>NZ_JAMQAW010000001.1 GCF_023701525.1 Streptomyces albipurpureus
CATCCAACCGGCCCTGGCCCCAGCGGGGGCAAGAACCCGGTAGACCAACACGGTCAGAGCACTAGCGCCGGATCAGGGCGAGGAGTACGACCAGGAGCGCCCGCGCGAGGTAGAGACAGGCTCGGAAGGGCCGCTGGCTGGGCCGCCCGCCCGCCCGCGCCCGCATGGCCACGGGCACCTGGCGTACCGCGAAGCCGCGCCGGGCCGCCATGGCCAGCGTTTCGACCGTGTCGCCGAGGTACTCCACCGGGTACTGGGCCGCGAACAGTTCCACCACCGGCCGGGACGCGGCCCGCATCCCCGAGGTGACGTCGGTCAGCCGCGTCCCGGCCAGCCGGGACAGCACCGTACTGAGGAGGAGCATCATCCAGCGTCTGGGCCCGCTGACGGCGTAGTCGCCCTCACCGGCGAAGCGGGCGCCGATCACCAGGTCGGCGCCCGTGTCGAGACGGTCGAGCAGGGCCGATACATAGCAGGGGTCGTGCTGGCCGTCGGCGTCGATCTGGACGACGCTGTCGTAGTCGCGCGCCGACGCGTAGCGGTATCCGAGCCGCATGGCCCCGCCGACACCGAGGTTGTACGGGAGGGAGGCGACGCGCGCCCCGGCCTCGCGGGCGCGGGCCGCGGTCCTGTCGGTCGAGCCGTCGTCGACGACGAGGACGTCCGCGGACGGGAGAGCTGTACGCACCTCGGCGATGACGGCGGGGATGCAGTCGGCCTCGTTGAGGGCCGGTACGACGACGAGGACGCGCCGTTCAGTCGTCGTTGCCATGGCGTCCGTCGGGGCTCGGGACCAGCAGGACGGGATCCCGCCGCACGGGGCCGGGCGGCCGCGCCAGGGCGTCCTGCTCCAGCCTGATGAGTGCGATCTCCTCGGAGAGGATGCGCGTCCTCTCGTCCTGTCGGCTGGCCTCCCATGTCAGATGCATACAGACGGCCAGCAGGAAGACCACACTGAGGAACAGCACCAGGCTGATGCCGTTTCTGATGCCGAGAAGGTGGGCGATGAGATCGGGGGCGCTGGGGAAGACGGACAGCACCACCACGAACACGGCTGTGACGAGCCACAGGACCGCGTATTTCTCGCGGAGTTGCCGTCGGCGCAGCAGCTCGATGAGGCCGGCCACGATGGCCAGGCCGACCACCACGGTGAGAAGGACGAGTCGCACGGCACCCGACACTAGTTCCTGACGTCTCGTCAGTTCGTGTATCGCCGTGTGTCGCGGCGGCCTGCGCCCGCCGCACCCGCCTGGCGGTCCCCCACCTGGTGCACCAGGAATGGCGAACTCTGCATTTCTCACATATAACCACATTCTCATGTCAGGATATGCCCGCTCGCCGACCGGTCATGATCCGCGCAGGAACCTCTTCCGTGGTCCGCAGGGCCGGCCGCCCGACCTCCGAGGGGCCATCCCCGCCCCTCTCATAGAGACCCGCGGAGGATCTCGTGTACGACAATCATCTCGCCGCGACGGGCTCAGGAGCGCTCGTCATCGGCTCCGTGGTACTGCCCTGGTGGCTGGTCGCTCTGCTGCTCGTCAGCGTCGGTTCAGGCCTGGTCGTCACCCGGGTTCACGCCCACCGCGCAGACGGCAGGGGCTGAGACATGAAGTGGTTTCCCTCGGCGGCCGCGATGGCCGCCGCTCTCGGACTGGTCCTCTACCTCGACGGCACCGATCTGAGCATCTACGGCATCGCGGTCTTCACCCTGCTGGCCACCAAGCTCACCGCATCCCTCCTCCACCGGCCCAAGACCCCCACGCCCGAAGAACGGGCGCGGGCACGGGCGCTGAGCGTCACCGCGGTGATCACGGTCTACAACGAAGACCCCATGACCTTCGCCCGCTGCCTGGACTCCCTGCTGCGCCAGACCAGGCCGCCCCAGAACCTGGTGGTCGTCGACGACCACTCCGCCGACCCGCGCGCCCTCGACCACGCCCGCTCGGCGGCCGTCACCGAGGCGTTCGCCCGCGCCGGGATCGGCTACCAGGTCATCGCCTTCCCCGCCAACCGGGGCAAGCGCCACGCCCTGGCCGCGGGCTTCCGCGCCCACCCCGAGGCGGACATCTTCCTCGGCGTCGACTCCGACACCGTCCTCGACGAGGCCGCGGTCGACGAGGGCACCCTCCCCTTCGTCTCCCCGGACGTCAACGCGGTCACCGGGCTGGTCGGCGCGCTCAACGCCCGCACCAACCTGCTCACCCGGCTGATCGACCTGCGCTACGCCAACGCGTTCCTCTACGAACGGGCCGCCTACTCCCTGCTCGGCTCGGTGCTGTGCTGCTGCGGCTCGCTCGCCTTCTACCGCGCCGAGGTCATCCGGGCCAACCTCGACGACTTCCTCACCCAGCGCTTCCTGGGCCGCGCGGCGACCTTCGGCGACGACCGCCGGATGACCAACTACTGTCTCCAGACCGGCCGCGTCCTCCTCCAGCCCACCGCCCTCGCCCGGACACTGGTCCCCGAAACCCTGGGCCACTATCTGCGCCAGCAGATCCGCTGGAACAAGTCGTTCGTCCGCGAGTCCCTCTGGGCCGTCAAGACCGCCCCCGCGGGCAGGCCGGCCTTCTGGCTCTCCCTGCTCGAACTCACCTCCTGGATCAGCTTCACCACCCTGCTCCTGATCGCGCTCGTGCTCACCCCCATCCACGCGAACGCCCACATCCTGCTCCTGTATCTCGTCTACGCCATGCTCGTGGGCTACGCCCGCTCGGTGCGCTACCTGGAAGCCGACCACCCCAACGGCATGCCCTGGGCGGAGCGCCTGGGCACCTTCCTCCTCGCACCCCTGTACGCGCTGCTGCACCTGACCCTCCTGCTCTGGGTACGGCTGTACTCGCTCGCGACCCTCAAGGACAACGGTTGGGGCACGCGGGAGAGCGTGGAAGTCGCCCTGACCGCCACACCACCGGAGATGCAGCGAGCCGCCTAGGCAGCGGCTCGGTCCACGACCTCACCCAGAATGATTGAAGACAGACTGCAGCCCGCACGCTGACGGCTCCCCCGGCATTCCCGGAGGGAGTCGTCAGGTGTCAGGCGGTACAACGTAGGTCAGGCCGTACGGGTCCCCCAGGCATAGACCGTGTCACCGAGCCGCAAGCCATTCCACAGGCGTTCGGCATCGTCATAGCGGAGATTGACACATCCGTGGGAACCGGGCTCCTCCCAGATCGTTCGATAGCTGGCGTGCAGGGCCTGGCCGCCGTTGAAGAACTGGCTGAACGGCATCGGCGCGTCGTAGAGATCGGACCACTGTTCCTCGACCCGCTCGTAGATCCGCTGCCGTCCGGTACGAGTGGGGAACTCGCCCGACCCGGTCCGTACAGGCACGGGCCCGAAGACCACCCGCCTGCCGTCCCACACCCAAAGCACCTGCCGAGCGAGATCGATACAGACGACGAGCGTGACGTCACGGGGGCAGCCGGTAAGGCTGGCGGGATCGGCACGCGCCTCCTCGTACTGGACCATCCTCCAGGTCTCCACCCCGGCGTACCCCGAGGCCGGAACAAGGCCGTTCCTCTCCTGTAGCCGCTGCACGGCGGCACAGTCGGCAGGCGTCTGGACCCCGTCCGCAGCAAGCCCGAGGTGACGCTCGACCACCGCCTGATACGGCCCCGCCTGCGTACTGCACTCCACCGCCCCCAGACGCCCGCCGACGGCCGATACAGCAGGAGACGCGCCAGCCCCCACCAGCAAGGCGGCGGCCAGCCCGCACAGAACGGCGGCCCGCGTCACGCGGGCGCTGCGCCGACGGTCGGCGCGGTGACGCTTCGCGCCCAGGGATATCAGCGGCTGGGGCATCGGAACGGGTCCTTCCCGCCGGGGCACAGGGACCGGATGTCGGTCGGTTCCACCATGCGTACTCCGCGTCCGGCCCGCTCCACCGCCGTAGCAGCCGGGCGATCACCCCACTGCCACAACCGGCATCAGCCCATGACCGCGAACGCTGCCGGGCCGCCGGAATCGGCGACACAGTCGCCTTCGAGACGAAGGTGGTGACGGCCAAGGCCATGGTCCGCCGGGCGATCGCCGAGAAGATCCCGTTCCGGTGGGTGACCGCGGACGCCGCCTACGGCTTCTCCAAAGGCTGGCGGTCCGAGCTGGAGCGAGGGGATGTCTTCCACGTCATGGCCACCACCCGGCACGACACCGTCGTCACCCGCTGGGCCATGGACCACCCGGTCCGCGATCTGTTCCCCGGGCTGCCCCGGCAGAAGTGGAGGCACCGCTCCTGCGGGAACGGTGCCCACGGGCCACGCGTCTACGACTGGGCCAGGGTGGAGGTCCGGCCCTGGCACCGCGAGGACCGCCGGCACTGGGTGATCGCCCGCCGCAGCATCCGCAGGCCGGAAGAGATCTCCTATCTACATCGCCTGCTGCCCGGCCGAGACCACACTCGACGAACTGATCCGCGTCGCCGGCACCCGGTGGGCAGTCGAGGAATGCTTCCAGACCGCGCAGCAGGAGTGCGGTCTGGACGACTACCAGGTCCGCCGCTACGACGTCCGCCCAAGCGTCGACCACGTCCTGCACTGGTCACACTGGCGACGCCGACGCCAGTTCCAGGCCCGCATCAGCCACTACAAACGACGCGGCAACACACCACCCAAAGACGACACACCGCCACGACAAAGACCGTTGCAGTACTAGGCCGCGGTCGCGGCCCGCGGATCGCAATACACGTCCGCCGCGTTCGCCCAGGTCTGCGACCGGTACGGCATCCGCAGGAGCATGGGAAGGGTCGGCTCGAGCTACGACAATGCCCTCGCGGAGAGTTTCTGGCAGGGCCTGAAGCGAGAGACGATGCACGGGAAGCTGTTCTCGACGATGCAACAGGCGAGACAGGAAATCTTCCGGTGGCTCACCTACTACAACACCCGCCGACGCCACAGCGCGCTCGACTACCTCTCCCCGATCGAGTTCGAACAGCAGCACCACAAGACAGCTAAACTCCAACTCACAGCATGAACCCCTGTGTCCACACTCCGGGGGTCACCTCACCTGGTCGCATCCCGTGGTCGGGTTCCATGTCGCTTCTGTCCACTCAATCGAACTCCGGTCAGCCACAGCTGCCCTGCCTCTCCCCCATCGCGTCTCACTCCCACATCAGCCAACTGCCCACTACCTCGGCCGGGCGGCCCGCCAACGTCAGAGCGTGGAACACTGGCCATCCAACCACCGTCTACACCTCGTATCAGCCTGGTACTACTTGGTCTTACCGTTCTGATCATTGAACAACCGGCTTCGGCTTTCCGGTCTTACGGACCAGCTGATACTGAGTAGTAGGTGAATGAAGATGAGGGAACGTTCAGAACCGAGACTGACCGCCGCGCCTATCCGAAGTGTGTGGGGTAGCCCTGTGTCGACGCGCGCGGTGGGTTGCCCTCGCTGGTTTTTGGTGCGGTTTCAGGACGGTGCGCTCGCGGGAGCGTTCTCGCCGGAGTGGGAAGTGGTGAGGGGTTCCTCGTTTGTGGTGGCTGGGGTGTAGTGCGGCGCGGCTGGGTGGCAGTTGGGGCACTTGGCCATGCGGACTTCGTCTCCGGGCAGTGTGACTTGGATCCATCGCAGTCCGAGATCGGGGCCGTCGCAGGTGCCGCACCATTCCGGTAGTGGTCCCAGGCGCGCTGCCGGTAGGGGTGGCGGCTCAGGGATGATCCGTCCGCGGGCGGCAGCGGCTCCCAGATAGGCCGACGCGAGTTGGGTGTGGCCGGCGGCCGCATGATTGCGGCCCTCGTTGAGCAGTTGGCGGGCCTGGTGGAGGAGCTCTTCCGCTGTGGTCAGATGCTCGTAGGTGGAGGGCAGGTGGATCACCTTCTCTTAACGATGGGAGTTCAGGGGCGGTGGTGCCGTGGGGGAAGTCGGCGCTTTCGGCCTTGGATCTGCGGAGGCGGGGCGCCGCCCTTGCGTGTTTCGGCGACAGCGCAGAATAGGCAGCGGGGGCCTCCCGGAGCAGCGGGGTCTAGTGCTCGGTTCCTCAAACGGTGGGTATGTATCCGGGTGTCGGATCGGTGGTCGGGGCGGGTGTCGGGCGATGGTCTTACGTGCACGGCAGGACGGCAGGACAGGCGAGCGGGGCATGGTCCTGCGGCTGGCGAGATCGAGGAAGGCTCCGAGGGACCTGGCGATGCGGGCGCGGATGGTCGAGCTGAGCTGGGCCGGGGAGACCGTGCCGAGGATCGCGTACGAGCTGTGCTGTGGTGAGAAGACCGTGCGGCGGTGGCTGCCCCGGTTCAACCAGTCTGGTCTGGAGGGCCTGGAGGACCTCGGGGGCCAGGGCCGTAGACGGCGGATCACCGAGAGGGAACGGTCAAAGGTCATCGGTCTGGTGAAGTCGCCGCCTCCGGGGCGGCTGATGGTGCAGCCGGGTGGGGACCTGGAAGCGTCGGATGAGTCGGGGCCGCCGGAGTGGACACTTGACGCCCTCGCCGCGGTCGCCCGTCAGGAGGGAATCAGGGTGAGCCGGTCCCAGGTCAGACGGATCCTGCTCGCCGAGGGTGTCCGCTGGCGCCGCACCAGGTCCTGGACCCGGTCGAAGGATCCGGGCTTCGAGGGAAAAGGACGCGGATCATCGGCCTGTACACCTGCCCGCCCGTCGGCTCGACGGTCATCTGTGCCGACGAGCTCGGGCCGGTGATCCCGCGCACCTTCCCGCCGGCGCCGAGCTGGTCACCGGACGGACACCGCATCAAAGCAGAACTCGACTACGGCCGCGGACCAGAGAAGACCTGGGTCTACGGCGGGCTGCGTGTCAGGGACGGGCATCAGGTCACCATGACCGCGCCCTCCCGTAACAGCGTCTTCTACCAGCAGTTCCTGCAGAAGCTCGAGCAGGCGAACCCGGCGGGTGTCATCTACGTGATCACGGACAATCTGTCCTCCCACAACAGCCTGTCCACCCGAACCTGGCTCGAGGACCACCCCCGCATCCGTCACGTCTTCATCCCCGTCGGCGCCTGCTGGCTCAACCTCCAGGAAGGCTGGTGGCGCATCTTCCGCAAAGCCGCCCTCGCCGGCAAGTCCTTCGCAGGCCCACCAGAGATCGATCAGGCCACCGCCCTCGCCACCACCCAACTCAACCAGCGCGCACGGCCATGGATATGGGGCAGGCCACCACCACCTACCCGCCGACTACGACGCCGCTATGTGTACACCGTTTGAGGAACCGAGCACTAGGGCGATCTCCTCACCTGCCTCGAAGAGCTCTGGCTGATCAGCGGCAGGCCGGCCGTGCATTGACGCCGCCGGTGACGGTTTCGAGTACCCGAGGAACGGCTGCCAGCGCACCGACCAGTCCTACCCCCAGGTCATCGACCGGGACCTCAGCTCGCTCATCGAACTGACCAATGTCAGCTGCGACGCAGCCACGATCGAGGACGTCACCTTCCGGGCCCAGCAGCCGATCGGCCGTAACGCGCCGCCCTTCTCCGAAGGCCCCGACTACCCCTTCCCGCCGGTGCCGCCCCAGGTTGAGGCGGTGGGCCCGGGCACGGACGTGATCACCGTCGGCGCGGGAGGAAACACCCTCAGCTTCGCCGACATCCTCCTCAAGTGCCAAGAGAACGGACGGCAGGCCGTACTCCCTGGCGACCCCCGCGCCGGTCCCCGCGACCCCAACAAACAACGGCCGCGGTTGCTTCGGAGGTGATCGACGTTCGCACTCTTGCGGTGTCGGGGCGTCACTCCTCCAATTGCCTGTGTGATGGATTGACTTGTGTTGAGCTCACACCCAGTCATTCTCCGGAG
The DNA here is from genome assembly GCF_023701525.1 of Streptomyces albipurpureus. Classification (GTDB taxonomy): domain Bacteria; phylum Actinomycetota; class Actinomycetes; order Streptomycetales; family Streptomycetaceae; genus Streptomyces; species Streptomyces albipurpureus. Next base: position 7,744 of record NZ_JAMQAW010000001.1, read on the forward strand.
TTGCCGCCCGCAGCATTTCGCTCGCGCCCCGGAACACCGGCTCGCCGTGCGGGACGCATAGTGCTTCGACCTCCAGCGAGGCCAGCCGCCTGAAGGAGGCAATAGCCTGCTCCCTGTTCACGTTGAAAGGGCCGAGGATTGCCCGGCCCTCCACGGTGGCGACGATGTCACCCGGGAACAGCACACCGCTGGAGGGGAGGTGTAGCGCGATGCTCCCCGGGGTGTGTCCCGGCACGTGCAAGATACGGACGGGCTCGCCCCAGTCATCAATGGTGTCTGCGTCGTGCAGTTCCACATCCACCGGCACATGGTGCAGGGGCCGGACGTACGCTTCGGAGAAGCCCGCCACGATCTGCTCATGAAGCACGCGTTCCGAGGCCGTGCACACCGGTTGGGGTTCGGGTGCCGTGCCGCGGATATACGGGGCGTCCACAGCGCCCGCCAAGACGCGAGCCCCGGTGGCGGCGACGAGATCCGCAGCTGAGCCCATATGGTCGATGTGAGAGTGAGTGAGCACGATCTGCCGCAGGTCCTGTGAGTGGCCGCCGAGCTGCGTCAGAGCATCGAGGATCGCGGGGGCGGACCCCGGCATGGCAGTGTCGATCAGACCGTAACCGTCCGGCAGACGCACGAAGTAGACGTGCCCGACGGGGAAGGCCAACTGCCAGATGGCATGGGCGACCTGGGTGAGTTCCATGATCCGACGCTAGCGCGGGGCCCGCGAATGCCCCTGGCTCCTCTGCCGACGGCAGATTCCGCGCAGCGTGAACGAGGTCGCCGGGATGCAAGCCTAACCCTCAGCGTAGAGGCAGAGTGAAGGCCACTGGCCCCGGTTGGATGAGGTCCTCCTCTCGAAGCTTCGCGGCGCGAACACCCTGGTTTTCTCCCAGGCTGCGGTCGACGGCTTCCATATCCGGGCCTCAAAGGGGGAGCAAAGGCCGGACGACGTCCTGGTCGACCGGGGCAGACCGGGCAGCAAGCGCCACTTGATCACCGACACCACTGGCGTCCCGCTCTCCACCACCCTGACCGGCGGGCAACCGCAGCGATGTCACCCAACTCATACCCCTTCTCCAGGCGAAACCGCCCGTGCGAGTTAAGCGCGGCAGGCCCCGACGCTGCCCTGACATGGTGCTCGGTGACTGCGGCTACAACCACGACAAGTACCGTCGGCTGGTTGGGAACCTCGGAGTGAGCCCGCTGATCGTTAGCCGCGACACGGAGCACGGCTCCTGTCTCAACACACAACGCTGGGTCAAATCCGGGCAGTCACCACTCTTGGAGGCGGGTGGCGTCTTCGATACGTCCTACTTGCCGGTAGCAGGTGATGAGATTGTTGCGGACGGCGAGGGTGTTCGGGTGCTCCCGCCCGAGGATGCGCTCGGTATCGGCAAGGACCTGCTCTTCGAGGTGGACGGCTTCCTCAAGCCGTTCTACCTGCCAGTAGAGAGGTGGCGAGGTTGCTGCGGACGGCGAGGGTCGTGAGGTGGTCGACCCCGAGGAGGCACTCGCTGCGGTCCATCATGTGTCGCCAGTAGTCAGACGCGGTGGTCATCAGACCCGCATCCAGAAGGCTTACCCCAGCCCGGAACAAGACCCTGTGGCCTTCCCGGTGCCAGAGGTGGTCACCGGAGTGCTCGGCAAGTAGGTCGGTGTTGGTTCGGAGTGTGGCGGCGAGGCCAGCATGGAGCTGATCGGGGTTGGGGCAGAGCTCCACCAAGGGATCAGCGGAAGTCTTCGCGATGGCGGCGAGTTGGGTATCGGCAATGCTCTCCCGGACTGCGCGGGCGGTGAGGGCATGAATCCGCACCGCACGCGGCTCAGCCGCGTGCTGCAGGTGATCAGGGCATAGCGGTGTAGTGCCCGCAGCACCCGATGAACCTGTTCGGAGGAGACCGGAGGGGTTCCTTAGCGCGGCAAGGGGCCGGGCCCGAGCCCGCTGTAGGTGGGGTGATGGGCTGAACGTTCGCCGGGTGGGCGGTCATCTCCCCCTTGTCCTGGAGGACGCAAGCAAAGGCCATCGTCCTCCAGGCTCTTTTGCCGCGTTCTCAGCCGATGACCCTCACGGATAGGGGGCCTCCGATACGGGACCGCGTGCTACCAGGGGCGAGGTCCAAGACGAAGATGTCGCAGCCCCCGTTGCGGTAGAGGCGCACCGTCTTGTTCGTCTCGTTGGTGATCGATGATGCTCGGGCCTGGAGGGTGATACAGACGTTGTCCGGTGGGTTGGAGATCCGGAACTCTTGACTGTTGACATCGAAGTACCGAATCGTCCCCGTGGCGGCCTGCGCGTTGGGGGACAGGCTAAGGGTCAGCACGACTGCCGTGCTGACCGCTAGGCCGATCCTGCTCAGGCGGGTGTGTGCGAGCATGAGAAGAGTCCTCTCCCTGTGTGCGCCGGCTCCCAGCGTGCCGGCGTCCCAAGGGAGGGATCCCCCATTCGGCGGTAGTCCAGAAGCGATTCGATTCACGACCACCCGCAAGGTGCACAAGTCGTGTTATCGCTTCGCCGGCCGCATGGTGCCACTGCCGTATGCGCGGGTTCGGTTCGTCGCCATGGCGAGCAGGCCGCACAGACGCTCCTGATTCTCTCTCTGCTGCCCTGCTGCGCCATCTCATCTCGGTGTCCCGCCAAGATGGGGACTGAGGTGGGCCTCCGGTGGAACGGAGTGACCACGGAATCGCGAAATTGCCCATCCATTGCCCATTTCATGGGCCCGTTGCGCACTCGGGTGCGGAACCTAGACCTCCGGTTTTCAGCACTCCCGTCCTTCCTGCAGTTGGTGTAGTTCCTGGTAGAGCCCGCCGTCTGCGTTGAGGAGCTCGGTGTACGTACCGGATTGGATGACGCGTCCTTGGCGGAGTACGAGGATGCGTTCGGCGGCGCGAGTGCTGGCGAGGCGGTGGGTGATGACTTCGCCGCGCTGGATGTCGAGGTCGACGTCGTTGACGGCGGGGGTGGTGGCGCCGGGGTAGGTGTAGGTGAGACTGCGCGCGGTGATCCGCTGCGGACCGCTGGTAGGAGCGTGCTGTTGCGGGCGGTGATGGCGCGGAAGACTTCGGTGGTGCTCGTGGGGTCTTCTTTGAATTTGTCGTGGGTTACCGAGATTTCCCAGGTGAGCCAGTTGCGGTAGTCGAAGACCCTGCTCCCACCCAGTGGGGCGGGAGCAGCATGGCGTCGGACGGAGGTCGGAACAGGGCCCCGCCGACCGGCCAGTCCCTGTTCTGCAAGGTTCACCATAGAACCGAGAACCAGGTTTACCACACTCAATATGAGCATTACAGATACGACTTGAAGCTCCTTAAGCGCAACCCTGATGGTCGTGTAACTATTTCAACCATCCCCCCTACACTTGACACACAAGAGGCCCTTAGATCGCCACACAGGGCTTCTATCGCTTGATGTTGCGGTCCGCTGAAAAAGAGACCCGGGCACGGTCTGGAGTTGCTCCTTAGAGCCCCCCGAAGCCACCTACGGAGACATGAGGCCTCCACCTCAAGGTCATCTACTCGCTGTCCGGAGTGGAGGCGCCCACAGCGCATTGCCGCCGATTCTTGGGCGGCGGTGTGAAGCACATCGAGCACGTCGCGGTGACGGTGAAAGCACTGACCGACTTGCGCAAGGCTGTGCGCAATTGGCCCGGTTGACGAACGAGTGCCGCACCCGCCGCAGCGTCGCCCCGCTCCCGCCGGTCACCACGACCCGCCTGATCCATATGCTCGCGCCCCGTCCCACAACGCCGAGGGCCGGCTCACCTCCGCAGCACGACCGGACCGCCTTCGCCGACGAACTCGGCAATGACACTGGCCACCCTTCCCGGCCGCTACTACGACATGGGCAAGATGGCCGAACGGCGACACCTCAGGGGCACGCGACGCTGGTTGTCGGGCCGGTTGGGGCGTAGCTGATGGTGCGGCTCATGGCTCCGGGCAGAGTCGCAGTTCTCGCGCCCCCTACTGTTGAGGCCGAACACCACGTTCTGGGCGCCAGCCGCCCCGCACAAGCAATCAACGTCACGGGGGACTCTGCCGGGGACTGCTGGGGCAGAGGAGCGGGGCCAAGCGGGGCGAACTCGCCATCGCAGAATGTGTTGTTGAGCGGGTGAGTGCGCAGTGCGTCGCCGTGCCCCCTCGACACGATCGTCTGTCTCACTGACCTCCGCACGGTCGGCAGCCTTGGCTAGTGTGCACGAGTGACCACCGATCTGACTCTGCTGCCTCGCGTCGCCTATCGCCAACTGGAGGTCACCGCACCCCGGCTCCGCTGTCTCCTCGCGTTGCTCGCACGCGACGTGCGGGCCGGCTGTAGCACCGAGCGGCTCGTGGCGGGGCTGTGGCCGGATGAGTTGCCACAGCGGCCAGAAAAGGCAGTACAGGTCCTCGTGTCCAGGGCCCGGGCGCAACTGGGCGCCGACGTCGTCGTCAGCACGCCGACCGGATACCGGCTCGCACTCGCCGAAGAACAAATCGACAGCTCCGCCCTGCTGCTGCACGCCGCCACGAGCGCGGACCGAGCAAGGGCCGGCGACCACGCGGGATCACTGGCGGCGGCCGAGGCCGGACTCGCACTGTGGGAGGGCACCCCGGACACGGCCGGCGACACCAACGACCCCGTAGCCGCGTTGCGTACCGAGCGGGCACCCTTCCACGGGACCCTCGTACGTGCGCAGGCGCTCGCGCTCGCCCGCCTCGGACGGCACGCGGAGGCGGCCAGGCCGCTGGCGGTGGCCGTGGCCGAGCATCCGCGCGACGAAGAGGCGCTGGCCGAATTGCTGCGCGGCCAGGCGGCGACGGTGGGGCCGTCGGCAGCGCTGATGCGGTATGAGGCGTACCGGCGTGAGCTGCGCGACGAGCTCGGCACGGAGCCGGGCGCCGGACTCAAGGCCGTACAGCGGGAACTGCTGCGGGGCGAGGCGCCCGTGGTCAAGCACGGCGTGCCGCATGAGCCGAATCAGCTACTGGGTCGGGACGACGACATTGCGGCGGTGGAGCGACTACTGCGTGCCTCCCGCACTGTCACCATCCTCGGCCCAGGGGGCCTCGGCAAGACCCGGCTCGCTCATGCCGTCAGCCGCCGGGCCGAGCAGCTCGTGGTGTATTTCGTGCCGCTCGCCGGGGTCACAGCGGACGCGGACGTGGCCGCGGAGGTGGCCTCCGCACTCGGTGCGGGCGAGGGGCGACCCGGCACCCTCAGCGGCCTTGCCCCGGCCCACCCGGTCTTTGGCATCCTCGGCGTACTCGGCTCCGGGCCCGCACTGCTGGTGCTCGACAACTGCGAGCAGGTCATCCAGGGTGCAGCCGACCTCGTGCAGGCCCTGATCTCCGGAGCGAAGGATCTGCGGGTCCTCACCACCAGCCGGGCCCCTCTTGGCCTGACATCGGAGGCCGTGTACCCGCTGCCGGAGCTCGGGCTCGACACCTCGGTCGAACTGTTCACCCAGCGGGCCAGGGCCGCCCGGCCCGGCGTGCAACTGCCCCCGGAGGCGGTGGCCGAGCTGGGCCGCCACCTCGACGGGCTGCCGCTCGCCGTGGAGCTGGCCGCTGCACGGGTGCGGGTGCTTTCGGTACCGGAGATCGCCCGGCGCCTCGGCGACCGGTTCGCGCTGTTGCGCGGCGGGGTGAGGGGCGCGCCAGAGCGGCACCGCACACTGCACGCGGTCGTGGAGTGGAGCTGGAACCTCCTCGCGGATGACGCACGGGCGGCGCTGCGCTTGCTGTCCGTCTTCCCCGGCGGCTTCTCGGGCGAAGCGGCTGAGCAGGTCCTTGGCGACGATGCGTTGTTCCTCCTGGAGCAGTTGGCCGACCAGTCACTGCTCACCGTCGCCGACACCCCGGCCGGTGTGCGGTTCTGGATGCTGGAGACCGTACGGGAGTTCAGCGCGGCCCGGTGTGTGGAGGCGGGCGAGAATGAGGAGGCCATCGACCGGTTCCTTGCCTGGGCGAGGGACTTCGGGGTCGCCCACCACGACGTGCTCTTCTGCTCGGATCGGCTGGCCGCCTGGGAGCGGACGAGGACCGAGCAGGACAACCTCGTGCTGGCCCTGCGGCACGCCCTGGCTCGTACCGATGGCCCCAGCATCGCCGCCCTCACCGCCGTCCTCGCCGCTCTGTGGTCCACCGACTCCAACTTTCCGCGCCTCTCCGCCCTGGCCGAAGACACCGGCTCGGCGCTGTCGCACTACTACCCAGAGCCCGAGTACGTCGAAGTCGCCCGTGCCGCAGCAACGTTGTGCATGGCAGGTCTGTTGATGGGCTACGGCCTGCGCGCCGTACGCCAACTCGTCACCCTCCGGCGGCTGCCCCCGGCCCCGCCGGACACGCTGCTGCGGGCCGTTGCGGTGGTACTGAGCGCGGTTCCCGAGATGCTGCCTCCCGACTACGACGTGCTGCGCAACCTCTGCGACGATCAGCAGCCGCTCGTCGCCGGCATCGCCGAGTGCATCGCCAGCTACCTCTGGGAGTACGAGCACGACATCGATCGCGCGCTCGCCTCGGCCCGCCGGATGATCGCCGCACTGGCTCCGGTGGACAACCCGTCCCTGCTGCTCATGGGTCATTCCCGGCTGAGCGAACTGTGCTTGCGGACGGGGCAGGGCGAGGCGGCGTACGAGCACCTGAAGGAAGCGCTTGAGGTGCTGCCGCAGCTTGGCGACGAGCACGACTACATCGGCATCCGCTGGGGCCTCGCCCTCGCCTGCCTACAGCGTGACGACCCCGACGAGGCCGAGTACTGGCAGCAGCAGGCGGAGCGCGACACCATCCCGCACCAGGACACCTTCTACAGCCCGGACCTCGGCGGGCGCGCCGAGATCGCACTCGCCCGCGGACTGGTGAAGGTCGGGCTCGGCCTGTGGCGCAGCGCCGTGGAGCGGATTCCCAAGGCCGGCTCGATGCAGAGCGGCGACCCCTGGCTCGACCCGTGGGCGCTTCAGATCCAGTCGGCGGCGGTGACGGCGCACGCGCACGCCGGCAGGCTTGAGTTGGTCGCTCAACCGCTGGACCGGTTGCGTCAGGGGCTGCGAACCCTGCTCTCCGGTCCGCCCCGCTCGCCCATGGAGCTCCCCGTGTTCGGAACGGTGCTGCACGCCCTTGGTAGGGCGGGGCTCGCGTCCGGCGACGCCGGTGCCGTACGGATGATCGCGCTGGCCGAACGGCTTCGGGTGCTACGCGAGTTCCAACCGACGATGTCGGCGGCCCACGCCCGGCTGGCCGTCGAGGGCGCCGGGCACGCTGTCGGCGCGGCGTACACCGACGCGGTGTCGGAGTACACCGCCCTGGAGCGGGACGAGCTGTGGGAGGCAGCCCGCGCGCTCATCGCGGATCGCGGTTGAACTGCGCCGTCGACCAGCGGTAGCCGAGAGCGGAAAGCGCCAGGCACCAGACGATCGTGGTCCACCCGTTGGTGCCGATCTCGCTGCCGAGCAGCAGGCCACGCAGGGTTTCGATGGCAGGGGTGAACGGTTGGTACTCGGCGATCGGCTGGAACCAGCCCGGCATGGCGTTGATGGGGACGAAGGCGCTGGAGATAAGCGGAAGGATCATCAGTGGCAGCGCGTTGTTGCTGGCAGCTTCGGGATTCGGGCTGGCCATGCCCATCCCCACCGCGATCCAGGTGAGCGCCAGGGCGACCAGTACGAGGAGGCCAAATGCCGCGATCCACTCCAGGGCCGTGGCATTGCTGGACCGAAAGCCGATGGCCACGGCGACGGCACCGACGAGGACCACGCTGATGACCGATTGCAACACGCTTCCGACGACGTGCCCGACGAGCACGGAGCCGCGGTGGATCGCCATCGTGCGGAAGCGGGCGATGATGCCCTCGGTCATGTCCATGGAGACGGACACCGCAGTCCCAGCCGGGGTGGCGCCAATCGTCATCAGCAGGATGCCCGGCACCAGGTAGGCGATGTAGTCGGAGCGATCGGCTCCGCTGCCACCGATTCCCGCGCTCATCACTTCGCCGAAGACATAGACAAAGAGCAGCAGCAGGACGATCGGCGTGAGCAGGATGTTCAGCGTGAGCGAGGGGTAGCGCCGGGCGTGCAGGAGGTTGCGGCGCAGCATGGTGTTCGAGTCGCGTACGGCGTGGGTGAGGGAGCTCATCGGGCGTTCTCCTTGGACTGGGTGGGGATGTTGGTGTTGCTGGTGAGGGCGAAGAACACGTCGTCGAGGTCGGGGGTGTGCACGGTGAGTTCGTCGGCCTCGATGTCGGCCGCGTCCAGCCAGTCGAGGAGGGAGCGCAGTTCGCGTTGGCTGCCGTCGCTGGGGATCTGGAGGGAGAGGGCTTCGTCGTCCCTGGTGACCTCGCTGAGGGCGAGGTGGGCGGCCTGGTAGGCGGCGGGGTCGGTGAAGCGGAGTCGGATGTGGCCGCCGGGGATGAGTCGTTTGAGTTCGTCGGCGGTGCCCTCGGCGGCGATCTTGCCGTCATTGAGCACGGCGATGCGGTCAGCTAGTTGGTCGGCTTCTTCGAGGTACTGGGTGGTGAGGAAGACGGTGACACCGCTGGTGACGAGATCGCGGATGATGTCCCACATGTTGTGGCGGCTGCGTGGGTCGAGGCCGGAGGTCGGTTCGTCGAGGAAGATGATCCGCGGGTTGCCGACCAGGGTCATGGCGAGGTCGAGGCGGCGTTTCATGCCGCCGGAGTAGGTGGCGGCGGGCTTCTTCGCGGCGTCGGTGAGGTCGAAGCGCTCCAGGAGTTCCGCGGTGGTACGGCGTCCCTCGCGCCGGGAGAGATGGTGCAGATCCGCCATGAGGAGCATGTTCTCCTCGCCGGTGATCAGGCCGTCGACGGCGGAGAACTGTCCGGTGACGCCGATCGTTGCCCGGACGGCCTGCGGGTCGGTGGCCAGGTCGTGGCCGCCGACCTTGGCCTCTCCGCCATCGGCGGTGATGAGGGTGGAGAGGATCTTCACGGCGGTGGTCTTGCCGGCACCGTTCGGCCCGAGCAGCGCGAAGACCGTGCCGGTCGGCACCGCCAGGTTGATGCCGTCGAGGACCGTCTTCTCCCCGTAGGCCTTGCGCATCCCCCTGGCCGTGATGGCGAGTGAGTGCGGTGTCGTTGTCGTCATGCCGCAGAGGTTGCAGCAGGTCGCATTCAGTACGGTTTCACTGTGGTTTCAGTGTCCTGGAACAGCGTGTGGAAGACCATGGTCTCCAAGACCAGGCGACGCTGAGGCACCAGGACCGACCCAGTCCTGAGAAGAGCGCCACGGCGTCAGCGAACGAGTCTGGAGCGGCAACCCGAACCCACTGCTTGGGCGGGAGATCAGCGCCCTGGTGCCGGGCACTGCCCCGGATCTGAGTTGCGGTGAGGGTGGTGACGCCCGATGGCTGGCCTCGCGCGGATGGCGGGTGACCGCCGATGGGATGTCGTGAGCGGGAAGGAGCCGTCGACGACCAGGGAGTGGTAGCACGTGGTGCCAGCGGGAGTCTGGGTCATGAGTCGTCGAGGCAGGCCGTTCGCGCGGCCTGATCCGTGAACTCGATCGCGAGCAGCATCTGGAACGCACGAGCGGGCACGAGGAACAGGGCGAGGCGGGTAGGCGACCACGTTGGTTCTCCCGAGCAGGATGAACCGATGCTTGCCGCTGGGAGAGGCGTGGTGCGGGAAGGCGGAAATCATCGTGTCTTCCGTGAAGCCGCCAGTCTGCCGACGAGTGCGGGTTCATGGGAGGAGTGCCGGTCAGGGGTGCGCGGTCGTTGCGCTGGCCAGTAGGGGTGGATGGTGCCGGCGCTGCCAAAAGGTATGCGTGGGCCAGCGTTTCTCCCAGGAGTGGACGGTGCGGTGGCCGAGCAGGTAGCTGTCGAAGGTCTCGTCCAACTGCGCTGTGTAGTGGCCGGTCGCGTCGTGTGTGCCGCTGAGGTGGGCGTCCACGGTCTCACCGGCGCACTTGCCGGTGTAGAGGGCGGTGAGGATGCCCTGGGAGGAGACCGGGTCGTAGGCGGTCGCGGCGTCACCGGCGGCGATCCATCCCTCGCCCGCCGCTGGTTCCAGCCGGGCGGTGTGGGCGGCGCATCGGCGTGGCACGTCGTCCGGGCGGGCTTGGCGGCCCTCGGTGCGCGCGGCGATGTGCGGGGTGGTGGCGAGTCGGTCGAGGAATGCCGTTGGGGTGGTGAGGGCGGGTGGGGTGAGATCGGTGTCGGTGAAGTAGGCGACGAGCCGGCCGGTGGGGTGGCAGGGGGCGGTGTACCACCATCCGTCGGGCGCGGATTCGATGAGGGAGCGGTTCTCGTTGTCCTGCGGGTCGTGGGCGAGCCGGAGGTGGACGGCGACGAGCCGGTCGTATCGGCGTCGCTGGGCTCCGCAGAGTGTGGCGATGCGGGCGCGCCGGCCGGTGGCGTCGATCAGCCAGCGACATTGCACGGTGTGGCGGGTGTTGCGGGTGGTCACTGTGACCTCCCAGCTGCCGCCGGGTTCGCGTGTCGGTCGTCCCACGGTGGAGTCTTCTGCGACTTGCGCACCACAGGCGAGGGCGCTTGTGCGCAGCAGGCGGTCGAAGGAGGGCCGGTCGAGGTGCCAGCCGTGGCCGTGCGGGTCGTTGATGAAGTGGACTTGCTGAGGGTAGGGCGATCCCCAGATGGAGAGGGTGCCGTGGCAGGGGCGATGGTCACGGTCAAGGAGGCGGGAGTCGATACCGAGGTCGTTGAGCAGCAGTCGGGCGGCCGGTACGAGGGATTCACTCGTTTTCGGCGGCCCGGTGTGTGCATCGGCGAGCAGGACGCTGCGTCCGGCCCGGGCCAGCGTGATGGCGGCGGCGGCGCCGGCCGGCCCACCGCCGGCAACCACGGCGTCGTAGTAGCCCCAGCGGCGCCCGGTGGTCGCCGCTGCGATCGTCATTCGCTGTCCCGGAGGGGGTCAACATTGGCGATGTAACCGGCCGAGATCTCCGCGGGATCGAATTCCGTCTTCTGAACGACCTCTTCGACGGCCTGCCGGTTCGCGTCGGTGCGCTGCGCTTCACCGGTCGCGGCGGGGCCAGCCTCGGGGACGTGGACGTTGACCAGGTTACGGCGGTCGTTGACCTTGGGGAGAGTGAAGTCGGGCGTGGATTCTGCCAGGACGCGATCGGGGAACTTGCCGTCCCCGGCCGTGTACGGGTGGGTTTCGACGATGCCGAACCTGGCCCACCAGTCGACCATGTTCTGCAGGCCCTTGAGTTTGTCCGGGTTCAGGAAGCGGTGCCAGACCGCACGCCGGGCGAAAGCCTGCTCTCGCTGGTCATCGGTGGCGGTCGTGTCGTTGACGATGTTGAAGTCCTCCTCCTTCAGCACCTGATTGGGTACCCGGGCGGGCCAGAAGGACGGCAGGTAGGGGCTGTAGCGAGGACCGATGTTGGCGACCAGTTCGTAGCCCGAACGGCAACTGGCGGTGTCGGTCTGCCAGGGAATGCCCATCCAGCGGGTGAGGTCGCCAGGGCCTTGGGCGTACAGCGGACCATCCATGGCCAGCGCCTTGGCGGGCGTGAGGAAGGGATCGCGGTCTTGGTCATTGACGTCGGTGCGGTGCAGGATGCGGAAGGGTTCCTGGTACAGCGTGCGGTGGCGGATGGGCCAGGTGACCTCGCAGCCCGGATGGAAGGCGTCGGCGAGGCAGTACTCCAGCGCCGCGCGGTCAAGCAGCCCGGGTTGCAGGGCGAGGGGTGCCTCGCTGAGTTCCGGCTGGGGCGTGCTGAGCCTGGTGTCGTCGAACTTTCCGTCCACCCACAGTTCGAGCATCTTCTCCTGCGTCTGGGTGAGCACGCCGTGCTGCAGGGGGGACTTCGGCCGGCTGGCCATGGCGTCTCCGTAGAGCCAGGGCCAGGGCAGCGGCGACATGCCGTCCCGCTGGTAGTTGCGCATGTAGTAGTAGACGCGCTGCCGCAGGCCCCGGTACTGACGTTTGCTGCTGCCGAGCGTGGCGAGGACCTGCGGTGAGGAGAAGTCGTTCGGGGCACGCCATCCGAACTCGGCTGCGAAACCTTCGTTGACCCACTGGTGTCCGGTGAGCCGCAACAGCAGCGGTTTGATGTGTTCGTCGAACGTCACCCTGGTGGGGAAAGGCAGGTCGCCCTTCCGTACAAAGAGGTCGTACAGCAGGTCGTAGAGCGTCACGATGCCCTTGACGTCCGGTGCGTAGTTCGGTGGCGCGACCACCACCCAGGCCGGCTTCGCCTCGAAGGTCTTGTCGCCGATCTTGACCTTGGCGGTTACCGGACCGTCCGAGATGTCGTCGTACCAGCCCTCATTGTTGCCGAACGTTGTGAGTGCGGTCTTGGGACTGGTGAAGGAGGCGCAGTGCCCCTTGCCTCCCAGAACGACGAGCCGGCCCGCCTCGTCAGTCCGCAGTTCGCCCAGGTACACCGCGATCCCGTTGATCGTCCCCGTGTCGAACGTCTTGCCGCTCTGGTTAAGTCCGGAGACCGACTGCGGGGGCGGGGTGTTCTTGAGTTTGCTCCTGGCTGTGATGCCTGCATTGCGTCGCGCGAACTGCGCCTCCGGAAGGCTCTGGGCGTCTGGGATATCCAGAGCGAGGGAGAACTTGTACCAGGAGGCCTTCTTGTTCGCCAGGCGGGCGGTCCAGGTGACCGTTGCGCTGTCCGACCCGTGTTTGACTTCGCCGAGAACGTTGCCGTTCTGGTCGTAGCTGTAGACGCGGAACCGTGCTGCCTGCCTCTTCACCGTGGCGGAACCGTCTTTCGAGAAGCCCGGCGCCTTGGGCGGTTCGTCCGGGCTCTCCGGCCCGTAGAAGAACTTGCTGCTGCTGTTCCCGACCCGCGCGATACCGATCGCAGGATGGATCTTCACATACGCGATCTCCGCCATGGCGTTCTCCAGAGTGATCACGGAACCGCCGGAAACCGGGCGCCTGCACACGGCCCCTGCCCACATGTCATCCACGCGATCCACACCACGGTCTGCGGCACGCAGGACGCCACGCAACTCCGCTGGCTGTGCCATTGAGGGGCATCCCGGGCACAGAGCATCAAGCCTCCGTGCGAACGGGCTGGAAGAGGTCAGCAACACCCCGGGGCGGTCCCCGAACACACCGACGATGCGCGCGAAACCCCTCCACCACGATAGGCATGTTCCGGTCTGATCGCACGCGGAGGAACAGTCCACGGTGGTGACGCGCCGAGGCGTCGACTGAGGACGCGCCCCCTCACCCCACGCGTTTCGTTGCAGTGCTCCCCGTGAGTCCAGTCCATGCACTCTCCTACGACCGGACAAGACCAACGCTCGCCCCGCGAGCCGCTCACACCAGGGTCGCCATGCCGAGCGGCGGATCGCGCCACCCTCTCTATCCCCTCCTCAGAGGAGCGGCACCCCACCACGTCACACCACCGAACAACTCGGCGGCGCCATGATCAACGTCGCCCACGGCGGCACACCACACCCCGTGCTCCCGACCGGAACATCAACACATCCGTCCGTGGAGAAGACCCTCACAGCGCCGGGTGGGACACCCTTAGTAAAGGTCCTAACAGAAGCTCTTGATCATGTGACTTTCGGTCCGGGTAGTCGTTGGTATGGCCGTGGGGAAACGTCAGTCGCGGCCATGGATCGTGTCAGATGAACTGTGGTTGCTGATCGAGCCGTTGTTGCCCGAGCAGGCGCCCAAGCAGGTGGAGGGTCGCCCGCGGGTGCCGGACCGGCAGGCGCTCTGCGGGATCCTTTTCGTGCTGCATACCGGGATCCAGTGGGAGTACCTACCGCAGGAGCTGGGCTTCGGATCCGGCATGACCTGCTGGCGGCGCTTGGCTGCCTGGAACGATGCCGGCGTCTGGGACCAGCTGCACTTGGTGTTGCTGCGGAAGCTGCGGGTCGCGAAGAAGCTGGACTGGTCGCGGGCGGTGATCGACTCCTCCCACGTCAGGGCCGCTCGACGGGGCCCAAAAGCGGGCCCAGCCCGGTCGACCGTGCACGTCCGGGCAGCAAGCACCACCTGATCGTCGACGGGCAGGGCATTCCTCTCGCGGTGTCGCTGACCGGCGGGAACCGAAACGATGTAACCCAGTTGATGCCGCTGCTGCGGAAGATCCCGCCGGTCACCGGCCTGGTGGGGCGTCCCCGCAGACGCCCCGACACGCTCCTGGCCGACCGCGGCTACGACCACGACAAGTACCGCCGGCTCGTCTGGGCGACCGGCGTCAAACCCGTGATCGCCCGCCGCGGCGTCCCGCACGGGTCAGGACTCGGAATCCACCGGTGGGTTGTCGAGCGGACGATCGCGTGGCTCCACGGCTTCCGTCGGCTCCGGATTCGATGGGAACGACGCGACGACATCCACGAAGCCTTCCTCGGCCTCGCCACCTGCCTCATCACTCACCGACACGTCCAACGCCTTTGTTAGGACCTCTTAGCCGGCCGCATCCGCGCCCTGCGGGAGCGAGGTGCGGTGCTCGCGACGCTGTGGACGAACTCCAACGGATACGACCGCCCGCAAGGCGTGTTGGGAGGCGCCCGCGCAGATATTCACCTGGTCCGTGGCCACGGACGAGCTCAGGCGCAGCTTCCGGCGTCACGACTTCGACATCAGCCACGGTCTGGGCCCGGAAGCCGAGCGGCTCCGGCACGATCTCGCCCACCAGTGGAATGGCTCGCTGTTAGGGCCTGAACGATGGACTGCATGGCAGCGGGAAAAGTACGGGTCGACCTCCTAGCAATTCTGCGGGCGGGGCGCAGAGCCGGCCGGTTTCCTCTTGTTCAGTGCGTGGAACAGAGACAGAGCAGAGGTGGTGGTTCAGGAATTCTGGGCCGCCGACGACGATGCGGCATCGGCAATCCTGGAGTTCTTGGGAAGTTACAGCAGCTCGGTCCCCCCAATTGAGTTCGAGCGCACCAGCTTGCCGCCTCATCCCGTTCTGCTGCACAGCCTCCACCACAGTGATTCCGAAAGCGCACGGGCGAAACCCCGGCTGGATGTTCCGGATACTGAGCTTCAAGTGCGCCGGGGCCCGTCCTCGCCGTGGCCGGGCCGCCCTTCGCTCAAGTCGTGGGCGCTGTCCACGACATGGCGAGCGCGAAGCCGAGGTCGTCGAAGTGCGCCCCGGGGAACACGCTCCCATAGAGCTCACGGAACTGGGCCCGCGACAGATATCGGTCACTCAGCAGATGGTCCAGCCAGGGCGTGCTGTGCCAGAACCGGAGCAGGAACCAGGCATCGCGAAGGCCGACTCGGCGTACCTCCCTGGGAAAGTCCCGGACGGCGGGGACGGTGTATGCCTCGCGCGGGGGCGTCGGATACCTGTCGCTCACGTTGTCGATGAGCGCCACGACACCGCCCGGCCGGACCAGGTCGCGCAACCGCTCCAAACCGGCTTCGTAGTGCTTGATGTGATGCATCATCGTATGGCTGTAGACTAAATCGAACTTGGTTTCAGTGGGCAGCTCACACAGGTCGCTCACCATATAACGGACGTTTGGCCGGGACCTCTTATTCCGTGCGATGTCGATCAGTAGAGCGCTCAAGTCGACTCCCACAACCTCTTCGAAGTCGTCCGCCAACGCCTCGACAGCATGCCCCGAGCCGCATCCCACGTCGATTGCACGCTCACCCTTCAAACCCAGCTCAGTCAGCCAGGATGTGTTCTTCCCGGGAAGCAGGCTTACGAACCTGTCATATTCGAGGGCGAATTGGTCGAAGGACTGGGGATCGGTTCGCTGTTTCATGTGGAGGATGCTAGTGGAAAGCGAAAAGACCCGCTCGCCCGGATCCGCGCATCCGTGGTACTTCCCGTATCAACAGGCTGGAAATACCGAAGGTTTTAGGTGCGATGCACCGTACCCCTATGGCATGGCCGATTCGGCAGACTCACCTCCCGCCGTCTCACCTCCCGCCGTGCCCTCTTCGTGCCCGCCCACCCTGACGATGAATCCATCAACAACGGTGAGCCCATGGCGGAGTACGCGGCCGAAGGAGCCGCTGTCACTCTGGTGACCCGCCCGCTCGGCGAGGGAGGCCCCTCTATCCCCGTCGAGTTGGCGCATCTCGCTGCCGACCGGGAGGGCCGTCTCGGTCAGCACCGATGAAAGAGCTGGAATCGCTGATAAGGGAGTTGGGGTCAGCGACCGCCGCATCCTCGGCGCGGCCGGCCGCTATCGGGACTCGGACAGGATGGGTTCCGTACAGAACGAGCGCCCGCACTGCTTCTGGCGGGCCGACCTCGACGAGGCGGCCGGGCATCTGATCGAGGTGATCCGCGAGATGCGTCCACAGGTCGTTGTGACCTACCACGCAAACGGCGGGTACGGGCACCCCGCCCACATCCAGGCGCACCGCGTCGCGATGAGGTCCGCCGACCTCGCCACTGACGCGCCGTATGGCGTCGGCGCCGCCCTCGCTCGCGGTCCTTGAGAAGGTCCGGGAGTTCGAGTCGTAACGGACGCTGGTCAGGGCCGACGTGGAGGAGGCGCGCTGGAGACCTTGGTGGTAGTGGCGGGGGCGGTGGAGGTTAGCGATCTCCCTGGAAGTCGCCCACCACCGCGACCCGGGTCTGGCCGTCGACGAGCACTCATGCCCGGCAACCCGCCCGATCCGTACTCCGGCAATCCTCGTGCTCGGTGATTGGTTGGGGCTTGGGGTGTGTACCGCCCGCCCACCCGGGGGGTAGATCCGCTGCTGAGAGTCGCCGGGCAGCCCGGCGACGCAGGATGCCCTAAAAGTGCCGGTCAGATGGCCCAGCAGCAATGTGAGCGTCTGGGGCTGCGTGTTCGCGCGCCCGCCCACCACCCAGTTGACCGGCGTCGGAATAGCTCACTGGTGAAAACTGATGGTTCGTCAAAAAACGCAGAAATTTGGTTAGTTGCCGCAGCTACCGCATTCGCCTCCTTGGTTTCTTCACACTTCCTTGAGTATTCGAGGTGATCAACGGCCTTACGTTGAGCCTGACTCCGACACAGCGATGGTCTTAAGCCATCTAAGTGCCCGGAATGGCTTGTTTTCGCCTAAGAGGGGAACAGAGATGATTGACACCGATCTCACGTCACGAGTGGAGGTCGACCTCGTGGTCGACGACGCCGAGGCGTCCTGGGAGGACCTGGTCCGCGATCTGATCGCGGGTCCTGCGGACCCCTCGCGCATCCTCACGGACTGCGGCGCTTGCCAGAGCCTCTGCGGCGGTAGCCCCGGTTGCGTCGGCGGCGGCGGTTGCGGCCTGAACTGCAACACCGGCGGCTGGAGGTGTTCCCCCTGTGAATCCGCATGTCGCTAGTGCCGCTCCCGGTGAACACCGCCGGTCGAGGCAGTAGGTAGCGAATCGGCCCGCCGGCAGTGGCGTCTGCCGGCGGGTGCCGCCCGGACAAGGAACCGCTGTTCTTTGCCCTGACCTGAATGACGTGAACATGAAACAGCTTGATCCGCTGCTCTCGCGCTACGGCGTGGTCGGGGACGTCGTCTCCCTTTCCCGCTATCGCGGTCTGTCGGGGCTGAGCTCCTACGGGGTCGATCTCGGCAGTGCGTTCCCGGGCCTTGAGTCACATCAGGACAACCGGATGGTGGCAGGAGGGCACGCGCTGGGAGACAAGGACAGGGCACGCCTGCTCGCGATCGCCGAGGGATGCGAGCGCTACTCGGGGGCGCAGTTCGGTACCGACGGCGTTGTGACCGCCGCCGCGCACGATCTCGATGGCAGGGTGCTCGACTGGTCGCGCATCCCGCGGCTGTCCGACGCGGAGTATGCGCATCCGCGGTGCCCGCTCGTCCCGTTCGATCCGGCCGCGCCGATCAGATGGGTGCAGGGGGTGGATCTCCGGGACGGAGAATCCACCTGGTTGCCGCTCTCCATGGCGGCCTACCGGTCGGCTCACCGTTCGCCAGCCGAGCGTTTCGTGGCAGGCATCTCGACGGGCAGCGCCGTGCACACCGATCCCGCGAGTGCTGTCTTCGGCGGCCTGGGCGAGGTCGTCGAGCGTGACATGATCGCCATCCTGTGGCTCCAGAAGCTCCCGCTGCCGCACATTCCCCTCGGTTTTCTGGATGAGCGTGAACTCACCCTGATCGAGTGGGCACACGATCACTTCCTCGAAACCGTTCTACTCGATGCCACCAGCGACATCGGCATACCCACGGTGTACTGCCTACAGACCGCTCCGCATGACCGGACGATACGCACCATGGTCGGGTGCGGTACCGGACTCACGATGCAGGATGCCGCGTACAAGGCGTTGCTGGAAGTCACCTGTTTCCGCGATTCCCTGCACATGGAGTGGAATGAGCCCGAGTCCTTCGCCGACTACACCGATATCTCGGACGGCGCGAAGTACATGGGCAAGCCGGAGAATGCCGGGCACTTCGCCTTCCTCATCGATGACCGCCCCGACCGGCCTCCGTTCCAGGACCGCGGCCGGTATGCCGCCGATGCCGCTGAGGGGCTGACCCGCGCTGTCGGGAGGTTCGCCGAACTGGACATGCCGGTGATCGCCGTGGAGCGGACGACGACGGAGCTCGCTTCGGTCGGACTGCACTCGGTGACCGTGGTCATCCCGGACCTACAGCCGATGTCCCTGGTGCCGTTGGCCCAATACCACGCACATCCTCGGCTCTACTCCGCACCCGCGGCAATGGGCTATCGCGTTCTGCCTGTTGAGGAGTTGAACCCGTGTCCGCAACCGTTCGCCTGAGCCGTCTGTCCGTCTTCGGTACCGGCGCGTTCGGTGCCCGGGTGTCCGAACTGCTGCCGAAATCCTCGGGCCTGGACGTCACCCGGGTCGGTCCGGAGATCACCGGCGATATGCTCGCCGACGCTGATGCCGCCGTGCTGGTACTGGACCGTCCCGCCCGGCAGTTGGCCCGCCGATTCCGGCAGTTGGCCGCCGATGCGGGAAAGCCGTGGCTACTGATGGAGTACGACCACCCCGTCATCAGAGTGGGACCGTACTTCGATCCGGCGGGCGGCCCCTGCTTGGACTGTCTCCACGCACGTGAGGACCAGCACGCCAACAAGCCGGCGCCCCTCCAGAAACACGGACACGGACATGAACACCGGCACGGAGGGGACTGTTCGCACGCGCCGGCCCCCGCGTCAGCGGAGGAGGAGGGACTCGGCAGCGCGACAGCAGCCGGGGTCCTGCCACATCAGGCCCGCATCGCTGTGGGACTGCTGAGCCTGGCGCTGGCCGAGCCGGTTCGCGGGCGGGTGGTCACCGTGGATCTCCGCACGGCAGCGATGCGCTCGGACCAGGTGATCGGCTGCCACGGCTGCCCGCACTGCGGCGACGCGACCGAACGCATGCTCCTCTCGCGACAGCTCGACCACCTGTTCCACACCGTGGGAGGCGTCACTCATGACCAGCACAACTAGTTTCCCCGCCGACGGGCTCCGACCCAGGTTGCGCGGTGGGGTGGCGGTCTCCGCCGCCGACGGTCAGGTCGTCTTCTCGGCCGGCCAGATCCGCAAGAGGATCGGCGGAGGCGACGCCCTTCGGCTCCTGCTCCCGGTCGCGACGGCGATGGACGGACGCCGCACGGTCGGCGACCTCGCCGCAGAGACGGACCTGCCGTACGAGGCGGTGGCCCAGGCCGTGGCACTGCTGGTGAAGCAGGGGCTCGTCCTCTCCGGTGAGGTCTCATCGACGAGGCCGCTGGCAGCCGGCGTCGTCGACTACCTGGAACTGACCGCCGGTACTTCGGCTTCCTTCCGCGACGCCTCCGAGGTCCTGGAACGCCTGTCTCGATGCGCGGTGCTGATCGTCGCCCCACCGGAGCACGCCGAAGCCATCCGCGACGACCTGGCGATGAGCGGCGTCGGAACAGTCCACAGCGCGTCCACACCGGCCGGGGCCGGGAAAGAGGTGCTCGACAGCCTGCGGGAAGCGGCGGGCAGCCTCGTGGTGCTGCACGGCCCGCCCCGCCACGACGACGGCACGGACAGCTTCGCCGACGACTGCGCGCGCCTCGATATCGCGGTACTGCACTACGCGGCCCACCAAGCGCAGGTCGATCTCGGTCCGCTGATGCATCCACGGACGACGCTGTGCTGGCGGTGCTTCACCAGCGGCTACCTCGCGGAGTTCGGAAACGAACAGCCGTCCCCGGCCGGCGCCGCGACAGGGATGGTCGCCGCCGGACTGGTGGCGGGCGAAGTGCTGGCCTACCTGGCCGACATCGACAGCATGCGCACGAACCAGGCTCTCGTCCGCTGGACCCTGCCGGACTCCGCCGAGGTGCGGTACACGGTCACCGCCGAGGCCGGCTGTGCTACGTGTGCCACAACGTCCCGCTGCTCGGGGAAGCTTGCGGCCGTACTTGAGGCGTACGAGGACACCGTCGCCGCGCATCCCCTCGCCGACCGGCCTCAACCGCCGGTCACCGCGGCGCAGGAGAAGCGCCTGACGGCACTGAGCAAGGGACGCGAGTCGTTCGCCACCGCACCGGTGATACCCCTGCCCCCGGTACCGACGACCCCGGCAGGCGCCCCGACCGGTGACGAACTGACCGCGGCCGAGGCGGCGGGCGTACCCGATGCGGCATTCGTCGCCGACCTGGCGGCGATGGTGGCGGGGCTGCGCGGGGACGGCTCACACCGCAGGTGGGCGGCGTCTGGGGGAGGCCTCGGATCGGTCGAGCTGTATCTGATGTGCGCGGACACCGTCTCCGGTCTGCCCGCGCACACCCTGCTGAAGTACGACGACATCGGACACCGGCTCCTCACCACCCGCCGGACCCATGGGCCCGACATGTGGCAGTCCATGCTCGACGCGACCGGAACCACGGACAGCCCAGACGTCGTTGTGGTCCTCGTCGGCGCGCTCTGGAGGCTGAAGCTCAAGTACGGCAATTTCGGGATGCGGCTGGGGCACCTCGACGCGGGGTGCGCCCTCGCACAACTGCACGCGGTGGCCACCGATCAAGGAGCGCACGTCACCCTGAACGACCACTGGCAGCCGACGCTGCCGAAACTGCTGGAACTCAAGGAAGACGAACAGGTCATGGCTACGGCCGGACTGTGGACCCCCGGAGCGCGCCATGCCACTGATCAATGAGACCGAGCTGTGGCCGCGGACGAAGCGTGCCCTCGCCCCCGCCGACAGCCCCGACGAGCGCACCTCTCCCGGCCGGCCGCCCGCCGGGGACACCTCCCCGATCTCCCAGGGCACGGCGCTCCACGATGTGCTGACAGCCCGTCGATCGGTCCGCCAGTTCCGGAAGGACCCGGTTGTCGACACCGACCTCGCCACCATCCTGAGCCTGGCAACGTCAACCGACCGGCAGATGTGGCCGCGCGGTACGGCCGAAACCACTCCGCAGGCATGGCTGGTCAGCGGTCTGACGGGTACCTCGGGAGTGCGGCTGCGCCAGTACACCTCAAAGGAGTCCAGGGTGGGGGAACACCTCGTGGAGGAGTTCACCGACCACGGAGACTGTGCCGTGCTCGCCCCACTCGCCATGCGCTACGTTCCGGCCCCGGTAGCGGTGCTGATCTGCGCGGGCATCACCGACGGCACCGGCGCCAACTACACCCAGGCGCTCCTTCGGGCATCGGCGTTCGGATACAACGCGTGGCTGGCGGCGGTCGCCGCTGGTCTCGGCGGCAGTGTGCACGGCCGTTCATCACCCGAGGTGACCCGCATCGTGCGCCGGCACTCCGGCACACCGGCGAGGCATCTGTTCACCCTTGTGCTCGGGCACCCGGCCGAAGCCCCGGGCAGGGGTCCGGACCGTGAGTGACAGCGAACGGATACAGGTACGCGCTCTTGGCCGGCGCGTACTGCGGCGGTTCGCCGCGCACAAGGCCGGCTTCGCGCTGTCCCTGCTGACCGTCGTACTGTCCACGGGGCTCGGGATCGCCGGGCCGCTGTTCCTCCGCGTCATCGTCGACGAGGCCGTGCCCCAGCGCGACCGGGCGCTGCTGATGTGGATGTGTCTGGGCATGCTCGCCGTGGGCATCGCCCAGAGCGGCTTCTTCTACCTGCAGAGCAGGCTGACGAACTCGATCGGTCTCGGGGTGGTCCACGGTCTGCGGGTCGATGTGTACCAGCGGGTGCAGTCGATGCCGATCACCTTCCACGCCGGACGGTCGGGATCCGAGGTGCAGACGAGGCTGGCCAGTGACATCGGCGGCATCTCCGATGTGATCACCTTCACCGCCCAGCACGCGCTCGGGTCCCTGACGATGGTCGTCACCATCGGAACGGCCATGCTCATCCTGAGCTGGCCCATCGCCGTGGTGGCGATCGGTCTCACGCTAGGGCTGGTCATCATGAACCAGCGCTACGCCGAACGACAGCGGCTGCTGGCTGTCGAGGCGCAGGAGCACACCTCGGAGATGATGCGCCTGGCCGGCGAGCACCTCTCCCTGCCCGGTGTCCTCATGGGACGTACGATGCGCTGCTGGGACGGCCAGCGGGACCGGTTCCGGGCATCGTCGGCGGCCATCACCGATCTGACGATCCGTGAGCGGTCCATGGCGACCAGCGCGGAGTCGATCATCGGCGTCTCCTTCGCGGTGATCCCCCCGGTCGTCTACTGGATGGCCGGAGGCGGCTTCACCAGCCTGTCGATCGGCACCGCGATCGTGCTGGTCGTACTTCAGCTCCAGCTTGCGCAGCCGATCCGGGCACTGCTCGGCCTGAGCACGTCCGTACGGCGCTCCCTCGCACACTTCGACCGGATCTTCGAGTACATCGACCTCGGGCCGACGGCGGCCCTGCCGGCGCCGCGCGGGCCGGACACCGGAACCCGGGTACCAGCGGCCGGCATCACCCTGCGTGAGGTCTCCTACCGCTATCCGGAGAGCGGCAGGAGCACACTGCGCGGGATCGACCTGGACTTCCCCGCCGGTTCCACCACCATGATCGTGGGGTCCACCGGCTCCGGGAAGAGCACGCTGGGCTACCTGGTGGCGGGACTGCTGGAGCCCGGCGCCGGTACGGTCCGGGTGTCCGGCGGCGAGGAGAAGCCGTCCGAGACGGTCCTGCTGGTGCCCCAGGAGCCCGGCATTTTCAACGCCACCTTCCGGGAGAACCTCCTCCTCGCCCGGCCCGGCGCCACCGAGGCAGAACTGCGTGAAGTGCTGTTCCGGCTGGCTCTCGACGATCTCGTCTCTTCCTTCCCCGAGGGACTGGACACCTCGGTCGGCGAAAGGGGCTACCAGCTCTCCGGTGGCGAACGCCAGCGGCTCGGGCTCGCCCGCGCCCTGCTGTCGGACGCCCCCGTCGTCGTACTCGATGAGGTGACGAGCGCGCTGGACTGGGCGACGGCACGAACGGTGCAGGCGGCGCTGGAGGAACTCCGCGGCAACCGGACCATGATCGTCATCAGTCACCGGCTGTCCGGAGCCAAGGACACCGACCGCGTCGTGGTCCTCGCGGAAGGCCTCGTCGCCGAGGAGGGCACCCACGGCGAACTCCGTACCGCGCCCGGCCGGTACTCCGACCTCCTGCGTATGCGCGACGAGGACCTGTCCGAGGCGGGTAAGGCGCCGTGAACTCCTCCATCCGACTCTCCGCGGCGATCATGACCCATCCCGCCCGCAGGGCGAGAGCCCTCGCACTCAGGGACAGCCATCCGGAGTTGAGCCTCCAGGTCGTCGAGGATCCCGACCCCTACGGCCCCGGCTCCTGTTCGGCGAGGACCGCGGTGTTCGCGTGGGGGACGGTGGCCCCCGAGGCCACCCACCACCTGGTCCTTCAGGACGACGCCGTCCCCGTTCCGGACCTGCGGGAACGTGTGCTGCGCGCGGTCGGGGAGCGGCCAGCCGCCGCGATCAGCCTCTACACGGAATGGGCTTCGGCCACGTCGTCCGCCGTCCACCTGGCGGCCTGGCTCGGACAGCCCTTCGCCGAGGTGTGCGACCCGTACACACCCTGTATCGGACTCGTTCTGCCGGCGGAGGCAGCCCGTGAACTCGCGAGGACGAGGCCGGAGGTTCCACAGGACGACGTCATGATCGCCGGCGTGCTGCGCCGGATCGGGGTTCCCGTGTACGTGACCGTTCCCAACCTGGTCCAGCACGCGACCGAGGTGAGTCTCACCGGCAATACCCCGATGGGGCTGCGGCTGGCCGCGTGTTACTCCACCGGGCCCCACACCGACACTTCGCCGGTCGTGGATGCCAGTGTGGACCTGCTGCCCTGCTTCTCACGCTCGTACGGCAGGCCGTACTACCTGGAACGGGACCCCGGCAGCGCCTGGGGCTGGTCTCAGCGCGGCCTGCTCGACCTCCTGCGGCGGCGAGACGTGGATGTGCCCGCACTGCAACGCACCGCGGCCCGCCGGGCGGCGGGCCTGCACCGCGCCGAGCCGGCTCTGCGACCCGACATCGTCATCAGCCTGTGGATCACCGCGTGGCTGGGGGGCGCCGAACTCCGCCGGCTCCTCGACGACCACGCCGTGGACCCGGTCGAGGTGCTCGACCGGAGACTGGGGCAGATCGCCCTGGCCACCATCGGCCCCGGGATCTTCGACCAGTACCTGCTGCCGGAACGGCTCTTGAAACTGTCACCCGTCCTGGAGACCTTCGCCCGTGAGGCGTTCATCGAGGGCGTCACGCCGTCCGGTGGCCGTGGCGGACAATTCCCCGACCGCCAGTCGCTCAGCAGCTGAAGAGGAACCTACCGATGAGAGTCAATTTCGTCTCACGCGGTCACGGCTACGGCCACGCCGCCAGAGACCTGAGGATCATGGCCGCCATGCGCCAGGTGAACCCCGGGATACAGATCAGGCTGGCTTCGGCGGGGAGCGGAGCGGACTACTACCGCTCCCGCGGTGTCGAGGCCGTCGACCTCGGTTTCGACGACGCCGACGACATGGGTGAGGCGGCGAGTTGGCGCATCTGGCGATTCCTGTACGAGCATGCCGACGCGGACCTGGTGGTGAGTGACGAGTTCCTCACCGTGCCCGGCTTCTGCCGCCATGTACTCGACATTCCCAATGTGCTGATCACCGACTGGTTCTTCGCCGAGCTCGGCCGGCCCGAGTTCGACGCGGGACTGGACAACGCAGGGGAAGTAGTGGTCCCCGACTTTCCCGAGGCGCACCCGCTCTCCCCGGCCACCACCGCGCCGGTCTGGTACTGCGGACCCCTGGTGGACTCCTTCGGCCCACAGCGGGCAGATGCGCGGAAGGCCCTCGGCATCGACGAGGACGCGCTCGTCCTGACCGTGGCGGCGGGTGGCCGCCCGGACCGCATCGCCGCACTGCGGATCCAGTTGCAGGCACTCCAAGCATGGAGCGGACACGCCGCGATCGGGGACCAACTGCTCCTCCTGTCAGACCCCCCGCCCACCCGGGGGCGGGTCCCGACCGCCCCCAATATCCAGTGGGTCGGGCGGAGTGACCGGCCCGAACTGTACTACCGGGCCGCCGATGTCGTGCTGGCCGACGCTTTGGGCTTCACCAGCTGCGAACTCGTTGCCAACGGCGTACCGGTCATCGCCTCCGTCACCCCCGACCCCGACCGGGAGACACGCATCGGATTCACCGAGCGCATGGACACATTGGAGCGGATCGGCCTGCTGACCCGCACCAGCACCGACGAGGACCCCGCGAAGTTGTGGGACCTCGTCCAGGAGATGCGCCGACGGGCCGACGGCGATCCGGTATCCGAGGACATCTGGGCCGATCCCCTGGAAGTCGCCACCCGGATACTGGGCCACGGCCGGGTGAGCTGAACCTCTTTCCCCGGTCTCGCCGGGCGGGAGTGATCAACAGACCCCCACCCGGCGAGACCGATCCCCCGATCGGAGACCCCGCACTCCGCAACAGGATTCGAAGCACCGCCGGTTATCCATTCCCCACTCATGAGCCTCCCCATTTCCCCGGCGGAACGAGCCGCCCGGGGCGGACGTGGTTGACCCCACGGGATCTCACCGTGCGCACGTGGTCACTGGGACCGCAGTGGCCACTCGAACCACATGGCGCCACTGTTCACCACTTCCCTGATGATTGAGCGAGTTCAAGCGTCGGGAGTGACAGCAGTTGAGTACGTGGCAAGTGGTGCGGGTGCCGGATCCAGGCCGGTGGGGAACGCTGCCAGCTGAGGGTGTCCTGGGGGTACGGGATCTGCCGGAGGCGGTGGCTCAGATCGGTCTCAAGCCGGGTGATCCGGTATTCGTGCGGCCGGACGGAATGGTCGATGCGGATCTTCTAGATTTCGCCCTGCCGAACACATTCCGAAATATGGAACGTGAGTCGAAGCGAAATTACTCGACGGATATACGGCTGTTGCTCGATTTCCTGTCATCCCGAAATGTCGAGTGGAGGCAGGCAACACAGCAGGACCTGAGTGATTTCCGGGACTGGCGGTGCGAGGCGCCGGCGAACCCTGAGCAGATCGGCGGAACGAAGTGGGACCGGAAGGCGGCGGCCTTCACCAAGCTGTTCAAGTGGGGGAAGGTTCGCCCATTGCCGGTGGACATCTCCCGGCCGGAGGACCGGGCGGCGGACTCCGTCAGCTCGCGGGTGTCTTGGCTGACGCCTCGGACCTGGGGTCTGTGGTCGGACATCGGGCTGCGCGGTCATGGCCGCGGCGGGGCGTCCAGCAGACCGGTGAGCTCCGGAGCGCTTTCGCCCTTGGCGCGCAGGGCGGTGAGGAAGCCAGCGAGCTCGGCCGGGGCGGCCGCGTCGTCCATGACCTGCCGCATCGCCCAGCGGGTGTCGCCTACGGTCAGGTCGCGTCCGGCGAGGAGGGCCGCGAGCAGGCGCGGCCAGGAGCGGGCGGACTCGGTCACAGCGGTTCCCTCACAACAGACGTTCCGGGCGGTGGTATTGAGCGTATCGACAGCCGGGTCGGGGCGCGGCCCATTCCGCGATCCGGGGACGGAGCCGCGGGCCGCCGGATGAGTGATACCGGGCAGTGGTGGGCGCGCCGCACTGCGGCAAGGTGGTGTCTGCCGGCCGGGGGCGGTGGGGTGAAGGGCGACGGCGGTCGGGTGATCGTGAGCCGAAGCCACCGAACTCCTCTCCCCCCTCGCCCACCAGACCTCCGGCTACCGGCGCTCCGCCCTCCTCCACGGCATCCACCTCGCCCGGGCCCGCCTCCTCAGCAAGGACCCCACGCCACCGCACAGTCCCTCACCGCCGTCGCCGACCGGCTCCCCCACGTCTAGTCGGTCCGCTGCCGGCTCCTGCTCACCCAGCTCGGCCGGCACGCCCGGCGGCACCTCCGCTCAGCCGACCGCGCCGCTGCGATCCAGGCCCTGGAACGGGCAGTATCAACCACATGACCGACCCCGACCCGCACCTCTCGGTCGTCCCCTACGACCACTGCGAAGCGCACCGGCTCATGCGGCAGCTCCACGCCGAACAGGTATCCCTCTACGGCTACGCCGACGACCCCGCCGACACCCCGGCCACAGAATTCGCACCGCCCCGGAGGGCTCTTCCTCCTCGCCCACATCGACCCCGCGTCAGAGCCCGTCGCCTGCGGCGGATGGCACCTGATCGACAGCCGTACAGCCGAGATCAAACGCATGTACGTACAACCGGACGCCCGGGGACTCTCCCTCGGACAGCTCCTCCTCACCAGACTCGAACACGACGCCCGGCGCAACGGCGCCAGCCGCATGCTGCTGGAATCCGGCATCAGCAACACCGCCGCTCTCGCGCTCTATCACTCCGCCGGCTACGCCTCGGTCCCCTCCTACCGAAAGGGCCGCAACCCCTCGGTCAACCGTGCGCTTCAGAAACTGCTGTGACCTTCACACGGCCGGACAACGCCGTCATCGCACCAGATGACCTGCACCGGGCCCTATAGTCATCGCCCATGACCTGGAACCATCTGGCGATCGACCTCGGGGCAGGCCACGAGGCCGAGTTGACCTACGGACCCGGTGGCCTCGTCTATGAGGCGGCCCGTCTGGACGTGCAGGAGACCCTGGACCGTCTCACTGGCGAGAACGTCGCTTTCCGGGGTGCGAACCGGGCCTGGAGGAGGGGGCCGGAGGACGACTTCGTCATGAGCCACGGCCGCTATGTGTGGTGCCTGTACGAGGAGAAGCCGGGCGAGCCCACCGGGGACACGGCCCAGCGTCTCGCCGGGAAGCTGATCACCCGCCTGCGGCAGCGCGCCGAGTAGCCATCGGCCCAGGGGCACCCGCCCGGGACAGGTCCGAGTCCGGCAGACCCGGACGGCACCCGCGTGCGATGAAGCACTGTGGCGACGGCCGGAGTCGATCGAGGTCACCGGAGTCCGGAGACGGACCGGATGTAGTCGTCCAGCGGCTCGAAACCCCAGGCGTCCCGGCGCGCTCCGACGCCTGCGGGATCGATCATCGGAAAGGGCGCCAGGCTGCCGTCGTCCTGCCCGAAGAGCTGGGTTCCGAAGACTTGGGGTTCGCCTCGGTGGACGCGGACCCGGTCTTCCAGCAGGGCGCCGTGCCGGACATCGGCGTCCCCCGCCGTCACCGCCCGAGCCAGGAGATCGAGGCACTCCGCCTGAAAGTCTGGCTCCCGGTCGGAGTGCTGTGCCAAGAGCCACGCCGCACCGGCACCCTCCTTGCCGACGAGCGCGTGGCCGGGCCAGCCGTACCGGGCGATCACGTCCCGCAGCCAGCCGGTGTTGTCCTGGTCCACGGCCCGCCACCGCTCGTACAGCTCCTCTGACCGGTCGCCTTCGGGGGTGATTCGGACCCGTCTGGTCCTGAGCCTGACGCTCCAGGAGTTCCCGGCGGAGGGAGTCGTTCTCAGACGGTGGAGCCGGCAGTCTCACAGCCTGCTGCACGGTGCCGAACACGACTCCCAGGGTGAAGCAGAGGCGCTCGGGCATGCCAGAGGCCTCCAGCTCACCCGCGGACAGCCAGCGCCCCTCGCGCCCACCGCGTCCGGTCCGGGCGAAAGGCCGGTCCACGACACCGACATGGACAGCCTCGCGGCGAGCGCTCCCGGCTGGTGAGCTGCTGCCCGCGAACAGCGTGCTCACCTCCCACGCCTCGGTGCCGGAACCGCCTCCAGTTCCGATTCGTACCGGCCGGGGCAGCAGACGGGTGTGGTGGCCGTGCTCTTCGGCCGCCCGCAACGCTGCCTCCGCCGGCGTCTCGCCAGCTCTGCACTGTGCACTGGGGGCGAACCCGTGCTCCAGTGGGCGGGGGTGGACCGTGGCCAAGCCGGCCCCGAAGGCCCCAACCAGGGAGCTTCCCGCGCAGGCGGGGGTGGACCGGCGGAATCGTGGACGAGCGTTCGAACCGGTCCGAGCTTCCCCCGCAGGCGGGGGTGGACCGCTCTGCGGACATCCGGATGTCTTGGACCTCCAGAGCTTCCCGCGCCTGATGATGGTGCTGAACATGATCCTCGAGAGCTTCCCGCGCAGGCGGGGTGGACCATCGGCGCACGGCTCGGGGTGTCTTCACGGACGGAGCTTCCCGCGCAGGCGAGGGTGGACCTTCGGCCTCAGGGGTCCAGGGGCGAACACTCCGGAGCTTCACGCGCAGGCGGGGGTGAACCGGACCTAGACGTTCCGAGTGATCCCGGGCGCAGTACTTCCCGCGCGCCTCGAACAGCCCTGCACATCCGCCTTAACCTCCGCCAAGCGAGGCATAGTCTCCGTCACGCCGCCTCCCGTGTTGAACAGCCTCAGCCCAGATACCTTCATCGACTCACCGCTCGACAACGCCAGGCGAGGGCGGAGCTATTTCCACCAGACGCCTCGAGGCTGGAAGGTTTCGCGTGGGAGACTCGCTGCGCACTACCAGGGGAAGGTTCCGTCCCCCTTCCCCCAGGGTTCTACAGTTTCCCCCATGTGTCCCCCAGGAAGCGGGACACACCTTCAGGAGCCTGCAAAGTCGCAGGTCACAGGGTTGTACATTGGGGCAGAGCGGAAGTCTTCTAAGCGCCTGCTCTATCGATTCCCGATGCATCGACCTAAATTCATACGGAGTGCTCTCCTATGAGGATGCCAATCCTCCCGAAATCCCTACGCTCACCCGAGCGCCCGTCGCAGGTGAGTACTCCCTCCCCACACACATGGAGGCGCACCCTTCAGACGAGGGTTGTAACGATCAAACACGGGAGCGGCATCGCTCCCCCGTGGCCGTGACCGGACACGCCGCAGGGAAAATGGGGGCTGATGCCAGCATTCATGGGGGCGAAATCCCGTGACCGCCGCCTTCAGCCACCTGTGACCCGCAAGGCACTCTGCAACGTCCGGCCCGCCGGGCGTCGCCACCCGCCGCGCCCGTTACGGCCCGGATCCCGCCGCGCCCGTTACGGCCCGGATCCCGCCGCCCTCGACCACCTTCGGCCACGGTGTGAACGCGCCCGGTCAATTGACCGGGAGTGCCGTCGCATGAGCACGGGCAGTAAACCGGAAGGTTCTGCTCACCCCGGAACGGTGCCACGAGCGTTGTCGGTGTCGTCGTCGGTGGGTTCCTGGTCAAGGGCTTCCGGCCCGGCGCCGTCGGGTTCGACGCTTTCCGGTTCGAGGGTGCCGGTCTCCTGGCCGAGGACTTCCCTCTCGGCCTCGGGCCCTCGGCCGACGGGCAGAACCCGGATGGTGCGGTCGATGGGGACCTCGGTGAAGGCGGCACGGTCGAGCCCATGAGGTCACGGCGGTCATCAGATCTAAAGCGCCAGAGCCGGCCCTGCCAGTTACCCAGGACCCGGACTCTCCCAGGGGTAGGCCGCTTGGAGTTCGGTGCGGACGTCGTCCCAGGAGGAGCGGGAGGTAGGGTCACCGAGCTCCGGCCGTCCCGCGATGGTCAGCCCCTGGGCCAGGGATGTCGTCTCCCGCTCAATGTCAGCTCCCGCACGGACCATCCATGCCCTCAGCACACCGACTCCCAGCCGAAAGAGCAACTGCGGGCAGTGGGATCTCCCTGGGACTTTTCTGGGACTTTCCGCTGCATCAACGGGCACGACCGTGAAAGAACGGAAAGGAAATTTATGCAGGTCAGCGGCCTGACCCCAGCAAACACAGCAGGCCACAGAGCTGGCTGGTCTCTTCCGCGACATCCGATCGGGACGATCCGAATCGGTGCATCGCTCGTTGCCGCACCACCACGGAAGAAAGGGCGCTACGCCCACGGCACTGCGGGACTGAAGGCTGCGTGCGCCCTTCACGCGGAGTGAACGCCCCCGCTCGGCCGACGACCAACACCGAACCCCGGCGCTCGCCTGAGCCCTCTTTCTCTTGACGCTCATATGACGCTCGGGGCCCGGAATTCGCCGCAATCGCGCACACCAAATGCCCCCTGACCTGCACCTATCTTCAACGACACCCATGCCGACATCTTCCCGATGACACACCATGTCGAGCGTGCGGCCCTGCTACGCGCCCACCTGACTAAGCCGATGCTCTCCTCTCAGCCGTTGCCTCCCCATCCAACCAAGATCCAGACCGTAGGCGGGCCAAGGCCCGCTCAGCAGCGGTCGGACCCAGAATTCCTGCTGGTCAGAGGACCGCATTTTGTGTACCACCAATGGACTAAAAACCTGTTGGCAACTTCCCGCACCGTGTGGTGACTCGGCGTCCTGCTGGGGTCCGGCACCGATTGCGGGCGGACTGTCGCTCCGTCGTGAACGAGGCTTCACCACCTCGCGGGTGCCGAGGGCATTGCCACCGGGATGACCATCTGCCCCGCATCTGCCTAATGTTGGCCCTCCTGACGTCTGCGGGTGGCTATATAGCAGGTGATCGCCGGTTCCCGAAACCGGGGATCTTGCGGAGATTCGAAGGGTGAACTACCCGCACACACCCCCTTCATCCACCCGCTCACTGCCACCCACGCAACCCTCTTCTCAGGACTTCACGCCCTCCTGTGCAACGCCGTCCGACACCTCCCCTCACACCGAGCCGGACGCGCCACTGTCCGGTACCTGGTACTCACCAGGGAACTCGCCCGCCTCCTCCGCGTCGATCCCTCCACTCTCCGACGCTGGCGCACCGCACATCCCCTCCAAGGCCCCCCGTACGTCCCCGTGAGCGGGCGCGTCGTCCTCTACAGCGCCCGCGACGTGGAAACCTGGCTCACCGAACGCCGCGTCACGCCCGGTCAGGTGAGACACCGAGGCCGTTCCTCTCGGTGTTCGGGTGGCCAGCGACATCGAGCACCGCCCCAACCGCGCTTCGCCCTACCGTGCACGTGTGCGCTGGTTCGACCCCGCCACCAAACGCCGCAAGTCCCTCTCCGAAGGCAAGGACACGCTGGACGAGGCCGAGGAGTGGATCTCCGGCATCCTCAAGGCCGCAGAGGCCGGGATCGCGCCGAACGTGGCCACCATGTCGCTGGCCGAGTACGGCACCACCACCATGGACCTGGCCCTGCGCGGTCTGGAGTTGAAGACGCTGGATCCGTATCTCGCGGGCTGGCGCCGCCGGGTGGTCCCCGCACTCGGCCACTTTCCCGTCCGAATGATCAGCAACGGTGCTGTCGACCGCACCGTGCACGGCTGGATCGCCGACGAACAGAGCCGCTCGACCGTCAAGAACAGCCTCGCGGTCCTCGTGCGTGTCATGGAGCAGGCGGTCCGGGACGGGCTGATCACGGTCAACCCGGCCCGGGTCACCGGCTGGCAGCGCGAGTACAAGCAGGCCGAGGACGAACTCGACAACCCCCGTGCCCTCGCCCTGCGCGACTGGCACACCCTGCTCCACCTCGCCCACGCCCTCGTGGAGCGCTCCCACGGCCACTACCAGGGGTGGGGTGAGGTCGTCGTCTTCCCCGCAGCGACCGCCGCCCGCATCGGTGAAGTCTCCGACGTTCGCGTCGCCGACATCGACACGGTGAACTGGATCTGGACCGTCCGCCGCCAGACCACCCCCGCACCCGGCGGACTCATCGACAAGAACACCAAGGGCAAACGCGCCCGCCACGTCCCCATCGTGGAGGAGATCCGGCCCCTCATCGCCGAACGCATCCTCGCCGCCGGCCCCAACCCCGACGCCCGGCTCTTCACCGGGCCCCGTAGTGGACGTATCTCCACCGCCGTCCTGCGCGACGCCACCCACTGGGACGAGGCCGTCCTCTCACTCGGCCTCGAACACCTACGACGGCACGACCTGCGCCACACCGGACTCACCTGGTTCGCCGACGCAGGAGTCCCCGCCCACGTCCTCCGCAAGATCGCCGGACACGGCTCACTCCTCACCACCCAGCGCTACCTCCACCCCGACATGTCCCAGATCGCGAACGCCGGTGCCGCCCTCACCGCCCACCTCAACCCCGTCCGCGCGCCCCTCAGCCTGGCCGTCCAGTCCGTCCCCGGAAGGCGCCGCTAGACCGTGTGGTCCCCAAATGGTCCCCAAGACATACGGAAAGGCGGTACCGGATTTCTCCGATACCGCTCACGACCTGCGAAAACACAAGTCGGGACGACAGGATTTGAACCTGCGACCCCTTGACCCCCAGTCAAGTGCGCTACCAAGCTGCGCCACGTCCCGATGCCCGTCTGACCTGGGGTTTCCCCTGGTTGAACGCGCATGAGAACAATACCGCACTCTGGGCGATGGTCACGAACCGCTTTCACCCCGGGGACCTACGCCGTGTCGGAAGCTCCCGGAGTCCCTGGGACGACGGGCAGGGGCTCACCGCAGCCAGCGGCCTGCCGGCGAATCCGGGCGGGATGGAGCGGGGTCGGCCCGCCGAACTGCGGCTCGTCACGCGGGTGGGGGCTGCGTGAGCTCGGGATGTGCGGCCAGCAATCTGCGGGGCGCCGCCTGGCGCCAGGAGTCGAGCAAGATCGCGTAGAGCTCGTCATCCCCGTCCAGCGCCGGGAGCCGCACCCGGACCCAGGCGTAGTTGTCGTCATGCCCCGATCGCAGAAAGAACTTCTCGGGCTCGGCCGCGATCAGCTCCTCGCGGTCCTCCTTGGGGCACTTCACGCCCATCACCCGGTCGTCATCGTCGAGAGAGGCAAAGATCCGTCCGCCGCCCTCCAGCCGAAAGGTCGGCATGCCCCAGGCAAGCCTTTCGATCGCCTGCGGCAGCGAGAGAGCGACTCTGCGTACATCGTCAGCGGTGGCCATGCAACGACCGTACGACGCGTCACTGACAATCGCTCCGCCAGCCGATTCACCTTGCTGACAAGCGGGTCAGGAAAACGCTTTCTTGGCCATTCAGAGCCACTCATCCAGCGCCACGGAGGGGGACTCAGCTGTCTCAGGAGACACATGTGACGGGGCGGTCGGTGGATGGCCAGGAGCACAGGGGGCATAAGAGCGCACGAGGCGACGCCCGCACGCTGTGGAACATGGTGGGAGGACCCCCGGCACTCCCCGGCATAGTGCACATAAAGCCCCATAAGGTCACCGCCAAGACCGAATGACCGGCGGCGCACGCGCACGAGGGCTAAGAGAAGTACGCCTCGTACCACCCCCCTCACTTCACGCGCCGGATAGTGCACCTACGCGCTGGCAGCGGCGGCCGTGTGGCTCAATTGCCCTGTTCAGGTGCGTTCATTTGCGTCCAGGTCTATGCCGTATCGGTTCTTCAGAAGGTGCCGAATGTCGCCACTGTGCACGCCTGAGACAGGCTGGTGCCTTTCCGTGCCAAAGCCCCAAGAATCCGTTGCCGTGGGTATGTAGCAGAGGGAACCACGCAGGGAATGCCGTACGGCAGAACAGAGATGGCCGGTCAGCACGGTCGAGACCGGCATCCAGGCACCACCTACTCGAACAATCGCCCGAGTAGGCGTATCGCAAAGGAAGGCTCGCGATGGACGAGTACTTCGCCAGTCAGCTGCACCATCGACTTCGCAACGATGTCAGGTACTTCGCAGAGAAGGAGGTCCGGCCCCGCATTCCCGTGCTGGAGGCAGCACGGACCGCTCACGGTGAGCTGTCGCGGCTGATAGCCAGGCAGGGCTGGCTGGGCGCCACGATCAGCCGTGACTACGGCGGCATGGGAGCGGGCCATCTAGCCAAGACGATCATCATCGAGGAGCTGTCCCGGGTGAGCGGGGCCATGGGCGCGATGGTTCAGGCGTCGCAGCTGGGCGTGGCCAAGATCGTGCACTTCGGCAGCGCCGAACAGAAGCGGGACTGGCTACCCGGGATCGCCTCCGGCCACTGCCTGCCGACCATAGCCGTCACCGAACCCGACTCAGGCGGCCATGTCCTCGGAATGACTGCCACCGCCGTACGAGATGGCGATGAATACATCCTCAATGGCCGAAAGGTGTACGTAGGCAACAGCCATATCGGCGATCTCCACGGTGTGGTGGTCAGGACCGGACCGGGGTCACGCGGGCTGACCGCGTTCCTGGTGGAGTCTGACCGCGCCGGGTGCATCATCGGAGAGCAACGGCCCACGCTGGGGCTGCACGGCTTCAGCTTCGGCGAACTCTTCTTCCGGGACTGCCGGGTACCCGCCCGCAACCGGCTGGGAGCGGAGGGCGACGGGCTCTCCGTCGCGTACTCCTCCAGCGTCCTCTACGGACGCGCGAACCTCACCGCCGTCTCCCTCGGCATCCATCAGGCAATCCTCGACGAGACGACCCGGTTCTGCGCAGAGCGGTACCGCTATGGAAACCCCCTCCACGATCTTCCATCCATCAAAATGAAGCTGGGTAAGCTCCAGTCACGGCTGATGACCGCGCGGCTCGCCGCGTATCACGCCGTCCATCTGCTGGATCAGGGTCTGCCCTGTGACGCGGAGCTGATGAACGCCAAGCTGATCAATGTGGAGTCGACCATCGACTCGGCACGCAACGCCATGGAGATCCACGCCGCGGCCGGACTCTTCACCGACCGTCCGATCGAGCGGTATCTGCGCGACGCGCTCCATATGTTCGCGCCCGCTGGCACCTCTGACATCCAACTGCTGCGGTTGGCTGAGGTGGCGCTCGGGACGGTGAAGGGGCAGTGGTCGCAGCGTCTCTCCGAGGCAGTGAAGCTGGAACCGGCGGTCTGATCAGAGCAAAGGCCGCCAGCCCGGGGATGGGGCCCTGGGTTGGGAATGTCGACATGTGGTGGTGGATTCACCCCTGTCGATGAACGAGCAATGGGGGAATCAGGGATCGGGTCACGGTGGGGCCTCGGAGGGGGGCGCCCACCCAACAGACCATCGATCCTGCGGTGTGGGCGGTCAGGAGGGACTGCCCGTTGGGGGGACACACGGATACGGCAGCGTTCCCATGGGTGCAGGGCCCAGCTGTCACGGGAGTGCGGGAGTACGGCTTCGCGCTCCCCTGTCACTCGGCGAGCGCCCCGCCTCCAAAGTCGTATCCGTCCCCTGTCGCCTGTCGCCTGTCGCCTGTCGCCTGTCGCCTGTCGCCTGCCAACGGGGGCAGCGGCAGTCAGATACCACCGTCCTCACGGCGGTGGATCTGTTCGATCAGCTCCGCGGCCAGCGACTTGATGGTTTCCAGTCCGGCCCTCCCCCAGGGCCGCGGCTCGGTGTCGACCACGCAGATCGTGCCCAACGCCATGCCCGTGCGGTCGATCAGCGGCGCACCGAGGTAGGAGCGGATGCCGATCTCGTCAACGACCGGATTTCCGGCGAATCGGGGGTAGTCGCAGACGTCCTCCAGCACCAACGCCTTGCGTCGGACGACCACATGGGGGCAGTAGCCGTGATCGCGGTCCATGAAACGGCTGACCTCACCGCCCACCGCGGTCACGGCCGCCATCAGGTCGTTGTTGTCGTGGTCGCCCGTCGGGGTGTGGAGACCGGCGAAGAACTGCCGGTTCTCGTCGATGAAGTTG
The DNA here is from genome assembly GCF_023701525.1 of Streptomyces albipurpureus. Taxonomy (GTDB): domain Bacteria; phylum Actinomycetota; class Actinomycetes; order Streptomycetales; family Streptomycetaceae; genus Streptomyces; species Streptomyces albipurpureus. The sequence continues at coordinate 44,301 of NZ_JAMQAW010000001.1, forward strand.
ACCATCGAGTACGGAGCACCGGTCACCTTGGCCAGATGGTGTGCAAACTCATCGAAGGCGGGATCCGGGCGATCCCCGAAGCCGAGCTGGCGCAGCCGCTTGACGCGTGCGGGCGCTTCCCTGTCGATGGGGGTCAGCAACAGATGACCGGTTGGGTCGTATGTCATGTAGGTGCTCCATAGCTCGGCGCCGGGGCGGGAACTGCGGTGGTGGTGAGGAGATGTTGGACAAGGGTGACCAGGGTGCCGATCCCCGAGCTGGCGATGCGCGCGTCGCACATCACGACCGGCACCTGCGGTTTGAGATCGATGGCGGACCTGACTTCCTCTGCGTCATATCGATAGGCCCCGTCGAACTCGTTGACGGCGACCACGAAGCCGATACCGCGCCCCTCGAAGAAGTCCACCGCGGAGAAGGAGTCCTGCAGCCGACGGGTGTCGGCGAGGATGACCGCGCCGAGGGCCCCTTCGGACAGCTCGTCCCACATGAACCAGAAGCGTTCCTGGCCGGGTGTTCCGAAGAGGTAGAGCACATGGCGGTCGTCGAGGGTGATGCGGCCGAAGTCCATGGCAACGGTGGTGGTGGTCTTCGATTCGACCCCTTCCAGTGGGTCCGTGGCCTCGCTGACCTGGGTCAGCAGTTCCTCGGTGCTCAGGGGATCGATCTCGCTGACCGCCCCCACAAAGGTCGTTTTGCCGACTCCGAAGCCACCTGCCACCAGGATCTTGAGCGCGGTGGGAAAGAGGGCATCGGACGCGGTGCGATCCAGTGGCTCTGTGTCATTGCTCGCGCGCTGCCCGACCGGGGAGCCGTGGATGAGCGGTCCACGGCTCCGGGAACCCACGGCGGAAGGACCTTTGGTCCGAGAGCCGTGGGTTTCCGAGCTGTCGACTTCAGAGCCGTCGTCGTAGGCCATCGAGCACTGCCTCCAGCAAAGAACGGTCGGTCGGTGTGTCAAGGCAGCGGGGCGCTCGTGTGGTGACCGCGCCGCAGTCCACAAGGTCGGAGAGCAGGACCTTGGTGACGACTGCGGGAAGTCTCAGATGCGCCGCGATTTCAGCGACGGACGTGGGACCGTCGCACAGGCCGAGCGCGAGTACGTGCTCCGGCCCGAGGTTCCTCCCCTTCGGCACGGTCCCGGTGGCCATCACCAAGGAGAGCAGGTCCAGCGCTGCCGTGGGACGGGTACGGCCACCGCTGACCGTGTACGGACGGATGAGCCGGCCGGCGGCATCGTCGAGTAGGGGTCCGTCTTTGGGTACCGGCACAGTCACTGCCCCGCGATGCTCGGCGCCCCGGTCGATTGTCTGGCCGGGGTGGTGAGATAGGGCCGTACGCTCTTCACCAGCATCGCCATCTCGTAGCCGAGTACGGCGGCGTCGGCCTCTCGGCCGGCGAGGACCGCGAGGCAGGTGCCGGAGCCGGCGGTGGAGACGAAGAGCAGGGTCGAATCGAGTTCCACCACCACCTGTCGGACCTCGCCGCCGTCACCGAAGCGCGCACCGGCGCTGCGACCGAGGGAGTAGAGGCCCGAGGCAAGTGCGGCCATGTGGTCGGCGCTGTCGGGTTCTAGACCGTGTACGGACTTCACCAGGCCGTCGGAGGAGAGCAGAACTGCATTGCGGGTGTACGGCACACGCTGGACCAGACCGCTGAGCAGCCAGTCGAGGTCCGAGGTATGACCGTTCGGCGCATCGCTCGCCATGGTGCATCTACTCCTTGGAGGTGTTGTCGTGGCGTTGCGTTGTGGTGGGTGGTGCGGTGGTTCCGGCGTCGGGGTCCACGGTGCGGGCCTGGGCCTCGGCGAGTCCGATGCCCCGTTGGAAGGCCGCCATCAGCCCGGGGTCGTGCATCGCGCCTTCATCGTCTTTGCGAGCCGGTGGACCCATCTTGAGCTGTGGCGCTATGTGCTCCTGGCTCCGTCGACGGGGAAGTTGGGGACGGCCCATGGTGCCGCGTACCACTCCGGTGGGGGCGGGGGTGAGATCCGCCGAGCGGTCGATGATCGGCGCGCTGCCGTTTCTGGCGGTGTAGTTGGCGCCAGGTCGGGCGGCAGCGGGGTTTGGCCGGTCGATGTGCTCCGCCCGTACCGGCAGTGGGGCGAGGACTTCGGGTGTGGTGTGTGCGGGGGGTTGGCTCCGTGGCTCGGGTTGCCTGGTGTGGGTGGGCTGCTGCGGAGGCTGCGGAGGTGCGGCCCCGGCAGGCGGCGGCTGTTGTGATGGGATTTGTTGCGTCGGCGGTCTGAGCTGGGCGGACGACAGCAGCGGCGGCCTGGACGGGATCTGCTGTTGGGTTCGCTGCGGAATCGACGGCGGTGAGGTGGCCTGGGTCGTGATGGTGGGCGGTTTCCGGCGCCGGCGTGTCCTGCCCGAGACCGGGTCGGCCTGGTGGAGACCGCCCGGCTCGGTGCCGAGCAGCCCCTGCGGAAGCACCAGGGTGGCCTGGATACCACCGTAGATATTGGACTGGAGACGGACGGCGATGCCGTGCCGACGAGCGAGTGCCGAGACGACGAAGAGGCCGATGCGTCCGTCCTGGAGGAGGTGGGCGACATTCACCTGATCGGGGTCGGCGAGCAGCGCGTTCATCTTGTCTTGCTCGCCGGCGGGCATACCGAGGCCGCGGTCCTCGACCTCGACGGCGAGCCCCGCCGTGACGTGCTGGGCGCGCAGCAGCACCTGGGTGTGCGGGGCCGAGAACACCGTGGCGTTCTCCACCAGTTCGGCCAGGAGGTGGATGACATCGGCGACCGCGTGGCCCCGCATGGTGCCATCGATCGGCGGGACGAGTTTGACCCGGGGGTAGTGCTCGACCTCGGCGATGGCCGAGCGGAGCACCTCGGTCATGGTGACCGGGTGGGACCACTGGCGTCGGGAGATCGCGCCCCCCAGGACGGCGAGGTTCTCCGCGTGGCGGCGGATGCGGGTGGCGAGGTGGTCGACGTGGAAGAGGCCCTTGAGCAGCTCGGGATCCTCGACCTCGTTCTCCAGCTCATCGAGGAGTTGGATCTCACGGTGGACCAACGACTGGAGCCGCCGCGCCAGATTGACGAAGACCTCGACCTTCTGTTCGTTGCCGACGCTGCTGGAAAGCTGTGACGCCTGGACTACGGCCGCCACCGCGACCTCGTGGGAGCGATTCAACTCCCGGGTGACCAGGTCGAACTCATCCCCGCGCGGGTTCCTCGGCAGCGGCTTGCGGGGGTTGGGCGGACCTTCGCCACGCCGCAGCCGCTCAACGACCTGGCGTAGGTCGTCCTGACCACGCTCGATGGAGCGGCGGAGGTGGGCACATCGGTCGAGTATCGACGCGGCCATGCGGTCCGCTCCGAGTGCCGCCACGGCGACGGCCGCTATGGCGAGCGCGGCGGTGCCGGTCAGCACGATCCAGAGGGCGGGGGTGGGCTCGGGCGTGGCGCTGTGCACGGTGTAGGTCACGGCGGTCGCGCCGCTCAGTGCCGCAACGAGTGCGGGCAGTACCGCTGTACGGAGCAATCGCGGGCGGATGCGGGCTTCCGGCGACGGCGGCATGGGTCGTGGTCTGCGCGCCGCCGAGGCGGAGCGAGTGCCCGACCGACCGTGACGCCCGCTCTCACGGCGGTCCGACCGCGTGGTGGGTTCGCGTAGGGGAGACATCGGCGTCCTTGGTACGTGGGGGTCCCAGGGTTCGGTGTGCTGCGTTAGGGATTCGGCCATGGGTAGGTCGGACGGTTTTCAACTGGTTCGCGGCTGAACGGGCGTTAGCCCGGCGTTGATCACTGGCCACACACGGTAGTCGCCGTCTGCGCACATGTGACGGGCAGTTGGCAAAGTTGCCCGCCATTCGTACCGCTCTGGTATGAGGGATCGCACTTGGGTGCGAAACACCAGGTCGGAAGCTCGGCGGCTGAAGAGCTGCCAGGGGTGCTCGGACCAGAATGCGACAGACGCGGTACGCCCGTGCCTGCGCGGCCATCAACGGCGCTCGGCGCCATGAGGGGCAGCGCCTATGACATGCCTCCCGTGACCAGCGGGGCAGTTGGGAGTCAAGAGGCGAAACCACTGCGCACCTGTACTGAGCTAGGTGACCACTGTGGCGAGAAGAGGGTATTGGGGAGTGATCGCAATCATGTGGTGTGAGAGTCGGTTGGTGACGGAAGTGTTTCCGCTGGGCTCATGGGCATGGCCGATCGGCTGACTCTTCGGGGGTGTGCGCCGGTTTGGCCGCAGCGCCCGAGCGATGCATTGCGTCGTGATGGGAGCGTGCGAAGTGCGGCATCCGGCCTGGTGGGTTCGGCAGGGGAAAGCGGGCCGTACCGATACGGCCATGACGTGGTCAGTTACAGGGGTAGCCGGGTGGGTGCGCCTTCTGGAGGCATGGCAGAGCCGGCGGATACCGGGCATTCGTGCTCAGGCCTGTCCCCAGATCCCGCCACGGGCGGTCGCACCGCCATGAAACGGGGTGCTGGATGGACCGGGGAGCGCCTGCCCCGGTCCATCCAGCCGTCGGCCCTCAGTCGGGCAGTGAGATCGAAGCGGTCTGGCGGCAGCCTCTCGGGTGCGGGACCCACTGGATCCGGGCGATCGTCGCCTACCGACCGCTCACCCGTCGCCCGACTGCTCCGCCCCACCCCCACGAACAACGAGCGAGGACAACAAGTCGGTCGAAGGATGCCGGGGGCGGATCCTTCACCCGATACGTCAGCTCATGATCCGTGGGATCCGGAGGTCAACTGGTCGGGGCGACCTCAGGATTGCCGGCACCCGTCCCTCCGCCTTGCTGATCACCGCCGATGGCAGCACTGGCCGCCCCCGCTTCGGGCGATACGCCCCTCTTGGGGCCGGCCCCAAGAGGGGCGGTCGGCTCAGGAGCCCAACCGTCGGCGGGCACCTCGGCCACAGCGCGCCACCAGGCCGAGCCCGGAATCGATCCGGCTCTCGGCTCAAAGGGCTCACCGGGGCGGGGCAACGCGATGGATGCGTGGGATGCGGCCGCCGCCGCCACCGTGCCTTCACCGGGATCGGCCCAGGCGTGGGGCGCGAGATTGAACGTGCCCCAGTGAATCGGCAGCATCACTCCCTCGGGCGCGCCACCCTGGAGATCGAGATGGGCGCGCATGCCCTCGGCCGGGGTCATATGGATATCGGGCCAGTACTCGGAGTAGGCGCCAATTTGGATCATGGTGATGTCAAAGGGGCCATGAGCGGTACCGATGTCCTTGAAGCCGGGGAAGTAGCCGGTATCTCCGCTGTGGTAGATCCGATGCTCGGAGCCGGTGACGACCCAGGACGCCCAGAGGGTCTGCTGCTGATTGCGTAGGCCGCGACCGCAGAAGTGACGGGCGGGGGTGGCGGTGAACCGAAGGCCGACCACCTCCGCGCTCTCGTTCCAGTCCAGCTCACGCAGGCGATTCGCCGGCACTCCCCAGCGCTCCAGATGCGCACCGACGCCCAGTGGTACGGCGAAGACCGTGTCGGTGGCCACCAGCGCCTTGATCGTGGGCATGTCCAGATGGTCGTAGTGGTCATGCGAAATGACGACGACGTCCACGGGCCCGAGGGCGGCCAGGGGCGCGGGAACGGGGTGCAGTCGCTTGGGCCCGGCGAAGGAGAACGGAGAGCACCGCTCACCCCAGACCGGGTCGAAGAGGACCCGCCGACCATCGATCTCCACAAGGGCGGTGGAATGGCCCATCCAGGTGACTCGAAGCCCTGAGGCGGGGGGGCGGGCCAGATCACTGAGGGTGGTGGGGTGGAGCGGGATGCGGGCGGTGGGGGCTCTACGGGCCCGCGCCTCTTTCTGAAAGTAGATCTTGGCGAACTCTGCCATGGAGGCACCAGACGGCCTGGTCCTGGCGCCCACGGGGTTTTGGAACACACCATCAGCGAAGTGCGGCGAGCGCTGAATGCGCTCCAGCCTCGCTCCAGCCGGGTCGGCTCCGAATGCGGCGGGTCGCAGTGCGCGCAGCCGTGATCTCAGCGAGTGAGGGGAACCGGCTCCGGTCACGGCACCTCCAGGTGTCGGGGTCTTCTCATTATGTGCGCGGGGTACGACAGTGGGGAGTGGAGATCGGCCGCATGGGAGAGGAGCGCCCCCGCGGGCGGAGTCCTGGGTCCGTCCTGGGGCGGGGCGAACCTGACACCGGGTGCGCCTTCCCACCGCTTGCTGGCTCTCATCAAGGTCACGATCAGGGAACGTACGCTCCGGGGCTCGTGTTCCCCCGGCGCCCGTGGGGTTCCCTCTGTTCTGCTGGGCGGCACCGCTTGGGCTTGAGCGCGGCAAGGGTCACGGGACCGGTCGGCAGTGTGTGCCCTCTACCCATGGCGGTGACCGGCCTACTCCTCTCCCAGCGATGGGCGAGGCCCGCTATCGGTGGGGGTGGCGGCAAAACCGCTGACCATCGCGTTGACAAGCGTGTGAAGAGCTCTCGATACTGACTGGCCATTCAGTTAGTTGATCCTGGTCGTGCGGCTGCCTCACCGCGATCACCGTTCCGAGAGGTGCCCCATGCCCGCTCCGCTGCTCTCCCTCACCTGGTCCGATCCGATCACCGGCCGACGGGGCTTTCTGGTCATCGATCGACTGGTGCGCGGGGTCTCCAGCGGGGGCCTTCGGATGCGTGCGGGTTGCACGGTCGACGAGGTCGCTCAGCTGGCTCACGGGATGACCCTGAAGGAGGCGTTGCACTACAACCCGGAGGGGAAGTACGTACCGCTGGGTGGCGCCAAGGGCGGCATCGACTGCGACCCGCGGGATCCGGAGGCCTATGGGGTCCTCGTGCGCTATCTGGAAGCGATGCGCCCTTACATCGAGTCCTTCTGGACGACGGGAGAGGATCTCGGCCTCACTCAGGACACGGTGGACCGGGCCGCCACCGACGCGGGACTCGTCTCCACCGTCCAGGCGGTCTACCGGCTGCTCGACGACGAGGTCGCGGCCAGGGCACGGCTTCGGGACGCCTTCGCCATCGATGTCGATGGGATCGGCCTCGATGAGCTGGTCGGCGGCTGCGGGGTCGCGGAGTCCATACTCACCGCGCTGGATCGCGCCGGAGTCGCCTACGAGGGGACCCGGGTCTGCCTCCAGGGACTTGGCACCATGGGCGGTGGGACCGCTCGATTCCTCGACCGCGCCGGACTGAAGGTCGTCGCCGTGGCCGATGTGAAGGGAACCATCGCCAACCCTGACGGCCTGTCCGTTGAGTCGCTACTGGCGGCGCGGGACGCTCATGGGACGGTCGACCGTTCCATGCTGGGCGCGGGTGATCTGGAGCTACCGGGGGACGCCTGGTTGTCGGTCGAGACCGATGTGCTGGTCCCGGCCGCCATCTCCTACGCCATCGATCCGGGAAATCAGGACCAGATCACGGCGCGCTGGATCGTGGAGGCGGCGAACCTGCCGGTGCTCCCCGCCGCGGAGGAGTTGCTCACGCGTCGCGGGGTGACCGTGCTGCCGGATGTGGTCGTCAACTCAGCCACCAACGCCTGGTGGTGGTGGACTCTCTTCGGGGATATCGAGGCCAGCGCGGATCAGGCGTTCGCGCACACCCGGCGGTCGATGCGCGCGCTGGTGAGCGGGATCCTCGAACGTGCGGAGCAGGATGGGACGACCCCACGTGCCGCGGCACACGCGTGGGCGGCGGATCAGCTCCCGATCATCGCCGAGCGCTACCCCTGATCGCCTGGACTCCTGGCGCGGGGCAACGGGTCCCGCGGGCCGCTCCAGCACCGAGTTGACTGATGTGGGCATGCCATATCACTGCCCAAGATCGGCTGTGTAGGGTGATGCTGTGGCCAGAGTCCGGTTGAGCGTGACAGAGCGACGTGAGGAACTCCTCGGTGCCGCTGTCGAGCAGATCCAGCTGCGCGGGGTAGCAGCCCTACGGATCGCCGATGTCGCTGCGGCGCTCGGAGTGAGCAACGCCCTCGTCCTGTACCACTTCTCCAGCAAGGAGCAATTGGTGGCCGCGGCGTTCAACCATGCCGCGGACGGCGATCTCGCCCATCTGCGCAAGCTGTTGAGCCGACGCACCTCCGCGGTTCGCAGGCTCCGTACGGCCGTCCGCTGGTACGCCCCCACGGGCTCCGCCAAGGGGTGGCGGCTATGGATCGAGGGCTGGGCGGTCTCCCTGCGGGAGCCGGCGCTACGGGAGGTGGCCTGCGATCTCGATCAGCAGTGGAAGGCCGCTTTGACCGAGGTCATCGCGGAAGGTGCGGCGGCTGGTGAGTTTCCGTGTGTGGACCCCGCCGCCGCGGCCTGGCGGCTCACGGCGTTCCTGGACGGACTCGCCGTACAGATGACTTCCTACTCAGGATCGCTCTCCCGCGCCGCGATGCTTGAGTGGACCGACGACGCGCTGGCACGTGAACTCGGTCTGGACCGCAAGGAACTCACGGCAGCCGTCCGCTAGCCAGGAGCGGTCGGCGACCGATGAACCGTTGGACAGGACCACCCAGCACCAGCCCTGCCGTCAAGTGGCCCAAGGGCGTGCGGTGGCCTGAGAGCTGGCCTGTGGTAGGCCGCTCAGCCGGGACCGTGGATTCCTCCTCCGCTCAGCCCGCGGTTCGGTCGAACCCGTCGGGTACACCCATGGCGGGCCCGGTCCTGGCCGTGCGGGGAAGCGGTTGGCCGGCCGCCCCGGCAGGCCCCGGCTCGCTCCGCCGCGCGGAGAACCAGCGGACGGCCCTCCTCATCCGCCCGACGCGTAAGCCCTAGTGGCTGGTCATCAGGCCTGCTCGCCGGGACAAGCGCGGGCGCGTTGATGCGCGGAACCATCGGATCGCACCATTTTGGACACGCGCCCCCAGCGGCATCACAACGGCTACTGTGCGACTGTGTCGCACCTGTTTGAGCAGCAAAGCCAACCTGCCTACCCGTCCCCTCCTCACGATGTGCTGGTCATCGGAGGCAGCGGCGTGGCCACTGTCGTCCGGGTCGGCTCACTGCCGGTTCCGCTCGCGGACGTCCACGGCGTCAATCCGATCCACGAATGGCCCGGGCACAGCGGCGGGAACGTGGCCCTGGGGTGTCGCGCCCTCGGGATGAACGTCGCCTTCCTCGACTTCGTCGGCGATGACTGGGCCGGCCGACAGGTCCATGAGAGGCTCATCAACGGCGGCGTCGCCTTTGACCCCCTTCTCTCCCCCACCGGGACACGCAGGGCCGTCAGCTTGGTCGACCCCTCGGGTCGCAGGATGTCGTTCCACGACGGTCGCGACCCAGATGAACTGCGGATGCCCCGCGCCTTCTACCTCCCCTATCTCCAACGTGCCCGCCATATCCATCTCTCCGCGGTGAACTTCGCCCGGTACCTCTTCGACGACATCGCCGAGTTGGGCGTTCCCGTCTCCACCGATCTACAGGACTGGGACGGCGTGGACGAGCGCCAACGCGAGTTCGCGCTCCGCTCGGATCTGGTGTTCCTCAGCTCCGCGGGCGCAGGCGAACGCATAGCCTCGGTGATGCGAGAGATCCTGCGCGGTGGGCGGGCGCAAGCGGTGATCGCCACGGCGGGCGCGGGTGGTTCCTATCTCCTCACCCGCGATGGGAGCAGCACCCCGCGCCCCATCCCCGCCTCGATTCCGCCCGCGCCGGTGGTGGACTCCAGCGGGGCGGGGGACGCCTATGTCTGCGGATTCCTCTACGGCAGGCTCTGCGGCCAGGATCTGGAGGAGAGCGCCCGGTTGGGGGCACTGGCCGGGGCCCATGCCTGTACCGGTGAGGGCAGCAGCGCGCTGATCGGCCGGGATCAACTCCTGGCGGCACGGATCTAGGAATCCCCACCCGCGCACCCTCGATACGCAACGCCCCCACCTCCACGGCCGCGACCACCACGCCCCTCAAGCTCCGTGGTGGTCGAGGAGTGGGCGACGATGGCTCCGCCGCCCTGCGTCAGGCATCTTCGGTGGGCGCAGTGGAGCACCTGATCGGGGAAGCCGCCCACGTCGCCTCGGCAGCGCTGGGACGCACAGCAGCGGCTCAGGTCTGGCGCAGCGGTTCATACGCCTTTTCGTCCAGGCCGAAGGTCCAAGCGACGCCCTCCTTCGCGGTTTTGGTGGTGGGCGGCACTCGTAGCCAATAGGTGCGGAAGGTGCCGTCCGGCTCTGCCGTGGAGTTGAGCACCTCCACCATCACCACGTCCTCGTCGTCGTTCAACGAGATGCCCCAGAGGGTGCCGCTCTCGTCCTGGTGCAGTGGTTTGGCGCCCGACTCCGCCAGGTACCGGTCGTACCCGTAGTGCTCCAGCATCACGCGCCGCAACTCCGCGTTCTCCTCGGTGCGTATGCGTTGGGCGTCAATCGAGGTGAGTTCGTCCAGGAACGCGGCGGGCACGGGCATGCCTCGCCAGGCGTACATCCCGAAACCATCGGGGAACGCGAGCGCCGGGCCATCGCCACGGTCGAGCCGGCCTGCTTCATCACGGTGCAGCGCAACGGGGCGCTCGCAGATCACCACCGCCTTCTCGAAGGGCCACCACCAGCCCGCGTTGCTGGCAACCCGCGCCAGTCCCTCCAGTCGCTCGCTGCGGCCGTCGAAGGCGGCGAGCCAGGCGGCATCATGCTGGCCGAGCACCGCGTCGAGCAGGATGAGGCGGACTTCGGTCCTGGAGGGTCGCTCCCGGTCGGGAGAGTCGGCTGTGACGCGCTGCTGGTCGGGGCCATCCGCTGGAGCGCCGGAGGGCTCGGAGGCGGGTCGGCCCGTCAGTTCCTCGATGACACCGGCCCGAATCCGCTCGGCGAGCGCCCGGGTGTTGTCCCAGAGCCGGGCGCCGGTGGAATTCCATAGTTCGGTCCAGCCGGCGGGCCCGAGGTCGTCATGCAGCCGACGCCGCTCCTGCGCCCAGGGGCGAGTGCGGACCTGTTCCCGCACCGACGGTCCGGCCCCCTTCAGAGCCCCCACCGTCTGTGCGCCCGCGCGGGGCGATTCCGCCCAGATGATCCGCTCGGGCTCGGCGAGCCCCGCGGTGCGGTAGGCCAGCCGCACCCCGTCTTCGGCAGCCGCCCGGTCTGCCGAACCGGTCGCCGCCGCAACGGCCCGCCACTTGTCCACGTACTGCATAGGAATCCCCGTCCCCAATCGACCGGTCGGTGCCCGGTGGTGTTCTCTGGTGCTGTCCCGCTCGGTGTCGCGGTGCCGTTCTGGTGTGAGGTGGAGCGAGAAGGAGGTCAGTCGGCGACGACGCGCACCGCGCCGGGCAGATACTCACGCTGACGCACCACGCGATACCAGCCCTTCGGGAGGGCGATCTCGGCGTGCTCCTCGTGGACCACTCGGCCGCCCGCCGGTAGGTGGAGCACCATCGGGCCGAACGGGCCCGGCTCCATGACCAGACGTCCCGGTCCCATCACCGCGTGCGCATGACCCGTGACCTCGCCGAGGGCGAGGACCAAGCGTCCCAGCCCATCGCGCGGCTCGGACCGCGTCTCCTCGATGTGCGACGGCACGGTCTCCGCCGCCACGGGCACGATCAGCACATCGCCCTGCCGGTACATGGCTCTCCCCTCAACTCCCAGCGCCGAGTGCGCTCAAGCTGGAAACGACGCTAACCGCAGGGTCTGACATTGATGCTGGTACTCAGGTTCCGGCGGCCGTGGCTCGGGGTCTGACTGACGCCCTGCTGGGCTGTCCTTGTGTTGTACTGTCCGGCCGCCGGAGCCCGTTCTCATGGCTCCGACCGGGCGGAACATGACCTGATAGGAGCTTGGCCAGAAGCCCCTTCAATGTCCTGTCCGCGCCACCCGGCCGGTGCCTACCTCCGGAAAGGAAAGGCACCATCAGCATGACATCAGAGGTCGTGGAAGACACCGCGGACCAGGACGTGTTCGGCGGGGTCGACTCTCACGCCGACACCGTCCACATCGCGGTCATCAGCGACAACGGCGGGCACCTCGCCGACGCCGAGTTCGCCACCACCCCTGCCGGATACGCCGCGGCCCTGGCCTTTCTGAACGCCCACGGCCGTGTGAGCACGATCGGCGTGGAAGGCACCTCCTCCTACGGCGCCGGCTTCACCCGCGCCGCCCGCGCCGCAGGCCTCGATGTCGTCGACGTCAACCGGCCCGACCGGGCCGAACGCCGCCGCATCGGCAAGTCCGACCCCATCGACGCCTACGCCGCCGCCCGCGCCGCCCTGTCCGGACGAGCCTCCAGCGCTCCCAAGGACGACACCGTCGCCGGCATACGCGCCCTGCACAACGCCGCCCGCTCCGCCGTCAAGGCCCGCACAGCCGCCCTCAACCAGATCACCAACCTCCTCGTCACCGCACCCGAGGCCGTCCGCGCCAGGTTCGGCCGGCTCAAGGGGACGGACCGCACCGAGGCCCTGGCCCGCCTGCGACCGGCTGGGGACGCCGTCCACACCGCGGTCCTCACCGCACTCAAGAGCCCCGCCCGACGTGTCAAAGAACTCACCGCCGAGCACGACGCACTCACCAAGGCCCTCGACAGCCAGGCCACCGCCCACAACCCCGGCCTGCGAGCCGCCTACGGAGTCGGCCCCGACACCGCGGCCCAACTGCTGGTCACGGCGGGAGGCAACCCCGACCGGCTACGGACCGAGGCATCCTTCGCCGCCCTCCGCGGAGCCGCCCCCGTCCCCGCCTCCAGCGGCAAAACCAACCGGCACCGCCTCTCACGAGGCGGCGACCGGGACGCCAACGCCGCCCTCTACCGCATCGCTTTGGTCCGCATGTCCAGCGACGCCAGAACCCGCACATACACCGCACGGCAGACCGCAGCCGGCCGAACGAAGAAAGAGATCATCCGGCTCCTGAAACGAGCCATCGCCCGGGAGATCTTCCGCTACCTCACCACTACCGTCACCGTCCCCGGCATCACCGACCCGCGGCCTCCACGGCAAGCCAGAAACATCACCCTCACCGCCGTCGCCCAACACTTCGGAGTCTGGCCCACCACCATCTCCAGACTTGAACGAGGCCTCAGTCGAGACGACGACCTCGCTCACGCCTACCGCGCATGGATCCAAACCGCTTGACACCAATAGGAGCTTCAACGCCCCGCCCCGGCGCTCAGGCACCGCCCTGCCCGGTGCGTTGTCAGTGGGACTTGGTAGAACTGCTCGCAACTGGCCGATCAACGCCACCCTCGTCTGGAGCTCGTCATGACCATCAACAGCCATCTGCAAGAGCTGCACGGACTGCCCGCGTTCGACTTCCCCCGGGCCGAGGCCCAGGCGAAGACCGAACTGCCGCCCGTGTCGTCGGTGGCGTGGCGAATCGCCGCCGAGTACGAGGGGGAGGAGTGGGAGCAGGCCTTCGCGCGCTTCCTCGACGCGGTGGACCCGACCGAGGTGCGTGCGCTGATCGTCGGCTTGTGGAACGAGGCGTACGAGACCTCCCCGGCAAGCATCATCTCCACCCTGACCGGGGCCGCCGACAGGTTCCCGGCGCTGCGGGCGATCTTCTTCGGGGACATCACCTACGACGAGTGCGAAATCTCCTGGATCAACCAGGGTCTGGTCACCCCCGTCCTCGATGCCTTCCCCGAGCTGCTGGAGTTCGGTGTGCGCGGTGGCACCGGGCTGGAGTTCCCGGCGGTGCGCCATGAGAAGCTCGAATCCCTGGTGGTGGAATCGGGCGGGCTGGGCGTCGAAGTCGTTCGCGGGATCGCGGCCAGTGAGCTGCCCGCCCTGGCCAACCTCGACATCTGGCTTGGCTCGTCGTGGTACGGCGCGGACACCCAGGTGGCGGATCTGGAGCCGTTCCTCGCGGGCACCCTGCTGCCCAAGCTCGGCTGTCTGGCGCTGCGCAACAGCGATATCCAGGACCAGATCGCCGTGGCGTGCGCCGGAGCACCCGTGGTGGCCCGGCTGCACACCCTGGATCTCTCGATGGGCACGCTCGGCGACGAGGGCGCCGAGGCCCTGTTGAACGGACAGCCGCTGACCCATCTGCGGCGGCTCGATCTCCATCACCACTTCATCAGTGCGCCCCTGGTGGAGCGATTGAGAACCACCTTTGAGGCAGCGGGGGTGTCGATCGATCTCTCCGAGGCGGAACTGGGCAGCGAGGACGACGAGGACGACGAACACCGCTACACCTCAGTGGCGGAGTGACCCGGTGACCGGCACCCGTGCCCCGTCCGCCCCCCTGTTGGTGGTCATCGGCAATCCCACCAACCGACGTGTCGCCCTTTTCCAGCAGGCCGCGCGCGCGGCCCGACTGCCCGATGTGCGGGTGGTGCCCTGGCTCGCAGTGCTCCGGGGGCAGGCTCGGTTCCACGCCGGAGAGCTGGTCCGACTGGATTCGCCGGGCGAGGACGCCGAGGTGGAGAGGGAACTCCGCGGTGTGGACGACCCCACCCGGGTCGAGGGCACGGCGCGTTGGTATGAGCGGTTCACCGCAGCGGTCCGCGATGTGGCGAGCGCCGTGGCCGCGGCCGGTGGCACGCTGCTCGACGATCCGCAGGATCTGGCGGTGCTGTTCGACAAGCGGCTCTGCCACGGTGTGTTGCGAGAGGCCGGGATCGCGGTGCCCCAGTCCCCCACCTCCGGTCCCGACGCCCCACTCGTGCGGGGCTGGGCGGACGTCCGCGCACTCCAGGAGGGGACGGGGCTGCGGCGCGTGTTCATCAAGCTCGCCCATGGCTCGTCGGCGTCCGGGGTGCTCGCCGTGGAAACGGCGAGCGGGGGGCGGGTGCAGGCGACCACCTCGGTCGAGCGGGATGGCCGCGGTCGGCTCTTCAACTCCCTGCGGGTGCGCCGCTACTCAACCGAGCGGGAGGTGGGCGCGCTGGTGGACGCCCTCGCCCCGGACGGTCTGCACATCGAGCGCTGGCTGCCGAAGGCCTCTCAAGGGGGCCGTACCGCCGACCTTCGGGTCGTGGTCATCGCGGGCCGCGCCACCCACGCGGTCGTGCGGACGAGCCGTTCGCCCATGACCAATCTCCATCTGGGAGGTGCCCGGGGCGACCTCGCCGCGGCCCGTACCTCCATCGAGATCGCGGGCGGCGACTGGGCGGGGGCCCTGCGACTGTGCGAGGCAGCCGCGGAGCGCTTCCCCGGCTCGCTGCGGGTCGGTGTCGATCTGCTGCCCTCCCCCGATTGGCGGGGCTTCTCCATCGGCGAGGTCAATGGCTTTGGGGACCTGCTGCCGGGCCTGACCGGGCTGCCCGGCAGCGGTGCCGAAACCCAGGAAACCTATGCGGCCCAAATCAGCGCCGTACGGTCCCGATGCGCCACCCTCACCAGGGAAGCGCGAGCCGCGCCAGGTGCCTTGGAGGCCACCGCGCCACCCGCGCCCATCAAGGAAGCGAGCGAGCGACAGCCCGCGTGGAGAGAGTCCTCGACGCCAGGCTCGCCCGCTCCGACGAGAACAAGGAACCACCACCGTGCACGCTGGTAACCCCCTCACCCCCACCGCACCGCCGGGTCCCCTCCTAGCCGGCCAGGACGCGTCCGCCTTGGGTGACCCGGATATGAACGAGGTCATCGGGCAGGACGACCTCCTCCTCATCACCCTGGACACCCTCCGCTACGACGTGGCGGAGGAACTCGCCGCGGCCGGGCGGACACCGAATCTCACCCGCTGTCTCCCGCACGGCGCCTGGCAGCGCCGGCACGCACCCGGGAACTTCACCTACGCCTCCCACCAGGCGATGTTCGCCGGTTTCCTGCCGACCCCGGCCGAACCCGGGCCGCACCCCCGGCTCTTCGCCGCGCGGTTCGCGGGCAGTGAGACGACCAAGGGACGCACCTATGTCTTCGACACCCCTGATCTTGTTTCCGGACTCGCAGCGGCCGGGTACCGCACGGTGTGCATCGGCGGCGTTGGCTTCTTCAACGAACAGGGTCCCCTCGGCTCCGTGCTGCCGGGGATGTTCCAGGAGAGCCACTGGGAGCCGGAGTTCGGTGTCACGTCAGCCGTGTCCTTCGAGAAGCAGATCGACCGGGCCGAGCAGGTCATAGCCGGGCTTCCGCAGGATCAGCGGCTGTTCCTCTTCGTCAATGTGGCCTCGTTGCACCAGCCCAACTGGTTCCATCTGCCGGGAGCGACCAGCGAGGCGGGTGACTCCCGCGAGAGTCACGCAGCCGCCCTGGAGTACGTGGACCGGCACATCGGGCGACTGTTCACCGCCGCCCGCAGCCGTCGTCGCTGCTTCGCGGTCGTCTGTTCCGACCACGGCACCACCTACGGCGATGACGGGTACACCGGCCACCGACTCGGCCATGACGCCGTGTGGACCGTGCCGTACGCCCAGTTCTTCCTTGAGGCATCCGAGGCCGCTGAATGAGCACATCACCGCTCCACCCCCGCCCCTACCAGAGCTATGTGTACGCCTATCCCCACAAGACCGCGTACCGCGAGCTCAGCCACCGCCCCACCTTGCGCGAGGAGTGGGCGGCGGAACCCACCGACGCGCTCTCGCTCTATCTCCACATACCGTTCTGCGAGGTCCGCTGCGGCTTCTGCAATCTCTTCACCCGGATCGGTGCTCCCGACGAGCTGACCACCCGCTATCTCGACGCACTCGACCGGCAGGCGACGGCTGTGCGGGACGCCCTGGGCGACAGCGCCCCCATCCGGTTCGCCGCCGCGGCCTTCGGTGGCGGTACACCTACCTTTCTGACCGCAGCCGAGCTGGATCGGCTCTGCGACATCGCCGAGAAGCGCATGGGCGCCGAACTGACCTCCATCCCCCTCTCCGTGGAGGCTTCCCCGTCGACCGCGACCGCGGACCGGCTTGCCGTGCTCGCCAACCGCGGCACCACCAGGTTGAGTCTCGGCGTGCAGAGCTTCGCCGACGACGAGGCACGAGCAGCGGTCCGCCCACAGCGCCGGTCCGATGTCGAGGCCGCGCTCGGACGTGTCCGAGACGTCGGCATCCCGGTGCTCAACATCGACCTGATCTACGGCATCGACGGTCAGACACCCAAGAGTTGGCGTCACTCCCTTGATGCGGCACTCGCCTGGGAACCCGAGGAGCTGTATCTCTATCCGCTCTATGTGCGACCCCTGACGGGCCTCGATCGACGCGGCCCCCACCGTCTCGGTGCGGGCACGCCCGAGGCGACAACGAGCCCGGCCCGGGATGCCCACTGGGACACCCAACGGCTGGAGCTCTATCGACTGGGCCGCGACCACCTCCTGGCCCAGGGCTACGAGCAGGTGTCGATGCGGATGTTCCGTCGTCTCGGCACCCCCGTACACGGCGCTGAGGACTACGCCTGCCAGACCGACGGGATGATCGGACTCGGCTGCGGCGCCCGTTCCTACACCTCGCGTCTGCACTACTCCTTCGACTACGCGGTACGCCCCGGTGAGGTGCGCGCCATCATCGACGAGTACGTCCAGACGGAGGACTTCGACCGTGCCGCGATCGGGTACCGCGTCGACGAGGTCGAGGCCCGCCGCCGTCATCTGCTCCAGTCACTGCTCCAGGCACAGGGCATGGAGCTCGCCGACTACCGTGAGCGGTTCGGCTGCGACCCGGTCGATGACTTCTCGGCCGAGTTGGACCGCTTCACCGCACTCGGCTGGTTGGACGGATCGGCGGCGCCGGCACGGCTGAAGCTGAGCGCTGAGGGACTGGCGTACTCCGACGCGCTGGGGCCGGAGTTGTTCTCCCCCACGGTGAGGACCCGAATGGCGGAGTACGAGTCGAAATGAACGGCCCCATGGATCTCACTCTTCTCTACCGCGGCCCGTTGGCCTCCTGCGACTTCGACTGCCCTTACTGCCCCTTCGCCAAGCGGCGCGACAGTCCCGAGCAGCTCCGCTTGGACCGGGCTGCGCTGGAGCGCTTCACCGACTGGGTCGCACAGCAGCGCGGCGACCGGCTGTCGGTGCTGTTCACTCCTTGGGGGGAGGCTCTGGTGCGCTCCTGGTACCGCAGGGCGCTCAGCGAGCTCTCCCAACTGCCCCAGGTGCACCGGGTCGCGATCCAAACCAACCTCAGCTGCCGAACCGACTGGCTCAAGGAAGCGGACCTCGACACGCTCGCCCTCTGGTGCACCTACCACCCGGGACAGACCCCCTACGAGCGATTCCTCAGCAAGTGCCGGGAACTCGCGCGGCTCGGTGTCCGCTTCAGTGTGGGGATCGTCGGGCTTCCCGAGCATCTGGACCATGCTCGCCAACTGCGTGCCGCGCTTCCCCAGCAGATATACCTCTGGGTCAACGCGGCGGACGGACACACCTACCAGGACGCCGAAGCAGCACAGTGGACGGACCTCGATCCGCTCTTCCCCTACAGTCGGCGCCCCCACTCATCGGCTGGACTGCCCTGCCGTACCGGTGAGTCGGTCATCTCCGTCGATGGCGAGGGCACGGTGCGCCGCTGTCATTTCGTCCGCGAGGAGTTGGGCAATCTCTATGACGGCTCCTACCGGCGGGCGCTGGGCCCCCGCGGCTGCCCACGGGCCGTGTGCGACTGCCATATCGGCTATGTGCACCTGGAGTCGCTGCCGCTCTACGACGTCTTCGCCGGCGGTGTGCTGGAGCGCATCCCGGCCGCACCCACAGGGGTACGGCAGCCACTGGCGCTCACGCTGCGGCGGCCGTCGCCAGAGCGTCCCACGCCCGATACGGGCATCGGCTAGAGGGGCAGCAGATCCGGCCGCTTCGCCTCGATGCGGTCGCCCGAGCTCTCCCCGCGCAGACGGCGACCGATCCAGGGCGCCAGATGCTCACGTGCCCAGTGGATGTCATCGCGCCTCACGTCCAGCG
Organism: Streptomyces albipurpureus; assembly: GCF_023701525.1. GTDB lineage: Bacteria > Actinomycetota > Actinomycetes > Streptomycetales > Streptomycetaceae > Streptomyces > Streptomyces albipurpureus. The sequence goes on from NZ_JAMQAW010000001.1 coordinate 62,966, forward strand.
CCCTGCGCGGCGGCAGCGGCGGCCAGGGCTGGTCCGAACCACTGGACACCTCAAGCCCCAGCACCTGGGCGGCGCGCAACGCCACCCTGGCGTGGCCCTCGGGCGAGAGATGCAGCCGGTCGTTGTCCCAAGCACGCCGGTCCTGAACCGACTTCAGCGACCACAGATCGAGCACCGGACAGTCATAGCGGTCCGCGATCGCCCGGACATGCGCGGTGTACATGGCCACCTTGCCCCGCAGATGGCGCAGAACCGGCATCGCCCGGGTGTCGAATCCGGTGGTCAGCATCACCGTGCCAACGGCGGTGGTGAGATCGGCAACCGCACGCTCCAGGCGCTCGGCCACATCGTCAGGGTCGCTACCCGGCCGGATGATGTCGTTGCCGCCAGCACAGAACGTGACCAGATCCGGTGCGAGTTCCTTGGCCCGAGGCACTTGTTCCGCCACGATCTGGTCAAGGAGCCTGCCGCGTACGGCGAGATTGGCGTATCGAAAGGAGGGCCCCGACGCCCGGTCGGCGAGCAACACCGCAAAGCGGTCAGCCCAACCGATGAAAGCCCCACCCGGCCCCGGGTCCCCCACACCCTCGGTGAAGCTGTCGCCGATCGCCGCGTAGGACCCGTAACCCGCCATGTTCCCTGTTCCCGAATTTCCCGAACCGTCTGCCACGAAAACTCATCCTGTCCCTACGGATGTGACCTACGCGACCGCAAGGAGGAATTGACGGCGGGTGATCTATGCCACCAGCGAGAGCGGGACATAGGGGAATACAGGAAATCCCCCCGCGCCGCGGCAGCGGCCCGAGGGGATTTCCGTATCGATCAGTGGCGCGTCAGCGGGCGCGCGGCGATCGAACGAGGCACCGCATCAGAGCGAGACCCCGTGCTGACGCAGGTAGGACACCGGGTCGACGTCCGAGCCATAGCTGGGGCTGGTACGGATCTCGAAGTGGAGGTGGGGACCACTGGAGTTGCCCGTGGAGCCGACCTGTCCGATCTGCTGTCCACCGGTCACGCTCTGACCTGCGGAGACGGAGAGGGAGGACATATGGGCGTACTGCGAGTACCTGCCGTCAGCGTGCTGGATGACGACCTCGTTCCCGTACGCGCCACTCCAACCGGCGGAGACAACGGTGCCGGGTCCGACCGCGCGGACGGATGTGCCGGTGGCAGCGGCGAAGTCGATTCCGGTGTGGTAACCGCTGGACCACATGGCACCGGAGACCCGGTAGGAGGTGCTGACACCGACCGCGGAGAGCGGGCTGCTCCAGCCGGAACCGGTGGCTTCGGTGGAGGTCTGCGCGGCGGCAGCGGGGGCAGCGGCGGGCGAGCCGGTCTGCTGGGTCTCCCGGCGCTCCTCCTGCTTCGGCTTGGACTCGGCCTTGGGCTCCGCCTTGGCCTTGGGCTCCGCCTTGGCCTTGGGCTCCGCCTGAGCTGCGGGCTTGCTCTCGGCGGCCTTGGGCTCAGCGGCCTTCGGCTGGGCCGCATCGGACTTGGTGCCGATGGTGAGCTTCAGACCCGGGTGGATCAGTGACGGGTTCTCGCCGACGGCCTCGCGGTTGTCGGCGTAGAGCTGCTCCCAGCCACCGTTGACCCGGTGCTCCTCGGCGATCTTGGACAGATAGTCGCCGGCGACGACCCGGTAGGTGGTGGAAGTGGCCGTCTGCTGGGCCGATACCGCGGTCGGCGCGGCACTGGCCTTCACCGAGGCGGCGACGGTGGCCGACGCGGGAGCGGCCTGCTCGGCGGCGAAGGCACCCGTAGCGCCTATGAGCGGAAGGGCGATGGCGACACCACCGGTGCCGGCGGCGATAAAGCCGCGGGTGATCGTGCGGGTCTTGGTACGACGGTGCTTACCCTGTGCGGGCATGACGCATTTCCTCTCCGGCGCCTACGAGGTGAGCTGTCGGGTTCGGACTGGAGATGCCCGGTCGCGGAACTGCACGACTTCACCCCGAGCCGTCCAGAACTCTGGATCGGCGTACTACCTGGGTCCCCCGCTCCTGCCACGCGTGGATGTAGGTGAATTCCGGTCGGCGGCAGGATTAGGCGATCCGTCCGGAGTGCCGTGACGTTAATCGAGGCCTCATCACGGGAACAAGCCGCACCTATTTCTGATCAATGAAGAAAATGATTCTCCGGGGAATTTCCCGTCACCCTCCGTGGAAGGCCATCGCCCAACTCCCCTTCCCGCCGGAGAATCGGTTCCCGTATAACCGGCACACACGGTCACGAATATGATCCCGCTCACGGGTCGCCGCCCGGTCGAGCAACAGACAGGACAGGGGGCAACCAATCGTCCAATTCGGACAGAAGCCCTCAATTCACTTAATGGCGACTATGCGGCGGAATAAATGGCTCCATGGAGAGTGCGCACAAGATGATCGTCTGACGAATCGATGTCGTATCGTCGAGAACACGCCATCGTCGGCGAGCGGCGCCGACGGCAGTGACCCTCAGGAGCCTCCGTGACGCAGCAGCTGCCGCAGGTCCCGTCGATCGAGCCCGAGCTGGCCGGGGTGCGAAACTTCCGGGATGTGGGCGGTCTGCCGACCGTGGACGGACGCCGGGTGCGGCACGGGCGGCTCTACCGCAGCGGTCATCTGGCCCACGCGACGGAAAGCGATGCCGCGTTCCTCTCCTCGCTCGGCCTGCACACGATCTTTGACTTCCGCAATACGACGGACACGATGCTGGACGGCCCCGACATCCCGTTGCCAGGGGTACGGAACCTCAATCTGCCGCTCAGCGACGCCGCGGACGGGGTCGAGTTCTGGGAGATGGTCCGTGGCGGCAGCATCGAGCAGTTGCGGGGCATCCTGGCCGACGGCAAAGCCGTGGCACAGATGTCGGAGACCTATCGGATGATCATCACCGGGCGCACCGTCGAGCACAGCAGGGTGCTCCACGCGCTCGCTGAGGACAGCGTCCCCGCGCTGATGCACTGTGCGGCCGGCAAGGACCGGGCGGGGCTCTCCATAGCCGTGTCGCTGCTGGCGATCGGTGTGGAGCAGGAGGCCATCGAGGCGGACTACCTCAAGTCGAACGATCCACACCGCCGCTATCTGGTGCGACGCAGCGATGAGTCTCCGGCCGGTATGTCCCCCGAGGTGATGGAGCTGCTCAGCCCGCTCTTCGACGCGCGTCTGGAGTATCTCCACTCCGCCTTCGATGCGATCGAGCGCACCTGGGGAACCACGGAGCGCTACTTGACGGAAGGGCTGAAGCTCGGCCCGGAGACCCGTGAGCGCCTGCGCTCTCAGCTACTCGACGAGTCCTGAGGGAACGCGCGGGTTCGCGTCCGGCGCACGGGCGCCGGACGAGGGCCGGACGAGGGCCGAAATCGCCTGAAGGGTGGGGAGCGGTCCCGGGGCCTCGGAAGACCAGGGCCGGGACTCCTCCACCCGGCCCGGGAGACCAGAGCGGCCGGGAGGCGAGGCCGGGACGCCCGCACCGGCTTGGAGGCAGTTCCACCGACCGGGGCAGCACGGTCCGGCGTTGTGACCGGGCAGCCGACCGAGCGCGTCTCGGCGGCCAAGAAGCAGATCTGTGTGACCCACGAGTGCGGGGCAGGCGGCGGGTCGCACGGTTACGGGCCCGTGGCGGCGCCCACAGGGCGGGAGCAGGGATGGAGCAGGGCAGGTCTCAGGTCCCGGGCGGAGGGATCGAGCCCGCCCCGGGCAGGTCTATCCGAACCGCCCAAGCCGCCCGAACCGCGTCGGAGGCCGGGCGCCGTTCCCCCACGGACGCCCAGCGGTTACTTGGCGCCCATCTCGAACAGCAGATAGAGGAATCCCGCGAACACATGGCCCGCGATCAGATAGGCGAACAGGCGGACCCAGATGCCCCGGGGGAACTTTCCGTTCTCCTTGCCCTCCCGCTTGCCCTTGGAGTCGGACGCGGCGGGGCTCTCCGGGACGACGGCGTTCTCGGGTGCGACGGGGTTCTCAGACATTGCGGTCCTCTCTGGTCCCGGCCTGGTGCCGGTCTTGCCTACGGGCGAGTGCGCGCTCGGAGGGATCAGACGTGCGGATAGAGGTCGGGGCTCTGGAGCAGGGTGTGCACAAAGAGCATTTCGGCGCCCTCCCGGGTGGCCGCGGCGATGCGGTGGGGGGTCAGCGACTCATAGTGCGCGCTGTCCCCGGGCCCCAACTCGTGCAGGGCCTCCCCCAGGGTGAGCCTCAGCCGACCGTCGAGGACGTAGAGCCACTCCTCACCGGGATGCACCCGGACCAGCTCGCCCTGCGCCCCGTAGGGGACGACCAGCCGCAGCGGCTGCATCGCGCGCCCCGGCGTACCGACCTGGTGGTAGGTCCACCCGTCGGCGACCGAGGGCTCACGGCTGCCGGACCGGATGATGGGATCGCGCTCGGGCGAGAGCTCGCCGAGCAGCTCACCGATTGTCGTACCGTAGATGCGTGCGAGGGAGAGCAGCATCGGCAGCGACGGCTGTCGACGGCCGGTCTCCAGTCGGGAGAGGTGCGCGGGTGACAGGCCAGCGCGCTGGGCGGCGGCCTCCAGGGTGAGCCCGCGCCTACGGCGCAGGTCACGCAGCCGGGGGGCGACATCCGGTAGCTCGACCGTCGACTCTCCGACCGGAGTTCTGAGGTCCGGGGGGTGGCCCCCGGGAGGACTCTGCATAGATCTATTGCGCCAGGAAAGTGCCTCTGAGGCAAGTTTCTTGCCTCAGAGGCAAAATTGCAGCTCGGGGCGGGTACAGGTCAGCGGTTGGCCAGGGCCTGTTTGACGAGGGTCCTACCGAAGTCCCACATCAGGCCGCCGCTGGCATGGGCGTCGTCCATGACCGAGGTAAAGGCCGTGAGGAATCGGTCCACCTCCCTTTCACCGATGGTCAGTGGCGGAATCAGCTTGATCACTTCCAGCCGGTCCCCCGAGACCTGGGTGAGAATCCGGTGCCGCTCCAGCAGCGGCACCACGACCATCTGGGCGAAGAGGCCCTTTCGGGCGGCCTGGAGCATGGCCCAGCGACTGCGCAGACCCAGCGATTCCGGCCGCCCGAACTCGATCCCGATCATCAGTCCACGCCCCCGCACCTCGCGGAGGAACTCATAGCGGTCGACGAGCGCGGCCAGCCGGGTGCGCAGCAGATCGCCGGTGACCCGGGCATTGGCGACGAGTTGTTCGTCCTCGATCACCGAGAGGACCGCGAGTCCGGCAGCCATGGCCTGGGCGTTGGAGCCGAAGCTCGCCGAGTGCACCAGGACCCGGTCCATGGACGAGTAGACCTTCTTGAAGATCCAGTCCTTGCCGATGGTCGCCCCGACGGGCACATAGCCGCCGGAGAGCGCCTTCGCCACACACACCAGATCGGGCTCCACCCCTTCTTCGTGGTCGTAGGCGTAGAAGTCCCCCGTTCGCCCCAGACCGGTCTGCACCTCATCGGCGATCAGCAGGGCCCTGTGCCGGTGCAGCAGTTGCTGTGCGGCGCGCAGAAACCCGGGCGGAGCCTCGTGCACCCCCTTGCCCTGGATCGGCTCCACCACCAGGGCGGCCACATCGCCCCTCCGCAGCTCGCGCTCCAGCGCGTCGAGGTCGCCGAGGGCGATGGCGGTGTCCGGCAGCAGCGGCGCGAATCCCTTACGGAAGCCGGATTCGCCATTGACCGAGAGGGAGCCCGTGGTGAGCCCGTGGAAGGCGTGGTCGCAGTAGAGGACCCTGGGGCGCCCGGTGGCGTAGCGGGCGAACTTCAACGCGGTCTCGACCGCTTCCGTACCGCTGTTGCCGAAGAACACCCGGTCCAGATGGGGACTGTGGCTCAGGAGCTTTTCGGCGAGCAGTCCGGGCAGTGGCTGGCAGTCAAAACGGGTGAGGTCGGCCAGCGACGCGTCGAGAACGTCGTGCAACGCCTTGCGGACGACCCGATGGTGGCGGCCGACTCCCATCACGCCGAAGCCCGCGAGCATATCGAGGTAGTCCTGGCCTTCGGCATCCCAGAAGTAGGCGCCTTCGGCCCGCTCATAGACCTTGTCGAAGCCGATGGTCCGGAGCATCCGCGGCAGTTGGTGGTTGAGGTTGCGGGAGTGCAGTTCATAGCGCTCGGCCGCTCGTTCGGCGAGCAGGGCGGTGAGATCGAAGCCCCCGACGGGGCGGGGCCCGGTTGTCCCGGACAGCTGATCGGTCATTGCTCGGCTCTCCCTGAGCTCACGAGTCGGGGCTTGCCAGTTCGGGAGGCCCCCACACAAGCGCCAGGGCCCGTCGTCGCCGGCCGGGCTGCCCCCTGTCGAGACGGGCGGAGGAGGGGATGGGGACAGCCCCGCACCGCAGGGGTGAGCAGCGGCACCGGGTAGTTCGTGCTGTCGCTGCTCACCTCGGTCATGCGGCTATCCGCGGCTTCCCGACATCGTTTCGCGGGCCGCCCGGAGGGATTCCTTGAGGGAGCCCATGGTGGCGAGGACCGCGGTGGGTTCATAGCCGCAGTGGGCCATGCAGTTGGCGCAGCGGGGGTCCTTTCCGCGGCCGTACTTGTTCCAGTCCGTTTCCTCGATGAGTTGGCGATAGGTGGGGACGTACCCGTCGCTCATCAGATAGCAGGGCCGCTGCCAGCCGAAGAGCGAGTAGTTGGGAATGGCCCAGGCCGTGCAGGAGAAGTCGACCTTGCCTTCGAGGAAGTCGAGGAAGAGCGGCGAGTGGTTGAGCCGCCAGCGCCGTCGGTTGCCGCCGGCGAAGGACTTCTTGAACAGCTCGCGAGTCTGCTCCACACCGAGGAAGTGTTCCTGGTCGGGCGCCTTCTCATAGGCGTAGGCGGGCGAGATCATCATCTCGTCGACCTGGAGGTCGTCATTGAGGTAGTCCAGTACCTCGATGATGGTCTGCGGGGTGTCGGTGTTGAAGAAGGTCGAGTTGGTGGTGACCCGGAAGCCGCGCTTCTTGGCCTCCTTGATCGCCGCCACCGCCTCATCGAACACACCCTCCTTGGCGACCGATTCATCGTGCCGCTCCCGCAGTCCATCGATATGGACGGCGAAGGCGAAGTAGCGGGAGGGGGTGAACTTCTCGATCTTCTTGCGCAGCAGCATGGCGTTGGTGCAGAGGAAGACGTATTTCTTCCTCTGCACCAACTGGCGCACGATCTCATCGATCTGAGGGTGCATCAGTGGCTCGCCGCCTGCGATGGAGACCATGGGTGCGCCTGATTCCAGCACCGCCCCGACTGCCTGTGCGACCGGCATCCGCTGCTTCAGCACCCCGGCGGGGTGCTGGATCTTTCCACAGCCTTCGCATGCGAGGTTGCAGGCGAAGAGCGGCTCCAGTTCGACGATGAGCGGAAACTTCTCCCGCTTGCGGAGCTTCTGTTCAAAAAGGTAGGTCCCGACGCGGATGGTCTGACGGAGCGGCATGGCCATCTAGCTCACCTCCAGGGGAGCAGCAGAGAACGGTGCCATTCGTGAAATGCGGGAAGTACGGCACGGAGTACACGGAAAGCCGATATTCCACCGCGAACCGTGCCAAGACGGACCAGCTCATGCTCTGGAGCGTCCACGACCACCCGGACGGCCGCAACCGGGCGGGTGCCGATGGTGAGTGCGGTGCGCAGGGTGACCGCCGACTCCATGTCCACGGCGATCGCTCCGCCGGTGTGCAGCGCCGCGCGCTCGGGGCCGCGTACGACGTGGTCGGAGCCGATCAGCACTCCGGTGTGCACCGCCCGACCGGGCACCGCCCGGCCGACCGCGTCGGCGAGGCTTCGAACCTCGGTGCAGATCGTGGCACTGTCACCGCTGTCGGCTCCGGTACGGGTCGCGGTGGCGACGACGAGGTCTCCGGGCAGCATCCCCGGGGCGAGCCCGGCACAGAAACCCGAGGCGATGACGGCTGTGTCGCGCAGTGCCGGTGCGCTCAGCGCGTCGTGGACGGCGCGACGTGCGTTGGCGGGGCCCATTCCCGTGCGCAGCACGTCCGCTCGACCGTTGGCCCTGCCGCGCAGGGCCAGCTTCTCGATGCTGAGCGCGCAGACGATCAGTAGGGGCCGTTCGGAGCAGGGGCCCTGGGCGGGTGTGGAGTGGGTGCCGACCTGTCCGGTGGCCTGCACGACCTCCCGCGATCCCATGGCTTCGGCGGGACCGGCCGATGGTGACGGTCCTGCCGATCCGATGGGACCCCCGGAGTCAGCCATCCGAGCCCCGCTGGGAGAGGCCGGCCAGTACGGGCTCCCCGTACACATAGCGTCCCAGCGCGGTGAGCGGGAAGACCTGCCGGTAGAGGTGGTAGTTGATGGAGAAGTCCCAGGGGAAACCGGTGCCGGTGAAGTACGGCTCGTCCCAGGAGCCGTCCATCCGCTGGGTGCCGGTGAGCCAGGCGACACCCCGCTCGACGGCCTTGTTCTCCCGTTCCCCCGCCGCGAGCAGGGCGAGCAGGGCCCATGCGGTCTGCGATGCGGTGGAGGCGCCCTTGCCGATCCACTCCTCCTCGTCGTACGAGCGCAGGTCCTCGCCCCAGCCGCCGTCATCGTTCTGGACGGATTCGAGCCAGCTGACCGCACGACGGATCGCTGGGTGCGAGCCGGGGATTCCCGCAGCCGCCAGGGCCGGCACGACCGATCCCGTACCGTAGATGTAGTTGACACCCCACCGACCGAACCAGCCGCCGCCGACGTCCTGCTCGGCGAGGAGCCAGTCAATTCCGCGTCGGGTTCGCGGGTGGTCGGAGCCGCCTTCGTAGGCGAGCATCTCGATGACATGCGCGGTGACATCCGCTGACGGTGGGTCGATCACCTCGCCGAAGTCGCAGAACGGCAGCCGGTTGGGCAGCGGGCTGGTGTTGTCCGCGTCGAAGGCTCCCCAGGCGCCGTTCTTGGACTGCATGCCGAGGGTCCAGCGGGTCGCCCGGGCGATGGCCGCCTCCACCCGGGCCGGGTCGGGGTGGCGAACCCGGCGCAGCGCGAGGATGACCTCCGCGGTGTCGTCGATGTCCGGATAGTTGTCGTTGTGGAACTCAAAGGCCCAGCCACCGGGGGGTAGTCGGGGTCGGCGGACCGCCCAGTCCCCGGTCCGCACCACTTCCTCGTCCAGCATCCAGTCGGCGGCCCGGACCAGCGCGGGATGGTCGGCCGGCAGTCCCGCGTCGGCGAGTGCGATGGCGGCCAGGCAGGTGTCCCAGACGGGCGACTGACAGGCCTCGACCATACGGAGGGGGCCGGCGGCGTCGGTGGAGTGGTCCGCTCTCCACACCGCGAAGCGATCGAGCGACTCAAGACCGGCCTTCATCACCGGGTGGTCGATGTCATAGCCGAGGAGATGCAGGGCGATCAGGGAGTAGACGGCGGGAGGTTGGATTCCGCCCCAGCACCCGTCGTTCTCCTGGCGCTCGATGATCCACCGTGCGGCGGCGTCCATGGCGGCCTTCCGCAACCGTCGGGGCGCGACCTTGTGGTAGAGGTGCAGAGCTTTGTCGGCACGTTGGAAGAACCCGTCCCAACTCAGGGCCGGAGCGAGGGTCCTGGAAGGATTGGGCTGGCGGACGTCGGTGTGTAGTTCGTCCAGGGTGAAGGGCGCCGGCCGCACCGGCCGCTTCGCGGAAACCACCGTGAGCGGCACGATGGTCTGCCGTGCCCAGCAGCCGAAGTCATAGATGTTCAGCGGGAACCAGTTGGGGAGGAAGATCAGCTCCGGGGGCAGTTCGGGCAGGTCCTCCCAACTCCACCAGCCGAACAGCGCCAGCCAGATCCTGGTGAAGACCCTGGCTCGGGCGATTCCGCCGTGCCGTCTGACCCAAGCGGACGCCAGCACCATATGGGGGTCATCGGGCAGATCGCCGGCGAGCCTGAGCGCCACATAGGCCTCAATGGTCGCGGAGAGATCGGCTGGGCCACGGTAGAAGGTGGTCCAGGCACCATCCGCACGCTGCTCCCCCCGAATGTGGCGGGCGGCGGCGTCGGTGGTGTGTGCGTCCCCGACGCCGAGGAACTGCCGCAACAACAGGTCCTCGGCGTCCATGGTCACATTGGTTTCCAGGTCGCCCTTCCACCAGCCTTGGGCGTCCTGTCTGCTCAGCAGATGCTCAACGGACAGTGCCACGGCCCGTCGCGCGTTCCCCAGCGCATCGCTGCCGCCAGGGCGCGCGGGGGCGTGGATATCGGTCAGTTCGCCGGCCGTAGCCGCGTGGGCCCTTACGGGCCCACCGCTTCCGTCGGTCGTCGCTGTCATGGCTTCCCCTTCGGTGCAGTGATGCGCTGTGCTCTGCGGTGCTGGGGTCTCCGTCGGCCGGCGGGCGGTTTACGGTCCGCTCACTGGTCGGCGACTGCGATGGATATGGGGGGCTGGGTGGGGATCATTTCTTCCGTGTCCTGGTGGACTATCGCTTCCGTACGACGACGAAGTCGGCGAGCGCCGCCAACTGCGCCCTGACGTGGGTGGGCATATCGACGCCGGCAAGTGCCTCAATGGCGACAGCGTGCTGCCGGCGGGCCTCCTGGGAGGTCCACTCGCGTCCGCCGGCCTCTTCGATCAAGGCCGCCCTGGTGGCGAACTCCTCCTCGGAGAAGCTGTCGAAGTCATTGCTCTTGGCGTCGGCGGCGAGCAGTTCACCGAGCTCTCGGGAGGCCGGGCCGCCCTCGGCGAGCGCCGCGACCACGGGCAGGGACTTCTTGCGCTGGCGCAGATCGCTCCAGGTCTGCTTGCCGGTGGTGACCGGGTCGCCCCAGATGCCCAGCAGATCGTCGATGGCCTGGAAGGCGAGACCGAGGTGGTAGCCGTAGGCCTCCAGGGTGTCGGCCGTGCGGTCATCGGCCCCACCGAGCACCGCACCGATCGAGGCGGCGCAGGCGAGCAGGGCGCCGGTCTTGTTGCCCTCCATCTCCAGGCACTCTTCGACGGTGACCCGCTCGCGGTGTTCATAGGAGATGTCCTGGGCCTGGCCGTCGATGAGCTTGCGGCTGGCGACGGTCAGCCGGCGGGTGGCCCTACCGGCTTCCGCCGTGCCGAGCTCCAGCAGGACCTCGTTGGCGAGGGCGAACAGTGCGTCGCCGACCAGGATGGCCTGGGCCGGACCGTGCACCTTCCATACGGTGTCACGGTGGCGGCGCTGCTCGTCGCCGTCCATCAGGTCGTCGTGCAGCAGCGAGAAGTTGTGGACCAGCTCCACGGCGACAGCACCCGGGATGCCCACCTCGGGCCTGGCACCTGCGACCTCCGCCGAGAGCAGTGCGAGCGCGGGGCGCACGGCCTTGCCGCCCTCGCCGACGGATGGCTGCCCAGCGGCGTCGATCCAACCGAAGTGGTAGGAGGCCACGGTGTCCATGGGCGCCGCCAGCCGGTTCACAGCAGCACGCAGCACCGGTGTCGACAGGTCACGTCCGCGCTCCAAGAGCGCGGCGATCTCCACGCCCGCTGCGGTGTCATCAGCCGGATTCGCCGAAGGCACAGTCGGCACGGTCTCTCCTCTTGTTCCGGAAAACAGGCTCACGCCGCCTCCTTGAGCGGATGTTCATGGGGGCGGCCGAGGGCACGAAGAGCGGCGGCCGCAGCGGTGATTCCGCTGCGCACCGCGCCCTCCATGGTCGCGGGCCAGCCAGTGGCGGTCCACGCACCCGCCAGGTACAGGCCAGGCGCACGAGTGGTGGCGCCCGGCCGCAGCCTGCCGACGCCGGGAGCCGGGTCAAAGGTGGCGGTGCGTTCCCGGGTGACGAAGAAGTCCCGTACCCGGGCGTCCCGTGCGGGCGGCAGCAGTCGCTCCAACTCGGGCAGGTAGCGGGCTCGTAGCTCGGCGACGGACGCGTCGATCTCGTCCTGGGCGGCGGACTGGGAGATCGCGAGGTACTGGCCCTCCTTCAGCCCGGATGCCTCGGTGCGGTCGAAGACCCATTGCACCGGGGAGCCGAGCGCGGCGAAGAAGGGGCGGCGCAGCACCTTGCGGTCGTAGCGGACATGGATGTTGAGGATGGGTGCCGTGCCGATGTCGAGCAGTCGGTCCGGGTCCGCCATGGCGCCTTCAGGCAGCAGGGCGTGGGCCTCACGTTGGGCGACGGCTAGGACTACGGCGTCGGCGTCGAGGCGTTCGCCGTCGATCTCGACCTGCCAGCGTCCGTCCGCGTCGGCGGTGAGGGTGCGTGCGCGGGCCCCGGTCTCGACCCTCACCCCCGCGGCTTCCAGCGCTTTGCGGGCGAGGGTGTCATGCAGGTCACCGAGGGGTACCTGGGCCCAGCCGATGTCGGCGGCGCCCGGGTCGGAGAGCAGCCCGGTCTTGAAGACCATCGCCGCGAGCGCCATGGACGCGTTCGCGGCGGTGGCGTTCAGGGTGGCCACTCCGACCAGGTCCCAGAGCGCCTCGATGGTGCGCCGGGACTGTCCGTGGCGACCGAGCCAGGTGGCGAAGTCGATGCCGTCCAGCGCGGGGTCGGCCGGGTCGAGCCCGCGCAGCGCGAGTGCGGCGCGCCCCACACTCGCCCGCTCGGCCAGCGAGAGATGGGGGTAGGTGGCGAGACTGGCGGCCAGGTGCAGCGGCACGGGTAGCGCGGTTCGGCGCAGCCTTCCCAGTCGGGGGCGCGATCGTCCGACATCCAGTACCGGAACGTCCAATCGGTCCTGGAGGGGGGAGAGATGGGCGCCTTCGACCCGGTCGAGGAACCAGCGGTAGGCGGTGCAGCAGCGCAGATAGACATGCTGGCCGTTGTCGACGGTGAGGTCGCCGCGCTGGAAGGAGAAGGCGAGCCCACCGAGCCGCGGACGGCCTTCGAGCAGGGCCACCCGCAGCCCCGCGTCGGCGAGTTGGAGGGCGGTGGTGGTGCCCGCGATTCCACCGCCGATGACGATCGCGCGCCGCTCGCCTGAGGCGGTTTCCGATGTCGTCCGCTGGTGGTCGTGACTGCCGCTGCCGGTCATCCGGCCTCCTCTCGGAACACCCTGGTGGAGTTCGCTGCGCCGGGCGCTGTGCCTTCTCGACGGCCGGCATCCGGCCAGGACGGCCCGGGTGCATGGTTATTGCGGTGGACGATCCTGCTCCGGCGGGCCTGCGGGATGCGGCCCACGGCCCGTCGCCCGCGGTACGGCAGGGGAGGACCGGCCGCCACGCCGGGCGCGGACGGACCAGGCGCGGAGGGCGTCGCGGACGACGGGCCAGGTGTTGGACCTCCCGCCGCTGCGGACGGGATCACCCGCGTCGGGGTCGGTGCTGGCGGGGGCATCAGGAGCGCCCCCGCAGGCTCTGGCGGCTGATGTGCCGGCTGTCAAGACCGGAGAGGCCACGCACTGCGACATAGGCCTTCTCCCGGCCCGGGAGCGAGACCCGGCCGCGGAGCACCGCCTGGGGGTCGCGTTCGATGCGGTCGAGGAGCCTGCGGTAGATGCCGGCCATCGCGGCGACGCACGCCCCACTGCGCCGGTCGAGCATGGGCAGCAGTCGGTAGCCCTCGGCGAAGAGGGCCCGGGCACGCCGGACTTCGTAGTGGATCAGCCCGGCGAAGTCCGAGCCGATGGGCGGGGTCGCCGTGTGGAAACCCTCCGAGCAGCCGAACTTGGCGAGGTCGTCGGCGGGCAGATAGGTCCGCCCGTTGGCCGCGTCCTCACGGATGTCCCGCAGGATGTTGGTGAGTTGAAGGGCGAGCCCCAGGGTGTCCGCGTACTCCGCGGCACGTTCGGTGCCCTGCGCACCGGGCTGGGTGCCGAACACGGCGAGGGAGAGCCGGCCGATGGCCCCCGCGACACAGCGGCAGTAGACCTTGAGGTCGTCCCAGGTCTCGTAGGACTCACCGTGGACGTCCATCAGGACTCCGTCGATGAGTTCGTCGAGTCCACCGAGCGGCAGCGGAAAGCGGCGGGCGGTATCGGCGAGGGCCACGGCGACGGGGTCGGTGTCGTCCTCGGCGATGTCATCGCGGCGGATGCGACCGAGCAGCTCCCGGGTCGCCTCCAGCCGCTTCTGCTTCTCCGGGGGTGCGAGGGTGCCGTCACCGATGTCGTCGACGCGCCGTGAGAACGCGTACAGCGCCGACATGGCCTGCCGCTTGTCGGGCGGCAGCAGTCGGATGCCGTAGGCGAAGTTGCGCGCCTGCTGCCCGGTGACGGCCTCGCAGTAGCTGTACGCGGCCTGCACCGGGGCGGGCGCCTGTGTCGGTTGTTCCATGGTCCGGCTCACCCCTCTCTACGCGCTCTTCGCAACACAGCTCCTACTTCACGCACCAGATTCGCCTTCGCAGGTGTGGGTGGTCCGGTCAGTACGTCATATCTCGCGGCCTTGATCGCGCCGAGGGCGGCCCGGCCGCCGGCGGTGAACCCGGCGAGCAGCAACCTCAGCCGGCCGTGCACACTCGCCACCAGCCCCATGCCCTCGTCGAGCAGTTCGCCGGCTCGTTGGGCCTCAAAGGCGATCAGGGCGCGCACCGAGGCGTTGGCCGACGGCGCTGCCAGATCCGCTTCGGTGACATGGAATCGTCGCATGTCCTCGGCGGGGAGGTAGATCCGGTCCCGGGCGAGGTCCTCAGCCACGTCCTGAAGGTGCTCAATGATCTGGAGCGCGGTACAGACGGCGTCGGAACGGCGCAGCCGCTCGGGGGTCATCGTCCCGGTGAGCTGTAGCACAAGGTGTCCCACAGGGTTGGCGGACAGTTCGCAGTAGGCGAGGAGTTCACCGGCGGTCTCATAGCGCTTGACCACCTGGTCCTGGCGGTTCGCCTCGATCAGATCGAGGAAGGGGCCGGGGGTGAGCGCTCTCTCGCGTACCGTCGGGCCGAGTTTACGCAGCAGCGGATGGCCCGGCCCACCGGCACCGGCATCGGCATCGGCATCGGCATCGGCATCGGCATCGAAGACGCGTCGGAGATCGGCTTCGAGTGCGTCGAGCATCAGAAGCCGGTCATCCGCGTCGGCGGGAGCGACACCGAGCCAGTGGGCATCGGCGCCGCCGGGGGCCAGGTCGCCGTCGCCGATGTCATCGACGAGCCGCGCATAGCCGTAGACGGCCATGAGGTCGGTGCGCCAGGCGCGCGGCAGGAAGAAGGGGGCGACGGGAAAGTTCTCCCCCGCGGCCTTGTCGAGGGTGGCGCGCGCGGTGGGCGCCGGGGCTGTGGTGGGGAGCTGCCTCATACCGGTCATACGTGGCTACCAGGTGCGGGGACGGCGAAAGCCTCGTGGAGCTGGAGAATTCCGATCATTGCCGTCACATCTCCCGTTCTACACTGCCGATCCAATCCATCCTATTTCGGACACGCCGCCGGTCATCGCGGCGATGGGGGCTCCGACCGCCTGACGGGGCGCCCAGGGCGTATCGCCCCACTTGCCGCGATTCAGCACTGGTACAGCTTACGTCGTACAACGCCCGAAGCTGCGTCGGGGCGTAGCGGT
This sequence comes from Streptomyces albipurpureus, assembly GCF_023701525.1. Lineage (GTDB taxonomy): Bacteria > Actinomycetota > Actinomycetes > Streptomycetales > Streptomycetaceae > Streptomyces > Streptomyces albipurpureus. The sequence continues at coordinate 78,259 of NZ_JAMQAW010000001.1, forward strand.
CATTGCGTGAACATCGCATTATCAGCCAACCTTCCATGGGAATACCGGACTTGACCGTCTTAGGCGGTCCGGTCCGACACTGCCGGAATCGTGGCGGACAGCGCCGTCTTCGGGTACCAGGACGCGGGAAGGCCCCCGCCAGGATGACTAGGCGGGGGCCCCGTCGGAGCCGGCTGACTGCCGGAACCGATCCCACGGCTTTCACATGGCTACTTGCCGGTCTCCTTCTCGTACGCCTTGAGGACCTCGGCGGTGGGTCCGTCCATCAGCAGCTCGCCCTTCTCCAACCAGAGAACCCGGTCGCAGGTGTCCCGGATCGATCCGAGGCTATGGCTGACCAGAAAGACCGTGCCGGCCTGCTTACGGAGCTCGCGAATGCGTTGCTCGGAGCGGATCTGGAACTTCCGGTCGCCCGTCGCGAGAGCCTCGTCGATCATCAGGACGTCGTGGTCCTTGGCCGCCGCGATGGAAAAGCGCAGCCGCGCGCCCATCCCCGAGGAGTAGGTGCGCATGGGCAGGGTGATGAAGTCGCCCTTCTCGTTGATCCCGGAGAAGTCGACGATGGATTCGTAGCGGTCTCGGATCTGCTCACGGGACATGCCCATGGCCAGACCGCCGAGGATGACATTGCGCTCGCCGGTGAGATCGCCCATGAGCGCGGCGTTCACACCGAGCAGCGAGGGCTGACCATCCGTATAGACCTTGCCACGTTCGGTGGGGAGCAGTCCGGCTATGGCCCGTAGCAAGGTCGACTTGCCGGAGCCATTGGTGCCGATGAGGCCAATCGCCTCCCCGCGGTACGCGGTGAAGGAGACGCCACGCACGGCATGCACCGTGCGCACACCTCGCTGCTCGCCCTTCTTGCGGCGCACGATGCGGCTCAGAGCAGCGGTGGCGCTGCCCTTGCCTCCTCCTGCGCCGCGCACCCGGTAGACGATGTGGACATCGTCAGCGATGACGGTGGGGACCCGCTCAGTGTTGTTGTCAGCCACGTCCGTACCGTTCTTCGGCCTTCCAGAAGTACACGAACCCGCAAATGCCGAACAGGACTGCCCAGCCAATCGCAAACGCCCAGACATGGTCCGGCAGATTCGACGAACCGTAGCCGTCGATCAGCGCGAAGCGGATGAGATCCATGTAGATGGCGGCCGGGTTCCACTGGAGCACATCGGCGATCCAGGCCGGCTTGTCCTCAAGCATGAGCGGAATGGAGAACATCACCCCGGACGCGTACATCCAGGTCCGCATGATGAACGGCATCAACTGGGCGAGGTCCGGCGTCTTGCTGCCGAGCCTTGCCATGATCAGCGCGAGGCCGGCGTTGAACACGAACTGAAGCACCAGCGCGGGGAGCACCAGCAGCCAGGAGAGCTGGGGGTAGCTGCCGAACCCGACCACGATGATCAGCAGCACGACCATGGAGAACAGCAACTGCTGGAGTTGCTGGAGTGCGAAGGAGACGGGTAGGGACGCTCGGGGGAAGTGGAGGGCGCGGACCAGACCGAGGTTGCCGGAGATGGACCGCACGCCGGCCATGACCGAACTCTGGGTGAAGGTGAAGACGAACACCCCCGTCACCAGGAACGGAATGTAGACATCGGTCGACATGCCCCGGTTGGCCTCCAGGATGAGGCCGAAGATCAGGAAGTAGACCAGCGCGTTGAGCAGCGGTGTGACCACCTGCCACAGCTGGCCCAGCTTGGCCTTGCTGTACTGGGCCGTGAGTTTGGCCTGTGAGAAGGCCAGGATGAAGTGCCGCCGGCCCCACAGCTGCCGGACGTACTCGATCAGCCCCGGCCGGGCGCCGCTGACCGTCAGACCGTGCTTTGCGGCGAGCTGCGCCGGAGACAGACCGTCGTCGGCCGATGGCCGGGCGGTCATCGTGATCGCTCCGTCATGGGTAGTGTCACTCACAAGTGGAAACTTTCGTCTTCGAGATGCGCGGCAGTTGGGGCGCGACACCGGGCCGTCGCCGGATACCCGGAGTGCGCCCGGTGCTCTCAAGGCCCAAGCTTGTCAGATCACCGGTGGTCGGCCCAGTCGGGTGAGCCGCCACACGGTACGCCACTTCATGGGTCGGCGGGGTCCGGATGGAGTCCGCCAGCCTTCGGCGAATCCGCCCAGCCATGCCTTCAGCGCGAACGCCGAGGGCCGCCGGGCGAGCGTGAGGAGCACCCAGACACCGAGGTAGATCGGCACCAGGGGTGCGGGAAGGTTGCGACGAGCGAGCCAGACCCGGTTGCGGGCCACCATACGGTGGTAGACCGCGTGCCGGGACGGAGCCGTCGTGGGGTGGTGCAGAAGCATGTCCGAGCGGTAGTCGATCCCCCACCCCGCGTCCAGCGCCCGCCAGGCGAGGTCGGTCTCCTCATGGGCGTAGAAGAACTCCGCCGGCAGCCCACCGACCTCGGCGAACACCGCTGTCCGTGCGGCGCTGGCACCGCCGAGGAACGTGGTCACCCGGGAGGAGCGCATCGGGTCGGACGCGCGTAGCCGTGGGACATGGCGGCGCTGGGTGACACCGGTTTCCGGGTCCGCGATGCGGAAGCTGAGGATGCCCAACTTGGGATCGGCGCTGAAGGCCTCGCGCACCAATTCCGCCGTGCTGGTATTGGGCAACAGTCCGTCGTCGTCGAGGAAGAGCAGCGCGTCCACCTCGGAACCGGAGGGTCCGAACGCCTCGATTCCGGCGTTGCGGCCGCCGGGGATTCCCAGATTCTCCGGGAGTTCCACCGTCCGCACCCCCTCGGGTACACCGGTGACCGGGGCGCCGTTGCCGACGACGACCACGGCGATGGGGTCGCCCTTCTGCGCGGCCACCGAGTCGAGGAGCGCGCGCAGATCGTCCGGGCGATCACCCATGGTGATCACCACTGCGCCGAGTTTGAGTGACGCCGTCACTTGAGCCTGCTGGAGGCGAGGATCGACACCAGGTGCAGCAGGGTCTGCACCACCGCGATGCCGGCCAGCACCGCGATGCCGAGGCGGGTGAAGAACAGGTCTCCCTGCACCAGGTCGAGGATCGCCGCGACCAGGATGAAGAGGCTGGCCTCGATGCCGCCGACGAGTCGGTGGAACTTCAGTGCGGCGGCGGCCCGGCGGGCGAACGCGAGCCCCGAAGAGCGCGGCACTGAGGCCTCGTCCTTGACCGCCGCCAGTCCACTGCGCTGACGGGCGACGTCCACGAGGTCCGTCTCGGCCTTGATCAGGATCGCGCCGAGCGCGGCGATCGTACCGAGGAACGCCCAGAGCCACTCGGGCCGTCCGTCGCCGAAGGCATCCGCGCCCCGGACGCCGAAGCCGACCAGCAGGGCCGCCTCACAGAGGTAGTGGCCGATGCGGTCGAGATAGACACCCGTCACCGAGGTCTGGCCGCGCCAGCGGGCCACCTCGCCGTCGACACAGTCGAGCAGCAGATAGATCTGGAACAGCACGACTGCGAGGATCGCGCCGGTGAGGCCGGGGATCAGCAGGGCCGCGCCACCGAGCAGCCCCACCACGATCATGAGGTGGGTCAGCTGGTTGGGAGTGATCCTGGTGTTCACCAGATAGGGATCGACATGCAGCGAGATCTCGCGCATGTAGAGGCGTCCGGCCCAGTGTTCGCCGCTTCTCCGGTCCTTCACTCCCTCCGGGTGAACGACCGGGCGGAGTTCAGCTACGGATGGTCTTGGCATAGTCGGCGTACGCGTCCCTGATCTGGTCGGGGTTGAGGTCGAGGTGCTCAAGGATGGTGAAGCGCCCGGGGCGGGTCTGGGGGGCGTACTCCACGGCTTGGATGAATTCATCGACGGTGAACCCCATTTCGGTGGGGAGCACCGGGAGTTGGTGTCTGCGCAGTACTTCCGCGATCAGCCGGGACTGCTCATGGGCGCCGCGCAGATACATGGCGAAGGCGGCACCCAGACCGACCTGTTCGCCATGGCTCGCGGCGCGTTGGGGGTGGAGCAGGTCAAAGGCGTGGCTGATCTCGTGGCAGGCGCCGGAGGACGGCCGGGTGTCACCGCTGATCGACATGGCGATACCGGTGAGGACGAGGGCTTCGGCCAGCACCGTGAGGAACTCGTCGTCGCCGACGTCACCGGGGTGGCGCAGCACCGCCTCACCGGCCGTGCGGGCCATGGCGGCGGCAAGGCCGTCGACCGGCTCGCCGTTGACCTCGTGGGAGAGCTCCCAGTCGGCGATGGCGGAGAGGTTGGAGACGGTGTCGCCGATGCCGGAGCGGATGAACCGGGCCGGGGCTTCGCGGACCACATCGAGGTCGATGACCATGGCGATGGGTGTGGGGACACCGTAGGAGCCACGGCCGTTGTCGTTGTCGAGGGTGGCGACCGGCGAGCAGATGCCGTCGTGCGCGAGATTGGTGGCCACGGAGACCATGGGCAGCCCGACCCGGGCCGCCGCGTACTTGGTCACATCGATGATCTTGCCGCCGCCCAAGCCGACCACGGCGTCGTACCGCTGTCCCTTGATGGCGTCGGCCAGGAGAACCGCGGAGTCGAGGGTGCCGTCGGCGACCTCGTACCAGTCCGCGCCGGGGAGCACCGGCGAGAGCTTCTCGCGCAGGGTGCGTCCGGAGCCGCCGCTGATGGCCACCGCAATCTTGCCCGACGACGAGATGCGCTGATCGGCCAGCAGGCCGGCCAGATCGTCGAGGGCTCCCCTGCTGATGTCGACGACGACCGGCGACGGAATGAGCCGGGTCAGTACTGGCACGCGATCTCACGGCCCTTCGCGAGGTCGTCGTGGTTGTCGATCTCCACCCAGGTCACATCGCCGATGGGGGCCACGTCCACGGTGAAGCCCCGGTTGACGAGCTCTTGGTAGCCGTCCTCGTAGTAGAGGTCGGGGTCGCGCTCGAAGGTGGTCTTCAGCGCGTCCGCGAGGTCGTTCGCGGCCTCGGGCTCGATCAGGGTGACGCCGATGTACTCACCGGTCGCGGTGGTCGGGTCCATCAGCTTGGTGATGCGGCGCACGCCGCCGGCGTCCGAGGTGATCACCTTCATCTCCTCGTCGGCGAGCTGTTTGACCGTGTCAAGGGCGAGGATGATCTTCCGTCCCTCGCCTCTGGCGGCCAGCAGGGTCCGCTCGACGGAGACCGGATGAACGGTGTCCCCGTTGGCGAGGATGACACCGCGTTTGAGGACCTCACGGGCGCACCACAGGGAGTACGCGTTGTTCCACTCCTCGGCCTTGTCGTTCTCGACCAGGGTGAGTTCGAGGCCGTACTCGGCCTCTAGAGCGGCCTGCCGCTCATAGATGGCTTCCTTGCGGTAGCCGACGACGATCGCGACCTCGGTGAGGCCGATCTCGGCGAAGTTGCGCAGGGTCAGGTCGAGGACGGTCTTCTCACCGGCCACGGGCACGAGGGCCTTCGGAAGCGTGTCGGTGTAGGGGCGAAGTCGCCGTCCGGCACCGGCGGCCAGTACGAGGCCGATCATGCGGTTTCTCCTTCGTCATGTACGGCGGGTGCGGAGGACGACACCCAGAAGCGGGTGCTTTCCACCAGCACCACGAGGGCGATGACCGCGGCGAGGGTCGTCAGCGCGATGGTGAATCCCGTGTCGGGAACCAGGGTGGCCAGCAGGGTAACGATCAGGACCCGGCCTTCGTGCCCCCCGATCGCTCGCACCAGCCAGTTCGGAGGCGCGCCAGTGCCCCCCCGGATGCGATACACCGTGTCGTAGTGATGGTAGGCGACTGCCGCGACCAGGCCGAAGGCCGCGGGCAGTGCCCCGGTGGCCCCGTCTACCTCCGCACGGGCCGCGAGCGCCAGGAATGTGCCGTATTCAGCGGCACGGAAGATCGGCGGCACCAACCAGTCCAACGCGCCCTTGAGGGGACGGGCGACCGCGATACCCGAGGTGATGACGTACACCGCGGCGGCGATCAGGGGCCACAGCGAACCGTAGTCGCTCAGAGCGGCCGCGGTGACCAGCCCGGCGCCCCCGAGGAGGGCGAGGGCCGGCGGGGCGAGTGCGGGCAGCCCGCGGACCAGCCGGCCCAGGGCCCGGGCGGTGGTCTCCGCGAGCGGCCCCGAGTCAGCGAGGTCGGCGAGGGCGCCGGCGGCACGGTCGGTACGCGTGGCCTTGCGGGTCAACGAGCGCAGCAGCCGGCCCGCGGTCGTGTAGCAGGCGGCGAAGGAGCAGCCGACGAGCAGGGCGTAGAAGACGATTCGGGGGGTGGCCACGGCCGTCAGTACGGCGATCATGGCCCAGCGCTCGCCGATGGGGAGCACGATCATGCGTCGGACCCAGACCGTCCAGCCGACGCTGTCGAGCCGGTCGGAGAGTGCCGCGGTGGGGCTGGTGTTGGAGACGGCGTCGTGGTTCGCCTCGTTGAAGGAGAAGTCCACGACATGCCGGCAGGTCTGGAGCACCATGGCCCCCAGGGCAAGGCCCCACACATCGTCGCCGCCCTGCGCCGCGCCCAGGGCCAGGCCGGCGTAGTAGGCGTACTCCTTGGCCCGGTCGAAGGTGGCGTCGAGCCAGGCTCCCATCGTGGAGTACTGGAGCGAGTAGCGCGCGAGTTGTCCGTCGGCGCAGTCCAGCACGAAGGAGAACAGCAGCAGTGCGCCGGCGGCGACGAAGCCGCCGCGGGTGCCGGTGGCGGCGGCTGCCGCGGCGATGAGTGCGGTGATCAGGGACGCGGTGGTGACCTGGTTGGGGGTGAATCCCCGACGGGCGCACCAGCGGGCGAGATAGCGCGAGTACGGGCTGATCGCGAAGGTGGTGAAGAAGCCGTCGCGTGCTTTGACGGCGGACCGCAGCCGTACGGCTTCCTCGTCCACGGCGGCGACCGCCTGGCGCGCCTCGTTGCGGGACTGCGCGTCCTGGGGCACGGTCGCCGTCAGCGACCCGAGGTCGGGCCGGTGTACGGCCGTGCCGTCAGCGGTGAGCACATCGACGAGCGCGTCGGGCAGTGTCCGGGCCGCCCGCACCGTGGTGCTGGGGCCCGTGTCCACGGCCGAGGAGGACACCGCGGCGGCGAGCGCGCCGCTGAGGGCGGCGCGGGCGCCGGGTTGTGCGGTGAGCGCACCGGGCACGGCGGCCACCGGGAACCGGGGGTCGGTCAGTGCCAGGCGCAGGGAGTGGACATGCCCGACGAACCGCGGGTCCACCACGGCGACTCGCTCGGCGGCGGGCGCCGCGGCGAGGAGTTCGGCGGTGCGGTCGGCTCCCGATGAGACCTGTACATCGAAGCCCAGGGACCGCAGATCGCCATCGAGTGACGATCCGGGCACGGGCGGACCGGTGAGGATGGCGGTCGGCAGACGAACTCACTCCTTGGAACCGAAAGTGGTGATGCGCGGCGACCCGTCCCGGCACAGGGACGGCGGCACGCCGGCAGAGACTGCGGCAGAGGCTATCGGATGCGCCCAGCCAGGAGTTCACTGGCCAATTGCGCTCCGGTCGGCCTCCGACCGGCATAGCGGACACCCTGGGGATGAGGGGTCCGCTCGGAGATCATCATTGTCGATCAGCGCCTCGGCCCACAAACCGCCGCCTCACGGGCCTAGGCTGGCGGTCATGAGTTGGCTGATTACAGGTGGAGCGGGGTATATCGGCGCGCATGTGGCGCGGGCGATGCATGAGGCGGGCGAGGGGGTGGTGATCCTGGACGATCTATCGTCCGGGATCGTCGAGCGCCTCCCGCGGGAGATTCCGCTTGTGCGCGGTTCAGTGCTGGACCGGGAAGTGGTGGACCACACCATCGCGGCTCACGATGTCACGGGGGTTGTACATCTCGCAGCGAAGAAGCAGGTAGGACAGTCTGTGGAGCAGCCGCTCCACTACTACCAAGAGAATGTGCACGGTCTGACCGTGCTGTTGGAAGCCGTGGTCAAGGCCGGCGTCAAGAGATTCCTCTTCTCTTCCTCGGCGGCGGTGTACGGAGTGCCGGAGCTGGGGCTCATCCCGGAGTCCGCACCCTGCGTTCCGATCAATCCCTATGGGGAGACCAAACTGGCCGGGGAGTGGCTGGTGCGGGCGACGGGCCATGCGCACGGAGTATCGACCGCCTGTCTGCGGTACTTCAATGTGGCGGGCACCGCCACGCCGGAACTGGCTGATACCGGGGTGTTCAACATCATCCCGATGTTCTTCGACCGGATCACCCGGGGCGAGGCTCCGCGGATCTTCGGCGATGACTACGCGACGCCGGACGGCACCTGTATCCGCGACTACATCCATGTCGCGGATCTCGCGGACGCCCATCTCACGGTGGCCCGCAGGCTGGCCAGCGGCCAGGACCGGGGGGACCTCACGGTCAACATCGGCCGTGGGGTCGGGGTCTCCGTACGGGAGCTCGCCGATCTGGTGGCCGAGGTCACCGGGTACGAGGGGACACCCGTGATCGAAGCACGCAGGCCGGGGGATGCGGCCAAGGCGGTGGCGTCGGTCGATCTCATCGGCGATGAGCTGGGGTGGACGGCGTCGCGCGGGGTGCGCGAGATGGTGGAGTCCGCCTGGGCGGGCTGGCAGCTACGGCACCCGGAGTAGGCACGGGAGCCCGTTCACCTCGTCCCCAAGGCCCGGACACCCCGCTTCCGCGGAGGTGTCCGGGCCGTTCGCTGTGTCGCCCTGACAACCCCGGGGCGGGTTCTCGCCCACTGAGGCAGCCGGCGAGGCCCGAGAGTGTCGCCCGCGACCCGGAAACCCACTCGACGAGCAGGCGGAGATCGAGGGCTGTCCGCACTCTGGACCCCTCCTGACGGCCTACTCAACTGGCCGCCAAGCCCCTGACCTGCGTATCATTTCCGCAGGTCAGAGGTTATGACAACGGTGTTCAGTGCCGTGTTGCCGGATACCCCCTACCCGTAGTTCACTGTGGTCTCGGCAGATCATTTTTCGATGACCGGGAGGCGTCTCCTATGGGGGCTGGGCACGATCACGGACACTCGCATTCCCATACACATGCACCCACGACGGGCACTGCCGCCGCGGCTTACAAAGGGCGGCTGCGCATCGCGCTCACCATCACCCTGAGCGTGATGGTGCTGGAGATCATCGGTGGCGTTGTCACCGGCTCGCTCGCCCTGGTCGCCGACGCGGCGCACATGGCGACCGATGGTGTGGGACTCGCGATGGCCCTCTTGGCGATCCACTTCGCCAATCGGCCCCCCAGCCAGACCCGCACCTTCGGCCTCGCCCGCGCCGAGATACTCGCGGCGCTCGCCAACTGTCTGCTGCTGCTCGGCGTCGGTGGATTTGTCCTGTTCGAGGCGATCGAACGTTTTATCACTCCCGCTGAGACCCAGGGCGGTCTCACCATCGTGTTCGCCCTGGTCGGCATGGTCGCCAACATGATCTCCCTCTCGCTGCTGATGCGCGGCCAGAAGGAGAGCCTCAATGTGCGCGGCGCCTATCTGGAGGTGCTGGCGGACACGCTCGGCTCGCTGGCGGTGCTGATCTCCGCCACGATCATCATCACCACGGGCTGGATGGCCGCCGACCCGATCGCCTCGCTCGTGATCGCCCTGATGATCGTGCCGCGCACGATCAAGCTGCTCCGGGAGACGCTGAACGTCCTCCTGGAGTCCGCCCCCAAGGACGTTGACATGGCCGATGTGCGGGCGCACATGGAGGCACTGCCCGGCGTGGAGGACGTCCACGACCTGCACGCTTGGACGATCACTTCCGGGATGCCGGTGCTCTCCGCGCATGTGGTGGTGAGCCAGGACGCGCTGGTGGCCGATGGGCACGAGAAGATCCTGCACGATCTGCAGGAATGCCTGGGGGATCACTTCGACGTGGAGCACTGCACCTTCCAACTGGAACCCGTCGGCCACGCCGAACACGAGGCGAAGGTCTGCCACTGAGACCACCCGCAGCGCCAAGGCTCCTCCCGAGGCCGCCGAGACCACCGAGGTCGCGGCGGCCTCGGGGCGTGAGGGGGCACTTCACCCGGGACCCGAGCACTTCACCCAAGAGCCGGGCATACCGGCACCGACCAAGCCCGGGTCGCAGCAACGACCTCGGGTAGGACAAAATGACGCCGGTCCGGCGTTAGGCATACCGGTGTCAAGACGTGAGAAGAACTCGTGTTTCATTGCCTTTGGAGTGTGTCGCGCAATGACGCAGGGCACGATCCGGATTCCGAAACCTTCGGAGTGCCGCGCCCGGCCCGTATATCCGCCAGGGCCCGGGCTAGCGAAACGGACATGCTAGGACATGCCCGGACAAGCCGAAGTGCCGACAAGCCGCTTTTGTACGGCAGACTGGGCAGGCCCCACAGGGCGAGGACCACATGCGAAGGATGGTTATGCCGACCCCACCAGCCACCGCCACGAACAGTGCACCCCCCACGATCCTGCTCGAACTGGTCGACGAGCAGGGCAACACCGTCGGCACCGCGGAGAAGCTCGCCGCCCACCAGGCACCAGGGCAGCTGCACCGGGCCTTCTCCGTCTTCCTCTTCGACGAGCAGGGGCGACTGCTGATCCAGCAGCGCGCCGCTGGCAAGTACCACTCCCCCGGTGTGTGGTCGAACACCTGCTGTGGGCACCCGTACCCCGGTGAGGCCCCCTTTGCCGCCGCCGCCCGGCGCACCTACGAGGAGCTGGGCCTCTCCCCCTCCCTCCTCGGCGCTGCGGGCACGGTCCGCTACAACCACCCGGACCCGGCGTCCGGCCTGGTCGAGCAGGAGTACAACCATCTCTTCGTCGGCCTGGTGCAGGCTCCGCTTCGGCCTGACCCGGAGGAGGTCGGCGAGACCGCGTATGTCACAGCGGCCGAGCTGGCCGAACGCCATGAGAAGGACACCTTCTCCACCTGGTTCATGACGGTGCTCGACGCCGCGCGTCCGGCGATCAGAGAGATGACGGGCCGCGCCTGCGGGTGGTGAGACCTATCGTCTGCGGGGGGTGCCCGCCAGGGGTACCCCGCAGACGGACGGCAGCGGCAGCTCCGCCCAGATGACCTTTCCGCCGCCGGCGGTGTGCGCCACGTCGTAGCTGCCACCCGACTCGCGCGTGATCTCCCGTACGAGGTGCAGCCCTCTGCCGCCCGTCTGACGCCAGTCCGTCTCCAGGGCCTGCGGCCGGTAGGGGTGGTCGTCCTCCACGGAGACCCGTACCCGCCCCGAGGCGACGGCGATCTCCACGGCCACCTCGGGAGTGAGAACAGCGGCGTGCTTCACCACGTTGGTCACCAACTCCGAGACGATCAGCAGGAGCGCCTGGAGGAGTTCGTCGTGCACCGGGACCCGCTGGCGGTGCAGCAGGTCCCGTACGACCTGCCGGGAGCGCGGCACCGACACCTCGACCGTTGGCGCGGTGAAACGCCAGACGCCCTCATACGACAGTGGCCGGCCTGGGATGCTCCCGCGGCTCTCCATACTCCGGTACCACCCTCGGCTCGACTGCCACTGACCATCGGGTAAACAGTGTTGGCAGCGAGCTCCCCCGCGCCGCGGCTTTGAACACAAGTCAGCACCAATCGACGCGTTATGACCACGTGCGTAGATCAGGGTCAGTTGTGCGACTGGTCCTGATCCCCTTCTGGCCGGTTGCCGTGCGCCCCGGGGCCCTGGGCGGTCGAAGGTCCCGCGGAGGTGCCGGGAGAGCCCGTCTGGGGCCTACCACCGGGGCTGGTGGGCTCGGCTACCAGATGGACGATCCGCCGGCCGCCGATGCCGATGGCCAGCAGTCCGAGGCCGTCGAAGAGCAGGGCCAGGGAGAAGAAGAGGCCCAGCACATAGCGGCTGCTCTCGGGCCAGTTCCCGAGGACCAGGATGCCCAGCAAGAGGCCGAAGACCCCCTGCAGAAGCGTCCAGCCGAACTGCGGGCCGCGCACCACCAGCGAGCCCACCAACCGGAAGAGTCCGCCGGTGAGGAAGAGCAGCGCCGCGAAGAGGGTCAGCGCCTCCGCGGAGCCCTCGGGATGCCGGATGACGACGACTCCGGCCGCGATGTTGAGCGCGGCGACCACCACGGCAAGCCAGAAGTAGTCGCTGCCCCGCGACTGGATGGCGTGGAGCAGCCCGATCAACCCACCGATGAGCAGCAGCCAGCCGAACAGCAGCATGGAGGTGAGGGTGGCTACCCAGGTGTAGATCAGGCCGACCAGACCGGCGATCACCAGGATCACACCGAGCACGGCCAGCAGACTGAAGTTGCGCTTCAGTCTCCTGGGCGCCTGAGCGGGAGCGGCCATCGTTTCCTCCTTGCCGTACCCCCCGGCTGCCCCCTCTTGATCGTAGATCCGCTGGTGGCGGATAGCATCCGGCGCATGGAGTCGCCAGCCCCGCCCAGCCCCCGACCTCAGGTGAGCTGCACCGTGACGGACGGTGTGGCCACGGTGGTCATCAGCAATCCCGCCAAGCGCAATGCCATGACCAACGCGATGTGGCGCGAGCTGACGGGACTCCTCGGCCCGCTCGCGACCGACCCGGCCGTACGCGCCCTGGTACTCACCGGCGACGGGTCCACCTTCTGCGCCGGGGCCGACATCCCCTCCCTGAAGGGGGCCGGCGAATCCCCCCGGTCCTTGGCCGTACGCGCGGAGAACGCGCTCGCCGCCTTCCCCAAGCCGACGCTCGCGGCGGTACGCGGCTACTGCGTGGGCGGCGGGTGCCAGCTGGCCGCCGCCTGCGATCTGCGGTTCGCCGAGGAGGGCGCGCTGTTCGGGGTGACACCGGCGAAGCTGGGGATCGTCTACCCGGCGTCCTCCACCCGTCGCCTGGTCTCCCTGGTGGGTCCATCGGCCGCCAAGTACCTGCTGTTCTCCGCGGAACTGATCGACACGGATCGGGCACTGCGTACCGGTCTGGTCGACGAGGTGGTGCCCGCGGAGCGGCTGAGCGCGCGGGTGGCGGCGTTCACCGAGGTCATCACCGCGCGCTCACAGCTCACTCAGGCGGCAGCCAAGGAGTTCGCGACCGGCAGGGTGGACCGGGACGGGTACTGGGCGGAGCAGGAGCGCTCGGCGGACGATTCGGCGGAGGGCGTGGCCGCCTTTGCGGAGCGGCGCCCGGCGCGGTTCACCTGGACGGTTTTGGCGCCGCGGTTCCCGGCTCGGACCGAGGACCTCCCCCGTGCCTGAGACGGCCACCTGCCGGAAGTGACCGGGTGCCGGGGGTGGCCGTGCGCGTGAACTGACCACGCGCTGGGAATGGTCATGCCCAGCTGCTGGCCTGTCTTCCGATCTGTCCCGGCGTACCGGCATTGCGACCGGGGGTGAGCCGGACGTTTGCCAGCCGTGTGCGGGGTAAGCCGACCTCCTGACCGAAAACCGTTCTCAGGAGGTTCCCATGTTCCGTGCCATCGCAGATGTTCTGCGCACCGTCGGCTCCGCGATCGCGTCGGTCGTCACCCTGCCCTTCCGGCTCCTCGCCCGGCTCTTCGGCGGCGCCTCGGGCGGCGGTGGGCGACGGACTCGACGTGCCTGAGTCACCGGCCGCGCGACATCTCCCCCGGCGGACCGGCACAATGCACTGTCAGGCACTGGCAGTACGGGAAGGCGAGTCGGGAAACCGTGACGACGTCCATCGAAGGCAGGATCGCCGAGGAACTCGGCGTACGGGAGCGGCAGGTCAAGGCGGCCGTGGAGCTGCTCGACGGCGGGTCCACCGTGCCGTTCATCGCGCGCTACCGCAAGGAAGCGACCGAGATGCTCGACGATGCGCAGCTGCGCACGCTCGAAGAGCGGTTGCGTTATCTGCGGGAGTTGGAGGAGCGACGGGCCGCAATCCTTGAGTCCGTACGTGAACAGGGCAAACTGGACGAAGCGCTGGAGGCGCAGATCCGGGGCGCGGACACCAAGGCGCGGCTGGAGGACATCTATCTTCCGTTCAAGCCCAAGCGGCGCACCAAGGCGCAGATCGCCCGTGAGGCCGGCCTGGAGCCGCTGGCTGACGGACTGCTCGGGGACCCGTCCAAGGAGCCCCTCACCGCCGCCGCGGAATTCGTGGACGCGGAGAAGGGGGTCACCGACGCGGCAGCAGCCTTGGAGGGCGCGAGGGCGATTTTGACCGAGAGGTTCTCCGAGGACGCCGATCTGATCGGTGAGCTGCGGGAGCGGATGTGGACGCGGGGCAGGGTGGCCGCGAAGGTGCGTGCGGGGAAGGAGGAGGCGGGGGCGAAGTTCGCCGACTACTTCGACTTCGCCGAGCCGTTCACCGCACTGCCGTCGCACCGGGTGCTCGCCCTGTTGCGGGGCGAGAAGGAAGAGGTGCTGGACCTGGCGCTGGAGCCGGACGCGCCATCGGATGAGCCCGGTCCTTCCGCGTACGAGAACGCCATCGCACACCGCTTCGGGGTCGTCGGCCGGGGGCGTCCCGGCGACAAGTGGCTCGCGGACACCGTGCGGTGGGCCTGGCGGACCCGAGTGCTGGTGCATCTCGGCATCGATCTGCGGCTGCGGCTGCGCACCGCGGCGGAGGACGAGGCGGTACGCGTCTTCGCGGCGAATCTGCGTGATCTCCTGCTGGCGGCGCCCGCCGGCACCCGGGCGACGCTGGGGCTCGACCCCGGCTTCCGTACGGGTGTGAAGGTGGCCATCGTCGATGCGACGGGCAAGGTGGTCGCCACGGACACGATCTATCCGCATGTGCCGGCCAACAAGTGGGATCAGTCGCTGACCCGGTTGGCGCAGCTCGCCAAGGAGCACTCGGTCGATCTGGTCGCGATCGGCAATGGCACGGCGTCCCGTGAAACCGACAAGCTGGCCGGTGAACTCATCGCCAGGCACCCCGAGTTGGACCTCACCAAGGTGATGGTCTCGGAGGCCGGCGCGTCGGTGTACTCGGCGTCGGCGTTCGCCTCGCAGGAACTGCCGAGTCTCGATGTGTCGCTGCGCGGTGCGGTCTCCATCGCCCGTAGGCTCCAGGACCCGCTGGCGGAGCTGGTGAAGATCGACCCCAAGTCGATCGGTGTGGGCCAGTACCAGCACGATCTGTCCGAGGTGAAGCTCTCGCGCTCGTTGGACACCGTGGTCGAGGACTGTGTGAACGGTGTCGGTGTGGATGTCAACACGGCCTCCGCCCCACTGCTCTCACGCGTCTCGGGCATCGGTGCCGGCCTCGCGGAGAACATCGTCGCGCACCGGGACACCAACGGCCCGTTCCGCTCCCGTAGGGCGTTGAAGGACGTGGCTCGACTGGGCCCCAAGGCGTACGAGCAGTGCGCGGGCTTCCTGCGCATCCGAGGCGGTGAGGACCCGCTCGACGCGTCCAGTGTGCACCCGGAGGCGTATCCGGTGGTGCGACGCATGGTGAAGACGGCGGGCGGTGAGGTGGCGGCGCTGATCGGCAACACCGCGGCGCTGCGGTCACTGCGGCCCGATGACTTCGTCGATGAGACCTTCGGGCTGCCCACGGTGACCGACATCCTGCGGGAGTTGGAGAAGCCCGGGCGTGACCCGAGGCCGGCGTTTCGCACCGCCTCCTTCAAGGAGGGCGTGGAGAAGATCGGCGATCTCACATCGGGGATGGTGCTCGAAGGGGTGGTCACCAATGTGGCGGCCTTCGGCGCGTTCGTCGACATCGGCGTCCACCAGGACGGTCTGGTCCATGTGTCGGCCATGTCGCGGACGTTCGTCAAGGACCCCCGGGACGTGGTCAAGTCGGGTGATGTGGTGAAGGTGAAGGTCCTTGATGTGGACATTCCCCGGAAGCGGATCGCGCTGACGCTGCGGCTCGATGACGAGGCCGCCAAGAGCGGCGCGCAGAACGGCGGTACGGGCTCGAAGCCTGCGGGCGGGCGGCCGGTGAAGGAGCGCGGTGAGCGCGGCGGGGGCCAGCCACGCCGTCAACAGGGCGGTCGCGGTGGCGAGCGCCAGGTGCCCGCTCCGACGAACAGCGCGATGGCGGACGCACTGCGTCGGGCCGGTCTGACCGGTCCCGACCGCCGCCGCTGACCCCTGGACGGTGGAGACCGGACGCACCGGTCTCCACCGTCAGCCGTACGTGGTCCTAGCTGTCCCGCACCGTGGTCAGCCTTCGGTGATCTTTCCGTCGGCCACCGCGACACGGCGGGTGGTGTGCACCGCTTCCAGCATCCGACGGTCGTGGGTCACCAGCAGCAGGGTGCCCTCATAGCGGTCGAGCGCCGCTTCCAGCTGCTCGATCGCGGCCAGGTCGAGATGGTTCGTCGGCTCGTCCAGTACCAGGAGATTGACCCCGCGGCCCTGGAGCAGGGCGAGGGCGGCACGGGTGCGCTCGCCCGGTGAGAGCGTGGTCGCGGGGCGCAGCACATGGTCGGCGGTGAGGCCGAACTTGGCCAGCAGGGTGCGTACTTCGGCGGGTGCGGTGTCGGGGACGGCCGCGCTGAAGGCGTCGAGAAGGGTCTCGGGGCCGTGGAAGAGCGCCCGGGCCTGGTCAACCTCACCGACGACCACACCAGGGCCGAGTGAGGCCCGTCCGGAGTCCAGCGGAAGTCGCCCCAGGAGCGCGGCCAGCAGGGTGGACTTACCGGAACCGTTGGCCCCGGTGATCGCGATCCGATCCGCCCAGTCGATCTGGAGGGTGAGCGGTCCGCAGTGGAAGTCACCGCGTCGGACCTCGGCCTGGTCGAGGGTGGCCACGACCGAGCCGGAGCGTGGGGCGGCCGCGATCTCCAGACGCAGTTCCCATTCCTTGCGGGGTTCATCGACGGTGTCGAGGCGTTCGATCATCCGCTGGGTCTGACGGGCCTTGGCCGCCTGCTTCTCGCTCGCTTCGCTGCGGAACTTCCGGCCGAGCTTGTCGCTGTCCGTGGCCTTGCGACGGGCGTTCTTCACTCCCTTGTCCATCCAGGAGCGCTGCATCTGGGCCCGTCCTTCGAGGGCGGCCCGTTTGTCCGCGTACTCGTCGAACTCCTCCCGGGCGTGCCGCCGGGCGGATTGGCGCTCCTCCAGATAGGAGTCGTATCCCCCGCCGTACAGACTGACGCTGCCCTGCGCGAGATCGAGTTCCAGGACCTTGGTGACGGTACGGGTGAGGAACTCGCGGTCATGGCTGACGACGACCGTGCCGGCCCGTAGTTGGCCCACGAAGTTCTCCAGCCGGTCCAGGCCGTCCAGGTCGAGGTCGTTGGTGGGCTCGTCGAGGAGGAAGACGTCATAGCGGGACAGCAGGAGTGAGGCGAGCCCGGCCCTGGCCGCCTGGCCGCCGGAGAGCGCGGTCATGGGGAGGTCGAGAACGCTGCGGCCGGTGGTGAGGCCGAGTGATGCCGCGACGCCCTCGGCCCGCTCATCGAGGTCGGCACCGCCGAGCGCCAGCCAGCGCTCAAGGCTGAGGGAGTAGTCGTCGTCCGCGCCCGGCGTGCCGTCCGCGAGCGCCTGGGCCGCCCGGTCCATGCTCTCGCCGGCTGCGGCGACTCCGGTACGGCGGGCGAGGAACTCCCTTACCGACTCACCGGGTCGACGCTCCGGCTCCTGGGGGAGGTGGCCGATGGTGGCCGTCGGCGGGGAGAGTCGTAGCTCCCCTTGTTCGGGTTGGTCCAGACCCGCGAGCAGCCGGAGCAGCGTGGACTTGCCGGCGCCGTTCACACCGACGAGTCCGATCACGTCACCGGGGGCGACGACGAGGTCGAGCCCGGCGAACAGGGAGCGGGCGCCATGCCCCGCGGCGAGGTCCTTGGCGACGAGAGTTGCAGTCATCAGACAGCGATCCTAAGGCGGGACCGGGCCGCCCGGCATCCAGGGTCGGTCAGCGGGGCACCTGGGTGACCAGCACACCGTCCACCGTGCGCGCCACCAGGAAGGCGGGGCCCCTGACCGCCCCCGGTGATAGCGGAATGCGATGCTCCCCTGCTTCCAGCAGGCCGGCGAAGACCTCCCGCTCATGGGTACGGAAGATCCGGTCAAGCCGGTACGCCCGCACCGATACCTCACAGGAAGAGGTCACCGTCACCCAGGCCTCGCCGTCCGCCGCGGTGAGGGCGACCAGCCGGCGCAGTTCCCGCGGGCCGCGGTGGAGGGCGTCCTCGATCTGGGCCAGCAGCACGGGAATCACCGGGGCCAGTCCGTCGACGAAGGCGGCGTCCGCTCCCGCGGCGGTGAAGGCCTCCCGCACGGCGGCGCGCTCCTCATCGGGGACCGCGCGGCCGAAGGCGACCGCGCCATAGGTACGCAGCTCCTCCGCGGGGACCTGGGCGGCGTCCCGGGAGATGTCCGCGCCCACGCCGATGGTGCGCAGGGCCGCGGCGAGCTTGCGCAGCACGGAGGCGCGGGCGCCGATCAGCAGCACCCTGCCGCGTTGGGGTCGCGCGGGGCCGGCCGTCGCATCGGTCGTGGTGGCGGCGATGAGTCGTTCCAGCTCGGCCCGGTAGACATCGCCCCGGAACCGGAAGGGCCCTATCCCTTCGTAGCCCTCGCGTTCGAGATCGGCCTGCTCCGAGGTCTGCCAGGCGAAATCCCGCCAGACGATGTCAGCGCCATCGCGCTCGATGACCGCGGTCACCGCGCCGCAGCCGAGGTCCGCGCATTCGGGGCAGGCGTAGATGACACAGCGACCGTCGGCCAGGGGTGCGGGCGCTTCGAGCAGCAGGGTGCGCACCTCGGCGGTGAAGATCGCTGGCGGGACGTCGGACGCGAGCGGGGAGACCGCGTCGAGGTCACTGAGCTGGAACAGCAGCGGTTGACCATCGACGATGAAGTCCATGAAGTCCCGATGCGTCTTGAAGACGCCACTTGCGAGAACTCCCCCGGCTCGCATCGCCGGTGCCAACCCGAAGGTGGTGTACTCGGCAGACATGCCCTGAGTATCCCCTCACCAACGGGGTTCAGAGCGCGATGGAACATATTCGCTACGGTCCGTCCCATGAACGGTGATGTGGTGGTGCTGGGAGGCGGGGTCAGCGGGCTCACTACCGCGATGCTGCTCGCGGAACGTGGACATCGCGTACGGGTGTGGACGCGTGAAGCCCCCTCGGCGACGACGTCCGCGGTGGCGGGCGCCCTGTGGTGGCCGTATCGGATCGAGCCGAAGCAACTGGTCGCGCAGTGGGCGATGGCGACCCTGGAGCGTTGTCGGCAGTGGTCGAGGCGCCCTGAGGAAACCGGGGTGCGACTACGGCCCGGGGTCGTGGCGGACACCCGGCTCGATGAGCTGGAGAGTTGGACCCGCGAGGCGGGGGCAGTACGCCACGCCCGGGTCGACGAGCTGCCGTCCGGACACACGCAGGGGGTGTGGGCACGGCTGCCGCTGGTTGACATGCCGACGCATCTGGGCTGGTTGCGGGGGCGGCTGGAGCGGGCGGGCGGTGCGGTGGAGCTTCGGGCGGTGCGCTCCCTTGAGGAGGCCGTGGCCGCGGCGCCGGTGGTGGTGAACTGCACGGGGATCGGGGCGCGGGAGCTCACCGGGGACAGGGAGCTGACTCCGGTGCGCGGCCAGGTGGTGCTGGTGGAGAACCCGGGCATCGAGGAGTGGCTCGTCCTGCCCGATGACGGCTCGGGGCAGCCGACGTATGTGTTTCCGCAGCCGGGTCGGCTGGTCCTCGGGGGAACGGCCGACGACGGGAACGCGGGCACCGAGCCCGACCCGGCGACCACGGCGGAGATCGTCGCCCGCTGCGCGCGCTACTACCCGGCGATCGCGGACGCCCGGATCCTCGGGACCCGGGTCGGGTTGCGGCCGGCTCGGACCGCGGGGGTGCGCATCGAGGCGGTGCCATGGCCCGGCGGCGGATTGGTGGTGCACAACTACGGGCACGGTGGGGCGGGGATCACGGTGGGATGGGGCTGTGCCCTGGCCGCGGTCGGACTGATCCCGGAGGTCTCGGCGCGGGCTTGAGCCCTCTCCCGCCGGGGCGAGGGCCGCGTGCTCATCGAGTCCCCCGGTCGGAAGGCCTCACCCGGGTTTCCCGCGACGACAGGGCGAGGGTCCTGACGGCGGAACGCCCTCTGGACACAGAGGAGCCGCTTGCGTTGGTCGGGATCGGTCTCCCGGCACCGGCCAACTCCCGCCCGCGCTTGCCCGGTTCTGGCCTACGGATGGACCAAGGGCTGGCTCCTTCGGTGGTCGGCTTCGGCTGGTACCAGCCGGGATCAGGCCGGCACATTGGTCACATCGGAGCTCACGCCCGAGGCGGGACGCGGCCCGCGCGGTGGCCAACCTCCGCTTGCGCTGGTCAGGATCGGCTGGTGCTGGCCCGTACGCGCAACTGGCTCGGCACCACGGACGGCTTGTCGACCGGCGTGCCGTTCAGCCGCTTGAGCAGCATGTCGACCGCCGCTCCTGCCTGGTCGGACGGCCGGAGGTCGATCGCGGTGATGGCCGGATCGGACTGCTGGGCGAAGCGGTTGTCTATGCCGATCGCGAGCATCAAGTCCTCCGGGATGCGCACACCGCGCTCCCGGCAGGCGCGGGTCGCGCCCTCGCTGTACTGCTCCGCGGATGCGATCAGCGCGTCCGGGGGTTCATCCGCGTCCAACAAGGCACAGGCCGCTCGGTAGGAGTCGGCTTCCAGGCGGTCGACGGAGACATGGGCGACGAAGGGCCGGACTCCCCGCTCGGCGCACCAGGACTGATAGGCGTGCTCGCCCTCCAACGTCCATGCCCAGGAGGAACGCGCCGAGAGCAGCGCGATCCGGCGGGCTCCCCCCTGGTGGAGGTGGTCGAGCAGATCGCGCATGTTCTGCTCGTTGTCGCCGGAGACATAGAACGGGCGATCGGGGCGGTCCGGGTCACGCTCGATGGAGACGACCGGGATGCCCATGCCTTCCAGCATGTCGATACGGGGGTCGCTGGCGGCCGGGTCGCACAGGACCACACCGTCCGGGCCGATCAGCCGCCACTCGTCCTCGGTGGTGATCCGTGGTGTCAGCATCAGGGCGTATCCCTCGCTGAACGCGGCGCGCGCCGAACCGGAGGCGATCGTCATGTAGTAGTCGAGGCCGATCATGTCGTACTCATTGCCGCTGACGTCCCGGTGCGGGAGGACGAGCGCGATGGTGCCGGTACGGCCGTGCCGGAACGCCTGCGCCACCCGGCTGGGTCGGTAGCCGAGCGAGTCAGCTGTCTGCCGGATGCGTTCGCGGGTCTCCTGACGGAGTTTGCCCTTGCCGTTGAGGGCGTCGGAGACGGTTGTCACCGAGACTCCGGCTGCGGCGGCGACATCGCGGATCGTCACCCTGCCTGCTGCGGCCTTGGTCACCTTCACCACGGAACCACCAGATTCACTCGTAGCCCTGCTTGGGATAAGGACGGTTCACTAGGAGCCCACGCGGACGATGTGTTGTGCCCCGGGGTTCCGTGCGTAGGCATACGGTACGACGAGGGAGGGGAGAGGGGGATCGATGTGAGCGGGTCCCCTGAGCCGGCTTCCTCTCTCCTGCCCCTCGCCGTACGGCAGTCAGTGTGCTCCGACGGGCTCGGGGGCGGTCCACATCTCGCCGACTCGCCCGGCGACGACCTTACCGCCGCGCACCAGCCAACGCGGTCCCGGCTCATTGCGCAGCGCGTCCGTGAGTGTGGTCGCGGCGAGGACGACGAAGTCGGCCCTTCCACCGGTGCGCAGTTCACCGAACGGCACCCCGGCGGCGCGCGCCGCATGGTCCGTCACCAGGCGCCAGGCCATCTCGATGCCCTTGTCGTCCTCGTCGCTGAGCGGGAAGGCGTGCCAGGCCAACCGTGCCAGATCCAGCGGGTCGAGGTTGCCGAAAGGCTCCCAGTTGTCCTGGAAGTTGCCGGTTCCGATCGTGACGACGACTCCCGCGGCCAGGAGCTCATTGGCCCGGGAGACACCGCGGTACGGGTAGGAGCCGCCGAGGTTGGAGGGGCAGACGGTGACGGTGATCCCGGCCTCGGCGACCTTGGTGATCACCCGCGCGGCGTCGTCGTCGGAGTAGGTCTCCAGGGCGCCCACGTGGTTGGCGTTGACCAGGCCCTGCATACCGTGTGCGAGGGTGCGTTCGGCCAGCGGTTCCAGCAGGCGCTCGGTCGGGTCGGTGAAGTAGTCGATGTTGATGTCGATTCCGACGCCGAATCGTTCGGCCAACTCGAAGACCTGGTCAAGGTGGCTGAGTTGGTCCTCGAAGGACCGCTCGTTGTTGGGCCAGCCACCGACTCGATGGGCGCCGGAGGCAAGCGCGGCGGCGACCAGGTCGTAGGCGCCGGGGTCCTGGACCAGGCCCTCCTGGGGGAACGCGGTCACCCTGAGGTCCACCAGGTCCAGATGCTTCTCGCGGGCGTCCATCACGCCTTCGAACGAGGTCAGTCCGGTGACGGTGTCGATGTCGGCCTGGCCCGCGACCGTACCGATGCCCTGGGAGGCGGCCAGCCGGAGGAAGGTCCCGGCCCGGGCGGCGACCTCGTCCCGGGTGAAGGTGGCTTTGAGGTCGCGCTGCCGCTGCATGAGTGCGGGGCGGTCGGTGAGCCTGGTCGGCAGTCCCAGGGGGGCGATCGAGCGGCGGCTCAGGGCCTTGTCGGGGTGGCTGTGCGGCTCGGTGAACGGAGGACTGATCAGACCGCCGTTGGCCGCGATCCGCTCGGGTGCGCCGATCCCGTCGCCCGCGCCGGGACCGACGGCGGCGATGCGCCCCCCGCGTACCACCACGTCAACGGTCTCGCCGCCCAGCGTGGCGCCCTCGATGATCAGGTCTGCGGAGGTCAGGTCTGCGGGGATCTCAGAAGCCGTCACGGTTGATGTCCTTGTAGAGGAGGTACGACGGGCGGGTGTTTCCGGTCGCGTAGAAGGACTGCGGGCAGTACGGGGCCATGTAGATGAAGTCGCCGGCGGAGACCTCGACATGGTCGTCGCCGAGGTAGTAGATGCCTTCGCCTTCGAGCATGTAGAGGCCGTGTTCCTGGTGGTGCACCTCCACCATCTGGAACCGCGAGCCGACCTCGAACCGCATGAAGTTCATCGCCATGTCGTAGCGCTCGTCGAGCGGCAGCAGCGGGGCGTAGGTGCCACCGATGGTGTCATCGGCGTGGTGGGTGACCTCGTCGATATGACCGACAACGATGTCCGGGCCCGCGATACCCGCCACTGGCTCATAGCGACGCTTCACCCACAGGACCCGACTCGCGCCCGGTGTCTCGATGGCGAACTCGATTCCCTCGGGCAGGAAGACATAGCCGCCCGGCTCCAGGGTGTGGCCGTTGTCCTCGGCGGTCACCACCGCTTGGCCATCGAGGACGTAGAGGAAGTTCTCAAAGCCCGCGCCCAGCGGGCGGGTGCTTCTGCCGCCCGCCTCGAACTCCAGCAGGTACTCGCCGAACTGCGCCGGGAGCGAGCGCGGGGTGGCCAGCGGCATCGCGTTGACACCCGCCAGGTGCGGGAGCGCGTTCTCCACCAGGTTCTCCGGGCACATCAGGGTGTACGCGGCACGGACGCGCCCCCTGTTGGCGCTGACATGGTGGACGGTTGCCGGGTTCGTCATGGTCAACTCCTTGGTAGGCGACTTGGGATGCAGTACTGGCCATCGGCGAGAACCGTGAGGCCGTCGGCGTGGACGCTGGGGCGGTCGACGACCATGTCCACATGGACCGGGGACTCCCAGTCGGCGCCGGTGTAATCGGGGAAGGGGTGACCGAAGGCGATGTGCACCCCGGGCACGTTCTCGTCGAACAGCAGGTTTCCGGTGATCGCCGGGAGGGCCCGATTGGTGCCCAGGGCGAACTCCCCCAGCCGCAGCCCACCGGGGGCGTTGGTGAGCCAGTCGCGCACCTGTGACCGAAGCTCCTGGTCGGGGTGATCGAACCCGACCGCGGTACCGCCCTCGACCTCGATCAGCAGCGGCTCGGCCAGGAGTCCGGAGGCGGCGTTGAACGGGTAGCCCACGACGGAGACCGCCAGGATGCCGTCGGCGGTCAGCGGGGTGCAGAACACCTCGCCCTGGGGCAGTCGCCCGCCCTGGCCAACGCATTGGTACAGGCCCGTGAAGGGGGTCCAGGGGCGGCCCGGACCGCAGTTCAGGAGGAGATCGGTGCCACTCGCACTGGTGACCCGTACCGAGCGGGCATCGCTGAGGAGATCGCGTACCCCCAGGGTGAATCGGGCGACCTCGGTGTAGTCCACGGCCATGCCGATGCCGAGGCAGGCGTCGTCAAGCGCGGGCATATGGGCGTGGCGGGCGCCGAACCGTTCGAGATGTGCCCAGAACGTCGGGTCCCAGGCGAGCAGATCGCCGGGGTCGGCCGCGGCGAACACGGTGACGGTCGGTCGACGGGCATCGAGAACGCGCCCGATCTCCTGCCGTGCGAGCTCGTACCCCGCGGCGATATCGGGGATCACCGCCACGGTCGCGGCGGTGACGGTACGGGCCTGGTCCGCGATGACATCGGCCAGGGGGCGGGTGCGCCGGTCGGTCAGTACCAGCACCCGGTCGGCGTCGGTGACCGCCAGACAGGTGCGGATCAACTCGGTGGCACCACGGATGACATCCGGTTGGGAGGCGATCAGATCTGGCATGCCGCCTCCTCATCCGGTGCTGCGGAGGCGGTCGCCGCCGGCCCCGCGAGGGGGAGGAACCGCCCCGACCCCTTGGGCGCCACGATGTCGCCCTCGATGGCCACCGTCCGACCGCGGACAACGGTCCGGACGACCTTCACCGTGCTGGTGCGTCCGTCGTACGGGGACCACTGCTCCTCGGCGTGCTGCTGCTTCTGCGCGCTGACCACCCAGGGGGCGTCCAGATCGAGAAGGGCGAAGTCCGCGTCCATACCCGCGCTGATCGCCCCCTTGGAGCCGACCGCGCCCACGAGTCGGGCCGGGCCGCTCGTCATCAGGGGCACGATGTCGGTGAGCCGCATCCCCCGGCGCAGTGCCTCGCTGATCACCAGCGGCACATACTCCTGGACGCTCTGGATGCCGAACGGGCAACCGAAGACATCGTCGGACGCGGCGAGCTTCTCAGCCCGGCCGTAGGGGCAGTGGTCGGAGACGACCGCGTGCACCCGCCCGGCCCGGACCCGGTCCCACAACTGCTCCACATGGTGGGCGTCGCGCAACGGTGGGGCGCAGACCCCGAAACCGCCCAGCTCGGGCAGTTCGGCGGCGTTCAGCAGGAGATGGTGGGCGGTGACCTCACAGGTGGCGTCCAGTCCGCCCGCGCGTGCCTCGGTGACCAGGTCGATGGCCTCGGGTGTGGAGAGATGCACCAGATGGACCGCGCAACCGGTCTGCCGGGCCAGCCTCAGCACCTGGCGCACCGCGGTGATCTCGGTCGCCGGGGGGCGGGCCTCCAGCAGCGCGGCGAAGTCGGTGCGCCCACCGGCCCGCAGGGTGGCTTCACCGAGGGCGAGCGCGTCACGGTCCTCGGCGTGCACGAGCACGCGGGCGCCGAGCCGTGCGGCCGTGGTCATTCCGGTGAGCAGATCGGCCTCGGTCGCCGGCGGGAAGTCCATGTCGTTCTCGGGCATGAACGCCTTGAAGCCGGGAGCGCCGAGCCCGTGCTGGCCCGCCATCTCATCCAGCGACGGCTTGGTGAGGGCGCCCCAGAGACCGAAGTCGACCACCGCGCCGGCCGCGGCCTGCTCGACCTTGGCGCGATAGCGGTCGGCGGTGGTGGTCGGCGGGTCGGAGAAGGGGTGCTCGACCACGAAGGTGACACCACCGGCGGCGGCGGAGCGGGTGCCGGTGTGGAAGTCCGCCTCCAGGGAGATGCCGGGGACATCGAAGTGCACATGGAGATCGATCACACCGGCGATCAGATGCAGTCCGGTGGCGTCGATGGTCTCGGCGGCGCTGAACCGGGTGGCGGGCGGGACGATGGCGTGCACCCGGCCGTCATCGACCAGGAGCGTACCGGTCCGCGGTCCCTCCGGCGTCACCACGGTGGCACCGGTGACGGCGAGATCGACATGGTCGGTGGCGGCCGGTGCCTTGGGGCGTCGCCCGGGCGCATGGGGGCCTGCCCCCGGTTCGGGGCGGGAGACGGACCTGGCCGCGTACGGGCGCGCCCGCTGGCCGGCCGACTCGTCGATTCCCCGGTTGCGGTTCACGGGGAGCTCGCTCGGCTGGTTCACCTGCGGTGCCGGCTCACCCGGGGCGTGCGGGGCGGGAGCGTGCGAGGTCACGGGGCCACCGGTTCCACCGTACGGCTGCCGGTGTCGCGACGGCTGACCACCTGTCCGCGCCGCAGTGTGACGCGCGAGGAAGGCATGTTGGCGAGCGCGGTCGCCCGGTCGGGAGCGTCGAACAGCACCAGATCGGCGTCCTCGCCCACCGCGATGTCGCCGGGTCGCCCGCCGATCACGGCCGCCGCCTGGCCGCAGACCAGCTCCCAGGCGGTGTCAACAGCGCCCTCGTCGTGGAATCCGGCGCCGAAGAAGGCCATTTGGGCCCGGTCCAGCGGGTCCAGGGTGCCGAGCGGGTACCAGCCGTCGTTCATGTTGTCGCTGCCCGCGGCGACGATCGCGCCGGCCGCCATCAGCTCCTGCGGCCGGGACAGCCCGCGGGGGCCACCGTCCAGCAGATTGAGCGGAACGACCACGATCCGTACGTCCGCCTCGACCACGGCCGCGATCGTCCGGGCCGCGTCGGTGTCGGTGTACACCTCCAGACCACAACAGTGGCTGGCCAGGACCCGGCCCTGGTAGCCACGGCGGACGGTCTCCTGCGCGATGTACTCCAGCATGGTCTCGCTGGGGTCGATCATGCAGTCCGCGTGGATGTCCACACCGACGTCGAAGCGCTCCGCCAGATCGAAGATCTCACGGACGTTGGCACGCTGGGCTTCGATGCCGTCCTCGACATTGGGCCAGCCGCCGATGAGGTCGGCGCCGGACTTCAACGCCTCCACCAGCAGGCTTCGGGACTCGGGGTCCCGATCGAGACCTTCCTGCGGGAAGGCCACGATCTCCACGTCCATCAGATGGGCCACTCGCTCCCGGGCGGCCAGCACACCGTGCAGTCCGCGGAGCCCCGCGTAGGAGTCCACATCGACATTGGCCCGCAGTGTGGTGACCCCGTTGGCGGATGCCAACTTCAGGGCGCGCACCGCGCGCTCGGTGACGTCCTCCACGGTGAAACCGGCCTTGATCAGCCGGGCGCGCTCAAAGGAGTCCCTGGCACCACTGGGCGCCAGGCTGCGGCTGTACGCCTTGTCCGGGTGGTAGTGCGGCTCGGTGAAGGACCGGGAGACCAGCCCCCCACCGGCGTCGAGGATCTCGGACGCCTCGGCGGTGGTCGAGCCGCTGGGTACGAGAGCGATCACCTTGCCGTCCCGTATGTGCAGGTCCACCAGGTCCTCACGGCCGTGGACACGGCCGTCCCGGATCAATAGGTCGAGTTCCAAAGGCATGGCGCTGTCACCACTCCCATTCATTGGCGGGGACGGGGATGTCGGACGGATGGGCGACCACCGCCGCGATGCCCGCCCGCACGGCCGAGATCTGGAGTGCGAGGGACATGCTCGGGCCGTTGTGGCCGATCTGCGCCACGTGCTCCGGAGTGTCGGGGAGATGCACAAAACCACAACGAGTCGGCCAGCCGGCCTGGGCGGTCAGATGCAGCGCGGTGTACATGACGGCGTTGCAGCCGTGGGTGGAGGCGGAGTTGGAGATCAACGCGGGCACACCGGCCGCACGCATCGCCGTGGCCATCGCCTTGATCGGCAGGGTGGAGAGATAGGCGGCCGGCCCGTCCGGATAGAGCGGTTCGCCGGCGGGGCGCCGCCCGTCCTCGGCGAACTGGAAGTCCTCGACGTTGACGGCGGTGCGCTCGACCGTGACGGTGCTCCGTCCTGAGAACACTCCACAGGCGATCACCGCGGCGGGCGGCTCCTGCTCACGCAGCAGCGGGAGCAGGGCCTCTTCCGGGCGCTCACCCCAGATGAGGCTGCGTCCGACCACGCGGTGGCCGCCGATCTCCTCGCCGTCGAGGGCGAGCGCGACGGCAGAGCTGGGGTTGTCGGCGTAGTGCAGCTCGGTCCGGGAGGCCAGGGTGCCGAAGGCGCCGTTCCCGGTCACCAGAATCCAGGGCAGGGTCATCACACATCTTCCGATGGATGGAATGCTCAGATCATCAGGCGGAAGACTGAGCATCCGCCATGGCTCAGCATCATGACGCATGCCAGACAGAAAAGAAACGTTTCTTTTTCCGAAAGAAACGTTTCTTTCTGAGTCTTGACCCCGTGAATCCACGGGTGTTAACTGCCGCACAACAAGCCCGAGCACGATGGCTCCGCAGCGCAGCCGAGACGTTGGTGATACCCCCGCCGGGATGGCTCCTCCGCTGCCCGCACCTCCCCCTTGTTTTTCGCTGTTCCCTGCCCTGCGTGACCCCGATCCCTCGCGGAGGTACTCCACTTGAACGCCAATTCCGTCCCGTCTGGCGCGAGACGTCTCACCGTCACCCTGGTCGTCGGGACACTGGCCCTCACGGCCTGCTCCGGTGTCAGTCAGGACAAGAAGTCCACCGACCAGAAGGGGCTCAAGGTCACCGAGCTGACCCCGAAGGCCGCTGGCTCGCTGGACCGCATCACCTGGGCCGTCACCGCCGAACCCTCGTCGTTCGACTGGATCTACAACGCCAGCTTTGAGACCGGCCAGATCATGGCCAATGTGTGTGAGGGGTTGATGCGCCTGGCCCCCGACATGTCGGTCGAGCCCGCGCTGGCCGAGTCCTTCACCAACCCGACCCCGACCACCTGGGTCTACAAGGTGCGCCCGGGGGTGACCTTCCACGACGGCACCGAGCTGACCGCCGAGGACGTGGCCTTCAGCCTCAACCGCAACCTGGACACCAAGGCGGGATCGTTCTGGTCCGGCGCCTACGAAAACGTTTCTTCAGTGAAGGTGAGCGGCCCGCTGGAGGTCACCGTCGCGCTGAAGCAGCCGGACGCGCTCTTTAACTCGTATCTGAGCAGTCCCGCCGGAATCGTCGGGAGCAAGGCAACGGTCACCGCCAAGGGGAAGGCGTACGGAACACCGGACGGCGGTGTGAACTGTGTTGGCCCGTTCTCCCTGAGCAAGTGGGACAAGGGCCAGTCGATGACCCTGAAGCGGGACGACAACTACTTCGACCCCGCGCACAAGGCCAAGTCCAAGGAAGTCGTCTTCCGGTTCGTCCGCGACCCCGCCGCCATGGTCAACGGACTGCTGTCCGACTCGATCGACGGCAGCTGGTTCCTCCCGCCGTCCGCGATCAAGCGGCTGTCGTCCAGCGGTAAGGGCTCGGTCTACTACGGCAAGTCCACCCAGGGCTTCAACGCCATCGTGATGAACACCGAGGGGCCGCTGCGCGATGTGCGCATCCGGCAGGCCCTGTCCATGGCGATCGACCGCAAGGGCATCATCGACGCCGTCATCAGTGGCGCGGGCCAGCCCCAGAAGGCTCCCGCGGTCCCCGGCTCATGGGGCTACGCCGAAGAGAAGTACCAGCAGGCCTGGGACGGGCTCAAGGTCACCGAGCAGAACCTCGAAGCGGCGAAGAAGCTGGTCGCCGACGCCGGTGCGCCCAGCAAGCCGATCGTGGTCGCGACGACCAGCGCCGAGGCCGAGGTCCCGGTGATCGGTGCGGAGATCCAGTCAGCCGCCAAGAAGATCGGCCTCGACGTCCAGATCAAGTCCGTCCCCGCCGACCAGTACAACGGCGTGTACACGGACAAGAAGGCCCGTGAAGGCATCGATCTCTACCTCACCGGTTGGGGCACCGACTTCGCCGACCCGTTGCAGATGTACCAGTACTTCCAGACCGATCACTTCTACAACTTCTCGGGCTTCTCCAACCCGAAGTACGACGACCTCATCGTCAAGGCCGGCAAGACCCAGGACCAGGCGCAGCGCGCCGATCTGGTGACCGCCGCCCAGAAGATCGTGGTCGACGAGTTGGTGTGGATACCGCTGTACGCCCCGTACAACACGCTCTTCCTCAACAAGCGGGTCACCGGTACCCCGGCCTCCTACGTCCAGCTGCACTACCCGTGGGCGGCCCACCTGGGAGCCTCCTCATGAGCGACGCACTGAGCGGTGCGCTCAGGATGATCGCCAAACGGCTCTCGGCGCTGGCCCTTCTGATGCTCGCCACCTCGTTCATCGTCTTCTCGGCGATGTATCTGGCACCCGGCTCACCGGAGTCGTTCCTGGCCCGGGGCAACTCGGTGACGGCCGACACCCTGCAAGCCATCCGGGATCAGTACCGGTTGGACGATCCCTTCTTCGAGCGCTACCTCTCCTGGCTGGGTGGCATCGTGACCGGCGACTTCGGTCAGTCGCTCCAGTTCCGGCAGCCGGTGGACGATCTGATCGCCTCCCGGCTCACCACCACCGCGACCCTGGTCGTCTACGCCTTCGCGCTGATCCTCGTCTCCGGCATTGTGATCGGTGTGGTCGCGGCCGTGAAGCGCGGCAAGGTCGACAGCGCGGCGATCATCGGCACCACCGTCGCCATGGGCACCCCGTCCTTCGTGGTGGCGATCGGGCTGACCTCGCTGTTCGCTGTCACCCTCGGCTGGTTCCCCGCCTTCGGCGCGGGTGAGGGCTTCCTCAACAGGATCTGGCACCTCACCCTGCCGGCGGTGGCGCTCGCGCTCTCCTCGGCCGCGCTGGTGGCACGGGCCACCCGCTCCTCGATGCTCGCCGAGATGGGCAAGGAGTACGTGGAGACCGCGCGGGTACGGGGCCTGCCCGAGAGCCGGATCATCTGGCGGCACGCCTTCCGCAACGCCCTGGTGCCCGTGGTCACCCTCGCCGGTCTGGTGGTCTCCGGGCTGCTGGTCACGACCACGCTCGTGGAGACCGCGTTCGGCCTGAACGGGATGGGCTCACTGCTGGTGCAGTCCGTCAACGCCAAGGACTTCCCGGTCACCCAGGCCATTGTGTTGATCATCGTCGGAGTGTTCGCCCTCGCCAATCT
This sequence comes from Streptomyces albipurpureus, assembly GCF_023701525.1. GTDB lineage: Bacteria > Actinomycetota > Actinomycetes > Streptomycetales > Streptomycetaceae > Streptomyces > Streptomyces albipurpureus. The sequence goes on from NZ_JAMQAW010000001.1 coordinate 108,983, forward strand.
GCTGGTTGATCTCGTCTACCCGCTGGTCGATCCGCGGGTGCGTGGAAAGGTCGGTGCCTGATGGCGGTCATGACCGAGTCCGCTCTCGTCCGCCGTCGGGGCCTGGGCCGCAGGTTCGGTGGGAACAAGGCGATGACCCTGTCGATCGGGGTGCTGACCCTCTTCGTACTCGTCGCCCTGTTCGCCCCCTGGCTCGCTCCGCACGACCCCAACGCGGTGTCACTCGCCAACAGCCTCCAGGGGACCTCCGCCGACCATCTCCTCGGCACCGATCAGTCCGGACGCGATGTACTGTCCCGACTGATCTACGGGGCCCGCAGCTCCCTGCTCGGCCCACTCGGTGTGGTCGTGGGTGCGACGCTGCTCGGTGTCACCATCGGTGTGGTCGCCGCCTGGCGCGGCGGCTGGGTCGACACGGCGCTCTCCCGGGCCATCGAGCTGATCTTCGCCTTCCCCGGTGTGCTGCTGGCCATCCTGCTGGTCTCGGTGCTCAGCGCCGGTCTGAAGGCCACCGTGCTCGCCCTCGCCATCGCCTACACCCCCTACATGGCCCGGATGACGCGCAGCGCCGCACTCAGTGAGCGGCACCGCCCCTACATCCGAGCCCTGGAGATCCAGGGGTTCCCCGCCGTGAGCATCATCGTGCGGCACCTGCTTCCCAACATCGCACCCCTCGTGCTGGCGCAGGCCTCGCTCTGCTTCGGCTACGCCATGATCGACCTCGCCGGACTGTCCTTCCTCGGCTTCGGTGTGCAACCGCCCCAGGCCGACTGGGGAGCCATGATCTCCGAGGGGCAGGTCGCCCTGCTTCAGGGGGCGCCCCTGTCGGCCCTCGCCCCGGGCGTCCTCATCGTCTGCGCCGTTGTGGGCTTCAGCCTCATCGGCGAGGGAGTCGCCGACCGCATCAGAAGGGCGGACCGATGACCACCGCACCGCCGAGCACCGCGATGCTCGCCGTGGAAGACCTCACGCTCGCGGTCCGCCGCGACGAGGACGTCAAGCCGATCCTCGCGTCGGTCTCCCTGAGTTGTGCCAAGGGCGAGATCGTCGGCCTGGTCGGTGAGTCCGGCTCGGGCAAGTCCATGACACTGCGGACGGCCGTCGGCCTCACCCCGGCGAAGGCCGACATCAGTGGACGCGTACAGGTCTCGGGCTTGGATGTGCTCGGCGCCTCCGGCAAGGAGTTGTCGAAGCTGCGGTCCCGGACCGCGTCGATGATCTTCCAGGACCCGCGGGCCCACATCAATCCGTTCCAGCGCATCGGCACCTTCCTCTGCGAGGGACTGCGCATCCACCAACGGATGTCCAAAGAGGAAGCCGCCCGCAAGGCGACAGGACTGCTGGACGAGGTCGGGCTACCGGACCCGGCCCGGCACATGCGCCAGTATCCGCACGAGCTCTCGGGCGGCATGCTCCAGCGAGTGATGATCGCCGCCGCGCTGGCGAGCGAGCCTGAACTGCTGCTGGCGGACGAGCCGACCACCGCGCTCGATGTGACCACCCAGGCCGAGATCGTCTCGATCCTGCTGCGGTTGCGCCGGGACCGGGGACTGTCCATCGTCCTGGTGACCCACGACCTCGACCTCGCGGTCTCCGCCTGTGACCGCATCCATGTGATGTACGCGGGTTCCATCGTCGAGGTGGCGTCCGCCGCCGAACTGGCCCGGGCACCCCAGCACCCCTACACGGCGGCCCTCTTCGCCGCCCGTCCCTCGCCCGATCGCACCGAGCTCAAGGCGGTGTCGGGCCGGCCTCTTGGCCTCTACGAGGTCGAAGGCGGCTGCGCGTTCGCTCCGAGGTGCCCCAAGGCGATCGACCTCTGCCAGGAAACGGCGCCCGAAACCCGGCTGGTCGACGGCCACCAGGTGGCCTGCCATCTCGCCTCGGAACCGCCGGTCCAACCGGTGGGTCCGCTCACGAAGGGAGAGCGGCCGTGACCGCCCAGCACCCCGTCACCCGGGTCGAGAAGCTGCGCAGGACGTACGACCACGGCAAGGTCGTCGCCGTCAATGACATCTCCTTCGAGGTACCCGTCGGCGGATCGCTCGGGATCGTCGGTGAGTCCGGCTCCGGCAAGACCACAACGGCCAAGTTGATCGTCGGTCTGGAAGAGCCCGACTCGGGCCGCATCTTCTTCGACGGCCAGGAGATCGGCACCGGAAGCAGCCGCAAACTCCGTCGCCAGCGCGCCCGAACCGTACAGCTCGTCTTCCAAGACCCCTATCAGAGCCTTGACCCACGGCAGACCGTCGGTGGCGCCATCGACGAGGTGCTGCGACTGCACACCGAGTTGAGCACCTCGGCGTTCGCCAAGCGGCGGGCAGAGCTGCTGGAACAGGTCGGACTCGGTGTCCGGGAGGCGGCGGCCCTGCCTCGGGAGCTCTCCGGCGGGCAACGGCAGCGGGTCGCCATCGCCCGGGCCCTGGCGGCCAACCCCCGGCTGCTGGTGTTGGACGAGGCGGTCGCCGCGCTCGATGTCTCCATCCAGGCGCAGATCCTCAATCTGCTCTCCGAGATCCGTCGGGAGACCGGAGTGGCGCTGGTCTTCGTCAGCCACGATCTGGAGGTCGTCCGCTGGGTCGCGGACGACGTGGTCGTGATGTTCCGCGGCTCGATCATCGAGAGCGGGCCAACGGCCGAAGTGCTCCAACGCCCCGAACACCCCTACACCCGGCTCCTGTTGTCCAGCGTGCCACGGCTGGGCTGGGATCCCGCTCAAGTGTCGCAGGCGCGACGCGAATTCCTCGCCACCCAGTGACTCCGGCCCGCCTTGTGGAGGAAAGCCATGCCCCGCATCACCAAGCGCACCACGGTCCTTGTCGCGCTGACCACCTGTACGGCCCTTGGACTCTCCGCCTGCGGTGGAGTGGAGGGCGCCGGCAAGACGGGTCCGAGCACCCCCAAGCTCACCGAGTCACTACCGGCGGCGAAGGGCGATGTCGGCGCCCTCAGATGGGCGCTCTACGCCGAACCCTCGTCCCTGGACCCGATCTACAGCAATGACTTCCCGCCCATGGAGGTCCTCGCCAATGTCTGCGAGAGCCTGCTGAAGATCAACCCCGACTTCTCCTTCCAGCCGTCGCTGGCCGCGTCCTGGACCAATCCGAGCCCACTGACCTGGGTGTACCAGCTGCGCGACGGGGTGACCTTCCACAGCGGTGCCAAGATGACCGCGGAGGACGTCGCCTACAGTCTCGGCCGCAACCTCGACAAGTCCCTCGGCTCGTACCACGACGCCGTCTACAAGAACGTCGACTCGATCAAGGCGACCGGGACGAGGGAGATCACCGTACGGCTGAAGCAGCCGGACGCCCAGTTCAACCAGGCGATGGCGACACCGGCCGGCCGGGTCCTGAACAAGGCGGCGTCCCAGAAGGCCGGCAAGACGCTCGGCCGCCCGGACGGCGGGGTCGACTGCACCGGTCCGTTCAAACTGGCCGACTGGTCGGCCGGTAAGTCCATCACCATCGACCGCTTCGACGCGTACTGGGACACGGCGCGCAAGGCCAAGGCGTCCGCGGTGGAGTTCGAGTTCATCCGCGACCCCGCGGCACGCACCACCGCGATGCTCTCCGGTGAACTCGACGGCTCCTGGTTCGTCCCCGCCTCCGGCTACGCGAAGCTGCTCACCTCCGACAAGGGCTCGCTCTACTTCGGTCGGACGTCGGGAAGCTATGTCGGCATGGTGACGGACCTCAAGGGCCCGCTCGCCGATGTCAAGATCCGCAAGGCGCTCTCGATGGCCATCGACCGCAAGGGCATCATCTCCGCGGCCGTCTCCGGGGCGGCGGAAACCCTCAAGGCACCCACCGCCCCGGGGACCTGGGGCTACGCCCAGAAGGAACTGAAGGCCGCCTACGACGCGCTGCCCGACCCCAACGGTTCGCTGGACGAGGCGAAGAAGCTCGTCAAGGAAGCCGGCGCACCGAGCAAGCCCATCACCATCGCGGTCACCGGCTCCCAGTCCGAGATGCCGATCATCGGTACGGAGGTCAAGCGCGCCGGTGAGTCGGTCGGCCTCAAGGTCAACATCAAGACCCTTCCGGCCGACAACTACAACGCCCTCTACAGCGATGCCAAGGCACGGGAGGGCATCGACATGCTCTTCTCCCTGTGGCAGGCGGACTACCCGGACCCGACCGCGCTCTACCAGTACCTCCAGACGGGCGACACCTTCAACTTCGCCCAGTGGTCGGACCGGACCTTCGACCGGCTGATCAATGAGGCCAAGTCGGCCGCCGACACCTCAAAGCGCGCCAAGCTCATCGCCGAGGCCCAGCAGATAGCCGTCGACCAGGGCATCTGGATGCCGCTGTACACACCGTTCAACCCCGTCTTCCTGAAGAAGGGCCTGACCGGGGCGCCGATCTCCTCGGTCCAGCTCACCTACCCTTGGGCCGCCGACATCGGCAGCGCCAAGTAGAGCCACGCCTGGGGGCGTGAGAGCGAGAGGGCCAAGCTCTCGCTCAGGGGCAGAGGCTCCCGGTCCACCTCGGACCGGGAGCCTTCTCCTGTTCCCGGGCCATGGGCACCGGGCAGGCACGGTGAGGCCCCCGAAGCGGCCCCAGCCCGGTGACCGTTGCCACCGCGACCCGGCCCGCGCCCGGGTTCAGGAACACCTCGGCTCCTGGCCGGGGCGGACGTCCCTCTCCTCTTGGCACTGCCTGAGCGTGCGCTTGGGCGTCATGGTCCATGTGTACATTGCCGGCCAATAGCCCATACCCGCGCCATCCTCGGCGCCCAGCAGCGGCCGGTCGCCGCCATCGACGACAACCTGCCGGTAGCCGATGCTCGTATCGAGACCGATCGTCAGGCTGTAGGTGAAGACGTCTGGCATGCCAATGGTCAGCCATTCCGTGTCACGGCTCTCAACGCATCCGGTACGGAGAGCTACGCCTACGGTCGTTTCCATACGGTCACCCCCCAACTCTCCATGAGAGAAGTGGGGAGCGGGAAAATGAAGAAGGAGGCCGCCTGCCGGGGCTGTTGGGCCACCTCACCAGAAGGGGCCGGCAAGTTCGTGAGGGGGTGTCCGGCTACTCCCTCGGGGTCGCGGCCGCGCCACCCGTGACGACGAGACCCGCGACCATCTACCAGGCCGGACTCAACATCGTCAGCGGCTTCCGCTTCGACCCGCTCAACGATCCAAACGAATCGACCCGGAACCCGGGGTGCGGGCGGCCCCGCCACAACAAGGCCCCTGCCGAAGGGGCCGCCCCTGCCGGTCCGGCGCTTGCGGACGGGAACCCTCCGCCCCTGGGCGGGCGCCCGGAGCAGCTTGGGCTTCCGCCCTGGGCGCCCCAGGCCTCGCCTCCGGCGAGGACAGCGGAGGGCAGGGGCGCCCAGCCCGATCCCTTAGCCACCCGCGCCCTTCCCCGGAGGATTCTCGGTCCCGTCCCCCAGTCCGCCCCCCGGCCCGATCCGGATCTCGAAGTCCCCGTCGTACTGCTCGTGCCCCGCGATCACCGCGGACTCCACCATCTCGGCCCCCACTTCCCCGCGCACGATCAAGGGGTCATGCCGTAGGTCCCGCATCAGTGCCACGCACATCCCCAGCATGACGAGGACGAACGGCGCCGCCGCCAGGATGGTCAGGTTCTGCAGCCCGGCCAGTGCGTCCCCCTTCCCGTTGCCGATGAGCAGCATGATCGCGGCCACGGCCCCGGTCACCACGCCCCAGAAGACGACGACGAGCTTGGACGGCTCGAAGGTGCCCTTCTGCGAGAGGGTGCCCATCACCACCGACGCGGCGTCCGCGCCCGAGACGAAGAAGATGCCGACCAGCACCATCACCAGCAGGCTCATGGCCGTGGGGATCGGGTACTGCTGGAGCACGGCGAAGAGTTGTCCCTCCGGAGTGGTCGCATCGCCCAGCTGCTTGTCCTTCTGGAGTTGCATGGCCGTACCGCCGAAGACGGCGAACCAGACCAGGCTGACGGAACTCGGAACCAGGATGACGCCGCCGACGAACTGACGGATCGTGCGGCCCCGGCTGATCCTGGCGATGAACATGCCGACGAACGGCGTCCAGGAGATCCACCAGGCCCAGTAGAAGACCGTCCAGTTGCCCAGCCAGCCCGCTACTCCTTCGCCTCCACCGGCCTCGGTGCGCCCGGCGAGGCGGGGTAGTTCGCCGAAGTAGGAGGCGATCGAGGTGGGCAGGAGGTCGAGTACGAGGATGGTGGGTCCCACGACGAAGACAAAGAGGGCCAGCACCAGCGCCAACACCATATTGGTGTTGGAGAGCCACTGGATGCCCTTCTCGACCCCGGAGATCGCGGAGAGCACAAAGGCCACGGTGAGGGTGGCGATGATGGTGACGAGCAGTCCGGTGCCGACGGTGTCCAGCCAGCCGAGTTCGGTGAAGCCGCTGCCGATCTGCAGCGCCCCGAGCCCGAGCGAGGCGGCCGACCCGAAGAGCGTGGCGAAGATCGCCAGGATGTCGATCAGACGACCGGCACCGCCGTGAGCGTGTCGTTTGCCGATCAGCGGCTCGAAGACGGCGCTGATGGTCTGTCTACGGCGGCGGCGGAAGGTGCTGTAGGCGATGGCGAGTCCGACCACCGCGTAGATCGCCCATGGATGCAGTGTCCAGTGGAAGAGCGTGGTGGCCATGGCCACGCTCATCGCCTCCGCCGAGTCGGCGGGCCGGGTACCGGGCGGGGGCGTGATGAAGTGCGCCAACGGCTCACTGACCCCGTAGAACATCAGGCCGATGCCCATACCGGCGCTGAACATCATCGCGACCCAGGAGACCGTACGGAATTCGGGGCCCTCGTCTTCGTGGCCGAGCGGGATCTTCCCGTAGCGGCTGATGGCGAGCCAGAGCGCGAAGACCACGAATCCGGAGGCGGCGAGGACGAAGGCCCAGCCGCCGTTGTGGATCAGCCCGCTGAGCAGGGTGCTGGAGACGTCTTCCAGGACATCGGTGGCGAGGGAGCCCCAGACCACGAAGGCGAGGGTGAGAACGGCGGTGACGCCGAAGACCACGCGATCCGTCGAGGGGCGCCCGGTCTCCTGAGGATGATCGGAGAACTCGGTCGTGACCGACCGTGCCCCCCGATCATCCGGTTGCTGTTCGTGCGTCACGGGTGGCACCTCTCAGGGGTGAAGCGGAATTTTTTCTTCCGCTACCCACTACCACAAGTGACAGTCACCGGCACGATCAACAGGCTGCAATCGGCTGACCCGATGTCAGATGGTAGGTCGCACTCGGGTCTAGCAGCAAGGGAACCAACTTTCGCTGGGACTGCCGCAGGGGCACAAACGCACCCTCGCGATCACTCTTCGTGACTACACCATGGAGCGCCAACTCATCCTTGACCGCGGCGAACTGTGTCGCGTCGAGTCGGTAACCGCACGGCGGATCCGCCAGGGTCTCCGCGGGGGTGGCGGGGTCGTTGTCCGCGCCGCCGAGATAGACCGGCCCCCGGTCCAGGAAGCCGGTCAGTCGGGCCGTAGTGGTCGCCACCTCGATGGCGGCCCGTCGCTCAACGGCGAAGGACAGCAGCCCATCCAGCGCCGACAGTTGGCTCCCCACCCGCCGCCGGTTGTTCAGCGCCGGGTCCCCCTGCTCCTGCGGAGTCAGCGGATCGACCCGGCTCTCGATGAGTAGCCCGAGGGCGTTCTTGGCTCCTGAAGCATTGCGCAGAATGCGTTCCTGCCCATCGCCGGCGACCTGACGGATGGGTGCTCCGGTGACCGGGTCGGTCCAGATGCCATAGGTGCCGGCGGTATGGCCGTCCGCCCGCGCGGCCGGACGCACATAGCGCTCGGAGAGGATCTTTGACTCCCGGTGGACCCGGCTGTCGGTGTTGAGGTTGCGGGGCCAGAGGTCAAAGAGGTCCCGGTCGTAGTAGGGCGGTGAGGCACCGTACTCATGCAGGTCATAGATGACGTCGGGGCGTTGGTCTCGCATCACGGCGGCCATCGCCCGGGCTTCGGCGGTGTTCAGGGCGATGTGGTCGCGGTTGATGTCCACCCGGTCGGAGTTGCCCCGGGTGTCGGCGACCCGTCCATCGGGGTTGGCGTTGGGGACCACCAGGATCTGTGTGCGCGAGAGCAGGGTGCGGGTGTCCCGGTCCGTGGCGAAGGCGAGGTCGCGGACGGTGGTGAGGCACGCCTCACGACCGGACGGCTCATCTCCGTGCTGGGAGCAGATCAGCAGCACCTTGGTGGGGGCTCGCCGCTCACCGATGCTCACCAACTGGAGCGGCCTGCCCTGTTTGGTCGTGCCGATGCGTTGGATGGAAGCCCGGTCGCTACCGCGGTCGACGTCGGTGAGGAAGGACTGCTCTTCGCTCTCCCCCGTCCAACGAGCGCCATCGCTGAGCTCGAAGCCCGTGCGCGGGGTGGAGTCCGCCGCCTGGGCGGGGGCGGCGATCAGCCCTGCCGCGAGGGTGGTTGCCGCGGCGGTCAGGACGAGCGTGCGTCTGCGGGACATCATCGGCTGTCAGCTCCCGGGATCGGTCGGATGGCACGCGGCTCGGCCACCCCGCCGAGGCGGGTGTCGCGCGGTGCCGGTGTGAAGACGGGACCACTGGTGGCGCGGTCGAAGGCGGCCGGACCGCCGACGAGCGGCAGTCGCGCCGAGGTTCGCGCCAGATCGAGGTTGAGGGTGGGGGTGCTGGCAGGTGGTTCGATGAGGTTGCGGTCAGTGCCCGCGATGATCAGGGCGAGTCGGTGCCCGGCCGGCACCACATGGTCGGTGGCGTGCAGATCGAGGGTGATGGTGTACGGCCGGCCGGGGACCAGTGGACGCTCACGGGCAGCTGACGCGTGGTTGCCGAGGTCGGCCCACCCGCGGCTGAACACGGTCTGCCCAACGGCCTTGGTCTGCGCTGTGGCTTCCTTGTAGCAAGCGCTGTCACCGGTGGTGCTCGCGCCCCAACAGGTGCGCTTGGGCTGGGTGGCGATGCCTTCGCCAGCAGCCGCGTAGTCACGGATGACATCGGGGCCCAGGTCGACCAGGACGGCGGAGAGATGGGCGTTGGGGGTGGTCGAGGCCGCGGTGATCGTGACCTTCCCGGAGCCGGAGAGCCGCAGGGGCCGGCTGAGCGGTCGGGTGATGAAACCCGCCTTGGCCGGAGTCGGACGGTCGATGGCGGCCGCCCAGTCGATCTCGTTGAGTCCGCGGTCATCGGTGAAGGTCTCACGAGCACCGGGGCGGGCCGGGCGGGTGGCCAGGGTCCCCACACCGGCCTGGGCACCCTGGCCCGGGCGGAGCACGGTGGTCCGGGTGGAGCGCGGCGGCCAGTGCCGGTCGGTGTTCCACTGATCGGGGGCCACTTCGATGTCCGCCATGGGTTCGTCGTCGATGCCGTTGTCGTATCCGAGGAGGTAGTGGTCGAACCAGCGGTGCAGGGTCTTCACCCACTCGGCGCGCCGGAAGTCGAAGGGGTCGACGTGCCCGACCTGTGACAGCCACACCTTGCGTTCCACACCCTCGTCAGCGAGGGCGTCCCACCACTGTCCGAAGTGTTTTCCCCGCACATTGAGGTCCTGCATCCCGTGCACGGCGAAGACACTGGCCGTCACCTTGTCGGCGTCGCGCACATAGTCGCGCTCCTGCCAGAGCCGGGTCAGATCGCCATTGCGCGGGGCCTGGTCGACCAGACGCCGCTGGACGGCCTGGCAGCGCTCGCGGGCCTGCGGGTTCTCGATGTAGTTGGCGAGCCAGTCCGGGCCGGAGTCGAAGAGCGGGGCGCCCTGGGCGAAGTAGTAGTCGTACCAGGAGGAGATGGCGCCGATGGGGACGACGGTCTTGAGTCCTCGCACACCGGTGGCCGCGACGCCGTTGGCTATGGTGCCGTCATAGCTCTTGCCGATCATTCCGGTGTTTCCGGTGGACCAGTCGGCCCGGGATCGTTCGTCGCCGGTGCGGGTCGTATAGCCGCGGGCGCGGCCGTTCAGCCAGTCGACGACGGCCTTGGCGGACTGGATGTCCCGGGCTCCTCCGACGTCCACGCAGCCGTTCGAGCGATTGGTCCCGGAGAGGTCGACGGCCGCGAACGCATAGCCGCGCGGCACGAAGTAGTTGTCGTAGTAGAGCGGGAACTGAACCGGCCGGCCGGCCGCGTCATAGGTCTTGCGCTGACTCTCGTTGCCGCGTCCGCAGCAGGCGTAGTAGGGACTGGCGTCCATGATCACGGGGATCTTGCGCCCTTGGCGTGCGGGTTCCGACGGACGGACGATGTCGACGGCGACCCGGTCGGCCTTACCGTCGCTGTCGCCGTCGAGTCGGATGTCCACCCACACCGATTCACGGATCGCGTTCTCGTAGGAGTGGATCGGTCTGCTCTCCCGCGGGCCTTGCGACCCGCGGTCCGTCCCCGGCGCCGTCCGCGCGTGGGCGGGGGCCAGGGTCAAGGCCATCAGGGCGGTCGTCGCCGCCAGCACGAGCGATCTGTACGTCAAGCGGGTTCCCCGCGTACGTATCGACATGGGCGGGAAGTTACCCCTGTCAACTCCGCGGCGACAGAGGGCCTTCGGCTTGCCGCTGAGACAGGTGTGACAGCGTGCCGCCCTCCTCGTGGATCTTTTCCACCGATCTGTCAAGGTGTGTCACAGCAGGTCGGAAGGGGTCTCATGGGCCAGGAAGCGCCGGTATCCTGGCTCACCGCGGCAGTACCTCTGCGCTGCCGTCGCAAGCGGCCGGGTCCCCGCACACGGCTGACCGCATCAGCCAAGGAGCGCCCACCGTGACCGAGCGGACCATGGGGCCCCGCCCCACGCTGGAGTCCGTCGCCGCCCGTGCTGGAGTGTCCAGGGCCACCGCGTCCCGGGTCGTCAACGGCGGGGCGGGGGTGCGCGGCGCGCTGGTGGACAAGGTGCGCCGCGCGGTCGAGGAGTTGGGCTATATCCCCAATCACGCTGCTCGGACGCTGGTCACCCGGCGCACCGGGGCGATTGCGGTGATCATCGGCGAGCCTGAGTTCAGAGTGTTCTCCGATCCGTTCTTCGAGCAGCAGGTGCGGGGCATCAGCCGGGAGTTGACGGCGCAGGACGCCCAGCTGGTGCTGTTGTGGGCGGAAGGACCCGACGATCACACTCGGATCGCCCGCTACCTGGGCGGTGGCCATGTGGACGGGGCGTTGGCGTTCTCGCTGCACAACGACGGGGCGCTCACTGCGGCGATCGGGCGGTCGGGGGTCCCCGCCGTGTTCGGTGGCCGCCCCGATGGGCCGGAGGCAGCGGGGGCGGATGTGCCCTATGTGGACTGCGACAACCGGGGTGGCGCCAGGGAGGCGGTCCATCATCTGGTGTCGATCGGGCGGCGCCGGATTGCGCATATCGCGGGTCCGCGGGACCAGACTTCGGCGCTCGACCGGCTCGCCGGCTTCCATGACGTGCTGCCGCACGCCGATCCGGAGGTGGTTTCCCAGGGCGATTTCACCACCGAGAGCGGGGCCCGGGCCATGGTCGAGTTGTTGGCGCGCAGACCCGATCTGGATGCGGTCTTCGCCGCCAACGATCTCATGGCCGTGGGCGCGCTGCGGACGCTACGGGAGCGGGGCCTCGCGGTGCCCGGCGATGTGGCGGTGGTGGGCTTCGACGATATGCCCTCGGTCGCCGAGCTCGCCGACCCACCGTTGACCACGGTGCGCCAGGACATCGAGGGCATGGGCAGGCTGATGGTCAGACTGCTGATGGGGATACTCAACCATGACAAAGAAGCTGGTCAGGAGGGTGGAGCCCCGGTTTCGGTGATCACCCCCACCGCACTGGTGCGACGGGCGTCGGCCTAGGTAGTCCCGTCCGGCCGAGAGGCCCTCGCTGCCGGGCCCCTCGCACCTGGAGCGCTCAGTCGGAGTGGTGGACGACCACCGAGATCGCCCGAACCTCTTCACCGCTCATGTTCCGGTACTGGTGGGGTGTGGCTGGATCGAAGGCCAGTGAGTCTCCGGCCTCCAGCACATAGGTCTCAAAGCCGACGTCGGCGTGGAGCGTGCCCTGGAGGACGAGCTGATACTCCCGGCCGTCGTGCCGGATCGGGCAGCGGCTGTCGGTGGATCTGCCGTAGGGCGCGTACACCACCTCCAGGAAGTCCACCCGCCCGTCCTGCTGGGGGGTGAGGCGCTCCCAGCGGACCCCGCTGGCGAGGTCGATGGTGCGCCGGCTTCCCCTGCGCTGGACGATGGTCTCCGCCGCCGGCACCAGTGCGGGTCCGGATGCCGGTGCCGTGCCGTCGGGCTCCAGGGGCAGGCCGTCGACCGTCTCCCGCCCTTCGGGCGCTCCGATCCGTACGGAGCGCCGGGGCCCGCCTCCGTTGACGGGGGCAGCGCCCGCCGTGGCGAATCGGGGGACCCCGTTCTCACCGTTCTGCGGCGGTGGCGCGATCTGCGGCGCCCGGGCGCCACGGGCGGAGGGTGCGGGAATCTCCTCGGTGTCGGCGACTCCGAAGAGGTAGTCGAGAGAGATCTCCAGTGCATTGGCTATGCCGTAGATGACTCCGGCCGATGGGGCGGTCTGGCCGCGTTCGACCTGTGAGATCAGGCTCGCGGAACAGCCGGCCAGCTTCCCCAGCTCACGCAGCGACAGACCACGTTCGGCGCGGACTCTTCTGAGTCTGCCGCCCAGGCCGGCGCTTTCCCCCTCAGGCTTCATCGAGCCTCCCGATCGATCTCATCCGCCGTGTTCACGCACTAGACAACTGTATAGGACTGCACAGCGGTGCACAGGCATGCACGGCATATTGAACACTGCACGGCGTGTCTTGGATAGGGCCTGTTCACAGATGTCCAGCGACTTTGTGCCTGATGTCTGTCTTGCCCGTCCAGAGTGCGGCTTTGCTGAGGCTTTTCGAAGAGTCTGTGCAGAACCCTTGACAGGATGACTGCACACACGTGCACCATAACGCACATCGCACCGCGTATCGGCGCTCAGAAGAAGCTGCTGTGGAGGTTCTCGCTGTGACCCAAAACGGATTGCCCACCCCTGCGGGGCGGGTTCGCCGCTCCCGTGCAAGATCGGGCCGCGTGGCAGGCGGGCTACTGCTCACCACCGCCCTCACCGTCACCCTGGCCGCGTGCAGCGGTACGGGAACCACCTCGTCCGAGCCGACCAAGAAGGCCGGCACCGGACCGAGCGGGACCCTCAAGGTCGGCACCAACCAGCAGTTCGAAGACTGGGAGACCGTAACCAAGCAGAACAGCACCTTCACTTCGCTGGTCTACGAGTCACTGCTCAGCGTCGCCCCGGACGGCTTCACCCTGAAGCCGCAGCTGGCCACGGAGTGGAAGGAGACCCAACTACAGGTCGACTTCACCCTCCGCTCCGACGTCTTCTTCCACGACGGCACCCCGTTCAACGCGGATGCCGTGGTCAAGAACCTTGAGCGGATCAAGAACACCCCCAGCCAGTACCGCAGCCAGCTGGCGGCGGTGAAGTCGATCACCGCTGTCGACGCCACCCATGTGCGGCTCGCCCTCTCGGAGCCCGCTCCGTCCCTGGTCACCAATCTGGCCCGGCTCGGTATGTACATGGTCTCCCCCAAGTCGCTGGCGGCAGGGGACTGGAAGACCGCTGGCGTGGGCACCGGCCCCTGGAAGTACGACGCCAAGGCGTCCACCAAGGGACTGCGTACCGTCGCCACCGCCTTCGACAAGTACTACGACAAGAAGTCGATCGGCCCGGCGCGGGTCGAGATCACCCAGATCAACGACCCCGACAGCCTCTACAACGCTCTGCGTGCCGGACAGCTCGACGTCGTGTGGACCACGCCGCCACTGGCTCAGCGCGCCGACAAGGAGGGGCTGAAGTCCGCCTGGTTCCCCTCGGTGCTGTGGCACTTGCAGATGTACGACACCAAGGGCGTGTTCGCGGACAAGAAGTTCCGCCAGGCCGTCTGTTACGCGATGAACCCGCAGGACTACACGGACGCCGCCCTCGGCGGCAAGGGCAAGACCCCGCTCCAGCGCTTCCCCGAAGGGCAGCCGGGCCACAACCCCACCATCAAGGGCTACCCCTTTGATCTGGGCAAGGCCAAGCAGCTGATCAAGGAAGCCGGCGGTCCCCGCGAGTTCACCCTGATCAGCTATGACACCCAGCGGACCATCGCCGAACTGTTCCGCAGCCAGATGTCGAAGATCGGTGTGAACGTCAAGCTCGAACTGCCGAACTTCCCGCAGTTCCTGAGCACGTACCAGAACGGCAAGTACCCGGCCGCGATCCTCTCCGACGGTTCCCGCTCGGGCGCGTACGACTACTACAACCGCAAGTTCGCCATCGACGCGCCGGGCAACCCGCTCAAGGTGCCCTACCCGCAGATCGACGCCGCCGCCGCGGAGGGCCTGAAGGCCACCACGCCCGAGGCACGCGACGCCGCCTGGCAGAAGCTGTCGAAGATCGTCAACGACGAGGCACTGGACTGCGGCTACTTCGACTACACCGGCTTCTGGGCCTACAACCCGAAGAAGGTCCAGAACATCGTCTCCACGACCAATGACGTCGCGGTGTTCCGCTACCGGGAAGCCCAGCCCAACGGCTGATCCCGCCCCGTCCCCGCCGGCCACCCCGGCCCTTTCGTACCGTACGTCCCGGATGGAGAAACCCACCCATGAGCACTGCCCAGCCCCCGAACGCACTCCCCGATCTGGTCCTTCTCAACGGCCGTGTGACCACCATGTCAACGGACGAGCAGTACGCCGAGGTTGAGGCCATCGCCATCACCGGCGAGCGGGTCTCGGCCATCGGCACCAGCCGGGAGATCGAGGATCTGGCAGGACCCGGCACCACCGTGGTGGACCTGGCGGGGCGCCGGGTCGTACCCGGCTTGATCGACTCCCATGTGCACATCGTCCGCGCCGGGCGCACCTGGCGCGACGAGGTGCGCTGGGAGGACGAGCTGTCCCTGGAGAGCGGCCTCGCGGCCATCACCCGGCGCGCTGCCGAACGGCCCGCTGGCAGCTGGATCAGGGTCATCGGCGGCTGGCACCCGGCGCAGTTCCCCGAGAACCGGGGACCGAGCCGCGAAGAGCTCGACCAGGCAGCTCCCAACAACCCCGTCTATGTGCAGTTCCTCTACGACTGGGCCGTCCTCAACACCGCGGCCATGCGGGAGCTGGGCGTGGACAGCGCACTCGTGACGCAGTTGGGCGAGGAGGGCTTCAAGACCGCCTCGTTCGAGACCGACAGCGACGGCGAGCTGACCGGCAAGGTCAACGGCACCCCGCTGATGGAGTGGTTCTACCGGCGGATGCCCAGCCCCACCCTGGAGGAGCAGATCGCCTCCACCGCCGAGATGTCCCGAGAGCTCAACCGGCTCGGCATCACCGGCGCCATCGACGGCGGCGGCTTCAACAGCGGCCCCGCCGCCTACCCGGCGATCCGGGAGACCTGGCGCCGCGGCGAGCTCACCGTCCGCACCCGGCTGGCCGTGCACGCCGAGCGCGCCGGCACCGAGCAGGAGGACCTGGCCGGGTACCTGCGCTTCACCCCCCTGGACGTCGGCGACGGCATGCTGCGGGTCATCGGCTCCGGCGAGGTCGCCCTCTACCGGACGGTCGACAAGATCGCCCACCCGGTCGTCATCGACGACGAGGTGCGGGAGCAGCTGTTGGGCATGTTCACCGACCTCGCCGCCAACCGCTGGACCGTGCACACCCACGCACACCACCACGAGACCATCGACGCCGTCCTCACCGCCTGGGAGCAGGTGCACGCCGAGCACGACATCAGCGCCCTGCGCTGGTCCCTGGTGCACGCCGAGCCCCTCAAGCAGGTGGATGTCGACCGCATCGAGGCGCTGGGCGCCGGAGTGCTCGCCCAGGGGCTGTTCCGCTTCCAGGGCGACGAGGCCATCACCGCCTGGGGCGCCGAGACCGTCGCCGAGGCGCCGCCGATGCGCACGCTGATCGAGCGCGGCATTCCGCTGGGCCTCGGTTCCGACGCCATGCGGGTCGCCTCCTACAACCCGTTCGCCACCCTCGCCTGGTTCCTCAACGGTCGCACCGTCACGGGGAACGACACCCTCGCTCCGCAGCATCTGCTCACCCGCGAAGAGGCCATGCGCGGCTACACCGCGTCCGGTGCCTGGTTCAGCTTCGAGGAGAACGAGCGCGGGCGGCTCGAACCCGGGCTGCTCGCCGACCTCGCCGTCCTCAGCGATGACTTCTTCACCGTCGCCGAAGAGGTCATCCCGCGCATCGAGTCCGTCCTCACCTTCGTCGGCGGACGCGTCGTCCACACCGCGAAGCCCTTCGCCGACATCGCCATCGCCGCCCCCGCACCTCAGGGAGTCAGCCGTGCCTGAGACCACCAGCCGTACCGAGCCCCGACTGCTCATCAAGAACGCCACCGTCCTCACCATGGACCCGGCGCTCGGAGATCTCACCCCCGGTGACATCCTCATCGTCGGCGACCGCATCTCCGCCATCGGCACGGACCTGTCCGACCCCCGGGCCACGGAGATCGACGCCCGCGGGATGATCGCCATCCCCGGTCTGATCGACACCCATATGCACGCCTGGCAGACCCCGCTCAAGGGGCTGCACGCCAGCGGCTGGACCTTCGACGACTACCAGTCCCGGGTCTTCTATCTGCGCGAGCACTTCGGCGCCGAGGACATCTACGACGCCACCCTCGCCGGGTCGGTCCAGATGCTCGACGCCGGCGTCACCGGCGTACTGGACTTCTGTCACAACGTGATGTCCCCCGAGCACGCGGAAGCCGGTGTACGGGCCCATCGCACCACCGGGCAGCGCACGCTCTGGGCGTACGGAATGCTCGGCAGCTTCGACGCACCGCCCGAGGACCACGCCTGGCGGCTGGAGCACATCCGCTCCCTCCACGAGGAGACCGCGGACGATGAACTGCTGCGGGTCGGCATGGCGCTGTCCTCCATCGAGTTCGGCAGCATGGACCGGATCTCCAAGGAGGTCGGGCTCGCCCGTGAGCTGGGGATGCGGATGAGCGTCCACCAGAATCCGGCCGGTCAGATCCGCGCCCTGCACGACGCCGGCCTCCTCGACGAGGACATCGTGCCGGCGCACGCCAACGCGGCCGACGACGGGGAACTGGAACTGCTCGCGGCCTGCGGCGGCGGTATCTCCTTCACTCCCGAAGGAGAGTTCGGCGGCGGCCGTTCCATGACCGTACTCAACCGCGCCTACAGGGCCGGTGCATCCCCGAGCCTGGGCATCGACACCCACGCCCGGGTCGCCATCGACCTGTTCGCCACCATGCGCCTCACCTTCCTGCTGATGCGCAATGTGGACGCGTCCGCCGAGCGTGAGGCGGGCCGCTACCCGCTGGCCCGCCGCCCCGGAACCCCGATGGTCGACCCCCGGCAGATGCTGGAGTTCGCCACCGTCAACGCGGCCCGTGCCATCGGCCTCGGTGATGACCTCGGCACGCTCGCCCCCGGGCGGCTCGCCGACGTGGTGCTGGTCAACACCGAGCCGTACGGAATGGCACTCGGAGACCCCGCCGCCCATATCGTCCTCCAGACCAACCCCTCCGATGTGGACACCGTCATCGTCGGCGGAGTGGTCCGCAAGCGCGGCGGTCGCATGACCGATCTGGACCGCACCGAGGCGGGCGCGGCGGTCCGACGGGTCCGGGAGCGTGTCTTCGCAGACGCGCGAGCAGCGCAAGGCGCTGACGGATGACCAAATTCGTCCTGCAGCGGCTGCTCTCCGCACTGCCTACCCTGCTGTTGGTGTCGGCGTTCGTCTTCACCCTGGTGCATCTGACGCCCACCGACCCGGTGGCACAGATCCTGGGTGAGGGCGCACCCGCCGCCGACAAGGACGCGCTCAGGGAGCAGATGGGCCTGAGCAGGCCGATCTTCGAGCAGTACATCGACTGGCTCGGTGGAGCCGTCACCGGAGACCTCGGGAACTCCCTCTACACGAGCATCCCGGTCTCCGAGTCCATCTCCACCGGCATCGGGATCACGCTCTCCCTGGCCATCGCCGGAATGGCGATCGCTCTGCTCGCCGGAGTGCCGCTCGGTGTCCTGGGCGCGCTGCGCCCGGGCACCACCGCCGACCGGCTGCTCACCACCGTCGTCGCCCTCGGGCTCGCCGTCCCCAGCTTCTGGCTGGGTCTGCTGCTGGTGCTGGTGTTCGCGGTCAACCTCGGTTGGCTTCCGGTGGTCGGCTACACCCCGATCGGCGAGGACCCGGGGGCCTGGGCGACCGGGATGATCCTCCCGGCGATCGCGCTCGGCTCGCACACGGCGGCGGTCATCGCCCGGCAGACCCGTAGCGCGATGATCGACGCGCTGGAGTCGCCCTACGTCACCACCCTGCTGGCGAGGGGCATCCGCAAGCGGAAGATCGTTCTGCGGTACGCGATCAAGAACGCCATGGTTCCGGTACTGGCGGTGATCGCCATCCAAATGTCCGTCCTGGTCGCCGCGAGCTTCGTCATCGAACGGATCTTCGCGGTGCCGGGCCTGGGAACCATGCTCATCGACAGCGTCGTACGCGCCGACTATCCGGTGCTTCAGGGCGCCATCGTCTTGGTGGCCGTCATCGTGCTGCTGGTCAATCTGGGCGCGGACCTCCTCTATGGCGTGATCAACCCGAAGGTGAGGCCCCAATGACCGATCAACCTCGCGAGGGGACCCTCCAGTCCACCGCCGTCCTCACCGAGCAGACCGACCCGGCCGGCATCGAGCCGGGGGACGGCGCGGCGGCCGAGGCGGCCGCGGGGCCGCGCGCCAAGGCACGCACCCTGCGTCGAATGCTGCGGCAGCCCGTCACCCTGTTCTGTCTCGCGATGCTCCTGCTCCAGGTCGTTCTGGCGCTGGGGGCCCCGCTGATCGCTCCTTACGATCCGGCCGCCCCGAACGTCGCGAACAAGCTCCAGGGCCCCAGCGGTGATCACTGGCTGGGCACGGACGACCTCGGTCGCGACACCCTGTCCAGGATCATCTACGGCACCCGGACCGCGCTGCTCGCCTCCACGGAGAGCGTGGCGATCGGTCTGGTGCTCGGCGTGGGCCTGGGACTGTTCGTGGGCTACCGAGGTGGCTGGTGGGACCGCATCGGTATGCGCATCGCCGATGTGATGCAGTCGATTCCGGCACTGCTGCTCGCGCTGGCCCTGGTCGCCGTCCTGGGCAGTGGCCTGGGCAACGCGATGCTCGCCGTCGGATTGATCTTCGCCGTGAGCTTTATGCGGATCACCCGGGCCGTGGTCCTGGCGGAACGCGAGAAGCTGTATGTGGACGCGGCCCGGGTGCTGGGGCTGCGCTCGTCGGGGATCATGCTCCGGCAGGTGCTGCCCAATGTCTCGCCGCCGCTCATCGTCCAGGCGTCCATCGCCCTGGGTACGGCACTGCTGATCGAGGCGACCCTGAGCTTCCTCGGGGTGGGCATCGACGCCACCCAGGTCAGCTGGGGCGCCATGCTCGACGCATCGCGACAGCACGTTTCGGAGCATCCGCTCCTGGCGATCCTGCCCGGTGCGGCGATCACCCTGAGCGTGCTGGCCTTCAACCTCCTCGGCGATGGGCTCAGGGACGCCGGGTCACCCCGGTCCGCGCCCCGGGCCGGCTCGGGGAAGAAGGCGAAGCTGCCGATCGTCTCCACCCCGGTTCCCTCGCCGGATGACGCCCTGCTGCGGGTGGACGGTCTCACCGTCACCGATCGCAACGGCGCCCAGTTGATCTCGGACGTCTCCTTCCACATCAAGCGGGGAGAGACGTTCGGAGTGGTGGGCGAGTCCGGCTGCGGCAAGTCGATCACCGCGGCCGCGATCCTGGGACTGCTGCCCAAGGGAGTCACCATCGCCGGTGGTTCCATCCGGTTGGAGGACTCGGAGCTCGCCGGACTGTCGGGCGAGGCACTGCGTCAGGTGCGCGGTAAGCGCATCGGCATGGTGTTCCAGGACCCGGGCTCGGCGCTCTCCCCCGTCCACACGGTGGGGCGCCAGCTCACCGACGCCATCCGGGCGCACTCCGGTCTCAGCAAGGCCGAGGCACACGACCGGGCGGCCGAGCTGCTCACCCTGGTGGGAGTGCCCAATCCGCAGGAGCGGCTGAAGGACTATCCGCACCAGTTCTCCGGCGGTATGGCCCAGCGGGTGGTGATCGCGGGCGCCCTCGCCTGTGACCCCGAGTTGCTGATCGCCGATGAGCCGACCACCGCGCTCGATGTCACCATCCAGGCGCAGGTGCTGGATCTGCTGGCCTCCCTGCGGGAGCGGTTGCAGATGTCGCTGCTGATCATCACGCACGACCTGGGGGTCGTCGCGGACAGCTGTGACCGGGTCGCGGTGATGTACGCGGGCCAGATCGTCGAACAGCGTTCCGTGGAGGACGCGTTCGCCGAGCCCAAGCATCCGTACACGGAGGCCCTGCTGGCCGCCGTGCCGCACAGTGAAACCGATGGTGAGCCGCTGGCGACCATCCCCGGCCGGGTACCGCCCGCCTGGGCCTGGCCGCAGGGCTGCCGCTTCAATCCGCGCTGTCCGTACGCCACGGACGACTGCCGGACCGGCACGGTGCCGGCCGATGCGGACGGGGTGCGCTGTCTGCGGGTCACCGAACTCCAACTGGCAGGTGCACGATGAGTACCGACATCACCCCGGACACCGAGCAGTCCTCGGAGCCGTCAGAGCCGTCGAAGGACGGACCGCTGCTGTCGGTGGAGAACCTCTCCGTGCAGTACCAGTTGGGGCGCGGCATGACCGGGCGTGCCAAGACGCTGACCGCCGTACGGGATGTCAGCTTCTCCATCGAAACCGGTCGCACCCTCGGTCTGGTGGGTGAGTCCGGCTCGGGCAAGAGCAGCATCGGCCGCGCGATCCTGCGGCTGGCGCCGGTCTCCGGAGGGCGGATCGTCTTCGACGGCCAGGACACGGCCACCTTCGGCAAGCGGACGCCGCTGTCCTTCAACCGGGATGTCCAGGTTGTCTTCCAGGACCCCATGTCATCGCTCAATCCACGGCAGACGATCGCGACCACCATCGGTCAGGCGATCACCCGGCACCGTCCGCTCTCCGGGCTTGAGCGGGACCGTGAGATCGAGCAGGCACTGGATCGGGTGGGCCTCTCCGGGTACCACGCGGACCGCTATCCGCATGAGCTCTCGGGCGGTCAGCGGCAGCGCGTCGCCATCGCCCGGGCGCTCGCGCCCCGGCCCCGGTTGATCGTCTGCGATGAGCCGGTCAGTGCGCTGGACGTGAGTACCCAGAGCCAGGTGATCAATCTGCTGATGGAACTCCAGCGGGAGCTGTCGGTCAGCTACCTGTTCATCGCGCACGACCTTGAGGTGGTGCGGCACATCAGCGATGACATCGGGGTGCTCTATCTGGGCCAGATGGTCGAGGCGGGCCCCGCCGACCAGGTCTATCGCACCCCGGCCCACTCCTATACCCAACGGCTACTGGCCTCGACCCTGGTGGCCAACCCGGCCCGGCAGGCGGCTCGTACCGCCGAGCGCAGAGCGCTGGGCGCGGATGCCTAGGCATCCGTCCGGGCCGCGGCCCGGAGCCTGTTTCCCCCCTCTGAGCATTGGAGATATCTGATGACCGGCTCTTTGCCCATCCCCGCACTGCCCACCGCCCCAGCTCCCGGCCATGGCATGGTCGACTTCGAGGAGCGGGTCAACTTCGACCGGCTGCGGGCCTATCGCACCTCGCGCATCCAGCAGGCGCTGGAGGAGAGCGACCTGGGTGCGGTGCTGGTCTTCGACAACAACAACATTCGCTATCTGACCGGTATCTCCATCGGTGAGTGGACCCGCGAGAAGCTGTCGCGCTACGCCATCTACACCCGTACCGGTGAGGTCATCCTCTGGGACTTCGGCTCGGCCGCGGTGCACAACCGGATGTACGCGCCGTGGATGAAGCCGGAGAACTGCCTTTCGTCCTGGACCACGATGCGTGGTGCGGTTCCCCCGGACGCCGGGCTGATGACCAAGGCCATCACGGAGATCAAGGCCAGGCTCGCCGACGCCGGTGTGGGCGGTATGCCCATCGGTGTGGACATCCTTGACATCCCGCTGCACTCGGAACTCGTCCGCCAGGGCATCGATGTCCGGGACGGCCAGCAGGTGATGCTGGACGCCCGCCAGATCAAGAACCGGGACGAGATCACCCTGCTGTCGATGGCCGCGGCCATGGTGGACGGCGCGTACCACGACATCACCGAGGCGCTGAAGCCCGGTGTGCGTGAGAACGAGATCGTGGCGCTCGCCAACAAGCGTCTCTACGAGATGGGTTCGGACGACGTCGAGTCCATCAACGCGGTGTCGGGCGAGCGTTGCAACCCGCATCCGCACAACTTCTCGGACCGCATCATCCGCCCGGGTGACCAGGCGTTCTTCGACATCATGCACTCCTACAACGGCTACCGGACCTGCTACTACCGCACGTTCAACGTCGGTCGGGCCACCCAGGTGCAGCACGACGCCTACTCCCGGGCCCGTGAGTGGATGGACATCGCCATCCAGGCGATCAAGCCCGGTGTGTCCACCGCGGATGTGGCGCGCCTG
Source organism: Streptomyces albipurpureus (assembly GCF_023701525.1). GTDB lineage: Bacteria > Actinomycetota > Actinomycetes > Streptomycetales > Streptomycetaceae > Streptomyces > Streptomyces albipurpureus. The sequence goes on from NZ_JAMQAW010000001.1 coordinate 131,431, forward strand.
TGGCCGACCGCTGAGGAGATCGGTGTCCAGGACGAGAAGACCGCGTTCGGTCTGCTCTTCGGCCATGGCCTCGGCCTCGCCCTCCACGAGCGGCCCATCATCAGCCGGCTGACCTCGCTGGAGAACCCGATGCTGATCGAGGAGGGCATGGTCTTCGCCCTGGAGACGTACTGCCCGGCGGCTGACGGGGTGTCCGCGGCGCGCATCGAGGAAGAGGTCGTGGTGACCGCGTCCGGTGTGGAGATCCTGACCCGCTTCCCGGCGGACGAGCTCTTCATCGCCAACAAGTACTAGGCACGGCGGGGACTCGAAGGGAGGACTCATGTCCATCGACTCGCTCCACACTCCCGAGGCAACGCCGAAGGAGGTCTCGAAAGAGACCGCGATCGCGCTCTACCGGACCATGAGTACCGCCCGGAAGTTCGAGCAGCGGGTCCATGACCTCTTCCTGAAGGACCTGGTCAAGGGCCCCACCCATCTCGGCATCGGACAGGAGGCCATCGCCGCTGGTGTGGCGGCGGCGATGCGCGAGGACGACTACTCGTTCATCACCCACCGAGGCCATAGCCATCTGGTGGCTCGCGGCACCCCGCTGGCCCCGCTGATGGCCGAGCTACTGGGCCGCGACAGCGGTCTGATGCGCGGCAAGGGCGGGTCGACGCACCTCATCGACGCCGAACGAGGCGTCCTCGGCTCGTATGCGATCGTCGGCGCCCAGCTGGTGATCGCCAATGGTGCGGCCTGGTCGGCGCAGTACCGCGACAGCGGTCAGGTCACGGTCTGCGTCTTCGGTGACGGGGCGACCAACACCGGCGCCTTCCACGAGGCGTTGAACCTCGCCGTGATCTGGAATCTCCCGGTGGTGTTCCTCTGCGAGAACAATCTCTACTCGCGGTACACCCGGGTCGACAGTGTGACCGCCGTCGACAATCCGGCCGCCGACCGGGCCTGCGCCTACGGTCTGGCGTCCACGGTGATCGACGGCAATGACCCCGATGAAGTGCATCTGACCGTGGCGACGGCGATCGAGCTGGCCCGTACGGGGGGCGGGCCAGCGCTGATCGAGGCGATCACCTTCTCCCACGGGGGCCATTCGGGGGCCGATCCGGCGGGGTATCGCGACCCGGGCGAGGTCCGGGCGTGGAAGGACCTGGACCCGCTGGTGACCTATCGGGCCCGGCTGAAGAGCCGGGGCATCACGGACGAGGTGCTGAACGGGATCGACGCGGAGATCGTGGCGCAGATCGACGCGGCGACCGAGGAGGCGATGGCGGGCGACTGGCCGGCGGTATCGCGGCTCTACACCAACGTCTGGAGTGACGGCGGCCATGCCTGGCGCAACTGACACCCGCGTCCGCGTCGCCCACGTCATCGATCCGAAAGCGGAGAACCCCCCATGGCATTGCTGACCTATCGCAAGGCGGTCGCCCACGGCATCGCCCAGGAGATGCGTCGCGACCCGCGGGTGGTGTTCTTCGGCGAGGACGTCGCCGCGGCCGGTGGCGTGTTCAGGACGACGACCGGGCTGCTGGACGAGTTCGGTCCGCGGCGCGTACGCGACACCCCCATCAGCGAGCAGGCCATCCTCGGCGCGGCCATGGGAGCCGCGATGACCGGGCTGCGGCCGATCGCCGAAATCACCTACGGCGACTTCTTCGCGCTCTGCTGGGACCTGATCGCCAACGAGATCTCCAAGAGCCGCTATATGTCCGACGGACAGGTGTCGATCCCGCTGGTCATCCAGTGCGGCAACGGCGCCGGACTGCGCTTGGGGGCCCAGCACTCACAGTCCGTCGAGAACTGGGCCATGGCCGTCCCCGGCCTGAAGGTGGTCGCTCCGGCGACGGCCCGCGATGTGATCGGGCTGATGGCCGCGGCGGTCCGCGACCCGGACCCGGTGGTCTTCTTCAACCACAAGGCGCTCTACGGCGCCACGGAGGAGATCCCGGACCTGGATCGGGAGATCGTCGAGGAACTGGGCAAGGCCGTGGTGCGGCGCACCGGCGACGACGCCACCATCGTGGCGCTGGCGGCGATGGTGCCCAAGGCGCTGGCCGCCGCCGAACGGCTGAGCCAGGAGAGCGGCATCGAGTGCACCGTCGTCGATGTGCGCAGCCTGGTCCCGCTGGACACCGCGACCATCCTGGAGCACACCGCCCGTACCGGACGGCTGTTCACCGTGGAGGAGAACCCCCGGCTCTGCGGCTGGGGTGCGGAGATCGTGTCCATCGCCACCGAGGAGTGCTGGGGTGCGCTGACCGGCGCTCCGGTGCGGATCACCACTCCGCACATCCCCTTGCCGTCCGCTGACGCACTGGAGGAGCTGGCGATTCCTTCGGTGGAGCGGATTGCCCAGACGGTCGCCTCCGCCATGGGCGACTCACGAGCATGATGAATTTCGCCCGCATTTAACCCATATAACGCCCACATTGGGCATAGTTTCTGACCGTCAAAGATCGAGAGGGTACGAACAATGAGTGGAACCCGCAGTGAGCGACTCGGCTGGCTCGGCACCGGACGCATGGGCACGGTGATGGCCGGCGCGCTGCTGGACGGCGGCTCGGACGTCTCCGTGTGGAACCGCACCTCGTCCAAGACCGCGCCCCTGGTCGAGAAGGGCGCCAAGGCGGTCGACTCCATCACGGAGCTGGCCGGTGTGGACATCGTCTTCGTGATGGTCTCCGCGAGTGCGGACCTGATCAAGGTCACCACCGGTGAGGGCGGGCTGCTGAGCGCCGAGCGACTGCCCCAGATCATCGTGGACTGCTCGACGGTCTCGGCCGAGGCGTCCGCCGAGGTCAGGGCAGCGGCCGAGGCCGCGGGGGTGGCCTTCCTGGCCTCCCCGATCAGCGGCAACCCGGCCATGGTCGAGGACGGCCGGGGAGCCATCGTGGCCTCCGGGCCGCGGGAGACCTATGACCGGGTGGTGCCCTATCTGTCGATGATCGCCCCGACCGTGGTGCACGCGGGACCGGCGGAGCAGAGCCGCCTGGTGAAGATCTGCCACAACCTGTTCCTCGGCATGATCACGCAGGCGCTGGTGGAGGTCACCACGCTCGCCGAGAAGGGCGGGGTGCCGAAGGCCGCCTTCGTTGACTTCATCAACGGCTCGGTGCTCGGGTCCACCTTCATCAAGCACAAGGGCCGGGCCCTGGTCGAGCGCGACTACACCCCCACGTTCAACAACAAGATGCTCCGCAAGGACTTCGACCTCGGGCTCGCCGCCGCGCGCGAGATGGAGGTCCCGCTGCCCGTGAGCAGCATGGTCCACCAGCTGATCCAGACGGCGATCGGTCATGGTTTCGCCGAGCAGGACTACGCCGCGCTGTACGAGGTAGAAGCTCGGGCGGCGGGGATGCTCGATGGAGACGCCAGTTAAGGGCGTCTCCCCCTGAACGACCGCCGTGTGTGTGCCACTGCTCCCTGTCCTGCGTTGGCGCGCACACGGCGGTCTTGTTGTGCGGTGCGGGGCGGCGGGCACTCCGGAGGATGGACTCCGGTGGGCGCGTCGGCCCTCAGAACGGCGGTTCTGGGTGTGCCCGCCCGGCTTCGCCTTCGGCAGCGCACACACGGACGCCCCGCTCGATCGGAGCGGGGCGTCTGTGCCGATGGTGGCCGTGCCCCCGGCCGGGCGGACGGCCCGGCCGGGGTTCCCGCGCCGTGGCGGGCCTATGGCTCACCAGTCGGTCGCGATGTACTTCGTCTCCGTGTACTCAAGGATGCCCTCGTGCCCACCCTCACGACCCAGTCCACTCTGCTTGACCCCGCCGAACGGGGCGGCCGGGTCAGAGACGATCCCGCGGTTCAGGCCGACCATCCCGGTCTCCAACGCCCCCGAGATCGCCAGGCCCCGGCGCAGATCGCGGGTGTAGACGTACGAGACCAGTCCGTACTCGGTCGCGTTGGCGAGCCGGACCGCTTCGTTCTCGTCGCGGAACCGGACCAGCGGGGCCACCGGTCCGAAGATCTCCTCGTCGAGGATGGCGGACCCGGCCGCGACCTGGTCGAGGACGGTCGGCTCGTAGTAGTAGCCGATACGGTCGGGAATGCGTCCACCGGTCTTGACCCGGGCTCCCCGCGAAACCGCGTCATCGACCAGCTCGGCCACCTTGGCCTGGGCGTCGGCGTTCACCAGCGGGCCGACCTCGGTGTCCTGCTCAAGACCGGGACCGACGCGCAGCGAGGCCATCGCGGCTGCGAGTCGTGTACCGAACTCCTCGGCGACCGACTCATGGACATAGAAGCGGTTGGCGGCGGTGCAGGCTTCGCCGCCGTTGCGCATCTTGGCGAGCATGGCCCCTTGGACCGCGGCATCCAGATCCGCGTCTTCCAGGACCAGGAAGGGCGCATTGCCCCCGAGCTCCATGGAGGTGCTCAGCACACGGTCTGCGGCTCCGTGCAGAAGCCTTCTGCCGACCTCGGTGGAACCGGTGAAGGAGAGCTTCCGTACGGCGGAGTGGTCCAGCATGGCCGTGACCACGGCGCCCGACCGGTCGGCGGGAACGACATTGACGACCCCGTCCGGCGCACCGGCCTCGGCCATCAGGGCGCCGATGGCCAGGGCGGTCAGGGGGGTGTCGCTGGCGGGCTTCAGAACGACCGCGCAGCCGGCGGCCAGGGCGGGACCGATCTTTCGGGTCGCCATGGCAGCGGGGTAGTTCCAGGGGGTGACCAGCACGGCGACCCCGATGGGCGCCCGGTCGACGAGTATCCGGTAGCCGCCGGCGGGGGCGTGCTGGACGGTTCCGGCGAGGCGTACGGCCTCCTCGGAGTACCAGCGGAAGAACTCGGCGGCGTAGGCGACCTCGGCCCGGGCGTCGGGGAGTGCCTTGCCGTTCTCGGCGCTGATGAGGGTGGCGAAGAACTCCGAGCGCTCGGTCATCAGCTCGTAGGCGCGCCGCAGCACGGCGGAACGCTGTCGGGCCGGTGTAGCCGCCCACCCCGGCATGGCCTCGGCGGCGGCGTCCACGGCGGCTACGGCGTCGGCGACGGTGGCGGAGGCGACATCGGCGATCGGCATGGCGGCGGCAGGGTCATGGACCTCGATCCGACGGCCGTCGGACGACGGGCGCCAGGATCCACCGATGAGGAGTTCGGTGGGGCACTGGTCCAAGGCGTCGCGCAGTTTCATGGGGCTCCTTAGAGACGGCAGGCAATTGGCTTAGCCAATTAGCCAATATAGGCCTAAGGTGGGTATGGGGTCCATGTCCCACCCGAGTGAGAGAAGAAGTTTGAGAATGTGGCAAGGTGGCCTGGCCACCGGGCCGCTAGAGCCCGAGCCACAAGGAGGCAGAGCCGTGCCAGGGACCGATGCCACCGGGCCGGACCGCTCGACGCGGACCGCGGAAGCGACCGACGCAGGGACGGGCCATCACCCAGAGGGCCCCGGGAAAGCCGTCGCCTCGGACGACTCCCCGCCGCACAGGAAGAACCCATCGCGGCGGGACGCACAGCACACCCACGTGGAAGACCCCGGTATCGAAGCGCCTTCCACGACAGCGGACGCACGGGGAACCACCCGCAGGGGAACCGGCGCCCGAGCCAAGGCCGCCCGGACCGCACCCGCCGTCGATCTGCGCCCCCTGCGCCCCCTGGCCGTACGGCCGCTGTCCGATCGGGTCGCCGATCAGATCCGCGAGTTCATCGTCAACGAGGACCTGGCGGAGGACACCCGGCTACCCGCCGAGCGCGATCTCGCCGTCCGGTTCGGCACCAGCCGTCCCACCGTCAGCCAGGCGCTGCGCACGCTCTCCCTGATGGGGCTGGTGGAGATCCGTCCCGGTTCGGGCGCCTATGTGGTGCACCGACCGGATCGGGTGATGACGGCGACGGTGGGGTTGATGCTCGATCTGGACCGGCAGTCGATCCCCCACCTCGCCCAACTGCGACTCTGGTTGGAGACAGTCGGCGTCCAGGAGGCCATCAGCGCCCTGCACTCCCCCTCGTCCGCGGTCGAACCCGGCCCCGATGCCGGGCTGGCCGACATACGGACGGCGTTCGAACGGCTGCGGGAGAGCGCTGGGAACGTCTCCGCCTGGATCGCCGCTGACACCGTCTTCCACGCCACCATCGTGCGGCGCTCGGGCAATCCGTTCCTCGCCTCCATCTACGAGTCGGTCCACACGGCCGTGATCCGGTACGAGTACGAGCCCTGGATCAGGTCCCAGACCATGCCGCCCTGGCTCGCCCCGGGAGAGGCGGAGCGGCTGATCGCCGTACATGAACCGATCATGGAAGCGATCGAAGCCACGGATTCATCGGCCGCCCTGGTGGCGGTTCGCCACCATCACGACACGATGATGGCGAACATCCGAACACGCTGAAGGGCGGCCCGAGGTCCCCCTCAGGTCCGCCCGATCGCCATCAAGGCAGGTCAGTTCGCGGCGGTGCGCGGCGGTCCCTCACCGTCCGCGGAACCGATCGCCAGCGGCTCCCCCACCACCCGTTCGGCCATGGCGAGCCCCCAGAGATCGACGTCCGCGCGCAACTCCGCCTCGGCGACGGTCCGCGCGGCCTCGATCTCCACCGCCCCTTCAGCAAGGACGCGGGCTCGCTCGCGCTGCCCCTCCGCCCGGGCTGCGGCGATCAGTTCCAGGCCTTCCTCATGCGCCCGTTGACGGGTGCGGGCCGCCTCATGGCGGGCCTCGGCGAGGATCGCCTCACGCTCGGCACGAACGGTCTCAGCCTCGGCGCGCACCTGCTCCGCATCGGCGGCCACCCCGTAGATCGCCTCTTCGCGCCGTTTCACGATGTCGGCGGCCCGGGGCAACACCCGCCAGGCAAGGAGGACATAGACAATCCCGAAGGAGACAAAGCACACCAGAATCTGATAACCACTCGGATTGAGCGGCCCGATATCGAACGGCAGCAGATTCTCATTCATGTCCCTCGCCTACCCGTTCGACTCACTCCGGAACCGCGCGCCCAAGCGGCAGTTGACCGGTTCAGCATGTGCCCTCCATCAGACCATCCCGCCCGAGCCTCGCCGAGACCAACACACGCGAAGGTCGCGGTTTACCGATCCCTCCCTGGGTACGGCGGGCAGCGACAGGCCGTTCAACGGGCGGGCCGCCGGGGGCTCCCGGCAAGAAGAGCCAGCCGGGACAATCGCGGCGATGACCGTCAGCCGGGCATTCGGCTCGGAGGTGCCCCCCGGGCGACCGCCACCCTCGACGAGCTCGCCCAGCGCGCCACCCGGACGGCGCTGACCAACCGTGAGCAACGCTCACCCTCTTGGGTGCTGATCTCCCTCCATCCGGGAGGGACATGGCCGCCATTACATTCCAAAGCACAACACTCGGGACAGACTGCTGAGCACCTAGTCCCGCTCTTACGGGACATCAGCACAAGGAGACCTCTCCATGAGACGCACGCTCACCGCGCGCATCTTCCTGTCCCTCCTGCTCACGGTCCCCGTCATGGGCTTGGGGGCGTCCGCCGCCTCGGCCAAGCCCGAGCCATCGCCGGGTGTCACCGCCTCCGCCACCCAGTACGCCCTGGATGCCCGGCTGGAAAGCGCGCTGGGCGAGCACTCGGCCGGCTCCTATCTCGACACCCAGACCGGTGAGCTCGTCGTCGCCGTCACCGACGAGACCTCCGCCGAACAGGTACGCAAGGCCGGCGCCCGTGCGCAGGTGGTCAAGCGCAGCACGGCACAACTGGAAGCGGCCATGGCCGTACTGGAGGAGCGGGCGAAGATCCCCGGCACCTCATGGGGCATCGACCCTTCGACCAACCAGGTCGCGGTCGAGGCAGATGAATCGGTCTCCACGCAATCCATCACCGTCCTCAACACCGTGGCCAGCGGACTCGGCGATGCGGTGCGGATCAAGCGCGTGCCCGGCGTCTTCGCCAAGGAGTTGGCGGGAGGGGACGCCATCTGGTCCGGGGGCTACCGCTGCTCGGCGGCGTTCAACGTGGTGCGGAACGGCGTCCGTTCGTTCCTCACGGCCGGACACTGCACCAACATCGGCCCCAGTTGGTCGACCAGCAACGGCGGCATCGAGGTCGGTACCCGCGATGGCTCCAGTTACCCGACCAACGACTACGGGATCATCCGCTACACGGACAACTCGCAGCCCGAGGGAACCGTCAACCTCTACGACGGCAACTTCCAGGACATCACATCCGCCGCGGACGCCATCGTCGGCCAGGCGATCCAGAAGAGCGGCTCGACCACCCAGCTGACCAATGGATCGGTCACCGCGGTGAACGTCACCGTGAACTACAGCGACGGGCCCGTCTACGGTCTGGTGCGGACGACCGCTTGCTCCGCCGGTGGCGACAGCGGAGGCGCGCACTTCTCCGGCTCGACCGCGCTGGGCATCCACTCGGGCAGCTCCGGCTGTCGCGGTACCAACGGCTCCGCCCTCCACCAGCCGGTGACCGAGGCACTGAACGTGTACCAGGTGGCCGTCTACTAGACCAAGCTCGACGCATGACATGGTGCCCGCCCCTGGCTCTACGGGGGCGGGCGCACCCCTGCCCCAGCCGGGCCGCACCTGGCCGTTCGACGAGGGCAGCCCTCAGCACCCGTGGTCATTGACGGCCACTGCCGCGCCCCGGGCTCTCCATCGCTCCGATATCAGCGGCTCGATCCGTGACCGAGAAGGAGCCAGACCGGGCGGCGGCCGTCGAGTCGCTGTCGGCGCAAGTGCAACCCTGGTGGTCCAGGCCCTGGTCACCGCATTCCAGCGGTGCTCGAAGGAGGAGCTCCGGGCCGCGTTCGGTGCGCAGCCGCCCTCCCCCGATGGCCAGCGGTGAAACAGCTCCCGGTACGCGGCCCTGACACCGATCGCCATGCCGGGTGGCGCGTATGCACCCGCCGGCCTACGCGCCATGACAACCCTGGGCGCGTCAGCGCCCGTCGGTGAACCCTTCCCCGCGTTCCGCCTTCGCCACCAGCAGGGCCGGCGGGTCGAAGCGCTCCCCGTACCGTTCGGCGAGCTCACGGGCGCGTGCGGTGAAGCCGGGCAGTCCGCCGTGGTAGCCGTTGGCGTACTGGAGCACCCCACCGGTCCAGGCCGGAAAGCCGATGCCCATGATGGAGCCGATATTGGCGTCGGCGACCGAGGTCAACACTCCCTCCTGGAGGCAGCGCACGGAGTCCAGTGCCTCGGCGAAGAGCATGCGCTCGCGCATATCGACGAAGGGGACGGAAGTATCGGCTCGGGTGAAATGGGTGCGCAGTCCCGGCCAGAGACGGGTCCGTCGCCCGTTCTCGTACTCGTAGAAGCCGGCTCCACCGCTGCGGCCACCGCGGCCGAACTCATCCACCATCCGGTCGATCACCACATCGGCCGGGTGTCCGATCCAGTTGCCGCCCGCGCTCTCCACCGCACGCCGGGTCTCCTGACGGATCCTGCGGGGCAGCGTGAGGGTCAACTCATCCATCAGCGAGAGCACCTTCGCCGGGTAGCCCGCCTGGGCCGCTGCCTGCTCGATGGATGCGGGGTCCACCCCCTCGCCGATCATGGCGACGCCTTCGTTGATGAACTGCCCGATGACCCGCGAGGTGAAGAATCCGCGTGAGTCATTGACCACGATGGGGGTCTTGTTGATCTGCCGTACGAGATCGAAGGCGCGGGCCACCGCCGCTCCACTGCTGCGCTCGCCCTTGATGATCTCGACCAGCGGCATCTTGTCCACCGGCGAGAAGAAGTGGAGTCCGATGAAGTCGGCGGGCCTCGCCACGCCCTCGGCGAGCAGGGTGATGGGCAGGGTCGAGGTGTTGGAACAGAGCAGGGCATCGGGTTCGACCATGCGCTGGACCTCCTGAAACACCCTGTGCTTGAGGGCCGTGTCCTCGAACACCGCCTCGATCACCACATCACAACCCGTCAGATCGACCGGGTCGGCGGTCGGGGTGATCCTGGCGAGCAACGCGTCGCGCTTGGGCTCGGTGGTACGGCCTTTGGCGAGGGCCTTGTCCAACAGCCGCTCCGCGTACTCCTTGCCATGGCGCGCGGCTTCGAGGGAGACGTCCTTCAGAACGACGTCGATTCCGGCCCGGGCGCACGCGTAGGCGATGCCCGCGCCCATCATGCCTGCGCCCAGGACGGCGACCTTCCGCACCGGCCGCGGCTCGATGCCCTGCGGCCGGCTGACTCCGGAGTTGACTGCTTGGAGATCGAAGAACAGCGCCTGGATCATGTTCTTGGCGGTCTGTCCGACGACGAGTTCCGTGAAGTACCGGGCCTCGATGGTCTCCGCGGTCTCGAAGTCGACCTGGGAGCCTTCGACGGCCGCCGCGAGGATATTGCGCGGGGCGGGATAGGGCGCGCCCGCGGTCTGCTTCTTCAGATTCGCGGGAAAGGCCGGGAGATTGGCGGCGAACCGCGGATGGGACGGAGTACCGCCGGGGATCTTGTAGCCCTTGATGTCCCAGGGCTGTTGTGTTTCGGGGTTGGCGTCGATGAAGGCCCTCGCCTTGGCGAGCATCTCCTGGGGGGTGGTGGCGACCTCATGGATGAGGCCGTTCTCCAGGGCCCGGGCGGGGGTGTACTGGGTCCCTTGGAGGAGCAGTTTCAGCAGCGCGTCGGCGACACCGAGCAGCCTGACGGTTCGGGTGACACCACCGCCACCGGGGAGCAGCCCGAGGGTGACTTCGGGCAGCCCGATACGAGAGCCGGGCGCGTCGAGGGCGATGCGGTGGTGGCAGGCCAGCGCGATCTCATAGCCGCCGCCCAGTGCCGCGCCGTTGATGGCCGCCACCACGGGCCTGCCCAGGGTCTCGATCCTGCGCAGCGCCCGTTTGACGGCCATGCTCGCGTCAAAGATCTCCTGGGCGTGCTCGGGTGCGGCCTCGATGAGGTCCTTGAGGTCGCCGCCGGCGAAGAAGGTCCTCTTGGCGGAGGTGAAGACGATTCCGCGGATGGAGTCCCGCTCGGCCTCGGCGCGATCCGCGATGGCACCGATGGAGTCGCGGAACGCCTGGTTCATGGTGTTGGCGGAGTGGTGGGGGTCATCGAGTACCAGGGTGACAACGCCGGTGTCGTCCTGTTCCCAACGAATCACGGGGCTGCTCTCGGTGCTCTCGGTCATGGTGAAGTCCCTCATGGTCTGGTGGGGTGGTGGCGGATCGGGGTGATGGGTAGCGGTCGCGTTCGGCTGTAGGACGAGCCGGTGTCCGCGTCGCCCGCTGCCCTACGGGGGTGAGCACCGGGCTCGTACCCGTACGGCTGGGGTCTGTCGTCTGGATCAGGCTGGATCAGTGAGCTGGGTCTGGCGTGGTGCATCGCAAGGCGGAGGAGGGAGTCCATGCGGAGCATCGGCGACTGACGACAACTCAGCGAGGTGCCGTGCCAGGGCACGCGAGCCCGGCAAGATCCAAACGAGAGGCCCTAGACGCGTTCCACCACCGTTGCGATGCCCATTCCGCCACCGACACACAGGGTGACCAGCCCATATCGTTTGTCCTGGCGCTCCAGTTCATCGATGAGAGTGCCGAGGATCATCGCCCCGGTGGCTCCGAGTGGGTGTCCCAGGGCGATCGCCCCGCCATTGACGTTGATGCGGTCCAGGGGGAGGTCCAGATCCCGGGCGAAGCGCAGGACCACTCCCGCGAAGGCCTCGTTGATTTCGACGAGGTCCATGTCGTCGATGGTCAGTCCGGCCTTGGCGAGCGCCTTGCGGGTGGCGGGCGCGGGGCCGGTGAGCATGATGGTCGGTTCGGAGCCGGAGACCGCCGCGGAGACGATGCGGGCGCGCGGGGTGAGTCCGTACCGTTCGCCGACCTCAGCCGAGCCGATGGCGACGAGGGCGGCACCGTCGACGATGCCGGACGAGTTGCCCGCGTGGTGCACATGGTCGATCCGCTCGATCCAGTGGTACTTCTGGAGCGCCACCGCGTCGAACCCGCCGAGGTCGCCGATGCCGGCGAAGGACGGCTTGAGTGCGGCCAGACTCTCGGCGGTGGTGCCCGGGCGCATGTGTTCGTCGTGGTCGAGGACGATCAGGCCGTTGCGGTCGCGGACCGGGACCAGGGACCGATCGAAGCGGCCGTCCTTCCAGGCCGCGGCGGCGCGCTCCTGGGAGAGCGCGGCGTACTCGTCGACATCGCGGCGGGTGAAGCCCTCCATGGTGGCGATGAGATCGGCGCCGATGCCCTGGGGCACGAACCCGACCGTGTGGTTGGTCATCGGGTCCGCGAACCAGGCCCCGCCGTCGGAGGCCATCGGCACCCGGGACATGGACTCGACCCCACCGGCGAGCACCAGGTCCTCCCAACCGGAACGGACCTTCATCGCGGCCATGTTGACGGCTTCGAGACCCGAGGCACAGAAGCGGTTCTCCTGCACTCCGGCGACCGTGTCGGGAAGCCCGGCGGCGACTGCCGCGATACGGGCGATGTCGGAACCCTGGTCACCGACCGGGCCCACCACACCGAGCACGATGTCATCGATGGCCGCGGGGTCGAGGTCGGGGAAACGTCCGCGGATCTCATGGATCAGCCCGACGACCAGATCGATGGGTTTGGTGCCGTGCAGGGCGCCGTTGGCCTTGCCGCGCCCCCGCGGAGTACGGATCGCGTCATACACATACGCTTCTGTGGTCACGTCAACAACCTTTCGGGGGTGTGGGGTTGAGGCCGTTCGGCTGCCTCAGTCGGTGTGTCCCGAGGTGACTTCGAGAGCGGGCACTCCCCAGTCCAGGGCCACTGCCTCGTTGTGTGCGCCGGGCAGCGCGGGGCCGGTGCGTACCGCACTCGGTGTGCTGGAGAACCGTGGCGCGGGTGCCGGCTGCACGATGCCGTCGTGGTCGACGAAGGTGCCACGGGCGGCGAGATGCGCGTGGGTGGGTGCTTCCCGTAGGGAGAGGACGGGGGCCACACAGGCGTCGGCGCCTTCGAAGACCCGTGTCCACTGTGCGCGCGTCCGGGTCAGGAAGCGGTCGGCGATCGCCGTCCGCAGTTCGCCCCAGCGGGCGAAGTCCTTTCGCGCCGGGACCTCGTGCTCGATGCCGAGCAGTTGGATGAACTCCTTGTAGAAGCGCTGCTCCAGCGGCCCGACCGCCATGTACTCGCCATCGGCGGTCGCATAGCTGCCGTAGAAGGGGCAACCGCCGTCGAGGAGGTTGGAGCCGCGCCGGTCCTGCCAGCCGCCGGCGGCCATCATCGCGTGCACCATCGTGGTGAGATGGGCGGCGCCGTCGACGATGGCGGCATCCACGACCTGCCCCTGGCCGCCCTCGGTACGGGCGTGTTGCAGTGCGGCCAGCACCCCGATGACCAGATAGAGCGAGCCGCCCGCGTAGTCGCCGAGGAGGTTGGCGGGGATCGCGGGCGGTTCATCGGGCTTGCCGACCATGCCCAGGGCACCGGTGACGGCGATGTACGCGATGTCATGCCCGGCGCGCTCCGCCAACGGGCCGTCCTGCCCCCAGCCGGTCATTCGGCCGTAGACCAGTCGGGGATTGCGGGCGAGGCATTCGGCCGGGCCCACCCCGAGACGTTCGGCCACCCCGGGTCGATTGCCCTCGATGAGGATGTCGGCGCGTTCCACGAGGGCGAGGATGTGCTCCGACGCGCCTTCGGCTTTGAGGTCGATCAGCACGGATCGCTTGTTGCGGTTGGTGAGGTCGTACTGCGGATCGATGGCCATCCCGGAGCCACCGGGCCGATCGACACGGACGACATCGGCGCCGAGGTCCGCCAGCACCATGGCCGCGAACGGGCCGGGGCCGATACCCGCCAGCTCGACCACCCGAACGCCCGTGAGAGGCCCGTTCTGCTTCGCTGTCGTGCTGGTCGGCGCTGGCGTCGCCATCATCGGGTTCCTCGCATTAGATATGACACATATGGCTGCGGACCCACGGTACAACGGCAGCGGGAAAGCGCCCTCGCAGTACGGGAGGCGTCGGCTACCTGCCCTGGCTGAAACACTCCCCCGCAGCTCAGAGGCAGTAGCGCACCTCGCACGGCATCCATCGACCGGCCCATGAGCAGGCCCTCCAGCGTGTCGGCGGGAGGGCCTTTGTTGAGGAGTGGACAAGAGCTGGGGGAATCCGGGCAGATCCTCTGGAAGTGCTGCCCGTCGAACCAGGCCCGCATCGCAGCTGCTTCGATCATGCCGACGACGTGATCACTGCCGAGGACATGCGGAGTGATGGCCTGCGGGTGGTCGTTGAGACCAAGTACAACGACAACCGCGCCCATGACGAGTGCCACGCGGCCGGCGGCTCCGGAACGACCGAAGTCTGCAACTACGACATGAGAGAATCCGGCAGGTCAGCTTCCGTGTCCTCACCCGGAATGGCGCCAACGGGGCGAATGTGCACACGGGCGCCTGGTCCGCGTGGAGCATATCTCTGGGTGACTTTCCCTCACCTCGGATACGAGACACGGCGACACCCGCTCCACTTCTCGGCTCCTTCGGGCGGGGACGGCTTGCCATGTGCCGGGTGCGCGCCGAGCGAGCCGGTCCCGCAGGTCAGTGGCGATCTCCACCCCTTCGGTGGACGCTTGGCCAAGGCGCCCTGAAGAGGTGGATGGCAGCAAGAAGGGGAGGCGTGGGCCGGGGGCTGCGAGGAGGTCGTCGAGGTCGATCACGCCCGGGTCAACAGCGGGCTCGGACGCAGGGCCACGCTGCGGTGTGATTTTTCCCGGTACGCACCTCTATCGATGCTCGCGTCAGAGTGCCAGGGTGAGTGGAGGATGTTGTTCCGCCTCTACCACCTCCGGGGCGGGACCATGTCCCGCCCGCGTGACCCGTTGGGGCGGGACAGCTCCTGTCCCCTCCCGGCTCCCCACGGGAGGGACTGCCGAGAAGGATCCGGATGGGGGCGCGGGTATCGCCCCCATCCGGGATGCTCATCGCGACAGAGAGCATGGCCGTGGTGTCCAGATCAGACGTCAGTACCCACTCGCAGCAGGAGCAGGTCGAACTCCGGGCCATCGGCGGTGTTCCGGTAGGGGCCGGCGTACTCGTAGCCGAGGCGGGCATAGAGTTCCTTGCCACGTGCGTTGGATGGCAGGGCCAGCAGGGATGACCAGACAGGGGCGACGGTCTTCAGTAGTTCGTCATGTATCTGGGAGCCGATTCCCCGAGATTGCCAAGGCGGACGGACGGCAAGTTCGCACAGTCCCATCAACCGCTCGGTCCGTGCGCCCGTAGGGACCTGGTCCATGAGTCCGGGGCCGAACCAGTAGTTGGCGCTGCAAAGGAATCCGTAGCCGAAGCCGACGGCGGTCCCCTCCGCGTAGGCGACGACGAGAGCGAATCCTGAATGCTTGAGGTGTCCGGTGATCTGGCGGTGAAGCGCACGGACAGAGAGGCCCGCTGCCTCAGCCCCCGGGTTGTCGACGAGTTCGGGGTGCGCGTCCGCCCAGATATCAGCGATCACATCGAGCATCGGCGGGACCTTGCCAGGTCCGTAGGCGCGGATCACCGTGTCTGTGCTGGTGGCCACCGATTCCTCCTCAACTGATCTCAGTGATGGTGTGGTACTCCTCCAGCCAGTTGGCTACCACAGGGACCGCGGCGTGCCGCTGGAGGGCGCTCTCGACGCTGTGTAGTTGTTGAAGTAGACGATCTGAGCGCACCTCAAGGAGGTAGGCGAGGACACGTCCGGCTGCCTCGGCTGCGGCTTCTGGTTCGGGACGGTCCCTGACTGCATGCTGGATGGCGATATCCGCCGTGTACAGGGCTCGGTTGCGGGTGAAGCCCTCTCCGTGGAGGAGCACGGCCTGTTGCGCGCCGGCGGCGGCTCGTCCGTGTTGGCCCAGTTCGGCACGGGCGAGGGCTTCGAGTCCGGAGAGTTCGGCAGGGGTGAAGAAATCCAGCCAGGCGGGGTCTGCGTCGCTGGGCCCTTTGGCGTAGAGGTGGTGGGCGCGGACGATGGCCTTGTCGGTGGCGCTGGCGTCGCCCAGGAGTGCCCATCCGCCGGCCTCCCGCATGGTGAACAGGGCGAGCGTCCTCGGTGAGCCGTACGCGCGGACGGCGTTCTGTGCGCCTTGGGCGGCTGCGATCGCTTCCCGGGGCCGGCCGGATGCTCTGGCCAGGAGGGAGAGGCAGCCGAAGGCGTGTCCTTCCAGTCCGGGGTCGTCAGCGATCCGGGCTGCTGCGAGGGCCTCGGTGTAGAGCGAGCGAGCGTCAGCGGCCCGGCCGGAGTCGTACGAGAGCCAGCCTGCGGCGATCGACAGATGGCCGGTCGCCGACCGCAACTGCCGCCCGGTCTCGTCGGTGTGTGTTCCTTCCTGGAGCCACTGATAGGCGGTATGCAGGGCTCGGGAGGCGTCACGGCGCAGGGCGGCGGACCCATGGTCGTGATCGTGGGTGTAGATCGTGGCAACGGCGCGGTCCAGAGCACGGACGTGCGTCGTCCCAATCCTGCCTGGGCCAGAGCCGAGGGGTAGGAGTGTGAGCGCTGCGCACGCACCGTCGGTCAGGAAGTCTCGGCGTTCCACCGGTGGCTCCTGTTCCGTCTCGTGTCTGGACGCTATGCCGGTGAGCGGTGCGGGTGCATCGACCTGGAAGCCGAGTTCACGTGGTGTGCGTCCGGTCATACGGGTGAGGATGCGCCGGTAGATCGCGCGGGGGAGTCCGACCTCACCGTCCTCCCAAGCCGCGATCAGGCGGGATGTGCAGCCGACCCTTTCGCCCATTTCCTCGCCCGTCTTGACGATCAATTGGGCGAACTCCTGTCGGGACATCTGGAATTCACCTACGCGCACAGCGCGTAGTAGGGCGTTGGGAGAAGGACGGTCAGCCATGTCGGCTCCGGGCGGCATCCGCGATGAACGGGTGCGGTGACCGTACCGCCCCCACCCTCTGTCATGCCCAGGGTTCGGAGTCAGATCACCCTCTTCGGCCGGACTTGCATCGTTCTTACATCTCTGTGGCGTCGATTCCGCCTGGCGGTCACTGATTGTGTGGAGGGACAAGCCGACGCCAGGAAGGCCCCACCTGTGATGACGATGCGTGTGTACCGGGTCAGGCAGGACAGGTCTCGCTATCCCGTGTCACCAGAGATCGTGGTGGACACCCCGAGCGGTCCGCAGACGTCACCGAGTCCGATGACATCCTCGGCGTATCCGCCGTGCCGCTGCCCTCGGTGCCGGGCGAGTGAGACGGGCGGTCGGTGATGGAGATGCAGACATGGCGTGACGCCCGTGCCCGTGCCGAGTCCGCGGCGACCGCTCTGCAAGAAGCCCTCACCCAGCTCGGACTACCCGAGCGGGCCGTGGGTTTGATCCGCCCGGTAGTGGGTCCGGACGGGCAGGCGTACGTACGGGTCGGGCTCGGCCTGTTGGAGAGCATGGCCGCGGAGTCCGTCGCGGAGGGAATACGTATCCAGACCGCCGACCCGGAGGACTCCTAGACCGCCTGCCCCCGAAACCGCCCCCCGGCGGGGGCAGGCACCCATCCGCCCTGGCCGTCACCCCGCAAACGGCCGGGGCTATCCTCCGTCCCGGCTGCGCGAACCAGATCGGACGCTGGTAGGTCCAGTGCCGCAGCGATGGTCGCGATTCACCGAAAGGCCCACCGCGGTCCGTGTTACCGATGGGAAACACGTCTTCTTCCGAAGCGCGTCAGCGCGCTAGCCTCAGCTGCCGATGACCGTGGGGGCGAGTACGGAGGAGCCAGTGAACAGCCAGAACGGGACCGATGGAGCATCGCGTCCATATGACCTCGTGCTCTATGGAGCGACCGGGTTCGTCGGACAGCTGACTGCCCGCTACCTCGCTGAGCATGCGCCCGATGACTGCCGCTGGGCCCTCGCGGGCCGCAGTCGCATCAAGCTGGCACAGCTGCGTGACGCGCTCGCCGTCGACCATCCACGATGCGCCGAACTACCCCTGGTGGTGGCGACGGCCGATGACGCCGAGGCGCTGGGTGAACTGGCCGGTTCCACCCGGGTGGTGGCGACCACGGTGGGCCCCTACCTCCGGCACGGAGAACCGCTGGTCGCCGCCTGTGCGGAGGCGGGGACCGACTATCTGGACCTGACCGGGGAGCCAGAGTTCGTCGACCGGATGTTCGTCGCGCATGACGCGCGGGCTCGGGAGACCGGCGCCCGTCTGGTACCCGCCTGCGGCTTTGACTCCGTACCCACCGACCTGGGGGTGTACTTCACCGTCCAGCACCTGCCCGAGGGCGTACCCCTGAGCGTGGATGGATTCGTCCGCTCCCGGGCCAGGGTCTCGGGTGGCACCCTCGCCTCCGTGCTCACGGTCCTCAGCCGCCAGAAGCAGTCACAGCGGGCGGCCCGAGAGCGACGGCTGTATGAGCCACGGCTGGTGGGCCGACGGGCGCGGTCGCCCATCGGCGGGCCCCGGTTCAGCCGTGAGACGGATGCTTGGGCGCTCCCACTGCCGTTGCTGGACCCACAGATCGTCGCGCGCTCCGCCAGGACGCTCCCCCGCTACGGCCCGGACTTCCGCTATCGGCACTACGCGGCCGTGAAGTCCCTGCCGATGGCGCTGGGTGCCGTGGCTGGGGCGGCCGCGCTGCTGGGGCTCGCCCAGCTCCCGCCGGCCAGGCGCTGGCTCTCCGAGCGGATCAAGCCGGGCGAGGGACCTGATGAGCAGCGGCGGGCGAAGAGTTGGTTCTCGCTGCGGTTCGTCGGTGAGGGCGGCGGGCGGACCGTGTACACGGAGGTTTCGGGTGGTGACCCGGGCTATGGCGAGACGGCGAAGATCCTTGCCGAGTCGGCGCTGTGCCTCGCCTTCGATGAGCTGCCCGACGCTTCGGGGCAGCTGACTTCCGCCGTGGCCATGGGCGACGCACTGTTGGTGCGGCTCCAGCGAGCGGGAATCCGGTTTCGGGTGGCGGCCGAGCGTTGATCGTGCCCGAGGCGGCTCCATGGTGTCAGCCGCGTGGGCACGCCCATCCGGCGCGGTGATCGATGCCGACTAGCGGGTGAGGTCGGCGAGGGCATCACGGCAGAGCCGATCGGCTCTGCGGGTGGTCTCGGGCAGTCGGTAGCGGGAGGCCAGGTGAAGGGTGTGGGCGCAGGCGTGGTCGAGCGAGATGCGGTGTCCGACTGAGACATAGACCGGCTTGACCTGGTCCTGGGTGCGGAGCGCCCGGCCGACTTCCTCCCCGTCCGGCGCCCGGAGCGGCACGGATGCACCGCGATCCGGATCAGGGTCGGCGTGGCTGAAGACAAAGGGGTTCTTGGCGACGCCCATGGTGGGCAGGTCGGTCAGTACGCCCAGATGGCTCGCCAGACCGAACCGCCGTGGATGGGCGCGTCCATAGCCATCGCAGACGATCAGCCCCGGCGCCTCGGTGAGGGAGGCCAGTGCGCCCAGGACGGCGGGTACCTCCCGGAAGGCGAGCAGCCCCGGCACATAGGGGAAGGCGACCCGGCCGACGGCGGTGGCCTCCTCGATGACCGTGAGGGTTTGGGCATCGAGCACTACGGCCGCCGCGGCGACGAGGCCGCGTTCATCGTCGTAGGCCACGTCCACACCGGTCACCCGGCCCGTCCCGGGCGGGGGCCCCGGCTCGTCGAGGACGACGCGGGCCCGCAGTTCGTCCTGGACCGCGCGGGCCGTGCTCTCGTCGAGGGGCCAGCCCGGGGGCACTTCAATGATCTTCATGGTGGGCTCCACCCTAAGGGCAGGTCCGCGGTGTCCCATCGGTGCCTCTTCTGATCCCTGGCTGCCCTGGGGAGCGCGTCGGCGCCTCGTCCAGGGCCTGTTCGCGGTCGGCCCGCGGCTCCATGGCGCCAGGGAGCAGCGGCCCCGGTCGGCTCACGGTCGCTGAACGGTCCGACGCGCTGGCGGTGGGGTCCTCAGCCCTGTCGTCGGTGACCGGGTCGACCGGTGCCCCCGGTCACGTAGCCTGGCGGCCATGTTCGTACTGGAGTTGACGTACACGGGTGGCGTCGAACGGGCCGATGAGCTGATGGAGGCGCATCTGGCATGGGTGGACGCCGGGTACACCGCGGGGGTGTTCATCGCGTCGGGGCGGAAGAACCCGCGTGACGGTGGGGTGATCCTGGCGGTGGGGGACGATCGCGCCGAGATCGAGAGGATCACGGCGGACGACCCCTTCACCATCGGTGGGGTGTGTGAGTACCGGATCACCGAGTTCATCGCCACCAGGACCGTGCCCGCACTCGGCCCCTACCGCCAGCGACCGCTGTCGTGACCCGGCTGTAGCCGTCCCCGTCCGGCCGTGGACAGCGGCCGGTCAGGGCCCGTTTCCAGCGGGCTCCGACCGGCGTCGTGGCCCGCTAGGGCTCCAGGCGGGCCACCCGTCCCTTGGCGCCCGAAGCCCAGCATCCGATGTCCTGGGCGCAGTCGACGGAGTCGAAGGAACCGGCGTCGACGGTTCGCCAGCTGCGGCCCCCGTCGACCGTGAGGTCCGTACCGGTGGGGCCGACGGCGAGCGCGGCGGCCGGGGTGTGCGGCAGCCACGCCACCCCCGAGCGGTAGGCGGGCGGCGGGGCCGTGGACGGCCGCCAGCTGCGTCCTCCGTCGCGGCTGATGGCGGACGCGTTGGGGGACGGCTGGCCGGTGCGGTAGTCGCCGCCCACGGCCAGGCCCTGTCCGCGGCCGCGGAAGGCGAGCGCGAACACGCCACGTGCGGGGTCTCCCGCGGGGATGCCGGCTTCGGCGGCGGTCCAGTTCACCCCGCGGTCAGCGGAGTGCAGCACCCGGGCCGTCGCTCCGCCTCCGGTGGCCAGCCAGACGTCCTTCGGACCGGAGCTCACCAGGCACTGGCCGCTCGCGGCGAAGCCGGCCTCACCCTGCTGCGCCGCGGGCATTCCCTCGCTGGGCAGCACCCGCCAGGACCGTCCGCCGTCCCGGGTGGAGAGAATC
Organism: Streptomyces albipurpureus; assembly: GCF_023701525.1. GTDB lineage: Bacteria > Actinomycetota > Actinomycetes > Streptomycetales > Streptomycetaceae > Streptomyces > Streptomyces albipurpureus. Next base: position 152,204 of record NZ_JAMQAW010000001.1, read on the forward strand.
CGGAACCTGCCGTCCACCGGATCGCTCATCGCCAGGCCGTTGCGGCTGTCGAAGAAGGTGATGCAGTCATAGAACGCACGCGGGTCGGGGTTGCGAAAGGACTCGGTCCAGGTCGTCCCGCCGTCGCTGGTGGCGAAGATCCGCGATGCCTCACCCTCGCCGATGGCCAGGACCACCGCGCGCCGGGCGTCGAACGCCTCGACGTCGCGGAACTCCAGCCCTTCGGCACCGGGCGGGGAGACGTTTCGCCAGCTGTGGCCTCCGTCGGCCGTGCGCAGGACCGTTCCCTTGGAGCCGGCCACCCACGCGGTCGTACGGCTGACGGCGGCCAGGCCCCGGAACTGAACGTCCGTGCCGGTGTTCTTCAGACTCCAGACCGTTCCCTTTCCCGCCGTGAGCTGAGCGCTGTCGGGCGATGCCGCCTGCGCCGGAGTCATCAGTGCTGCGGCGAGGGCACCCGCACACAGCCCCACGGACACCATCCGTCTCGTCTTCCCCATGGAGGTCATGGCGCTGGAAGCTAGCTCAGCGGCCTGAGCCCGTCCAGGGCGGGATTCAGCCGGGAGTGGCGCATCCACCTCCGTCCCGCCCAGGGTGCGGGTCCCGGCGGCAGTTTCTAGGCTGGCCCCATGTCCCAGCCCAAGGAGTACCCAGGCCGGGAGATCACCGTGACCTTCGCCTCGCGGCGCTGCCTCCATGCGGCCGAGTGCGTCCGCGGCCTTCCGCAGGTCTTCGATCTCGAACGGCGACCCTGGATCTCGCCCGATGACGCCCCGGCTGACCTGGTCGCCGAGATCGTGCGCCGCTGCCCTTCCGGAGCGCTGCGCTACTGGTACGCGGATGGAGCGACGGAGACACCCGATCGACCGACCTCAGTCGCGTCGACGCCATCAGGGCAGCTGGTCCTGCGGGGCGATCTGGCCATATGGAGTGCGGGGGTCGAGCATCATGAGACGCGGGTGACGCTCTGTGGCTGCGGGGCAAGCGGAAATCGACCGTACTGCGACCAATCAGGACCCTGTGCCGAACAGTGATGTTCCAGGGACGCCGACGCCGAACGAGCGAGACGCCCGTATCCCCCTCACGTGTCGAACCTCGCCCGGACCGCAGCGTGTGCATCGACCATCGAACTCCGGCGGCCCTTGTGCGAGAACGGCGCCGACGCCGCTGGCCGCCTGTCGGTGACACAGCTCACGCCTCCCTCCAATGCACGTGAAACGCGATTCCGGCGTCTTTCCCCCTGTCAGTGAGGCGTGCCCCGCCCACGTGCGAAGGAGCAGTTCTTGTCCACCGTCACCGTCATCGAGCAGGCCCTCAGGGCCCGGCTGGTCGCTTCAGCGCCCCGAATGGAGACCGTCCCGGTGACGCTGCGTTATGACTCAAGAGACCCCTTCGCCGTGCGGATCGACTTCCCGGCACCCGCCACCCTGGAGAACTCCGACATCACCTGGGTCTTCGGACGCGAGCTGCTGGCGGCGGGGGTCAGTGCCCCGACGGGAGTCGGGGACGTACGGGTGCGGCCCTACGGCTACGACCGCACGGCACTGGAGTTCCATGCCCCCGAGGGCGTAGCGGTCGTGCATCTGCGCACCGGTGAGCTGCGCAGATTCCTTCGGCGTGCCCAGGGCGCGGTGCCCTGGGGTCGCGAGCACCTCTATCTCCATCTCGACCACGGCCTGGCCGAGCTTCTGCGCGACAGCTACTGACGGGGAGCAGCGCCGGTCGGGCGATGCGCCACATGGGACGGGTCCGTGGCGGTCGGACGCGAGCCAGGCCCACTGGCTGCCTGGGGCGCCGTTTTAATCCATTGACAACGCAGAACCGCGTTTCCTACGGTGGTAAGCGTTCCACTGCCGCTCGTGAGGAGAAGGACGTTGCTCGTCTGAGGTCTTGAGACACCGTGCGTCACCGCCGTATCGGCAGGTGCGCAGCGCGTGCGACCTCGGCTTTGTGAGCCGTTCTCTCTGCCCGGCCATTTCCTTCCTTGGTTTTCGGTGCGGCCGTCGCACGTATCCCGGTGTCTCTTCGTTGCCCGCTTTTCGCCATGCAACCAGGAGGCCCCTATGTCTACTTCCCCCACCTTTGTCACCTGCTCTTCCCTCACCTTCGCCTGGCCGGACGGGACTGCCGTCTTCGATGACTTCCAGTTGGCCGTCGGCCCTGGCAGAACCGGCCTCATCGGCCTCAACGGCTCGGGGAAGTCCACCCTGCTCAAGCTGATCGCCGGCGTGCTGTCCCCGATCGAGGGCGCGGTCCGCACCATGGGTGATGTCGGATACCTGCCGCAGAACCTGGTGCTCGACACCGCGCTACGCGTCGACGAGGTGCTGGGTATCGCCCAGAAGCGCGCTGCTCTGCATGCCATTGAGGCGGGTGAGGTGGGCGAGGAGCACTACACCGCCATCGGTGACGATTGGGACATTGAGGAGCGGGCCCGGGCGACCCTGGACCAGCTCGGTCTCGGTCGTATCGGACTCGACCGCACGCTGGGCGAGGTCTCGGGTGGCGAAGGCGTGCTGCTGCGGCTCGCGGCGTTGACGCTGGCCCGGCCGGGTGTCCTGCTGCTCGACGAGCCGACGAACAACCTCGATCTGCAGGCACGACGACGGTTGTACGAGGCCGTCGACTCATGGTCCGGGGTGATGGTGGTGGTGAGCCACGACCGCGAACTCCTGGAACGGGTCGACCAGATCGCCGATCTACGGGACGGCGAGGTCGCCTGGTACGGCGGGAACTTCTCGGCGTACCAGGACGCGCTGGCCCTGGAGCAGGAGGCCGCCGAGCGCATGGTTCGCGTCGCGGAGGCCGATGTCCAACGGCAGAAGCGGGAACTGGCCGACGCACAGGTCAAACTCGCCCGCCGCAAGCGTTACGGCCAGAAGATGTACGACACCAAGCGTGAACCCAAGATCGTCATGGGTGGGCGCAAACGCGCGGCCCAGGTGAGCGCGGGCAAGCACCACACCATGCACACCGGAAAGCTCGCCGAGGCCAAAGAGCGGCTCGACGAGGCGGTGGAGGCCGTCCGTGACGACGATGAGATCCGTATCGAGCTGCCGTACACCCAGGTCCATCCCGGGCGGGGCGTCCTGCGCCTGATGGATCTCCAACTCCGCTACGGGACGCAGCTCCAGGGCGGGTTCGAGCTACGCGGTCCCGAGCGCGTCGCGCTGGTGGGGCGCAACGGGGCCGGAAAGACGACCCTGTTGCGAACGATCACCGGCGAGCTGGACCCGGTCGCGGGAGAGGCGGTGGCCGAGGTGCCGCTGCGCTTCCTTCCGCAGCGGCTCGACGTGCTGGACGACGGGTTGACCATCGTGGAGAACGTGGCGCGCTTCGCGCCGGCCGCGACCAACAACCGCATGCGCGCCCAGCTGGCGCGGTTTCTCTTCCGTGGCGCGCGGGCCGATCAGCTGGCCGGGACACTCTCGGGCGGTGAGCGTTTTCGAGCAACGCTCGCCGCCCTCCTCCTGGCGGAGCCGGCCCCGCAACTGCTCATGCTGGACGAACCGACCAACAACCTCGATATGGCCAGTGTGCGCAGATTGACCGCGGCCCTGGACGCCTATGAGGGGGCGCTGATCGTGGCCAGCCACGATGTGCCGTTCCTGGAGTCCATCGGCGTCACTCGCTGGCTGCTGCTGGACGACGGGCTCCATGACATCTCAGTGGAGGAGGTACGGGAGGGTCGACTGGAGGCCGGGACGTAGGAGAGTCGAGCCGCCGGTAGCGCGCCGTAGAGCAAGGCACCCAGGGTGGCCCGCACCAGGCTGATCGCCTCCCTCATCAGCTGACGATGAATCCAGACAGGAGATGTCTGGATTCATCGTTAGCGTCGGCTGTATGCCCGAGAACATCGTCATCACCGGCGCACGCGAGAACAACCTCCAGGATGTCTCCCTGACCATCCCCAAGAACCAGATCACCCTGTTCACCGGGGTCTCGGGCTCTGGGAAGTCCTCGATCGTCTTCGACACCATCGCCGTCGAATCGCAGCGGCAGCTCAATGAGACCTTCACCTGGTTCATCCGCAACCGTCTGCCGAAGTACGAGCGTCCCCACGCCGACGGGATCGATGAGCTTTCGGTGGCGATCATCGTGGATCAGAAACCCATCGGCGGCAATGTGCGCTCCACCGTGGGCACGATGACGGACATCTACTCGGTGCTACGGGTTCTCTTCTCCCGCCACGGCACACCGAGCGCGGGGGCAGCGACGGCGTACTCCTTCAATGACCCGGCCGGGATGTGTACGGAGTGCGATGGCATCGGCCGCACGGTCCGACTCGACATCGACCGGGCCGTCGACTGGTCCAAGTCCCTCCACGAGGGGGCGCTCCTGCTGCCGGGGCTGACGGTCGGTGGTTGGGAGTGGAAGCTCTACGCCGAGTCGGGCCACTTCGACCCGGACAGACCGATCGGCGATTTCACCGAAGCGGAGCGCGAACTCCTGCTGTACGGAGGGGATTTCACCGTACAGCTGCAGTTGAGGACAGGCTCGGTGGAGATGCGGTTCGAGGGAATCGTCAGCCGGTTCACCCGGCTCTTCCTCAAGCGGGACACCACCAGTCTCTCAGCGAAGCGGCGCGAGGCAGCGGACCGGTTCGTGGTGCAGCGCCCCTGTGAGACCTGTGGTGGTTCGCGCCTCAACAAGGCCGCACTCGCCACCCGGATCGGCGGGCTGAACATCGCGGACTGGACCCGGATGGAGGTCGCGGACCTGGTCGAGGTGTTGGGCCTCATCGATGACCCGGTGGCGACCCCGATCGCCACCGCCGCACGGCGGAGACTGGAGCGGCTGGTGGGGATCGGGCTGGGCTATCTGTCGCTGGATCGGGAGACCACCACCCTCTCCGGCGGCGAGGGGCAGCGGCTCAAGATGGTCCGCCACCTCGGGAGTTCCCTCACCGGCCTCACCTTTGTCTTCGATGAGCCCAGTGTGGGCCTGCACCCGCGCGATGTGGGACGGCTCAACGACCTCCTGATCAGGCTTCGCGACCGGGGCAACACGGTACTGGTGGTGGAGCACGACCCGGATGTGATCGCGATCGCGGACCATGTTGTGGACATGGGCCCGGGAGCAGGCCGCGACGGCGGCCGGGTGGTGTACGAAGGACCGGTGGCCCAACTCCATACGGCCGACACCCCCACGGGCCGGTCAATGCGCCACCGCACGGAGTTGAAGGACTCGTTCCGTACCCCGGACGGCTGGCTGCCGCTGACCGGCGCCGACCTTCACAATCTCCGGGACGTCGATGTGCGGTTCCCCACCGGTGTGCTCACGGCGGTGACCGGGGTGGCGGGCTCCGGTAAGTCCACCCTGGTGTCGGAGGTGTTCACCTCCGCCTACCCGGAGGCCGTGGTGATCGACCAGGGCGCGATCAGGGCCTCTTCGCGCTCGACACCCGCTTCCTTCCTTGGGATCATGGACACCATCCGCAAGGTGTTCGCGCAGGTCAACGGCGTCCCTGCGGGCCTCTTCAGCTTTAACTCGGACGGTGCGTGCGGGGAGTGCGCGGGCCGCGGAGTCAGCTACACCGATCTGGCCTTCATGGACCCGGTGACCACCACCTGCCCGGTCTGTGAGGGGCGACGTTTCCATGACGAGGTGCTGAAGCACCGGGTGAGGGGCGCCTCGATCGTTGACGTACTGGAGATGACCGCAGCCGGGTGCATGGAGTTCTTCGACGATCAGACACTGCTGCGCAAGCTGCGCACTCTGAACGAGGTCGGGCTGACCTATCTCAGCCTGGGCCAACCGCTGAGTTCGCTGTCGGGCGGTGAGCGGCAGCGTCTCAAGCTCGCCACCCAACTTCACCGTACGGGCAGTGTGTATGTGCTGGATGAGCCGACCACCGGTCTCCATCGAGCGGATGTGGACACCCTCATCACATTGCTGGATCGACTTGTGGACGCGGGTAACTCGGTGATCTGCGTCGAACACCATATGGATGTGGTCAAAAGGGCGGACTGGATTATTGATCTGGGCCCGGAGGGCGGAAAACACGGGGGCACATTGGTCTTCGCCGGTACCCCCGAGCAACTTCTCGCGAACCGCGCCTCCTTCACCGCCGAGTACCTCCGTCGTGACCTGGGATGGGAGTGACCGGTTCCGCCGTGGACGACGATCAACGCAGGGGTTGGGAGACAGGTCTGAGGGGCCGGTGGTCCACTCCGCAAACACCCCCAATGGCCGCACTCCTCTACCGCTCCGCTCAACGAGTGCTTCAGATCGGGCTCCGGACCAGCCGGTAGACCGGCAGGACCGCCGCAGCACTCTCCGTGGGTGAGCGAACACCGAGCCGACCCCGAGAAGGGTTACCTGCCCCGGCACCGCGGGACATGATGGAGCGCGACCCAGCCCCGGCAACTCCAGGAGTCGCACCCGTGCCCAGCAGGAAAGCCCTGATCCGCCGACCGAGCCCAGGCATCGCCGAGGGGCTGGTCTCCCACTCCGAACGGAGCTCCGTCGACGCCGACCTCGCCCTCTTACAGTGGGAGATGTACGCCGAGGCCCTGCGCGAGCACGGCTGGGAGACCATCGAGACCGAGCCCTTGGACGAGTGCCCGGACGGTGTCTTCGTCGAGGACACGGTGGTGATGTTCCGCAATGTCGCCCTGATCACCCGCCCAGGTGCGGAGTCGCGCAGGCCGGAGACGGTGACCGTCGAGGAGAGCCTGGCCCGACTCGGCTGCTCGGTGAACTGGATCTGGGAGCCGGGCACCCTGGACGGCGGCGATGTGCTCAAGATCGGTGACACGCTCTATGTGGGGCGGGGCGATCGGACCAACGCCGCCGGGGTGCAGCAACTGCGGGCGGTCTTCGAGCCGCTGGGCGCTCGGATCGTGGCGGTACCGGTGAGCCGGGTACCGCACCTCAAATCGGCCGTGACCGCACTGCCGGACGGTACGGTCATCGGCTATCCACCGCATATCGATGCCCCCTCCGTCTTTCCACGCCATCTCCCGGTGCCGGAGCAATCCGGCGCCCATGTGGTGCTCCTCGGCGGTGGCCGACTACTGATGGCGGCGAGCGCCCCCAAGACGGCGGAACTGTTCTCGGATCTCGGCTATCAGCCCGTTCCGGTGGACATCAGCGAGTTCGAAAAGCTTGAAGGCTGCGTGACGTGCCTCTCGGTCCGCCTCCGCGAATTGTCTGTATAACCTACCTGACCAGCGCATATGACGTTACGTAGTCGACTCGCCCGGGGACGGGCTTGGACGTGCGCTTATCGCGCCCTTAACCTACGGTCTCGTAACCTACGAATCCGTAGGTAACTCTCCCGTCCCCAGGAGCATCAGTGACGATCACCTCTCCCCACCTCGGCAGTTCGGAAGCGTGGACCGACGCCCGACTGCTGTACGCGCTGGAGGAGGTCGTGGAGAAGGAGCTCAACCGGCATCTGAAGGTCGCCAAGGACTGGATGCCGCATGAGTACGTCCCGTTCAGCGACGGACGGAACTTCCCCGGTATCTTCGAGGACGGCGAAGCCTGGGAGCCGCAGCAGTCGAAGGTCACCGACATAGGCCGTATCGCGCTCGTGGTGAATCTGCTGACCGAGGACAATCTCCCCAGCTACCACCATGAGATCGCCTCCCTCTTCGGCCGCGACGGCGCCTGGGGCACCTGGGTGCACCGGTGGACCGCGGAAGAGGGTCGGCACGGCATTGTGATGCGCGACTATCTGCTCACCTCCCGCGCCGTGGACCCGGACAAGCTGGAGCAGTTCCGGATGACCCATATGGCGGAGGGTTTCGAGTCCGACAACCGGCACTCGATGCTGCACTCCGTGGCGTATGTGGCCTTCCAGGAGTTGGCCACCCGGGTCTCGCACCGCAACACGGGTCATCAGTCCGGCGACCCCGTCTGCGACCGGATGCTGGCCCGTATCGCCACGGACGAGAACCTCCATATGGTCTTCTACCGCAATCTGCTCGGCGCGGCCTTCGAGATCGCCCCCGACCTCACCATGGAGGCCGTGCGCGACGTGGTGGTCAACTTCCGGATGCCGGGGCACGGCATGCCGGGCTTTGAGCGGGCCGCGGCCCAGATGGCGATCGGCGAGATCTACAACATGCGCATCCACCACGACGATGTGCTCGCTCCGGTACTGCGCTTCCTCAAGGTCCTGGACATCGAGGGCCTCGGCCCGGACGGACTGAAGGCACAGGAAGAACTCGGCCTCTATATGGACGGGCTCGACCACGAGGCGAGCAAGTTCGACGCGAAGCTCGCGGCCCGTAAGGCGCGTCTGGCCGCGCGAGCGGCCGGCTAGGACCCAGACCGCCGAACGGGCCCTCCACAAGGCCCCCACCCGGTTGATCCCCCTCCGCCGCGGACGGGCAGGGCATGGCCCTGTCCTATGCCGACGGCCTGTCGGGGATAGCGATCTGGCGCCGATTCATCAGCGGCGATCCGGTTCACCGCCCTGACCAGGGCCGCCTCGTGGGCCTGGCCTCGCTCTCCTCCACAGCACCGGCTTTCTGGCAGACCAGGCCGCGCCCCTCCCAAGCGAAAGGGAGCGCGGCCTTCGCCATGGGCGACGCCTTCACGGAGACCACCGGCCGGACCGCGTGGTCGATCCCCATCACCACGTCCCGGGGCGGAAAGAGCCGTGGGTCTCGGACAGCCAGCGGGGGCGGGGGCGCACCACGCACCCCCGCCCCCGGCTGCCCCCGTTCCCCCGTGGGCAGCAAGCATGCTGAAGACCTGTTCGGTGCACGCGCTCTGCACCCTTGAGTCAGGATCAGTGCACGGTATCGGCGGCCTTGGCGTCGCCCCAGCCCTGTGCTCCTCGGCGTTGCTTCAGCCGGTGCCGTTCCTTCTCGGACAGTCCACCCCACACACCGAACTTCTCATCGTGCGTCAATGCGTACTCCAGGCATTGCAGCCGTCCCTCGCACGCCCTGCACAACTGCTTGGCTTCCTGGGTCGAGGAGCCAGGAGCAGGAAAGAAGAAGTCGGGGCCCGTCTGCGCGCACAGTGCGCTCTCCTGCCATGAGAGGGCGTCGGTGGTGGTGTTGATCGGCGTCGGCATGGGGCCCACGCTCCCCCATTGCGATAAACAGCCGATCAACGAACCATCAACAACAACCAACGGACGGGCTGCCCAAGATCAGGGGCCCGAGGTTCGCGGCTGCATCAGTGCGAACCTCGCCCCGAAGGGATCGGCGACCTTGGCGAACCTGCCGACGCCTTCCATGTCCACGGGGGGCATCCGAACCGTACCGCCCAACCGTTCCGTCTGCGCCACCGTTGCGTCGCAGTTCCCGACCTCGAAATAGGGCAGCCAGTAGGGACCGTCCGTCTCGGTGGGATCGATCGCCAGGGGCACGACACCGCCGAACATCGCCTCCGGATCGGCGCCAGCGGGGTGCACCATCGTGTACGAGCCGGTGCCGTCCGGGAAGGGCATCGAGGAGGTGCCCCAGCCGAACACGCCCTGGTAGAAGGCGAGCGCCGCGTCCTGATCACCGGTGTACAGCTCCAGCCAACAGAGGCTGTTCACCTCGTCCACCAGGTCCAGGCCCTTGGTGAGCGCCGGCTGCCAGACGGAGAATCCCGCTCCATCGGGGTCCGTGAAGACGGCCATCCGCCCCTGGTCGAAGACATCCATCGGGTCGAAGAGCACCGTGCCGCCGCCCCCGCGAACGGCCTCCGCCGTGGCCTCGGCTTCGGGCGACTGGAAGTAGATGTTCCAGGCGGAGGGGCTCTGTTCCGGGGTGACCGTCATCCCCGCGGCGGCGGTCTTGCCGTCCAACTGGAACATTCCGTAACCGCCTGCTTCGGGGCCGGCGGACAGGAAGTTCCAGCCGAAGAGCCCTCCGTAGAATTTCTTCGCGGCTTCGATGTCGGGGGTTCCCAGGTCCAGCCAGTTCGGTGAACCGGAGACATATCGCGTGGTCAACATGGGTGTGCTCCTCTGGGGCACGCTGGGACATCCCGTCGGGGGTCTGCACCTACGAGTCTGCGCTCGATGTCACTGCCCCGCATCCGAGAGATCTTGGGGACCTCCCTCAGCTCGGTGACGGTGACGGGTCCGACCGCGAGGCCCTAGTCCGTCGTGTCCCGGGCCCGGCTCGGCTGGACCCGCTTGGGCTCGCCCGGCATCTTGGGGTACTCGGGCGGATAGGGCAGGTCCCCGAGCCCGTGGTCGGCCTCATCGCGGCGGGCCGCCTCCAGGAGGGATTCCAGGCTGAAGCGCTGGTCGTCCATGTCCGCATGGACATCGCCCACCTCCGCGTACCGGGTGGGCATCGTCTTGATGTCGAAGTCCTGGGGGACCGCGTCGTCGATCTCCTCCCAGCGCAGCGGGGCGGAGACCGGAGCGTGCGGTCGAGGTCGTACGGAGTAGGCGGAGGCGATCGTGCGATCGCGAGCGGTCTGGTTGTAGTCGACGAAGATCCGCTCACCGCGTTCCTCCTTCCACCACTTGATCGTCACTCGGTCGGGCATCCGCCGCTCCAACAGACGTCCACAGGCAATCGCGGCCCGTCTGACCTGCGTAAAGGTCCAGCGGGGTTCAATCGGCACAAACACATGGAGTCCGCGTCCACCAGAGGTCTTGGGCCAGCCCCGCAGACCGGCCTCCGCGAGGACGGCCCGTAGCTCATGAGCGGCGCGTACGGCGTCCGCGTAGTCGGTTCCCGGCTGGGGATCGAGATCGATACGCAGTTCGTCGGGGTGGTCGGTGTCGCCACGGCGTACCGGCCAGGGGTGGAAGGTGACCGAGCCCAGATTGGCCGCCCAGAGGATCGCCGCCGGTTCCATCGGGCACATCTCATCGGCTGATCTACCGCTGGGAAAGGTGATGTGGGCGGTGGGAATCCACTCCGGGAGGTACTTGGGCGCCCGCTTCTGGAAGAACGATTCACCGTCCACCCCATCGGGGTACCGCTCCAGGGTGGTGGGGCGGTCATAGAGCGCACGGGTCATGCCCTCCCCGACCGCGAGGTAGTAGTGGACCATGTCCAGCTTGGTGTAGCCGGGTCCGGGAAAATAGATCTTGTCGGGATTGGAGACGCGTACCGTCCGCTCTCCCACTTCCAGTTCCACCGCTCCGGCCATGTGGATCAGCGTAGAGCGAGCCGACATCGCTCGCATATCAGACAATCAATCTATGGATCTTCCGGTGATGCCGCCCCTCAAGCCGATGCTCGCCAAGTCCGTGCGAAAGATCCCGCCGGGAATGCAGTACGAGGCGAAATGGGATGGCTTTCGGGCGATCGTCCATCGGGACGGGAGTGAGCTGGTGATCGGCTCCCGCACCGGAAAGCCCCTCACCCGCTACTTCCCGGAGCTCGTCACCTCGCTCATGGACGCCCTGCCCCCACGCTGTGTGGTCGACGGGGAAATCGTGATCGTCCATCAGGACCGGCTCGATTTCGAGCGACTCACCGAACGTATCCACCCCGCCGACTCCCGGGTGCGGATGCTCGCCGAACGGGACCCCGCGAGCTTTGTCGCCTTCGATCTGCTGGCGATCGACGAAGAATCCCTGCTGGAGACCCCCCTGGTCGAGCGCCGAGCACGATTGGCCACCGCGCTCGACACAGCGGGCCCGCAGATCCACCTCGCCCCCGCCACTCAAGATCAGGAACTCGCCCGGCAGTGGTTCGAGACATACGAGGGCGCGGGGCTCGACGGGATTGTCGCCAAGCCTCTCGATCTGCCGTACCGTCCGGACGCCCGGCTGATGTTCAAGATCAAGCACGAGCGGACCGCTGACACGGTCGTGGCCGGATATCGCTTCCACAAGAGCGGGCCCATCGTCGGTTCACTGCTTCTTGGCCTCTATGACGACACCGGCGCACTCCAACATGTGGGAGTCTGCGCGGCCTTCCCGATGGCGCGGCGCGCCGAGTTGGTCGAGGAGTTGGAGCCGCTGCTGATGGATTCCCCGGATGAACACCCCTGGTCCGCCTGGGCGCAGGAGAGCGCCCATGAGGGGGCGAGGCTACCGGGGGCCCAGAGTCGCTGGACGGGTCGGAAGGACCTGTCCTGGGTGGCGCTGCGGCCCGAACGGGTGCTGGAGGTGGCGTACGACCATATGGAGGGCGATCGATTCCGGCATACGGCGCAGTTCCGTCGCTGGCGTCCGGACCGGACTCCGGTCGGCTGCACCTATGCCCAGTTGGAGGAGCCGGTGCGCTACGACCTGGCCGAAGTGCTCTCCTGGCGCAACGAGTGACGGGCTGGCGCACTTGAAACACCGTGGGGAACAAGTGGCCTGTTCCCCTGGGACGGTGAGGAGTCCGATGACTTCCGTCGGGTCCGGCCCACCCGGCCCGTCGAACGCGGAAATGATCAATGCCCGCTGAGTACAGTCGACTTGGCGCCATTCTCGATTCAACAAAGTGCCCGTAGATTCGGGTGAGTGGTCCCTGTTCGCGTAAGGTATGCCGTCGGTGCTGCCGGAGGCAGGGGCCGGATGAGCCATGCGGTGCGTGCCGTTCACACGACACCGTCAGTCGCGACCACTTCGACGGGGGGGCGTGGCCGACGAGGTTGCCGCACTGTCTCATCCACTGTGCGCCTCGCGCATCCCATGACCGGTTGCCGTCCGCGGTGCGGCGGGCGGAAAGCCGGCGGGGACGGGACGGTCAGCTCCCCCAGGCGTGAACACCATCCATGGGACGGCCAATGGCGGTTGCCCCACCGAGACATCCCCGCCGACGAATGCGGACTTCCGTTCGTTACGTATGGAGGGTGGGCATTGCCGGAGCGGCGGCGCCCGAGCAGACAAAGGACTGGACCGTGACTCCCTCGCCTCTCATCCCCGTACCCATCCCCGACCGTGTGGCCGCGTTGATCGGGTCCTGCATGCCCACCCATGTGCTGGAGGCGGAGATCGAAGCGGACAGCGCGGTCCGTGAGGTGCATCGGTTCCGCGGTCCGCTCTGCCACGAGGATCGAGCCGATCGGGAGCACGCCCTGTCGGTGCTGGCCCGCGCCAACAAGGTCCTGGCCGCCCACCACCCACTGCTGATGATCCGCCCCAACCGCGCCTACGGCTGACCCGTCGACAGCGCCACCGTGTGAGCCAGGGGCCGGGGCGCCCCCGGGCGTGCCCCGGGCGGACCCGCACCGCATGCGGCTGATCCTCGGCGGTGTGAGGCTGCGAGGATGACCAGCGATACCACCGGTGTCCGCGCACCCGCCGCGGCGCCACCCGTACTCGATGTGCGGCAGCGCAATATCGTCTTCGGCACGATCATGCTGGGGATGCTGCTGGCCGCGCTCGACCAGACGATCGTGGGCACCGCTTTGCCGACGATCGTGTCGGATCTCGGCGGCGGCGACCATATGTCCTGGGTCGTCACGTCGTATCTGCTCGCGGAGACCGTGGCGACCGTGCTGGTCGGTAAGTTCGGTGATCTCTTCGGCCGAAAGTTGATCTTCCAGGTTTCGGCGATCATCTTCATCACCGGGTCCTTCCTGTGCGGCCTGGCCGGCAATATGACCCTGCTCATCGTGTGGCGCGGCATGCAGGGCATCGGCGCGGGTGGGCTGATGGTCACCTCCATGGCGCTGATCGCGGATGTCGTCCCCCTGCGTGAGCGCGGTAAGTACCAGGGCGCGATCGGTGCGGTCTTCGGCGTGGCGACGGTCATCGGGCCCCTCCTCGGTGGATGGTTCACCGACAATCTGACCTGGCGTTGGGCGTTCTACGTCAATGTGCCGATCGCCATTGCGGTGGTCATCGCGGCGGCCCGTACGATCCCCGCGGTACGTTCGGTGAGCCGTCCGATCATCGACTATCTCGGCATCGCCCTCGTCGCGGTCGGCGCCAGTGCGCTGATCCTGGGGACCAGTTGGGGCGGCAACGAGTACGGCTGGGGCTCGCCGATCATTCTCGGGCTGTTCGCCGGTGGCGCGCTGGCGCTCGTGCTCTTCTGCGTGGTGGAACAGCGGGCAGCGGAACCGATGCTGCCGATGCGGCTGTTTCGGAATCCGGTCTTCACGGTGTGCTCGGTGCTGAGCTTCATCGTCGGTTTCGCCATGCTCGGTGCGATGACGTTCCTGCCGACCTACTTGCAGTACGTGGACGGCGACTCGGCGACCATTTCGGGGGTTCGTACCCTGCCCATGGTGTTGGGGCTGCTGATCGCCTCGGTCTTCAGCGGCGTCGTCGTCAGTAGGACCGGCCACTACCGTGTCTTCCCCATCGCCGGCTCAACGGTGATGGGCGTCGGTCTCTATCTGCTGTCGTTGATGGGACCGGAGACCAGCAGTTGGCTGGAGTCGTTGTACATGTTCGTCCTGGGCACCGGTATCGGACTGTCCATGCAGGTCCTGACCATCGCGGTACAGAACACGGTGGAGTACGCGGATCTGGGCACGGCGACCTCGGGGGTCACCTTCTTCCGTACGCTGGGCAGTTCTTTCGGTACCGCGGTGTTCGGCACGATCTACACCAACTCCCTGGTCCCCAACCTCGCCCAGGGAGTTCGGGAGGCCGTGCGGGCGGGCGGTGCGGACGCGGCCACGGTCGCCAGACTGGCGCGCAGTCCCGAGGGGTTGAAGCGGTTGCCGCAGGCTCAGCGGGAACCCATTGTGCAGGCGTACGCGGATTCGCTGCATACGGTGTTCCTCTGGACGGTACCGGTGGCGGCGTTGGGGTTGGTGGTCGCGCTCTTCCTCAAACAGGTCACCCTGCGTGATTCCGCGCGTGCGGCATCGACGGACATGGGCGATGGCTTCTCCTCACCGACCTCGGGTGACTCGGCGAAGCTCCTGGAAGGTGCCGTGGCCAAGATCGTGTCCCGGGTGGGAACGGACACCGCACGAGGTGTGGTCGAGGGTTCGGCCTCACGTCTCGACGTCGCCGGTGCTTGGGCGGTGATGCAGGTCGAGATGATGACCCGGTTGGTGGGGCACGCCAGCACGGGGCTGATCGCCGCGCGTCATCGTCTGCCACCCGAGGTGTTGGTTCCGGTCTTTGACCGGATGGTGGAACAGGGATTCCTCGCACGCGAGGGCGACTACTACGCCCACACCCAGGCCGGGCGGCAGGAGGCCGCCGCGATCACCCGGGCCTGGCAGCAATGGTTGGGCGACCGTCTGGAGCAGGACATCGGGCGCCCGGCGGGGCCCCAGCTGCGAGCAGCAGCCGATGTGATCGCCAAGCGGCTGCTGGTGGAGGACCTCGCCCAGGGGCTTCCCGATGCGGTGGAGAAGGCGGCGGTTACTCGATGAAGGTGCCCTCCAGATAGACCCAGGCGCCGCCCACCCGCTCAAATCTGCTGCGCTCCTGGAGCGCGCCTCGGTTGCCGTGATGCCGGTAGCGGGCCCGGAACGTCACCAAACCGGTGGAGTGGAAGGGGCTCCCGTCGACGACCTGAAGGATCTCCAGGCCCGTCCAGCGCATGCCGGGGTCGCACTCCAGTTGCATCGGTCGGGTGCCGGGATGCCAGGTGCGCAGGAGATAGGCCGTGTCCTCGGCCACGAAGGCCGCATAGCGGGAGCGCATCAGCAGCTCGGCGGTGGGAGCGGCGGCCTCTCCGGCGTGGAAGCGCCCGCAACACTGCTCATAGGTGGCGGGCAGCCCACAGGGGCAGGGCGAAGCCGGGGTGAGTGCGGGGGCTGAGGTGCCATGGTGGCGGGGGTTGCGTCGAGCCATACCCCCATTCTCTCGCGGTGGGCCGAGGACCACGGGACACGGGGTGTCGGGCACCTCCAGGGGTTCGCCGAAGGACCTGCTCGGGAACCCGTCCGGGGTCGGCTGGAGGACTCAGCTCGGGGTCTCCTTGAGGTGCGAGGCCCCAGCACGGTCACTGTGTGCGATGACCTATATCGGATGATCTCGGAGGAACCCCGTACCTCGCTGAGTGTCTCCACAACACCGCACTACGCCGAGTGACCGTCAAGGAATCCCCGCGCCCATGCGAGGACCTCCCCAGGCACCACCGTGTGATGGTGGTCGGACAGTGCCAGCACCCGTACCGCGGCGATGCGAAACGCCTCCTGGGCCGCCGCCGAGCCATAGGAACCGGGCATCAGCGCCAGCAGCCGGTGGGACGCGTTCCCCGCGAGATCGTCCAGGCACTCCCTTGCGCACGACTCCAGCCTGCTGTCCTGGTGCAGTTCCAGCGCGGTCAGCGCCGCCTTGGCCCGAAGCTCCTGACATGCCACGTCCAAGCCCCAGGGGTCGGGGGCGTCCAGCACCGCGCAGACGACATCCACCGGGAGTCGGTGGGCGTCGGTGGCCAACTGCCCCAGGATCAGCCGCAGCACCCGGTGCTGGGAGACATCGTCGAGGTTGGTCCACGCGCCCATGAAGGACAGGCAGTGTTCGTACCGGGCGATCAACTCGTCCTCGGGCGCGCCGAGTCCACTCGTCAGCCAGAGGGAGAGCAGGCCATGGGCGAAGGAGGTCGCGGTGCCCTGCGGAGTACCGATGAAGGACGAGACCGCCGGAGCCATCCACTGGAAGAGGGGGTCGACCGCGTGCAGCACGATCGCGTCGTCGGTTCCGCCCGACACCACCGTCTTGTGCCGGATCTGGTCGGGGTAGGCCCGCTGCCAGCCCTGGGCGCCACCCTGGTCGCCGTCGCCGGGGCTTCGGGAGGACAGCCAGCAGACGTCCACCGGCTCCGGCGGTGGGAGCACTTCGGTCGGCAGGATCTCCAGATCCTGCCGATCTTGGCGTTCGCCGCTCCAGATACCGCGGGTGTGGAGGGTGAGTGCGAAGTCCGTCCACTGGGTCTCGGTGAAGGCCGCCCGCCAGAGCAGCGCCCGTCGGTGCCAGACCAGGGCGGGCTTCTCGGCCTGCGGAAACAGCTCGCTGGCGCGCACTCCCCCGGTGATCTGAAGGGTGAGGGTCACCAGATTCGCGCAGTAGACGGCATGACGGGAGGTGGTCGCGCGCGGCGTTGGACGGTAGTCGGTGAACCGGTGCTCGGTGCGATGGCGGTGGTCGCCCATCACCATGATCAGTAGTTCGCCGAGCCGGCGTCGCTCGTCGGTGGAGATCTGGCTGCTGCGGGCACCGATGAACCGCAGGATCTGGCGGGAGGACAACGGGCCGTAGGACAGGAGCACATAGAGCAGGTCGTCGTCGACACTGGTACGGCCCACGGTGAGCGCGGGGCGCTGGGCGAGCAGTCCGTGCAGCAGTTGTACGGAGAGCCTGGCGATGAGGTACTCGCCGAAGGTGGCGTGCAGAAACTCATAGGTCGCCAGCCGCTGCTCATCCCGGATCGCCTGGGCCCGCTGGACGAAGAAGAACCGGCCGAGCGCGATCTCGCCCTGTCCGAGGGGGGCGCGGAAGCCCTCCGCCACGGGTTCCGGTCGGCCGAGGAGCGCCGCGAGGTCTCGTTCGGCCTCGGCCGTGGTGATCCATTGGCGGCGCCGGTTGAGCATCCCGAAGGAGATCAGGGAGAGCCGCTGCAACTCCTGCTCGGCCCGTTCGCGCAGCTCGCGCTCCGCCCCGTCGGGAAGGGACTTGCCGACCTCACGGGCGGCGAAGGAGGCGAGCAGTTCCTCGTACAACTCGGCCTCGTCGAGGGGCTCGTCGGCGCCCGCGCCGCGTTGCAGGGCGTTGCCGGCGCCGTCGTACAGGGCGAGCATCAGCAGGAGCAGCGGCTGGGAGGCGAGTGCCTGATGGCGTACGGCGACGGCCGCTGGCAGCGGGTCGAGACCGCGGGCGGTGAGATAGGGCTCGTTGAGGCGGTTCCAGAGGTCGAGCCAGCGGGCGGTCTGCTGCTGGCTGAAGGGTTCCAGCCGAAGCGCTACCGCTCCGTCCGGGTACCGGGCCCGGTCCGCCACCGCGGTACGCGTGGTGACCAGGGCGAACACCGGACGCCCCTGGTCGGCTTCCCGTTCTTGGAAGCGGGCGACCCGCGCCAGGTAGTCGGACTGGCTGACCCCGGTGGCCTGGAGGAGTTCGTCGAAGCCGTCGAAGAGGAGGACGGGCACCGCTCCGTCCGCGGCTCGTACCAACTCCGGCCAGGAGGCGCGCTCCCCGGTCGCGGCTCGCAGTGCGTGCTCGATCTGGTCCTGGATATCGGCGTCGGCCGGCACCTCGCGCAGCACGATCCGTACGGGTAGGTAGCCGCCGGCGGGTAGCCGGGCGGCGAGGATCTTGGTCAGTACGGACTTCCCCGCGCCGGGCTGGCCAAGGACGACCAGGGGGGCGCTGGTGGAGGCGACGGTGGTGAGGACGCCCGCGAGGTACTCGGTGATGTCGGAGCGCACGGGAGCGGTCTCCCACCACTCCTCCTCGGCCGGCCCGTGGGCGCCGTCGAGGACCGCGCGGACCCGGAAGTCGGGATCGACGTAGCCCTCACCGAGGGTGGGTAGACACATGCCGGCCGGTGCTTGCCCCTCCGAGAGGATCGGTCGGGTCAGCGCCGCCCGATAGCCGGTGACCAGGGAATCGGCGACCAATCGCGGGGAGTGCGGGGCGCTCAGTCCGGCAAGGGCGGTCTCGATGCCGGTGAGCGCGCGGCGCACGGAGACCCGGGTCGCCTGGTGCTCGATCTGTCCGGACCAGAAGCCGAACTCGGGCACATCAGTGGCGAGTTGCGCGTAGAGCTCGCGGTAGCGCTCGGTGGCCAGGGCGCGGAGCGGCCCGCCGACGAAGGCGTCGTGGGCGTCGGCGCGCTGCCGGGGAGCGAGGCGCTCCCACAGCAGTAGACCGGCGACGAACTGGCGTAACCGCACTCCGGCGGCGGTGAACCAGTGCTCCAGCTCGTGCAGGACGTGTTCATAGGGGAGATGGGGCGCCGGCTGGGGAACGGATCCGGCGAGCAGGGTCTGGAGGAGCCCGGGGCCGCCGCCCTCGACGCCCTCGCCCTGGGCGATCCTGAGTTGCTCATCGCGGGTCAGGTCCAACTCGGCTAACTGGAAGGGGAGTTCCAGTTCGTCCAGGGCCTGGAAGAAGGCGGTGATCACCAAGATGGTGTGGGCCGCCGCGATCCGTTCCGTACGGGTCGCGCGGTCGACGGCGTCGAGACTGCCGCCGAGTCCGGTCGTGAGATCCCGACCGAGCCTGAGGATCCGCCCCCGCGCGTCGAGGACGTTCAGTACGGCGTCGCTGACCCCGCCGGTAGCGAGGGACAACGCCCCGCCGAGCGCCCGGTCGGCGGCCGCGAGTCCCGCGCTGTCGCCGGTGAGGATCGCCACGGCGTCGTTGTAGCTGAGCAGTCGTCGTCCCCGCACTGAGCCCCCGAACTCCCCCTGGGCCCCGAAGACCCGCCTTACGCCCGTCTTGAACGGGTCTATCACGCGGCTCGGGGTGGATTCGGTGCCCTTCGACGAACTGCTCCCGAAGTCCCGTCTACCGGAATCGGGTTGGGGGCGCGAACCGTACGGCGTCCGATTTCTGTACGAATACGGGGTCCGAGCCAAGGGCGTGCTCGGCGACCCGGGAGACGACTGGGGCCGGGATGTCATCAAGGCCGTAGGTCGCATGGGTGTCGTGCGGCAGGACGACTTCCAGATCGTGTGCCAGCGCACCGCGTGCCGTGGCGCTGACGCACATCTCCGAGAGGACTCCGGCGATCACCACCCGGCGCGCACCCCGCTGATCAAGGAGCGGGCCCAGCTTCGTTCCGTGGAAACCGTCGTCGCCGTCCTTGGCCACGATGTGCTCATCGGCCGATTCGCTCACGGCGAGCAGTAGTTGCCAGCCCGGGGTACCGGGCTCGTCCACCGCTCCCGGCTCGCCGTCATTGCGGAGATGCACCACGAGCGCACCGGCCGCGCGGGCTCGGCGCAGGAGCGCGGCAAGTCGTTCGGTGAGCCGTTCGGCGCCGGGAACCGCCTGCGCGCCGGTGAGAAAGGCGGCCTGCGCGTCGACCAGGATCAACGCGTCGGCTTCCGCCGACACCGCGCGGGGGACGGAGATCCAGGCCCCTGTCTGGACGAACCCTCCCGCGGCGGCTTCGGCCGCCGGCTCGCGGTCCCGCACTGCGGCCCTCCTGAAGTTGGCCGCGGGCCCCTGCGGGGCCATGGAGTGAGACGATCCGCGATCGAGCAACCACGATCAGCTACGATGGCAGACACCGACGGCGTGCGGACTGTGGTGCCGCACGCCGTGTTTGCTGATGCCTGACTTGTCTCGGTCCGAAGTGAACACGGGGATGGCGAGCCGTGTGGCTGATGACATGCGCGCCAAGGCTGATCGGGGCCGTCAGGTGAGCAGGAAATCCGCCTGCCCGGCCTTGGCTCCCTGGATGAACGCGGCGATCTCGCTCGGTGTGTAGATCAGTGCCGGCCCATCCGGATCGGCCGACTGACGCACGGCCACCCGCCCGTCCGCGAGCTTCATGGTTTCGAAGCAGTTACCGCCGTTCCCACCGCTCCACGGCTTGTGCCAGCCCACCTCGCCCAGCTCGGTGGCCGGCATACCGTTGTATATGTGGTCCATTCACAGCTCCTTGCGGAGACCCCGGAGGATCTCCTTCGTGCGTTGTGCAGTCGCGGCCTGAGCCGCCATGCGGTCCAAAACCTCCAGATGCGAGGCGACCTCGGGACGCGCGTCGAGATAGACCGCGCCGGTCAGGTACTCGCTGTAGACCATGTCCGGCAACTCGGGGACAGCGAACCGGAACAGCACAAAGGGCCCGTAGGTACCGGGGTGATGTCCGGAAGCGAACTCCGCGATTTGCAGGGTGACATGGGGCAGTTGGGCGCCTTCGAGAAGTCGGTCGATCTGACCTCTCATCACTGCTGGGCTGCCGACGGGTCTCCGAAACACCGTCTCGTCCATGATCACCCACAGTCTGGGGGCCTTGGGCTGGGTGAGCAAGGCCTGACGTTCCATCCGCAGCGCCACATGACGCTCTATGTCCTCGGGATCGGTCTGACCCACGGCACCGCTGAGCATGATCGCTCGCGCGTACTCCTCCGTCTGGAGCAGACCGGGCACAAAGTGAGGCTCATAGGCGCGGATGAGGCTCGCCGCACCCTCCAGGCTGACGTACATGCTGAACCAGCCAGGCAGGACATCGTGAAAGCGCTGCCACCAGCCTGGCTTATTGGCTTCCTCGGCCAACTCGATGAAGCCGCGAGCCTCGTCGTCGCTGATTCCGTACGCGCCAAGGAGCAGCTGAACGTACGGGATCTTCAGCGCGACCTCGGCGGTCTCCATGCGGCGAATAGTGCCCGCGGCCACCCGAAGAACCTTGGCGGCTTCCTCGCGCCTCAGCCCGGCGCGCTCGCGTAGATCCTGCAAGCGCTTTCCGAGTACGACCTGCCCCACCGTGGGGGCGGACCGCGGTTCGCTCACTTCGAGACCTCCCCACGTGCTCTGTTGTTGCGAGCAGTCTGCCACGCGACCGCATCGATGAATATGCCCACTCTGAAAATTTCAGAGTGGGTCTTGCCAAGGTGTCCATTCCAACGCAACAGTGGTCAAGTGAATCGTGACGCGCTCCACGCCCCACTCCTGGACCCATGCTCCGGGGCCGACCACCATCGGTACGGCTTCGAGCTACCGGCGCGCGTCGAGTATGTCTCCACAGCCCGAAAGTTCGCTCGCGATCGATTGGACTGCTGGGGCATAGGCGGCGACGTCCATGACACTGCGATGCTGGTGGTCTCCGAACTGGTCACCAATGCTGTCGTTCACAGCGGCAGCCATCGGATCTCTTGCGAGCTGCTCAATGGTGTCGAGCGGCTCCGAATCAGCGTGCGGGACCAGGGCTGTGCGCCCAGTGGCCCGCGGGTATGCCACACCAAGGCCGCCGAGGAGCGAGGACGGGGCCTGCTCCTCGTGGAGGCCGTATCCAGTTCATGGGGGGCACACGCCACCCAGCAGGGCAGCGGTCGAGTCGTCTGGGCGGAACTGCTGCACACAGATGTTCCGTACGGAGCGGACTTCCCGCGGCGGACGGAGCGATCTTGCTGACACAGTTGACGGCCCGACTCAGCTGGAGCGCCGGCCGGCGCACCGAGGCGGACGGCCTCACCCGACTCGCGCTGCCGGCCACCGTCGTGCCGACGATGGGCTGCGACGCGGTGGGAGTGCCGGCCCGCTATGGGTTTCGGCTGCTGGGACGGCTGCCTCGCAGCGGCTGCGTCTTCGCCAATTCCGCCTGGTGGTGGTGGATCGTCCCGGCGGGCTCCGACCAGGAGCTCATCTGGCCACTACCCTCGTACTACGCCAAAGGAGCCTACGTACCGGCGACACAGGCCCGGTTGATCCGCTGGCCCACCGACCAGAGCCCCTACACACCGCCGATCCCGCTCTACCTCATGACCTGCCAGTTGACCGGGACAGCACCGCTGTGGACGGTCGGGGTCGGCGGGCACGGTTAGCACGCGGTGATCACCACAACGGCTGGTCCGGGCGGCCCGGGCCAAGGCGAGACGGATAGTCTTGCGAGCATGTCGGAAGCCAACACAAGCCCGGAACGGCAGGGGCTCACACCACGTCAGGCACGCCATGTCCGCATAGCGCTCTCCGCGATCATCATGCTCGCGGTGGGGCTGACTCTCGTCCTCCGACTCGGTAGTACGCACTCGGTTCTGACCATGGGGTTCTATGGCATCGCGCTGATCCTCTCGGGCAGCGCGCTGGTACTGAGCAAGCAAGGGCGTACCCGAGTGGCCACAGTGGTCCTGGGGACTGGTGTGGCTGTGACGCTGGCGGCGGAGTGGGCGATCGCATCGATGCGCTGAGAGAGTCCCGACGCCGCAGAGAAGGCCCTGCGCGGTAGGAGAGAGAAGAGCAGCGGGAAACCGCTCAAGACCACAGAGACCACGGGGGAAAGAGGGGAAGGGTAGCGAGCAGGCTTCCGCGCGGGGGAAGGCGGGGAACCTGGTCCGAGGGCCGACCTCCTGGGGGGAGGCCGGCCCGACCCGACCCGGCGTGTGGTGGTCGAGGTGTCCTGGGGAGGGCGCCTCGACCACCGCACGCCCTTGGCTCACGCGGCGCCCGGGACAGCCCGGAGCCGGGCCCGGCGGTAGCCGCCGACGCCATGAGCGGTTCTGTGCCCGGGGTTTGCCGGGTTGGCCTGGTGTCTGCCGGGTTCCGGGCGCGCTAGCTCTTGCCGGACGGTTGTCTGGGCAGGAGGAAGACCGTCGTCGACAACGCCACCGCGCCCAGGAGCCGCCAGCGCGGAAGTGACTCGGCCCAGCCGCGGACGTCGTCCGGTTGGGCGTAGAAGGCGGCTTCCGCCGGAAGCACGGCCAACGCCACGGCGAAGAGGACCACTCCGGCCCCGCCCAGCAGTCCGCCACCGAGCCCCCGGGTGAGCCGTAGCCCGACAAGCGTCAGCGCCACGGCCACCAGTGCCACGATCAGACACTCGGCTGCCAGATCCGCGAGGGGCAGGGCGGAGCGCGCGTCATCCGGTAGGGCCATCATCAGCAGGGCGATATCGAGCCACCACACGGCGGTAAGAACCATCAGCCCGCCGATGACCCTCAGCAGGCGTCGTAGCCAGCACGGCGAGGGGCATACGGCAGTCATGTCGCTCGCGGGATCGTCCAGGACGAAGGCCAGCCCCAGGCCGCCCAGGACGGCGGCGAACCGCAGCAGTGTGACCGCGCCGCTCGGATCGGGCGGCTGGAGGAAGGCGGGGGCCGCGGCACAGAGCACGGTCCCCAGCAGTACTCCGAACAGCAGGGGCATGGTGCGTGCCGCATGGAACTCATGGGGGAGCAGTGGGCGTACGGCCCGCAGGACGTGTCCCAGCGCCACCGGATCGGACTGCCGGCCGGGCGCGGCCCCAGGGGTCAGTGAGGGCATGAATAGATGCTCTTCTCAGTGGAGTCGATGGCCGCCGGAGGTGGGACATCCAGGATGCGAGCGGCCTGAGCGCTGGTGGTGGCGGGGTGAGTCAGCTTGTCCCAGTGCCGTTCGACCACTTCTCCGACCTCGTCGGCGGGCCGGTCGAGCAGCTTCAGGGCGAGGTTCACATCGGGGCTTTCCACGGCGGTGGTCTCCAGCATCCCGCCGAAGCCGATCACCATGCCGTAGTGCCGTACCAGCAGGGAGCGGATGGCGGACTCGCTCTCCTTGGTCGCCTGGCCGGCGAGCCAGACGGTGAGAATCCCCCGACCACCGCAGACCGCTTCGCCGTTGGCTTCGGACGGGCCCTCGATGATGCGCCGGGCGAGTGCGGTGGCATAGCCACTGACATCGTCATCCGCCGCATCGCTGCCGTTGCCCCAGTGCGTGCCGACCGAGACCGCGCCCGGAGTGCCCGCGCGGCGATCGTCCTCGGCCCAGCGGTTCGGCCGTGCCTCCACGACGACCCCCGGGCCTGGGGTGGTGATGGGTGCCAGGCGCTGGCGGACGGTGATGGGTTCAGGGCGTGCACTGTCCGGAACCCGGCGCACGATGCCGTCCGTGATCTGGGACCACTGCCGGTGCCTGTCGATGAACTCGGGGAAGGCGCAGTAGGTGACCACCCCTTTGCGTACGCAGGTGTGGAGCGCCGCCGGAGCCTCCTCGGCCCGTTTCCTCGCTGCCGACACCGACTCGGGCAGCGGACGCAGTTGGGCCGCTCCGGTCGCGATCACCCCGACGAGCGCCAGTACCGCGGTGCCGCTGACCACCCGACCGCGGTGTCCGGATCGCAGCAGCGCCAACGCCCCGAAGGCGATCGTGAGCAGCAGGAGATAGAGCAGATGGAGTTCTGCGGGGCGGTCCATGAGCTCGGCGGGCAGCGAGTCGCCGCTGCCGAAGTCGGAGTCGATCAGATCCAACCGCCGCCATGGGGAGGCCATGTACCCGAAGAGGGCTTCCGCGATGGTGACCAATCCCAGCACGACCAGGGTGATCGGCCCCGCCGCGATGGAGCGGGTCACCGTACCGATCAGTACCCCGAGAGCGCCGGTGATCAGTACGAGAGCGGGCCCGGTGGCGAGTTCGGCCGCCGATGGACTACTCACGGCCCCGGGGAGTAGCGCCAGCCAGCAGAACCTGATCCCCGCGAGGGTCGCGACCAGCGCCACGACGGGAAGCAGCGCCAGAAGATGAGCCGCGACGCGCTGCGCGGGAGTCAGAACCAGTGTCGCGAGCCAGGCGGCGGTGCCCTCGCGTGCGGCGCGTACCACCGCCATATGGGAGGCGAGAAGCACCCCGGCGGCCGGCAGCAGCAGTTCCAGTTGCAGTACCTGGTCCTCTTCGTGGAGCACCGGGTACTCGGTCAGTCCGCTGGCCGTGGGGTAGGCCCAGACGGTCAGACAGAGTGCGAGTGAGACCAGTACGGCCGGGTGGCGCAGCAGTCGGCGTGCTTCACACCAGGCCAGAGCGCGGACGGCGGCCGACGCCATGGTCAGCGGCAGTGCGGTGGGGCGGACCTGCTCGGCTACCGTCATTCCGCTGCTCCGTCCGGGGTAGAGTTCAGCAGCAGATAGGCGTCCTCAAGGGTGGGTTCGGCCAGTTCGGCGCCGGGTGGCGGGGTGCCGATGTTGCGGTAGGTACGGGCGCGGGTGCGCCAGCCCGCGATGGCGCTCGGGTCGCGGTCCTCGCCGAACCAGACACGTCCGCGGGCGATCTCGCACAGGCCTTCCGGGGTCTCGTCACAGCGGACCCGGCCCGCCTCCAGTACGACCACGCGATGGCAGAGCGCGGTGACGTCCTCGGTCTGGTGGGTGGAGAGCAGCACGGTGCGATCGGATGCGAACTCGGCGATCAGGTCGCGAAATCGCAGCCGCTGTTCGGGGTCGAGACCCACGGTCGGCTCGTCGAGGATCAGTAGTTCGGGCTCTCCGATGAGCGCGGCGGCCAGGGTGACCCGCTGGCGCATCCCGCCGGAGAGCGACTTCATCTTCTTGCCCCGTTCCTCGCTCAGCCCGACGGCTGCCAGGACCCGTCGGACCTCCTCGTGGCGCGCGGCTCGCTCGGTGTGTTCCTTGAGGATGGCGATGTAGTCGACGAACTCAAAGGCGGTGAATTGCCGATGGAATCCCGGGGTCTGGGGCAGATAGCCCAGTCGACGGCGGATCTCCTGCCGCTCGGTGGGGACCAGCGGGTTTCTGCCGAGGATCCGAAGCTCTCCCCGGTCGGGGACCAGGGCCGTGGCGAGGATGCGCAGCAGGGTCGTTTTGCCGGCGCCGTTGGGGCCGAGGAGGCCGATGACCCCGGTGGAGAGGGTCAGTGACACTCCGTCGAGGGCGAGCGTGCCGCGGAAGCGGACGGTTAGCCCCTGTACGGAAGTGCTGGCCCCGGGGGATACGGGTTCGGCCGCTGCTCCGGTGTCGGTGGCCAGGGGTGCGGGGGGTGGTGGTTTCACAGGCGGATGCCCTTCTGGAAGTCGAAGTCGGCGCGTAGCAGGATCAGCAGGGTCAGGGCGATGAGCAGCAGCACGGCGAGTACTGACTGCCCTGGCAGGGAGAACAGCGCTCCGGAGTGTCGGGTGAGGGTCACCGCGCTCAGCCAGGCGACCGAGGTGGTGGCGGCTGCGGGCAGCGAGCCGATGCGGGGCAACAGCAGCAGGCTGGTGACGGTCAGCAGGCAGGAGGGCAGCAGCCAGCCGAAGGCGGCGGGACCCCACCGGGGCAGGACGAGGGAGGCTGCGGCGGTGAGGAGGGCGGTGGTCGCGAGGACGACCGCGGTGCGCAGCAGCACCAGCCGAAAGGCGCTGGGCGCGGCGACCCTGCCCAGTTCGTATCCGGGGTCCAGGCGGCCGCCGAGCGTGCCGGCGATCCCGGCCGCGGGGAGCAGGGGTGCGACGGTCAGGAAGATGAGTGGTGGCCCACCGGGTTCGGCGAGCCGCACGGTCAGTGCCGCGAAGACCAGGGTCAAGCAGGTGCCGAGGAGCCAGGTGGCACGGAGCGCGGGGGTGGCGGTCAGCAGCCGGGCCGCGTCGTCGGGCACGCCGAGAGCGAGCAGGACTCGCTCCCAGGGTCCTGGGGTGGGGAGGTCGATGGCCCGGTCCAGGGCGTGCCAGTTCCGTTCCACCGCGGTGGCGTCGACGAAGGGGACCAGTCGGGAGCGGCAGGGTGCGCAGTGCTCCAGATGGGGTTCGAGGCGGCAGCGGGATTCGGGGGGAAGGGTGCCGAGCGCGTAGTGGCGCAGTGCCTCGCCTGGTGGATGGGGTGTCGGGGGGTGCTCCATCAACGCTGCTGCCTCTCTGGTGGGTGGTGCGGTAAGGCGTCGTCAGGGCGGGGTGAGGGTTCCGCTAGTTCCGCGCGGAGTCGTCTGCGGGCGCGTTGGGCTCTGGATTTGACGGTTCCGGTGGGCAGCCGTAGCCGCTGTGCGGTCTGCTGGGTCGTCAGTCCTTCGAGGACGGTGGCCTGGAGGACGTCCCTCAGATCGGGGGGAAGCCGCCCCAGGGCGGCCCGTACGGGACCGAACTCGCCCGATTCCAGGACCTGCTCCTCGGCCGAAGGCGTGGGAGTACGCCGGAAGGCGTCGAGTGCGCGCTGTATCCGGCCGCGGCTGCCATGGGTGCGGGCGGCGTCGGCGAGGCGGCGGGCGGCGATCCGCCAGAGCCACCCGGCGAAGTCCTGCACTTCGGGCTGTCGTCCCTCGGTGCAGCGCCGCCACACCGAGAGGAAGGCCTCCTGGACGATGTCGTCGACTTCGGCAGGATCGGCGCACCGATACTGCAACCGCGCGCTGAGCCAGGGCGCATAGCGGCGGTACAGCGCCTCGAATGCGACCCGATCGCGCTCTCTCAGCGCGGCGAGCAGCTCGGCGTCGTCGGGTTGGTCGCCCGTTGTGACGTTCACATCTGCTCGTCGGGAACGGGGGGTGGGATGGTTCGCGAAATGGATGTGATGTACATCACCCAGCGTCGGCGGGCATGGTTTCGCGGCACGCCAGGGACCGCGCCCCGGCCCGGCGAGGCGACTCAGCGTCCACGGGCACGGGTTCGCCGCACACAGGGAAACACGACGCGGTCCGGTGGGGCTGGTGGGGTGCGGTCTCGGCCCTTCGGAAACCGGGTCGACGGCAACCGCTTTCCGAGAACGGGAGGAGCCGCCCTGAGGACTGCCGCGCTCTGGGGCGGATCAGCCCTCAGTCCGGTGAGTCACTCGGCCGCACCGGCGCCTCCGTCCCGGATGTGTCCTGCCCCGGGCCGGCCGTGCTCGGTTCCTGGTGGAGCGTCACCATGCGGTAAGCCGCTGCCGGGGCGTCCGCTCGACGGCCCTCGGCCACAGGACCCGCGCCGGTCGGAGGGTGCCCAGCGCCAGGGCCGAACGGTGACGGGGTTCCGCGCGGTCCAGTGGTGCGTGGACGTCCCGTGCCTCTTGCCAGGCGTCCGCTCCTGCTGGCGCTCGGTCAGCGGCATGGAGCTCCGCGCCGAGTCCGCCCAGCACCGGGTCCGCCCGGTCGGGTGGTTGTCGAGTGATCTGGACCGCTTCGAGTACGGCCGGACCGATCCGCGGGCCGGTCGGCCTGTTGGAGGTACCGGCCCGGGTTCAGCCCCCGCACGCCACCCAGAGGGCGATATTCCGCCATCGGCGCGCACTGTCAGCGCCAACGCAGGTCAGGTCCGGGGGCATCCAAACCGATCCGCGTTCCGCTCGTGTGCTGCCGCGGCGCGCGGACGAACGGGCCCCGCCGAGCGGGCGGGAGCGGGCGCGGCTCGCGGCAGCCGGGGGATCACTTGGCCGCCCCTGGTCGTTCCTTCCGCGGGCCGGGTGGTTTCGGCCCAGCCCCAACCGGCCCAGCGGAGGGCTTTCGTGCCGGGCCGGTCGCGCCCGGCACGCCCACATCACCCGGCTAGCCGCCGGAGACCGCTCGCAGATGTGTCTTACCCCGCCGGGTGCCGGATGTGGATGGCCGCTCGCGCAGCACCAGCGTCATCCGGGTGAATCCCCGGTCCTGAAGTGTCGCTGGAGTCTCATCCACAATCCGGCACTCAGCGTGCCCCCACTCAGGGTCAGGGTGATGCAGCGGCCGTACGGCCCCGTCGTGATGCACGGCCGCCGCTCCCGTCACACTCATCCAGTGGGGCAGTCCGAACCGATAGGCGGCGTCCATGATCGGGTCATTCGCGATATCGCCGCGAATGGCCTGAAGCACCCCATCGTTCTCGTAACGCTCCAGAGCTGTTTCCAGCTGGGCTAGGAGCGGTAGGCACCAACTCGTCTCCCGATCGCCCAGCACCGCTCCCGCATCGGGGTGGAACAGGACGAATCGAAGGAAGTTCTGGTCCGGCATCGCCGTGGGGTGCTCCCCCACGCCACGGAACAGATCCTGGAAGGCGGGGTTGACATGCGCCACGTCCCAGCGCTGGTCGAAGAGGACCGACGGCAGCGGCACGGCGTCCATCATGGCCGCGTAGTCCCGTAGGTACGCCCGGACGCTCGGGTCCTGAAGGTCCGGCGCGTCGTTGCCGGACGCCGGCTCGGCCGGGCGCACGGGTGTGGGCAGCGGTACGTAGGCACGGATGGGGCCGGAGGGGAAGGCAGGTCCGGATGGACGTGCGGGGCCCAACGGCGAGGTCGTCCTGCGTTTCGCACCAGTGAGGTCACCACCGCCGAGGCCCGTGGGCGGTTCGCGGTCGACCGCCAACCGGAAGAGCCAGCCGCCCTGCTGGTCGGTCATCTCCAGGGCCTTCACCAACGCGTTCAGCTTGTCGTCGGTCCATTCCTCCGCAGCCGCACGCTCCCAATTGCCGTATGCGCGGGCACTGATGTCGAGCCGCGCGGCTACGTCCGCCTCGCTCAGCCCCAGCTCTTCCCGACGTCCGCGCAGTATGTCGGTGAGCCTCCTCGACCGGAGGGTCCCGCGGCCTGTCCCCGCGCACCCTCGACGTCCGTGGACACCAGGACGGTCAACACCCGCCTCATGTGTCATCGAGAACGCCACCCTTCCCGCTTCCCGAAGTACCGCTGCGGCAGCGCATTTTGATCTTCACCCCGCCTGGTGATCCTGCTACCGCAGGAGCGGCTATGTCAACTATCGTGGCATTCCACGTCGCTGAACGCCGAGATCGCGCCACAGCTGTGGCAATACCTGGATGTCCGTCCGGGAAACGGATAATCTCCAGGCAGCCAACTGTGTGCGGAGCCATCTCGCGTGATCTAGGAGACCTACTGGTGACAGACGGCTTCTTGGTTCCGGGCCCGGCAACCGCAGGCCCCTTGGCGGCGTCGGTTGCCCGCGTCGCCGAACTCGCAGGCAGACTCGGACTCAGCCACGGCGAGGTCTTTGACGTACACAAACTCTCCGAGGCGTCGGGTGTCCCCTTCGATGTGGTGACCGCCCTGCTGGAGGGCAGACAGGCCGGGCAGCCTGACCTACAGGCCCGCTTCCTCCAGCGGTTTGACCTGTTGCGCCGTACTCGACTCAAACCGAACGGCCGCCGCTACACCCAGCAGGAGATCGCCGACGGTGCCGCGATGTCCCGCCAGCAGGCGGGGGCGCTGATCAACGGCGACCGCCGCCCGACCATGGAGCACTGTGACGCCATCCAGCGGTTCTTCAAGGTCCACGCGGGCTTTCTGACCGCCGATGACGCGGACGCGCTCAATGGAGCACTGCAACGTACCGAGCAGCGGCTGCTCCAGGACTACGCGGGCGACGGCGATCCGCTGGAGCGGCTGCTCCAGGACCACGGGGTACGAGGCATCGCCTGGCGGGCCGCCCAGTTGCCCACCGACAAGCATCGGGACAAGGTCACCGAATGGCTCGACATGTTGCTCGAAAGCGTCAAACCGACAGATCCGGCCGATTCATCGAAGCCGACTGACGCATGACTGACGGAAACATGACTTCAGAAGAGACCTGATGTCAGGGCAGGGTTAATGCCGCAGGTATGCGTATGGCCGCGGAGGGGGAGAGGAGAACGGTGAGCATTGGCAAAGAAATGCGTCGGCTCTGCGGCGAGCTGGTAGCCGGAATCGATCTGCCCGCCCCAGCCGAGCCCGCCGACCTCTACGCCGCCCTGTGCGGCCAGATGAGCAAGCGCAGGGGCCGGCCCGTGCGGTATCGGATGGCGACCTTCCCACCTGGCACGGCCAGCGGACTCTGGCTCGACATGACCGACCAAGACTTGATCGTCATCGAGGAGCGGACCGCTCCGGACCACCAGCTCGTCATTCTGGGCCATGAGTTGTGGCATATGAAGGCCGGGCACTGTACCCATCACATCGAAGGTGCGGCTGTGGCCGCCCGTCTCCTCTCGGACGAGGCTGACCTTCAGGCGACCGTCCTCAAGGTGGCGGCCAGAACCCGCTTCGACCAGTCCGAGGAGAACGACGCGGAGAGTTTTGGCCTTCTCCTCGGCAGCAAGTGTCGCTCGTGGCTGGCTGGTTCCACGGGGCGAGGCCCCAGAAAGCGGGAGGGACTCGCCGGACGGATCGAGGCGTCCCTGGGATACCGCGGGCCGCAGGGCTGAGGTGGAACCACGCGCACGCGTGCGGCTGACCAGCTCGGTCAGCCGGGACCCGCTGGTGCCGAAAGCGGGCAGGGACACGGTGCGACGCCACAATCTCAGCCTGGTTCTCCGTGCGGTGCGCGATGCTGGAGAGATCACCCGGGCCGGGGTCTCCGCCCGGGTGGGACTGACCAGGGCAGCCATCTCCTCACTGGTCGAGCAGTTACTGACCATCGGTTTCCTCTCCGAGTCGGGAAAGACGTTCAGCGGTCTGGCCGGCCGGCCGGGCACCGTGCTGAAGGTGGCCCGTACCGGGGTCGCCGGCATCGGGGCCGAGATCAATGTCGACTACGTATCGGTCTGTGTGGTGGATCTGGCGGGCACGGACCGTGTGCGTCTGGTGGAACACCTCGACAACCGCGGTGCTGCCCCCGCGCAGGTGCTCCGCCGCGCGGCAGCCATAGCGGCTCGGGCGCTCATCTCCGCCGCCGAACAGGAACTCCACCCGGTCGGAGCGACATTGGCACTGCCCGGGCTCGTGGCGTCCGGCTCGGTTTGGCAGGCCCCCAATCTGGGCTGGACCCGCGTAGCAGCGGAGGAGCCGTTCGCTCGGGCACTCGCCGGTCTCCGCCCGGAGCTGCCCGCCCTGCCCGTCCGTTCGGAGAACGAGGCCAATCTGGCCGCCCTCGCCGAGCTCTGGTTCGGTGATCTGGGGACGGTCCGCACCTTCTTCTATCTCACGGGGGAGTCCGGTGTCGGGGGTGCGCTGGTCCTCGAAGGGGAACTGCTGCGGGGAGCCCATGGGTTCGCCGGCGAGATCGGCCATGTGGTGGTGGCGACGGACGGCCCGGAGTGCCGGTGCGGCTCACGCGGGTGCCTGGAGCAGTACGCGGGACAGTCGGCGCTCCTGCGCGCGGCCCATGTCGACCGGGCGAGCAGCGCGGCCGGAGTGGCGGAACTGGAACGCAGGGCGCGCGCTGGTGACTGCAGGACGCTGGCCGCGCTCAACCAAGCGGGGTTGATGCTGGGCAGGGTGCTGTCCGGCGCGGTGAACCTCTTCGATCCCGCGGCGGTCGTCCTCGGGGGCATCTACGGTCCGCTGGCACCCTGGTTGATCCCCGGGGCGGCCCTAGAGCTCTCCGCCCATGTGGTCTCGGGCCTATGGCCCCAAACGAGCGCCCGGCTGCGCCCTTCGTCTCCCGCTACGGATGCGGCCAGAGGCGCGGCGGCCCTCGTGGTCCAGGACGTGCTGTCGGACCCGCTCTCCTTCGCCCATCGAGCGGCGGGGGGCTGACGCCCTGCCACCGGGGCCTCACGGCTCCGCCCCCGGAGCATTGGCGTGCCCGGCGGCCCACTTCGGGAGGAGACCCCCCTTCCACTCCGGCTTCGCGGGTACCGGAACGGGCGGCAGGGTGCGGGGTCAACGCCCGGGCCGGGCATCGCCCTCCGGGCGTCTACCGCGGCTTGCCCCCGGACTCGCGGAGTCCGGCGGAACACCGACCTGGGTGCCCGTACCCGTACGACATCCGCGCCATCGGTCCCCCGCTCCCTGACGGCCCCCTCCGACCAGGCCTGATGCGTTTCCGTAGACTGTCCGGTACACCTCATTCCAGTTTCCTCCTCACCCGCCCGCGGTGAGAGAGCGACCCACGCCTTGGGAGGCGAGCATGGGCACCCGTCGCACCTCACTGCCGGGAGTCGGTACGAAGTACGACTTCACCACCGAGGCAGGACGTCATATCTCTGTCGTCGTGCACCACGACGGCCGGCGCTTCCTTGGCTTCTACGCGTCCGACGACCCCGATGCCTGTCAGTTGGAAGTCCCGCTCTCCTCGCATGAGGCGACCGCGCTGGCGCACCTCATCGACCCGGCGCCGATCGACGCGGTCAGGACCGATGGGATCGACCTGGTCACCGAGCACATTCCCGTCAGCTCCCGCTCCCCCTATCTGGGACGCCTCCTCGGCGATACCGAAGCGCGCTCGCGCACGGGCGCCTCGATCGTGGCGGTACTGCGCCGGACGAGCGCGCATCCGTCCCCCGGCCCGGACTTTCGGTTCGCTCTCGGCGATGTCCTGGTCGCGGTCGGCACCCGAGAGGGCGTCGATGCCCTCGCCGAGATCATGGCCGGAGGCTGAGCGTGCATCACACCACCACACTTCTGATCGAACTGGGTGCGATCATTCTTGGGCTGGGGCTGATAGGCCGCTTCGCGGGACGCGTCGGCCTCTCCCCCATTCCGCTCTATCTGCTGGTGGGACTGGCCTTTGGGACGGGCGGGCTGCTGCCGCTCAGCGCGAGTGAGGACTTCGTCGCCGTCGGCGCGGAGATCGGCGTCATTCTGCTGCTCCTGCTGCTCGGCTTGGAGTACAGCGCCTCCGAACTGGTCGGCAGCCTGAAGACGCAGTACCCATCGGGTGCCGTCGACTTCGTGCTCAACGCACTGCCAGGAGCGGCCGCCGCGCTGCTCCTTGGCTGGGGACCGGTGGCCGCGGTCGCCCTCGCCGGTGTCACCTGGATCTCTTCCTCGGGTGTGATCGCCAAGGTGCTCACCGATCTGGGCCGCCTCGGAAACCGGGAGACTCCGGTGGTCCTCGGCATCCTGGTGATGGAAGACCTGGCGATGGCGGTCTATCTCCCGCTGCTGACCGCTCTGCTCGCCGGGGTCGGCCTGGCGGGTGGCAGCGTCACCTTGCTGATCGCGCTCGGCGCGGTCGGCATCGTGCTCTATCTGGCACTGCGGCACGGCAGGCTGATCAGCCGCGCGGTCTCATCGGACAACCCGGAGATGCTGCTGCTCGTGGTCCTGGGTCTGACCCTGCTGGTCGCGGGTATCGCCCAGGAACTGCAGGTCTCCGCCGCGGTGGGCGCCTTCCTGGTGGGCATCGCGCTGTCCGGTGAGGTCGCTGAGGGAGCGCGGAAGCTGCTCACTCCGCTACGTGATCTCTTCGCGGCGGTGTTCTTCGTCTTCTTCGGTCTCTCCACGGACCCCACCGCCATCCCACCGGTGATCCTTCCCGCGCTGCTGCTCGCGGTGGTCACCGCGGGCACCAAGATCCTCACCGGCTGGTACGCGGCGGGCCGGGTCGGGATCGGGGCGCGTGGCCGGTTGCGAGCCGGGGGCGCGCTGGTGGCTCGTGGCGAGTTCTCGATCGTCATCGCGGGTCTGGCCGTCGGTACGGAACCGAAGATCGGCCCGATCGCTACGGCGTATGTGCTGATCCTGGTGGTGCTGGGGCCGCTGGCGGCACGCTGGACGGAACCGCTGGGCGTCCGGTTGCGCGAGAGCCGCAAGCCCAAGGAGCCACTGCCCGAGTGTCATGACGGCACCCAGCAGACGGTCGCCGATCCCGCGCCAGAGGCTCCGGCGGTTGATGCCGCCACGGTTACGGAAGGCAACGGTCCGGTGCCGGGCCCGGAGAAGGACGGCATCGCCGTGAGCGACCCGCGCTAGCCATGCGCTGACACGAGAAGCCCCGCGGCCCACACGCTGGGCCGCCCTCGCACAGGGGTTGCCCGTTCTCTGTGGAGCACGATGGGACGGTGGACGATGCTCGACCAGGAGATACCGCATGGACGATGAGCCGGCCCCTTCCTTTGAGCTGCTGCCCGGCGGGGACCGATCGCCGGTGATCCTTCATGTACCGCACTCCTCGCGGGCGATCCCGGCCTCCGTTCGGGCGGGCATCGTGCTCAGTGACGTCGAGTTGGAGGACGAACTCGACCACATCACCGACTCCCACACGGCGGAACTGGCCGCTGAGGCAGCCGGGCGGGCCCGGAGCACCCCGTGGCAGTTCGTCAATGGACTGTCTCGGCTGGTCATCGACCCCGAGCGGTTCCCCGATGAGCGCGAGGAGATGGTGGCGGTCGGCATGGGCGCGGTCTACACCCGCACCACCCGGGGTGAGACGCTGAGACCATCCGACGAAGACCCCGCTGCGCTGATCGCCCGGTACTTCCACCCCTACGCACGGGCCATGGCCGCGGCGGTGGCGGACCGACTGGCCGCTACCGGCCGGGCCGTGGTGATCGATGTGCACTCCTACCCGTCGCGGCGGCTGCCCTACGAACTCCATGGCGAGGGCGCGCGCCCACCGGTCTGTCTGGGCGCCGACGGTTTCCACACACCCGGCGAGCTGCTCGCCCAGGCCCGCGAGGCATTCGCCCACTGCGGCGATACGGCGGTGAACACTCCCTTCGCGGGCACCTATGTGCCGCTGGAGTTCTACGGCAAGGACGCGAGGGTCAGCGCCTTGATGGTGGAGATCCGTCGGGACCTCTATCTGCGGGAGCCCGGCGGGCCCGCGGGTCCTGGCCTGGTGACGGTGGCAAAGGCGCTGACGGAGCTCGTCGACGCACAGGGATAGCGACCGCCTCCGGTCGTACACCTCCGCCGGCTAAGCCCGCCCGTCAGCCGCGCGAGGTCCTTGCCGACGCCGTACGTCTGGCCCGTTCGGTCACCCCCGCGCACAGTGCGCGGAGGGGAACGGTCAGGGCCCGGGGGTGGTGGGTCCTGACCGTTGGCGCGGTGTCATCACCCCGTGGGGGCGGGCACTGGTCAGGAGGTCGGCCGGGACATCAGCTCCTTGAGGCCGATGTTGAGTTGGAGGACATTGACACGGGGTTCGCCGATGAAGCCGAGGATGCGGCCGTCGGTGTGTTCTTCGAGCAGCTTGTCGACCTTCCCGACGGGCAGTGCGTTGCGTTCGGCGACCCGGTGGACCTGGAGTTCGGCGTACTCGGGTGAGATGTGCGGATCGAGTCCGGAGCCGGATGAGGTGACGGCGTCGACGGGTACCTGGGACGGTTTGACCTGGTGGGTGGCGGTGGAGTTGTCCTTGACCACGGCCGCCTTGGCGTCCTTGACCCACTGGATCAGCTCGGCGTTGTCGCCGGAGCGGTTGGTGGCCCCGGAGAGGATGAGCGCGTACTGGGTGTTGACGCTGTTACTGCCGAGCCCGTTGGACGGGCGCGGTTGGAACCAGCGGAGATCCGCCCGCGCGGCTTCGTCGGCGTCGTCGGGGTTCTCCTTGGGCAGCGAGTAGCTCTGCCCGATCAGGGAGGAGCCGACGACCTTGCCGTCCGCCTTCACCTCCGAGCCGTTCGCCTTGCCCGGGAAGAGCGCTTGGGCCGCTCCCGTGACGGCGAGCGGGTAGAGGACTCCACAGACCACGGTGAGCACCAGGAGGGTGCGGACGGCGGCGGTGATCAGGCGTCCGGTGTTGCGCAGAGAGGTGTTCATGATCGTCACCCGATGCCAGGAATGAGGGAGATGAGAAGGTCGATGATCTTGATGCCTATGAAGGGGGCGACCAGGCCGCCGAGGCCGTAGACCGCGAGGTTGCGGCGGAGCATCTGGTCGGCGCTGGCGGGTCGGTAGCGCACGCCCTTGAGGGCGAGTGGTACCAGCGCGATGATGATGAGCGCGTTGAAGATCACCGCGGAGAGGATCGCCGACTCGGGCGATGCCAGCCTCATGATGTTGAGTTGGTCCAGGCCCGGATAGGCGACGGCGAACATCGCCGGGATGATCGCGAAGTACTTCGCCACGTCGTTGGCGATGGAGAAGGTGGTGAGTGCTCCTCGGGTGATGAGGAGTTGTTTGCCGATTTCGACGATCTCGATGAGTTTGGTGGGGTTGGAGTCGAGGTCGACCATGTTTCCGGCCTCTTTGGCCGCCGAGGTGCCGGTGTTCATCGCCACGCCGACATCGGCCTGGGCGAGCGCGGGGGCGTCATTGGTGCCGTCGCCGGTCATCGCGACCAGCTTGCCGCCCGCCTGCTCCCGCTTGATGAGGGCCATCTTGTCCTCGGGGGTGGCTTCGGCGAGGAAGTCGTCCACGCCGGCTTCCCTGGCGATGGCGCGTGCGGTCAGCGGATTGTCACCGGTGATCATGACGGTGCGAATGCCCATCCGGCGCAGTTCGTCGAACCGCTCCCGCATGCCTTCCTTGACGACGTCCTTGAGGTGGATCACCCCGAGCACCCGGGCGCCGGCGGAGTCCTGAACGGCGACGAGCAGTGGGGTGCCGCCGGCTTCGGCGATCTCATCGGTGATGCGGTCGGCGTCCGGGGAGATGGTTCCGCTCTGTTCCCTGACCCAGGCGACGATGGAGCCGGTCGCGCCCTTGCGGACGCGTCGGCCGTTGATGTCAACGCCGGACATGCGGGTCTGGGCGGTGAAGGCGATCCATTCGGCGTCCGCCAACTGGCCCTGGTCGCGCTCGCGGAGGCCATGGCCGTCCTTGGCGAGTACGACGATGGATCGGCCTTCGGGCGTTTCGTCGGCGAGTGACGAAAGCTGTGCGGCATCGGCCAGTTCGGCGGCGCTGACCCCTTCGACGGGGACGAACTCGGCGGCCTGACGGTTGCCGAGGGTGATGGTCCCGGTCTTGTCGAGCAGCAGGGTGGACACATCGCCCGCCGCTTCGACGGCTCGGCCCGACATCGCCAGCACATTGCGCTGGACCAGTCGGTCCATGCCGGCGATACCGATCGCGGAGAGCAGTGCGCCGATGGTGGTGGGGATCAGGCAGACCAGCAGTGCGGTGAGCACGATCAGAGATGTCTGCTCATCGGCGCCCGCGTAGTTGGCGAACGGCTTGAGGGTGACGACGGCCAGTAGAAAGACGACGGTGAGTGAGGCGAGCAGGATGTTGAGTGCGATCTCATTGGGTGTCTTCTGCCGTGCCGCGCCTTCGACCAGGCTGATCATCCGGTCGATGAAGGTCTCCCCCGGCTTGGTGGTTATCTTGACCACGATCCGGTCGGACAGCACCTTCGTACCGCCGGTGACCGCGCTGCGATCGCCGCCCGACTCACGGATCACCGGCGCGGACTCACCGGTGATCGCGGACTCGTCCACGCTCGCCACGCCCTCGATGACATCTCCGTCGCCGGGGATGATGTCTCCGGCTTCGCAGACCACCAGATCGTCGATGCGCAGTTCGGTGCCGGGCACCCGCTCTTCGGTGGTGCCGGCCAGCCTGCGGGCGACGGTGTCGGTTTTGGCCTTGCGCAGGGTGTCGGCCTGCGCCTTGCCCCGGCCTTCGGCGACGGCTTCGGCCAGATTGGCGAAGATGGTCGTCAGCCAGAGCCAGCCGGTTATCGCCCAGCCGAACCAGTCTCCCGGGTCGAGGGCCGCGAGGACGGTGGTGAGGACCGAGCCGATCAGCACCACGAACATGACCGGTGACTTGATCATCATCCGGGGGTCCAGCTTGCGCAGTGCGTCGGGGAAGGAGGCGATGAGCTGTCTGGGATCGAACAGCCCGCCACCGACCCGGCCTGGTGCCGCCGCGGGTTCGGCCGGGGTCTTCGGGTGTGGTGCCCGGGTGGGTGTCATCGTGCTCATGACGCGAGCCCTTCAGCGAGCGGACCCAGCGCCAGGGC
The DNA here is from genome assembly GCF_023701525.1 of Streptomyces albipurpureus. Taxonomy (GTDB): domain Bacteria; phylum Actinomycetota; class Actinomycetes; order Streptomycetales; family Streptomycetaceae; genus Streptomyces; species Streptomyces albipurpureus. Next base: position 190,833 of record NZ_JAMQAW010000001.1, read on the forward strand.
CGGGAAGTAGGTCAGTCCGGTGATGATGAGGATGGTTCCGACAAGCAGCCCGGTGAAGAGGGGTTTGTTGGTGCGCAGGGTGCCGACGGTCTCGGGGACGGGCTTCTGCTCGGCCAGGGCCCCGGCGAGTGCCAGCACGAAGACGATGGGCAGAAAGCGTCCGAGGAGCATCGCCAGCCCGATAGTGGTGTTGAACCACTGGGTGTCGGCGTTCAGGCCGGCGAAGGCGGAACCGTTGTTGTTGGCGCCCGAGGTGTAGGCGTACAGGATCTCGGAGAAGCCATGGGCGCCGGAGTTCGTCATGGAGTTGCCCGGGGTGGGCAGTGCCATGGCGGCGGCGGTGAAGCAGAGCACCAGGGCGGGGGTGATGAGGATGTAGCAGGCGGCGAGCTTGATCTCCCGGGTGCCGATCTTCTTGCCCAGGTACTCGGGGGTGCGGCCGACCATCAGGCCCGCGATGAAGACCGCGATGATGGCCATGATGAGCATGCCGTAGAGGCCGGAGCCCACACCACCGGGTGCGATCTCGCCCAGTTGCATCCCCAGCATGGTGATGCCGCCACCGAATCCGGTGTACGAGGAGTGGAAGCTGTTCACCGCTCCGGTGGAGGTGAGGGTGGTGGCCACGGCGAAGATCGACGAGCCACCGATGCCGAACCTGGTCTCCTTGCCTTCCATCGCGCCGCCGGCGATCTCGAAGGCGGGGCCGTTGTGAGCGAACTCGGTCCACATCATCAAGGCGGTGAAACCGATCCAGATCACGGCCATCGTGCCGAGGATCGCGTATCCCTGCCGGACGCTGCCCACCAGCTGACCGAAGGTGCGGGTCAGCGAGAACGGGATCAGCAGGATGAGGAAGATCTCCAGCAGGTTGGAGATGCCGTTGGGGTTCTCGAAGGGGTGGGCGGAGTTGGCGTTGAAGTAGCCACCGCCGTTGGTACCCAGCTCCTTGATGGCCTCCTGGGAGGCGACCGCGCCGCCGTTCCACTGCTGGCTGCCGCCCTGGAACTGGCCGACGTCATGGATGCCGGCGAAGTTCTGGATGGCGCCGCACGCGACCAGCACGATCGCGGCGACCACCGAGATCGGCAGCAGGATACGGACGGTGCCACGGACCAGGTCCGCCCAGAAGTTCCCCAGTTCGCCGGTGCGGGAGCGGGCGAAGCCCCGTACGAGAGCGATGGCGACGGCTATCCCGACGGCCGCGGAGAGGAAGTTCTGTACCGCGAGCCCACCGGTCTGCACCACATGGCCCATGGCCTGCTCGCCGTAGTACGACTGCCAGTTGGTGTTGGCGACGAACGACGCCGCGGTGTTGAACGCCTGGTCCGGGTCGATCGCCTGGAAGCCGAGCGAGCCGGGCAGCATCCCCTGGAGTCGCTGCAACAGATAGAGGAAGACCACGCTCACCAGGGAGAACGCAAGAACGCCACGGAGATAGGCGGGCCAGCGCATCTGGGTGTCGGGGTTGGCGCCGATGGCCTTGTAGATCCACTTTTCGGGCTTGAGGTGCTTCTCCGAGGAGTAGACGCGGGCCATGTAGTCGCCCAGCGGGCGGTAGGCGAGGGCGAGTGCCGCTATGAGCGCCAGCAACTGGAGCACACCGGCAAGTACGGGACTCATATCCGGGCTAGAACCTCTCCGGGTACAGAAGGGCGAGGACGAGATAGCCCAGCAGGGCGACGGCCACGATCAGACCGACGACGTTCTCGGCAGTCATAGCTTCGCCACCCCCTTGGCGACAACGGCCACCAGCGCGAACACCGCGACCATGGTGACGACGAAGGCCAGATCGGCCACCGTGAGCTCCCTGAGTGGAATGGGATAGGACTGTTCGAGGAAACCCCTTTTCAGCCACTCCGCCGGGTTCGTTGATGCGTCCCATACGGCGGTACGGGCGCTCTTGACGGAACCTGTACGGCTGCCGGGCACGGATCGCCGGGTGACGATGGGAGCGGGCCGATCAGAGTGGCTGACTGACGACTCACTCACTCATTCCTTCATTCATTCACTCACTCACTCACTCACGACGGTCGGTGAAGCGCTGGGAGGTGGTGTGCGCCCCAGCGGGGCGTGGCAAGGGTCTACGTCAGGGCGTCCACGGTCAGCGTGGGGAGCCCGGGGCGCCCAACGGCGGGTGACTGACGGCGGGTGTCTGACGGCGGGCGCCCGAGCCATCCGGCAGTTCTGGCACGCGTCATCCCAGCGGTGGGCCTCGGTGGAAGGCGGACGATGAGTGGCAAACGGCAGCACACCGCGCCCCTGCGTGGGGACACGGCCGAACGTTGCCGCGCCTGGCTGCTCCAGGGGCTGAGCGAGCAGAGCGCACGTCACCCCGGGCCACATGCCAACCCGCCCGCCGAGGACAAGGGACACCGCTGGTGGCGGGTGATGTGCCTGACCGGCGTGGACTACTTCTCGACCCTGGGCTACCAGCCCGGCATCGCGGCACTCGCGGCCGGCCTGCTCTCCCCGCTGGCCACCCTGGTACTGCTGGCACTGACCCTGCTCGGAGCGCTACCGGTCTATCGGCGGGTCGCCAGGGAGTCGCCCCACGGGGAGGGCTCGATCGCCATGCTGGAGCGGCTGCTGCCCTGGTGGGCGGGGAAGCTGTTCGTCCTCGTCCTGCTGGGGTTCGCCGCGACCGACTTCATCATCACCATCACCCTTTCGGCCGCCGACGCCTCGGCGCATGTGGTGGAGAACCCCTACGCACCGAACTGGCTGCACGGCAACAACCTCTGGATCACCCTGGTGCTCATCGGTCTGCTGGGCGCGGTCTTCCTCAAGGGCTTCCGGGAGGCAATCGGTGTGGCCGTGGTCCTCGTCGCCCTCTACCTGTCGCTCAATGTGGTGGTCCTGGCAGCCGCCGCCTGGCAGGTCGCCAGCGACCCGGTGGTGGTTCCGAACTGGTGGGACGCCATGACCGCGGAGCACTCCTCACCTTTCGTCATGATCGGCGTGGCGCTGTTGGTCTTTCCGAGACTGGCGTTGGGGATGTCGGGATTCGAGACCGGCGTGGCCGTCATGCCCCAGATCAAAGGAGGCCCCACCGATACGTATGAGAGACCCGTGGGCCGCATCAGGGACACCCGCAAGCTGCTCACCACCGCGGCCCTGATCATGAGTGTGTTTCTGCTGCTCTCCAGCCTGGCGACGACACTGCTGATCCCCCAGGACGACTTCAAGGCGGGCGGCCCGGCGAACGGCCGTGCCCTCGCCTATCTGGCCCACCGCTATCTGGGGGAGGTCTTCGGCACGGCCTACGACATCTCCACCATCTGCATCCTGTGGTTCGCCGGAGCCTCCGCGCTCGCCGGACTCCTCAACCTGGTGCCGCGGTTCCTGCCCCGCTACGGCATGGCTCCCGAGTGGACCCGGGCGGTGCGCCCCCTGGTGCTGGTGTTCGTGACCATCGCGACCATCATCACCTGGTACTTCGACGCCAATGTGGACAAGCAGAGTGGCGCCTACGCAACCGGCGTCCTGGTGCTGATGCTGTCGGCGGCGTTCGCCTCCACGGTCGCCGTACACCGGGCGGGACGCGGTAGGGCTGCCCTCGGCTTCGGGGTGATCACCGTGGTCTTCGCCTACACCCTGGTCGCCAATGTCATCGAACGCCCCGACGGCATCAAGATCGCGGCGCTGTTCATCATCGTCATCGTGATGACCTCCTTCGCGTCCCGGGTGCACCGCGCCTTCGAACTGCGCTCCGCGGAGGTGGACTTCGACGCCACAGCGACGCGCATCATCGAGGAGGCCTCGGCGTCGGGGCCGCTGCGGATCATCGCGAACGAGCCGTCGGAACACACTTCGGCCGAGTACCGGTTGAAGGAGTACAGCCAGCGACAGGAGACCCATATCCCCGACGGCCGTCCGGTGCTGTTCCTTGAGGTGTTCGTGAAGGACTCCTCGGACTTCACGGCGGACCTGACGGTCCGGGGCGAGGAGAAGCACGGAGTCCGCAGGCTCCGGGTGGAGGCGGCGACGGTTCCCAACGCGATCGCGGCGATCCTGCTACGCCTGCGGGATCTCACGGGCGAGGTTCCGCACGCCTACTTCACCTGGACGGAGGGCGCTCCGCTGGGGCACCTACTGCGCTTCCTCGTCTTCGGCGACGGCGAGACCGCCCCCGTGACCAGGGAGGTCCTCCGCAGAGCCGAGCCCGTCCCCGAACGCCGACCACGCGTGCACGTGGGCTAGGGAGCGCCAAGGGGCTGCCATCTCCTTTGGGGTGGCTGAGCTCACCGAGGTGTCCGGCTGCGCGCGCACTCACTCCCACTCGGCAGTCCGGCCCCATGGCTGCCCTCTTTCAGGGGAATCTCGCGCCTCTTCCGCATTTCCGGCTGTACGCGGCAAAGGATCGCCGGGGAACTGGGCCGCCGTCGCACTACCGCGGCCGTCGGGCAGTGTTTTCGAGGAGAGGACTCCACCATGGTCACGAGGAAGGCGCGGTGGTCGGCCCTGGCGGTCACGGCCACCGCGGTGCTCGGCTGTCTGGCCGCGCCTGCCGCGCTGGCGGCGCCCACCACCGCCGCGCCGGCGCGAGCGGCTCTCGCGGTGCCTCCGCAGCAGAACATTCCCGAACTGCAGGCGGGAGGCGTCGCCCGCAGGGTGACCATCCCGCCGGACCGCCAGGTCAGGCGCGGCCCGGGCTACGTCGACATCGAGGCACCCCCGTACACCAGGATCATCGCCCTGAACACCAACTGCGACGCTCCGGGTTGCACCACACGCGTCGCACCCGACGGCCTGAGCGCGAGCGGGTACTTCCCGGGGAACCGGGTCACCTTCCTCCGCCCCATGACCGTCGATATCGCCGCCGACTACGACGCGCCGTACGAGGGGGGCTACTTCAGCGGTTCCTTCACCCTCCTTGGGGAAACCCAGCCGCTGACGGTCAGAATCCTGCCGGAACCCGAGGACTACTGAACCGAGGACTACTGAGCCGAGGGCCACTGACCCGAGGGCCACTGAGCCGAGGGGCCCTCGCCGGCGAGGCGGAAGTACCCGGAGATGGACGAAACCCCGACGCCAGCACCTCGCCGATCAGCACACCCGCCGGGCAGCCGTACCCGCTGCGCCATGTCCAGGCAGAGCGGAGGCCGCGGGCGCGGTGGCGTCATCAGGCACGGTGACGTACGGGGTGAACGCCGTCCGTCCGAGATCCCGCGCGCACCTCGGCGGAGTGTCACACCGAGTCGTTGCCGTGGAGGTGGGTGCGCTCCCCTTCTCCGTCGAAGATGGTGAGAATCTCCACCGGCCCGTCGTGGGCGCCGATGGAGTGCGGGGTCATGGTCGAGAACTCGGCCGCGTTGCCCTCCTGGATCAGGATGGTGCGCTCCCCCAGTTCCAGGCGGGCGGTTCCGGAGAGCACGGTGAACCACTCTCGACCGGGATGTACTTTCAGGTGCTCCGCTCCCGTCGGCCGGTCGGGAGTAATACGCATCTTCGCTACGGTCACTCCGTGTAGTGAGCGCTCCCGGGAAAGCAGCCAGCTGGTCAGCCCCGGGGAGTCGCAGGCCTGTGGTCGGATCACCACGTCCGCGTCGTCATGGGATTCGACGAGCTGGTCGAGGGTGGTGTCCAGGGCCTTGGCGATGGGGACCAGCTGATCGATGGCGATCCTGCGGCGCCCGGTCTCGATGCGGCTCAGATTGGACGGGCTGAGATGGCTGCGAGCTGCGAGGGTGTCCAGGGTCCAACCGCGGGCCAGGCGCAGACCGCGGATGCGTTGGCGGATCATGCCGTCCAGGTCGAGTTCTTGCTCCATAGGCAAGAGGATATGCGCTCAAGGCATGACCATGTCTAGCCTGGCGCCATGGCACAGAAGCACACACACCACCATCACGACCACCATGAGGGCGGACACCACGGTGAAGCGGGGCTGGCCGATGTACTGGACCTGGACGCCGAGGTGCTCGGCTCGTACCTGGATGAGGTGATCGAGTGGGTCGCCGGATACGCCCCGGCTGCGCCGCGGACCATCGCCGATGTGGGCGCGGGCACCGGCACCGGCCTGTTGGCACTGGCCCGTCGCTTCCAACAGGCGGACTTGGTCGCGATCGACCAGTCGCCGCTGCTGCTGGAGCGCCTTGGCGCCAAGGCGCTCCAGCAGGGGCTGACCGAGCGGTTGCGGATCGTGGAGACCGACCTGGACGCTGCTTCGCCTCCGATCGGTACGGCAGATCTCGCCTGGGCCGCTTCCTCGCTCCATCACGTCAAGGATCCCGACAGACTCCTTGGCGACCTCCACGAGGCACTGACCCCAGGCGGCCTGCTCGTGGTCATCGAGATGGACGCGTTGCCCCGGTTCCTTCCCGACGACCTCGGCATCGGCCGCCCTGGCCTGGAGACGCGCTGCCATGACGCGGCGGCGCAGGAGCGGTGGAACGCCCACCCGAACTGGGGCCCGTATCTGGAGCGGGCCGGGTTCGAGGTCGTCCAGGAGCGGAGCTTTCCCATCGCGGTGAGTCCGGCGCCGCCTAGCGCCGGACGCTATGCCCACACCATGCTGAGCGCCATGCGTTTCGGCGTCGGCGACCGTTTGGCCGCGGATGACCTCCATGCCCTCGACCGCCTGCTGGCCGATGACTCCGCGGAGTCGCTGCTGCGCCGCACGGACTTGACCGTCCGCGGCAGCCGCACGGCATGGGCGGCTCGGCGCCACTGAGACCGCCGGGATACGGCGGCAGCGGCTTCGGCGATGGTCCTGCGATGCGGGCCGGGGATATCGGGGCGAAGCTGGGCCCATGAGCGGACCCCTTCTGGTGGTGTATCCGCCCGACGGCAACGGATGGCGCCGGGTGCGCTACGACGGGCAGGTCCTCGGAACCGCCTACCAGATGAGCGACATCCCGGTCTTCCTCGCAGCGGCCGGGATGGCGGACGCCGAAGACATCGACCTCAGTGACCCCGAGATCGTCGAATGGCGGGGCGGCGGGCCGGACAACTGGGCCGAATCCCCGCCATAGGCTGTTCCGGGGTTGGGGATCAGCGCCGGGCATGGCACTGCGGCAGGCGACGGGCGCAGCGAAGCGCAGGGCCCTCGGCTGGGGCGGGTGCGGGTGCGGGCGTGAGCCGTGCCCGCCAGAGCCGGGCCAAACGGTTCTTCGGATCAGCATCAACGGATGGCGTAGCCGGAGGACACCCCCAACACCCGTCAGCCCACCCGCGCCGGGCGCGGAACCCGAACAAAAAAGAACCCCCAGCCCGGATCAAGCCGCGCTGAGAGTCATATCAGGAATGCGGGAGGGTTACCCGCAATACCTTGTCGTTCTGGTGTCCGAGGGGGGACTTGAACTCTCCACTCGGGCACCAGCCTGTAGGCGTTCTGACCTGCGGAAATGCCTGTCGTGGCAGGGGTTCGACAGTCCTACTCTTCCTGTCTTTTCCTGCTGTTTCAGGCCGTCTCAGGACGCTGTTGGTCACCCGTTGGTCATGTGCCCAACCTGGCCAGGACGAGCGATCTTGCCCACTCGATCAGGCTTTCTCGATGGCCTCGAAGATGTCGGCGTCGGTCTCCTGCTGCCACTTCGGCAGGTCGGGCCAGTCGGCCACGTAGCCCGGCTTGGGGTCCTCGAAGTGCTTGAACATCTGGGCGGTCCAGCACGTCGCGACGAACCGACTCTTCTGCTCGCGGGACAGCCTCGATGCGTGCCCACCGCTGATCTCGATGAACTGCCGGACCTGGTCGTAGACCGAGCCTGCGGCCTCGCGCTCCCACTGCGGGGTGTCGTCCCAAGGCGTCACGTACCCAGCTTTCGGCTCCCCCGGGAAGTGCTGGTGCACTCCCTCGATCCAGGCTTCCCGGAACACTCGTGCACCTTCGGTCTGCGACATGCCAACCCCTCTCGTCATGGCGTGCTGAGCGCGGCGATCTCCGCCCCCAGCTCCGCTACGCGGTGGTCCCTGCTCAGGGGGCCGAACTCGTCGCACAGGGTCTGGAGTCTACTGGCGACGTATCCGGAGGATGAGGCTTGGGCCAGGAGGAGGGCTTCCCGGCCGTACGCGACGACGTGTTCGGGGTCTCGCCGCTTGGCGCCGATGGCGGCGAGATCGGTCAGGACAGCGCCGCGCCGCCGGTAGGACTGCCCGGAGGCAAGGGCGGTCTGCTCCAATGCCCGTCGCAACGCTTCCTCCGCCAGGTCGAGACGTCCGAGCTGGACGTAGCGAGCTCCCCGTTCCTCGGCCAGCCGCGTCCCGTCGAACCGCAGCCACCCGCCGTTGGTGCTGCCCGCGCTCAGGCCCATGACGTGCTCCGCCTGGTCCAAGGCTCGCTCGCATGCGGTGAGGTCGCCCAGGCCGGCGTACGCCTCTGCCTGGACGGAGGCGACCCAGTGCCGCGTGGCGAGGTTACGGTCACCTCGCCCGGCCAGCCGCTCAGCGGCTCCCAGGACCTGGGCCGCCTGCTGGTAGCGGTGCTCCGACACGTCCACGTAGGCGTGCCGGACGAGTGCGCACGCCCACAGGTCGTAGGCTCCGGCGTCCCTGCTGACGGATGCCGCGAGGGCGTAGGAGGCAGCCGCGTCGGTGTACCGGTTCGCGTCGAACGCGACTTCGCCGGCCAGTTGGAAGAGGTCGGCTGCCGCGCTCAGGAGCGGGCGGGAGTTGCCTCGGGTGTCGGCCGCGAGGGCTTCGTTCAGGGTGGTCAGTTGGTCGCGGACGATGGGGTAAACGGACCCCTTGGACCGGGCCAGTTGGTAGACCTGCCAGAGGTGACTGTTCATCCGCGCGAAGTCACCGGGTGCACCCCTGAGGACCCCATCGGAGAGGGCTTCCGCCTCATCCAGCGGCAGGGCGGTCAGTGCCCCGCTGACGGTGAGGATGCGGAGGAATTCGCGGCGGATCACTTCGTCTGGGTCTCCCGCACTCGAGTGGTCACTGGGCTGCTGGCATCTGGTCGTCCGGCTTACGGCTCGTGGCTGTGTCAGAAGGGCGTCCAACTCTTGAAGGCTCACTTCGAGGACGGCTGCCAATCCTGGCCGCTGAGGCGGCTGCGGTGCGATCTTGCCGCTCTCCCAGCGTCCGACCGTTGTGCGGTCCACGCCAAGTAACTCGGCCAATTTCTCCTGACTGTAACCCAGGGTCTTGCGCCGTTCCGCCAGTCCCATGACGCCCCTCTTCCCGTGACCTGAACCCACGGCGTTCCCGTGCACGGATGTGCATCAAGAGTGCCGCATTGATGCCGTGGAGGGCTCGGACTCCCCGCGCTTTCCTTGGTGTTGTCGCAAACGGGCACGGGGGCAAACCTGCGGAAGGGTGCGGACATGGCAACGGAGAACGGCATGGCGCGTGATGGTCTCGGTTCCGCCCAGTCTCCGGGTCTTGGAGCTGACCGCCGCGTTCTCATGACCCTTCGGGTATCCCGCGACTCGGGTCGCACCTGGCAGCAGAGCACCAGCGTCCAGGAGGGTGACGCGTTCGTCATCCTGTCCGATCCGGGGCGATACCCGCCCTGCGGGTGTGCCCGCTGCACGGGCCACCAGCCGCTGTCCGCCACGTCGCTCCGCCCGGCTGACATCGAGCCGAGGACGGCGTGAGGTCTGGCTTACGCAACTGGGTACTGCGCCGCTTCGGTCGGTACGCAGGTCCGCTCTACCTGGCCATGATCCTCGGCGGCTCCGCCGTGTTCCTCGCCGGAGCCCGTGCGACGCGGTAGCTGCCTCGAAGGCTGCTGCCCTCCCGTTCCTCCCGCCGGATTCCCGGCGGGTGTTTCCGAGTAGAGAGGTAAGTCCGATGGTGGAAGAGAACACCGGTTCGGCGGCCCCCGAGGGGGGTGGCCTGCTCGTCGCGAAGCGGAAGATCGTCGCCGCCCGCACCCGCGCCGAGCAGGAGTCCGACGTCAGTAGCGGCCGTTCCGACGGCAACGACTAGCGGGGTTGCCCACGATGCTTGATGCAGCCTCGTGGGCGGGGCGTCTGGGCGGGGACACGTTCCTCGCCCAGACGTACCACCGCTCCTACGCGCACTTCCCCGGCACCGCCGAGACGGCGGGCCTGTTCTCCTGGGACGACCTCAACCGGATCATCGCCACGCAGCGACTGGAGCCGCCCCGGCTGCGCCTGTCGGCCGACGGCGAGATGGTCCCCCTTCACCGCTACGCGATCCCGACCACGAACCGCCGGGCGGTCACCTGGTCGCGCATTCAGCCGGCCGACTTCCACGCCCAGCTCAAGGACGGTGCGTCGCTGGTCCTCGATGCGGTCGAGAAGATCCACCTGGCGGTGAGTGCGGCTGCCGAAGGTCTTGAACGGTTCCTCGGCACGTCCGTGCAGGCCAACGCGTACGCGTCCTGGACGGATCGTGAGGGCTTCGGCCTGCACTGGGACGACCACGATGTCGTGGTGGTGCAGGTCCACGGCTCGAAGCGGTGGCGCTTGTACGGCTCCACCCGTGAGGCTCCGACTTTCCGGGACGTGGAGTCGCCGGAGAGGCCCGAGGGTGACCCGGTGGCGGACATCGTTCTCGCCCCCGGTGATGTGCTCTACCTACCGCGCGGTTGGTGGCACGCGGTCACGGCCGATCAAGGGACGGAGTCGCTTCACCTGACGTTCGGCATGGTCCCGCACACGGGCGCGGACCTCATGCTCTGGGTCGTGGATCAGCTCCGGTCATCCCTCGCGCTGCGCAAGGACATCCCGCGGTTCGCTTCCCTGGTGGAGCAGTCGGACTTCATCGAGGCCGTGCGCCGTGAGGTGCTGGACATGATGGCGGACCCCCGGTTGGTGGAACTGTGGGCGGAGTCCATCGACACGACCGACATGGGGCACGCGATTCCCTCGCTGCCCTACGTGGACGGGCTGCCCGCACGGCCGGAGATCACGGTCAAGCTGACCGCCCCTCGGGGCCGTCTGATGGCGAACTCCGCACACAGCACGGTCACGTTCTCGGCGGCCGGTACCGCCTGGGACTTCGCCGAGTCGGCCGCGCCCGTACTGGGCACGCTGCTGACCGGTCAGCCGACCACGCTCGGCGAGATGGCCCACTCCGCCGGACTGGCGATCAAGGACGTGGCCGAACTGGTCTCCGCCCTCATCGAGGGCCAGGCCGCAGTCGTGGGGACCGCGCTGTGACCGCCGCTCTCTCCCTGGGGACATACCGCGTGCGTGCCGTCGGTCAGGCGGCACGCACCGCCCTGGCTGCCGGTAGCCCCTGGGTGGACACGGCACCCAACTACGCCCATGGCCGGGCGCATGAGGAGCTGCGCCCGGTCCTTGGGGAGTACCCGAGCGTGCGGGTAGCTACGAAAACGGGGTTCTTCACGGAGGAGCAAGGCCGCACCGCCCTGGCGGAGTGCGCGCTCACCCGGGAAGAGACGGCCAGTCGGCACAGCCTTGAACCGGGCTTCGTTCGCTGGCAGACGGAGCGTTCATTGGCCACACTCGGCCGCGTGGACCTGGTGTTCGTGCACAACCCCGAGCACCACGGGCACGGCCTTGACCGTGCCGCTCTGCACTGGCGTGTACGGGAAGCCTTCACGGCGTTGGAAGAGTTCGCTCATGCGGGCAAGATCGGCGGGTACGGCGTCGCCACCTGGACGGGCCTGACCTCCGAAGCGTTCACGGTTCCCGAGTTGCTCGCGCTCGCCCGACAGGCCGCGGGCTCCGCCGAGCACCACTTCACGGGGTTGCAGATGCCCGTCAATCTGATCATGGATGACCTGATCAGGCAGGCACTCGACGGCGGCGGACCGCTGGTGCAGGCGAAGGACGCGGGGCTGATCACGTTCGGCTCCGCCCCTCTGCACGGCGGCGAACTGCTGGATGCCATGACACCCGAACTGGTGAACTTCATCCGCCCCGGTCTGTCGGCCGCAGCCGCTGCCCTGCTGGCTGCCGGATCGTGCCCCGGCCTCGATGTCGTCCTGACTTCCGCGAGCACCCGCGAACACTGGGACGATGCGGCGAAGGCTCTGACTGCGCCCCTGACGGCCGATGAACTGAGGAGGGTGACCGATGAACTCGCCTCCGAGTGAGGACGTACAGACCCTGATGGAGGCTGCCCACGAGCGGGCGGGCAAGGCACTGGGTCTCACGTGCGTGGGCCCGCCGACATGGGGGTTCCAAGGTGTCACCCTCGGGCGGCAGGCAGGGGACCGGTGGCTACGGGTAAGCCGGACCGCCAGGAGGAACGCGGGCAGGAAGCAGGGGGAGGGCATCGTGGGAGCCTCCCTGCTGGTGCCTGACGCGGTCCCGCGCCCGCGTCTGTACGAGGTGTACGACTGGACTGACGGCGAGTGGGCCTTCGAGGCCGAAGTCCTCGACTACCTGACGCACCCCGTGGTGTCCCCGGAGCGGGCCGCCCTAGATCGCGACCCAGGTTTGCCTGACGAGTGGTGGGCCAATCTGCGCCGAGCCCTGGCCACGCTCGCTGGGGCGGAGGGAGTGAAGGTCACTGTGCGGGACGGGTGGATCGAACGAGCCTTCCCCCAGTTCCTCGGCATCCCGGCCCCTGCCAAGGTGGAGCGGGCGACCGGTCACGGTGACCTGCACTGGGGCAACCTCACGACCATGCCCCTGACCCTGCTGGACTGGGAGCGGTGGGGCCTGGTGCCCTACGGCTACGACGCGGGTCTTCTCCACGCCAACAGCCTGCTCGTTCCCGACGTGGCGGACCGCATCCGGCTGGAGTTCGCTTCGGTCTTGGACACCCCAGCCGGCCGAGTCGGAGAACTCGCGGCCCTGGCAGAGATGCTGCAAGCCGTCGCCCGTGGCTGGTATCCGGAACTGGCCCCGCGCCTACTCGCTCGCGCGGAGTCACTCACGGGCGTTCGGCCTCCGGTCCCGGTGCACTCGGAGGTCAGCGCCTGACAGGCCTGTGCATGACAGCGGCCCCCGACGTGGTGCCGGGGGTCTGCCTGTGTCCGTGTGCGCCCGTCTCAGGCGCTCTCTCCAAGGTGGCGGTACAAGGTGGCACGACCGATTCCCAGGGCCTTAGCGATGGACGTGACGCTCTCTCCCTTACGGTGCCGGGCGCGAGCCACGGCTAGTTTGCCGTCGTCCACGACGGTCGGACGCCCACCGACGTTGCCCTTGCGGGCCGCAGCGTCCAGCCCTTCCAACGTCTTCTCCCGGATGCCTTCCCGCTCCACCTCGGCGCTCACGGCGAGCACGGCGAACACGATGGCACCCGCCCCGTTCGGGTCACTCCGGTGGAGATCCCGCGCACGGGCCGACCGAACACCTGGGGTGTACGTACGCCCCTGCACTTCAACCCGGCGACGGGCAAGAGGGAGCACTACTGGATAGGCCGGGACTACAGGAACAAGACCGAAGCGGAACGGGCGCTGCGCAAGTGGCACAGCGACCACGAGGCAGGCACCCTCACGCCCCGCTCCGACATGACCATGGGCCAGCTCATGGACGGGTGGCTTGCCAAGCATCGGGGCGAGGACACCACAAAGGAAGGGTACGAGCCGACGATCCGGCTGCACATCAAGCCGCACATAGGCAGGGAGAAGGTAGTGGAGGTGACGGACGAGCGGCTCGACGACCTGTACCGGCTCTTGGAGACCACGCCCATCGAGGCCAACGGCAACAAGCCGCTCGGGCCCAAGAGCGTCCGCCACATCCACAACATCGTGTCGGCCGCGCTCGACTCCGTGACCGGGCCGAGGAAGCTCCTTGCGGTCAACCCGGCCCACACGGCCAACCCACCCACGGAGCGGCAGATCAAGGCGGCGCAGCCGGACTTCCCGACCCTCAATGATCACGAGACGGGGCGGTTCCTGGCGGCCATCTGGAAGCCGCGCGGCAACCGGGCCTGTGACGACGGCCTGACCCACCACTGCCTTCGGGATGCCCCGCTGTGGACCTCGTACGCGGCGACCTCGTGCCGCCGTAGCGAAGTGCTGGGGTGGAGGTGGTCGCTCATTCACTGGGATGAGTGCGCCATCGAACTGGGCTGGGTCGTGGTGGAGGAAGGCAACACGTACCGACTACGGAAGCTGACCAAGGATGGAGACGACAACGCGATCATCTACGTAGACCAAGCCCTGATGAACGTCCTCAAGTGGCAGAAGGAACGCCAGGACGTGGAACGGGAACGGCTCGGGGATCTCTGGACGGACCATGACCTCGTGTTCGCCCGCGACGGCTTCAAGCTGTACCGGGGCGAGGCGGGTGGGCCACAGGACCCCGAGAAGGTGTCGGCCCGGTGGCGCACGGCGCGCAACCGCCTGCACCTGCCGGAGAACTTCCGGCTGCACGACTGGCGGGCGTCAAAGATCACGAACGATCTGGATGCCCACGAGAACCCGGTCGAGGTCTCGGCCAACGCCCGGCACCACTCGCCGGGCTACACCATGGCTCGGTACGGCAGGCGACGCGCCGAAGGAGCGAAGAAGCTGGCCGCTTCGAGCGCCAGCCGACTCGGCCTGTCATCCCTGGTCTGACCTGGGGAATCTCTGGGCCGTTGGTCACGTGGTTGGTCACGCCACAGCCTGGAAAAGCAAAAAACCCCACATGAAGTGGGGTCTCAGCTGGTGTCCGAGGGGGGACTTGAACCCCCACGCCCGTTAAAGGGCACTAGCACCTCAAGCTAGCGCGTCTGCCATTCCGCCACCCGGACTAGGTGACCACCGCGGTTTCCCGTGGCGACATGGACAACAATAGCAGGGGTTTGAGACCCCCCTCACCTGCATATCCCGTGGTCAGTGAGGTGTGGAGACCACCCTCGACCGGTGCGCGACACACGCACCCACCCCGCATCGCACAATGTGTCCCCTTCATTGCGCTGAGTGACGCTACCTTCGTCTGTGTGACGGTTCGCAGCTATCGACGGCCCCGCCCGCTCTCACCGCTGCGGGAGCATCTGAGGGACACCCTCTGGTTCGCCCCCACCACCGGACTGGTCTGCGTCTTTCTTCTGTGGTGGGGGGCGTCCGCGGTCGATGCCGAGATCGTGAGGCATCTGCAGGACGAGCGAGCCTACGAGGAGCTCCGCTCCCTGATGTCGATCACCGAGGACGCCAAGACGATCGTGACCACGATCAGCTCGGCCATGATGACGTTCGTCGGCGTCGTCTTCAGCATCTCGCTCGTCGCCGTGCAGATGGCCAGTGGACAGCTCACCCCCCGGGTGGTGCGGATCTTCGTACGCAGCCGGATCAGCAAGCTCACCCTGACGGTCTTCCTCGCCACCTTTCTGTTCTCCCTGCTCGTCCTGACCTCCTACGAGAGCGTCGTCGATCCACGGCGGATCTCCTCCGTACCGGTGGTCCAGAGCCTGCTGACCATGGCACTCGTCGCCTTGAGCCTGCTGCTCTTCATCGCGTATGTGTCGTCGACTCTGCGGCTGATGCAGGTGGGGCCGGTGGTGGATCGGATTACGCGAGAGGCGATGCATGCCCTGACGCGCCAGCCCACGGGTGAGGGGACGCCGGTGGAGTTGCCGGTGGAGTCGGTGCGCATTCCCTATCGGGGGCGGGCCGGGGTGCTGCGCGATGTCAATGTGACCGCGCTCGTCAGAAAGGCCAGGCGGCAAGGGGTCGTCCTGCGGTTGATCCCTCGCATCGGAGACTTCGTGGTTCCGGGCACCCCGATGCTCGCCGTGCACGGAGAGCCGGACGCGCCGTTGCGCGTGGCGTCCTTCGCCGTCCATGTCGGGACCGAGCGGACGTTCCATCAGGACATCGGGTTCGGGCTGCGGCAACTCTCGGACATCGCTCTTCGAGCGCTCTCCCCGGCGGTGCACGATCCCACGACGGCCGTGCAGTGTGTGGACCGGATCGTGCAGGTGCTTTCGGCGCTGGTGAACGAGCCGCTCGGGGCCATCCACCACCGGGACGCCAAGGGTGCGGTGCGACTCGAACAGGACGTGCCGACTTGGGAGGACCTCGTTGATCTGGGGTTGGCGGAGATCCGCGAGGCCGCGGCGGACACCCCGCAGGTCACCCGGCGTCTGATGGCCGCGATCGATGATCTGCTCCTGCTGGCGACGCAGGGGCCACCGTCGTCGTGGAGTCAGAGCGGGCGGATGTCCACCGAGGACCGTCGTACACCACTGCTGCGCCATCGAACCCTGCTGGTGCAGTCGGTGGTGCGGGCGGTACCCGAGGCCGCGGAGCGGGAGTTCGCGTTGCTGCCCAATCGTCAGGGCATCGGCTGAGGCGCGCTGTTGGGCTGTACCGGGATTCGGTATGCCGGGGCCGCCCGTCAACGCCTCAGAGCTGGCCGGGGAGTTGCCATCCAGGCGCCAAGCCCCCTGCCCATGGGCCCGAGCGACATCAGGGGAGGGCCGTTCAGTCCCGTCGGGCCGACAGAAGCTCTTCGAGCCGGTCCAGAAAGATCAGTTGGCCCGGTACGAGCCTGGAGCGGGCCTTGTCGATCCCGGTCCACTCGATCTGGTCGATCTCGGGGAACTCGACCCGGCGCCCCGATCGCGGTGGCCACTCCATGGTGAAGGTGCCGGGCACAAAGAGCGCGGTATCAAGATCGGCCTCCATCGCCCAGATGGTGTTGATCTTTCCACTGGGCTGCCGGGCCTCACCGAGCGGCAGCCAGACGCCGTCCGGCGGAGGGAATCCCAGCTCCTCCTCGAACTCTCGACGGGCCGCCGCCATGGGTTCCTCGTCAGGGGTGTACTCCCCCTTCGGCGTCGACCACGCCTCGCCGTCCTGGTTCTGCCAGAACGGTCCCCCCATATGCCCGATGAGGACCTCTACGGGGAGACCCGTACTCCGATCGGGGATGCGAAACAGGAGCAGTCCCGCGCTTCTCTTGGTCGCCATACCATCCAGTCTGCCGGATAACGCCGTTATGTCTGGTCAGGGGCAGCGGATGATCTGCCCCGCGTACGACAGGTTGCCACCGAAGCCGAAGAGCAGCACCGGGTCCCCGGTGGAGATCTCGCCACGTTCGACCAGCTTGGCCAGGGCCATCGGGATGGATGCGGCCGAAGTGTTGCCGGACTCGATGACATCACGGGCGATCACGGCGTTCACCGCACCGATCTTCTGTGCGAAGGGCTCGATGATCCGCAGATTCGCCTGATGGAGCACGACGGCGGCCAGCTCATCGGGCCGCACCCCACCGCGTTCGCAGACCTTCCGGGCGATGGGCGGCAACTGGGTCGTGGCCCAGCGGTAGACGGACTGCCCTTCCTGGGCGAACCGGGGTGGGGTGCCCTCGATCCGTACGGCGTTGCCCATCGAGGGAACCGAACCCCACAGCACGGGGCCGATGCCCGGGGTCCGCTCCTGCTCGCCGCCGCGGGCGTTGACCGGTTCGAATCCCACCGGGTCGGCTTCGACGACCGCCGCGCCGGCGCCATCACCCATGAGGACGCAGGTGGTGCGATCGGTCCAGTCGGTGATGGCGGTCATCTTGTCCGCCCCGATCACCAGGACCCGTTCGGCGGCGCCGGCCCGTACCGCGTGGTCCGCGGTGGCCAGGGCGTGGGTGAAGCCGGCGCAGACGACGTTGAGGTCCATCACCGCGGGCGATTCCATGCCCAGCCGGGCAGCCACTCGCGCCGCCATGTTCGGCGATCGGTCGATAGCGGTGGATGTCGCGACGAGGACCAGCCCGATGTCCTGCGGGGTGAGACCGGCCGCGGCGATCGCCTTGGCGCCGGCATGCGCCGCCAGCTCATCGACGGGCTCGTCGTCCCCTGCCCGATGGCGCTTCTCGATGCCCACCCGCGTACGGATCCACTCGTCGCTGGTGTCGACCAGGGCCGCGATGTCCTCATTTGTGAGCACGGTGGCGGGCTGGTAGTGCCCTAGGGCGGTGATACGTGAACCGGTCATCTGCGATCCCCTCCATGCGGGCAGTGGAAGACCCAAGTCTTGGCTGCTACCAACCGGTACGAAGGCAGGTGATCCAACAGGATTAGACCCCCTGAATTTGGAGCTTCCCGAGGGATTGCGAAGCGAGCTTGAGTGTTCGACGGTCGGAGGCAGCCCTCAGAGTGTTGCAAACGACCCGAGGACCATGGGGCAGACGTGACCCGCGTCTCTCAAGCCGCCGGTCCGTCGTAGCTGAAGCAAAGCGAGTCGGCGCCCCTCCCACGCATCCGAGCCCCGTCCGGCCAGCCCTCCCTCACCATCGGGCCCCCGATGCGGGAGAATGGGGTTCAGCGGGGCCGGGGCACACCCCGCGGAGCAGCAGCCACAGCGTCGTTCAGCGCCCGCGCTGCCTCGACCTTCCCCGGAAACAGCTGAAGGAGAAGGGATACGTATGGGACGGGCCACCGAGCTTCGCCGCACCCTCCGCATCAGGGATGGAGTGGTGTCCAGCCGTCCCGACACCCTGGTCGGCGAAGAGCCGCTGGAGATCCGACTCAATGGCAAGCCGCTCGCCATCACCATGCGCACCCCGGGGGATGACTTTGCTCTCGCAACGGGATTTCTCGTCAGCGAAGGGGTGATCGGTACCGCGGAGGAGTTGCGGTCCATCACCTACTGCGCTGGGGCGACTGCGGACGGTGTGAATACGTACAACGTCGTAGATGTACAGCTCGCACCCGACGTCACGGTTCCGGACATCAGTCTGGAACGCCATGTGTACACCACGTCGTCCTGCGGTCTCTGTGGCAAAGCGAGCCTGGACGCCGTGCGTACGACCACCCGCTTCCCGATCGCCGACACTCCTCCGGTCCGGGTGACGCCCCAGCTGCTCGCCGCGCTCCCCGACCGGCTGCGAGCGGCTCAACGCGTGTTCGACCGGACCGGGGGGCTCCATGCCGCGGCCCTGTTCTCGGAGGAGGGCGAGCTACTCGACCTACGGGAGGACGTGGGTCGGCACAACGCGGTCGACAAGCTGATCGGCCGGGCGCTGCAGAATGGTGGGCTCCCGCTCTCGCGGGCGGTTCTGCTGGTCTCGGGCCGTGCGTCGTTCGAGTTGGCGCAGAAGGCCGTGATGGCCGGCCTACCCGTGCTCGCCGCGGTCTCGGCGCCTTCGTCACTCGCCGTGGACCTGGCAGCGGAGTCGGGGCTCACGCTCGTCGGCTTCCTCCGCGGTGGCAATATGAACGTCTACGCGGGCGAGGAGCGCATAGTCCTTGACGGCATGGTCTGATCGGCCCTGCTCGCTCAGACGCTTTGCTCAGGAGCCGCGTTGGCCGGGTCCACAGCGCCTTGTTCCCAGCCTTTCAAACGGACTCCGGCCCCGAGGCGGGAGGAGTCACGCGCAAGCCGACTGACAGGCCCGGGGCCCGTTCGTTGCGGCAGTCGCCCCGATCGCACTCGTCGAACTGTCGGCACGGCTGCTTCGAGCCGCCCGCGCGCGATCGGGGCGATGCGCACCTTGGCGGTGGAGCCTCGGTCGAGCCGCGTGGTCGGAGGCCGTGCATCGCTCACAGCGCTAGGGTCACCGGGGTGATCAGACTGCGTAGCGGCGTCGTTGCCGTGCTCCTCGCACCGCCCCTGGCTCTCTCCCCCTGGGAGCCCCGTCCGCCCTCTCCGCTGAGTTGACCGATGCGGCGAACCCCGCTGATCGGCGCCCTGCCCGGATTGAACTACCCCGCCCGACCGGTCCGCACGGCGTGGGGCTTTCCGAACTGGCCCTGACCGACGTCGGACGCCCCGACCCCTGGCTTCCCGCCGCGGGAGACCGGAAGATCCTGGTCTCCCTCTACTATCCGGCGCGCAAAGGGTCGGGAGTGCCCGCCTCCCAGCCGTACTTGACGGCTGACGAAGCCCGGCAACTGCTGGCGAAGACCAGTTTCGGTGTGCCCGTTCCCCCGGGAAGCGAGGCACTGCTGAGTGCCACGCGAACTCATGCGCGCGACCGCGCGGTTCCGGCGCGGGGTCGATTCCCGCTGGTGGTGATCTCCCCCGGGCTCGACCGGCCGAGGGCGACCATGCCCCTCCTCGCCGAGGAGCTGGCGAGCCGTGGGTATGTCGTGGCGTTCTTTGATCAGCATCTGAAGGGCCGCCCCCAGCCACTGCTGGACGGGCCCTCTCCGGGCAACCCGGAGGTCGTCTTCATCCGGTCCTGATGTCCTCTGACGGCATGGCGCCACCGGAGCGGCGGGCCCCCTCCGGGACAGCGGTCACCGCCGCGTCTGAGCGGCGGACAACCGCGCGGTTTCTGCTTAGGCTAAGACTGGCATCACCGGAGGGGGACCCATGACGCCACGCACCCTGCCACCCCTGCCACAGTATCGAGACGACGCAGTCACTCGGCAGCTCAGTGCCCACACCCATCTCGATGAGAACTTCGCGCAGGAGGTACTGGACGAGTTCACCGCGGACCGCCTGAAGGCGATCGGGTTGCCGTTGGGCATCAATCTGGTGGCACTCGTACGCCATGCCCACGCCGCTCAGCGGCGCAGAAGGCTCCGGGACATCCAACTGTCGCTGGTGCTCCTGATGATGGTGGCCGCCCTGTTGGCCGCGGTGGTCTCGTTGTCCGAAGGTGCCCAGAACTCGGCTGTGGTGTTCGCCGGCGGCGCGGTCCTCGCCGTGCTCATCGGGGCGGCGGTCGTCCAGCACGCTCTGCGCTCCGCCTGGCGTGCGGCCCGTGAGGTCTACCGGGGCCAGGATCGTCCGCAGGACCTCGCACCCGCCGTGGAGAAGGAGGTCGAGGATCGGCTGCGGGCACTGCGCCGGGCCAATGTCGTTCCCTACGACGCACGGGCCGAGGCGGACAATCCCTTCGTCGGCAGCGGCGACCAGATCAAGGAAGACGTCTGGCCCAGCATCGACGTGGGTCGGCCCGATGACGCGCCAACCGGCGGCAAGCTCACCATCATCCCGTTCGACACCGTTGACCTCCATGCCTATATGGCCCGGGAGATGGGCGGCATCGCCGGTCTGAGCGGACTGCGGACGCGCAACCGCCTGTATGTACGAGGGCTGCATGTGCACTCGCTGGGTCCGGACCTCCTGCCCGATCCGCTGAAGCGTCCGCTACCGAGGATCGATGAACGACTCGTGCAGTCCGGTGTGCTGCAGGAGGGCGGCGGGATGCGCACCTATCTCAGCCTTGAGGTGGTGGGCAAGGGCGGCAAGTTCGTGGTGTCCATGCATCTACGGGCCCGCCGCACCGTGAACCGGCTCTCCTGGCAGGTGGCGGCCTATGTGCTGCCACCGGTGCAGGAGCGCTTCGACCATGTGGCCTATATCCCACTCGGTGGTTTCGAGGAGTGGTGGGAGCTGTTCAAGGCGACGGGGAGGGGCCTGCGGTGGATGCTGTTCGGCGCACCGGGCCGCATTCGGCGTCGAGGGGCGGCACAGACACGGCGAACCAAGCAGCTGCGCAGGATCCGTCGCGATATCTCCAAGCACCGAGTCGGCTACGACTACGGGGCCACGGACAGCCTGCGGGAGCGGGCCGCCTGCCAGGTGGACGACATGGACTTCGACGAACGCATGGACGCGCTGGATGTGCTGCAAAGGCTCCAGCAGGGCGTGCTGGTGGCCACGGAGAAGTTCCTGAAGGATCACAACATCGACACCAGTGACTTCGACCGCGCCCAGCGTGTGATCAACAACCAGACGTACAACATCGGCAGTGTCAGCGGCGGACAGAACCAGTTCGGTAACCAGGGAATCAACAGCAACGTCCCGCAGGCCGGCGGGCAAGGCAACCAGCAGGCACAGCCTCCGGCCCAGCCGGCGGGCGGGGCCAGGACGACATGAGTCGGCGTGGGCGATCTCGGGGAGAGCGATGAACACGTACAACATCGGCAGTGTGAGTGGCGGTCAGAACCAGTTCGGTGACCACGGGGTCAATGTGAGCGGCGGTGGCCGGGCGCAGATCAACCATGGTGCCTCGCCGGCGGAGGCCATTCGTCTCGCCGGGGAGCTGGTGCGGCGGTTGCGGCAGGACCAGCCCGCGTTGGTGGGTCAGGCCGAACTGCTGGAGGGGGAGCTCGTCAGCGCGCAGCGGGAGGGCCGCGAGGTCGACCAGGGGCGGGTGCGTCGCTGGTTGGAGGCCATTTCGGCGGGCGCGGGCGCGGCGGGTGGAGCACTGGCACTGGCCCAGGCACTGGGTGGCGCGATCGGACTGTAGAGCCCACTGGGCGTGGGGCGCCGTCGGCCGGGGTGAGCCCGGCCGGCGGCGCGGTGGCGTCAGGTCGCGCTCACCACTGCCCGGGCTGACGATCCCAGCTGAATCTCCAGACCGGCGCGCAGGGGAACGCTCTGACCAGGGGCTACCTGTTGGTCGGTGCCGTCCGCCCTGCGGGTCGTCCAGTTCTCCTGCGACCGGTTGGTGAGCCCGTACTTGCCCGGCTTCTGCGGGTGTTCCACCAGTTCGGCGACGAGGGAGGCACTGTCGTAGCGGTGGCGTGCCGGTTCCGCGTGGAGATGGTGTGCGTACACCTTGGCTGCCCGGCGCAGCCGTAGGTTCCGCTCGACCTTCGGCCGCAGGGTGGTGACGAGGAGCCGGGGCGGTAGGACCAGGACGCGGTTGCAGGACCAGCAGATGCCTGGGGTCGCCGACCGGGGTTCTGTCATGTTCTGCCGTCCGCATCCGGCACAGACGACGATGGTGTCCCGCACCTCGCTCAGGGCGTGGCGCCACTGGGTTTCCCGGACCCTGCGGGTGCCGTCGTGGAGTCCTTCGGTGAAGTTCTGGGTGAAGAGCTTCTGCAGGATGGGGGGTGCCGCTGCCCAGGTGGCGAGGACGGTGCCGTGTTCCACGGGGTCGGGGCGGTTGCTGTCGCTGACCGGGTCGAAGACGAACATCGGGCGTTTTCCGTAGAGCCGCTTCTCGGCTGCCTCATCGAGGCAGCGGATCTCCAACTCGGCTCGGCCCTTGAGCGGATGGTGGTTCATCAGCAGCATGAAGAGCAGCACGGAGAGGGAGTGGAGGTCGGTCTGGGTGCCGGGGACGGCCGCGGGGTCGCCGCGCACCAGTTCGGGGGCCATGAATTCCATGGTTCCGGAGATGCCGGTGCTGTCTCCCTCGCTGACGGCGTTGTCGTTGTCGCAGACGAGGATGTCGCCGTTGTCCGGGTCGAAGAAGATGTTGCCCCAGGAGATGTCCCGGTAGGCGATGCCGCGTGAGTGCAGTGCCTGGTAGGCCTCGACCATATTGAGCCCCGCGGTGATCAGCGCCAGCGGGCTGGTCCTCAGCTGTCGTCGAAAGAGCGCGGGCAGTCCCTTGAACCGGTCGGGTCGGATGTCCATCAGATAGCCGAAGCCGCCGTGTTTGCCGCCGGTGACAAAGGCGTGCGGCCACAGGAACCGGTCGTCGTCGAAGTCCCGGCCGACCAGTCCTTCGACGATGGATCGCTGCTCGGGGGTGGCGCAGGCCGGGTAGTACCACTTGAGGGCTTTGTCGTCGGTGGGTGTCTTCACCCGGTAGACCTCGCCCTGACCGCCCGCGCCCAGCATTCCGGCGACGGATACCTCGTCCCCGGTGTCCGTGGTGAGTTGGGCTCCGTTGTCGAGCATCCCGGACATCAGTCCTCCGTTTCCATGGGTGCGGGGGCGGGCCGCTTGAGGGAGGCGACGACCGCCGTGGTGTCGTCACCGGAGTAGCTCCCGGCCCGGCCGAGCCATCCTGGGAGAGCGTCACCGACGGCGGCCAGGCCCTCGGTGTTGATGCGCTGGTCCAGTTCCCGGACGAAGCGGATGAAGCCGTCGCGGGCCGCGAAGCTGTTGGAGAGTCCGTCGGTGGAGAGGGTCACCAGGCGGGGTAGCCGGGCGGGGTCGCTGATGGGCGCCCAGTGGACCCGTACCAGGTCCCAGGCTTGTCGGCTGCACATGGACTCGGTCTCGTCGCCGAGCTCGGCCTGCTCCGGGGTGAGTGGCTGGGCAACGGTGCCGTCGGGGTGGACGACCATGAGATCGCCGTCGCCGAGCTGCCAGGCCACGAACAGTCCCTCGGTGAGTACGGCACCGATGAGTGTGGTGCCGTGGGCGCGCAGCAGGGCGGGCCCGGTGCGGTGCTCCTCACCGTCGGCCGGGGTGTGCCGGTCGACGACCCAGTCCTGCCAGATGCGTACCAGTTCACGGGGCATCCGGTCATGGGCGTCGGCCCACAGTCGCCGCAGCCCGCCGCCGGCACCATCGCCGGCGGCGCGGGCCCGGGTGGCGAACTGTGCGGCGCAGAGTTTGAACACGTCGACGGCATAGCGTGCGCCGAGGTGGCTGAGTGGATGTGCCGCCGAGCCATGGCCGTCGGCGACGGCCAGTAGCAGCGCGCCGTCGGGGGTGTACTCGACGTCGCTCCAGTCCTGGTTGCGTGCTTTGGCGGGACCCTGGACGCTGTGGTGCCGGGTGTCCCACGGCTGTGCTGGGTTGTCAGGCTGTGGCACGCTCACCACACATCGTCGTCATCGTCGTCGTCGAGCGCGGGGGGCGCGTAGGCCGGAGCGAGCTGTTTGGCTCCTCCGGGGGTGCCGCCCGCGACGGGTTGCGAGGCGGCTTTGACGGCGGCGGTGGACGCCCAGCGGATCGCGGCGGCGAGCTGCTTGGGGCTGTTGGCGTCGAGGACTTGCAGTTCGGGGTTGGCGAGGAACTCCTGCAACACACCGCGATCGGCGTCCGCTCCGATACCGATGGCCACGCGTACGGCCTTCTTTCCCCAAGGGGTGGCGTCAATGGCGCGAAGGCCGTCTCGCCATTCATCGAGGGGTTGGCCGTCGGAGACCAGTGCGAGTACGGGTTTGAGGGCGCGCTGGGGCATGGGCGGTGTCTCCAACTCGCGGGCGACGGCGTAGAGCGCGTCGCCGAGGTTGGTGCCGCCGTCGACCTGGACGTCCTGCCAGGTGAAGCTCTCCACCGGGGTGGGGTTGGCGATATGCCAGTTGGCGGTGGAGGAGAACGTCAGCACCCGGAGCAGCAGTTGCGCCGCGGGGTTGTCGTGCGCGACGGACTGCATCTCCGGAATGGCCTCGCGGATGGCGTAGTTGAGCTGCCCGATCTTCTCGCCCATCATCGAGTACGAGACGTCGAGAATCCAGATGAAATGGACCGGCCGGTTCTCCATCGGGCCGCCGGGAATGTCACTCACTCCATGTCCTCCTGTTCGCCGCTGCGGTGCGGAATCGCCCTCACCGGGGCATGACCCGAGTCAGCAGCAGTCCCACTGTCAACAGAACTCCGGCCGTCACCGCGACGACCGCGGTGATGAACAGGCCGAGTACGACACGCCTGGCGCGTGCCGTGTGGTCGGGTACGTAACTCATCGTCCACTCCCCCGAGTTCTGCTGCTGAACTCGACCCTAGTCCGGTCGAGGGGTCGCGTCATCGCTTTCCCGCCTCACTGGTGAGCAGGGGGTTCACGGGGAGCCCGGTGCGGGAGAGAAGCCAGAGCACTGGCTCGGCGGCGCGTCTGCTCTCGCCGTCGAGGGCGCCCGCTCCGGTGGCGGCGTGGGCGCTGACGGCCCAGTAGCGGGTGCGGCCGAAGTCGTGTTCGAGGCTCTGCACCAGGTCGCCCAGGCCTATCGCGGTCAACCAGTCGTCGATCCGGGCGCCGGGTACCGGCAGTGAGGTCAGCTGGTCCAGTACATCGCGTTTGGTGACGACGGTGGCGACGGGGGTTCTGGCCCGGCGTCCGGACAGGGCGGTGAACTCGCCGGCGAGCCGGTCGTAGGTGTCCTTGGGCCCTTCGGGTGAGGGCCGGGCGTCGACGGCACGTGGGGCGTCACGGCCGTTGAGTCGGCGGCGCACCTCGGGTTCGGCCAGCGCGTCGGCGACCAGCACCACACCATCGGCATGGGCTAGGTACTGCTGTTCGCGGACGATGACGGAGTCCCCGAAGGTCTCCCCCATCGGGTCGTAGAGGTACAGCAGCCGTCGGGAGCGCCCCCGGGTGATCTGGAGCATCATGGCCCGGGGTTGCTGTACCGCCGTCTGGTGCACCCAGCCGTCCCGGTCCAACTGGCCCTTGATGCGGTTGACCTCGCGCCGGTCGTCTTCGGTGGCGTAGGTGACGGACAGCTGTCCGCGGTCGGACCAGGAGCGCAGACCGGCGAACATGGCGGCCATCAGCATGGTCTTGCCGGATGAGGTGCCGCCCACGATGGGGATGTGGACGATACGGGTGGTGCCGAACGCCCGGGGCAGGGGCAGGTCGCAGTGCGGGCAGTAGGCGGGGATGGTGTGCCGGCCGAGCAGCGCGCTGGTGCGCAGCCGTTCGCCGCACTGGCAGACCCGGCGGAAGACACCGAAGCGTCCGGCGCGCAGCCGTTGGTGGACCGCCGAGCAACGCGGGCAGTGGTACACGGGTAGGGCGATGGGTTGGTAGCACCCCGGGTAGGGACACTTCAGGTGGATGCGCCGGCCCCACTGGGCGAGCAGGTCCAGCCCACGCAGGATGAGTGAGGCGGTGGCTAACGCGGCGCAGACCATGCCGATCAGGAGGCCGAAGACCACGGTGACCAGGCAGAGGAAGGCGGCGGCCACCGTGGTCCCGACCATGACTCCGGCTCCGTAGCCCGGGCCGGTGAGCGTCAGGGCCACTGAGGTGATGGCACCCTCGGGACGGCCTGAGCGGTGACCGAGGGGGGTGGACGGGCGTCGGCCGCGGAGCAGGTTGCGTGCGGTGGTGCCCAGCCAGCGGGTGATGAGCAGGGTGTGCAGGACCGTGGTTGCTGCCTTGACCCAACTCTTCGCATCGGCGCGGAGTTGGCGGGTCCAGTAGGAGTGCTGGGCTGGTTCGCCGCTGGCGATGGGCACGATGCGGGGGTCGTGGGCACCGCTGGTGAGGGGTCCGATCCGCTTGCCCTGGGCGCCGATGGTCCGGATGACCGCGGTGGGAAGGGCGTACAGCGCGACACAGAGGCTGACGGCCAGGGTGTAGACGGCCCAGATCGTGAGGGGGTAGGAGAGCCAGGGGTTGATCGACCAGGGGTTCATCGGCGGCGTTCCTCACCGGGTGGGGTGGTGCCGTGGCCGGTCGGGTCGGTTGCCTTGCGGCCGAGGAGCCGGCCGCCGATCCGTGCGATGCGGCCCGGTCTGTTCCACTCCTGGAAGTCGACGGCCCAACGGCCGCCGGGGCGTTCCAGTTCACTGACGATCTGTGCGACGGCCTCGGGCGGCAGGCGCCGGACGATCGGCCGCAGCACATCGGTGAGCAGCATGGTGCGGGTCTTCTCCCAGCTGGGGTTGAGGCTGCGTCCGCTGTTCCAGTGGATGAAGCAGGTGGCGAGGTACTGGGGTGAGACCCGCAGCCGATCACGGATGGTGTCGCTGGCGGCGACGTTCTGATAGGCGGTGAGCAGGGTGGGTTGCCCGGAGCGGGCGAGGTGTTCCAGTTCGCCTTGCGGTGGCTGGCTGGCGAGGAGTCGCTCGGCGATGACGGTACCCGCGCGTTCGGCGATGGTCTCCTCGACGGGGTCGGCGGTCCGGCAGAGGATGACGGTCTGCTCGGTGAAGCCGGGGGCCGCTGTGCCGTCCGCGATCCGCCCGGTGAGGGCGAGGAGGGAGAGGGCGCTGCGGGTGCGGGGCTCAAGGGGGCGGATGGCGTAGTAGAGCAGGTCCGCGGCGAGTTGGGGGGCGTCGGGGTCACTCATGGCCGCGGTCAGGGCGGCGCGGGTGGCGTGCTCTTCGATGCCGGAGGGGTCGAGCCAGTCGGGGGGCAGTTGGTTGACCAGTAGCCGGGCGTGGGCGGGAGTGAGGGGCCTCTCGCGCCAGACGAGCCGGTAGGCGGTGCGCAGGATGGTGGGCCGGCCGCGGTGTTCGGGTCCCGCTTCGGCGATGAGGGCGTGGAAGACCTGGACCGGGTCATCGCTGTCTCGCCAGTGGACCGCGCCCAGCCGTAGATGGGGGGTGGGGGTGAGGTCGGCGTCGGGGAGGGCGGCACGGACGACGGCGGCGAGGGCGGTGGGGTCGCCGGTTTCGGCCGCTCGGTCCAGAGTGGCGAGTACGGCGGTGCGGACGCTGGGGTAGCGGCCGAGTGCGGCGGTGATGGCGGCCGGGTCCTCGGTAGGCGCGTCGATCGGTGCGCTGGCTGTTCCCTGCGGCCTCAGAGCGACTGTTCCTGGGGGGCCGTGCTTGGTCAGTAGTGCGGCGGTAGCCCGCTCGGCCAGTACGGGGAGGGCTTCGGTGGTCGCGACGGAGAGGGTGTCCGCGAGATCGAGCAGGGCCAGCACCAGGTCCAGCGGGTACCCCTCGACATCGGCGAGTGCGGTGCGTAGATCGTCCTTGAGCGTGGCGAGGGCGGGATGACCGGTGACATGGGCGAGTTGGTCGGCGAGAGGGGCGAGTGCGAGCCACTCCGCGGGGGTACGGCCACCGCCGCCCTGGGCGATGGTGATGAGCAGGGGGCCCCAGAAGTCGGCCTCCCGACCTCGGCCGTTGCGGTGCGCCCAGCGGGCCGCGGCGGCTCGCCCCGCCGAGTCGAGCGCCACGCACTCGGCGGTGGCGATGGCGGCGAGCCGAGCCGGGTCGAAGGGGCCCTCGGCGGCCCGCTCGGCGGGTAGGGCCTGCACCGCGGCGAACAGATGGGGCAGTCCGGACGCCCAGACCCGGGCGGCGACCGCGGCCCAGAGGTGCTCGCCCGTGGTCGTACCGGTGGTGGAGTCGGCGTCGTGCACCCGGTAGCGGTGGTCGCTGCCGCCGAGTTGCCCGGCACCGGCTTCGGGGCGGATGCCGACGATCTGCTGGGTCGCCTGGAGGGGGCGGCGCGTGTACGAGGTGAAGGTGAGCCGTGCCGCGAGCTCCCGTGGGAGCGCCGCACTGGCGAGGGCGACCCACTGCATGATGTCGTGCGGTTCGGGTTCGGCGACGATCAACTGGGGGGCGTCGGAGGTGAGGAAGAGGGCGCGTACGTCGGCGAGGAAGGCGGGCAGCCGATCGGATTGGGCGACGGCGAACGCGGTGAGACGGTTGCGGTCCAGTGATCGGCCCGGGAGGAGTTCGGGCAGCGGGTCCGGCCTGCCGCTCTCGGGTGTGGCGGCGGACCAGGAGGGGGATCGCCACAGCTCGACGGGGAGCAGTCCGCCGGGTACGGCACTGCCGTTGGGAAGCCAGACGACATGGGCGTGGAAGTTTCCGTAGCGGCCGCTGTAGTCGGCTCCGGTGTAGACGCTGTGGCACAGCAGTCGGCTGCCGTCGGAGAGGGTGCTGTGGGTGAACGCCACCGGGAACGAGTTCAGTTCGGCCCGGCTGGGCCGGCTGGGTGCGTCCGGCGGGGGCTCGTAGCCGACCAGTTGTTCGATCTCGCGCAGCAGGTTGGCGGGCACCGTCTCGCTCACCGCGGTGAAGCGGAAGCCGGAGCCATCGGGACCGGGGGCGGCGGATGTGTAGTGCAGTTGGGGCAGGGCGGTGGGCCTGTTCACGCGCCTCCTCCCTTGGCCTTGCGCACGTTCACCAGTCCGCGTCGGACGAGCAGCCAGAGCAGGGGGTCCTCCACCCGGATGGGTTGTGGCCCGGATTTGGGCGCGTCGGCCGGGGCGGTGGCGGGTGGTGGGGCGCCGAGCGAGGAGAGGCCGAAGTAGGAGACATCGGCGAAGTCGCGGTCGAGTCTGCGGTACAGCTCGCCGCCGTCCCAGCCGTCGAGGAGGGAGCGCACCTCCTCGTGTACGGCGATGCGTCCGGTGTCGTCGAAGGCTCCGCCTTCGTGACGGGCGTTGTGGAGCAGCGGTGATTGCGGCTGGAGCAGGGGGCGGAGCATGTCGGTCTTGGTGAGGGCGACGGCCAGGGGGGTGCTCACCTTGCCGCGGGCACCGCGTCTGCCGTGGCCGCGCAACTGCCCGGCGATGTCGGCGGCGATCTGCTGGGGGGATGTCTCGATCGGTGGGAGCGGTGGTCC
This sequence comes from Streptomyces albipurpureus, assembly GCF_023701525.1. Taxonomy (GTDB): domain Bacteria; phylum Actinomycetota; class Actinomycetes; order Streptomycetales; family Streptomycetaceae; genus Streptomyces; species Streptomyces albipurpureus. The sequence continues at coordinate 220,490 of NZ_JAMQAW010000001.1, forward strand.
TTCTCCCGGTGGGAGTTCCTGCCGTACGGAGGGGAGTTGCAGGGGGTCGACGAGGAGGATGATCCCGTCGGCGGCGGCGAGGTAGTCGGTGTAGCGGTCGAGGGCGGCGGCGTCGCCGAGGTCCTCGCCGGCGGCGTCGAAGAAGACGAGGGCCGTGTGTCTGCTGCCGTCGCCGAACCGTGAGGTGCTGGGCAGGCTGAGTCGGTAGAGCAGTGGGTCGTTGAATCCGAGCGCGGCGGGGCGGGTGGCGCCGGGGAGATGCAGCCGGTCGTACAGCTCGGCCGCCATCTCCTTGTCCCGGCGCTGGGTGTCGCTGCCCATGGCGGCGAGTGCGCCCTTGTAGTCTCTGCCGACCCGGTGGCGGAGTTCGTTGACGAGCACGGAGACATAGGTGGACTTGCCGGTGGCCTTGGCGCCGACGAGGGCGATGATGCGGCTGTCCTGGTCGCAGTAGTCGCTGGGGAGATCGCTGTGGCAGGAGGCGCAGACCCGTACGGGGGTGAGGACTCCGCAGTCGGGGCAGGCGACCCTGCTGCGGACCGGGCCGAGGTTGCGCCGGCCGTCGAAGACGGGACCGCGCATACGGGCCTGGGGGCCTATGAGATTGCCCTTGAACTCGGCCCAGGTGTCGTCCCGTTGGGGTGTACAGGGCTGCCGCCCGCCGCGAAGGCCGGTCCGGGTCATCAGACAGCGGTAGCGGAGTCGGGAGGCTGCTCCACGGGCGAAGCAGTAGGGACAGATGACGGTTGTCACGTCAGCGCACCACCAAGCGTTCGTGCGGGGGTTCTTTCAATCGTGTGCAGTCCGCGCGGGGCCCAAGCAGGAAGGCGCGGAGCGTGTAAGGGGGGCTTTCGCCGGTGTCCGCGAGATCGATGTCGCGGTGAACGGGTTCGCCCCGGCCGATCTCGGCGCCGCTGAGCCGTAGCACGGTGGAGCCGTCGGCGGGGTTGCGGGGGCGCGGGGCGGGTTGCTTCCTGGTGCCGCCGGCGCGGGCGACCAGCACGAAGTCCGGTAGGTCGGCGGCGGTCTGGTCTTGGTGGTGGGGATGGTTGGGGTATTCGGCGTGCAGCACGAGGCGCCGGCGGCTGCCGGCCAACCAACCGGGTTTGACCAGGTCATAGGAGATGGCCAGATAGGCGGGGAGCTCGACGGCGGCGGTGGTTCTGGCCGGGATCACCACATCGGCCTCGGCGAGGACGACGGGTTCGGCCCGGAAGCGGGCCGCGGCGGTGCCGATGTCCAACCGGAGTCCTCCCCTGGTCAGATAGGCGGACTTGGTGACGGTCCGTTCGTGGCCCTGTCCGTACTGCTCCCAGCTGACCAGGACACGGCCGGCGTCGCCGGGCCAGTCGAAGGTGAGGTGGGCCTGGTCGGGTGCTTCCCTGCGGACGGTCAGGTTCTCCACCGCCGCGGGCAGTTCGATACGGACGGAAGGGCCGATGCGGGCCCGTCCGTGCAGGACGCTCACCGCGGTCAGCCGGGCCCGGGTGCCCCGCGGCGGCCGTAGCTCCACACCTCGGTGGTTGACGGGAGTGTGGTCGAAGGCGCTCTGGGTCGGGAGGTCGTCGGCCAGCAGGTCGGTGCCCTCGGCGGGGGCGTAGGTCGGCAGATCCAGCAATCTGACCTCGGCCCCTTGACCGCCGCGCCAAACGGCGTGGATGGACCCGGGATCCGCGCCGGGGGTGATGTCGAGCGCGGTCACCGCTTCGGGCCAGGTGTGTACGGTCGCGAGGAGGGTGACACCGGGCGAGAGGGTGTCCTGGCCGGCTGCCGTGCGGTAGCGGCAGCGAACCAGGTAGCGGTGGTCGCCCGGAGCGACTCCTTCGTCGGTGAACCCGTCGAGCCCTGCCGCGACGCCCTGCCCACCGGGGTGGCGCTCGACATCGACCTCACGGGCGCCGGGCGGTGCCTGCCACTGGCCGGTGACACGGGAGCGGGCGTCGGTGAGCCGCGGCTCGATGACTTCGGGGGCGAAGAGTACGGGAGCGCTCCGCAGGGGCAGTTCGGACACCCTGGGGTCATCGGGGCCCTCCAGCGGCAGAACGGCGTAGTGGTGGCGTTCGCCGAGGGGTGCGGTGGTGTCGGTGAAGGTGGTCGCGGCGGTGGCCGGAGTGAGTTCGGTCCATCGTCCATCGCGCCCGCGCAGCACTCGGTAGGGGCCATCGCCGCGTGCGGTCCACTCCAGTCGAACGGAGTCGGGCGCGACCCTGGTGCTGATCTCCGTGTTGCCGGTGGCGGACCGTAACAGAGCCTTGGTCGCGACGGGTTCATCGACGGCGGTACGGGCGGCACGCAGCCGCAGGGCGGCGGCGGCGGCCCGGTCCCCGGCTTGCTCCAGCCGATCAGCCTGGGCCAAGGAGGCGGTGAGCCCGGCGCGACGGCGGGCGATGCGCCGGAACAGGGCGTCGAGGCGCTGGTCCCCGCCGGTGTCGCCGATACGGCTCGCGTAGGTGTGGGCCCGGCGTAGCTGTCCCGAGTGCCAGGCGTCCAGGATGCGCTCCGCGCCTTCCCTTGCTTCGGCGGTGCGCACCGGGCGCTGTCGGGCGGCCATCGCGAGGGCTTCGCACTCGTCCGGGTCGACCCCGAGCTCCCGGGCGGCTTCGCGAACACAGCCGCGGGGGTCCTGGTGGAGGAGTGCGGTGAGTTCGTAGAGGGCGATCCGGCGCAGCCCCATGGGGTCGGACTCCAGGACCCGGTCGTAGCGGGCGAAGAGCGAGGTGACCGCGCGCCGGTCGACACCGGGGAGTAGGAGCCAGGCGGCTTTGGTGTCGGCGAGGTGACGGCGGTTCACCGTGCGCCAGTGCCGGCCCCGGCCGGGCACCTGGAGCCCGTCGAGGACGCGAAAGCGTATGGACGGTCTGGGGGTGTCGGGGAAGAGGGCGTCTGCCGCATGCCGAAGGCGCAGTCCGCGCTGCTGGGTGAAGAGTTCACCGGCTCGGGGGACGAGGGGGGACGCGGGCAGCGGCGGGACGGCTGCGGGCAGTCCCAGCAGGTGCCCGAAGTGCTGCGGCATCAGTCCGTCCCCCACGTCACGATCCGTGCCCATATCTCAGCAGATCGCGATCATCGGCGGTAGCCGTTTACCTCAAGCATTCGGTGACAAAGTCGGGTTGCGTCCGATAAGGGGGTGATCTCGATGGGGCAGTGGCCACACAGTGGTGAGCAGGAGGAACCGGAGCCGTCAGGGTGCGGGCTGGGATCGCTGCCCGCAGGTCGGTTCCGCGGGCCGCTGTGGACCCGGCGAAGGCGCCGGGCGGGCACCTGGTGTCGATTAGTTCGCCGGCTCGGGCGTTGGCTCCGGCAAGGGTGCCGGCCCTGCCGCGGCAGCGTGCCGCTTGGCCAGCACCGCCCCGACCAGCAGTTGGAGCTGGTGGAAGAGCATCAGTGGCAGTACCGCCAGGCTCGCGTCCGCTCCGAAGAGCACGCTGGCCATCGGAAGTCCGGCGGCCAGGCTCTTCTTGGAGCCGGCGAACTGAATCGCGATGCCGTCCGCCCGCCCGAAACCCAGCCATTTCGCTGCGTACCAGGTCAGACAGAGCATCACCGTAAGAAGTACCGCGGCGACCAGCAGCAGCACCCCCAGGCGCTGTGGGGTGATCCGCTGCCAGACGCCGGCGGTCATCCCGGCGCTGAAGGCGCTGTAGACGACGAGCAGGATCGAGCCCCGGTCGACGTAGGACAGGAGGGCGCGATGACGGTCCAGGAAGCGGACGATCCACCGTCTGAGCAGTTGACCGGCGATGAAGGGGGCCAGCAGTTGGAGGGCGACCCTGAACACGGCGTCCGGGGAGAAGCCGCCCGTCTGGCCGCCCAGCAGCAGTGCCGCGAGGAGCGGGGTCGCGAAGATGCCGATGACGCTGGAGAAGGAGCCCGCGCAGATCGCCGCGGGCACATTGCCGCGGGCTATGGAGGTGAAGGCTATCGACGACTGGACCGTGGAGGGCACGAGGCAGAGGAAGAGCAGCCCGGTGGCGAGTTCCGGTGTCAGTGCCCAGGGCTGGAGTCCTCGCGACGCGGCAAGCCCCAGCAGGGGAAAGACCACGAACGTCGCCATGAGCACGGTCGTGTGCAGTCTCCAGTGCCTGACCCCGTCGACGGCTTCCTTGGTGGAGAGGCGGGCGCCGTAGAGGAAGAAGAGGAGGGCGACCGCCCCCATGGACGCACCCCCCACCGCGTCGGCCGCGCCACCGGAGACGGGAAGCAGCGCGGCGAGCCCCACGGTGGCCAGCAGGGCCAGGACGTAGGGGTCGATCGGCAGCCAGGACGGCAGACGAAACCTGGGGCGGCTCATGGGCTCCACTCGCGCTTGCACTGGGCGTCGTGACCCTCACATGGTGCCCTGGAACCCAACGATCGGGAATCACATATACCGCTCTTACTGTCATCACGATATGCGATAGACAGGCCTCTGACGTGCAGATAAGGCGATCAACTGACCCAGGGACGGAGAGATGGAGAACCGAGCCCACAGCACGGCATCGATCGGATGCGGAGGACCCGGCGCGAGGCCCCCGAGGCCGCCTCCACCGGCGGGGGCCCTACCATCAAGGGGTGTACGAGCCCGTTCAGCTGCGCACCTTCCTCGCCGTGGCCCAGACGCTGAGCTTCACCCAGGCGGCGCGCCGCCTGGGACTGCGCCAGTCGACGGTAAGCCAGCACGTACGACGGTTGGAGGAGGCGACGGGCCGTCGGCTGTTCAGCCGGGACACCCATCGGGTGGCGCTGACGGAGGACGGCGAGGCGATGCTCGGCTTCGCCCGGACGATCCTGGCGGCGCATGAGCGCGCGTCCGCCTTCTTCTCCGGCACACGACTGCGCGGGCGACTGCGGTTCGGGGCCTCCGAGGACTTCGTGCAGACGCGGCTGCCGGAGATTCTGGAGTCGTTTCGCCGCGATCATCCCGAGGTGGATCTGGAGCTCACCGTGGAGCTGTCGGGCACCCTGCACCGCCGGCTGGAGGCCGGACGGCTCGATCTGGTGCTCGCCAAGCGGCGGAGCGGGGACACCCATGGCCAACTGGTCTGGCAGGACGCGCTGGTGTGGATCGGTTCGGACCGGCTGCGACTTGATCCGGAGCGTCCGGTGCCGTTGATCGCCTTTCCCCCGCCGGGCATCACCCGGGCCCGCGCCCTGGAGGTGCTGGAGGCGGAGGGCAGGGCCTGGCGGATCACCTGCACCAGCGGGAGCCTCAGTGGGCTGATCGCGGCAGCGCGGGCCGGGCTCGGCGTGATGGCCCACACCCGGGGACTGATCCCCCCGGGGCTGGTCCCGGTACCCGCCCGGGCCGGGCTCCCCGACCTGGGTGAGGTGGACTTCGTCCTGCTGCACGGCCGAAGGCCCACCACGGCGCCCGGGACCCAGGAGGCGGCGGACGCCCTGGCAGCCGCGATCCTCGCCGGTGGCGATCGACTGCACCGCAACCCCGACACCCCCAGCGGCGATCACATCTGATCGGCCCCACCGGGCAGGTGTCCACACCGGCCTCCACCAAAGTCCGTAATGCAGCGCCTGCGGATCGGCGGTGTGGCGGTCATGGCGCAGTACAGATTCCGTGGAGATTCCGGACACCTCCACTGACCCAGGGGTCAGAAGTCTGTACCAATCCGGGGTCATAAGATCGTTTCTCTGGCCCCGACCTGCGCGGATGCTCCTCAGATGCGGTTCTGGCACGGTGTCACACCGCACCGTCAAGTGGGGTACGGTCGCGGCGCTGTGCGGAGCACCACAAGGAGCAGGCCCTTGCGCGAGTTCACTGTCCCTCCCTTGGACGCGGCGCCGCTGGTTGGTGGAGTGGCCGATGCTGTCTTTCACCACGCCCGTGAGGACCCCCATCGAGTGGCCCTGGGCCGCAAGGACGCGGAGGGCGGCTGGCACGATGTCAGTTCCGGGCAGTTCCGTGATGAGGTGCTCGCCCTGGCCAAGGGGCTCATCTCGCAGGGGGTGCGGTTCGGTGACCGGGTAGCGCTCATATCCCGTACGCGCTACGAGTGGACCCTCTTCGACTTCGCGATCTGGACGGTGGGAGCGCAGTCGGTTCCCATCTACCCCACATCGTCGGCGGAGCAGGTGTTGTGGATTCTCCACCATGCCGAGGTCTCGGCCTGCGTCGTCGAGCACGAAGACCACGCCATGACCATCGGCTCGGTGATCAGTCGGCTGCCGCTGCTCAAACGGCTGTGGCAACTGGACGCGGGGGCGGTCGACCAACTGTTCGCGGCGGGCATCCACATCAACGATGAGGTGGTGCACCGGCATCGACGAGCGGTGACCCCCGACTCCACCGCGACCGTGATCTACACCTCGGGCACCACCGCCACTCCTCGGGGCTGTGTCATCACCCATGCCAATCTGATGTTCGAGTCCGACACCCTGGCCGCCCGTTGGGCGCCGCTTCTGCGCTCTCGCTCCGGGAGCACACCCGCCACCCTCCTCTTCCTGCCCCTGGCCCATGTCTTCGGACGGATGGTCCAGGTCGCCGCGATCCGCAACAGGGTCAGGTTGGGTCACCAGTCCACCCTCCGGACCGGCGAGTTACTGCCCGACCTGGCGGCTTTCAGACCGACGTTCTTCCTGGCCGTGCCCTATGTCCTGGAGAACATCTTCCAGTCAGCCCGCCGCAGGGCCGAGACCGAGGGGCGGGCCGGGCAGTTCGACAGGTCCGTCGAGGTGGCGGTGCGGTACGCGGAGGCCCTGGAGCATCGGGCCTTCGGGCTCGGCCCCGGACCGGCGGCGGGGCTTCGGGTGCAGCATCAGTTCTTCGAGAAGGCCGTGTACGCCCGGCTGCGCGCGGCGATGGGCGGCCGGGTGCGGTACGCGATGTCCGGCGGCTCGGGGATGGACCGTCAACTCGCCCTCTTCTTCGCAGGTGCGGGCGTCGCCGTGTACGAGGGCTACGGACTCACCGAGTCGACCGCGGCCGCGACCGGAAACCCACCCGGGCGGCCCCGCTACGGCACGGTGGGGCAGCCCCTGCCCGGCACCACGGTCCATATAGCCGCGGACGGCGAGGTGTGGCTGCACGGCCCCCATGTCTTCGCCGGCTACCTGCACGACCGCAAGGCCACGGACACCGTGCTCCACGAAGGGTGGCTGGCCACGGGCGACATCGGATCCCTCGACGAGCACGGCTATCTGACCATCACCGGCCGGAAGAAGGAGATCCTGGTGACCTCCAGCGGCAAGAGCGTGTGCCCGGTGGCGCTGGAGGAGCGGGTGCGCGCCCATCCGCTGGTGTCCCAGTGCATTCTGGTCGGCAACGACCGCCCCTACATCGCGGCTCTGGTCACCCTCGACCAGGAGGCGGTGGACCACTGGTTGAGAATGCAACGGCGCAAGCCCCTGACACCGTCCCAACTGGTACGGGACTCCGAACTGGAGACAGAGATCCGGCGATCCGTCGTCGCGGCCAACAGCCTGGTGTCACAGGCCGAGTCCATCCGTACGTTCCGCATCCTGGCCCACCCCTTCACCGAGGAGCAGGGTCTGGTGACTCCCACCCTCAAGCTCAAACGCAAGGCCATCGAGGAGGCGTACGCCGCCGAAGTGGCGGCGCTCTATCGCTGAGCCACCGAGCGAAGGCGCCCTCGTATGACGACACCCGCGCGGCCGGGCAGGGTCCACGCTCCCCCAGCCTGCCGCGTGCCCGCCTCGGCCCGCCCCAGGGCCCGAATGGCCGTGGGGACCGTACGGTGGCTGGGAATGGCCTCCCGGGATTGATCGTTGTGGGAGGGAGAATGGGAGTACCAACCGACGACGTAAGGATTCCCCCCTCGTGAGCAAGGTCCCCTCCATCCCCCTCAACAACGGCGTCGAGATGCCCCAGCTCGGATTCGGTGTCTGGCAGGTGCCGGACGACGAAGCGGAGCGCGCGGTGACCACGGCCCTGGAGGCCGGCTACCGCAGCATCGACACGGCGGCCGTCTATGAGAACGAGGCCGGCACCGGGCGTGCCGTCGCCGCCTCGGGCCTCCCCCGCGAGGACCTCTTCATCACCACCAAGCTCTGGAACAGCGACCAGGGCTACGACGCCACCCTGCGCGCCTTTGACTCCTCCCAGCAGCGCCTGGGTCTCGACTACGTCGACCTCTACCTGATCCACTGGCCCATGCCCGCGAAGGACACGGCGGCGGACACCTACCGGGCGTTCGAGAAGCTCCTTCAGGACGGTCGGGTCAAGGCCATCGGTGTGTCGAACTTCCTCACCGAGCATCTGGAGCAGCTCATCCAGAAGACCTCGGTGGTCCCGGCGGTGAACCAGGTGGAGCTGCACCCCCACCTCCAGCAGGACGAGCTGCGCGAGTTCCACGCTCAGCACGGCATCGCGACCGAGGCGTGGTCGCCATTGGGCCAGGGCAAGGGTCTGCTGGAGGTTCCGACCGTGATCGCGGTCGCCCAGAAGCACGGGCGCACACCGGCACAGGTGGTGTTGCGCTGGCACATCCAGCTCGGCAATGTGGTGATCCCCAAGTCCGTGACGCCTTCTCGCATCCGGGAGAACCTGGACGTGTTCGGCTTTGAGCTCGACACGGACGATCTGGCGGCACTTCGGGCGCTCGACGAGGACAGGCGACTGGGCCCGGACCCGGCGACGTTCAACGTCGCCTGACCTGCCACACCGCTGCCGGGCGCCCCGGACCAAGGGCGATCCGGGACCAGCGGCGGAAGCCGGCAAGAGGGTGGGTCAGTGGATCGTTTCCCAGCCGTAGACCCCGCGCCGCCGCGGTCGGGGCGACCACGCGGGCTGGGCGAGTACGACTACGCGATCGTTTCCCAGCCATCGATACAGCGCAGCTCGCCGATGTCCGCCGGTCAGCCGTCTCCCCACCGTTGCCGTACCGTGCCGGACCCCGCGTGTCCCCGTCCGCCGTATCCACCGCGGACGGGGACACGCGCCTCCCCCACCCCCCGTTTTCTCGTACACTTGTTCGATGCAAAGAGTGGGCGGCGTTCGGCCGAGCAAGGAGTACATGACGTGAGCGGGGCATTTCCGGCTGGCCGCTATCTGGTGCGCAACACCGGCAGCGGGCTGCTCCTTGAGGTGTACGGCGGGGTCAAGGGCAGTGGCGCCGTGGTGCAGCTGGGAGTCGAGAAGGGGACGGCGGCCCAGCAGTGGCAGATCGATCCGGTACCCAACGGCGGCGGGCTCTACCACTTCGTGAGCGTCGCCAGTGGCAAGCGCCTCGATGTGGCGGCCGCCTCCACCGAGAACGGCGCCCGGATCCAGCAGTGGCGCCCCAACAACTTCGGCGCTCAGGAGTGGATCATCGAGCGCCGCCTCGATGCCCCGGGCACCGTCTCCATCGTCAGTTTCATCAGCGGCCTGCTCCTGGAGACCGTGGACGGAAGCACCGATGACGGTGCACGGGTGCAGCAGTGGGAGGACACGGACTCACCCGGCCAGCAGTGGGAGGACACGGACTCACCCGGCCAGCAGTGGCAGTTCGAGCCGTGCCCCTCAGGCGCCAGCGGGTAGGCCTCGGTCAAGCCCCCAGCTCAGCGCAGTGCCCCAGATACCGTTCGCGCGCTCAGCAGATAGACGTCCGCACGATGCGCCAGCCCCTCGGATCGCCGGGCTCGGACAGCCGCTCCAGTACGGCGGTGCCGTCCGCTTCGAGTAGTTCATCCAGCACATCGCGGTGCTGCCGAAGGCCGTGGACACGGTGGTCTCGCACCCTTCTGGGAGGGCCGGGATATCCAGGAGGAAGGTCCGTGGCCCCCTGGGCGAAAGACCCGCCACGGCCAGCAGGCCAGTCCTCGACTTCCTCCTTCATGGTGTCAGAATCGCCTGCGGCCGGCGTTGGGGCGAGGCCTGTCGCCGCTTTGGCGGCGCGTTGCCGGTGCGGTGTTCCTGGGGGCTGACGCCTCGTACGCGTTTGAAGGCGGCGCTCAGGGCGAAGGAGCCGCCGTAGCCGACTCTGCGAGCCACCGTGTCCACCGTCGCATCGGTGGTGCGGAGCAGATCAGCGGCCAGATCCAGCCGCCAGCGGGTGAGGTGGGTCATCGGAGGTTCGCCCACGAGTTGATGGAAGCGCCGTGCGAGTTGCGCCCTGGAGACTCCGCATTCGTCGGCGAGGGTGGCGACGGTCCATGGGTGGGCGGGGGTGTCCTGCATCAGTCGCAGCGCTCGCCCCACCACCGGGTCGCCCAGGGCGAGGTACCAGGCAGGGGCATGGGCTTCGGGGCGGGCGAACCAGGAGCGCAGCGCGGCGATCAGCAGGAGATCGAGGGTCCGGTCGAGCATCACGCTCTGGCCGGGGTCGTCGCGCTCCATCTCTTCGGCGAGGAACGGCATCAAGGGGCAGTTCCACGCGTCGGAGGGGAGATGGACCAGCGGAGGCAGGGCATCGAGCAGTCGGCCGCTGATCTCGCTCCCCACCTGGTAGGTGCCGACCTGCATCACCATGGAGCCGTGGGGGTCGTTGCCCCAGGTCCGCACGCCCATCCGCAGGGATTGGTCGAGGGGTTCGCCCCGCAAGGTGTGGCAGGTGCCGCCGGGGCCGGCCAGTACCTGTGGCCGGGTGTCGGGGCTGCCTGCCACCGTGTAGGGGGCAGGCCCGCGGACGATCCCCAGGTCACCGGGGTGCAGCAGGATGGCGTCCCCGTCGTCGGGGATGATCCAGGCCGTTCCCTCGACCAGGCACATCAGCGTGAGGGGCGCTTGGTCCTCGACCCGTATGGACCAGGGTGGTTCCATCACCATCCGCAGCAGAAAGGCCCCTCGGGCGCGAGGTCCGGCCAAGAGTCCGGCGAGAGCATCCATGGGGTCAGCGTAGACGCAGGCATATGGAACTGAGCCTCTGAAGCATGGATCGTCCATGCCGGGTGCCCGAGTCTTGGGTCATGACAGCGAATGCACAGCAGGAAACGGTGTTGGTGACGGCGGCGACGGGCAAGACGGGCCGACGGGTGGTAGCGCGGCTCCAGGCTCGCGGGGTGCCGGTGCGGGCGGGTTCGCGTACTCCGGGGGCCGGTGGGGGCGAGGTTGTCTTCGACTGGGACTCGGCGGCCACCTGGGGCCCGGCACTGGTCGGGGTGGACTCGGCCTATGTGGCCTTCTACCCGGATCTGGCGGCTCCGGGGGCAGTCGAGGCGATGAGCGGGTTCGGCCGGGTGGCGGCGGAGCAGGGTGTGCGGCACCTGGTGCTGCTGTCGGGGCGCGGTGAGCCGGATGCGGTGGTGTCGGAGGAGGCCCTGCGTGCTTCGGGGGTGCCGCTGACCGTCGTACGGGCGGCGTTCTTCGCTCAGAACTTCTCCGAGGGCGTGCTGGCCGACCTTGTCGCCGGCGGTGCGATCGCCTTCCCCGGTGCTCAGACGCCGGAGCCCTTCATTGACGCGGACGACATCGCGGACGTGGTGGTGGCCGCGCTCACCGAGGGCGGCCATCGGGGGAAGGTCCATGAGGTCACCGGCCCTCGGCTGGTCACCTTTGGCGAGGCCGCGGCGGAGTTGGGGTCCGCGCTGGGCCGTGAGGTCCGGTATCTGCCGGTTTCGGGTCCAGAGTTCGCCGCCCTGCTCCAGCAGGCGGGCTTCCCGGAGCCGGACGCGCAGTGGCTGGCGGCTCTGTGCACGATGCTGATGGACGGTCACAACGCATCGACGACGAACGCGGTGCGGGAGGTGCTGGGGCGTGATCCGAAGGACTTCAAGGACTTCGCCCGGGACGCGGTGGCGGCGGACGCCTGGCATAGCTGACTGGTCCCGGCGCTGGAACCGCGCTGGAACCGCGGTGAGCGCGGAGGTCCGGCGAGGTGTGGTGGGCGCTGGACTTCCGGCGCCCACGACCCGTCGGGGCGCCGAGTCGGCGAACGGGATGCGGAGCGCCCGGCGGGGTTGCCCGCTCAGCTGTCGGAGGCAGGCCCCGGTACCTCGTCGGTCCGTGCGACCGGGCCGGCTTCCAGGACCCGGTCAATGCCGTCGACCTCCCGAGCCGGTTTGTCGGGGCGATGGCGCACCACCCGGGCGAAGCGCAGGGTGACCCCGGCCGGATAGCGCGGGGAGCGCTGCACTCCGTCGTAGGCGATCTCCACCACCAGTTCGGGGCGGACCCGTACCGTGAATCCGTCGTCCTCGACGGCGAGTTCGGTCAGTCGGCCGGTCTGCCAGCGCAGCATCTCATCGGTGAGCCCCTTGAAGGTCTTGCCCAGCATGACGAAGGTGCCATCGGCGGCCTGGGCTCCCAGATGGAGGTTGGACAGCAGCCCGGTGCGGCGGCCATGACCCCATTCGGCGGCCAGGACCACCAGATCGAGGGTGTGCACGGGCTTCACCTTGAGCCATGTGCGCCCGCGCCGACCCGCCACATACGGCGCTTTGACCGCCTTGACCAGGACTCCTTCATGGCCGCGGCGCAGGGTGTCGGCCATGAACTCCTCCGCGGCGACGAGTTGACCCCTGTCATGGGGATCGCCGACGACCATCCGGCGGATGCGCATCGGCTCCGGCACGATACGGGCGAGTACCGCCTGCCGCCGCTCACCGGAGAGATCGAGGGTGTCCTCGCCATCGGCGGTGAGGACATCGAAGAAGACGGGGGACACGGGCAGTAGGGCCCGCGCAGCCGCCACATCGGTGCGCGAGCCCACCCGGGAGGCGATCTCCTGGAAGGGGACGGGCCGACCGCTCGGGTCGAAGGCGATGACCTCCCCGTCCAGGATGAACCGATCCCCCGCCATAGCGCGCGCGGCCGCGCCCACCTCGGGCACCCGTTCGGTGATGTCGTCCAGTGAGCGGGTGAAGACCCTGATCAGCTCACCGTCCCGATGCACCTGGATGCGGATGCCATCGAGTTTCTCCTCGACCGCACAGGGTTCGGCGAGGGTGCGTACGGCTTCGGTGACCGACTTCGCCGTATGGGCCAGCATGGGCTGTACGGGGGTGCCCACCCGCAGCCCGAAGCGGGCGAGCGCGGAACTCCCGTCGGTGAGGAGCACCTGAGCCACCCGGGGCAGTGAGCCATCCACCATGACGGCCCGGCGGACCGCGGCGGCGGGGGCGTCCGCGGCCCGGGCGACGGCCTCCAGAGCGATCGCGTCCAGCGCTCCCTGGCGCACCTCCCCCAGCAGCAGCCGGGTGAGGAACTGCTGCTCCTCGTCGGTCGCGGCGGACATCAGCTCTGCCAGCAGGCGCCGGCGCATCCGCTGGGAGCCGGGACCCTGGACGGCGGCGAGGGCGGTGAGGGCCGCATCGAGTCCGGAGACGGTGAGGGTGGCCGTCGCGGCGGGCGGTGGCGGGTCCTTGAGGGCGCTCCAGCCGATACCGATACGGCCCTGCGGGACCCGTCCGGCCAGATAGGCGATGACCAGGTCGACCAACTGGGGATCGGTGTCCGAGAACACCTTGGCGAGCAGGCCGATCTTCCGTGAGCGTGCGGAGGTGGCGGCCACGTCCCGGGACGCTTCCGCGAGTCGAGCCAGCAGCATGTGGCCATGGTGCATCGCGACGCCGAGTGCCGCATCCGGGAGCCGCTGACTGCCGCACCGCCCACAGCGCGGCGCTCAAGACGGGGGCCTGGCGGCGGCCATCAGTCCCGCGCCATCGCTCGTCGACCGCTTCGGCAACGGGCACTGCGCGGCCCGGCCCCGGTGACCAGGGGGGGAATCCATCGGAGTGATGCCATCGGTGCGGCCTCCGTTCCCTCCCTTCGGGCATTTCCCTCCGCGCCCACAGCGCGGGGCTCTCCCTTGAGCGACGGAGAACATGGCAGAACTCGGAACCAGGAGTGTCCCGCGGCTTCCGGCCGCTGTGGCGGCGCGTAACGCCGGTGAGAAGCCGGGCAGACCACCCTCAACCGGTCCCTGAGCGAGGTCGCGTGGACTGAGCGCGACCGGGCCGCCCACCCGTGTCACCGCCGGACAGCTCGTACCGCGCCACCGGTCCGATGGGCAACTGCCGGGCCGAATCCGCTCTGTTGCATACTGATGCGGGACTCGCGGGATACACGCCCCAACTCCTCCCCACCACGCCTCTGTTTCCCTGTGCGACAGCTCTGTTCAGACCACAGCGCCAGGGGACGGAGCTCGCGGCGTACCGTGGCGCGGGGTGGGATTGCCTGGGGTGTGCCGTCTCGGAGGGCAGTCGCGGACATCGGGCAGAACCGGGGGTGAGTGCCGTGCGAGGCGAGCGCGAAGGAGTGCGCCGGCGGTGCGCGGAGCCATGGCCGGGCCGCGGCGGTCATCCGGCGGTGGACCCCGGAACGGGTGGTGTCCATGGATGACCTGAGCATGACCGCTCCGGCCGCCCTCCTCTTCGGGGCCTTCCTGCTCAAACTCCCCGCGCTGGTCCGCAATCGGCAGGACATCCTGCTGAGGGCGGTCTGTGGACTGCTGCTGGTCGCCAGCCTGGTCTTCCTCCTGGCCGCGGTGCCGACGGTGGCGGCGATCAACCGGATCTCCGGAGTGCCCAATCTCGCCGCCCCGCTGGTCTACAGCGTACTGACGGCCTTCAGCGGCGCCTGTGTCGTCCTCATCATCATCTGGCGCGGCGGCACAACGGATCAGACCCGGCGGGCGTCCACCCTCTGCGTGATCGCCTACGGCCTGGTGATCGTCGCGTTGAACCTCCTGTTCCTGCTCGGAGACGCGCCGGTCGAGCGGCGTGAGGACCTGGACACCTACTACGCCAACACCCCGTTCATCCGCGAGATGATCGTGCTGTACCTGCTGGCGCACAGTGTGGCCGCCGTGGTGATGACGGTGCTGTGCTGGCGGTGGTCACTCCAGGTCAAGGGGGTGCTGCGAGTCGGCCTTTTGCTGATCTTCGGCGGTTACATCCTCAATCTCGGCTTCGATGTGGCGAAGTTGCTCGCTGTCGGCGCGCGTTGGACCGGCCATGACTGGGACACGCTGTCCACCGATGTGGCCCGGCCCCTTGCCTCGGTGGCAGCGCCGCTGGTCGGAGGGGGTTTCGTCCTTCCGCTGGTGACTCAGCGGGTGGGCATCGGCTGGCGTACCGCGGTGCGTTACCGCCGACTCGCGACGCTTCAGAGGCAATTGACGGCCGACGCCGGCCGCAGCGGGCCCGGGGTGGCCATCGGCCCCTGGGCACCACTGGAGCTGCGGCTCACCCAGCGCGAGGCGGCCATCCACGATGGGATCATCGGCCTGCGCCCGTACTTCGACCGCTTGGTGCACAGCGATGTCCACGGCCGTGCGCTGGCTCAGGGGCATCCACCGGCCCAGGCTCGCATTCTGGCGGACGCGGCCATGATCGCGGCGGCGAGCCGGGTGCAGTCGGCGCATCCCGGCCGGACCACCCTTGCCGAAGGCAAGGAGTCCGTGCAACCTTCCACCCAAGCGGATGATCTTGTACGGATGTCCCTCGCCCTACGCCATTCACCACTCGTCCACGAAGCGAGCCGCCGCGCGGCCACATCGGAGAGCAGCAACTCATGAGTGATCCCCTGAGATCCCCCCGGAGAACCCGCAGCCGCCGGGCAGTGATCATCGGAGGAGGGTTCGCGGGCGTCCTGGCCGCCGCAGCGTGTCGGGCATTCGTGGACGAGGTGACCATCGTGGAGCGGGATGTCCTGCCGAATGGCCCCCTCCCCCGCAAGGGCCTTCCACAAGCCCGCCATCTGCATGCCCTCTGGTCGGGCGGCGCGAACGCGGTCGAGTCACTCGTCCCCGGGGTGACCGGGAAACTACTGGCCGCGGGGGCACGCCGAGTCCCGCTGCCCACCGGGATGGTGTCCCTCTCACCGGGCGGTTGGTACCGGCGCTGGCCTGAGTCGCACTACCTCATCGCCTGCAGCCGCGATCTCCTGGACTGGGCGATCAGGGATCTGGTGCTGCGGCAGTCGCATGTCACGGTGGTGGAGAGCGCCGAACCGGTGGGGCTGATCGGCGACGCACGGCGTATCGACGGCGTACGAATACGGTTGGAGGACGGTTCCGAACAGCAGTTGGCGGCCGATCTCGTCGTCGATGCCTCGGGCCGTTCCTCCCGCGGCCCGCAGTGGCTCAAGGACCTGGGGGTCAGCCCGGTGCGGGAGTTGGCAGTCGATGCCGGAGTCGCCTACGCCAGCCGGGTCTATCGAGCGCCAGCCGGATCCGAGGACTCCCCTCTCTTCATCATCCAGCCCGACTCCCGGCTGCCTGGCCCCGGCCAGTCCGCGGGCATCATGCCGATAGAGGATCAGCGTTGGCTGGTGAGCCTCTCGGGCACTCGTGGTGGTGAGCCCACCGACGATGAGTCCACCTACCTTGACTTCGCCAAAGGCGTGCGCCACCCCCTGGTCGGTGAACTCATCGCGGATGCCGAACCGCTGAGCGAGATCACCGTCACCCGGAGCACGGTGAATCGACGGCGGCTCTACGAGCGGTGCCGACACACTCCGGAGGGCTATGTGGCGATCGGTGACGCCGTCGCCGCCCTCAACCCGGTCTACGGCCAGGGCATGTCGGTGGCCGCGCTGGGAGCCGTGGCGCTGCGGGGCGAGCTGCGCCGGGCCGGGGTCACAGCGCCGGGGCTCGCCCGTCGCGCCCAGCGGGCGATCGCCCGCCCCACACAGGTGGCTTGGGGCCTCGCCACCGGCCAGGACATCTTCTATCCCGGCGCCCGGGGACGGCTGCCCAACGCCGCGGATCGGCTGCTGAGTCGCTATGTCAATCGACTGGTGAAGACCTCGACCGGGTCCTACTCCATGGCCAAGGCGCTCACCGATGTGATGACGCTCCAATCCGGCTTTGACCGGTTGGTCCGCCCCGACGTTCTGATCGGGGCGGTACGGGGACCCCTGCGGCCGAGGCTCTCCAAGCCGCCACTGACCCGGCGGGAGTTGGGATTCCTCCGCCCCGGAGGGAGCGGTGCGAGCGGCCCCGACGCGCGCGACGGCGTCCGGCGCGATTCCGGCCGAACCGAGCCGTAGGAGCGGGACACCCGCTCCGGGGAGCGCACGCACGGGGAACGGCGATCGGGTCATCGGGGCCGGTGGCACACCGGCACATGCCCAGCGGTGCGGGGCTGTGGGCTGCCGTTCGGGGCCTGGCGCCGACCGCACCGCGCACTCCCCTCGGGACGCACGGCAGCCCAGGATCCACCAGACGTCACCTGATCGTGTCCAGATTCCCGATGACGTTACCGGGAGTCCATGCCCACGCCCCCTAACCCTCGGTACGGTGTGACACCAGGCCGAGGCTGTCGAGCAGGGGAGTGGAGTGGGCACCAGGAGCGCCATGCGCCAGCTTCGCGACGAACTGGCCCGCGCACTCGAAGAGGCCGGGCCGGTCGGGCCCCAGGAGGTGTTCGCCGCTCTCTGCGCCCGACTCAGCGAACGCCGCGGCCGACCGGTGGTGCTCCATCTGGTGGAGTTCCCGCCCCAGACGGCCAGTGGGCTCTATCTGGACATGGCCGACCGGGACATCATCTGCGTCCAGGCGAACACCCACCCACTGCACCAGTTGATCATTTTCGGTCATGAGGTGTGGCACATGGTGGCCGGGCACAGCACAGCGCCCGCCACCGGCCCGGTGGGCACGACCGGTACGAGCCCGACAGGGCCGACGGCCGCCGCCCTGCTGGCCACCGACAGCGCCGGCATGGCATCGAGCGTCCAGAAACTCGCCGCACGTACCGACTTTCGACAGGCACAGGAGTCAGAGGCCGAGACCTTCGGTCTGGAGTTGGGGGCCCAGGTGCGCAAATGGCTGGAGCGCACCCCCGACAAGGCACCCACCAGCGCAGTCGCCCAACGTATCCAGGCATCCCTCGGACACCGCCAAGGCTGATCCATGCACAACAGCGACTACTACGTCCCATCGGTCGTCCTTGCCATCGCGTTGGCCGCCAAACTGCCCGCGTTACGGCGCGGCTGGCGCGACCCCCTGGTGCGTTCGGTGCACTTTCTCCTCTTCACCGCATCGGCGTGCTTCGTACTCGCCGCTCCAGCCACCATCGCGCGCATCAACCGCCTCACCGGCGAGCCGAACATCGCGGCCCCCCTGGTCTACTGCTTCCTCTGCGCGTTCAGCTGTACGTGTCTGATCCTGATCGCCAAATGGCGGGGCGGGGCGCCGGAGCGGGTACGGCGCGGCACCCGCGGATGGGTCATCGCGTACGGCACCGTCATCGCGGCCCTCGGCGTCCTCTTCGCGCTCGGGGACGCCCCGGTGGAGCGATTGCGGGACTTCGACACCTACTACGCGAACACCCCGTTCCTCCGCGAGATGATCGTCCTCTATCTGCTGGCCCACACCGTCGCGGCCCTGGTGACCACGATGATGTGTCTGCTGTGGGCCCGTGCGGTGGGCCAGTGGCTCCGGGCGGGGCTCTGTCTGCTGGTGGCCGGGTTCTTCTTCAACCTGTCCTTCGGCATCGCCAAACTGACCGCGGTGGCGGCTCGATGGGCGGGGCACGACTGGGACGAACTGAGTACGACGGCGGCGCCTCTCTTGGCCTCCACCGGGGGTTTGACCACCGCGATCGGCTTTCTGGTGCCGCTGCTCGGTCCGCGCTGCGCCGCAGCGCTCTACGCAGGCCTCACCTACACCCGGCTCGGCGCCCTCTGGCACTGGCTCAGTCCGGCCCAGCGAGGAGGGGACACCACCGCCCGACCCAGGATTCCCTGGTGGGCCGCGCCCGAACTGCGACTGACGGTCCGCGAGACCGTGATCCATGACGAACTGCTGCGGCTCCAGCCCTATCTGGACGACCGGGTCCGACGCCGTGCCTACGCGTCGGCGGTCATCGGCTATGCGCCGCGGCGGTGCGCCAAGGCGGTGGGCGTCGCGGCGATGGTGATCACCGCGGTGGAGGCGCGCCGCGTCGGGGAACCGCCGAGCGAGGCCTCGGACCGCGCCCAGGCGGGGGTGCGCGCCCTGACCGCGGCACTCAGCCCCGGCCGCGAAGGACTCGTACGACTCTCCCAGATACTGCGCTCCCCCTATCTGACGGATGCCGTACGCAAGGAGGCCGCCGGAGCGGGACTGCCCCCTTCACCGCATGCCAGAAGTACCTCGAAGGCTCCGAACGGCTCCTCACCCACGCAGACCGAGCCGTCGAAGGCGCCAGGAGAGGAGGCGTGGCCCGTGACGGGCGAGCCCGACCCCACCATCACCGGGGGATCGCTCTGTCGCACCCCATGTCGTCGCGGAATCACCTGGTTGTCGTACTGGTTCCGCTGTGCGGTCCAACCGTCCGCCTCCAAGGGATCGCCCACCGACCCCGGATGAGCTGCGAAGAAGCCCCACCCGCCCCTACTGTGACATAGGTCACAGCGTCTGATCGCCCTCCTGGTGAAGTGCTGTGGCACCGAACTGCGTCGTAGATCGCAAGGAGTTGAACAATCAACCGCAGAGGAGCGACTTGATGTTCCCCACTGTTGAACAGTCGATCCCGGCACACCTCATCAGCGATGCGCCGCAACCCGTGCCCGTGACGGTGGGTCTGCACTACAGCGCCCATGACCCGCTCGCCGTCCGGATGATCTTTCCCACCGCGGTTTCCCTCGATGGTGCCTGTGTGACCTGGACTTTCGCCCGGGAATTGCTGGACTCGGGACTGCACACCCCGTCCGGTGAGGGCGATGTGCACATCTGGCCCTATGACCGGGCACAGACCATGGTGGAGTTGCGCTCCGCCGAGGGGGTGGCACTGATGCGCTTCGCGAGCGGTCGGCTGCGGCACTTCCTCCTCCACTCCTATGCGACCGTCCCGGCGGAGTTGGAGAGCCGGGCACTCGACATCGACACAGGCCTGGCCGCCCTGCTCGGTGAGGCCAAGGACTGGCAGGACTGACCAGGCCACCGGGGACCGGCGCCACCGCCGGGGTGGCCGCCGTACTACGGTCGAGCCATGACGACTGTCGTATCCACCACGGAAGTGGGTCCGCTACTGCGCGGTTGGCGGGAGCGGCGGCGGGTGAGCCAGTTGGACTTGGCCCTGCGCGCTGACTCCTCCGCCCGGCACATCAGCTTTATCGAAACGGGGCGCTCCCGACCCAGCGAGGAGATGGTTCTCCGGCTCGCCCAGCACCTCGACGTCCCCGTCAGGGAACGCAACTCCCTGCTGCTCGCGGCCGGCTACGCCCCTCGATACGCCGAAACCCCACTCACCGATCCCTCGATGCTGGGGCTACGCGAAGGTATGGAGCGGCTGCTCAAGGGCTATGAGCCCTATCCTGCACTCGTGGTGAACGGCGTCTATGACGTGGTGGCGGCCAACCGCGGTATCGCCATGCTGCTGGAGGGCATACCCGGCCATCTGCTGGTGCCCCCGCTCAACGCCATGCGGATCACCCTCCACCCCGAGGGGCTGGCCCCACGCATTCGGAACCTACCGGAGTGGCGCGGCCATCTACGGGCCCAGATGGAGCGCCAGATCGCCCTCGCCCGCTCCCCCGAACTGTGCTCGCTCTACGAGGAGGTCAGCGCCTACCCCCCACCGCCGGGGGGCTTCGATGCGATCACGGAACAGCAGGATCCGGCTCCGTACCCCTTCTTCGCCCTACCGATGCGGATCGAACACGACGGGCGGGTGCTGTCCTTCGTCTCGTCCATCTCCACCTTCAACACGCCCATGGATGTGACGGTCGCCGAGTTGGCCATCGAGACCTTCCTCCCGGCCGATCCGGCGACCGTCGACTATCTGCGCTCCCTCACGCTCTGACGGCGTTGGACCGGACGCCGAGGGCTGCCCACTGGAGGGCGGCGAATCCGCCCACCACCAGCGCCTGGAGCACGATCCACACCGAGCCCGCGAGGGTCGGGTCAAACCACAGGAGGGGCGAGAGCAAGCTCAGCGCGGCCCATAGGGCATTGGCTTCGATCAGCAGCTTCACCGAGAACCCGGACGGGTTCCGCTGCGCGCCGAGCGCGCCCACACCCATGGTGAACACCAGCAGGAAGACGCCAAGGCCGAGGAGGACGCCGTCGTCGACCCCGGTCAGTCGGGCGACGGTCCCGGGAGCCACCGCGTAGACCAGCCCGTTGACCCCGGTGACGACGGCATCGAGCAGAAGGAAGCGGCGGAGCATGCGCTGCGGCTCGGAGGTGCGGGCGATACCGGTGAGGAGTGTGGCGGACATGGCTGATCAGCCTCCATCGAGGTCATGAGGATGGTTTTGGCCCAAGGTCCGGGCGGAGTGCGCCGCCCGGCCCCCGGTGCGACAAGACTGCCGGGACGGCCGGGAGGGGTCGATTACCCGGGAGGTAATGACCGCACTGACGTGGCATGGGCGGGGGGTGATGACAGGGCCGGGCGCCGGTGGGGACAATGGTCCTGGTCCGGGCGTGAACCGGCCCCTTGCGGTCGAGCGCAGCCGTCACCACTTCGTGGTTGGAGTCCCCCTTGGCAGCATCACCCGAGCGCGGCCAGCCGGTCGCCGATTTCACCCTCCCCGGCGGAGTACTCACCGACGGGGTCTTCGACCGGCGGGACTTCACCCTCAGCGAGCACCGAGGACATCCCCTGGTGCTCGCGTTCTACCCGGGGGACGACACCAGCGTCTGCACCAAGCAGCTGTGTGCGTACTCCAGCGGGCTCGACGCCTTCACCGACTGCGGGGCGCAGGTGTGGGGCATCAGCCCGCAGGGCGTGGACAGTCATGAGGCGTTCGCCCGGAAGCACGGGTTGCGGATGCCGTTGCTCGCCGATGTCGACATGGCGGTGACCCGTGCTTTCGGCGTCACGATGCCCGGTTTGGGAGTGCGGCGTTCGGTCTTCATCATCGCGGCTGACGGAACGCTGCACTGGAAGCACATCGCCGTCATCGGAGCCACGTTCCGGTCGACCAAGACGCTGACGCAGCAGTTGGCAGCCCTCGGCTAGCCCCGCTTCGGCGCCCGGGTGGCGGCCGATCGCAGAAGCCGCCACCTTCTGTCCGCTCGGTACGTTCGGTTCGCTCGGTACGTTCGGTTGGCTCGGTACGTTCGGTTGGCTCGGTTGGCTCGGTTGGCTCGGTTCGCCGACGCTGGTCCGGCGACGTCCCACGGCAAGGCGATCCGGTGTGCGGTGCGATGCCTCGTGATGTGCCCTGCGCAGGGCCGCCCCAGCTGCTCCCGGCCTGGGTTTCCGTCTCGGACTCGGCCCCGGTCCCGGTCGATCGGGGCATGGAAGGGGTTGTCCGGGGCCTCAGCCTGCGGAGGAGGCCTTGGTGGGGGATTCTGCCGCCGTCTCGGCGGCGCCTTCGATGGGCACCTGCGGGCCCGTGCACTCGCGCAGCCAGCGCCGCAGCACCCGATGGATCTGCTCCGCACCCACCAGTTCCCCTCCCGCCAGTTCCGCTTCCTCATCGAGCGGTGTGCTCAGTTCGAGGGGCGCGAGCAGAAAGGCCTGGGACTGCTCGCCACCGAGCCCGCCATGGGAGCCGATCTGTTGCTCGAACGCGTGGACCTGGCCGGTCTCGGGGTCGTACATCGAGTTGACCATGATGTCGGCGACATGCGGGAAGGTGTCCGTGCGGCGAACGGCTTCGGCCGCGCCCTTGCCGAAGACCGCCAGTGGGCCGTCATCGGCCAGCTCCGCCAGGGGGACCTCGACCCCACCGGCGCCCATGACCACCGAGCCGTGCTCCTCACTACGGACGAGGAGGAAGCCCACGCCGGGGTGGTTGGCGAGGGTGCTCAGCAGCGCGGGGTGGCGGGCTTCGATCTCTTCACGGCTGAGCCGACCCGGCCGATCAGGGAAGGAGATCAGCGCCAGATTTCCCGAGGCGAGCACGATGGGGGCGGCGGCTGGGGGGCGAGGGTCCCGAGGGGTGGGGGCGGCGGGGTCCTGCCCGATCGGATCGGGGCCAGACAGGTCAGGGGCGGCGGGATCGCGGGCCAGCGGTTGGAAGCCGGATGGATCGAGCTTGGTCAGTTCAGGGGCCACAAACTCCTCGGGGTAGGCGCCCCGGCGGTGAAGGCCGATCCGCAGCGCGTCCGCCGCCGCGTCGCGGGCCTCCGCACCGCACGCGGTCCGCTCCACCCGTCGTGACACGGGCAGCCCGCACCCCGCCCGTACCAAGTCCTTGAGGCTGAGCCCGTACGCTCCCTCGAATGTCTCGCCCGGGCTCTGTCCATGGTCGGAGAGCAGCACGATTCGGTAGGCGCGCGGGGCGTGTTCGGCCGCCTTGGCTATCAGGGCGATGGAACGGTCCAGCGACTCCAGCACCCGGACAGCATCCCGGCTGTGGGGTCCGGAGTGGTGCGCCACCTCGTCGTAGGCCACCAGATCGGCGTAGACCGCGGTACGCCCGGCGAGCATGTCGCCGATCACTGCCGCCACCACGACATCCCTTTCGATGACGGTCGCGAAGGCGCGGATGAAGGGGTAGAGGCCACCTCGCGCGACCCGTGGTCGGTCTCCGCGCAGTCGGGCCCGGGTCGACTGCTGTAGCTCACGGCAGACCTCGGCGACGAAGGACAGTGCCGTACGCACCGCGTTGGCCGGGTCGGAGAAGTAGGCGAAGTAGCCGGCGCGGGATCGATTCTCCCGGCCCCGGCGGGTGGAGACGGACAGCACCAGGGCGACCTGGTCGGCCCCACCGCTGAAGAGATTGCCGCGGCTCGCCCCGTCCAGCGTGAGCAACCCACCGTCTCCGGTGCGCTCGATCGCACGGCGCTGGAGCTCCACGGCGCTGGCGGGACGGTTGCTGACCATGATCCGTCCGCCGTCCTTCTCGTACCAGCGGAAGGCGGGCACATCGTGGTTGGAGCCGTGGAGGATGCCGAGCTGGCTGGAACCGGTCTGGCTGGACCAGTCGGTACGCCATGGGGTGAGCCGGTGGGTGCCGTCGAGCCACTCGGCGACGGTCGGCATCACCCCGTCCTTGACCGCGCGTTGCAGCACCTCGTGGCCGACCCCGTCGAGCTGGAGGAAGATCATGCCCGGGCACTCCATGCCGGTACTGTCCGCACCGGCGCCCTGTCTGCGCCGACGCCGGGTGGCGAGCCGGGAGAGTCTGCGGCCGTAGGCGTCGTCGTCCCTGACGGCCAGCGCGGTGGAACTGGCGGACGCGACGGCGGACATGACCGCGGCGACCACCACGGCCGTCTCGGGAGCCGCGTCACCGCGTCCATCGGGAATCAGCCATAGGGCGATCAGCAGGAGGGAGCCGTTGAGGAAGAAGACCAGCAACCCCAGCACCAGTGCGGGTACGAGGAGGAGCGCGCGGACGACCAGGGGCCACACCAGCGCGGTCAGCAGACCGAAGGCACCAGCGCCCCAGGCCGCCGTGACGGCGGTGCGGGTGATGCTGTCCCCGTCATCGGATTGGAGCTGGAAGTCGGGCAGCAGCCCGGCGAGCGCCAGCAGGGTAAGCGTCGACACCGCCCACACCACGATCACACGCAGGAGAGCACTGCCGGCCCTGCGCCACCGCCTTTCAGCCACGCCGATCCCACCTCACTTGAAAACAGACCCCCAGCCTGGCACAGCCGAGAGCATGACCCGCCCACAAGCCTTCCTCGCCGGACGGACGCCCGAGAGGTCCGAGCGGGGTCGGCCCGGCCGGTGCGCTTCAGGGGCGCGGGCGAGCCGGGGGAATCCCCGCTCCTCGGCTCCCTCGCCGGACGTCCTGAGGCTGAGGCGGCCCCGACCCACGGGACGAAGGCGTCGAAACGCACGGGCGGGCCAGGGACCAGCACGACTCGGCGTCCACTGCCGGCCAACCGATCGAGGTCCCGGGAGGCCCGGCCCGGAACCGCGGGCAGGCCCCCACCCCTCGTTGAGGCAGGCGGGCAAGGGCACGCACCACGGCCGCCGGTGCGAGGGGCATTCCGTCGTCGGCGTCGCCAACCGCTTGGACGGCCTGGAAGGCCTGGTCAGCAGCCGTCGTAGCCCGCCGTGGGCATGGACAGCCTGCGGTGGACATCCGCCTTCATCGCCGCGTCGTACACGGGCTCGGGCAGATTCGCGCTCTCCAGCCCGACACCCCGTTTCGCGCACTCATCGGCGAACTCCGGCACCGAGAGCAGCGCCCGGGACAGCACCTGTTCGTTGGCGGCCACAAAGAGATCGACCGTGCCGCCCTCCACATCCGCCCAGAGGGCGCAGAGGTCGTGGCGCACCCCGGAGAAGACCAGCTGACGCGTCACGGTGTGCCCCCGCTCATCAGCCCACCGGGCACACATCCGCAGCTGACTGCGGGTGTCCACCAGGAAGGAGTGCTGGTCGAGTTCTTCGAGGGGAGTCAGGCTCGCGATCGCCGCCACCCGTAAGCCACCCATGGTTGTCCCCCTGCCGATCGCCGTTCGCCCGCCGACCCTACTCCGGATGAGGCCCGAGGGCTTGGCCCGCCATGTGGTCGCGCGCCCGTCAGGGATGCCGGCACAGCGCTTACGCTCGTACTCGAAGCCCTACGGGATGAGGGAGGACGGAGGTGCCGGTGGAGGTCACCTGGTGGGGTCATGCCACCTGCACGGTCGAGGATTCCGGTGTGCGGGTGCTGACCGATCCGCTTTTCGTGCGTCGGCTGGCGCATCTCCGCCGCCGCCGGGGGGCAGTGCCGCCGCCCGAAGCAGCGATGGCGGACGCCGTCCTCGTCTCTCATCTCCACTCGGACCATCTCCATCTTCCCTCGCTGGCTCGCCTGTCCCCCGGCACTCGTCTGGTGGTACCGAGCGGCGCCTGCCGGGCGGTACCCGGTCTTTGCCGGCTGGGGTTGGAGATCACCGAGGTCGCCCCGGATGACGAGGTGCGGGTGGGGCCGCTGACCATACGGGCCGTGCCCGCGCTCCATGACGGACGGCGGCTACCGGTGGGGCCGCAGCGCTCGCCCGCGCTGGGCTTTGTGATCGCCGGTGAGGCCCGTACCTACTTCGCCGGGGACACCGGACTGTTCGACTCCATGGCGGATGAGGTCGGTCAGGTGGATGTGGCCCTGCTCCCGGTCGGTGGCTGGGGCCCCTATTTGGGGCATGGCCATCTGGATGCGGGACGGGCGGCGCAGGCGGTGGCCGCTCTCGCGCCACGCTCGGCGGTGCCGGTGCACTACGGCACCTACTGGCCGATCGGGTTGGACGGTGTCCGACCGCATGAGTTCCACGCCCCGGGCGAGGAGTTCGTCCGCAAAACAGCTCGGCTCGCCCCTGAGGTGGCCGTGCACCGGCTGGGTCACGGCGAGCGGTTCAGACCGGAGGCATCCTCGTGACCAGCCTGCTCTCGGACGCGCTGTCCGGGCTTTCGGACTTCGTGGAGCAGTTGCCTCCCGAGTCGACCCAGCAGGCCGTGGGTTATCCCTCGCTCTTCCTCCTGATCGTCCTGGGGGCGTTGGTGCCTGTGGTGCCCACGGGGGCCCTGGTGAGCTCGGCTGCCGTGGTGGCCTTTCATCAGACGGCCCCCTTGGCGCTGCTGCTGATCTTCCTGGTGGCGTCGTCCGCGGCGTTCGTCGGCGATGTGACCCTCTACTGGCTCGGGCAGCGTGGTGTCCGCTCCAAGAACGGCTCCCGCTGGTTGGAGCGGTTGCGCGGTCATGCCGCACCCGAACGGCTTGAGCAGGCGCAGCAGAAGTTGGAAGACCATGGCGTCGCCGTGCTGGTGCTCTCCCGGTTGGTGCCGGCGGGTCGAATACCCGTGATGCTGGCGTGTCTGCTGGCCGAAATGCCGATGCGCACCTTCATCCGGGGCAATGTGCCGGCCTGTCTGGCGTGGGCG
The DNA here is from genome assembly GCF_023701525.1 of Streptomyces albipurpureus. GTDB lineage: Bacteria > Actinomycetota > Actinomycetes > Streptomycetales > Streptomycetaceae > Streptomyces > Streptomyces albipurpureus. Next base: position 247,061 of record NZ_JAMQAW010000001.1, read on the forward strand.
GTGACGTATCAGTTGATCGGCATTCTGGGTGGGTCGCTGTTCAACGAGGCCTGGAAGGGTGTGGCGGTCGCGGTGGCGGTGACCGTGGTGATCAGTGGGGTGCCGGCGCTGTGGCGGGGTGTTCGGCGGCGGCGTCCGGGCTCGTCCGGGCAGCACGCCTGAGGATGTCTCCTGGGACCGTGGCCGGACGTGGGGGTGGAACGGCCACCGCCCCTGGTGCACCTGTCCGCTATGCGGTGAGCACCTGGGAGCCCCCCACCGGCAGGTCCCATAGCTGGCCGCGTGGTCTACCGGTCCGCTCCCAGGCCGCCCGAACCCGGGCGAGGGGCTCCAGTACCGGTTCGGCCGAGAGGACGAAGGTCGCCCAGTGCATGGGGGCCATGTTGCGCGCGCCGAGGTCGACAAAGGCCCGCACCGCGTCTTCCGGGTCGGTGTGCACATCCTGCAGCCACCAGCGCGGGGCGTACGCGCCGATCGGCAGCAGGGCAAGATCGAGACCCGGGTGGCGGCGGCCGATCTCCTGGAACCAGTGCCCGTAACCGGTGTCGCCCGCGAAGTAGACGGATTGGCCCAGCGGGTCGGTGAGTACCCAGCCACCCCACAGCGAGCGGTTGGTGTCGGTCAGGGTGCGCTTGGACCAGTGGTGGGCCGGTACGAAGTCAAAGCGGACGCCGTGCAACTCGGCGCCCTCCCACCAGTCCAGTTCGGTCACCCGGGTGAAGCGGCGGCGGCGAAACCAGCGGGCGAGTCCGGCCGGGGCGAAGACGGGGGTGCGGCGAGGCAGCCTCCGCAGGGTCGGGGCGTCCAGATGGTCGAAGTGGTTGTGGCTGATCACCACGGCGTCGATGGGCGGGAGATCCTCCCAGCGCACCCCGACGGGGGTGATCCTGGCCGGAGTGCCGAGGATGCGCCGTGACCACACGGGGTCGGTGAGAACCGTGAGCCCGCCGATGGAGAGCACCCAGCTGGCGTGCCCGACCCAGGTGGCGGCGAGGGTGGTGCTGTCCACCGCGGGGAGGGGGCCGGGGGCGAAGGGCAGCAGGGGAATGTCCCGTAGCCCGTCGGGTCCGGGGCGCACCGCGCCCTCGCGGGCGAGCCGCGCCATGGCACGGACACCGGGCAGTGGCGCGGTGAGTCGATGGGCGAAGGTCCGGGGCCAGTGGCGGACCTCGCCCAGGGCGCGGGTCCGGCTCGCGGTCGCGGGCGGCTTTCCCTCCCCACCGCCGGTCAGCGTTCCCCCACCGCTCACGGTGGAGGTCTGCTCCTCCGACTGGTCCGCTCCGTCCGTGCGCTCTCCCTGCTCGGCCATCCTGGGCTCCGTTCAACGCAGTTCGTCGAAGGCCGTTCCAAGAATGCTCAACGCCTCCGCGACATGCGGCAATTCCAGGGGCGCTGGTGAGGTGAGAGACTCCTGCCGCTCTTGCGGGGTTGCTCCCAGCAGGGGTGCGGTCGCCAACCGCACCCGTAGCGCGCCCAACTCATCGCCGAATCGGTGCCCTCCAGGGGCGGGTGCCCCAAGACGGGCGGTCAGATACTCCTCCAGTTCCATGGAGTCATTGGCACCCTGCGCGGCGAGCCGGGGGCGCAGGGGGCCGAGGTCCGCATAGAGGTGGCGTCCGGCTTGCGGTGGGCGGGCGAGGGCTCCGGAGTTGAGGACCGCGCGGTGTATGGCGGCGGCCACGGTCGCGTGCAGGGCGACGGTCTGTTCCCTACGGGCGACCAGCGGCCCTGGTTCCCGAAGGGCGTGCGTGGCCGCCACCGCGAGGGGTTCGGCGATGAGCGCGCCGAGTGCGGTGATGATGTCGAGGGTTCTGGCGCGGTGGGCGGCTCCCGCCGCGGTCGGGGGGAAGCGAGCGATCGCCACCGGCCAGGAGGAGGGCAGCAGGGCGCCCGCCAGATCGCTGATCACGGTGACGTGGTCGGGCCACATTTCGGCGGGACTGAGGAGCACGGTGCCCTGGGGCCGGTGGAGGGTGTCCCCCCAGGTCTCGTCGCTGATGATCTGCATGCCCTCACCGATCGCGGCCTCGCATGCCTCGCGTACGGTTTCGGGCGGTGGAACGGTTGCCGTGGGGTCGTCGGCGACGGAGAGCAGCAGCAGGGTGGGCCGGCCGCCTTCGGCCCGCACCCGCCGTACCGTCTCCAGCAGGGCGTAGGGGTCGGGCACACCACCGCACTCGGCCGGCGTGGGCACATGGTAGGCAGGGCGGCTCAGCAGCCGGGCCTGCGGGGTCCACCAGGCCGGGCAGGGCCGGGGCATCAGCACATCCCCGTGGTAGGCCCCGATCAGTGCGAAGAGCAGCGGCTGCGGGCCGGCGGCGGCGACCACCTCATCGATGCCGGCCGGTAGTCCTCGCCGCCGCCAGTACCCGCAGGCCGCCTCGCGCAGCAGTGGTCCGCCGCCGGGTGGCTCGCCCAGTGCGCTTGCGGAGGCCCCGGCGAGGACTTCGGCCAGTTCGGCGGGGACGGGGAGACCTGGTTCGGGTGCGGGCGGCCCGTAGCGGACGGGTCCGTGCCCTTCGGTGTCCGTCCGCCGCATACCGTCACATCCGACCGCTGTTCCGCCGGAGCCGGCCCGTCGCCTAGCCCACGTGCCCTTTATACGGAGGTTCGGGCCGGGCCGCCCGGTGAGCGGGCGTCGGACTTCAGACGACGGTGATCTGGTGGCGCACTACCGCGTCGAAGAGATAGCCCTGGGTGTTGTGGACGGTGCGCTCGGGTTGGCTGTTTCCAGCGAGGTCGGTGGTGCGGGCTCTCAGCTCGGCCGTGCCGGCGCTTCGTGGACGCCAGGGCAATGACCAGCGCACCCAGCCATGGCGGCGCGGGGTGTCGTGCAGTCGCGCCCTTCGCCAGTGCGTTCCCCCGTCGGTGCTGACCTCGACCGTGCGCACCGGGGCGGCCGCCGACCAGGCCCGGCCGGTGAGTCGATGGGTCCTGCCCGCCTCCAGCAGTGCGCCGTTGGGGAGCTCGAAGGCGCTCTTGATGGTCTGCCTGGTGAGGGGCGCGCTGCCGGCGGGGGGATGAGCCGCCCCGAAGAGTCGGTAGAACTGGGTGTTCCATGGAGACTCCAGAGGAGTGTCACTGACCTCGATGTCGCCCAGCCACTTGATGGAGGCGATGCCGATCCACGACGGCACGATCACCCGAACCGGGAAGCCGTGGTCGTACGGGAGGGGCTCGCCGTTCATCTCGTACGCCAGGATCACATCGTCGAGGGCCTTGGCGACGGGCAGTGGGCGACGGACCCGGCCGAGGTTGTTGCCACCGCTGATGAACTCGTCGTCCAAGCCGCGCGGCATCACATCGACGGCGGACGAGGCGATCCCGGCGCGATGCAGGACATCGCGCAGTCGTACCCCACGCCAGCGGGCGGCGCCGATTGCCCCCAGGGTCCAGGAGGTACCGCTGACGGCTTCGCCCTGCTGGGTGGTGAAGAAGCTCCGCCCATTGCCCGCGCACTCCACCACGGCGGTACGGGTGACGGAGGGAAGGGATCTGAGCTGCCCGTAGCTGAAGTCCACTGGCCCGCGACCGCGCAGTCCACTGCCCCAGACGCTCAGGCGCCAATCGCTTTCGGTGAGACGCGGTGTGGAGGTGTGGTTGCGGACGAAGAACCGCTCGGCGGGAGTGAGCTGACCGGTTTCGCGCAGGGCCTCGAAACGGGTCTCGGCGTTGGTACCGCGGATGGTGAAGACCTCGGAGGGAAGGGGTTTGACAATGCCCGGCGCGATGGCGAGCTGGGGGTGTGGCGCCGTGGGGGAAGCGGCCCGGGCAGGTAAAACGGGCGTGAGACCGGCGGTGAGGGGAGCGACGGCCAGCAGTTTCAGCAGATCACGGCGGTGGGTGGCGGACATGGGCAGCACGGAGGCCTCCTCGGTGGTGGGCGAGATGGAGAGGGTGGGTGGGTGCTCGGCTGCTGGTGGCTCCCCTGGGCACCTGGGTACCAGCGGAGGGTGTGCGCGAGGGTGGGGAGCCGGGGTACCCGGCCTCACCGGGTCGACAGGTGTCGGCAGCTCTCCCCCCGGGACGGATCGGTGAGGGAGCAGACAGCTGGATCGGAGCCTCAGCGATTCACCAGGTCATACCGGTCATCAGGTCAACAGGGACAGGACCGCGCTCGGCGCGATATCGCTGCCGGGAAGGCCCAGTTGTCCTCGGTGATGAGCATGCCGGCGATCCTAGCCCCGCTCCACCGCCATCCGACAGGCCAGGTGGGCAAGCTGACGCCGGGCGCGCCGAATGGGGGGCCGCGGGCGTGGAAGGCAGCCACACGGGGTACGCGCGATCCATGTCACCTGCGCAAGCACAGCAGAATGCAGGGCTGCGGACCACTGTCCCCAACCTGCTCAGCCACCTGGACCGACGGGTCTTTCACTCCATCGCGTCCCGGGAGTGGCCAGGGGCCGAGCCGGTGCTGCCCCGGCTGAGCCGCAGTGCCAACCACGGGCTGCTCTGGCTGGGCGCGGCCGCCGGGATCGCCGCGTTGGGAAGCGGAGCCCGCTCGCGGCGCGCCGCGATGCGCGGAGTGGCGTCGCTCGCCCTCGCGTCCGCCGCCATCAACACCATCGGCAAGCGGTCCGTGCGCAGGGCCAGGCCGGTGCTTGACGGGGTGCCGGTGATACGGCAGCTCAAGCGGCAGCCCTTCACCACGTCGTTCCCCTCCGGTCATGCCGCGTCTGCTGCGGCGTTCGCCACCGGGGTGGCCCTGGAGTCAAAGGGCTGGGGTGCGGTGGTCGCTCCGGTTGCCGCGTCGGTGGCGTTCTCTCGTGTCTACACGGGCGTCCACTACCCCAGCGATGTGCTGGTGGGTGCGGCGCTGGGAGTAGGTGCGGCCTTCGCGGTACGGGGCCTGGTGCCCACCAGGTCACAGCTGCCGTCGCCGGGCAGGCCCCAGACGAGTGCGCCAGCGCTGCCTGACGGCGATGGGCTGGTGATGGTGGTGAACCGCCACTCGGGTTCGGCCGATTCAGCGGCTCTGATCGAGGAGGCGCTACCGCGCGCGGAGATCGTGGAGTGCGGCCCCGGGGAGCTCGGGGCGGCCCTGGACAAGGCAGCCCGAAACTGCCGGGCACTCGGTGTGTTCGGTGGGGACGGCACCATCAACCGGGCCGCGGTCTCAGCCATAGAGCAGGGGGTGCCGCTCGCGGTGTTCCCGGGTGGCACCTTCAACCACTTCGCCTATGACCTCGGCATTGAGTCAGCCGATGACACCTGTCGCGCACTGACCAGCGGGGACGCGGTGAAGGTGGATCTGGGGCGGTTCACTCCTGGCCCCGACGAGTCAGAGGGCCGGCCGGGCTACTTCCTCAACACGTTCAGTCTGGGCGTCTACCCGGAGTTGGTGAACATCCGGGAGCACTGGTCGCCGAGGATCGGCGGTTGGCCCGCGGGCGTGGTCGCGGCGGCAAGGGTCCTGCGCCATGGGCGCCCGCTGGAGGCAGTGGTGCAGGGCAGGCGCAGGCCGATGTGGCTGCTCTTCGCCGGGAACGGTGTCTACCAGCGGGTGGGTCCGACGCCGGGCCACCGCCAGAACCTCGCGGATGGCCTGCTGGATGTCCGGGTGGTGCACGGTGGGCGTTGGCCGGGACTGCGACTGCTGGCCGCCGCACTCGCCGGGCCGTTCAGCCGGTCGCCGGTGCACGCGGCGGAGCAGTTGCACCAGCTGCGGATCTCCGGCATCGAGCCCGGCACTCCGCTGGCCTACGACGGTGAAGTGGCGGTGGCGCCAGCCGAGTTCACCGTGGACAAGGCGGTCGGCGCACTCACGGTCTACCGACCGCAGGCACTCCTCTAGTCGTCTCACTATGCAAGATACGAGTCTCACTATTCGATGAGCGGGCGTACTGTGAAGGCCTCGCCATTCGAAGGAGACCTGCCATGCCCCAGGAATCTGCCGTCTACACCCATGGCCACCATGAGTCCGTGCTTCGCTCACACACCTGGCGTACCGCCGCGAACTCGGCCGCCTACCTCGTGGGTGAACTGACCCAGGACATGCGGATTCTGGACATCGGCTGCGGCCCGGGCACCATCACCGCGGACCTGGCGGCGCTGGTGCCGCAGGGCCATGTCACGGGTGTGGACATCTCAGCGGAAATCGTCGACCAGGCACGGGAGTTCGCCAAGCGGCGTGAGCTCACCCAGGTGGACTTCGCCGTGGCGGACATCAACGGCCTGGACTTCCCGGACGACTCCTTCGACGTCGTCCACGCCCATCAGGTGCTCCAGCACGTGGGCGATCCCATCGGCGCGCTGCGCGAGATGCGGCGGGTGTGCCGCCCCGGGGGGATCGTCGCCGTGCGCGACAGTGACTACGGCGCCTTCACCTGGTTCCCCCACATTCCGGTGTTGGACGAGTGGCAGGCGCTCTACCAGCGGGTCGCCCGGGCCAACGGCGGCGAGCCGGACGCGGGTCGACGACTGCTGTCCTGGGCCCAGAGCGCGGGATTCACCGAGATCAGCCCCTCGGCGTCGGTCTGGTGTTTCGCCACACCGGATGAGCGCGCCTGGTGGAGCGGACTATGGGCGGACCGTACGACGGCGTCGGTGTACGCGGACCTGGCGGTGGACGGCGGCCATACGGCGGTAGGCCATCTGGCCGCCATCGCGGACGGCTGGCGGGAGTGGGGCACCCGGGACGACGCATGGTTCGTGGTGCCGCACGGCGAAGTGCTCTGCCGCGCCTGATCGCACCGCGCGGAGAGCACAACACCTCACAACGGGTGTGCGCGCACCGCGGCGCACAGGCGCGAGGGGTCACCCACAGGGCTGCTCGTAACGCCTCGGACGGCTGCGAGGGAGTCATCCAACGCCCGCCCCGTTGGTTCCGATGGCCTCCGAGAGGCCTCTGGAGGGCTGGAGTTGAGCCACCGTTCTGGCAGGGAATCGCCGTAATCATCACCAACTGCCAGCAAGTGACCCCCTCACCGGCCGCCGCGAACTAGGCTCCCCTCATGGAGATCCTCGGAACGACCTTGCGCGTCTGCGTCGACGACCTGGAGGCCGCAGCAGCCTTCTACCAACGACTCACCGGGACCACCCCACTGCGGTTCGAGCGCGGTGGGGTGTCGGTCGCCGCGGTCGGGTGTTTTCTGCTGATGAGCGGACCGGAGTCGGAGTTGGAAGTCCTGCGCAAGGTGACGGCGACCATCGCCGTCAGGGATGTCGACGAGGCCTACGCCTCGCTGTGCGAAGTGGGCGCCAAGGTCGTCGCCGGACCGGTTCCCACACCGGTGGGCCGCAATCTCATCGCCGTACACCCCGATGGTTCGGTGTTCGAGTACGCCGACCGCAAGGCCTCGGTGTAGGCCCTACGCGGACGCCAACGCCGACCGCGACGACAACGGCGGCCGTCCGGGTCTTCGCAGCAGAGGATCAACCGGGCGGTCAGCTAGGACAGTTACCTCGTCTCAGCGCCCCATCGACGACCTCTGCCACGAGGCATGACGGGGACAGCCATCCGCGATGCGCGCGAGCAGCTGTTCGAGGCTGCCGAGCGCGTTCTGCTCCGGGCCGGACCGAGCGCGCTGACCAGCAGGGCGGTCACCACGGAAGCGGGCTGCGCCAAGGGGGTGCTGCACCGTCACTTCGCCGACTTCGACGCCTTCCTCGCGGAGCTCGTACTGAACCGCGTCGCCCGCATCGACGGCCAGGGCGCCGCCCTGCGCGACCTGGCAGGCAGCGGGACCGTCGCCGGCAATGTCACCGCTACGTCGACGTCCCTGTTCGGGTCGGTCGCCGTGGCGATCGTCGGCCTCGTCACCTCCCGGGATGAGCTGCGCGCCCGACTGCGCGCGGCGCGGCCGACGGGCGTGCCGGTCCTGACGGAGGCCGCTGCCATGATCGCCTCCTATCTCACCGCCGAACAGGAGCGGGGCCGCGTCCCGGTGGAGGCCGATGTCGACACACTCGCTCCGGCACTGATCGGGGCGGTGCGTATGCAGTTCGCCGACCGCAACAGCACCCCGCCGAAGACCGAGGCGGTCCACCGGGTCGTCACCACGGTCCTCGCCGGTCTCGTACGAGAACCGCGGCCCTGAACGGGCCCAACCGGCCCCGTCCAAGGCGTGCGTACGGACCGCGGTCCAGCGCATGGCTCAGGCAGACGCCTGACGATCCCGACCACGGGTGGGTTCGCGACCTCGATCAGCGTCAGTCGCGTCGCGCCCGATCGGCCTGCGCCGCCCTTCCGACTGCACGGCTTGCCCGGTCCTCCCCCTGCTCACGCCCACGCGCCTCAGTCCGCGGGCCGCATCCGGTAGTCGTATGTCTCAGGCACCGGCTCATCCGACAGTTCGGACCATGTCCCCGCCAGGATCTCGGCCCCCTCCTTGAGGTCGGCCACCTCGAACCCCGCGTCAAAGATCGCCCGCGCCTCGTCGCGATATCCCTCGGCCAGCAGCAGCCGGGCATGGATCAGACGGAACCGGCCGCGCTGCTGAACCGCTGGGCGCAGCCTGGCCCAGACCGTGCGGGCCTCCTCGGTGCGGCCCGTGGCCAGCAGGGCTTCGATCGCCTCCCGGCCCAGCGCGGTCGTGGCGGCCGTCCAGGTCTCCCCGCTGTCGCGGCGCTCTTGGCAGAGGTCGTCGAAGGCCTCGGCGAAACGTTCGGCGGCGCGCTCCGGATGGCCGCCTTCCTGGTCCGCCACGGCGAGGCAGCGCAGCAGCGGCCAGCGGGACGGTGCCAGTTCCAGGCCGCGTTCCCAACTGCGCACCGCTTGGGCGAGGTCGCCGGCGTGCCACTGCGCCACGCCGAGGTGGTACTCGGTGAGCGGGTCGGCGGGCGCGGTCTCCAGCATGTCGCGCCAGTGCTGGGCCACCAGCGATGGCCCCGGGGGAAGGACCCGGCGTGGCTCCGGAAGGACCCCGGAGGTCAGCAGCTCATGCCAGGGAGCCTGTTCGTCTCCGAGCGTCGCCTCGCCGAAGGGGGTGCCGGGCAGTTTGAAGCCGGTGCGCAGCACCTCCAGGGCGCCCCACCCCGATCCGGCGGCGAGCGAGCTGACCGGCTCGGTGTCCGCATGGGGCAGCCACGCCCGGTACGCGGCGTCCACGGCCTCCCGGGACAGCGCCGCGCTCAGCCGTGACTCGACCTCGGTCCTGGCTCCGGCCCAGTCCTCGCCGTGTACCGCGGCGGGATCGGCGCTGAGCGGTCCATATGCCTCCAGCCAGCTGACGTCGCTCTCGCCTTCGAGACGTACGTGCTCCAGCTGGGTACGGGCGAGTCCCGCTTGGATCTCGGCGTATCCGGGTGTGTCCGGGTCGGTCAGCCAACGCTGCCAGCGCCGTCCGGCGCCGCCGGCCCCCCACAGGAAGAGTTTGCGGCCGCGCAGCGTGTCGGTCGACGTCAGGACGAGTCCATGGCCTTCCCCGTCGAGCGCGGCGATCCATTTGCGGGCGCCGCTGGGAACTTCATAGAAGTAGTCCGCCGGGTGGTCGCTACGCAGTGGATAGGTGCGGTCCACACCCTGCTGTTCGGGTACCGGCACTCGTTCGAGGTTACGGGCGTAGTCACAGTGCCAGGCCTCATCGGCGGGGGCGAGAACGCGGGTGTCGGGGCGCTCCTCGACGGCCGTACTGCTCCACCAGTAGACGGGTGCGGGCCGCTCATGGGGATTGCGGACGCGGATGCCGGCGTAGAGGAAGGCGGAGTCCGACGGTAGCCAGAGGTCGATCTGGAAGGGGAGGTCGCGTAGTCGTTCCCACTCCCAGAGCCTCAGCATCTCGCCGCCGTCGGGGGCGGGGACCACGGCTGCGTGCAGCGGTGCGCAGGAGAGGGTGGAATGTCCGGTCGCGCCGATGTTCCACTCGATGCCGCCGGAGAACCAGGCGCCGTTGAGGGCGAAGTTCGCTGGCTGGAACACCGGGTTGCGGTAGAGGAGTTCCCGTCCGGTCGCTTTGTGGTGCAGGGAGTGGATCCGGCCGCCGAACTCCGGCAGTACGGTGGCGCGCAGCTGGTCGTTCTCGATGACGATGGCGGCGAACTCAGCCGGGGTGCGCTCTCGGTCGTAGCCGTCGAGCACCCGCACCGGGAGCAAGGTGCGCAGTGGCTCATAGCGGATCTGGCGCGCCATGTCGCGCGGCAGCTCCGCCATCGCCCGCTCGCTGAGGGAGTGCTTCTCGCCGAGCGGTCGCAGTGCGGGCAGCGGATTGGCCGGGCCCACCGGGGCCGCGGGCAGGTTCAGTACGGTACGCCGCACGGTGGTGGCCAAGGCAACCTCACTTCGCTTCTCGGAGGCCGCCGACTCCAGCGGGCGGCGGCCCGATGACCATGGAACAGGGTCATCGGGCCGGCGAACAGGGGTACCGGGGGGTCAGTCTTTGGCCAACTACGACTCGGCGCTCTCACGCATGGCGCTGGTGATCGCCCATCGCTCATGGTCGCGCCAGGCTCCATCAATGTGGAGGAAGTCGGGTGAATAGCCCTCCAGCCGGAAGCCCGCACCCCGGATGAGCGCCAGGGAGGCCAGATTCCCGGGCTGGACGTTGGCTTCGAGCCGATGGAGGTCGAGCGGACCGAAGGCGTAGCGCAGCACCAGGTCAAGGGCCTCGCGCAGCAGCCCGCGCCCGCTGGCGTGGGCGAAGGCACCGTAGCCGAGGGCTCCGCAGCGAAAGGAGCCTCGAACGATGTTGTTGATGTTGATGAATCCGGCGATGCGATCCGGTCCTCGCGCCGATGGGCTCGCCCGCCCAGGCTCACGCTGGCGAGCCGCGCCAGGGCCGGCCTCACTCCCGGGGGACGGTTCCCTCGCACAGACCAGCAGCCCCACTCTGGCGGGGTCGTCGATGAGGTGCCGCGCATAGGTGGCGTACGCCTCGACGGTGAGGGGCGGGAAGAGCCAGGGCCGGTGGTGACCGACGCTGGCCCGCGCGGCCGCGGTGAACTCCTCGCCGTCCTCCTGGGTGAAGGGTCGGACGCCCACTCTGGGGCCGACCGCCAGATAGTGGTGGCCAGCTGACCCGGTGGGCGGGGAGGTGGGCATCTCGGCAGGTTATCGGCTCTGCTGGGGCCGCTATCTGGGGCGTCGCCGGAAGAAGTAGCCGCCGCACAGGGCCCCGATGACGAACATGGCCAGCAGGGCGAGATAGAGCGGCATGGTGACTTCCGGGATGAGCAGTCGGATCCTGACTTCCCGGGTGTTCTCGAAGATGAAGACGATGGCCAGGATCGTGAGTACGCCGACCGCGATCCGCGCGGGCGTCAGCCGATCCCGGAAGCCGCTCTTCCGGCCTCTCGATGTTCCCTGGGCGCTCATGCCACCAGAATGGGTCGAGTCCGGCAGGGGGGTTCGGTGGAGCGGGCCGTTCGGGTGAGGAACGGTCGGGGCGGCAGAGCGCGTCGTCGGCGTGAGTGCCAAAGGTTCTGGAACCTCGAAACCCTCCCGGCTCCTGTCTGACAAGCTAGAGAGTCATTCCGTGGAAGAGCCCTGGAAGAGGAGTCGATGGTGGCAGTCAGCCGACCACAGCGCCGACCTGTTGTCGTCCTGTACGAACGGATCGCCGACGCCATCAACGAAGGCGCCTACCCCCCTGGCTCCACCCTGCCGTCGGAACCGCGGCTGGCGACCGAGCTCGGGGTGAGCCGGCCCGCGCTCCGCGAGGCCCTGCTGCTGCTCCAGGAGGACGGGTTGCTGACCGTGCGCCGCGGGGTCGGCCGTACCGTCAACATCAGCCCGCCGCGCCGCGGCCATGAGCGTATCCAGCCCCTGGAGGAGTTGCTGTCCAGCGGCTCGGCGGCGCGGGTGGGACCGCTGCTGCGGGCGGTCGAGGAGCCCACCGACTTCACCACTCAGCAACTGCTCGCCCCCGCCGGGTCCGAGCTGCGGTTCTGGGAGTCCGTACTGGAGACCGAGGGCATGGCCGCCGTGCTCAGCCAGGAGTGGGCGGCCCCCGAAGACGTCCTGCAAGGGGCCCATCCCGCCTTCGCCAAGGCGCTGCGATCCTCTTCGGCCCCGGCCGGCTCCATGCTCGCCGTACTGGTCGGGGCCTCGCGCGAGACACAGCTGACCGGACACAGCGCGGTGACCGCGACGCTCCTCGGACAGCGTCGCGGGGAGCAGTTGGACCGCGCCCCGGGGACCCCCGCGGTGCTGATCACCCAGGTGGTGCGGGCGGGCGGTACCCCGGTGCTGGCGGCCAAGCACATGTTGCCGACGGGCGCGCCCGCCCTGCCCGTGCTCCACTCGGGCTGATCCGGCGACCGGCCGCGGAGGAGCCCCGGGACGACGGGGAGCGGGCAGCGGCCGAGACGGCCGTCACGGCGGCACCGCCCTCGGGTGCCGTACACTCCCGGGCCATGCACTTGTCTGACATCATCACCGTGCCCAAGGTCGTACTCCATGACCATCTGGACGGCGGTCTCCGCCCCGCCACGATCATCGAGCTGGCCCGGGAGCACGGCTATGACGCGCTGCCCACCGAGGACCCGAGGGCCCTGGCCGAGTGGTTCCGGGACGCGGCGGACTCCGGCTCGCTGGAACGGTATCTGGAGACGTTCGCCCACACCTGCGCGGTGATGCAGACCCAGGGCGCCCTGGAGCGGGTGGCCGCCGAGTGCGCCGAGGACCTGGCGGCCGACGGGGTCGTCTACGCGGAGATCCGCTACGCCCCGGAGCAGCATCTGGAGCGCGGGCTGACCCTCGATGAGGTCGTGGACGCGGTCAACGCCGGTTTCCGGGAGGGCGAGCGTCGTGCGCGGGGACGGATCACGGTCCGTACGCTGCTCACCGGCATGCGGCACACCGACCGCTCACTGGAGATAGCCGAGCTCACGGTCGCCCACCGCGATCGCGGAGTGGCCGGCTTCGACATCGCGGGCGGCGAAGTCGGCAACCCGCCGGCCCGCCATCTGACCGCCTTCCAGCATCTGAAGCGACACAACTGCCACTTCACCATCCACGCCGGTGAGGCCGTGGGCGCCGAGTCCATCCACGAGGCCGTCGGGATCTGCGGCGCGGAGCGGATCGGACACGGAGTGCGCATCACCGATGACATCACGGTGCACGACGACGGCACGGCCTCCCTCGGCCATCTGGCCGCCTACGTCCGCGACAACCGCATCGCGCTGGAGCTGTGCCCGACCTCCAACCTCCAGACGGGCGCGGCGAAGGACTACGCCACCCACCCGATCGATCTGCTGCGCGGGCTCGGCTTCCGCGTGACCCTCAACACGGACAACCGACTGGTCTCCGGCACCACCATGAGCCAGGAGTTCCAGCACATGGTGCGGGCGTTCGGGTACGGGCCGGAGGTGTTCGAGGAGTTCACCGTCGCGGCGATCGAGTCGGCCTTCCTCCCGCTGCCGGAGCGGCAGCGGCTGATCGACGAGGTCATCCGCCCGGGGTACGCGGCGCTCGCCACTCAGCCGACGCGGTAGCCCGCGGAACACCGGGCCATCCACGTGGATCATGAGCGGACCGGGCGTCGACGCCCGCTGCCGGACGGGTGGTGGTCACCATCACCGCCACCGTCGGTCAGCCGCGTCCACCATGAGGTCCCGGTCCGTGGCGCCCGGACGCTTCCGTTGGGTCGGTGAGGTGATCAGCGCCGTGCTGAGGCGGGTGGGCGGCTCTGGGTGTAGAGGTCGTTCACGGTCTTGCGCATCACATCCGCGTGCTCCTTGGCGATGGTGGTCCGTAGCTCCAGCAGATAGTGGCGACCGTCGTAGCTGATGGCCCGCACCAGTTCGACGCAGTGCGGATCGTCCGTGCCGGACCGGTCGACGGAGGGCTCCGGCCGACAGGGGACATCGGCGAACGCGGTGGTGGAATCAGCCCAGGACCAGTCGGCTTCCGTGGTGCTCGGGTTGGTGCGGTCGCGCAGCGAGCGTTCGACGGCCTGATGGTCGCAGGGCGCTGCTCCACACGGTCGAAGGCCGGCTTTGAGCGAGCCGGGCACGGTCTCGATCTCCCCGCCGGCACCGGTGACCCGGATTCCGCAGACCGGGCCGCTCTCACAGTCCGTCCTGGGCGCCCGGAACACCAGCGGGACGCCGTCCACCTCCAGGAGTTGGGAGCGGTCGGTCGGCTGCCACACCGGACCGACCAGGGAGCTCGGGCTCTCCCGGCGGTAGCGGGAGTACGGGGAGTGGGTGGGCGGCACAGGGCTGGAGACGGTGGAGAGAGCGACGCCGGGGGACGGCCCCAGTCCGGCGTTGTGCAGCACCTGACGCGTCAGGATGCCCGCCATGGAGATGACCCGGGGCTGATCGGATACCTGTTCGCTGTATCGGAGGTCAACCACGACGTTCTTGGCCCGGGCACGTACCGAGGCCGTGGCCGCTCCCGGCCCGGAGCCGTTGCTCCAGGTGTCCGCCACCGCCGCGTCGCCCACACCGGTGAGCTTGTCGCCGTTCCCCTCCCGAACGCGCCGGTCGGCGACGGTGAGTGCGCTCCTGCCCCCGTCGGGGCGTGTGACGGTGATGGTCAGCTCCACCCGTACATCGCGGTGGAACGGCGCGAGTTCGCTCCACTGACACTGGTCGGCTTCGCCGGTTGGACCGGCCGGTCGGCTGTAGGGATCACTGATCGCGGGTGCCAGTTGCGCGGTGGTGAGCAGGGAGCAGGCGGGAGCAACGGCGCGGACGGGCCCCGCGGAGCCGACCGTGTGCACCGCGGCCGCACCGAGCCAGACGACGACGGTGAGCCCGACTCCGACCTCCAGGCCCACCCGGCCCGCACGTCTTCCGCCCTGGGACGCAGCGGGCCGCAGCGAGACGGTGTCACCCGAGAGCCGGTGGAGGAGTTCACGGTGGCGAAAGCGATAGCGCCCGCCGCTCTGTCGCAGCACCCCCCGGCGATGAGCGTCCTGGAGGAAGGCGCTCAACCGCCAGGGCAGCTTGCCCCGCCCGGCGAGGTAGATCCGCGCCACCGTATAGCGTCCCCAGGCGGAGAGCGCGACACCGTAGAGCAGCCAGGCGATCAACCCCAGCAGGGCGGGCGCCGCCCAGGTCCTGTCCCCCGGGGTGTCCGCACCGGCCGACAGCAGCCAGAGCAGCACGGCGATCGGGGTGAGGATCAGTGTGGTGCGGAGGGCGCCGAGCCAGCCGTCCGGGGAGAGCGGGCGCTGTACGCCGGTGAGGAGGGCCGTGGTCCGGTCCTGGCGCAGCACCTCCCAGGGAGTGGCCGCGGAGGTGTCGGCGGGTTCGGTCAGTGGCAGCGGGCGGGATATCCGGGCGCGCCAGCGGCGGGGGGCGGGCAGTGCGGCGGGGTCGATGCTGCGCCAGCCGACCACCAGGGCGACCAGTGCCAGAAGCGCCAGTGTGGGCCAGACCCTGCCCGCGGGTACCGCGGTGGTACGGGCCGCCCCGAGACCGATCCCGTAGGCGATGGCGGTCATGGCGACTATCGAGGGCAGAAAACCGAGGGGGCCGGCCCATCGGGGAGCCGCGAGATCCAGCCGCCACCACTCCAGCTCCTGGGTGCTGCCGGCGCGGATGTGGCGGGCCAGGAAGCGCAGCCAGCCCTCGGCCGCAGCCGGGTCCCAACGCCGATCGGCGAGGGCACCCGCGTACACGGAGGGAAGGAAACGGTCGATGAGATGGGCTTCGATGGCGTGGTGGTCCGGGAATCTGGCGGTGTCGTCCAGGAGCTCCGCGGGGTCGGCCTGGGTATCGCTGTAGGCGGCGCGGGCGAGTTGGACCATCAGCGGGGTGGCGAGCGCGGTGCGCAGCCGATGTGCGGCCCTGTCGCTCTCGGTATCGCTCCGGGCATCGCCGCCGCCGTCGCCACCTTGGCGTAGCCGATCGAGGACCGGGTCCCACTTGGTGGCGATGCGACCTGCCGCACTGGTGGGTCTGCTGGTGCGGGGCAGATGCTCAGCGAGCTGCGCCACCGTCAGCCGCTCCAACTCGATCACGGCCGCCGCTGACAGCACACCGCACTCCGCCACGACACGCGCGTAGGCATCGGTGCGGCTGGTGAGCACAAACCGCGCCTCGGACCGCAGGCTGGCACTGAACTCCCTGAACGCCGATGCCTGGACGGCCGTCGGGATCTCGTCCCATCCATCGAGTACGGGAAGGACCCGGCCGCTCTCCAGCAGGGCCAGGGCGATGGCCGTGCGCTCATCCGCCGAGTCCGCGAGGCGGGGGTGGCGCTCCGCGAGTTGTTCGGCGGCCCACTGCCACAGCCCCTGCCCCCCGGGTTGCCAGGAGGCCAGCGGAAGCACCACGGGTACCGGTCCCTTGCCCAGTGCCCGGCGGGCAAGGCGCAGCGCCAGCACGGACTTGCCCGCCCCGGGTGCCCCGAGCACCACGAGCCGGCGGGAAGGTAGCCGGTGGAAGACATCGTTGATGTCGTCGAACTCCCCACCCAGGTCGGGGAGCTGGCTACTGCCCAGGCTGATGTTCTTCCAGTGATCGACCAGCAGGGGGTCGCCCGGGCCCCAGCGGAGCTGCAGGGGAACCGGCTCGTGGATGCGGGAGCGGCGCTCCTCCTGGTCGTAGGCGGTGCGCAGCCATCCGCCGAGCTGCGCCGCGGCGCTGTCGAGACGCTCGGTGTCGAGGTCGAAGACCCTGTTGCGCCGGGTCAGGCCGGCACCGACCCATGGCAGGACTCCGACGATGAGCACGCCGGCCCCGAGCCAATTCGGGCCCTTCCCGTGGGAGTCGGCCCCCCAGAGGGCCAGGGAAGCACCGGCCGTGACGAGGAGGAGCGCCACAACGGTGCCGAAGGGCCGGGGCTTGCTGGGCCCTGGCGCGTCGGTGCGGAGATGGGGACCGGCGTCCGGGCGGCCGGTCTGGGTGAGGTTCGCGGCGTATCCGCCGTTCTTCGGGGTGACGATGGTGGTGGGGACAGGGCGTGTTCGTCGTGCACGCCACACATCCAACTGCCCCCTCATGCCCCCATCGTGCCATTCGGACGATCAGTGCACGCCCGTTTGTCGCCGTCTACGCGCGCAGTGCCGCCCGATCGGCGAGACATACGGGGACGATGGCGCCGGCCGCGGACGGGTCGGCCGGGGATCGTCGTCGCGTGGAGAACCCGGTGGGGCACCCCACGCGGTGTGGGTGTTCCGCTGGGCGGCGCTTGCCCCACTGGTCGGTGGGGGCGGGCCGCGGGCCCCTTCCTGGGGTGGCGTCCCCACTCCGGCCTGGGCTAGCTCAGTGCGGGCTCGTCCAGGGTCACCGTTCCGGCATCGGCGTCCAGGACCGCGGACACCCCCAGGGGCATGGTCAGATTGCGGTCCCCGTGCCCGAACCCCAACTCCTCGACCACCGGTACACCGAGTCCACCGAGCCGGTCCACCAGCACTTCCCGTACCCGGTCGTAGGGTCCGCACTCGGCCCAGGAACCGAGGGCGATACCGGTGATGCCGTCCAGCCAGCCGGAGCGCAGCAGCTGGGTGAGGATACGGTCGATTCGGTAGCTGTCCTCCCCCACGTCTTCGAGGAGCACCAGTCCACCGGCCGCGTCGGTACGGGCATGGGGGGTGCCGAGGTCAGCGGCGAGCATGCTGGCACAGCCGCCGAGGGTGATTCCCCGGGCCCGACCGGGCACCAGGGGGCGGGCGGTCTCCAGGCCGAGGACTCGGACCGACTCGGGTTCGAAGAGCGTGGCGCGCAGCGACTCGCGGGTGGACTCGTCCTTGAGGAAGGTCAGTGAACCGGGCATCGGCCCGTGCAGGGTCGCGAGGCCCGTCCTGGTGGCGAACGCCTCGTGCAGTGCGGTGATGTCGCTGTAGCCGGCGAACACCTTCGGCCCGGCGGCCCGGATCGCCGTCCAGTCCAGCAGGTCCACCATCCGCTGTGCCCCGTAGCCGCCACGGGCGCAGAGGACGGCGGAGACCGAGGGATCGCACCAGGCTTCGTTGAGGTCGCGCGCCCGTTGGCCGTCGGTCGCGGCGAGATAGGGGAACTGCCGGTGGGCGCCGCGGACATGGGGCATGACCACGGGTTCCAGCCCCCAACCGCGGAGGAACTCCAGACCTTCGTCGAGTCGTTCATCGGGCACGGGTCCGCTGGGGGCGACGATGGCGACCTTGGCCCCCGGCTGCAACCGGCGGGCTCGGGTGAGGGGGGTGAGGGTCACTTCTTGAGCTCCAGCAGGGGTACATCGGGTCGGCTGATGCCGAAGGTCTGGGCGTAGAGGGAGAGTTCGGCCTCGATGGCCCGCACCATGGAGTCCGCTCGGCGAAAGCCGTGCCCCTCCCCTTCGAACGCGATGTAGGCGTGGGGCACGCCTCGTCCCACCATCTGCGCCAGGAGCCGCTGGGCCTGCGCGGGCGGGCAGATGACGTCATCGAGCCCCTGGAGCAGGAGGAAGGGGGCGGTGATGCGATCGCTGTGGTGGATCGGTGAGCGCTCCCGGTAGCGGTCCGGGACTTCGGCGAGGGGGCCGATGAGCGACTCCAGATAGTGGGACTCGAAGTCGTGTGTCTCATCGGTGGCCCAGCCCAGAAGGTCCAGGACGGGGAAGCTGATGCTGCCACATGCGTAGATATCGGTGCTGGTCAGCGATGCGGCGGTGGTCCAGCCTCCGGCACTGCCGCCGCGGACGGCGAGCCGGGCGCGGTCGGCGGTGCCTTCGTCGGCCAGCGCGCCGGCGACGGCCGCGCAGTCCTGGACATCGACGATGCCCCACTGGTGGCGCAGGCTGTTGCGGTAGTCGCGGCCGTAGCCGGTCGAGCCGCCGTAGTTGACTTCGGCGACGCCGATGCCCCGTGAGGTGAAGTAGGCGATCTCCAGGTCGAGTACGAGCGGGGAGTGGCCCGTGGGGCCGCCGTGCGCCCAGATGACGAAGGGCGGGAGTTCACCGTCGGGCGCGACCCGGTCGGGGCTGTGCGGCGGATAGACATGGGCGTGGATCTCGCGACCGCCGGGACCGCTGAAGGTCCGGATCTGGGGTCGCGGGTAGTGGGCGGGGTCGACGGGGTCCTCATGCGCCGCACCGATGACCCGGGTGCGGCCGGTGCGGGTGTCGAGTTCAACGATCTCGTAGGCGC
The DNA here is from genome assembly GCF_023701525.1 of Streptomyces albipurpureus. Taxonomy (GTDB): domain Bacteria; phylum Actinomycetota; class Actinomycetes; order Streptomycetales; family Streptomycetaceae; genus Streptomyces; species Streptomyces albipurpureus. Next base: position 265,999 of record NZ_JAMQAW010000001.1, read on the forward strand.
TGCGGGGGCTGGCCGCGATGCCGATGACCCGGTCCCCCTGGACGGCCAGGGAGGCGGCCCACTCGGTCCAGCGGCCCGCGGCGTCGACGACTTCCCCGGTTTCGGGGTCGAGGATGCCCAGTGCGGTGGTGCCCTTCCCGTGGATGACGGCGATCAGTCCGTTGTCCAGGGGCCGCAACCACTGGAGGCCGATCTTCCACAGCGGTCCGCCGAACTCCTCGCCGCGCCCGGGGCAGAGCGCTTCGCCGAAGCCGCCCTGCCCGACCGACAGGGCTTCGGTCTCGCTGCCGGACAGGGCATCGGGTCGGATGCGCCACGGCTCCCACCAGCCGGCGGAGTCGGAGAGCAGGAGCAGCGAGCCATCCGGTGCCCATTCGACCTGGGGGATCGATTCCTCCGTACCGCCGGCGATCGGTCGTACCCGGGTGAACGGGCCGTTGGCCGCACTGACCTGCCCGAGCATCACCTGGGTGCCGTCCCAGGGCATCTGGGGATGGTCCCAGGCGATCCAGGCGGCCTGCCGCCCATCGGGGGAGAGCCGGGGCCCGGTGACAAAGCGGTGCCGGTCATCGCAGAGTTCACGTACGGCGGTGCGGTCATCCGCGGCGGAGCCGTCCAGGGGCACGGCGGCGATCACCCGACGCACATCGGTGGGCGACTCACCGGTGTACTCCTCCAGTACGCACCACACCTCGCCCCGGTCCAGCAGCATCTGGGGGTCGGCCCAGCGCAGTCCGCCGCCACCCGGCGAGCGGGGGGAGAGCGGGGTGAGCGGCCGTGGCTCAGCGCCCGGGGTGTCCGGTTCATAGGCGTAGAGGCGTTGGTCGGGGAAGTGGACGAAGACGACCAACGGGGTGCCGTCGGGGCGCTGCACACCCGCCCAGGGGTGACCGCCGTACTCGATGACCCGGCTGCGGACGTTCCAGGGCACGGGAAGCACCGATCCCACGGAGCCGTCCGCCCGGCTGCGGATCAGGGCGCGTCTACCGCCCTCAGCCGGTCGCGGGGCCGTCCACCAGACCTCGTCGCCGACGGTGCCGAGGAACTCGGGCCGCCCGTCGTGTGAGGCGGCGAGGGCCGCATCGATCGGTGAGGGCCAGGTGCCAAAGGCGGCTGTGGCTGCCATGTCCGACTCCCCCTAGGCCAGTCGCAGATAGTGGTCCAGCACCCGAACACCGAAGTGCAGGCCCTCGACGGGGACGCGCTCATCGACTCCGTGGAACATCGCCGCGTAGTCGTACCCCTGGGGCAGCTTCAGCGGTGAGAAGCCGTAGCCGGTGATGCCGAGTCGGGAGAACTGCTTGGCGTCGGTGCCGCCGGCCATGCAGTACGGCACCACATGTCCGTCCGGGTCAAAGCGTTCGACGGCGGCACGGAGCTTGGCGAACGTCGGCGAGTCCACGGGCGCCTGGAGCGGGATCTCGCGGTGTTGGAACTCCCACTCGACATCGGGTCCCGTCAGTTGGTCCATCGTCCGCGCGAACTCGTCCTCGGCGCCGGGCAGCATCCGTCCGTCGATAAAGGCGGTGGCGTGCCCCGGAATCACATTGATCTTGTAGCCGGCGTCCAACATGGTGGGGTTGGAGCTGTTGCGCACGGTGGGCTCGACGAAGGCCGCGGCCGGGCCGAGTTTGCCGATGAGGTCGTCGACGTCGAAGTCCGGGGCGTGTACATCGGTGTGGATGCCGTGCAACCGGGCGAGTTCGGCGAGGCAGGCACGCACGGTCGGGGTGAGCCGAACCGGCCACTGGTGGTCGCCGATCCTGGCGACGGCGGCGGCGAGACGGCTGACCGCGTTGGCGCGGTTGACCTTGGAACCGTGGCCCGCCCGTCCGTGCGCGGTGAGCTTGAGCCAGGCGGTGCCGCGCTCACCCGCGCCGATGGGGTAGAGCGTCATTCCGGGACCGGCGTGGAAGCTGAAGGCTCCCGACTCGCTGATCCCCTCGGTACACCCTTCGAAGAGGCCGGCGTGCTCCTCGGCGAGGAAGCCGGAGCCGTCCTCGGCGCTGGCCTCCTCATCGGCGGTGAAGGCGATGACGATATCGCGGCGTGGCCGTACGCCCGCCCGCGCCCAGGACCGGACCACGGCCAGGATCATCGCGTCCATGTTCTTCATGTCGACGGCCCCACGGCCCCAGACGACCCCGTCGCGCACCTCGCCGGAGAAGGGGTGAACCGACCAGTCAGCGGGTTCGGCCGGCACCACGTCGAGATGGCCGTGCACCAGCAGGGCATCCGCCGAGGGGTCGGTGCCCGCGATCCGGGCGACGACATTGGTGCGCCCCGGGGTGCGCTCCAGCATGAGGGGTTCGAGACCCGCGGCGGCGAGCCGCTCAGCGGCGTACTCGGCGGCGGGGCGCTCCCGGCAGTCGCCGCCGCCGCGGTTGGTGGTGTCGATGCGGATCAACTCGGAGGTGAAGTCCACCACCTCGTCGAGGGCCAGTCCATCGATGGGACCGTCAGCGGGCGAGGGGGGCCCGCCGTGTGTGTTCATGTCAGCCATACTGCTCCTCCACAGCTGCCGAAACGATGGTCGTGACCGCTTTGAAGGTGCGGATCGCCTCATACATGGTCTCGCTGGTGTACGAGATACGCCGTTCACCGCTGCCCGCGACGCCGGGGACCACGGTGGCGGCGGCGGCGAGGTGCTCGGCGTCGAACTCCAACTCCACCGTGAACGGGCCGCCGCGAACCGGTTCATACCGGACGGCCAGTGTCATGGCGTCCTTGGCCGCCGCCCGGATGTCGGCAGCGGTGCGGGTGGGGGTGCGGCAGACGGCGGCGTAGCGCGAGACATGGTCCTTGACCGCGACCTTCCGCGCGTTGGGAGCGTAGCCATCGGCATCGACGCAGGTCAGATCGTCGCCGGTGATCAGGATCACCGGGACGCCGTATTCGGCGACCACCTGTGCGTTGAGGAGCCCCTCGCTGGCACGTGTTCCGTTGAGCCAGACGCCGGTGATGGAGTTGGCGAGATAGGTGTGGGCGAGAACGCCCTCGGTACCCGCCCCGGTGTGGTAGCCGACGAAGGCGATGCCGTCCACATCCCCGTGCTGGACGCCCTCGACCATGGAGAGTGATTTATGCCGTCCGGTCAGCATCTGCACGCGCTCGTCCAGTTGCTCCAGCAGCAGATTGCGCATGGACCAGTGCGCCTCGTTGATGAGGACGTCATCGGCGCCACCGTCGAAGAAACCCAGGGCAGCCGCCTGCACATCGGAGGTGAACATACCGCGGCAGCGTTCCCACTGAGGGGTCCCGGGCAGTACATCGGCCGGCCAGGTGACACCGGTCGCGCCCTCCATGTCGGCGCTGATGAGGATCTTCACTACGTGCCCTGCTCTTCCCAGGTCAGTGGGGTCCGCCGGCCCACTGACCTCAGTCGTTGACATCGGTCCTGTCGGCTTTGAGTAGATCATTCCCCCGGTCCCCGGCACGGCACTGGGCCCTTGCCGTGTTCCCGGAGGGGACTGGGACGGGTGGCCCGGGACCACCACCCAGCCAATCGCCAGGACAACGGCGGCGGCAAGGCGCCTGAGCGGAGGCCCTCATGGGGCCTACTCGACGGTATGGCCCCTTGACCTGGGAGGCGTGCCGCGGATAACCCGCCCACACCCCGCGCCAGCCCGGGGCCGGCCGCACCGGGGACATCGGGCGGGGCCTCCAGGGGCGGGGGCGGAGCGGGGCAACCTCATGGGCGGCGGCTTCGAGGGCCCGGCGCCCGATGGGAGCCCGGCTGATGGCCGCGGCGGGCGGGGCCGGCACCCGCATACAGGAAACGGGTACTGGTCCAGACCTTTACGGACATGGGCTGGAGCTTATAACGTGACGCCAGATTCGAACGCATAGCTCAGCTGCATCCCCCCACCCCCATGAGGAACCATGCGTTTGACCGAGAGCCGATCGGCGCCCCCACACCGCCTATCACAACGGATGACTACCACCATGCCGTCGAACATCATGCCCCCAACATGATTGCCCCTCGCGCGGTGGCCCTGCCGCAGCACGCGGGCCTCGTAGCGGCCGGCCGCCCCATCACCGCCCCCGATGGTGCTCGCCCGCCACGCCAGACCGCCGTTCCCACCCGCAGGTTGCTCGATCGCGACGGGAGACCTCCGGCATCCCCCGGTCGCGCGTCCCCAGCCCGGGAGGCCGCGAGCCCCTCGCGCACGCGGTCCTGCTGGGCCGGTCCGTACCTGCCCGGCGGGCCACGGGTGAAGACGGCATAGCCGAAACGCAGACAGCACCTGACCGCGGGATTGGCCTGAGCCAGGCGCGAGGTCCACCGAGCCATGGCTTGAATGCGCGGACTACCTCAATGGGCTGGCGGGTACCCGGGCCAGCGGTCACTGCCACTCCTGCGCAGAAACCTGTCGGTCGCACCCCACGAGCGACCGACAGGAAGGACACAAGACCGAGGCGTTGGCCGACCCGCTCCTACAAGTGGAGAGCACAGGGATACCCAGGGGCGGGGCCACGCTATCGGGAAGGACTGACAATGATGGGTCATACCGGACAGACAACAACGGGCACTTCCCGGCGGACGAGTGAGCGCCCCCTGCTCATGAGCCCGACTGGTCGGCGCCGGCGCGGCAAACCCCTCATCGGGACCGCCCTCGCGCGCTACCGCCTCCACAGCACGACCGTGCTCAGGGTCTCCGTCGGGCTGGTCTTCTTCTGGTTCGGGGTGATGAAGTTCGTCCCGGCGGCCAGCCCCGCCGAAGATGTCGCCACCCGCACCATGAGCGTGCTGACCTTCGACCTCGTACCGCCGGAGTTCTCCCGACCCCTGCTGGCGCTGTTCGAGACGGCGATCGGTGTGGGACTCATCTCCGGAGTGCTGTTACGCCTGGTACTCACGGCCTTCTTCCTCCATATGACCGGCGTGTTCGCGGCACTGTTCCTACTGCCCAACGAGATGTGGAACGCCCAAATGGCCACGCCGACCCTGGAGGGGCAGTACATCATCAAGAATGTGGTGCTGATCGCCGCCTGCCTGGCCGTGGCAGCCGATCAACGCGGGCCATAGGCGCATTCCAGAGCCCGCTCACCACCGTGCGGGGCGTACGGAACGGGAACACCCGCCCGTACGCCCCGCCGCCCCGTTTCCCGCCCCGTACGTCCGTACGCCCACGGATCTCGCCGGGGGCTGATCTCGCCGACACGGCCCGCGCCCTCGACGCGCGGGAGATCGAGGACGCGGGGCATTCACTTCCCCGGTCCATTCCAGCCGTTCGCTGGGCTCACTGACCTCGCTGGGTCGAAGGTCGAGCCGTTGCCCCACGTCTGCCTCAACTGCGCCGGGCACCCGGCTGGGTCATGCCCCGCGTCCGATGACAACCCACTTCGACGGCAGCTGGATACGGGAGCCGTCCGCTTCGTACTCCGTTGTCGTCAGGGGCAGATCACCACTGATCAACACCGTGAGGCCAGCGGCGGTGAAGTACTCGGCGACTTCCTCGTCCGTCACCGCACCCGGCACCAGCCCGTGCCGGAAGACCGGTTGGAGCTTGGGCGGCGGCCCCGACGGCAACTGCGCCAACTGCCCCAGCTTCGCCCCGGCGGCCTCGGCCAGATCCACCACGAAGGCCCTGCCCCGCTCGCCGACCAGTACGGCGATCGAGTCCACCAGGCGCTGACGATCCGGTGGATCGGTCTGGTGGAGGACCCCGCGCATATAGACATTGCAGTCGCCCACTTCCGCGTGGAGCAGGGCGACCAATTCCTCGTCCACCGCGTCGAACCGCCGAAAGACGAGCTCTCCGGTGGGATGTTTCCCGGGGTTGAGCGCCTGCTGCCGATGGGCCAGGTCTATGGCGGCGGCCGATAGATCGACGCCCATCACCTTGGGGAAACGATCCGCGAGAAAGCGGGTCTGGGTTCCGTTGCCGCAACCGAGGTCCAGCATGGTGAGACCGGCGTCATCCACCAGTGGTTCATACCGGGCCAGATGCATTCCGGCCGTGAGAGCGGGCTCCGCGTCCCAGAAGACTGCCCCTGGCTCCTCAGTCGCCTCGCTCCAGAAACCTTCCCAAGCATCCCGATACTGGCTCGTCACGCTCATGTCCGACTCCCCCAGGGATATGACACAACGTCAAGAGGGGTTTATCGCCTGCGGGTTCTCAGGGCAAGTGTGCGGAGCTGACCTTCACCCGGCGTGCGGGCATGAGTGGGACGGGCACCGTCGTTTTCCCCAGGCGAAGCTCATGGCGTTCACTGGCCTCATGCGCCACCGTAGGCCTCACCCGCGATCAGGGCAATGCCCTCTCGAACCAGACCGCCGTGCCATCCCCCGTACGGCGGGCGCCCGCTCCTGTGCCGGGGCGCCGCACTGACCTCATGGTTCATACGCGCAAGGCCACCAAGGCCGATCCATCCGCTCCCCCATCGGGGAACCGCCCCCGCTCATGGACCACCGCGCGCCTGAGGCCCCTGGCCAGGCCGGCATCGACGCAGTGGGCGCCGGCCGCCTCGGCCGCTGCGGCCCTTCGGCGCTCTCGAACGCTCGACGCGTCCGGACACACCCCAGTCAGAGGTGAGCGACATCCGATCCTGGTGGCTGAACTCCAGAATCGGATAACCGAGGTCAAGAATCTGCGAGACGATCCGCTTCGACTGCTCGACGCTCATGCTCGGCAGGATCTCGGGCAGTCCACGAGCCAACTCGTCGGAGCCGACGAACTCGGCGTGCCGGCCGAAGCCCGGTGCGATGCGCTCCATACCTCCAGCGCTGGCCCCGAGAGCGCCTCCGCTGGCATCGACAGCACCCCCGCGTCCGCCCCCTTCACCCATGCCGATCCCACCCTGGCGCTCAGGCTCACCAGGGGGAACACCTGCGTCGAGGGTCGCGGCAGCGCCGGAGGCACGGGCATCGGCGGCCAGGACCAGAAGGCGCTCAGCCCCCGGGCCGACCAGGGGGTAGGCCCACCAGAGCACATCGAGCTGCTCGCGGCCGAGATCAGAAAGACGGGCTCGGCCGGCTATCGCCGTAGAGGTGCGCCCCCGCAGGGAGGTGCCCAGGCCCGGCTCCAGCCTCTTGCTGCTGCCGTACGCCTCGTACTCACCCTGGTCCGCCAGGGCCCCCGTCACGGGCAGAAGATCGCCGGCGGGCCGCCCCACAGCATCCTCCGGAGCACGGCCGAACAGCCGCCGCGCCCCGGTTGACCAGTGGGATACCAGGCCGTCGCCATCCACCATCACCACGGCGAGCGGGATTCTGCTGGCCACGGCGTACCGCTGCGGCCCCTTCGACGGAACGCCCTTGTCCATGGGTGGAAGGCTCCTTCCCCGCCGCCTGGGCACGCGGCCTGTCATCACCGTACGGCGCTGCGCACTCCATCCGCCTGGCAACGGGCGAAAAGGTAGTGCGCCCGCGCAAAACTGACGTTTGTTCAGTCTGCCCACTCCCAGAGTCGATAGCACTGACGTTCCCCAAACCGAGCGCCGCCTGGCCATCGGGCAGCGAGTACGGGCGGCGAAACCGCGAGCTGGGCGCCTTCGGGGAGTCACCTCGACACGGCCGAGGAGTAGCGGATAACCGCTGTTCAGAGGGGCCTACGAGAGCGCTGCGCAGCGCGGGGCACAGGGGAACACCGCGGAATCCGGGAGCCGGGACGCGCACGGGAGCGGACAGGGCGAGAGGCGCCACTCGGCATCGACTCGAACGGATGATCGTGCGGCAGAGCGCTCCAATGAGGGGGCGCATGGGGCGTGCGACAGCGCGGGGAGGCGCTCGGCAGAGGCTTTCCCGCGGTCCACGGCGCACCAAGCGCAGCACGGCCCCGCGGGAAAACCACTCGAATCAAAGAGTGTTACGACCATCCGACCCGGCGGGCTACTCCTTGCCCTCCTTTTCGACCTCGGTGGCGAGGTTGGCGAGCACCAGGTCGTAGATCCGGGCGAGCCCCTTGGGCGCGAAGGTCCTCTCGAAGAATCCACCGATACCGCCGGCACCGGTCCAGACCGAGGTGACAACGGCCTGGCACGATCCCTCCCCGGCCGGGGTGACGGTCCAGGTGGTGACCATGGAGGAGTTGCGGTCCTTCTCGATCAGCTGACCGTCGGTCGGCTCGGTGACTTCGAGTAGACAGTCGCGGATCCGCTTGCTGGTCGCTTGCAGCTTCCAGTGCACGAGGGTGCCCTCGCCATCGCCACCCTCGCGGACCTCGTACTCGCTGAACTGCTCGGGGAGCAGCTTCGCGCGAGTGTTTTCGTAGTCGGCCAGTGTGTCGAACACCGTTGCCGCGTCCGCCGCGATGATCCGTTGCGTCGTGGACTCGACCTGCGCCATTGCTGTTCCTCCAGCACTCGGTTGTTCGGGGGTACCCCAAGGGGCGCCCTAGCCAATCACCTCAGGTGCGGGGGCCCAAATCCGGGGCCGCCTGATGGCATGGAGCGCCGGAGTTCCCACATTGGCGGGAACGTTTGTTCCCTCGTGAAATCGCGGTGAGGGGCGCGGCGCCGACCGCGGCGCCCAAGCCGCCGCGCCCCTGCCCCGGCTCGCGGAAGTAGCGGGCCGCTCATCGCCATGGGCGGCCATGCCGACGATCGACCATGAGCGGGCGGGAGGCGCCGGAGACCGATCAGCAGGCTCCCGGGCTGCGACCAGGGGCAGCGCGGGGCTACTTCTTCTTACTGGTGCGGCTGATGCCCTTCACGATCTGAGAGACACGAGGCAGGGAGATACCCAGGGCCGCCGCCGTCTCGGCGAGGCTGCGGGTCTCCCGCATGGCGAGCACGGCGTCCTGACGCAGGGCGCGCAGTTCGGCTTGGAGGGTCGGGATGTCGTCGAGTACGACACCGACCGCGCGGGCTCGATCGACGGGGTCCGGAATGCTTCCCAGCTGAGCGAAGACGTTTCGGATGGCGGTGGTGGCATCGAGGTCGGTCATGCTTTAAGGGTACCCCCTTGGTTGTAGCGCTTGAGGGCCGTCCCGGAGCGGGATCGTCCCCAGCGGGGAGGGTGCGAGGCCCCATGAAGGCAGGGCCGATCTCCACGAGATTCCCGACTGGATTGTCAGTGGTGCAGGCAAGGATGGCCATATGACCACGCAACCCACCCAGATCCCTGCGCCGGGGGTGTCGCTCCCCCCAGCGGCTATGGCCGTGCCGCCCGGGGTGCTGGCGGATTCGTCGGCGTATCCGTGCGGTGCGCGTTCGATGAGAAGCACAGGTGCCGAGGAGTGGGCGATCCAAGGACGCAAGCGCGGCAGGGTGGTGACGGTCTTCGCCGGTGCCTCACCGCGGCAGCCGCTTCCCCGGATGACCTCATGAGGTTGCCCTGTTCTATCGCCGATCTCCGAGATCCGGTCGGCATAGGGACTGCCCGAGATGAGGTGTTCGCTCCCGAGCTACTGCCCGCCAGTCGGACCGTACGGGTCACCGCGCTGATTGTGTCCGCACCATGACACTCCATAGCCTCCTTATCAGGGACATGACGATCGAGGACTGCGGGGCAGTCGCCCGGATTCGGCTGCGGGGGTGGCAGTACGCCTATGCCGGGCTGATGCCGCGGTCATACCTCAACGCGATGAGTGCGGCCGAGTACACGGAGAAGTTGCGCGGATTTCTGAGCGACGGCTCTGGTGCCACCACCCATCTCGTCGCCGAACGCGAAGGCGGCGTGGTGGGCTGGGCCTGCTATGGACCGTGTAGAGACGAGGGCGCCCCGGCCACCCAGGGTGAGGTGTATGCGCTGTATGTGGTGCCGGAGGAGATATCGACCGGGGTGGGGCGGGCGCTGATGACGGAGTTGACCACCCGTGCCGAGGCCCGGGGCCTGCCGGAGCTGCTGCTCTGGGTGGTGAAGGGGAATGACCGGGCTCGCCGCTTCTATGAGAAGGCGGGCTTCGCACCCGACGGCCCCGAGGAGTCGTTCGAGGTGGCCGGGGTGCAGGTGCCAGAGGTGCGCTACGCCCGGGGGCCGATGCGGCACTTCTCCCACCCGCCGACGCCCTAGCATCCCTCCGGCCATCCAACCGCCCGCCTCACACACCCCCTGCGACCTGGAATCAGCTCAGGCCGATGGGCTGCCCTGCACCGAGGGGGTACCCCGGTCCGCCCCATCCCGGCTCTCGGCGGATTCGACCGGGCGCCAGCCCCGGGTGATCGTGTCGTACTCATAGGTCGGCCTGCCCCTCACCCCGCTGGTACGGAACGGCCGTCCGCTGTCATCGATCCGAGCGGTTCCCTTGCGGTCACCGCTACTCCACTCAAGCTCCAGGTACCAGTCGCAGTCGCACCCGACCGCGCGCCCCGTAACCAGCAGGACCTCGGGATCGGTCGCCGAAACGCGGTAGGGGAACGAGACCGCCGGAATGTCCACTCCGGCATCACTACCCGCCACGGACCGGGCGAGGGGGCGCGGGCGGTCGAGATCGACATCGAACATTCGCGGGGTGATGGACCCGCCGCAGCCCACGCTCATGAGGTAGACGTTCCCCTTCGGCGGAGTGCGCTTGGCCGTGACCCGCACCCTGAGCGACTGGAGGACCACCGCCTGGTCGCTCTTGCCCTGCACGGTGATGCGCACCATGGTCTCGCCCCCGTGCACGGCGCCGAGGGAGCCGGCCCACGGTTCGGCGTCGGACTCGGCCGGCGGCGGGGGGACGGCGGAGAGGGGGCGGTCGACGAGATAGGCATGGCCGCAGCCGTTCTCCCAGACATGCTGGTCCAGGCTCCAGGAGAAGGGTGTGCCGCTGAGCGGCGGTGCCTTGGTGGCCGATCCGGCGGAGGCCGCAGCTGAACCGGTCGGGCCGGTACTCACCGGGGACGGACGCGAAGACGAGGTGGCGGTCACAGAACCGGAGGATGGGGACTTGGATGGGGACGGGCTGCTCCGACGACCATCGGGAGTCATCGCGGACGGCCAGGTGGACTTCACCCCGTCCGGCTGCCCGACGGTGGCGCGTTCTCTGTTCACACCGTGGAGGGGCGAGCGGTCGAAGGCCAGCAGGAGCACCAGGGTGACCGTGGTGACGACCGCCGCGGCGGTGGCGTAAACAGCCCGCCGTCGACGCCGTGGGACACCAGCGCCCAGCACCACCGTGGCTTCGGGAGGGCCGTCGGCCGGCCCGGCATCCGCGCGGGGACGGCCCGCGTCGCTCCCCTGCGCCTGGGCCTCAGGCTGGGGTGCACGACTGAGAATCGGTCGTTCCGGAACCGGATCGGCCGGGGTTGGACCAGCAGAGGCTGGATCGGCGGAGGTTGCGCCAGCAGGAGCCGGATCAGCAGGGGTCGGAAGGCCGGCAGCTCCAGAGGCCCGCTCAACTCGCGGCTTGGGCTCCCCGACCCGGGCGGTCTGATCTGACTCCGGTACCGCTTCCGTTTGCGGCGCTGCTTCCGCCGCCTTCACCGGCGGAGCCTTCGGCCCCGTGGTCTCGGGACCACCGTTGTGGGCGGGAGCTGGTGAGCTCTTGCCCGAGCGCCCCTCGGGAGCACTGGCCGCACCCGTACCGTCCGCCCCGCCGGAAGAATCGGTTCCGGTCTGTGCTCCGGAAACCGCCGCCGCGTCCTGGCGCCTGCGGCGATCAGCATCCGCCAGCACCCACAGCCGGTGCAGGGCGACGAGTTCCTCCCCCCGGCATCCGCAGAGCCGTGCCAGCCGCTCGATCGGCGCGAACTCCAGCGGAACGGTGTGACCCGAGCAGTATCGGTGCAGGGTCGACGCGCTGACCCCCATCCGGCGCGCCAGCGCCCCATAGCTGCGCCCCGATGCCTCCCGCAGCTCAGCCAGCCGCCGCGCGAATGCCTCCGTGTCGTGTGTGCCCACCCGTTCCAGCTCCCCGACCCGTCCCAGGGTGGCATTCCACCCCTACCGAGTATTCCCACGTCAACGGGGGTGGAATGGTTCCACTGTTCCACCCGGTGCCCGGATGCTTGCCCGCTGGCCGATGAGCGGCCGAAGCTGGTGACGTTCCACCAACCACCATCAGGGGGAAGCACTTCCATGAACATGCTCCGTACCGCTGCCGTGACCGCCGCAGCCATCGGTATGACCATCGGCTCGATGTCCGCAGCCACCGCCGCTCCCGCCCCGGCCTTCCTCAGCGCGAAGCAGCTGCCGGCTTCGCTCACCCCGTGGACGGGGGGTTCGGTGAAGGCCGGGGCGGCCGCCGACTTCTGCACCAAGAAGATCGCTCCCAAGTCATCGAGCAAGCACCGCCTCTTCCAGACCGAACTGGACACCAGCGCTCACCAGACCATCACGGTCGCGGGGAGCGAGGCCAAGGCGAAGGCTCTCGTCACCAAACTGCGCAGCTCCGTCAATGGCTGCCTCAAGCGGCTTCAGCAGCAGTACCCGACCCTGAAGGGCACCACCAAGTACCACGGAAAGGTCAGCGTCGAAGAGGGTGCGTACGTCTACAGCGTGGACACCGCCGACCCCAAGGTCGGGTCGACGGACATCGCGCTCTACTCGGTCGGTCGGGACGGCCGGACGGTGACGGTCATCGGCTGGAGCCAGTTGGGCGATCTCAGCGGTGCGCCGCTGGCCGGCTTCAAGAAGACCACGAAGACCGCGGTCGCCAAGCTCTACTGAGCCGCGACCCCACTCTGGGGTTGCACCAAGGACACACCTGCCATCGCCAGGACCCCGGCGTACGGCGGGTGGAATCGGGGGAGCCGAGGGCTTCGGGACCGCAGCGGCGGCCCGGAGCCCTCGGCGCGTACCGGTGCGTGGCGCGCCGACCGCGGCATGCGCTCACACCGTACCGAGAGCTCAGCTGCGAAGCGCCGAGCGGATGTCAGCCCAGTCGGGCGAGCGCCGCCTCTGCCGCTGCCGCGAGCCGGTGATGCGTCCGCGCGGACTCCAGCACCGCTTCGGCACGAGCGTCACCCAGTGCCCCCAGACCCTCCACACAGGCCAGCGCCAACCTCGCGTAGGGATCGGCCGGTGCCAGTCTGCGGCGAAGCACGGTGATCAGGGCCGGCACGGACTCCGGGGCGCGCAGCCGGGTCAGCAGCCGGACGGGTACCAGGGCGTAGGCGGCCCGCAACTCATTGGTGGCGAGGGCGGCGGCGGCCCGCGCGGTACGGGCGTCGGCCAGTTCGGCGAGCGCGTGGGCCGCTGAGACGCAGCGCTCGGCGTCGCGATGGTTGAGGAGGAGGACCAGTGGCTCAAACGCTCGGGGGTCGCCTGCGCAGCCGAGCCGGAAGGCAGCCAGTTCCCTTGCCCACAGGGGGCGTTCGCGCTCGATGAGAACAGCAGCCAGTTCTTCGAGGTCCGCCGTCAGCAGCAATCGGTCAAAATCCGCTGATCCATCGGACTCCCCCCGTAGTCGCGTCACGAGCGACCGTAACTCTTCGTCCATGGGCGATCAGCGTAGTGCCGGAGTCGGCCGCATCCGAACGGCGACTCAGATCACACCGGGCCAGGTCTGGCGCGCTCGTTACTCGCCAGTTAATCTCAGGTGAGCGGGCAACCCCCGTATTGCTCCGGGCGGCCTGGTGACGCAGCCGCCATGAGTGCCATCGGTTCGGCCAGCACGACGTGCGCACGTCGGTAGCGCACCGCAGTACGGCAGGGCTCCGGGACAGAGTCCGTCGGCCCCTCTTCCACTCAGCGACGCGCCTGCTCCGTAAGCCGGTTGCGGCTTTCGGCTCCCGCCGCTCGTTGTGGTTCTCCGCCCAGCACACAGGGCGGGCGCTCACCATGAATCCCCGCATCTGCGCCATGACAGGCGGACTGCCGCTCTGGACGCCCGCGTGCCCTTGATGGCCGCAGTCAGCAGAGTCGCCTTGCGTCGTTTCCATCGCGTTGTGGCTTTTTTCCCCTTGTTTGTCGTCGTCACTCACTCTGGAGTCCCCCGATGGACATCCCACTCCCCACCATTGCCGTCGTTGGTCTCGGCACCATGGGCACCGGCATCTGCGACGTCCTGACCCGTTCGGGACGCGAGGTCATCGGTGTCGACCTCTGTGCCGCCGCCGCCCGTCGAGCCACCATCTCGTTGGCGTCGTCCACCGCCCGCGCGGTACGGCGCGGGCGGATCACCGAAGACCAGCGCCGTGACACTCTGGCTCGTTTCCGGGTCTCCTGCGACCTCCAGTCGGTGGCCGATGTCGATCTGGTGATCGAGGTGATCTCTGAGTCCTATGAGGCGAAGCGGCAGGTCCTTGACCAGCTAGACGGCATCGTGAGCCCCACCACCATCATCGCCACGGGCACCAACGCACTGTCGGTGACCCGGCTGGCAGCCGAAACGGAACATCCGGAGCGCGTCCTGGGAATGCACTTCTTCCATCCGGTGCCCGCCATGAAACTGGTCCAAGTCGCCTCTTCCGTGCTGACCTCACCCACCGCCGTCGAGGCCGTCACCGCACTCGCCCGCGATCTGGGCAAAGAACCGGTCGCGGTCGGTGACCGGCCGGGATTCGTCGCCGACGGACTGCTGTTCGGCTATCTCAACCACGCCGCGGCGATGTACGAGTCGAAGTACGCGTCCCGGGAGGACATCGACGCCGCGATGAGGCTCGGCTGCGGGCTGCCGATGGGCCCGCTCGCCCTGCTGGACATGATCGGCATCGACACCGCCCGTACCGTCCTGGAGGCGATGTACGCCGAGTCAAAGGACCGGCTCCACGCGCCGTCCCCCGTCCTGAAGCAACTGAGCGAGGCCGGGTTGACCGGGCGTAAAGCGGGCCGGGGGTTCTACACCTACGCCGCGGCCGGCACCTCGTGCGACCCGGATTCATCGGCCGTGGTGCCGGACTCACTCACCCCGCGACCAGACCTGAAGCAGGCGGTGGGGCGAGAGGTCCGCTCGGTCGGAGTGGCCGGTTCCGGCACGATGGCCAGCGGTATCGCGGAAGTGTTCGCCAAGGCCGGCTATGACGTGGTGCTGGCTGCCCGCTCGCTGGAGAAGGCTCAGAACGCCAAGCTGCGTATCGCCGAGTCCCTTTCCCGTTCCGTCGGCAAAGGGCGGATGACGTCCGCGGCACGGCAGTTGACCCTGGACCGAATAGCCCCGGCCGGCTCCCTCGACGCCTTCGGCGAAGTCGATCTGGCCTTGGAGGCGGTCGCCGAGGACCTGGAGGTCAAACGGCAACTGTTCGCCGCTCTCGACCAGGTCTGCCGGCCGGGCGCGGTACTCGCCACCACCACATCGTCCTTGTCGGTCGTGGCATGCGCCCGGGCCACCTCACGTCCCGAGGACGTGATCGGGATGCACTTCTTCAACCCGGCGCCGGCGATGAAGCTGGTGGAGATCGTCCGTACGGTCCTCACATCGGACGAGGTCCACGCCACCGTCCGCTCGGTGACGGCGGGCATCAAGAAGCATCCGGTGGACTGCGGCGATCGGGCGGGTTTCATCGTCAACGCCCTGCTCTTCCCCTATCTCAACAACGCGATCAAGATGCTTGAGCAGCACTATGCGAGCACCGATGAGATCGACACGGCGATGAAGCTGGGCGGCGGCTACCCCATGGGCCCGTTCGAACTGCTCGATGTGGTGGGGCTCGATGTGTCACTCGCGATCGAGAAGGGGCTGCACCGCGAGTTCCGCGATCCCGGTCTGGCACCCGCTTCCCTACTGGAACACCTGGTGGCCGCGGGGTGTCTCGGCCGTAAGACAGGGCGTGGCTTTCGCGAATACGCCCGGCGCTGATCGCGGAGCGGGCTGGGGCGGGTTGCCCGGCCCCACTCGTCGGACCGCCCGTGGCGCCGCGTCCGACGGGGTCCCGACCGCCCGGCCGGGACCCCGTTCAGGGCTCGGTCACCGTCGTATCGCAGGCGCGCTCTCCTGCGCCGATGGAGTACGTTCGGCTCATGCCCCAGCCCTCCGACCCCAGTCGTCGGTCACCCCGTAAGAAGTCAGCCGCTGACGCTCCGGAAAGCGCGGCGGGCAATCGCGCCGCCGCACAGCGCCTGAAGATGCGCCGCGAACTAGCGACCGCGGCGATGGAACTGTTCGCGACCAAGGGGTACGAGGCGACGACGGTCGATGAGATCGCCGCGGCGGCGGGTGTCGCACGGCGGACCTTCTTCCGGCATTTCCGCTCCAAGGAAGAGGCGATCTTCCCCGATCACGACGACACCCTCGTACGGGCCGAGGCAGTGCTGAACGCGGCGCCGGCCCACGAGCATCCGTTGGACACCGTCTGCCGGGGCATCAAGGAGGTCATGCGGATGTACGCGGCCTCCCCCGCGGTCTCGGTGGAGCGCTATCGGCTCACCCGCGAGGTGCCCACCCTGCGCGAGCGGGAGATCGCTTCGGTGGCCCGCTACGAGCGGCTGTTCACCCGCTATCTGCTGGGCCATTTCGATGAGCGGGACCACCATGACGGCAACGACGACCCCCTGCTCGCGGAGGTCGCGGCGTCCGCGGTCGTCACGGCGCACAACCATGTGCTGCGGCGGTGGCTGCGGGCGGGCGGCGAAGGTGATGTGGAGGGCCAGCTCGACCATGCCTTCGCGATCGTCCGGGATACCTTCGGCACGGGGATCGGGGCGGGGCGGGCGGGTGTCGGCGAGTCGGCGCCCGAAGGCCCACCGAACGCGGATGCGCCCGCCCGGCTGATCACCGCCCCGGAGGGAGTGGCCTCGGCCATGGTGACCGGCCAGGAGCAGGTCCTGGTGGCCGTGGCCCGTACCGACGCGCCGCTGAACGATGTGATGCGCACGATCGAGCGCGCGCTGCAGGGCCGTCTCAACTGATGCCTTAGCAGGGCGGACGACCAGACCGGGCGCCTCGGCCCAGGGGGCCCGTTTCACGACCCACCCAGGTTGGCCGGGCGGTCCCGGCCAGCTCCGCCCGCGGTGGCCGTCGAGACCGACGCGCCCCGAGGAGGCCCAGAGCCGTGTCGGACAGCATCCGCGGGTGCTGGGGACACCGAGGAACAGCCCGACCCCGCCCTTGTTGCCGGGTGCACGCTCCTCACCAGGACCGTCGAGGCGGATCTTCCCGGCGTCGCGTGCAGCCTCCGCGGCGAGTGGCTGACTGACATCGGGTGCCAGGTATCACGACGTCTCGGCAACCCCGGAACAGCCAGGGTGAAGTGCCGCAGCGCCCGCCGCCGCACCGGGCTCGGTAGGGCGGCCGCCCCGTCCGAGGTGAACCGCGTGTTGCTCATTCGTGCCCCGAGGTTCACACTTGAAAGAAAATACTGGCACGCAGTGTCTTGTCACATGGCACGGCGTGCCATAGCGTGAAGAACGTCCGGGCGGCCGGCGTGCAGAGACCTCTCGTACGCCGGCTGTCCCCTCAAATCATCGAGCTTGAGTGCCCGGACGCCTGCGTCACAGGCTCCCGCCGCGCCCACCCGCGCAGCCACCAGCACCACCCCAGCCGAACCGACGGCACACCTCCACAGCAGCACCGCCCTCACTTTCCGCGGGGTATCCCCAGGGACTCCCCCGATGCGCTTGGCCGGAGGCAACACCGTGAAGGAAATCCTGGACGCGATTCAGTCGGCGGACAGTACGCCGGCGGACTTCGCCGCGCTGCCCCTTCCCGAGTCCTATCGCGCGGTGACCGTGCACAAGGACGAGACCGGGATGTTCGCCGGTCTGGAGACCAAGGACAAGGATCCCCGCAAGTCACTTCATGTCGAGCAGGTGCCGGTGCCCGAGCTGGGTCCCGGTGAGGCGCTGGTCGCGGTGATGGCGTCCTCGGTCAACTACAACTCGGTGTGGACGTCGATCTTCGAGCCACTGGCCACCTTCGGCTTCCTGGAGCGGTACGGAAGGCTCTCCGAGCTGACCCGGCGCCATGATCTGCCGTACCACGTCATCGGTTCCGACCTCGCGGGCGTGGTCCTGCGCACCGGCCCCGGCGTCAACGCCTGGCGGCCGGGCGACGAGGTCGTGGCCCACTGCCTCTCCGTCGAGCTGGAATCGTCGGACGGCCACAACGACACCATGCTCGACCCCGAACAGCGGATCTGGGGCTTTGAGACCAACTTCGGCGGACTCGCCGAGATAGCCCTGGTCAAGTCGAACCAGCTGATGCCCAAGCCCGGGCACCTCAGTTGGGAGGAGGCGGCGGCCCCCGGACTGGTCAACTCCACCGCGTACCGTCAACTGGTCTCGCGCAACGGGGCCGCGATGAAGCAGGGCGACAACGTGCTGATCTGGGGCGCGAGTGGTGGGCTCGGCTCATACGCCACCCAGTTCGCCCTCGCCGGCGGCGCCACCCCCATCTGCGTGGTCTCCAGCGACCTCAAGGCCGACATCTGCCGGTCCATGGGCGCCGAGGCCATCATCGACCGAAGCGCCGAGGACTACCGCTTCTGGCGCGACGAACACCATCAGGACCCGAGCGAGTGGAAGCGGTTCGGCAAGCGCATCCGCGAACTGACCGGCGGCGAGGACGTCGACATCGTCTTCGAGCACCCCGGCCGGGAGACCTTCGGCGCGTCCGTGTACGTCACCCGCAAGGGCGGCACCATCGTCACCTGCGCGTCGACCTCCGGCTACAACCACGAGTACGACAACCGGTATCTCTGGATGTCACTCAAGAGGATCGTCGGCTCCCACTTCGCCAACTACCGGGAGGCGTGGGAGGCCAACCGCCTGGTCGCCAAGGGCAAGATCCACCCGACGCTCTCCCGGGTCTACGCCCTGGAGGAGACCGGGCAGGCCGCCTACGACGTCCACCGCAACCTCCACCAGGGCAAGGTCGGTGTGCTCGCCCTCGCGCCCGGTGAGGGGCTCGGTGTCCGCGACGAGGAGATGCGCGCCCAACACCTCGACGCCATCAACCGCTTCCGCAACGTCTGAGGCCACCCATGACCGATCGCCAGAAGGACCGGCCGTGGTTGATGCGAACCTACGCCGGCCACTCCACCGCGGAAGCGTCCAACGAGCTCTACCGACGCAATCTCGCCAAGGGCCAGACCGGACTCTCGGTCGCCTTCGATCTGCCCACCCAGACGGGGTACGACCCCGACCACATCCTCGCCCGTGGCGAGGTGGGTCGGGTCGGCGTTCCGGTCTCCCATGTGGGGGACATGCGCAAGCTGCTCCACGACATTCCGCTCGACCAGATGAACACCTCGATGACGATCAACGCCACGGCGATGTGGCTGCTGGCCCTCTACCAGGTGGTCGCGGAGGAGCAGGGCGCTGAGATGGGTGCGCTGCAAGGCACCACCCAGAACGACATCGTGAAGGAGTACCTGTCACGCGGAACGCATGTGTTCCCGCCCGGCCCGTCGCTGCGGCTGACCACGGACATGATCGCCTACACGGTGGCCCGCATCCCCAAGTGGAATCCGATCAACATCTGCAGCTACCACCTCCAGGAGGCGGGGGCCACCCCCGTCCAGGAGGTCGCCTACGCGATGTCCACGGCCATCGCCGTGCTGGACGCGGTCAGGGACTCCGGACAGGTCCCGCCGGAGAAGTTCGGTGAGGTGGTCGCCCGTATCTCCTTCTTCGTGAACGCGGGCGTGCGATTCATCGAGGAGATGTGCAAGATGCGCGCCTTCTCGCGCATCTGGGACCGCGTCACACAAGAGCGCTACGGCATCGAGAACGCCAAGCAGCGCCGCTTCCGCTACGGCGTACAGGTCAACTCGCTGGGCCTCACCGAGGCGCAGCCGGAGAACAATGTGCAGCGGATCGTTCTGGAGATGCTCGCCGTCACCCTCTCCAAGGACGCACGGGCCCGTGCCGTGCAGCTCCCGGCCTGGAATGAGGCGCTGGGTCTGCCCAGGCCATGGGATCAGCAGTGGTCGCTCCGCATCCAGCAGGTGCTGGCGCACGAGTCGGATCTGCTGGAGTACGAGGACATCTTCGCCGGTTCCCATGTGATCGAAGCCAAGGTGGCCGCCCTGGTCGAGGAGTGTCTGACCGAGATCGACCGCATCCAGGCGATGGGCGGCGCGATGGCCGCGGTCGAATCCGGCTATCTCAAATCACAACTGGTCTCATCACACGCCGAGCGAAGGGCCCGGATCGAGGCGGGCGAGGAGAAGATCGTCGGGGTCAACATCTTCGAGTCCACCGAGGAGAATCCGCTCACCGCCGATCTCGACCGGGCGATCATGACCGTGGACCCGGCCAACGAGGCACGGGTCGTAGCGGCGCTCCATCAGTGGCGGGCCGACCGGGATGAGGCGCGGGCCGCCGAGTCCCTGGCCGCGCTGAAGAAGCTGGCGGCGGGTAGCGACAATCTGATGCCGGCCACCGTGGAGTGTGCCCGTGCGGGGGTCACCACCGGAGAGTGGGCCTGGGCGCTGCGCGATGTGTTCGGTGAGTTCCGGGCGCCCACCGGGGTCTCCAGCGCACCGGTCGCGGTGCCCGCCGCGGCGGGCACACCGCTGGCCGCCGTACGCGACAAGGTGACCAGGACCGCCGCTGAGCTGGGGGTGGGACGGTTGCGGCTGCTGGTCGGCAAGCCGGGTCTCGACGGGCACTCCAACGGCGCCGAACAGATCGCGGTACGAGCGCGTGACGCCGGCTTCGAGGTGATCTACCAGGGCATTCGGCTGACCCCCGAACAGATCGTGTCGGCCGCGCTGGCGGAGGATGTGCACTGTGTGGGCCTCTCGATCCTCTCCGGTTCACACGCGGAGTTGGTACCCGATGTGCTCGACCGGCTCCGTGCGGCGGGCGCCGCCTCCTCCCCCGGGCGCGGCGGCGCTGGCGACACCCCCATCCCGGTGATCGTCGGCGGGATCATCCCCGGCGCGGACGCTACCGCGCTGAGGGCCGCGGGGGTGGCCGCCGTTTTCACACCGAAGGACTTCGGCATCACGGAGATCATCGGCCGTATCGTCGATGAGATCCGTGTAGCGAACAAGCTCGACCCTCTGGAGGTTTCCGTATGACCCAGCCGCTGAACCGTCTGCGTCCCCGTCGTTCCTGTCTGGCGGTGCCCGGCTCCAACCCGCGGTTCCTGGAGAAGGCCCAGGGGCT
>NZ_JAMQAW010000010.1:0-140262 GCF_023701525.1 Streptomyces albipurpureus
GGGGTCGGTCCGCTACCGACCCCACCGGGGCCCTCAGGTCTTCCGGCGCATCCCCGGCGGTTCGCGGGGGCATTTCCGTACCGAACCAGTGGTGGAACACCGCTGATCACCAGCACGGAACGTGGTGCGGTGCGGGGAGGTGTGCCGCGCTGTCAGCCGTCGGTGGTGCGGGGGCCTGCGGCTGGGGGTCAGCTGGTGGAGCAGCTGGGGAGATCGGCTGTCTTCCCGGCCTTGATCTTCCCCAGGGACTGGGTCGCATCGGCGATGGTCTTCACCCGCACCAGCGTCAGCCCATCCGGAATGTCTGATACCGCGGTGGCGCAGTTATCGCTCGGGGTGAGGAAGAACTCCGCCCCGGCCTTCCTGGCGCCCACCAGCTTCATCTCGATACCGCCGATCGGGCCGACTTTGCCGTCGTCGTCGATGGTCCCGGTCCCCGCCACGAACTTCCCACCGGTCAGATTGCCCGGGGTCAGCTTGTCGACGATGCCCAGTGCGAACATCAGCCCGGCGCTGGGCCCTCCCACATCGGCGAGGTTGATGTCGATGGTGAACGGAAACGTGTGATCGGTACCGGCCTCGATGCCGACGATCGCACGGCCGCCGGAGTCCGCCGCCACCGTCTTGATCGTGACCTTCTCGGTCTTCGTCGGCTCCTTGCCCGCCTTCTCGGCGGCCACCGCTTCCTTCGTCGGCACGATCGTGAAGACGACCTGGTCACCGGGCTTGTGCTGGGTGACCAGCCTGGCGACGTCGTCCGGCTTCTTGACCTCCGTACCGTCAACGGCACGGATCACATCACCGGCGTGCAACCGGTTCTCCGCTGGAGAGTCCTTGCGGACCGTGGCGACGATGACGCGCGCCTGGACCGGGATCCTCAACTGGTCCAGCGCGGCCACCTTCGCGCTCTCCTGCGACTGGGTGAACTCCTCGGCGTTCTCCTGCGTCGACTGCTCCTCGGTCTTCCCGTCCGGGTAGAGCGTGTCGTGCGGAACGACCACATTGTCATGGGCCAGCCAGCCGTAGACCGTCTCGACGATGTTCATCCGGTAGTCGGCGCTGGTGACCCGGACGGTCGTCATATTGAGATGACCGGTCGCGGGATAGGTCTTGCGGCCATCGATGTCAAGAACCGGCTCGCCGCCCACATCGCCCAGAGTGTTGACCGTCGGCCCGGGAGACATCTCCGCATACGGGACGGGGATGAGCACCCCTGCGCAGAGCAGCGCGATAAAGAGAAGAGTCGAGGCGAGCATCGTCGCAGTGCGGCGTGGCATGGAACGACAGTACGGGACTTGACTGTCAATGCACTGTCGGGGACCAACCCCTCCGTGGCACGCCCATCGAGGTCAGGGACCGGCGGACGGAGGGTTCCTCACCGAGGCATGAACGCCGTCACTGCGCGGGGCCGCTGCCGGTATCAGCCTTCTCCATCGCGTCCCGGAAGCGCGCGTATCCGGCCAGTTCGGCCACATCACCGGTGGTGCGGTTCCGGGAGGCCCAGCCGCCCCATATCGCAGCACCGACAACAGCGAAAAGCGGAATCAACAACCAGGCGAGTGCTGCCATCGCGACCTCCCTACCCCATGAGCAACGCAACCGAGTGATCAGCAGATTAGCCATCTGCAAGTTCAACGCTCATGGCAGGGGGACGGTTACGCAAATCGGGGCGCTTGGGTGTCATACGGGTTTCAGTCGCCGTCCCACCCGCAAGTCGTCCGCAGGCCCGCATCGCGAACCCGTCAAGGCTCCCGACATCCCCTGCCGCCCGAGCGCGCACGACGTCACACCTACGCGACCGCCGTCAACCGCCCCCGGATACAGCAACCGTACTGGACCCGGCCAAGCGGCGCCCCACACCGAAGGCCCGGCACCCGCGCTCCCGCCCCGCAACCCCAGCGCGACACCCACCCCTCCAGGGACGGCGCCGCACCCGAATGACAGCGCTACGCGCCCACCCGTCACCCGACCACCACCCTCAAAATGGCGGCGCTACGCGCCGACCCACCCTTCGGTGCCGTTGGAGAATTTCTGGTGCTTCCAGATGGGGACGTCTCGTTTGAGGTCGTCGATCAGCTTGCGGCAGGCGGTGAAGGCTTCCGCGCGGTGTGCGCAGGCCACCGCGACGACCACCGCGAGGTCCCCGATCTGTAGATCGCCTGTGCGATGGACCGCCGCCAGGGCCCGTACCGGGAACTCCGCGGTGATCTTCTCGGCCACTCGGCGCATCTCGGCCTCCGCCGAGGGGTGGCAGGAATAGCCGAGCTCGTCGACGTCCGCACCGCCGTCGTGATCACGCACGGTGCCGACGAACAGCGCGATGCCGCCCGCCGCTCTGTCAGCGACAGCGGCGAAGACCTCATCGACGGAGAGCGGTGTGTCGCGGACCGCGATGAGCCGAACGGGGTCATCAGCCGCCCGCTCACCAGGGTGGTCGTACGTATTGGCCATGGACTCATCGTGCCGTACGCCGCCGACAACCGAGCGCCCCCGGCCTTCCGGGGCCGGGTGCGGCCGCCTCGTCGACGGGGAACCGGCATCGGCCGCACGCCGGCGCCACGCTGGGGACATATCCCCCCGGTCGGGCGGCTACGGCGCACATCCCTGCGGGCGACCGGTGCGGTGGAGTCCTCTCGGCCCGCTAGATGCGTCGCCGTGCCTTTCGGGCACGCCGCACCAGTGCGGCCGTACCGAGCAGGGCGACCGTCGCTCCGGCAGCCCCTGCCGCGGTCGCGTCCTTGCGGCCGAGGCGGCGACCCGCGACCGTGTGGCGGCCCTCCACCTCGTCGAGGAGTGCGGCGAGGACCTCCTCGTTCGTCCAGCGCGGGCGCCAGCCGGCGTCATGGAGGCGGCTCACACTGACGACCCAGGGGTGCATCGTGTACGCCAGGTCTCCGGCCGGGGAGGGCGTCAGTCCGATCCGGTGGAGTCTGGCGGCGGCACCGAGTGCGACGGCGGACGGCAGTTCCATCCGTCGGATGCCGCTCAGTTCCTCGACGTCCTCCTGTTCGAGCCAGCCGTCACAACCGACGGCGAGCTCACCCTCGACCTTCTCCAGAGCGGCGTACTCCAGAGCGCTCACCAGGTCCTCGACATGGCAGAACTGCCAGGTGGGACGTGATCCGGCAACGACAAGCAGCCGGGGCGACTCGAAGTAGCGGGTGAGCGCGGTGTCCGTGCCGCCCACCAGGACGGTCGGCCGGACCACCGTGACGTTGAGCCCGGGATGAGCGCGGGGTGCTCGCCGGGCGAGGCGTTCGATCTCCAGGAGATCCCCGACGCCCGTCGCCTCGGCGGTGGCGCGGAGCTCGGCGTCCTCGGAGAGCGGGATGTCATTGTCCGGGAGCGCTCCGTAGACCATGGCCGAGGTGCACAGGACGACCCGGTGCACCCCCGCCGCGGCAGCCGCCGTCAGCACGGTCTGCGTCCCGCGTACGTTGTACGCAGTACGTGCCGCGGAGTCGGTCTCCAGGTCGAGGTCAAGCGCCAGGTGCACGACGACGTCGGCCCCTCGCAGCTTCTCCGCGATGGCCGGATCACGGACATCCAAAATATGCCATTGCGCCTCAGAGACCTCGCCACGGCGCTCGTCGATCGCGATGACCTGCTTGACCTCGTCGGACGCGGCCAGCTGCCGGGCGAGCAGTTCACCGATGCCCGTGGCGGCGCCAGTGATCGCGACGATGGGGCCACGACCCGATGGCCCCTCGCCCGGGGTCGGGGTTGAGCGGTTTCGCGCTCCGCGAACCTGCGGATCTGGGGAACTCACCAGGTGTCTCCAGCGGTTGTCTTCAGTACGTAAGCGAATGACACGTATGTACAGGTGGCGTCCATCCTGCCCCAGGCCACGCGTCAGTGAAGCACCGAGCCCATTCACGGGCCTGGCTGTCTACGCTGGGTGGTGAACACTGGGCATTCGCCGTCGGCAGGAGCCGGCGGCCCTACGAGCCGAGGAAACCCGTGAGTGACACCCCATTCGGATTCGGCCTTCCGCCAGAGGAGCCGGAGGACGGCGACAAGGGCAAGAAGAACGATCCCTCCGGCGGTGGCCACGGCGCCGGCGGCCCATCCCCCATGAATCCCTTCGGATTCGACGCCGGGGGTGGCGGCTCGGACAATCCCTTCGCCGCCATGTTCGGTTCACTCAACCCCAATGACCTGGGTGCCGCCTTCCAGCAGCTCGGCCAGATGCTGAGCTATGAGGGCGGCCCGGTCAATTGGGACATGGCCAAGCAGATCGCCCGCCAGACGGTTTCCCAAGGTACGGCAGACGGTACCAAGGACGAGAGTGTGGGCCCCGCCGACCGTACCGCGGTCGAGGAGGCGCTGCGGTTGGCCGATGTCTGGCTGGACGGGGCGACCTCCCTGCCGTCCGGTGCGAGCACCGCGGTGGCGTGGAGCCGCGCCGAGTGGGTCGAGGCGACCCTTCCCGCCTGGAAGCAGCTGGTCGACCCGGTCGCCGAGCGGGTCGGAGTGGCCATGGGCGGTGTGCTGCCAGAGGAGATGCAGGCCATGGCGGGCCCGCTGCTCGGCATGATGCGCTCCATGGGCGGAGCGATGTTCGGTCAGCAGATCGGACAGGCCGTGGGTGTGCTGGCGGGTGAGGTCGTCGGCTCGACCGACATCGGTCTGCCGCTCGGCCCCGCCGGCAAGGCCGCGCTCCTCCCGCTGAACGTCGAGGCGCTCGGTAAGGACCTGGGGGTGCCCAAGGACGAGGTTCGGCTGTACCTGGCACTACGGGAGGCCGCCCACCAGCGGCTCTTCGCCCATGTGCCGTGGCTGCGCTCTCATCTGTTCGGCGCCGTCGAGGGATACGCGCGCGGGATCAAGGTGGACACGACCAAGCTGGAGGACGTGGTCGGACAGTTTGACCCGACGCACCCCGAGCAGTTGCAGGAGGCCCTTCAGCAGGGCATGTTCCAGCCGGAGGACACTCCCCAGCAGAAGGCGGCGCTGGCCCGGCTGGAGACCGCGTTGGCGCTGGTCGAGGGCTGGGTGGACGCGGTGGTGCACGAGGCCGCCTCGTCCCGGTTGACGTCGGCCGGTGCGCTGCGGGAGACCCTGCGCAGGCGGCGGGCGTCCGGCGGTCCCGCCGAGCAGACGTTCGCGACCTTGATCGGCCTTCAGCTGCGTCCGCGACGGTTGCGGGACGCCGCTCGGCTGTGGGCCTCGCTCACCGACGCCCGGGGCGTGGACGGGCGCGACGCCCTGTGGGAGCACCCGGACATGTTGCCCACGGCCACCGATCTGGACGACCCGGACGGCTTCGTCCACCGTGAGCAGATGGACTTCTCGGAGCTGGACAAGATGCTCGGCGAGGCGGCTTCCCAGGACGGGGCGGGGAAGTCCACCGACGGCACCCAGGACGGCCCGCAGAAGGCCAAGGGCGCACAGGAGCCGGGGGACGACGACGCGGCAGACGACGAGGGCGGCAAGGGCGGATCGGGTCAGTGAGTCTCTACGACGACGCCGTACTGGTCTTGAAGGACCTCAAGGGCTTCGATGATCAGGATCCTCGGGAGCGGGATTCCGGGGGCGCCCGGAATCCCGGGGATCAGGGCTCTCAGGGGCAGGAAGAACTGCGGCAGTTCTACCTTGATCATCTGGCGATGCACCCCGACGGCATGTGGAAGTCCTGTGAGTCGGGTCATCTGACCGCCAGCGCGCTGGTCATCGACCCGGAGCAGGGGCGGGTGCTGCTGACGTTGCACAGAAAGCTCGGCATATGGCTCCAAATGGGTGGCCACTGCGAGCAGGGGGACTCCACGGTCGCGCGGGCCGCCTTGCGTGAGGCCACCGAGGAGTCGGGCATCAGCGGCTTGACGCTGCTGCGCTCCGGTGAGCCGGTGCGGCTTGACCGGCATCCGATCCCCGCCCCGTGCAACTGGCACCTCGATGTGCAGTACGCGGCGCTGGCGCCGTCCGGTGCCGTCGCCGAGATCAGCGAGGAGTCCCTCGACCTGCGCTGGTTCGCCTATGACGAGGTGCCGGACGTGGCGGATGAATCGGTCGTGCGCCTTCTGGAGAACACCCGAAGGGTCCTGTAACGCCGCATGGGTGAGGGGCGGCCTCCCGGATCGGAGAGACCGCCCCTCACCCACAACGGCTGTACGGCCCAGTGGCCGTCCCAGCGCTTTAACAGTCCCCCCGCGCTACTTTGCTCCGCAGGTGTCCCATTCGCGCCGGTACGCTTTTGGCAGCCCTTGAGCGCCGAAGCACTGGTTGTTCAGTGGTCCGCGTTCATGAGATCTCACACGCTGCCGGTGTCACTCAGCTCCAGGCGTTGTTCTGGTTCTGGCCGCTGTTGCCGAACTGACCGCGCAGCCCCTCGCCGATCTCAGCGTTCTGCGGGGGCATGACCTCGCTGGGCTGCACCAGCGCGAATCCCTGGCCGGCGAAGCTCAACTCCCAGCCCTCGCCGGTGCTGCCCCGGCGCCGCAAGATGTTCGAAGAGTGCGTCTGGGCCTGCATCTGCACCCGCAGTTGGGTGGACCAGGCGACGATCGCATCGGCGTCCACGCTGACGTACTTCTCGGGTGTGACCTGCATCATCAGCGGCTGGCCTGAGGTCATCAGAGCGACCTTGCCGCGGCCGGTGATGTTGAGTTGGTACTTTCCCGAGCCGGAGATTCCATACTGGCTGTCCACCGCAATGACCTCGGTGTGCAGCGCGGAATCAAGTGCCAGGACATAGGCGCTGTCGACGGTCAGCCCCTCCTGGTCGACATCGACGACATGGACGTACTGCGCGAGATTGGCCAAGTAGACCGTGCCCTGGCCCGAGCAGCGCATCAGATCGAGGCCCTCGCCGGTACGTTCACTGGTGCTGCGATGGCTGCTGGACTGGTACTCGCCGTCGAAGTCGACCGTCCCCTGATAGGCGACCATCGCGCCCTTGCGGGCGAGGATGTCCTCATGGCCGGTGAGCGCGACCCGGAGCAGCTGTGGGTTCTGGAGGGCATAGCGCTCCTGGGTCTGCTGCTCCCCATGGTTGAAAAGTGGGCTCTGCATGGTGTTCCCGTTCCCCCTCAGCCCCGAAGACGCAGACGGTCGGTGCTGTCCTCATTCGGCTGTACGACGACGATGCCCTGTCCGGAGAAGGCCATCTGGAAGGCCTCGCCGCTGCCCCGCCCGATGAGGGACGAGGCCTTGAAGCTTCGCTTGCCCTTCACTTTGAGGTTGGGCGACCAGGCGACGAGGGCGTCCGGGTCGACATAGGTCTCGTCCTCGCCGCGTCCGCAGTCGACGACGATCGGCGTACCGCGGGAGGTGACGGCGACCCATCCGGTGCCCGCGATCTCCACATTCCACAGGCCCTGACCGGCGAGCTTGGCCAGGCCCTTGACCTTCTCCACGCCCCAGGTGAGATGGGCGTCGAAGGCGAGGATGTTGGTGCCGTTGACCGAGATGGACTCGTTGTTGAGGTTGATCACCAGCACATCGGCGCCGTAGTCGGCGAGGTAGAGGAGCCCGTCGCCGGCGCACTTCATGATGGGTGCGCCCTCGCCCGTCGCCCACTGGGCGGCGGCCTGGCGGGCGGCCGGCGGATTCGGTTCGTACTGGATGAAGCCCTCGTACGACACCATGGAACCGGTGCGAGCGAAGAGGTCCTGCCCGGTGGCCATGGCGACCTTGAGCATGGTCCGGCCGTGGTTCTCCATCCGGGTCGTGATGGGGGTCGGGGCGAAGCCCGCGAGTTGCTGGTTCATTTCTTCGGGCTCCCTCAGACCTCGTAGGGCTGGACGACGATGAAGTTGCCGGGTGCACCCCGGAACTGGAGGTTGACCGCCTCACCGCTGTGGCCGGGGTAGGCGTTGCGGCGTAGCCGAACCTGGGTCGCGATGATCACTTGGGCCGCGGACGACCAGGCGACGATCGCGTTGGAGTCGGCGTAGGTGGACGGTGTGACGGGCAGGACGACGGGAATGCCCTGCGTCTTGACCACGACGGTGCCGGTGCCGGTGAACTGCATGGTGAACAGCGCGCCGCCGGGAATGCCGTGTCCCTCGATACGGCGGATCTCGTACTGGAGGTCCTCGTCGAACGCGAGGACATTCTCCGCGGAGACACAGATGCCGTCTCCCTGGAGCTCAATGGGGTGCAGATGAGCGGCGTCCTCGGCGAGGAAGACCTGGCCCCGGCCGGTGCAGCGCATCAGCTGCATCTCCTGGCCAGTGGCGTTGCCGAGCTTACGACCGACGAAGCCCGCGCTCTTGCTGCTGAAGTCGACCTTGCCCTGGTACATCACCATGCTGCCCTGCCGGGCGAGAACACCGCCACCGCCCAACGCGAGCTCGACCCGCATCAGATGCTGGTTCTGTGGCGTCCAGCGAAGGCCAGTGGGGGTCTCTCGGTATGGCTGGAGCGCCGCCTGGAGACCGGGACCCGCCTGTGGCATCCCTTGGGGGGCGCCGACTGGCTGTCCGTAGGGGGCCTGCGCGGGTTGGCCATAGGGAGCAGGCGCAGGTTGGCCATAGGGAGCAGGCGCGCCTGGCGGCATGGCCTGGCCCGGGAACTGACCTTGAGGCTGACCGGGGACCTGGCCGAACTGCGGCTGCGGCTGCCCGTAGGCGGGCGCTGACTGGGGCGGAACAGCAGTACCCGGTGGGGTCCCGATGGCGGGCGCCGCGTACTGCTGTGGTGCGGGCGCGGGCGCGGGCACAGGCGCCTGCGCCACCGAGGCGGCTGGGGCGGCCGGGGCCCCGAACGAGGGCGCGGGCTGGGGAGCCGGGGGCGCTGCGGCTTGGGCCGGCGGCGCGAAGGAGGGCGTCGGCTGGGGTGGCTGCGGAGCGGCCTGTGCGGCGGGCTGGTCATCAGCGACCTCACCGCCGAAGTTACGCAGGAGGGCGTCCAATCCACCGTCGAAGCCCTGACCGATGGCGGCGAAGCGCCAGACGTCCTTCAGGTAGAAGTCACCGAGCATCACCGCCCGCTCGGTGGTGAACTCCGCCCCGTTGAAGGGGTAGCGGACGACTTCTTCGCCACCGGCGACGATACGGATGTATCCGGGGCCGATCTGGGACATCTGGCCGGCACCATCGATGGTGGCGGTGAAGGACAGCTTGTGGATGTTCGCAGGAATGCGGTCCAGAGTGACTCGGAACGACTCCGTGTCACCCGCCTGGGCGCCGAGCTGCTGAATGGACTCCTCAGGCGACTTCGGTTGGTTGAAGAAGATGAAGTACCGGTCGTCCGAGAGCTGTTCGTTGGCGTCGAGCCCGAAGCAGCTGATGTCGAAGGACAGACCAGGAGCCGCGATCTGCACGCCTACGTACAGATCCGTTCCCGGAGTGAGATCACTGATCTTGGCCTTGTGGCCGCGTTGGAATTCCCTGGCCATGCGTAACGACCGTCCCCCATCCCAGAAATATGAATCGTCGCGTCAGGCTAAGCCGCATGTGACATTCAGCCAAGCCCGATCATCCATTGGGACAGATTCGGTACGAGATGCCCAACGAAGAACACCGTGCGAACGTTCCGGTCAACTCTGGGTCACTGTGTGACGCTGGGAAGCGGACGCCTCTTCCTTCTTCCCTCTTCCCTTCGAACGCCGATTCTCCACGAATGCACGACGCGCAGCGGAGGCACGACTCACGGCGAGGCGCGACTCACGCCGAAAGGGCTGTTGGTCACCGTTCCCCGTCCGTCACCGGCAGGTGCGGCAGTCGCTCCGCGGCGATGACTCCCTCCAGATATCCACGGGCCCGCTCGGTACGGGGATAGGACTCCAGCAGTCGCCAAAAACGCGGGCCGTGACCGGGCACCAGCAGATGTGCCAACTCATGCACCAGGACATAGTCGACAACGTACTCCGGCATCCCCTGAAGACGGTGCGAGAGTCGGATACTGCCCTCGGCGGGGGTGCAGGATCCCCAACGGGTGTTCTGATTCGTCACCCACCTCACCGATGTCGGCGTCACCCGCCCGCTGAAGTACTGCGAGGACAACCGCTCGGCTCGCTCGGTCAACTCGCCGTCACCGAGGATCCGTCTACTCTCCTGGGCGGCGAGCTTGTCGAGCATGACACCGACCCAGCGCCGCTCCTCGGCTTCCGACATCCGTGCGGGGATCAGAACAATGGTCCGGTCACCCTCCCGGTACGCGGACACGGTCCTACTCCGCCGCGCGCTCCTACGGACCTCGACCGCACTCGTTCCCGTTGCGCGGGGCGGGCGCTCTGCCGCCTCGCTCGGTTGACCTCCCGCAGGGTGCGACAGGGATTCCCCGGTGATGCGAGGCGATGGGTCGACGGACACGCCACGACGTTACCCGTTGGCAGCGGGGTAAGTCCCGCCTCGGGAACGGTTCCGCGTGATCCACTCCATGGCTGCACTATTTTTACGACTAATACACCGAGCCTGTGGATAACTTTTCACCCACTTCACCCCAGCCATGCATTCTGAGAACAGTTCACCCGCAGGATCAGACGGGAGTCCAAGTCGGTGATCCCGTCGAGTCCAGTGACACGCGAGTGACACATGAGTGCCTTCTGCACGTTCCGCATGTTCAACGGGGGAAGTCGATATGCATCCCATGGTGAAGCCCGCGCTCAGGAGGGCGTGGCGAGAGCGACAGACCGTTCAGTTCGGAGTGACGCCCGCACACGCGGTGGCAGTGGGGCCGATGGACACCGCCACCGGCACACTGCTCCAGCTGTTCGACGGGACCCGCGGACTGCCGTTGCTACGGGCGGAGGCCCGCGCGATGGGTCTACCCGAAGGGCGGACGGACGCGCTGGTCAACCGGCTCAGCAAGGCCGGGCTGCTGGACGATCCGACCGCGGGCGGTGTCGCCGCCGACGCCCTGCGAAGGAAATCCAGTGCGCTCGACCGGCTGCGCCCCGATCTGGCATCACTCTCGGTGGTTCATCGAGAGCCGGGTGGAGGAATACGGCAGCTGGCGGCGAGACACTCCATGCGCGTCCAGGTCCGCGGCGCGGGACGGGTGGGGGCGACGGTGGCGGCGCTGCTGTCGGCTGCGGGGGTGGGACAAGTCGATGTCCTCGACGGAGGCTGCGCGCAGCCGTGGGATGTGGCACCGGGCGGCCTGCCGGCGAAGGCCGTCGGAGAGCGGCGGGACTCCGCAGTCCGCCAGGTAGTGCACCGCTGTGCGCCGCTCCGGTCTCCCCGCGCCGTGGCCCGGACCAAACATGCCCCTTCAGACATGTCACCGAGCCCAGTCAACAACAAGGGCGCGGCGGCGATCGACGGGGACGGGACGGCACAGGTTCCCGCCGGAGGACCCATCCGAGACCGGATGGCGGGCAGCGGGGAACCCGGTTTGACGTTGATCGTCATCTGCCCGCGTGACGGCCTGGCGGCTTATGCGCCCGAGCCGGACAGCGCTCAGCAGTGGATCACGAGCGGCATCCCCCACCTCTACGCGGGGGTGGTGGAGGCGACGGGTGTGATCGGGCCGCTGGTGCTTCCCGGCGGGTCGGCCTGCGCCGGCTGCTTGGAACGGGGCCGGGCCGATCGGGATCCAGGATGGCCACGGCTGCTCGCACAGTGGCGCTCCGGCGGCCGACGCGCTGCTGTGCCCGCATGTGACATCTCTCTCGCCACGACCGTAGCGGGGCTGACCGCGGCCCATGCCTTGTCATTTCTGGACGGGGATCTCCCCATGAGTGTTGGTGCACGCTGGGAGGTTGCCCTGCCCGCACTGACCTGGCGGTGCGAACCGATCACGCCACACAAGGATTGCGGCTGCGGCTCATCACGGAAAAGCGAGGGGGCGGGCACCTCGGCTCCGGGCGAAGTCACGAGACACTAGGTAGGTACCGCAGTCAACGGAGTCAGGGCCGTATGGCACATGCGGCGCAACTGTCTGGGATTTGGAGGGGCATATGTCTGATCTTCCCCGGAAGGCGGTCACCCGAACTGCCAAGTTGGCCGCACTGCCATTGGGGTTCGCCGGCCGTGCCACATGGGGGCTGGGCAAGCGGATCGGTGGCAAGTCCGCGGAAATCGTTGCCCGAGAGCTCCAACAACGCACGGCTGACCAACTCTTCAAGGTCCTAGGCGAGTTGAAAGGGGGCGCTATGAAGTTCGGACAGGCACTGTCAGTCTTCGAGTCAGCCCTCCCCGAAGACATCGCCGGCCCGTACCGCGCCGCGCTGACCAAGCTCCAAGACGCCGCTCCCCCCATGCCGACCCGGACGGTGCACAAGGTGCTGACCGAGCGGTTGGGCGAAGAGTGGCGCGAGCTGTTCCTGAACTTCGAGGACAAACCGTCGGCAGCCGCATCCATCGGACAGGTTCACCGCGCGGTGTGGCACGACGGGCGCGAAGTCGCGGTGAAGGTGCAGTATCCGGGGGCGGGAGAGGCACTGCTCTCCGATCTGACCCAGCTCAGTCGATTCGCCAAACTACTGGGCCCGCTTATCCCAGGGATGGATCTCAAGCCGCTCATCAATGAGCTGCGCGACCGAGTGTCGGAGGAACTGGACTACGGTCTGGAAGCCCAGGCGCAGCGGGAGCATGCGGCGGAGTTCGCGGATGATCCTGATGTGCTGGTGCCGGATGTGGTGCATCAGTCAGATCAGGTGCTGGTGACCGAGTGGATCGATGGGATTCCGCTAGCCGAAGTGATCGCGGACGGCACCGAGGACCAGCGAAATCGAGCAGGTCAGCTGCTCGCACGCTTCCTGTTCTCAGGACCCGCCCGCACGGGACTGCTGCACGCTGATCCTCATCCGGGGAATTTCCGGCTGCTTCCCGACGACGACGGTGCGGGCTGGCGACTAGGGGTGCTGGACTTTGGCACCGTGGACCGGCTGCCTGGGGGGCTGCCGCAAACCATCGGTGACTGTCTACGGATGACCTTGGAGGGTGAGGCAGAGACGGTCTACGAGCTGCTGTGCGAGGAGGGCTTCGTCAAGGAGGAGATAGAGCTCGACCCCGACGCAGTGCTGGAGTACCTCTTGCCGATCATCGAGCCCGCCGAGGTGGAGGAGTTCACCTTTACCCGGCACTGGATGCGTAGCCAGGCAGCTCGGATAGCCGACATCCGGTCTCCCGCCCACCAACTCGGCAAGCAACTGAACCTGCCACCCGCCTATCTGCTGATACACCGGGTGACGCTCAGCACTATCGGGGTGCTCTGTCAGCTCAACGCCACCGTGCGGCTGCGCGACGAACTGGAGTCATGGATGCCGGGCTTCCTGCCGGAGTACGAAGAGGAAGCCGACTCGGAGAACCTGGAGAGCACAGCCAGCACAGTCAGCGCGTCCGAGGCCTAGCTCAGGGGCGAGGACTGCCCAGCCAGCACCGTTCAGGCTGGCGCAGGGCGGCGACCCGCCACCTCGCACCGACGCATCTGATCAGTCAGGTCTGAACAGCCAGGGCTGGGCTGGGCTGGGGATTCAACCTGGGTGGGGCACGCCTGCGAGCGACCCACTCCGGAGCAGAACGAAAATACCGGGGGTGGGGGGAGGGGGAGGGGGGAGGGCCCCGATGTAGAGACGGAGCTTTCGCCAGCCCCTCGGCTTCGTCTCTTGCCCACCTCACATCTGACTCGTCTCTCGCCCATCCGAGTATCCGAGTATCCGGCATCCGGCATCCGGCATCCGGCATCCGGCTCGACGGTGTGCTCCGGTCAGGACCGGGGGCTACGGGGGCAGCCGAGGGGCTCGGGTACCTCTGCCGGGTCCACGATTGCTGGGTCCACGATCCGCTGGAAGAGTCCCGGTCCATGGACTTCGCCGGGCAAGCGGCGGGTTTGGGTGCGGATGGGAGCGATGGTCGGGCGGGATACTGCCGAGGAACTGGTCGGTGCCCAGCGTGATGTCCCAGTGTTCGCGGCCGGTGGTAGCGCAGGAGCCCAAGGGCGGCCGGCCATCACCATGAGGCCGAGTCGAGTCTCCCCTCGATCGCCCGGATGTTGGCGCGGGAGCAGTTGTCGCAGAAGTAGCGGCGTTCGCCGTTCTCCATGGAGTAGGTCCAGGTGAGTGGTGTTCCCTCGCTGTGCGCGGCCCTGCCGCAGCGGAAACACTTGATGCGAGCGGCTTCCGACTGCCCCGGGTGGTGGGTCTGCTGCTGGTCCACCTTGTGACAATAACCCTGCGGGCTGCGACCTGCGGGGACAACGCACCGCGGGGGCCGGTCCGTTCGGACCGGCCCCCGCCTGATGTGCGTTGTCAGTTCATGACGGCCATGGCGAGCGCGCGGCGGGCGCGCATCGAAACGCGCTCGGCGCGGCGCTGCATACGCCGGGCGGTGATGAGGCGCACGGCTCTGCGCTCGGTCTCCGCCTCGCGCATGCGGTCGTGCATATGTGCACGAGCCAGCGCTTCTGGGATGAGTTGCATCTCGCGGGTCCTGTTCTGGCGCGAGGCGTTCGCGCCGGTGGTGCTGACGTCTGGGGTGGCAGAGCCGGAAGGCTCGCTCGTGGAAGTGGGCATTGGGGCCTGCTTCTTGGGATCGTGCGTGAGGGGGCGGTCGATGGTCCCGATGACGTTCATGCCGAGACCGGGTTCTTGCGCGGACGGCCACGGGGCCGCTTGCGGGCCACGACCACACCCTGGACGAAGAGCTCTCCGCCCCATACGCCCCACGGCTCGCGCCGCTCTTTGGCGCCAGCGAGGCATGCCTCCATGAGCGGGCAGGTGCGGCAGAGGGCCTTGGCGTACTCCACGTCGGCCGGCGACTCGGCGAAGAAGACCTCAGGGTCATAGGAACGGCAGGGGACGGGTACGCCGAGGTTCTCGATGGCGTCATCGAGCGCGGTGAGCGCAGTGAGCGGGGTCAAGGTGGAGTCCTCCGGGCGGACAGGCGGGGGGATGGTCTCGGAAGTCGGTACGGACGGGGCGTGCGCTTCGAGTTGCACGGTGGTGTCTTTCCTCGTCTTGTCGGTCCGGCCTGTTGGCCGGTTGGTGGTCCCCCGCGGAGCGGGGGAGCTGGTACCGGGTGGTACTTGTCCCGAGGCCCCTTCGCTCTGACTCCCCTGGTTGAGGGAAAACAGAAGGGCCGCGGTACCCGAGTGGGGTTCCGCGGCCCTGAAGGCGCCGGCCTGATCACCTCAGGCTGGATGACTCCAGGGTTTGAGCCCGCGGAAGGCCCACTTCGTGTGGTGCTGTGTCTGCTTCGGGTTGCCGGCACTGGCTGCTGCGAAGGCATAGGCCTTCGCTTCTGCGGCTGCTACTCCTGCTTCCAGTGCCTTGGTCCGTCGCTCGACCGGCTCCAGGACGGGGAACCCTCCCAGAGGAGCCAGAGGCATCTCGGTGAAGAAGCCGGACACACCGGTGCCAAGAGGCGACGCGGAGAAGCCGAGCGAGCAGGCGGAGACGACGACCGAGCGATCGGTCAATTTCACGGCGTTGATGAAGCTGGTGTTGTTGCTGATCACTGGACTCGCCTCCTCTCGGCGTCTCGGGACCGGCCGGGGCCGATCGCTTGTATTCGGAATAAGTACAACACGAGGACAGTGCTTCGGAGAAGCTGCTGTTCGCGTGGTTAAGAACCTATGGGGACTGCTGGGGGGTGCGCAAACTATTTTTCCGACGATTTTGTCTCAGTCTTCCGCAACGCCCTCTTCAAGCTCCTGACCTGCGCAGAGAGTGAGGACATCGGCTCCAAAGCGCTCCAGCTTGCGCCCGCCGACGCCGGAGATGGCCGACAGCTCCCGCTCATCGCCCGGCACTGCCTCGGCGATCGCCATCAAGGTCTTGTCGGTGAACACGCAATACGCGGGTTGGCCTAGCTCCTTCGCCTGGTCGGAGCGCCACTCCCGCAGGCGTTCGTAGAGGGCCTCGTCCATGTCGGACGGGCAGTCCTCGCACCGCATCAGTTTCATCTCACCCGCATCGGTGAGCGTCTTTCCGCAGACCCGGCAGAGCGCCGGCCCGCGCCGCTTACGTCGACTGCCTCGCTCGGTTCCGCCTTCGCCGCCAGCGCTGCGGGCTCCAGGCGCTGCGGAGCCCGGTCGCATGCCGTTCAGGAAACGCGTGGGGCGTCGGGATGCCCTGCCCCCAGGTGACCGGGAGAGAGCCCAGGACAGAGCGAGGTGGAGCCGCGCGCGGGTGACGCCGACATAGAGCAGCCGTCGCTCTTCTTCGATCTGCTCGTCGGTCTTGGCGTAGGTGATGGGCATCATGCCCTCGGTGAGGCCGACGAGGAACACCGCGTCCCATTCGAGGCCCTTCGCTGAGTGCAGCGAGGCGAGGGTGACGCCTTGCACGGTGGGTGCGTGCTGGGCGGCGGCCCGCTCGTCGAGTTCGGCGACAAGATCGCTGAGAGTGGCGCCGGTCTTGGCCTGGGCGAAGTCCTGGGCGAGGCGGACCAGTGCGGCCAGGGACTCCCAGCGGTCCCGCACTGCGCCGGAGCCGGCTGGGGGCTCGCTGGTCCACCCCTTGGTGGACAGGACCGCCCGTACCTGGGACGGGAGGTCTTCGGCATCGTCGAGCAGGGAGTCATTGCCGCCGGCACGGGCGGCGCCGCGCAGGGCGACGCCTGCCTCCCGCACTTCCTGCCGTTCGAAGAAGCGCTCGGCTCCCCTCAACTGATAGGGGACTCCGGCGTCGGCGAGGGCCTGCTCATAGACCTCGGACTGGGCGTTGATGCGGTAAAGCACCGCGATCTCGCCGGCGGGTGTGCCGGCGGCGATCAGGTCGCGGATGCGGCGGGCGGTGCCTTCGGCCTCGGCCGGCTCATCCGCGTACTCGGCGTAGACGGGCTCGGGGCCGGGGTCGCGCTGGGAGATCAGCTCCAGGCGGTGCTCGGCCGCTCGGCCGCTCGCCTGGCTCAGCAGGCCGTTGGCGAGGTGAACGACCTGGGGAGTGGAGCGGTAGTCGCGGACCAGTTTGACCACGGTGGCCGATGGGTGCCTCGTGCGGAAGTTCAGCAGGTGGTCGGGGGTGGCGCCGGTGAAGGAGTAGATCGTCTGGCTGGCGTCGCCCACGACGCAGAGGCTTTCCCGGTCGCCGAGCCAGAGGTCGAGCAGGCGCTGTTGGAGTGGGCTGACGTCCTGGTACTCGTCGACCACGAAGTGCTGGTACTGGCGACGGATCTGGTCGGCGATGTCATGGCGGTCTTGGAGGATGCCGACGGTCAGGAGCAGAACATCCTCGAAGTCAATCACCGCGCGATCGCGCTTCAGCTGCTCGTACATCCCGTAGATCTGGCTGATCTCCGATGTATCGCGGGGGGCGTCGCGGAGGGATTTGGCGACCACCGCGGGATAGTCGGCGGGCACGGTCTGGGTGACCTTCGCCCATTCGATTTCGCCGGTGACATCGCGCAGTTCGTTGCGGTCCAGCCGGATGCGGCAGCGGGCAGCGGCCTCAGCGACGAGTTGGATCTTGCGCTCCAGCAGTCGGGGCATATCGCCGCCGACGACTTTCGGCCAAAAGTACTGGAGCTGGCGTAGCGCTGCCGAGTGGAAGGTTCGCGCTTGGACACCGCCCGCACCGAGCTGTCGAAGTCTCCCTCGCATCTCGCCCGCGGCACGGTTGGTGAAGGTGACGGCCAGCACACTGCTCGGTTGGAGGATTCCCGCGCGGACTCCGTACGCGATGCGATGGGTGATCGCTCGTGTCTTGCCCGTGCCGGCACCGGCCAGCACGCACACCGGACCGTGCAGGGCGGTCGCCACTTCGCGCTGTTCGGGATCGAGCCCGTCTAGCACCGCGTCGGCCGACTCGGGGACCTGCGGGAAAAGGGAGGAGTGCGTTGCTGATGTCACCCTGCCATGCTGCCAGGTCTTCGGAGGCGGCTGCGGCGGTTGTCCACAGCGGAGTGAGAGTAGTCGTATGAGTTCCCGGGCTGCTCCCCGAACTGCATCCTGCTGCCACTCTGGTGGTCACGGGTCACTAGCGGGTGCTGGGAGGGCATTCACCTCCCCGCCGGGGGAGCCTGACGCCTCGATGGCCGACGACAGCCACAGCGGTTACGGCGGTTACGGCGGTTACGGCGGTTACGGCGGTTACGGCGGTTACGGCGCGGAGAACGGCCGCCACCGCCGAACGGCATGGGAATGGTCGAGGGGCCGTATTCGTTCTACGCGGTGCGCACGCATGAGCGAGTGCGACGAGGGACGCCGTGAGACGAAGGAGCACGAGGGACGATGTCGGGCACTGTGACGATGTACAGCACCACATGGTGCGGATACTGCCGTCGGCTGAAGGGCCAGATGGATCGCGAGGGCATCGCGTACACCGAGATCAACATCGAGCAGGACCCCGAATCTGCGGCCTTCGTGGAGAAGGCGAACGGCGGCAACCAGACCGTACCCACGGTTCAGGTGGTGCCCGCGGGTGGTGGACCCGAGGTCGTGATGACCAATCCGAGCCTTGCCCAGGTGAAGCAGGCACTCGGCATCTGACGGCCAAAACTGGCCATCGGAGTCTGGCAACGGTGTGAGTTGGAACACGGTCACCCGTTATGCGTGCTGATGAGCACCGCAGGCGGCGAGGGAGCGGAGCGGGCACCGACACGGTCCCGGGAAGGGATTTCCCGGGGCCGTCGTGCGTTCCCCTTCGGCATGGAGGCCCACTCGTGACGGACGCTCCATGAGGGCGGCCCAGAGGGTGGGCCCACCCCCCTTGCAGACTTCCTGGGCCGGTGTCAGCGGGCAGTTTCGACGATCGGCGGTTACCGTCCCGCGGTTGGAGGCAGTTACCGTCCCGCGGTTAGAGGCTGGTGCCGGGCTTGGGCAGTGGCTGGCCGTACCACTGCTCGATCAAGCGGGCCGCGATGGAGATTCCGTGCGGGGGTAGCACCTCGCCGGACTCAAACGCCTTCCGCAGGTCCTCCCGGGAGAACCAGCGCGCCTCGTGCAGTTCCTCACCGTCCACGGTGATGTTCGATGAGGTGGCGCGGGCGGTGAAGCCGAGCATCAGGCTGGAGGGGAAGGGCCAGGGCTGGCTGGCGATGTAGGTGACCTCTCCGACCGTCACACCGGCCTCCTCCCAGACCTCGCGGCGCACCGACTGCTCAATGGACTCGCCAGGCTCCACGAAGCCGGCGAGGGTGGAGAACCGGCCTTCCGGCCAGTGCACCTGGCGACCGAGGAGCGCTCGGTCGTCCTCGTCGGTGACCAGCATGATCACCGCGGGGTCCGTACGCGGATAGTGCTCGGCGCCACAGGCCTGGCAGCGGCGGATATGGCCTGCCGCGGCGATCACGGTGCGGTCGCCGCAGCGTGAGCAGAAGCGGTGCAGCCGCTGCCAGTTCTCCAATGCAACCGCGTGGACCAGCAGCGCGGTGTCACGCGGGGAGAGCAGCAGTCCGGCTTCGCGCAGTCCCGCCGGGCGGGCCGACTGGTCGATCCGCCCTGGCAGCGCGTCCTTCTGTAGAGCGAAGTAGCGCACACCGTCCTGGTCGGTGCCGAGGAAGTAGCGGTGGGTTTCGGTGACGGGGGCTTCGAAGGCCGGGGTCATCACCAGTTCGGTGCGGCCGTCGGTGGTGTCGTCGATCAGTGCCTGGCCGCCGCAGACCACGAAGACCCTGGTGGTTGGGTGACTCCAGGCAGCCGCTAGCCACGCCTCGTCGAGACGGTGGTGCGCCTCGCGGTCGATTCCGCTCGGCGCGGTGAGACTCATGGACGGCGCGGTGGGGCCCGAGCCGGCTGCTCGGTCGGCGGTTGCATGGCCGTTAGTGCTCACGTACTTCCAACTCCCCCGGTGGATCGGGTCTAGGTTCAGCGGATCAGCTATGGGCGGCGGCGAGGTCGCTCCACAGATGGGCGGCCGTCTCTACCCCTTTGAGCAGGAGGTTCACCTCGACCTTTTCATTGGGTGCGTGCCAGCCGTCGGACGGTACGGAGATCCCCAGGAAGAGCACGGGCGCGCCCAGCACGTCTTGGAGGTCCGCCGCGGGTCCGGAGCCGCCCTCGCGGGTGAAGCGGATCTTCTGTCCGTCGAAGGCGCGGCTCATGGCGTGTACGAGGGACTGGAGCGCGGGGTGGTCGAGTGGGGTGAGACAGGGGCGGGTGGATGGGGCGAAGGCGAGGTTGAAGCGGATGCCTGCGGGGACGCGGTCGGCGATCCAGCGGCTCACCGCCACTTCGATCGCGTTGGGGTCCTGCCCGGCGACCAGGCGGAACGTGAGCTTCAGTCGGGCGGACGAGGGAATGATCGTCTTACCGCCGGGGCCTTGGTAGCCACCGCCGATGCCGTTGACCTCGGCGGTGGGGCGGGCCCAGATGCGCTCCAGCGTCGTGTAGCCGCTTTCGCCGAGGGTGGCGTGGGACTTGGCGGCGGCCAGCCAGGTGTCCTCGTCGAACGGCAACTCCGCGAACAGGCCGCGCTCGGCGTCGGTCAGGGGTTGGACACCGTCGTAGAAGCCGGGGATGGTGACGCGTTCGTCGGCATCGTGGAGTGCGCCGGCGATACGGGCGGCGACGGTGGCCGGGTTGGGCACCGCGCCGCCAAACGATCCTGAATGAATGTCCTGGTCAGGGCCGTCTAGTTCGATCTCGCAGTCCACCAGGCCGCGCATGCCGGTGCAGACGGTGGGAGTCGATTCCGACCACATGCCGGTGTCCGAGACGATCACGGTGTCGGCGGCCAGCCGGTCGGTGTGGGATTCGATCAGGGCACGGAAGTTCAAAGAGCCCGATTCTTCCTCGCCTTCGATGAGCAGTTTGAGGTTCACGGCCGGGGCGGTCCGTCCCGTGGCGGCTAGGTGCGCTTGGACGCCGAGGGTGTGGAAGAAGACCTGGCCCTTGTCGTCCGCCGCGCCGCGGGCGTAGAGCTTGCCCCCTTCGGTCCGTGGTTCGAACGGGTCGCTGTGCCACCCGTCCTCCAGCGCGGCGGGCTGTACATCGTGGTGACCGTAGACCAGGACGGTCGGCGCGCCGGGGGCGTCGGACGGCCATTCGGCGAACACCGCGGGCGCACCGGGCGTGGCCCACACCTCGGCTACGGGGAATCCGCTTTCGCGGAGCTTGGCCGCGAGCCAGTCGGCGCTGCGCCGTACGTCCGCCGCGTGCTCGGGCTGGGCCGACACGGAGGGGATGCGCAGCCATTCCACGAGGTCGTCGAGGAATGCGGCGCGGTGGTGCTCGATGTACTGGCGGACGGCGCTGTCCGGGGTGTCGCTCATGTAAGTGAGCCTAACGGGCGTCGGCGGGCCCCTCACCCGCCGTCTCGCCCAGCAGGATGCGCTCCAGGGCGGCACGGTCGGGGAGGTCTCGGGGGCGTACGACCTCGCCGCTGCGTACGAAGACGAAGGCGGCGTCGACGGCGTCTGGGGGGAGGTCGTGCTGCTCGGCCCAGGCGAGGCGGTAGATGGCGAGCTGAAGGGGATCGGCGGTGAGGGCGCGGCTGGTCTTCCAGTCGACGATCTCGTATCTGTGCGCGGGGGTGCCGTCAGGTGTGGTGGCGGGGGTGCGGTAGACGGCGTCGATACGGCCCCTGATGGCCCGGCCGGCGAGGGTGATGTGGAAGGGGGTCTCCACTCGGTGGGGGGTGCGGCGGGCGTAGGGGGTGCGTTCAAAGGCTTCCTTGAGCGCGGCGAGGTCACGTTCGTCGGTGATCTCCGGGGTGTCGGTGCCGTCGGCGCCGGGCAGTTCGTCCGGGCCGAGCATGGGGAGTGGCATCTCCTCGAACCGGGATTCCACCCAGGCGTGGAAGCGGGTGCCTCGGCGGGCCGCGGGCTGCGGGGGGCGGGGCATGGGACGGGCGAGTTCCTGCGCGAATCCATGGGGGTCGGCGGCGAGGCGCATCAGTTGGGAGGCGGTGAGGGACGCGGGGAGCAGGACCTCGCGGGTGGTGGAGCGTCCGCGCTGGAGCTCACGGGTGAGGGCGCGGAGGTCGCGGTCCCAGGAGGCGATGGTGCGGTTCTCCTCCGGGGTGCGTTCCTGTTCGGGGGGACTCGCCTCGGGGTTTCGGGCCTGCGCTGGGGCCTGTTCCGAAGGCCGCTCCGGGGCCTGTTCTGAGGGCTTTTGCGGGAGCTGTTCGGCGGCGGCGTCCCCGGCGGCCTCGGGTGGGCGGGGGTGGGGCAGGGTGGTCCACTCCGCTGGGGCGCCCGGCACCGCCGGGCTCCGAAGCGGATCGGGCTGCGCCAGGTCCCCCGTGCCCGTGGACTGCTCGTTGCCGTGGCGTGCCGCGAGCTCGTCCCCGTAGGGGTCGGTCTCCATGGGGTCGGGCTCGTCTGGATCGGGCTCGTCGAAGG
Source organism: Streptomyces albipurpureus (assembly GCF_023701525.1). Classification (GTDB taxonomy): domain Bacteria; phylum Actinomycetota; class Actinomycetes; order Streptomycetales; family Streptomycetaceae; genus Streptomyces; species Streptomyces albipurpureus. The sequence continues at coordinate 22,113 of NZ_JAMQAW010000010.1, forward strand.
GGTCCGGCTCCACCAGGCCGTCCGGGAAGAGGTCGTCTTCCGCGTAGGAGTCCTCACCCCCGGTGGCCGGCCTGGGTTGTGCGTCGCTCGATGCGTCCCATGGATCGGGGGCCGTCGCCACATAGGAGCGCACCAGCTCCGCTGCCTGTCGGCGACGGACCAGCGAGATCGGGTCAAGTGGAAGCGGCCAGGCCCGGTCAGGGCCGGACTCCAGAAGAAAGGGGTTCTCGGCATCGGCTGGCGGCTCGTCCGCCCAGGCCTCGATCTCGCCGTGTCCCTGTGCGCAGTGTTCGTACAGCGCTTTCAAGAACGCTGACGGTCCCCGCTTGCGCTTCTGTGTGGGGCCCCACCAGTGGCCCGAAGCCAGCAGTTGTGAACGAGGTCTGGTGAAGGTGACGTAGCCGAGTCTGAGCTCTTCGGTGTGCTGATGGGACTTCATGGCGTCCTTGAACGCCTTGATCCCCTTCGCGTCCCAGGCCTCGATCTCGGGGAGGGTGGCAGCGTCGCCTCGTAGCGCGTGGGGCAGAACCCGGGCGTGGGCGGTCCAGGCCTCGCGGGGCTGATCGCTGGGGAAGTGTTTGGCGACCAGTCCGGGGACGGCGACCACATCCCACTCCAGGCCCTTGGACTTGTGGGCGGTCAGCACCTTGACGGTGTTCTCACCGCCGGGCAGGGCGTTGTCCAGGCCCTTTTCGTACTGGGCTGACGTACGGAGGAAGGCGAGGAAGGCGAGGAGTGTGGCGTCGGTGTCGAGCGCGGCGAATCCGGCTGCCACATCCAGGAAGTTGCCCAGGGTCTCGCGGCGGCGGGCAGCCAGTGCGTGGGGGGAAGCGGAGAGTTCGACATCGAGGCCGGTCGCGCCGAGCACCCGGTGCAGCACATCCATGAGCGGGTCGGCGAGGGAGCGTCTGAGCTCGCGCAGTTCGGCGGCGAGGCGGGCGAAGCGGCGCCTCGCCGCCGCGGAGAAGGGCAGGCCGTCGTCGGGGGGCCCGCCGCCGGCGTCGAGGAAGGTGTCGAGGGCGTCGGCGAGGGAGATGACCTCGGCGGGGTCGACGCCTTCGACGGCCGCTGCCAGCCGCTCGTCGAGGTCGCTGCCATCGGCGCCGGCCCGATGCACGAGGAGCCGGGCGCGGCGGCCGAGGAGCGCCAGGTCCCGAGGGCCGATCCGCCAGCGCGGGCCGGTCAGAAGGCGTACGAGGGAGGCATTGGCGCCCGGGTCCTGAAGGACTTCGCAGACCGCGACGAGGTCGGCGACCTCGGGGAGGTGGAGCAGCCCGGAGAGTCCGACGACTTCTACGGGGATGTCTCGGGCCACGAGCGCGCCCTGGATCTCGGGGAAGTCGGCTGCGGTACGGCAGAGGACGGCGATCTCGCTGGGTGCCTTTCCGGTGTGCACCAGGTGGGCGATGGAGTCGGCGAGCCAGGTGATCTCTTCGGCGTGGGAGGGCAGCAGGGCGATGTGGACTGATCCATCGCGCTCGGCGCCGGGCGCGGGGCGTAGCGCTTCGACGCCCTGGTGCATGGCGCGCAGGGGGGCGGCGAGGCCGTTGGCGAGGTGGAGGAGACGGCCGCCGCTGCGACGGTTCTCGCTGAGGGAGAACCGGGTGGCTGGGGTGCCGTCCGCGGCGGCGAAGTGGGTGGGGAAGTCGTCGAGGTTGGCGACGGACGCTCCCCGCCAGCCGTAGATGGCCTGGCAGGGGTCGCCGACCGCGGTCACTGCGTGGCCGGTGCCTTGGCCGAAGAGGCCGGAGAGCATCAGTCGCTGCGCTACGGAGGTGTCCTGGTACTCGTCGAGCAGGACGACACGGAATTCGTCGCGGAGGGTAGCGCCGACCGCGGGTCTGGTGAGGGCGAGGCGGGCCGAGAGCGCGATCTGGTCACCGAAGTCGAGCAGTTCGCGGGCGTTCTTCGCGGCGCGGTAGCGCATGGTCAGTTCGAGTAGCTCGCGGCGGGCGGATGCCGTTTCGGGGATCTTCCGCAGGTCCGCGTTGGAGAGGGTGCGGGTGTCGAGGTCGCGCAGTAGTTCGGAGTCGTAGGCGCTGAGCCTCTCCGGCGGTACGAGGTGTTCCGACAGCTCGGCGTCCAGCGCGAGGAGATCGCTGACGAGCAGGGAGAAGGAGCGGGTCAGCGCGGGGTACGGCCCGGGGGCCTCGCGCAGCACGCGGGCGGCGAGCTGGTAGCGCGTCGCGTCGGCGAGCAGTCGGGCGGTCGGTTCAAGACCTATCCGTAGTCCGTGGTCGGTGAGCAGTTGCCCGGCGAAGGCGTGGTAGGTGGAGATGCGGGGCTCGCCCGGGGGATTGTCCGGGTCGATGACATCGGGGTCGGTGACGCCGGCCCTGATGAGGGCTTTGCGGACGCGTTCGGCCAGTTCGCCTGCGGCTTTGTTGGTGAAGGTGAGGCCGAGGACCTGTTCGGGTGCGACCTGGCCGGTGCCGACGAGCCACACCACACGCGCGGCCATGACCGTCGTCTTCCCCGATCCGGCGCCGGCCACGATGACCTGCGGCGCGGGCGGCGCGGTGATACAGGCCGTCTGCTCCGGGGTGAAGGGGATGCCGAGGAGCTCCTTGAGCTGCTCGGGGTCGGTCATGCGTGCGGTCACAACGAAAGAGGCTAACGGGAGGGACTGACAGTCGAGCCCGTTGCCGCTCGTTCGGGGGGTGCGGGTGGGATGTCTGTCTCCGCTGGGGGTCCCGGGTGGATCGGTGTCGCCGCTGGCGCCCGAGGCTGCTCTGAGCGCGGTGACGGCCGAGGTCTCCCGCTCAGCTGGTTGGCCCGGCCGGAGGTGGGTCCAGGGTGATGGGTGAAGTCGCTCCCGGGTCAGCCGCGCTGACCGAGCTGACCGCGGATCTGGTACCTGAGACCGCAGATGGGTACCCGCGAAGCGCAGACGTGCGCTGTGCGCCGACGAGCGGTCAGGTAGGAGGCGACCGCTGCGCCTGACCGCGCTGACGGGCCGCAGGGGCATGAAGCTGAGGCCGCACGTCCTTGACACATCGCGGGACCGTCGCGTTCTTCGCCGGCGGGGCGACCGCGCTCCCTACCGGGCACGGTTTCGGGTGCCGTACTCGGTTTCAGCTGCCGCGGGCGAGGCTCTCACTCCACTATGTGGCGGCCTTCGGGGCGGGCGCTGCACGAGGCGCGGAAGGCGCAGTTGGTGCAGTGCTGCCCGGTGGACGGGGTGAAGCGTTCGTCGAGTACCCGGCCGGCCGCGGTGGCGAGGAGTCCGCCGATCCACTCCCCCGCGAGCGGTTCCTGCGCCTGGACCTTGGGCAGCGTTTCGCCGCCCTCCTTCTTCGGGGCGGGCTGGCGCAGATGGACGAGTTCGGCGCCGCCCGGCTCGGGTCGCTGGCCGTCGAACGCCTCGTCGAGTGCGCCTTCGCGCACGGCCAGCTGGTAGACGGCGAGCTGGGGATGGTGGGCGACCTGATCGCTGGTGGGTGCTTGCTTGCCGGTCTTGAAGTCGACGACGTACGCCCGGCCGTCGGCGGCCCGTTCGACGCGGTCCATGGAGCCGCGGATGCGTACCTCGTACTCGCCGGCTTCCAGGGTGACGGCGAATTCCTGTTCCGTGGCGATGGGTGTGCGACCGGCGCGGTCCATCACGTGCCAGCGCAGGAATCGCTCCAGGGCATCGCGTGCGTGCTGTTTCTCCTGCTCTGATTTCCATGGGGCGTCGAAGACGAGCCCGTCCCAGACGGAGTCCAGGCGTTCCATGAGGACGGCTAGGTCGGCGGGGGTGTGACCGGATGCGACCTCGTCGGCGAGTACATGGATGACGTTCCCGAAGCCCTGCGCGGCGGTGGCCGGGGCGTCGGCCTTCACCTCGCGGCCGAGGAACCACTGGAGTGCGCAGGTGTTGGCGAGTTGGTCCAGAGCGCTGCCGGAGAGGGTGACGGGCTGGTCCCGATCGCGTAGGGGGACCCGGCTGTGGGTGGGTTCGTCGAGGCCCCACCAGCGATCTGGGTGGGCCGATGGCACCAGTGGCGTGCCTTCGTCGTCGGCGAGGGCTGCGAGATGGGCCAGCCGACGGGCGGCGGCGTCACGTAGGGCGGGGGTCGCCTGAGGGTCGACTGTGGTGGCTCGTAGTTCGGCGACGAGCGGGGCGACAGCGAGGGGCCTTCGGGGGCGGCCCGTGATGTCCTGGGGTTCCTCTCCGAGTTCGGTCAGAAAGCGGGAGGGCTGGTCGCCGTCGTCAGCGGGGGCCTTCACTGCGGTCACCACCAGCCGGTCCCGGGCGCGGGTGGCGGCGACGTAGAAGAGTCTGCGTTCCTCAGCGAGGAGGGCTCCTGGCGTCAGGGGTTCGGCGAGTCCATCGCGGCCGATGCGGTCGGCTTCGAGGAGGGAGCCGCGGCGGCGGAGATCGGGCCAGAGGCCCTCCTGTGCTCCGGCGATGACGACCAGGCTCCATTCGAGGCCCTTGGAGCGGTGGGCGGTCATCAGTCGCACGGTGTCGGGTCGGGTCTCACGGCCGGAGAGGGTGTCGGCGGCGATGTCCTGGGCTTCGATCTCCTCGATGAAGTTCAGGGCGCCTCGGCCGCCGGTGCGCTCCTCGGCGCGGGCGGCCGTGTCGAACAGTGCGCATACCGCGTCGAGGTCCCGGTCGGCGTTGCGTCCGGCGGCGCCGCCACGGAGGGCGGCTCGTTCCAGCCGGCCCGGCCAGGTGGTGCCGCTCCAGAGCTCCCAGAGGGCTTCTTCCGCGGTGCCTCCTCGCTCCAGGAGTGCTCGGGTCCTGTGCAGGAGCCGGCCTAGTTCCTGGGCTCTGCGTGCGTAGGAGGGGTCGTGTGCGACAAGCCGTTCGGGCTCGGCGAGGGCACGGGCGAGCAGCAGGTCGGAGGGCGGCGGTATGCGGTTTCCTGCGGCGCGTTCCTCGTCGCGGAGGGCGCGGCCGAGCCGCCGTAGGTCGGCGGTGTCCATTCCGGCGAGGGGGGAGGCGAGGAGCGTGAGCGCCGTCTCGATGTCCAACCAGGGTGGAGGGGTGGGGTCGGGCTCGATCGCCACCGCTCCCACGATGACGGCGTCTTCGCCGCCACCCACGCCTTCAGGACCAGCCACGCCCTCAGGACCGGCCACGCCCTCAGGTCCACCCGAACCCTCAGGACCGGCCACGCCCTCAGGTCCGGCCGTACTCTCCGGTCCGGCCGTATCCGCGGGATGAACCGCGTCTGTGAGATCGAATCGAACAGCCGTTTCGTCCGTGGGTGACTGGTCTGGGGCCGTCACCGACACAGCCCTGGAGCCCATGCCAGCGACGCCTTCGGGTTCGGTCGAGTCAGCCCTGTCAGCCCCGTCAGCCACCGGAAGCGGGATGGACGGCCGGGCATCGGTGGCGGCCTGCTCGCTCGTCTCCTCGGCTGCCATCGGGTGCTGGCCGGTCTCACTACCGCTGGCCGGGCTGGTCGTGTCCATCGACGAAGCGGGCGCGGGGATGACCGGCGAGGCCTTGCCGGTGCCGGCGGCGGTCGCCACCGCCCTCAGCGCGGTCAGCAGCGGAGCCACCGCGGGCTCATGGCGCAGCGGCACATCGGCTCCATCCACCTCAAGGGGCACTCCCGCCGAGGTGAGCGCCCGACGGATCGAGGGGAGGTTGCGGGTGCCCGCTCGGGCCAGGACCGCCATCTCATGCCAGGGGACACCGTCCTCCAGATGTGCCCGGCGCAGGATGTCGGCGATGTTCTCAAGCTCGGTGGAGGCGGTCGGGAAGGTGTACGCCTCGACCTGGCCGCCTTCGCGGACGGCCGCCAGCTCCCGGTGGGCCCGCACCTTGTCCGCGGGCAGTTGGGTGAGCGGCATCCGGCGGGTGAGCAGTCTGGTCGCTTCGAGGAGCTTGGCTCCGCTGCGGCGGGATGTGGTGAGGACCGCGACCTTCGACGGGGTGCCGTCGAGATGCCGAAAGGCGTAGCGGAAGTTGAGGATGCCGTTCACATCCGCGCCCCGGAAGGCATAGATCGACTGGTCCGGGTCGCCGAAGGCCACCAGGGTCCGTCCCCCGCCCGCGAGTGCCTGGAGCAGTCGTACCTGTGAGGGGTCGGTGTCCTGGTACTCGTCCACGAAGACCGCGTCGTACGGGAAGATCCTCGGTGCGGCCCTCCGCTCGGCGAGGAGTACCGCCCGGTGGACCAGTTCGGCGTAGTCGAGGACTCCCTGGAGGTCGAGGACGTCCAGATACTCGGCGAGGAACGAGGCCGCGGCCCGCCAGTCGGGCCGTCCCGTACGCGCCGCGAACCGGGCGAGGGAGGCTGGGCCGAGGCCCAGTTCCCGACTGCGGGCGAGCACGGCCCGCACCTCGTCGGCGAACCCGCGCGTGGTCAGGCAGGCGCGTAGTTCATCGGGCCACGGATGGCGGGCCAGACCGTCGGCTTCCAGGTCCAGCTGCCCGGTCAGCAGTTCCCGTACGGCCACGTCCTGCTCGGGGCCGGAGAGTAGCCGCAGGGGTTCGGCGAAGAGGTCGGCGTCCTGATGGGCGCGGACCAGGGCGTAGCAGAAGGAGTGGAAGGTGGTGGCCTGTGGGCCCCGGGTGCCGCCGAGGCGCAGGGCCATGCGGTCGCGTAGCTCCACGGCGGCCCTGCGGCTGAAGGTGAGGACGAGGATGCGCTCCGGGTCGGCGCCCGCGGCCACTCGGCTGGCCACGGCCTCCACCAGAGTCGTGGTCTTGCCTGTGCCGGGACCTGCGAGGACGAGCAGCGGACCGGATGTGTGGTCAACCACCGCGCGCTGTGCCGCGTCCAGCACAGGGGAGCCCACAGCGCCCGGCTGCGTACGCACCAGCCGGTATGCGCCCGGGGTCCGCCGCCGTACCTGTCGCTGGTACGGGGGATACCCGGTGGTGGAGGAGGAGCTCACGTGGATCGCCGGTCCTGGTGGGTGTGCTGGTGGTGAAGGAGTGGCGGCAGCCGCCTGTCGACGACGCTACGCCGCCACATGACTGGGGTGAGCCAGCTGTCTGGAGCACGGTGGGATGCGCCGGGTTGATCGCCGGGGTGTCACTCCGTACGGGTTTCCGTGTCGCGCCCCGCGTTGCTGTGCTTGGTGCGGTTCGTCTTCCGTCTCGTCCCCCCTGCCGTGCTGCGGGCCTGACCGCTCTGGCCTTTGGTGCTCCGATTCCGCGTGGTCCTGGTGCTGCGGCCTTTCGCCTCGGCGGCCTGCTTACTCCGAACGGGTCTCACAGTGCCCGCGCCGGCGGCCGCGGGCGGAAGCTGTCTGGTGTGACCGCCGTCGACCGCACCCTCGCTGCCTTCGCCGTCCCATCGGGCGCGTTTCATATCGAGCCGGGGCAGATGGCCTTCGGCGCTGAGCGGGGCCTGGCGCAGGGGGGTGCCTTCGGTGCGGTAGGCGACGAGCGCGCGCTGCTCGTGGCCGGGCAGCAGGACGCCGTCCGCGCGCACGACACGCCACCAGGACACGGCGGCGCCGTAGAGCGCCATGGCGCGGCCGACCTGGCGCGGCCCGCCTTCGCCCAACCACTCGGCGACATCGCCGTATGTCATCACCCGGCCGGGCGGGATCAGCTCGGCGACATCAAGCACCCTCTCGGCGTACTCGGGGTATTCCGGCAGTTCTTTCATCTCTCCCATCCTGCCGCACCGCACCGACAGGCCCTGGGGTGCCTGTGGATAAACAGTCGTGGGAGAGGCCGGGGTGGACAATGGGGCTCATTCGACAAAGTGCTTCTTATCACCCGGTCTATGTCGCCGCGATACGCCCTGATTCCCCGCTCTGTCCTCAGGTCGTGCCACCATCGTGCAGGCGGTGACTGGTGATACGAGATCAAGAAGAGTTCGAGACGACTGAGGAGCAGGGCGTGCAGCCAGGCGGGGCGGCGAGCACCCCTGTAACCGAGACGTACCCGGACTCATCTGTTCCGCCCATGGGTCCCGCTCCGGTGGCGGACCCGGATCGAACCGACCTCACCTCACCCGAGCCCGAGTCCGAGTCCGAGTCCGAGTCCGAGTCCGAGTCCCAGCCCGAGTCGGCGTCCCAGCCCGAGTCGGCGTCCCAGCCCGAGTCGGCGTCCGAGCCCGAGTCCGAGACCGAGACCGAGTCGACAACGGCGTCGGCGTCGGCGTCGGCAGACGAGACCGGGCCACCGTCCGTCGATCAGCACCCGACCCGGGAGAAGGAACCGTCCGCAGAGGCGTCCGTCGCAGCAGCGGCGGCTGATGGAAGCCAGACCGCCGTGAAGAAGCCGCCGAGGGAACCGGCCGACGAGCCCGACGACCCCTGCGAGGACGTTCCCGACATCGGCGGGGTCGATCGCGTCTCGGGCGATGAGCCCCTACTCGCCGCTCGGGTGCATCGACCGTCCGATCTGCTGCGCCTGCTCATCGGCGTCCTCGCCATCGCCGTGGTGCTCGCGATCGCCGCCTTCGCCAGCGGAACCACATCCGGCTTGGAAGACGACATCAACAAGGGCACCGGCCAGGCCCCCGATCTGCTGGTGAAGCTCGCCGGTCTGGTCTCCAGCATCGCCGTACTGCTGGTCCCGGTCGCCTTTGCGATCGAGCGGCTGATCAAACGGGACGGACTGCGCATCGCCGACGGCGTTCTCGCCGCCGTACTGGCGCACGGGGTCACGCTCGCCACCGATCTCTGGGTCGCCAGAGCCGCCCCCGGAACCCTTCAGGACGCTCTCACCCAGACCCAGACCAACGGCGGGCTCACCGACCCCGTCCATGGCTATCTGGCACCCGTCATCGCCTATATGACGGCTGTCGGGATGGCGCGAAGACCACGTTGGCGGGTGATCCTCTGGGTGGTGCTGCTGCTCGACGCGTTCGCCATGCTGGTCGCCGGATACACCACACCCTTCTCGATCATCCTCACCGTGCTGCTCGGCTGGACCGTCGCCTACGGAACCCTGTACGCCGTCGGTTCACCCAACGTACGGCCGACCGGCCAGACCCTGATGGCGGGACTGCGCCACGTCGGATTCCATCCGGTCAAGGCGATGCGTGCCGAGGACGTCCCCGAGCTGGTGTCCCTACGCCAAGACGGAGCGGGCTCCTCCGATCAGAACGACCGGGGGCGTCGCTATCTGGTCACCCTGGAGGACGGCCCTCCGCTCGATGTCACCGTCGTCGACCGAGAACAGCAGGCCCAGGGCTTCTTCTACCGCGTCTGGCGCCGGCTGACCCTCCGTACGATCACCACCCGCCGTTCCCTCCAGTCGCTGCGCCAGGCGCTGGAGCAGGAGGCACTGCTCGCCTACGCGGCCATCGCCGCGGGAGCCAACGCACCCAAGTTGATCGCCACATCGGAGCTGGGGCCCGATGCGGTGATGCTCGTGTACGAGCACCTCGGTGGGCGCTCGCTCGACGCGATGACCGACGACGCGATGACCGACGAGGTGATGCACGGTGCCTGGCAGCAGGTCAAAGCGCTCCAGTCGCGCCGAATCGCGCATCGCAGACTGAACGGCGACGCCATCTTGGTGGATCGTTCCGGCAAGGTGATCCTGACCGATCTGCGCGGCGGCGAGATCGCGGCGGGCGATGTGGTGCTCCGCATGGACATCGCCCAGCTGCTGACCACCATCGGACTGCGGGTGGGCGCCGGGCGGGCGGTGGCCACCGCGGTCGAGGTGCTCGGCCCCGACAAGGTGGCCGACTGCCTGCCGCTGCTCCAGCCGATCGCGCTCACCCGGTCCACCCGGGCGACGCTGCGCAAGCTCGCCCGCGCGCGCTCCGAGCGGGAGCGGGAAGCAACGCTGGAGGCGTCCGCAGCCGCCAAGCGCGCCCGCGCGGAAGCCGCGGCAGCCGATGACGGCGTCAAGGAGGCACGCAAGGCCGAGAAGCAGGCCGACAAGAAGGCCATCGACGAGGCCCTCGATGAGACCCGCGAAGAGGATCTGCTCACCCAGATCCGCCACCAGGTGCTGCTGATCAGACCGCAGGCTCCGGTGGAACCCGTGCGGTTGGAGCGGATCCGACCCCGGACGCTGGTGAGTCTGATCGCCGGCGCTGTCGCCGCCTACTTCCTGCTCTCCCAACTCGCGGGCAATGACTTCAGTACGGAGTTCAGCCATGCGCACTGGGGCTGGGTGGCCGCCGCCGCGGCGTTCTCCGCGTTGACGTACGTGGCGGCGGCGATGAGCCTGCTGGGCTTCGTCCCCGAGCGAGTGCCCTTCCCCCGCACGGTGGCCGCACAGGTCGCCGGGTCCTTCGTCAAGATCGTCGCTCCTGCCGCGGTGGGCGGTGTCGCGCTGAACACCCGATTCCTCCAGCGCTCAGGGGTACGGCCGGGGCTCGCGGTGGCGAGTGTGGGAGCGTCACAGCTCTTTGGCCTCGGGGCGCACATCCTGCTGCTGCTCACCTTCGGCTATCTCACCGGTACGGAGAAGACTCCGTCGCTCAATCCGTCCAGGACGGTGATCGCGGGCCTGCTGACGGTCGCGGTGTTGGTTCTGGTGGTGACGGCGATCCCGTTCCTGCGGAAGTTCGTCGCGACCCGGCTGCGGTCACTGTTCGCCGGTGTGGTGCCGCGCATGCTCGATGTGCTCCAGCGACCGGGGAAGCTGCTCACGGGCATCGGCGGAATGCTGCTGCTGACCGGCGCGTTCGTGATGTGCCTGGACGCCTCGATCCGGGCGTTCGGCGACGGACACCAGCCATTGAGCTATGCGAGCCTGGCCGTGGTCTTCCTGGCCGGCAACGCGATCGGCTCAGCGGCGCCCACACCGGGCGGGGTGGGCGCGGTCGAGGGCGCCTTGATTCTGGGGCTGTTCGCGGCCGGGGTGCCCAAGGAGGTCGCCACCGCCTCGGTGCTGCTGTACCGAATGCTGACGTTGTGGCTCCCGGTGCTGCCGGGGTGGTTCATGTTCAACCATCTGACCCGCAAGGGCGCCCTGTAGCCCTGGCCCGGTGCACCTCCGGCCTTGGCGTGCACAGGTCCGGCACAGGGCCCTGTGCCGGACGGCAGGGGCCCTGAACCACCCGCTTGGCCCGCCACAGGGGCGGTGCGCTCCGCCGCACCGGACGATGGCGTCATGCCGACCACTTCCTCCGCCGTGCGTGCCGTCGCCTTCGCCGCCTCCCTCGCCGTACTCCTGGCAGCAGGCTGCTCGGACGGCGGCGACAAGGACAAGGGCACCGACAGCGGATCGGACAGATCACGGCTGGAGGACTTCGCCGACCAGCGACTGAAGTGGACCGCGTGTCCGCCACCCTCCGAAGCGGAAGGCGGAGGTCCGTCACCCTCGCCGCTACCTGGCGGCGCTGCCTGGCAGTGCTCCTTCATGGACGTCCCCTTGGACTACGGCAAACCCGACGGGGAAACCATGGAGCTGGCGTTGATCCGCGCGCGGGCAGTCGATGAGCAGAATCGGATCGGCTCGCTGATCTTCAATTTCGGTGGCCCGGGCGGCTCCGGCGTCGCCACCCTGCCATCCCTCGCCCCGGACTACGCCACCCTGCGCGGCCGCTACGACCTGGTGAGCTTTGACCCACGCGGGGTGGGGCGCAGCGTGCCGGTGGAGTGCGAGGACAACCAGCAACTCGATGTGTACTACGCCCAGGACGCGACTCCCGACAACGCGGCCGAGGAGAGGACCTACACCGACAGTCTGACGTCGTACGCCCATGCCTGTGAGGAGAACTCGGGTACGGAACTCCCCCACGTCGGCACCACCAACGCGGCCCGGGACATGGAATTGATGCGCCAAGTCCTCGGTGACGACAAGCTGTACTACTTCGGCATCTCCTACGGCACCGAGTTGGGCGGGGTCTATGCCCATCTGTACCCCGGGAACGTCGGCCGGGCGGTCTTCGACGCCGTTGTCGATCCCACGAAGGACGCGGAGCAGAGCTCGCTCGGACAGACCCGGGGATTTCAGCTCGCCCTCACCAGGTTCGCCGAGAACTGTGTCGCCCGCGGTGATGAGTGTCCGCTCCCCGGGACCTCGGTGCGGGAGATCCAGGACGGCATTCTCCAGCTCCTTCGGCAACTGGACAAGAAGCCGATCCCGGGCATCGGTGACCGCGAACTGACCCAGACCCAGGCCACCAACGGCATCGCGCAGTCGCTGTACTCCACCGAGTACTGGGAACTGCTGGAGCAGGGACTCGATGAGGCGGACGGCGGCGACGGCGCTCTCCTGCTCGCGCTCTCCGACGCGATGAACGGCCGTAGCGACAACGGCCACTACAGCAATTCCGGTGCTGCCAACGCGGCCATCAACTGTGTCGATTCCAAGGAGCGCTACTCGTTGAAGCAGACGAAGGAGAAGCTGCCGGAGTTCCGCGCGGCTTCGCCCGTCTTCGGCGACTATCTCGGCTGGGGCCTGCTGGGCTGTACGAAGTGGCCGGTGCCCGGTGAGTGGACCTCGCCCGATGTCTCCGCGCCGGGAGCGCCACCGATCCTCATCATCGGCAACACCGGTGACCCGGCCACCCCCTATGAGGGTGCGAAGGCCATGGCCCAGGCGCTGGGCAAGGGGGTGGGCATCGAGTTGACCTACGACGGTGACGGGCACGGCGCCTACAACAGCGGCAACCGGTGTGTCCAGCAGGCCGTGAACGCCTATCTCCTCCAAGGCACGGTCCCCGCCTCCGGAACCGTCTGCAAGGAGGGCGGAACACCCCAGGCCCAGCGAATGGCGGACCGGGGGACATCATCCGTACAGCAGCTGGGAACCAGCCATAGGCACCTGGCATAACGACTGTCGCACCCCGGCTGTACGGGAATGCCCTGGGCCACGCCGCTGGCCGAGGTCGTCAGTCCACCGCCGGACAGCCTGGCACCCGAGGTCAGAACCGTGCGCGGTACCCCTGTACTGCGGGATCTCGTCGCCTGAGGCGGGGCGGCCGCCGGGTGGGGTGTCAGTGCGGCCGCTTAGGATGTCGGAAGATCACAAAAGCCATGGGGGGCGCGGTGTACAGGACCATGCGAGTGCGTGCTGGCGTGCTGGCCACGGCAGGAGTGCTGCTGGTCGGGGCGGCGGGATGCAGCGACGGCTCGGGCCAGGACGACAAGCCGAGGGCCGAGAGCAGCAGCGCCGCGCCGTCGGCGGCCAAGCCCACCGCGCCCGGTGCCACCGCGTCGACAGCGCAGGCGCCCCTGCCCGCCGCGCTCACGGACCAGGAGCTCGGCTGGAAGCGGTGCAAGGCGCCCACCAAGGCCTATGGCAGCTATGCGCAGAAGCCGAGCGCGGAGTGGCAGTGCGCCACGCTGAAGGCGCCATTGGACTACGGCAAGCCCTCCGGGGAGACGATCGGCATCGCCATGATCCGGGCGAAGGCGAAGAACCCGGGCAAGCGTCTTGGCTCCCTGCTGTTCAACTTCGGCGGGCCTGGCGGTTCCGGTGTCGCCGCGCTGCCGGGTGGCTCCGAGGACTTCAAGACCTTGCAGAGCCGCTATGACCTGGTCAGTTTTGATCCGCGCGGAGTCGCCGAGAGCTCTGCGGTGGTGTGCCGTGACAGCAAGCAGGCCGAGGCGGCCTTCCGGTTGGACAACACCCCGGACACTCCGGCGGAGGAGCAGGCCTACCTCAAGGACTCCCGGGCCTTCGGCGCGGGCTGCGCGAAGAGGTCGGGCAAGGTGCTCCCCCATGTCGGCACCTCCAACGCGGCTCGGGACATGGATCTGATGCGTCAGGTCCTCGGCGACAGCAAGCTCCACTACCTGGGCTTCTCCTACGGCACCGAGTTGGGCGCCGTCTACGCCCACTTGTTCCCGGGCAAGGTGGGCCGACTCGTCCTCGACGCGGTGGTGGACCCCAGCGCCGACTACGTGGGACACGCCCGTAACCAGACGCTGGGCTTTCAGCGGGCTCTGGACAACTACTTCAAGAGCCGGGGCATCAGCGCGAAGGACGGCACCGCCTCGGTCGTCAAGCTGCTGGACCGGCTGGACCGCAAGCCGATGTCCACGGACACGGGTCGTGATCTGACCGAGAGCCTGGCACTCACCGGAATAGTCCTCCCGCTGTATTCGGAAAGCCAGTGGGAGTATCTGACGGACGCCTTGAAGAAAGCGGAGAAAGGCGACGGCACCCAACTACTGCTGCTCGCGGACTCCTACAACGGGCGGGACGACAAGGGCGACTACACCACTCGTGACCACTCGCAGCGCGCGATATCGTGCGCCGACACCAAGGGGAAGGTGTCGGCAGCGGATGTCAGGGCTCGCCACCTAGCCGATTTCACCAAGGTGTCCCCGGTCTTTGGCCCGTATCTGGCCTGGGACTTGGCCGGATGGTGTGCGGACTGGCCGGTGCCCGGCGAGTGGGTGACGCCGGAGGTGTCGGCAAAGAGTGCCGACCCCATTCTGGTCATCGGCACCACGGGCGACCCGGCCACTCCCTACGAAGGGGCCCAGAAGATGGCGGATGAGCTGGGACAGGGCGTGGGTGTGCTGGTGACCAACAAGGGCGAGGGCCACGGCGCCTACGGCACCAGCAAGTGCGTCACCAAGACGGTGGACGGCTACCTGCTGGAGGGGAAGGTCCCGGTCGACGGAAAGACCTGTTCCGACGCGTGAGGCACGGGTGTCGCCACGGCGGACGAGTAGCCAGCTCAGAGGCTCACGGCGCATGGTCAGACGTCACGTTCGATGCTGATCGTGGATCGCCCGGTTGCGGAGGTCATGCGCAGGGCCAGCGCCCATCCCGGTCGGCCGCTCTCCGCACGGGTGCCGGTTCAGTCAGCGCGTCGAACCACCGATGGACGCGCCGCGCCCCGACCGAGCCCCTGGCTCACCGACATCTTCTGCCATGAGCGATGCGACAGGCGTTCTGGACCGGCTGCAAGGCCAGGTCGATGCGGACGGTCCCACCCGGTTGCCGAGCGTGCCAGGACCTCAACCGAGGCCCGCAGGACTGGCTCTGTGGGGGGTGCCGCCGAGAAGGCCTTCCATGCCGTAGGCGGCCTGACCGAGACCCTCATCTGTTCCGCTCCTGGCGGCCGGGGCTGCCTCCTGAGCCGCCCCACCGAGCGGGAGGGGGGACCAGCGGCACCTCGGGCAGCAACCGAGGGAGGAAGATCGTCGGCCCCTCGCTCCTGGCCTCGGCACGGCAGAAGGCCGGGGCCCCGATCGACAACGATCGGGGCCCCGGCTGATGGCTGCGAATATCAGTAGATCGGCTTGCTGGGCTCGATCTGGTGGACCCAACCGATCACGCCGCCGCCGACGTGCACGGCATCGGCGAAACCTGCCGACTTCAGGACCGCCAGCACCTCCGCGCTCCGGACACCCGTCTTGCAATGCAGGACGATCTTCTTGTCCTGCGGCAGGCCCTGGAGCGCCGTCCCCATGAGGAACTCGTTCTTGGGAATCAGCGTGGCGCCGGGGATGGAGACGATCTCGTACTCGTTGACCTCACGGACATCGATGATCTCGATGTTCTCGCCCTCGTCGATCCACTCCTTGAGCTGCTTGGGAGTGATGGTCGAACCGGCCGCCGCTTCCTGGGCCTCTTCGGAGACGACTCCGCAGAAGGCCTCGTAGTCGATGAGTTCGGTGACGGTGGGGTTCTCGCCACACACCGCGCAGTTCGGGTCCTTGCGGATCTTGACCTGGCGGTACTGCATCTCCAGGGCGTCGTAGATCATCAGCCGTCCGACGAGCGAGTCGCCGACTCCGGTGAGGACCTTGATCGCCTCGGTGACCTGGATGGAGCCGATGGAGGCGCAGAGCACACCGAGCACACCGCCCTCGGCGCAGCTGGGGACCATGCCCGGCGGCGGGGGCTCGGGGTAGAGGCAGCGGTAGCAGGGTCCGTGCTCGGACCAGAAGACGGAGGCCTGACCGTCGAAGCGGTAGATGGAGCCCCAGACGTACGGCTTGTTCAGCAGCACGCAGGCGTCATTGACGAGGTAACGGGTGGCGAAGTTGTCCGTGCCGTCCACGATCAGGTCGTACTGGCTGAAGATGTCCATCACGTTCTCGGCTTCGAGCCGGTCCTTGTGAAGGACGACATTCACGTACGGGTTGATGCCCAGGACCGAGTCCTTGGCGGACTCGGCCTTGGAGCGGCCGATGTCGGCCTGGCTGTGAATGATCTGGCGCTGAAGGTTCGACTCGTCGACCTCGTCGAACTCCACGATGCCGAGCGTGCCGACACCGGCCGCCGCAAGGTACATCAATGCCGGCGACCCGAGGCCGCCGGCGCCGACACACAGCACCTTGGCGTTCTTCAGCCGCTTCTGCCCGTCCATCCCGACGTCGGGGATGATCAGGTGGCGGGAGTACCTGCGGACCTCGTCGACGGTGAGCTCAGCAGCTGGCTCGACCAGGGGTGGCAGCGACACGGGGACTCCGTTGCGTCGGTAAGTCAGTAGGGTTGTTCTCCGGTAACACTGCCACGCGCCTCCTCATTCCGAGACACCCGGTCCGATCTGCGAGACGAATTCGTCCCAGTAGCCGGGCAGCGTCTCAAAGGGGGCTATCTGCCCGCTCTGCGCTCCGCCGAGTCGTAGAGCACTCTGGTGTCGCTGCCCCTGGAGGGCCCCCATCCCCGTCCCATCGACCAGCTCGTCGAGAGATGGGGGAGGTTCTGGACGGTCGGCGTCGGCGTCGCCGTCACCATCGAGTCTGCCCAAGCGGTCAAGCCGGTCGGTGCGGTCCGTGAAGAAGATGGTGCCCGCACCCTGCCAGCGGGCGATGCGGGTCGCCTCTTCCAGATGAGTGCGGGGCACCCCATGGACAAAGTGCGCAAATCGCTCCGGTGGATGGTTGGCGGTCCACTCGGCCACCTGCGACCAGCGGTAGTCGGCCCACGGCCCGGAGAAGGTGACCAGCTGATCGGCGGCTTCCATGTATCCGGGGTAGGGGTGGGTGCCGTGCCCCAGCACCAGATGCCCTCCGTCCGACAGCGCTGCCAGGGTCCCCGTCACCCGGCGTACCGCGGGCAGATCCACCCGGTCCACCGGACAGCGATCCAGCAGGAACCCGCCCACCCGGTACCACTGGAGATAGTGCTGCGCCTCGGCGATCAGATCGTGGTGGGAGCGCCAGCCATACGCCAGGTCAAGGTGCCCCAGCACCCGCACCCCAGCGTTCGTCAGCCGCCCCGCCGCCGCCAGGCAGTGCGGATCGGGTCGCTCTCCCGGCCCGTTGGCGACATTGAGGACGACCCAGTGCAGCGGGGCGCCGGGGCGGGACAGCCCCGCCCACTCGGTGGGTGCGAGCAGCGGATGGGCACACCCGGGGACCCCGAGGCCGAGCTCCTCCGCGCCGGTCGCGGACAGTTGGGTGCCCCTGGTCGTCAGATGCGACATGCCGCCTCCATCCAGATGTCGGCGAGCGACTCCTCCAGGTTGATGCGGGGGCGCCAGCCGAGCCGGTCGCGCGCGGTGCGTACATCCGCCTGCTGCCAGCCGCCGCACCCGTCGGGGTAGGGGACGGGGGTGGCGCCCAGCTGCTCCAGTACGGATTCGGAGCGCGGTGCTCCGATCCCCATGCCCGGTGGCCGGCCGGGCGGGGTGTCCACCTCGTGCAGGGAGCCGGCGAATCCGGCGACCCTGGCCAGTACCGACGCCGCATCGCGTAGCCGTACCGCGCGGCCCGTCCCGATGTTCACCACCCCCTGGGCCGCCGAGAGCGAGGCCGCGTGCACTGCCCTGGCCACATCCCGTACGTCAACGAAGTCGCGTTGCACCCCCAGGCCGCTGAGCTTGAGTTCGCCGTCGCCCGACTGCATCGCGCGGCGCATCGCCTCGGCGAGCCGGCCCAGGGGGGAACCGGCCGGGGTGCCCGGTCCCACCGGTGAGAAGACCCTCAGCACCACGGCGTCCAGACCGGAGCCCAGGACCAGTTCGGTCGCTGCGAGCTTGCTCACCCCATAGGGGCCGCCCGGTCTCGGGATGGCGTCCTCGGCGGTGGACGAACCCTGCTGGGACGGCCCGTACTCGGAGGCGCAGCCGAGTTGGACGAGCCGGGCCCCGCAGCCGCTGCGGCGCAGCGCCTCGCAGACGGTGGCAACGGCAACGGTGTTGTGCCTGGTCAGCTCGCGGGCGCCACCGCGAGTCGCGCCGGCGCAGTTGATGACGACACCCGGGTGGACAGCGCTGAGGAAGCGGGTCAGCGCGCCCGGGCTGCCGCCGGCGAGATCGAAGCGGACATCGGCGTCGTCGCCGCGACCGAGAGCGGTCAGGTGCACGGCGGGGTCGGCGAGCAGCCGGTCGGCGACGAAACGGCCGAGGAACCCGTTGGCTCCGAGCAACAGCACCCTCATCGCGTGCCCCTTCTGTGCCGACGGGTCGCGGTCGGAGGTTGGGTGGTCATGTGGTGTTTCTCCTTTTGCGGGTTGATGCAGGCAGTTGCTGTTACTGGGTTCTCGCCCGCGGTGTCGGCGCCGCGGGTGGTCTTGGTGGCCGGTGAGCTACGGCCTGGGGGCCTGGGCGATGGATGCGGGTCACGCGGTCCGTGGTCGACAGCCCGCGAAGCGGTAGACAGGGGCTGGTCATTCGGTGCGGGTCGGGGCCTGGGTCAGGGCCCCTTTCGCGGGGTCAGGTGGTGCGACGGTGTGAGCGGGACCTCGAAGAAGCGTTTAGCCAACAAGTCGTGGAGGGTCGGCTGTCCGCTGGATGCGGCATGGCGATGGCCGGTCGCACTCAGGGCACCGGCGCAACCGGCGGGGTCGCCGTGCTGGCCATGGCGCCGCTGGGCACGCTCGCCGTGCCTGCTGGAGGAGGGGTGGCGCTGGGCCCGCTCCGAGGTGTCGGCGGGGGCGAGAGGGTCTGGGGCCGGGGCGGGGAGGGAGCGGGGGCCCCGGCCGACGGCGCCTTGGTTGCGCGTGACGGGTTCGGCGCGGAGCGCGGCGCCGTGGTCGCGGGCGAGTACGGCGAAACCGTGGAGATCATCGCTACGGCTCACACGGACGGGCTGCTGAAGGTGGTGGGCGAAGCGGTGCCGTGCGCGGCGCCCGTGGGGGCGTACCCCGTGCCCGTCCGGCCGGGGAGGGACGGTGCTGACACATCGAGGCTCAAGCGGGGGTCGGGGCCCAGCGGAGTGGTGGATGGCGAACTGGTGCTGGGTGAGTCCACGCGCCAGATGGCCGCAGCCGGGCCGGCAGCCACGTGGCGCACAGGGATGAACACCGTCCGTGAGCAGCGTAGTCCGCACCGATCCCGCCCCCGATCTCCCTTGGTGACAGCCACCGTTGATCCGGTGACCACAGCGGGATGACGGTAAGCCGGTGTGATGGTGGCGCGATGGACGGTTGTCCGTCGCGCCACCGGAAGGGGTGAATACACGTAACTTTCACACCCACATGGCGTTTCGTCGCGCTAAGAGAGATCACCGACACGGAGTGTCATGCTCCGTATGGGTGGGGGCCTGGTCGGGTGGGCGATGAACAGGCGATACGACGAATGGCCGACCAGGAGGCGCATCGCTCCCCACCGAAACAGCTGTTCAGGGCCCCGAAGGGCTGTACGACCCGGCTCGGCCAGGGGCATCGCGAGGGAGCGGCGGCACGGGCCGGGGGGCGCCGATGGAGGTCCACTCCCTCGACAGGGAACGCCCTTCTCGAATCACGAGAAGGGCGTCCCGGAATGCGGTCGAAGCGGGCTGGGAGGGCTATCCCTCCGGGTGGGCCCAGGGGTTGGGCCGGCAGGTGATCCCCTTGATCTTCAGGGACTTCGTCTGCTGCTGCATCACCGGCGCGAGCGCCCCCTTGGTCGAGCAGTTCACATGGCCATGGCCAAGGCGGTGCCCGACTTCATGATTGATGAGCATCTGACGGTAGGCGTACATGGCCTGAGGGCCGTAGGTGTCCGAGCCCTGCGCCCAGCGGAAAGCGTTGATCATTACCCGGTCGGTCGATGCGGAATCACAACTGACCTTTTCGATCGAGGTGTCAAGATCGGATTTTGCGCACCACACATCAGTGGTGCCCGGACTGGCGAGGGTAATGATGAAATCGGGCTCGCCAGAGGAAATCCGCTCAAATGTCATGGCACCTTTGTGCGCCCAACTCCGCTCATCATTAAGGGTTTTCTGAACGGCGGTCGCAAAAAGCAGGCCGTCCATTCCCAGACCCTTCTCAATATCCACTTGATAGCGGATCTTTCGGCCCTTACCCGGCGCCTTGTCGAATCCAGGAACCGCTTCAAAGGTGCCGCCGGCGGTCAACTCCGGATCAATGGGGAACGGTGCCGCCATCAACTGCTCATAAGTGGGTGCGGCCGGTTCCAACTGCTGCGCGGGGGCCGGTCGGCCATCCGAACGAGAGGCCGGGCCCTCGCCGCCGCGCTCCTCGCTGGTGGTGGCGGTGCCGGGTTCCTTCTCCGTCTCCTCCGCGACCTGACCGGCCACGACGATGGCGAGGACCGTGGTCACGGCCGCCGCTGCGACACCGGTGAACGTACGCCCCTTGCTGGTCTTGGGCCTCTGCGGGGAGATGCGGACATCGACGGGTACCGCCAGGTCGGGCGTGCCCTGCTCGACGGTCTCCGTGGTGTCGGGCCAGGTGGTGACGGAGGCGTAGGCCTCGTCCGGGGATGCGGGCGGGCGGCCGCCGTCGAATGCCTCAACGAACTCCTTGCGCGGTCCCGGTATCCGCGGCCCCTGGGCCATGGCGCCCCGCACACCCGGCATCCCCGCGGGAGCGCCGGCCCGCTGCGGCTTGCGCACGCCGCTCTGGCGATCCCTACGGCCGGGGGATCCACCCGCTTCACCCGCGCGGCCCGGCTCGCCAGGTACGCCATTGGCTCGCGGCGGCTGCGGAGTTCCCCAACCGCCGCCCGCTTCCCGCTGTTCGGGGTGCCCTCCGCGGGCCTGCGCTGGTCCATATCCAGCGGCCGCGTGTTCGGGCCGGGTCGGCTGCGCATTGCGCCGGGCCGGACCGCCGTCAATGGGCGGGGAAGGGAAGGCGGCCGGTTGATAGCCAGCGGGTGCCGCCGGCAGGGAACGGGCCGCGGCATCGGGCTCGTAGGAGCGGGATTCACGTGGACGAGAAGCGGGATTGACTGCGCCCGACGCACCGGAGCCGTACGTACCGGATTCTCGAATATCGGACTTCTGTGCGCCGGGTTGTGGATCGCGGTCCGGGCCCTTGGGTGCGGGACCTTTGCGGCTGTGTCGTCCCACGGGCCCCGATCAGCTCCTACCAATGTCGTCAAACAGTTCTCGGACGGCCTGCGCAACCGTCTCCGGGTACTCCATCATCGCCACATGCCCGGCGTCCGGCAGCGTCAGCAGCCGCGAGTCCCGGAATGTCGCGGCCGCACGGCCTGCCATACGGTACGAGACAAGCTGGTCCCGCCCGCCGTAGACCAAGAGCGTTGGCGCGAGCACCCGCTCCGCCTGTCGCCACAGTCCGTGTTGGCCACCCAGCGTGTAGGCATCGACGATACCCCGCGCCGAGCGGGCCATCGCATCCCAGAAATAGGGGAGTTGGACGCGGCGCTGCATCTCGTCCACCGCATGCCGCAACGCTTCGTCGGAGACTCGGGAGGGGTCTCCGTAACAGAGAGCCATCACTCCCCTGGTGCGCTGTTCCGGAGTCCAGTCCTTGGTCAATCTACTGAACAGCCGGGCGATTCCGGGCAGTGCGAGCATCCCCGTGGGCACCGCACTGCGCTGCACCCGGATCTCGGGCAGCGCGGGCGAGACGAGCGTGAGCGTGCGTACAAGATCGGGCCGCACCGCCGCGACCCGGACGCACACGGCGCCCCCGAGGGAGTTTCCGAGCAGATGGACGGGTGGGCGGCCCGAGGAGTCGAGATAGCGGATGACCGCCCGGGCATGTCCGGTCACCGAGTAGTTGCCGTCGTCCGGCGGCGGAGAGTCACCGAACCCGGGGAGGTCAACCGCCTCGCCGTCCACGATGTCCTCAAGCAGCGGCATCAGCGGCGACCAGTTCTGCGAGGAGCCGCCGAGGCCGTGGACGTAGAGCGCGGGTGGCAGTCCGACGCGCGCCGGCGGGCGGGATCTGACCGAAAGGGTGCATCCGGCCAGCGCGACGGAGCGCAACTGCTCCCCTTCGGCGACCCGCGCGGTTCGGGGTCTGACAGGTGTGGGTGCCTCGTCGGCGGTGGCGGAGAGGGTGTCCGGCAGCTCGGTCGAAGACATGGGTGCAATGTTACGAGAGGATCACACCGCGAATCGTGTGTTCGGCATCACACATCACGTAGCGCCGCGAATCAGTAGCTCCTACGCTTCATAGACAAGGACCATCACTAAAGCTCCAAGGATGAGCAAACCTGCTCTCGGGAAAGCGGCGCCTTATGGCTATCGATCCCACCGAACCAGAGACCGTCTACGACGACGAGACCAACGGGGACAACTCAAGCGGGGCCGGCTCAAGCGGCGGCGAGGTCCCCGAAGCAGACGCCGCCGAGCAGCAGCAGGACGTGCGTCCGGAGCGTGATGACCCACAGCCCCACATCGACAAAGACCGCTCGAATGAGGCGGACGCCATAGAACAGGCAAGGGTGGTCGCCCTCGATGAGGACGACTATCGATGACCTGACTGACCTTGACCTCTTTGCCCACCAATAGGGAGCTACCGCGACTGTCCGGTCCATGAAATTCTGCGTCCGCGACGCCCACGCCTGGGTTACCCAAAAGTACGATGGCAGGCGCGGCGCACAGCGCGCACATTACAGATTTTGGGAGGCGGCGTGACAGCCATCGAGCAGACAGAGGCAGCGCGCCCGCGAGGCACGCGTCTGCCACGCCGAGCCCGCAGGAACCAGCTTCTGGGCGCGGCCCAGGAAGTATTCGTGGCACAGGGTTACCACTCGGCCGCAATGGATGACATCGCCGAGCGGGCAGGCGTCAGCAAGCCCGTGCTCTACCAGCACTTTCCGGGCAAGCTGGACCTCTATCTCGCCCTCCTGGACCAGCACTGCGAGGCGCTGCTCCAGGCGGTCCGCACCGCGCTCGCGTCAACCAGCGACAACAAGCAGCGGGTCGCGGCGACCATGGACGCCTACTTCGCCTACGTCCAGGACGAGGGCGGAGCCTTCCGGCTGGTCTTCGAGTCGGACCTCACCAATGAACCCGCGGTGCGCGAGCGGGTCGAGCGGGTCTCCCTCCAGTGCGCCGAGGCGATCTCCGAGGTGATCGCGGAGGACACCGGACTGTCCAAGGACGAGTCCATGTTGCTGGCCGTGGGTCTGGGCGGGGTCTCCCAGGTGGTCGCCCGGTACTGGTTGTCCAGCCGATCGAGCATCCCTCGGGAGACGGCGGTGCAGCTGCTGACCTCGCTTGCCTGGCGGGGCATCGCAGGCTTCCCGCTGCACGGTGCGGAGTCCCTGACCGAACAGAGTTGAGCGCAGGGGCGGCGCTGTTCGCTCATGGCGTTCACCCGGGGCGGCAGCCCACTGCCCCGACCCGGCTAATGTGTGCTGGGTACGGCGCGAATGACCGCGCAACGCACTGACCGTTCGGAGGGACATAGCCGTGGAGGTCAAGATCGGCGTGCAGCACGCGCCCCGGGAGATCGTTCTGGAGAGCGGGGACTCCGCCGAGGACGTGGAGCGCGCCGTGGGTGAGGCGCTGGCCGGCAAGGCTCAGCTGCTCAGCCTCTCGGACGACAAGGGCCGCAAGATTCTGGTCCCTTCGGACCGGATCGCGTACGTGGAGATCGGCGAGTCCGCGACACGGCGGGTGGGCTTCGGCGCGCTGTAGGACGACTTCAGTCGAGCAGTTCGGGGCCCCGGCGGAGCACTTGCGCCGGGGCCCCGGACCGTGGGCGAACCGGCAGCACGGGTGAGTAGCCGCGCGACACCACGCTTCACCGCGGCCGGTGCGATGCCCCGTCAGCTGGCAGCGTCATGGTTCTCGCGGGAGCGGGAGCGGGAGCCGATGTTCTCCCGCTCCGAAGAACATCAGCAGGGTTACGTTCTCCCACTCCGGGACGCCTGACGACACGGGAACGGCCAGGGGAGGGATCTGGAGACGGTCCCGGGGCTTGAGCGACTGACTCGATGTGCGAGCCCGGTCATGTGTGAGTCCGGTCGATCGGCTGGTTCTGGGCCGGTGCCCGCCCCTCTTGCGCTGGGGCTGAGCCCCGGCATGGGTGGTCCTTGGACGGCAGGGCGGCCAGCGAAACCGTCCCATCAGGGCACCGCTCAGCTCGGGCCGGGTTCCCTTCCCGTTCGCTGGCCGGTTCATCCTTCCCCAAGAGCGGTAACCAGCCAGCTCCGCCTGCCCTTACGCGGATGATTGCTTTCCGTGGTCAACGGGTAGTACCGGCTAGACCGACTTGGCCGTATCAGTGTCCGCGAGGTGATCAGCAGTGCTCTGGGAAGCGCTCGGTTCCGTTCTGCTCGGCCTCGCGCTCGCGTGGCTGGCCGACCGTCATCTCGCGGACCGTCTTCCGGAGCGCCGCGCCGTCTTCCTCACCGGCTCGCTCGGTGCGCTCTTCGGGGCCTATGTGACGCATGCGGCGCTTGGCCCCGGCCAGTTCCTCGGGACGCTGGTGGGTGCGGTCCTGATCGGGGCCGTACTGCTCTCGCTGCTGCTGCGGCCGTCAGCCCGACGACTGCGGCGGGTCATTCACTTCTGACCCAGCAGGTCTCAAGCCGCGAGCCCCAGTGCGGCCATTCGCCTGGTGTGCGCCTTGGTGATCCGGGTGAACATCTCACCCACCGCGGCCAGGTCGAATCCACCTTCCACTCCCCCGACCAACATGGTGGAGAGAGCGTCCCGCTCGGCCACGACCCGCTGTGCCTGGGACAGTGCCTCGCCCATCAGCCGGCGCGCCCACAGGGCGAGCCGCCCGCCAAGACGCGGATCGGCGTCAATGGCAGCCCGCACCTTCTCCACCGCGAAGTTCCCGTGCCCCGTGTCATCGAGCACCGCCAGCACCAGCGCCCTGGTGTCCGAGTCAAGACGGGCGGCGACCTCACGGTAGAAATCACTGGCGATCGAGTCGCCCACATAGGCTTTGACCAGCCCCTCCAGCCAATCGGACGGAGCGGTCTGGCGGTGGAAGTCATCCAGCGCCTGGGCGAAGGGCTCCATCGCGGCCGTCGGCTCCGCGTCGATGGCGGTGAGCTGATTCCGCAGGCGCTCGAAGTGCCCGAACTCCGCAGAGGCCATTTTGGCCAGCTCCGCTTTGTCACCGAGGGTGGGCGCGAGCTTGGCGTCTTCGGCAAGCCGCTCAAAGGCGGCCAGCTCGCCATAGGCAAGCGCGCCGAGAAGATCTACTACCGCGGCGCGGTACTGGGGGTCCGCGGATGCGGTGGCCCAGTTTTGGGCGGCGATCCCGGTCGGTTCTGTGGCGTTGTCAGGCGTCTCCATGACGGGCACAATAGCCCGCTTACCGAGGGTGGTAAGGGCCTGGTCAGGAGTGCTCGGAGCCCATTCCTACCAGGACGCTGCCCCGGTTCCTACGGATTCGCCCAACACACATGCGCGAATCCGGGGTACAGTGGTATTGCGCCTGCTGAGTGTTCTGATTTCTCGGCGGGCGATCACAGTGTTTGACAGTGATTGTTGGGAAGATCTTTATCTTCCCGACTCCCCATGAGGATGCCCGGTCGGTGGCACGATCGGCTCCGACCCGACCGCCCTCCGTGCGGATATGCGCCCCCGCGTATCACCGCAGATGAGGGGCCCCTCAGCGGCACGAGCGCTTGAGCGAAGGCAGTGGTCCCGCGCCATCCGGCCAATCCACGGTCGGCCTAGTACCCAGGTGCGGCACGACCCCCATCGTTCGCGTCACGTCGCGTCTCACAGAAGAGGCAACACCCTGACTACGCAGCCTATGACTTTCCGGGATCTTGGAATCCTGGACGAAACCGCCGAGGCACTCGAAGCCGTCGGCATTCTGTCCCCCTTCCCCATTCAGGAGATGACGCTTCCCGTCGCGCTCTCCGGCACCGATGTGATCGGCCAGGCCAAGACAGGCACTGGCAAGACCCTCGGTTTCGGTCTGCCGCTACTGGAGCGCGTCACCGTCCCCGCTGACGTTGAGGCCGGCCGGGCCACGCCCGAGCAGCTCACCAACGCGCCGCAGGCGCTCGTGGTGGTTCCCACCCGCGAGCTGTGCACCCAGGTGACCAATGACCTGCTCACCGCGGGCAAGGTACGCAATGTCCGCGTGCTCGCGATCTACGGGGGCCGCGCCTACGAGCCTCAGGTCGAGGCCCTGCGCAAGGGCGTCGATGTGATCGTCGGCACCCCCGGTCGCCTGCTCGACCTCGCCGGTCAGAAGAAGCTCGATCTTTCCAAGATCCGCTCGCTTGTGCTCGACGAGGCCGACGAGATGCTCGACCTCGGCTTCCTGCCGGACGTTGAGAAGATCATCCAGCTGCTGCCTCCGAAGCGGCAGACCATGCTCTTCTCGGCAACGATGCCGGGCGCGGTCATCGGGCTGGCTCGCCGCTATATGACCCAGCCCACACACATCTCCGCGACCTCGCCGGACGATGCGGGCGCGACGGTGGCCAACACCACCCAGCGTGTCTACCGGGCCCACTCCATGGACAAGCCGGAGCTGGTCTCACGGATTCTCCAGGCGGACGGCCGTGGCCTCGCCATGATCTTCTGCCGTACGAAGCGAACCGCTGCCGATATCGCCGAGCAGCTCGCTCGCCGAGGATTCGCCTCCGGGGCGGTCCACGGCGACCTGGGCCAGGGCGCGCGCGAGCAAGCCCTGCGGGCGTTCCGCAACGGCAAGGTGGACGTACTGGTCTGCACCGATGTCGCCGCGCGCGGCATCGATGTGGAGGGCGTGACCCATGTCATCAACTACCAGTCCCCCGAGGATGAGAAGACCTACCTCCACCGCATCGGCCGCACCGGACGCGCCGGCGCCCTGGGCACCGCGGTCACTCTGGTGGACTGGGATGACATCCCCCGCTGGCAGCTGATCAACAAGGCGCTCGACCTCAAGTTCCCGGACCCGGTCGAGACCTACTCCACCTCCGAGCACCTCTTCGAGGAACTGGGCATCCCGCGGGACACCAAGGGTGTGCTGCCCCGGGCCGAGCGGACTCGCGCGGGCCTGGCGGCTGAGGAAGTGGAAGACCTGGGCGAGACCGGCGGACGGGGCCGCAAGGCCGCGGCCACCACCACGGCCCCGGCCGTGGAAGAACGCCCGGCGCGTACGAGGACCCCGCGTCAGCGTCGCCGCACCCGGGGTGGCACATCGGCGGAGACCACCACCGAGAGCCTGGAATCCCCGGCGCTGGATTCTCCCGCACTGGATTCCTCGGCGAGTGAAGAGGTTTCACAGCCTCGTTCGCCCAGGCGCCGGCGCAGGACCCGCGTGGGAAGCACTGGTGCGGACACTGCCATCGCGTCGGCAGCCCCCACCATGGTGGAGACCGCCGAACCGACCGTCGCCCCGGCGCCGGTCGGTCAGGTACCGGCTCAGCCTGCCGAGCCGATCCAAGAGGCCGACTCGGAGAGCAAGCCGCGTCGGCGGCGCACTCGCGCGGTCAAGGCCGTGGAGACCGTGGTGGAAGCCGTAGAGGCTGCTGTGGAGGCCGTCACCGCACCGGAGGCGCCGGCCGAAACCAAGCCGCGCCGCCGCACCCGCGCTGTGCAGGCCGTGGAGACGGCCGAGGCCGAGGTGGCACCCGCCACCGACGCCGAGGCCGAAACCAAGCCCCGCCGCCGCACCCGCGCGGTCAAGGCCGTGGAGGCGGTGACATCGCCCGAGGCCGTCGAGGCAAAGCCCCGTCGGACCCGCGCGGTGAAGGCTGTCCAAGCCGTCACCACCCCGGAAGCCGAGGTCAAGCCACCGCGCCGGACCCGCAAGACAGTGGCCGCAACGGCCGAGGTCCCGGCCGCGGAGGCGACGCCCCGCCGCCGCACCCGCACCGCAAAGGCAACGGCCCAACCGGAAGCCTGACCCGGTCTGCTGGACGACCCGGCCCCTGAATGGGGTCGGGTCGTTCTGCGTTGGGGCCTGGCGGCCCTTTGTGCCTCGTGTTGGGTCGTCCTCACCCCGAGCCCCAAAAAACCAACCCCAGCCCCAGTACCCTCAGCCTCATGAGTCGTCCCCCGACCTTCGCCCCGCCGTCCTGTGCCCGTGCCCGTACGCTGCGTACCTCGCGCGGGGACTTCGCCGTACTCGATGCGCGGCCTGCGGAGGCACGTGGGGGCGCGGGTACCGCGCTCTTGTTGCCTGGTTTCACGGGGAGCAAGGAGGACTTCATCGCCATGCTCGATCCGCTCACCGGGGCCGGATTCCGGGTGGTCTCGGTGGATGGGCGGGGGCAGTTCGAGTCGGACGGGCCTTCGGATGGTCATGCGTACTCGCAGGACGAGTTGGCGCTCGATGTGTTGGCGCAGGTGGAAGCCGTCGCGGCCGACGGGCCGGTGCATCTGCTCGGGCACTCGCTCGGGGGGCAGATCGCTCGGGCCGCCGTTCTCAAGGCGGTCGCGGGGCAGGCTCCGCTGCCCTTTCGGACGCTCACGCTGATGGCTTCCGGCCCCGCGCAGATCAGCCCTGCTCAGCAGGAGAAGGTACGGCTGCTGACCGAGGCGCTCTCGGTGTTGGGCATGGACGAGGTCTGGGAGGCGATGAGGGCGTTCGAGACACCGGAGGAGACGGACATCGACGGGCGGGATCTACGCCGGCGGTGGTTGCGTCACAACCCGGCCCAGCTCATCACCACCGGTCGTCAGCTGACCGTGGAACCGGACCGGGTCGACGAGCTGGCGGCCGTACCGGGGCTTCCCGTTCATGTGGTCAGCGGCGAGCGCGACGACACCTGGCCGGTTCCGCTGCTCGATGACATGGCGAAGCGGCTCGGTGCGCGCCGTACCGTCGTCGCCGGGGCTGATCACTCGCCGAACACCGACCGTCCACGCGAGACGTCGGAGGCCGTCGCGGGGTTCTGGGCCGGTCACTGAGGCCGCCCGCCAGGGTCAGAACTGGGACTGAAGGTGCTGCCAGAACCCGTCTCGTAGCGCGCGTCTGAGCACCGCGTGCCCGCGCAGTGAGCGTTGCAGCAGCCCCTCCGCCTCGATCAGCAGGTCCTGATCGACGGGCCCCGGCAGATAGGGGTGTCCCGGCAGTAGCTCGGCGAGGGAGTCGCTTCCCCGTTCGGCCAGCCAGGTGGCCGCGATCCGGGCCCCCACGAATCGCACCTCTTCGCGCGAGGGCGGCGGCGCGCCTTCGTTCTCGTAGGTCGTCACGGCGCGCCGGGTGAGATAGGGGCGGCAGAAGTCCAGGTCGAAGGTGCGGGTGCTGTCGACTTCCCAGCGCAGTGCTTCGGCCTGGTTGCTGCCGTCGGCCGCGTCGATGCCCCAGAGATGGACGCGGGCCCCGTACCCCTGAGCCGCCTCGACCGCGGAGACCAGGTCCTCGTCGCCGCCTACCAGAGCCGCGTCGCTGATCGCCCGATGCCGGGCGAGTGATTCCAGGTCGGTGCGGATGAGCGAGTCGACGCCCTTCTGCTGGTTGTTGGCGTTGAGGTTGCCGAGTCGCACTTTGACATCGGGCAGTTCGGCGATCGACTGCTGCTCCGGTGTGGGGATGCGGCGTCGGGCGCCGTCGTACCAGTAGACCCGGAGCAACCTGCTGTCGGCGAAGATCGTGCGGGCCTTGTCGATGAACGCGTCGATCATGCCTTCCGCGTCCAGATCGAAGGAGCGTCTGTCCTCGGTGCCGGCAACTAGCAATCCTGCCGCAGCGTAGACGTAACCCGCGTCCACGAAGATGGCATGGGTGGACGGCGTTTTGGCCACCTCGGCGAGCATCCTGTGCAGTAGCTCGTTGGTGCGCTCCAGACGGGCACTGATCTGGGCCATAGCTGTGTCGATCGTTGCGTCGTTCATACGGAGCTCATTCTCCGGGCGCTCGGCGGTACCCGCCAGTAGTTAGGGTGCCAAAGATTTTCTTTAGTGTAAGGAATATTTGCAGCGTGCATCGCAGTTGAGAAACAGTGGAACCCGCGTACATACCGTAGTGAGACGTGTGCGCCACCATCAGTTCTCCATCTGGAGGATCAGACGAAGGGAGAAGCCTTGCGCTTCGAAATCATGCGACTCGACGATGTCGACGGCAGCGCCGTGGACAGCACCGTCGTAGACGCCGCCTCCGTCAATCGGATCGTGCAGCAGGCCGCGGCTACCGGCCAGCGCATCTATATCCGTCCGGCCGAATCGTCGGCCTTGTAGTGCCATCGACGCACTCCTGACGTGACACGCCCCCGCACTGGACATCGGTCCGCGCGGGGGCGCTGTCGTTGTGCCCTGGCCGATGTCAGGCACCCTGTACGACCTGAGTGACACCGTTGATGATCTGTTGCACGGCGATCGCGGAGAGCATCATGCCCGCGAGCCGGGTCACCAGCACCACACCGCCGTCCTTGATCAGCCGAATGATCCCCAGCGAGTAGCGCATCGTCAGCCACAGCACCACGTGCATGGCCACGATCGCGCCCCAGACGGCAAACTGCTGCGGGGGGCCTTCGGCGTTCTGCACGGCGAGGATGACCGAGACGATCGCACCCGGTCCGGCGAGCAGCGGCATGCCCAGCGGTACGAGGGCGACGTTGACGTCCTTGGTCTGTTTGGGTTCGTCCGTCTTCCCCGTCAGCAGATCAAGGGCGATGAGGAGCAGCAGCAGCCCGCCGGCGATCATCAGGGCGGGGACGGAGACATGGAGATAGTCCAGGATCTGCTGGCCGAGCAGCCCGAAGACGGTGATCACGCCAAAGGCGACGGCGACCGCCTGCCAGGCCATTCGGCGCTGGACCTTCACGGGTCGCCCCGAGGTCAGGGCGAGGAAGATCGGCGTGATACCGGGCGGGTCCATGATCACGAAAAGGGTGAGGAAGAGGGAGCCGAAAACGGCGGCGTCGAACACGGTGATGCCTTGCGGGAAGAAGGGTCGAACAGGGCGGCGAGGGTCAGGCGCGACGTCCGCCCGCGCCGGGGACGGGGAAGGCACCGGTGGCTCGGCGGGTGATCTCGCCGTAGATCTCGGGGTCGGTGGTGTACTCGGCGAGTGCGACCGTCTTGCGGCTGCCGTGGTAGTCGCTGGACCCCGTGGTCAGCAGTCCCAGTTCGGCGGCGAGGCCGCGCAGTCGCTCCCGGGTCGGACCGTCATGGTCCATGTGGTCGACCTCGATGCCGTCGAGCCCGGCCGCGGCCAGTTCGGTGATCGCCTGCTCCGGCACCGTACGACCGCGCTTGACGGCCGCGGGGTGAGCGAAGACCGACACTCCTCCGGCCGCCTTCACCAGACGTACGGCGGTGAAGGGGTCCAGTTCGTGCTTGGTGATGTGTGCCCGCCCGCCGTCCGCGATCCACTCCTGGGTGAAGGCGCCGGAGACGGTGGCGACGACCCCGAGCTCCACGAGGGCGGTCGCGATGTGCGGACGGCCGACCGAGCCGTCTCCCGCGATGCGGGCGACCTGTTCCCACGTGATGGGCGCGCCCAGCTCCTGGAGCCTCGCCACCATGGCCTGGGCGCGTGGCACCCGGTCATCCCGCACCAGCTCGCGCTCGCGCAGGAGCGCCGGCTCCTGAGGGTCGAAGAGGTACGCCAGCAGATGCAGGCTCACTCCGTCGAGGGCGCAGGAGATCTCGGCGCCGGTGACCAGGGTCAGATCGCGGGGCAGGTCCTGGAGCGCGGCGATCGCCTCGGCGTGGCCGCGTGTGGTGTCGTGATCGGTGAGGGCGATGACGTCGAGTCCGGCGGCCGCGGCGTTGCGCATCAGCTCGGCGGGGGTGTCCGTACCGTCCGATGCCGTGGAGTGGGTGTGCAGATCGATGCGCACGAGCGGCACTCCAGGGGCGACGGCGGATGGGGAACGGCTCAGTGTATCGGGCACCCGAGACCGGCCCGGCCGCGCACTTCCCCTTGCTGTCCACTCGCCCCGGTGTTGCTCGGGGCGAGTGGACAGCAGCAGGTCGGACGGGGTGGCCGTCAGGACAGCAGCCGGGGCGAGAGCGCGCCGCAGGGCACCAGCTCGACCTCCGTCCCCGCGTCCCGCAGGTCGGTCAGCACCAGTTCGTCGTACATCAGCAGTCCGGACTGCTCGGGCCAGAGGATCGCCCACAGCCAGAGCCCGCGTGCCTCACCGGCGAAGACGGCCCGGTCGGAGGGGGCCGCTTTGACATGCCACAGGGGGGTGGGGCGGCCCGATGCGAGCAGTTTGGCGTGGGCGGGTCTGTTGATGTCGAGGTGTTCTCCCGGGTCGGGTCCATCGATGCCCGCGTACCGCGAACCGAGGCCGACGCCCAACTCTTCGGCGATCAGTAGCAGTTCGCCGATGCCGCCGAGTGGACCTGGTCCGGAGCAGGCGACGGCGGTCGCTCGGCCTCCGCTGCGGTCATCGCCGGCATAGGCGACACCGGTGAAGAGCCAACCGACCGGTAGTGGCCAGGGCATCCACACCGGGACCCTGGCCCGGTGCACTACGACCCCGAGGGCTTCGACACTGGGCGGGATCACCGGCTGGAGCGGATGCACGGTGCCGTGCACATCACACTGCCAGGCTTCGGCAAAGAGACCGGGCGCCCTGACCCGGCCACCGCACTTCGGGCAACTGGGTTCGCCCCTCATAGCTCTCCACGGTCCTACCCGTCCGGCGCCGCGTCAAGGACGATCACCCGTCCGGAGTGCGCTGCTCACTCAGAGCCAACCAAGCTCAACTGAGCGTCAGCCCTCTGGCCGGCCGGCAGGGGCGCATTCATCGGGGCCGTCGCGCCCGCGTGCGGTGGTCATGGCGGGCGTCTCACCAGGTCAGGGCCCCGGGGCAGGCAGCAACATCCACGGTGACCGCCCCGGAGGGCCTCCGGCGGTCCCGGAAGGCGTCAAGGCGGCCCGCGGAGATGGACCGCGGGTCAGTCCAGCGGTACGGAGCTTCGGCGGGGGTCCCGTAGGTCCGTCCCCCGCGCCAGCCAGCGTTCCTGGAGTCGCTGGGCTCCGTGCACCCGCTTCCAGGCGGCCTCATTGGGGGTCATGGGCAGCAGGGGAAGGAAGCACACCGGGTCCAGCGGCGGATCCAGCTCCAGGTCTTCGACCAGCCCGCCCGGTTCCGCGACCAGGACCGAGGTGAAGGGCGCGGTCGGCCAGAGCGGTGCACCAACGTCCAGCGCGGCACCGGGGGCGATCACCACGCCTTCGACCTGCGGAGACGCGGCGAGCACGGCAAGCGGCCGCAGCACCTGATCGATGTCGGCGAACCCGGCTCGTACGGAGAGCACGAGTTCGGCGCGCGGGCCCCGCACGGGGTCCGCGATCGTCGCGGTCGGATCGGCCATGGGATGGGCGGACATCCCGAGCGTGGCGTAGCGGACCAGATCGCCTCCGTGCTCATCGCCGTCGGCGCGAAAGCGAAGGACCTCGATCCGGTCCGTACCGAGGAAGGTCACCGCGGCCCGGGCGTCCGGCTCCCCGAGCGCCATACACAGCCTGGCCTCGACCAGAGCAAGAACTTCTGCCATCTGGGGAGCATAGAGCGCGTATGGATGGGGCAATCACAGGGATTGACCGTCAGTCGGCTGATAGTCTTGGCCGCTGGCCGGGGTGGCGTGCTTGGAGCACGCGGATCGGTGGCGCCAAGGCGTCTCCCTCCTCTCCCGGCGTCACGTGTATCCCCTACGGGGGACCGGCCGGAGGAGGTGGGGTCTGCGGTGGATCGAAGTCGACCGTGCAGTACCAACCGCTCTTCCGTACGGCGTCACTTCCCGGTGGTCTGAGCCCTTTTCCACGGGCCCATGGCATTCCGACGGCGTTCCGTACCACGGCGTTCCGTAGACGGAATCTCGCACGACGGAAGAGCACCCTCGTTTTTGCCTGTCTGTAGCGAACGCCGTCACCGCGATTCCGCGGTGCCGCCCGCTTTGCGGACGTAATGCCCACGTCCCCATTCCGGGCTGTGCCACGCCACTCGCGACGGCCTCTCCGTGAAGGAGCCAGCCATGTCGATGATCCGTGACCTCCGCGCCGCCGTCCGCCCCGCCCTGCGCAGGAGCAACACCCCCTACAGCTCGTACGACAGCACCCGGGACCCGTCCACCTCCAGCGCGGTCGTCGACTGCGCCGTCTACCGCGACGGCCGCAGGCTCGAATGCGAGAGCCCCCAGACGCCCCGTGAGGCGATGCTGCGGGTACGTGAGGGCGGTGGCTTCGTCTGGATCGGCCTGCACGAGCCGACGGAGGAGGAATTCGCCGGGATCGCCGGGGAGTTCGGGCTGCACCCGCTGGCGGTGGAGGACGCGGTCCACGCCCATCAGCGACCCAAGTTGGAGCGCTACGACGACACGCTGTTCACCGTCTTCAAGACCGTCCACTACGTGGAGCACGACGAACTGACCGCGACCAGCGAGGTCGTCGAGACCGGTGAGGTGATGTGCTTCACCGGTCGGGACTTCGTGATCACCGTTCGGCACGGCGGCAAGGGCTCGCTGCGCGCGCTGCGGTTCGGTCTTGAGAAGGACACCGAACTGCTGTCGAAGGGCCCTTCCGCGGTACTGCACGCCATTGCCGACCATGTCGTCGATGGCTACATCGCGGTCGTCGCGGCCGTCCAGGACGATATCGACGAGGTCGAGATCGATGTCTTCTCGGCGCCGTCGAAGGGGCGGCAGCGCGGTAGCGATGCGGGACGGATCTACCAGCTCAAGCGCGAGGTGCTGGAGTTCAAGCGGGCCGTCTCCCCGCTGCTACGGCCGATGCAGCTCCTGAGCGAGCGGCCGATGCGGCTGATCGACCCGGACATCCAGAAGTACTTCCGTGACGTCGCCGACCATCTCGCGCGGGTTCAGGAAGAGGTCATCGGCTTTGACGAGTTGTTGAACTCGATCCTCCAGGCGAATCTGGCGCAAGCGACGGTGGCGCAGAACGAGGACATGCGCAAGATCACCTCCTGGGCGGCGATCATCGCGGTGCCCACGGCGGTGTGCGGGGTGTACGGGATGAACTTCAACTACATGCCGGAGCTCCAGTGGAAGTACGGCTACCCGATGGTGCTCACCGCCATCATCGGTATCTGCTTCACCATCCACCGGACCCTCAAGCGGAACGGCTGGCTCTAGCCCCGGCGGCCCGCCCCTCGGCCCCCGGCGATCCCGTCTCATGTCTCCCGTCTCATGTCTCATGTCTCACGAGCGGCTGGATAGGCTGCGGGGTATGACAGAAACGCTGCTCAGTCAGGCGCTCGTTGAGGAAGCCACCAAGAAGTCCGGCCTCATCTGGGTACGGGGCACCGGTCCCGAGCGCACGCTGTGGCACGTGTGGCACGAGGGTGCGGCCCTGGTGGTCGGCGACGGCCCCGGGGAGCAGCCGCTGCCGGGGCTGATCGACGGCGGCACGGCCGAGGTCGTCGTCCGCAGCAAGGACAAGGGCGGCCGGCTGGTGTCCTGGACCGCCTCGGTGAGTGAGTTGGAGCCGGGTTCCGAGCCATGGGAGTCGGCGGTGGCGGAACTCAAGGGGAAGCGGCTGAACGCCGTGGACGCCGAGCATGTGCCGGAGCGCTGGCGCCGGGAGTGCCGGGTGCTACGGCTCACCCCCGGCCGGTCGACCACCGACCATCCCGAGACCGCACTCTCCGCACCGCCGCTCCCCACCTCGGCGACGACCCGTCAGCCGGCGCCTGCGGCCCTGCCCCGGCTGCTGCTCTCCCGGAAGAAGAAGCGCCGCTAGCGCTCCGCTCCTACCGGACTCGGCGGCGACCCGCCCATCAGCCGCGTACACAACCCCGCGGGTCAATACGCCTAGTCGCTGGACTTCGGGAGCTGCTTCCCGTAGTCCACGGTCTCCTCCTTGGTGGGTGGCACCAGGGTGAAGTCCACATCCCACTCCCCCAGGGTGAGAATGCCCTTCCCGCCGGCCCGGGCGAACTGCAGCGGGTAGGGCTGGCCTTCCAGCGCCACGTCGAGCACACCGCCCGCGCCCTCCTCGGCCTGGACCTTGATCGCCTGTACGCCGCCGACCTTGGTCCGGTCTCCCTTGCTGAGCTTGCCCTGCATCCCCAGCAACCCGTCGAGGAGCACGTCCATGTCCGTGAAGCCACGGAACCTGTCGTACGCCGGGTCTCCCTGAGGCACCTTCACATACTTGTCACGGAGCTTGAGCGCCGCCTCCGCGTCCGTGTTGCTGGAGCCTTCGCCGGATGTGCCGTCGTCATGGGTCCAAAACCCCGCATCCGCCTTGAGATAGAGGTCATCGCCGACCCTCAGCAGCTCAAAGGCGTTCTCCGCCGTGGTGACGGAGCCGGTGCCGCCGTCCTGCTTGAGCCGCATGTTCAGCTTGTAGGTGCCGCCCTTGCTCACCAGCGTTCCCGACAGCCGCACCGCGGACGCGGCGTCCGCCGTGGCGCGCGCCTTGCTCTCGATTTCCATGGCGGAGAGCTTCCCCACACCGTTGGTTCCCTTGTCCGGGTCCTTCTTCTCCTCGCACGCCGTGAGGGACACGGCCAGCCCGGCGCAGAGCACCACACACAGCACGCTCTTGCGGACGCGGGAAACCGGGGGGAGGGGAGTCACCGGCACACTGCCTCTCGTCTGCTCGGCAGCTGGTCGCCAGCTGCTTCGCCTGCGGATTGTCGGGGAGCAGACCGCAGCGTACCGGGGTGGCAGCCGAGCTTGAGCAGCCCCGTCGCGGGGACCGCGGACAGCCGCCGCCGTCCGGGGTCCGGACTCCTTACGGACCCCGGACGGCAGCGGTACGGAACGGTACGGGCTAGCCTGAACCACCTGAAGAGCAGTGTTTCCGACGAAGCGTCGCAGACCGGGACGGAGGTGTGGATCATGGCCGCGAGCGTCACCCGTGTCTTCGTCTCCCATCTCGCCGGACTGCCCGTCTTCGATCCCGGCGGCGACCAGGTGGGCCGGGTTCGGGATCTGGTCGCGATGCTGCGGGTGGGCCGGCGTCCGCCCCGGCTGCTCGGCATGGTGGTCGAGGTGCTGAGCCGTCGTCGGATCTTTCTCCCCATGACACGGGTCACCGGAATCGAATCGGGCCAGATCGTCACCACCGGCGTACTGAACGTCCGTCGATTCGAGCAGCGGCCCACCGAGCGGCTCGTCCTCGGTGAGCTGCTGGACCGGCGGGTTCAGTTGGTGGACAGCGAGGAAGGGGCCACCGTCCTCGATGTGTCCATCCGGCGGCTGCCAGCCCGCCGCGACTGGGAGATCGACAAGGTGTTCGTCCGCCGGGGCCGGGGCGGTGCGCTCCGGCGCAAGGGCGAGACCCTGACGGTCGAATGGTCAGCGGTGACGGGCTTCTCCCTGGAGGAGGACAGCCAGAGCGCCGAGAGCCTGGTCGCCACCTTCGAGCGGTTGCGCCCGGTCGATGTCGCCAACGCCCTGCACCACCTCTCCCCCAAGCGCCGCGCGGAAGTCGCCGCGGCACTCGATGACGACCGGCTCGCCGATGTGCTGGAGGAACTGCCCGAGGACGACCAGGTCGAGATCCTCGGCAAGCTCAAGGAGGAGCGTGCCGCGGACGTACTGGAGGCGATGGACCCGGACGACGCGGCCGACCTGCTCTCGGAGTTGCCCGAAGAGGACAAGGAGCGGCTGCTCGCCCTGATGCGTCCCGACGAGGCGGCCGATGTCCGTCGACTGCTGTCGTACGAGGAGCGCACGGCGGGTGGTCTGATGACCACCGAGCCGATCGTGCTGCGGCCGGACGCCACCATCGCCGACGCCCTCGCCCGCGTACGCCAGCAGGACCTCTCCCCCGCGCTCGCCGCCCAGGTCTATGTGTGCCGTCCCCCGGAGGAGACACCGACCGGTCGGTATCTCGGCACCATCCACTTCCAGCGGCTGCTGCGCGACCCCCCGTTCACCCTGGTGGGATCGATGGTCGACAGCGATCTGCCACCGCTGGCTCCGGACACCCCGCTGCGGGCCGTGACCAGCTATCTCGCCGCGTACAACATGGTCGCGGCCCCCGTCGTCGATGAGAGCGGGTCGCTGCTCGGCGCCGTGACGGTGGATGACGTGCTGGACCATCTGCTGCCGGACGACTGGCGCGAGACGGATTTCGAGGAGTCCGAGCATGGGTAGCGGCGGCGAGCGCGAGGAAGCCAAGGATCGGCTGCTGTCCGGGGCGAGCGCCGCCCCGCGCTCGCGGGTGCGTCTCGACCTGCCGCGGGCATCGCGCCGTACGCTGCTGCCGGAGTACGACCCCGAGGCGTTCGGCAGGCTCTCGGAGCGGATCGCGCGCTTCCTGGGAACCGGTCGGTTCATCGTCTGGATGACGCTGACCATCATCCTGTGGGTGGTGTGGAACATCTGGGCCCCGGAGCCGCTGCGCTTCGACCAGTACCCGTTCATCTTCCTGACCCTGATGCTCTCCCTCCAGGCCTCCTACGCGGCCCCGCTGATCCTGCTGGCACAGAACCGCCAGGACGACCGGGACAAGGTCACCCATGAACAGGACCGCAAGCAGAACGAGCGCTCCATCGCGGACACCGAGTTCCTGACCCGGGAGATCGCCGCCCTGCGGATGGGCCTGGGCGAGGTGGCCACACGGGACTGGATTCGCTCCGAGATCCAGGACCTGCTCAGGGAGACAACCGACCGCCGGGCCCTGCTGCCGCCCGAGGGCGGGGCAAGGAGTGATGAAACCGACCGGTGACGGGCTTCCCGGGGGCGGCATGCGGCGCCGTACCATCGTCGTATGGCTACGGAAGACGCGGTGCTTGAAGCACTGGCGACGGTGAACGACCCCGAAATCCACCGACCAATCACCGAACTCGGCATGGTCAAGTCGGTCGTGGTGGGGACGGACGGCGCGGTGGCCGTCACGATCTACCTCACCGTCTCCGGCTGCCCGATGCGCGAGACGATCACCAACAATGTCACCGAAGCGGTGCAGCGCGTCGATGGAGTCACACGCGTCGATGTCACGCTCGATGTGATGAGTGACGAGCAACGTCGCGAACTGGCGTCCTCCCTGCGGGGCGGCACCGCGGAGCGCGAGGTGCCCTTTGCCCAACCCGGCTCGCTGACCAGGGTCTACGCGGTCGCCTCCGGTAAGGGCGGAGTCGGGAAGTCCTCGGTGACGGTGAACCTGGCCGCGGCGATGGCAGCCGACGGGCTCAAGGTCGGCGTCGTCGACGCGGACATCTACGGTCACTCGGTGCCCCGCATGCTGGGCGCGGACGGACGTCCCACCCAGGTCGAGAACATGATCATGCCCCCGTCGGCACATGGGGTGAAGGTGATCTCGATCGGGATGTTCACCCCGGGCAACGCCCCGGTGGTGTGGCGCGGCCCGATGCTCCACCGCGCGCTCCAGCAGTTCCTCGCGGATGTGTACTGGGGCGATCTGGACGTCCTGCTGCTCGATCTGCCCCCCGGTACCGGCGATATCGCCATCTCGGTGGCCCAACTGGTACCCAATGCGGAGATCCTGGTCGTCACCACTCCCCAGCAGGCAGCGGCCGAGGTGGCCGAGCGGGCCGGCTCCATCGCGGTGCAGACCCATCAGAAGATCGTCGGTGTGGTGGAGAACATGGCGGGCCTGCCCTGCCCGCACTGTGACGAGATGGTCGATGTCTTCGGCAGCGGCGGCGGCCAGCGGGTCGCCGAGGGACTGACCAAGACCACCGGCGCCCATGTGCCGGTGCTGGGCTCCATCCCGATCGACGTACGGCTCCGGGAAGGCGGCGACGACGGCAGGCCGGTGGTGCTCACCGATCCGGAGTCCCCGGCCGGTGCGGCGCTGCGCGCCATCGCGGGCAAGTTGGGTGGCCGACAGCGCGGGCTGTCCGGGATGAGCCTGGGCATCACCCCGAAGAACAAGTTCTAGCGATGGTCCCTGCCGAGCGGGTCCTGCCGATGTGAGCCCGCCCGGCGGCTTCGTCCGAAGATCCGTGGCCCCGGGCGGGAGCCCACGGAAGCGGACCGCCCTGCCCGCCCGTCGATCGACGGGCGGGCAGGGCGGAAACCCGTGCCGAAGGCACTCGACGTCAGCCGTAAGGCGGTCAGCCGTACAGCGGTCAGACGTACGGGCCGAGGTCGCGCACCTCGGAGAAGCCGAGGCCGTAGGCGCTCATGCCGCGCCCGTAGGCCCCGATGTGCACTCCGCCGTGGGTGGACCCCGCCAGCACCCAGCCGAACTCCGACTCACGGTAGTGAAACGTGGTGGGTTCCCCGTCCACGGGCAGTGAGAGCGTGGACCAGGCCGATCCGCTGAGGTCGTCCGCCAACTCGAACGCGGTCTCCGTCTGCTGGTCCAGCCAGTCGTCCCGCAGGGTGTGGTCGAGCTGGGGAGGCCAGGTGTGGGCCAGTAGGCCCGAGCCGGCCAGCCAGGCGGCGGATGAGGCCGTGGTGGCGTCCAGCACCCCCGTACCGTCTCCGCTGCGCCGCACCGGGCTGGCGGCCACCGTGATGACCACCGCGAACCGTTCCTTCTCCACGGCGGTCGCCTCGGTCCGTATCGACGGCTCGTCGCCATGGCCCATCGAACCGTGCTGAACCACTCCGTCGGCCGCGGAGCCGACCTGCATCAGCCAGCGCGGGCCGGTGAAGGCATCGTCCAGGCCGTACCAGGGGAACTGCGCGCGGGCGTATGCGTCCGGCGTGCCCTGGGCCGCGGTCCCGGTGCGCTCCGCTTGGTGCGGGTCCTCAGCGCCGGGAGCGGGGGATTCATTGGCCGTGTTCTGCGCCGTCAGCCGACTGGTCGTCTCCATCTACCGGGCCGCCTCCTCTGTGTCCGAGGTCTGGAGCGGACCCGCCCCCCTCGGGCGTCCTCGCGTCCTGACAGATGGAGAGAATAGCCACCCGGCCCCGGGTCGCAGGGATTGACCGTGCTCAGGTGGCGTCGGAGTCGAACGGCGGACGCTCGTCCTTGACGGACTGATCGCGCTTCTTGAGCAGGTCGGGGGTGCCGGATGAGCCATTGACAGCGGCCGGGACCGAGGGGGTCGAATCGGTGTCGTTGACGGCGTCCGCGACCTCGTTGAGATCCTTGCTGAAGTCGAAGGAACTGCGCAGTTCCTTCAGCTCACGCAGGTCGTCGCTCTCGCTCATGTGCTTGCGGATGAACGTCTTGGGGTTCAGGTCCTCGAATTCGAAGTCCTTGAACTCCGGGCCCAACTCGCTCCGGATGTCGTGCTTGGCGTTGTCGGAGAACTCGCGGATCTTCCGGATGAAGCCGGCGACATCCTGAATGACCTTCGGCAGCTTCTCGGGGCCGAAGATGAGCACGGCGAGCACCACGAGAGTCGTCAGCTCCAGTACGCCTATGTCATTGAACACCCTGTCGCTCCTCGTGTTCTCCGCTGATTCCCCGGCTCGGAGGGCGGACGGGCGTCCGAGCCCGATCCAAGGTACCCGCCAGGACTTCCGAGAGTCACGTGCTGGTATGCCCTCATCCGCGATTGGCTCTCGAAGGTCACCGGTCGTTCATCCGTCGTTGGCGGCACAGGCCCTCCCCCGGAGCCGTGAGGCGTCCTCGCTGCCCGGGGTCGTTGGGCCGTGCCCGCGAGTGGAGTGGCGGTGGGCCGCCGGGCTGGGCCGGGTCAGGTGCCGCCGGCGGAACCGAGGGTCAGCGTCAGAGATCGTTCCTTGCCCGCTCGGGTGAGGGTCAGCTCCAACGTGTCCCCCGGCCGATGGGAACGGATCTTGACGATGAGCTCCTCACCGCTGTGCACCCGCTGGCCGTCGACCTTGGTGATGACGTCGCCCGGCTTGACGCCTGCCTTGGCACTGGGCCCGCCCGGTGTCACGGACGGGGAGTCGTCCTTGCCCTTGTCGCCGACGCGTGCGCCGTCGCCGGTGTACTTCATGTCGAGGCTGACACCGATCACGGGGTGAGTGGCCTTACCGGTGTTGATCAGTTCCTCGGCCACCCGCTTGCCCTGGTTGATGGGGATGGCGAAACCGAGCCCGATGGAACCCGACTGGCTGCCTTCCCCGCCGCCGGTGTCCGCCGCGCGAATGGCGCTGTTGATGCCGATGACCCGGGCCTGGGTGTCCACCAGCGGACCGCCGGAGTTGCCGGGGTTTATCGGGGCGTCGGTCTGGAGCGCGTCGACATAGCTGACATCGCTGCCGTCGCCCTTCTCGCCACCCGCGGTGATCGGGCGCTCCTTGGCGCTGATGATCCCCGAGGTCACGGTGTTCTGCAGGTCGAAGGGGGCTCCGATGGCGACGACCGGATCACCGACCCGCACATTGTCGGAATTGCCCAGCGGCAGCGGGGTGAGTCCGGAAACGCCGCTGACCTTGACGACGGCGAGGTCATAGCCGCTGTCCTTGCCGACGAGGGTCGCGCTGGCGGTCTCGCCGCCGCTGAAGGTGACGGAGATGGCGCCGGAGGCGCCTGCCGGGTCGACGACATGGTTGTTGGTGAGGATGTGGCCCTGGCGGTCCAGTACGAAGCCGGTGCCGGTGCCCTGCTCGCCACCGCCGCTGACATGGAGGGTGACCACGCTCGGCAGGGCGCGGGCGGCGATGCCGGCCACACTGCTGGGGGCGCGGTCCCCGTCGTCCGGTGGGGCCTGATCCAGTTCGATCTGGGTGATCCCGCCGTTGCGCTCGACATAGGCGCCGATTCCCCCGCCGATGCCACCCGCGACCAGGGCGAGGAGGACCGCCCCTGTCAGCAGCGCACCGGTTCGTCTGCCCTTTCCGCGGCCCTTGACGGGTTCGCCGGGCTGGGTGAGCGGCGCGAGACTCGGGGTGCTCCAGGGGTCGTAGTGGAACTGGACGCTCCCCGGCTGGGGCGGGGAAGCCGGCTGAGGGTCCGCCGATGGAACCTGGGCGCTGTAGGGCGCTGGTGGCTCGGTGCCTTGGGGTGTGGACGTGCCGTGAGCCGGGGTGGGGGACGGACGCTGCACGGGCGGCGCGGGCGCCCAGGGGCCTGGTCTGCCGTACGGCGGGGTGCTGTAGCTGTCCGGCTCGTGCAGCGGCTGCGGGCGGCCCTGATCCCTGGGCGGGCCCGCCAGGGGCTCGCTGGGGCCTGCTACGGCGGGTTCCAGCGGGGCGGACGGTGACTGGGCGGACATCGGCGGCGGAATCATCACTGCCGGCGGGCCGGATGGCGGGTACGGGGCGTCCGCGGGGTGGTGCGGGTCATCCGGACGGTGGTGCGGCACGGGCGCCCCTGACCTTGTCTCAGCCGAGGCGGCAGCGTCCCCTGGCGCCGGCGACGAGTCCTGCGGTGCGGGATACGCCGTACCGCCGGGGCGGGGGCGGCTCCACCACTTCGCCTTGGCGCCCATGGGCTTCCCGTCGTCCATGCACTCTCCGCATACTGCAGTCCGCCGCGGCGCCCCCGCGGGCACCCGTCCAAGGATTCAACCAGGTTTCGGAATGCCTGCGCAGGGGTCGGGTGGGCGACCGGGTGTCAACGAGCCGGTGGATGCGTTGGAGCGCGAAGGTGGGAGGGGGACGGGGTCACCCATGGGGTGACGCCATGGGCGGTGGCGAGTTGGAAAACCGAGCCCGTGGGTCGTATCAGCGGGGTGGGGGTGAGGCCGCCGAGCGTGGTCACCGAGGTGATCGGGCCAACAGCCGGGGTGACGAGCGGTTGGTTCAGCGGGCCGGGAGAGAGCGGGCCGGACACCGAGAGTCCGATCGCCCGCCCATCGGACCTGGTGGGCGCATGCCCCGAGCCACGGCGGCGCTCATACTCGGTGCTCCGTACGGAAGCCGCCGTGGAGCCGTTGCTCACTCCTGGGTTTCCGCTGGCGGCAGGCCCCAGCGGGGTCACCTTGTTGCCCGTGTTGCCGCCGCGGGGACCGGCCGCCAGAGATGCCTCCAGCGGCAGCGCGCCACCGAGCGCGATCGCGGCGAAGGACACCGCGCTCGCGGCGGCGAAGGCGAATCTGCGACCTCTCCAGGGAGAGCGGTCGGCCTCGCGCCCTACGTCATGGATGCGGAAGCCACGCGGACCGGGGTGCCGGGCCCCGCTGGGAGCGAGGGGCAGCACCCCGGTACCCAGATGGCCGCCCGGGACATAGCCGAAGGTCT
Source organism: Streptomyces albipurpureus (assembly GCF_023701525.1). GTDB lineage: Bacteria > Actinomycetota > Actinomycetes > Streptomycetales > Streptomycetaceae > Streptomyces > Streptomyces albipurpureus. The sequence goes on from NZ_JAMQAW010000010.1 coordinate 65,907, forward strand.
CGGTGTGGCGATCATCGGGGCGACCGGTGGAGGGTGTCACCCCGCCGAAGACGGGTCCGGTGTCCCGTCCTGCGGAGGCACCCTGGAAAGGTCCCCTCCCCGGGTCACCACCTCCTGGCCCCCCGGGCAGCCCCTGGAGCCGCGCCAGCAGCCCCTCGGAGACGGGTGGGGGCGCCGACTGCGCGAAGACGCTCTTGAGTCGGCGCTGGGCGTCTGCTTCGGCCTTGCACTTGGGACAGGTCGCCAGATGGGCGAGCACCCGGTCCCGGACGTCGTGTTTGAGCTCGCCGTCGACAAGTGCGGCGAGCCGGTCCCCCAGATGCTGCTCCGCTGGGGTGGGGCCTGTGCCACTCACGCCGGTCCGACCTCCCCTGCGAGTCCTACCGCTCCCGCCAGGAGACGCTGCTCGGCGCGGGCCTCGGGCGAGCGGTGCTTCAGGGCCTTGCGCAGATGCGAACGCCCCCGGTGGATACGGCTGCGGACCGTGCCGAGCTTGACGCCCAGGGTCGCGGCGATCTCCTCGTAGGAGAGTCCTTCGATGTCACAGAGCACCACAGCGGCACGGAATTCGGGCGCAAGGGTGTCCAGCGCCTGCTGCACATCGGCATCGAAGTGAGTGTCGTTGAACACCTGCTGGGGGGAGGGCTCCTTGCTGGGGAGCCGCTCGGCCGCGTCATCGCCGAGCGCATCGAAGCGGATGCGCTGCTTCCTACGGACCATGTCCAGGAAGAGATTGGTGGTGATGCGGTGGAGCCAGCCCTCGAAGGTGCCGGGCGTGTAGGTCGACAAGGAGCGGAAGACACGCACGAAGACTTCCTGCGTCAGGTCCTCGGCGTCGTGCTGGTTACCCGTGAGGCGGTAGGCGAGGCGGTAGACCCGACCGCTGTGCGTGCTGACGATCTCCTCCCAGGTGGGCGGCGTCCACGCCTGCGATTCCGCATCCGATGCGAAGGTCGCGGTTGTTGCGGAGTCGGCGATGGCGGAACGGTCAGCGAAGTTGGTCACGGATTTCGGCTCACCCGGTGACCTGAGGAAGCGCCTGAGCACTCCTCTCCGATCCGCAGGTGCAGCCGCACCTCCCCTATCGGCTCTGGTGGTGTCCAGCGGAGCCCCTACCATAGCCACCTCGCCCGTTAGCTCCGGATAAGAATCTTTACGCGAATTTGGGTGCTGCTTACCGCTCTGATCCATTGCGCCCCCCTGCCCCGTACAACGGCTGGTCCCATCAGCGGGTTCCCAGAGCCAGCGGATACAGTCAACGTCGCGTTCAACTACGGGGACAGGAGAGGCCCATTACCGCAAACCGGCAGACAAGCTGGGCGTTCGCCGACGCCTTTGTCGCCGAGGACGACGCACTGCACTGGGCCCGTGAGCGGGCCCGGGAGTCAGGAGTCCCCTCGGTGTCGCCAGGCACCGGCGCCGCGCTGCGACTGCTGGCCGCGACCGCGGATGCGAAGTCGGTGGCGGAAATCGGTACGGGAACGGGTGTGTCCGGGATCTATCTGCTCCAGGGGATGCGCCCCGACGGGGTGCTGACCACGGTGGATCCGGAGCCGGAGCGACAGCAGTTCGCCCGCGAGGCGTTCCGGGAGGCCGGCTTCGCCGGGAACCGGGCCCGCTTCATTCCAGGCCGCGCACTCGACGTGCTGCCGCGGCTCGCGGACGGCGGGTACGACCTCGTCTTCTGCGACGGGGACCGAATCGAGTCCCTGGAGTACCTCGCCGAATCGTTGCGTCTTCTACGACCGGGTGGGCTGGTCTGCTTCGAAGGCGTCTTCGCCCGTGGTCGTACGGTCGACTCGGCGGCGCAGCCCGCGGAGGTACTGCGACTACGGGACTTGCTGCGGGCGGTACGAGAGAGCCAAGAGCTCCTGCCCTCACTCTTGCCGGTGGGCGATGGACTGCTGTGCGCGGTGCGCCGGGGGTGAGCCCGGTCCGCCCACCACGGGCGGTCGAGGACACCGGTGGGTGATGGCTCCCCACCTCGCGTTCCCCTGATCCGCGAGCACGGGATGCGCGCTCAGGCGGGATGCGCGCTCAGGCGGGATGCGCGCTCAGGGCAGCCCCAGGGGCCTGCAACAAGGTTCTTCACGCCAGGGGCAGATGCGGTGCCTCCGCGCGCACCGAGCCCGGCTCTGGCGACGGCCTTCCGAGGGAACGGTCACCCCTCGCGCCCGTGGCAAGCCGCAAGGGGTCCTTGGACGGATTCCCCTACCGGGCCCGAACCCCGCACTGGCCGAGGGATCAACCCGCCAACCCGCCGCCGCATGGGGCGCGCGGCGAGATCGGCCGGCCCGGCCCGGGCCGCTCCGGGTGGCGTGGGGAGTGCGCACCGGCGGAACGCGGCTCGCCCCGACACCCACCAGGGGCGTCGGGGCGAGAAAAACACGTCGGGCGCTCGTGGGTCAGCCGACGACCTGCTTCAGGGCATCGCCCAGCGCTTGGGCCTCGTCCGGGGTCAGCTCGACGACAAGCCGACCACCGCCTTCGAGCGGAACGCGCATGACGATGCCCCGCCCCTCCTTGGTCACCTCGAGCGGGCCGTCACCCGTCCGCGGCTTCATGGCCGCCATGCTCGTTCCCCTTCCTGAAACCAGCTCATCGTCAGCCGACGCCCCTGGCTAGGCACGAGTCACCGGCATCGAACACATTGCTTCCAGGTCATTATCCCGCATCCCAGGACCCGATGACCAACATCGGTTGGCATCGCTTAGGCAACGCGCTCTCGCAAAACCACCCAATTCGCCGATCCTCCTGCGATACTTCGCCGCCGCCACCGCCATCCGGGCCCGAGATCTCCGCCTCGCACTTTGACGCAGGTCACATGCTTACGGCCCGAAATCTCCGCCATGCTGTGCCGTGCACACACCGCTGAGCCGCAAAGGGGATCTGACATGGCCGACTCCGTGCTGTACGAGGTGAGCGACGGACTCGCAACGATCACGATCAATCGGCCCGAGGCCATGAACGCGATGAACACCGGATCCAAGGTCGCCCTTCGGGACTCGGTGCTCAGGGCCGCCGATGACCCCGCCGTCAGAGCGGTACTGCTGACCGCGACCGGGCGCGCCTTCTGTGTCGGGCAGGATCTCAAAGAGCATGTCTCCGAGCTGGCGCGGGCCAAGGAGACGGGCTCCACCGATGTGATGAGCACCGTGCGGGAGCACTACAACCCGGTGGTCCGGGCCATTGCCACCATGCCGAAGCCGGTCGTCGCCGGGGTCAACGGGGTGGCGGCGGGGGCGGGTCTCGGGCTTGTGCTGGCCGCGGACTACCGGGTCGTCGCCGACACCGCGAAGTTCACCACGGCCTTCGCCGGGATCGCCCTCACCGCGGACACCGGGATCTCCTGGACCCTGCCCCGGCTGATCGGCGGAAGTCGGGCCGCCGATCTGATGCTCTTTCCCCGTTCGTTCTCGGCGCAGGAGGCCTATGACCTGGGCATCGCCAACAAATTGGTACCTGCCGACGAGTTGGCGACCGAGGCCGCTGCCGTCGCCCGGGCGCTGGCCGCGGGCCCGACCCTGGCCTACGCGGCGATCAAGGAATCCCTCGCCTTCGCCGCGGAGCACTCTCTGGACGAGACCCTCGACAAGGAGGATGAGCTCCAGTCGCGAGCGGGACTGTCCGAGGACCATCTGATCGCCGTACAGGCGTTCGTCGCCAAGGAGCAGCCGAAGTTCCTGGGCCGTTAGGCCATTCGGGGCATCGTCCGGCGGCTTGCCGCTGCGGCGGGCGGTGGCTAGGGGCCATCCGCGACGGCGGCCGAGGGGGCTGCGGCGCGGGAGACACAGCCGTTGAGATGGTCGTCCACCAGGCCGCAGGCCTGCATCAGGGCATACGCGGTGGTGGGGCCGATGAAGCGGAGGCCCTTCTTCTTGAGGGCCTTGGCCAGGGCGGTCGATTCATCGGTGATCGCGGGCACATCGGCGGTGGTCCGAGGTGCCGGGCGGGTCGCGCCGTCCGGTGCGTAGGACCAGATCAGCGTGTCCAGCTCTCCGGGGGTCCAGTCGGCGAGCGCCCGTGCGTTGGCGAGGGTCGCCTCGACCTTGGCCCGGTTTCGAATGATTCCCTCGTCGAGCAGAAGGCGCTCCTGGTCGGCGTCGGTGAACCGGGCCACCGAGGCGATCTCGAAGTTGTCGAAGGCCCGGCGGAAGCCTTCCCGCCGTCGCAGAATCGTGATCCAGGAGAGGCCGGACTGGAATGCTTCCAGGCAGAGCCGCTCGAAGAGCGCGTCATCTCCGTGGACCGGTCGGCCCCACTCGTCGTCGTGGTACGCGATGTAGTCATCGGCTGACAGCCCCCAGGGGCAGCGCAGCCTCCCGTCCGGGCCCGCCATCAGACCGCCGCCGCTCACTGCGAGGACTCCTGACCGGGCTCGGTGAACATGTCGGGCCGGCCCACAGCGGTGGCCTGCACCCCGGCCAGCGCCGACTCCAACTCGGCGATACGGGCGTCCCGCTCGGCCAGCTCGGCTCCCAGGCGGCCGAGCACATCGTCGACATCCGCCATCCGGTAGCCGCGCAGCCCGACCGGCAGTCGCAGGGCCTCCACATCCGCCCGGCCCACCGGCCTGGTCTCGGGCAGCGGATCGACGAGCTGGTCGGGTGCGGCCTCCGGCAGGGCGGCGCTATCGCCGCCACCGATCACAGCAAGCGTGACCGCACCGACGACCACAACCATCGTGATCAGCAAGAACAAGAACACGGACGACCCTCTCCCCGACTTCCGGGCGCTTCCCGGACGGAAACCGTTCCCCGGCTCTGATCGTGCCACGCCGGTGTGACAGTTAGGGTCTCAGCCGGACGACCTGAGGAGGAAAACAGCTGATGCTGCGGCTGGGACAGCGTGAATTCGGTCCGCACGAGCCAGTGATCATGGCGATCGTGAACCGTACGCCCGACTCCTTCTACGACCAGGGCGCGACCTTCCGCGACGAGCCCGCGCTCGCCCGGGTCGAGCAGGCGGTGGCGGAGGGCGCGGCCATCATCGACATCGGCGGGGTGAAGGCCGGTCCCGGAGAGGAAGTCACCGCCGCTGAGGAAGCCCGCCGAACGGTCGGTTTCGTGGCGGAGGTGCGGCGGCGGTTCCCCGATGTGGTGATCAGCGTCGACACCTGGCGGCATGAGGTGGGCGAGGCGGTCTGCGCGGCCGGCGCGGATCTGCTGAACGACGCCTGGGGCGGGGTCGACCCCCGGCTGGCCAAGGTCGCGGCGCGCTATGACGTGGGGCTGGTGTGCACCCACGCGGGAGGAGCCGAGCCACGGACCCGGCCGCATCGGGTGGCGTACGACGATGTGGTCGCGGACATCCTGCGGGTGACGCTGGGCCTGGCCGAGCGGGCGGTGGAGCTCGGGGTGCGGCGGGACGGGATCATGATCGATCCCGGGCATGACTTCGGCAAGAACACCCGGCACTCCCTGGAGGCGACCCGCAGGCTGGGGGAGCTGGTGGAGACGGGGTGGCCGGTACTGGTCTCGCTGTCGAACAAGGACTTCGTCGGGGAGACGCTGGATCGCCCGGTGAAGGAGCGGTTGACCGGGACGCTGGCGACGACCGCGGTGTCGGCCTGGTTGGGCGCGCGGGTCTACCGCGTCCATGAGGTGGCCGAGACGCGCCAGGTGTTGGACATGGTGGCCACCATCGCGGGCCACCGGGAGCCCGCGGTGGCCCGCCGGGGCCTCGCCTAGCGCTGGCAGCCCCCGTACCGGCGTGGACGGCTCCCAGTAGATGGTGCGTGCCTTGGCCGCACCCATGCCGGCGGGCCGTCCGTCACCGTCCGCCGTCATCCGGCGGCACCCAGCCAAGGGAGGCCCGGGCCCGATGTGCGGGCCCGGGAACCCCGGCCGGGGCCGCGGTGGACCCGGTGGTCCTGCTGGGCGGCCTCAGACGGCGGACCTCACAGGCCCGTCTCCTTGGTCACCAGCGACACGGCTTCTTCCACGTCGTCCGTGACGTGGAAGAGCAGCAGGTCCCTCTCCGACGCCTTGCCCTGGCCCACCACGGTGTCGCGCAGCCAGTCCACCAGGCCGCTCCAGTACTCCGTACCGAAGAGCACGATCGGGAACCGGGTGACCTTGCCGGTCTGCACCAGGGTGAGGGCTTCGAAGAGCTCATCCAGGGTGCCCAGACCACCCGGAAGCACCACAAAACCGGACGCGTACTTCACGAACATTGTCTTTCGGACAAAGAAGTAGCGGAAGTTCACCCCGATGTCGACGTGCTGGTTCAGCCCCTGCTCAAAGGGCAGCTCGATGCCGAGCCCCACCGAGATGCCATTGGCCTCCCGCGCGCCCCGGTTGGCCGCCTCCATGGCGCCGGGGCCACCGCCCGTGATCACCGCGAATCCCGCGTTCACCAGAGCTGTGCCGATCCGGATGCCCGCCTCGTACTCGGGGGTGCCCGGCTTGGTGCGGGCCGAGCCGAAGACGCTGATGGCGCTGGGCAGTTCGGCGAGTGCGCCGAAGCCCTCGACGAACTCCGACTGGATGCGCATCACCCGCCAGGGGTCCGTGTGCACCCACTCCGAGTCACCCTCGGTGTCCAGCAGCCGCTGGTCGGTTGTCCCTGGCTGCACCTGGTCCCTACGACGCAGCACCGGCCCCTGTCGCTGCTCTTCCAGCGCCCGTGAACCTTCGGGGTTGCCCATGACCTGCTCCCTCCGCCGAACATCAATTGCTGGAGCAAGGGTAGGTCGGCGAAGGCGACGAGGAGGGAAACTCAGGACGTCAGCCAGTCATGCAAGCGCGTCTCACAGTGTGTGATCTTGTCGATGGCCACATGTTCGTCCCGCTTGTGGGCGTAGAGGGCGTCACCCGGTCCGTAGTTCACCGCCGGTACTCCCAGGCTGCTGAAGCGCGAGACGTCGGTCCAGCCGAACTTGGGTCGGGCGCTGCCCCCGACGGCCTTCATGAAGGCCGCGGCAGCCGGGTGGGAGAGACCGGGCAGCGCGCCGCCCGAGTGGTCGTCCACCATGAACTCCGCCACCCCGCAGTCGGCGAAGACCTCCCGGACGTGCGCCAGGGCCTCCGCCTCACCGCGGTCGGGCGCGTAGCGGTAGTTGACGGTGACGGTGCAGACGTCGGGGATCACGTTGTTGGCCACCCCGCCCTCGATGCGTACGGCGTTGAGGCCCTCGCGGTACTCCAACCCGTCGATCACCGGTCGGCGCGGTTCGTAGGCGGCGAGCCGGTTCAGGATCGGCACCGCCGCGTGGATCGCGTTGGCCCCCATCCAGCTGCGGGCCGAATGCGCCCGCTCCCCCGTCGTCCGCAACAGCACGCGCAGCGTGCCTTGGCAGCCGCCCTCGACCTCCGCGTCGGAGGGTTCGAGGAGCACCGCGAAGTCGCCCTCAAGCCACTCGGGGTGGGCGTCGGCGACCCTGCCCAGGCCGTTGAGGTGCGCGGCGACCTCCTCGTTGTCGTAGAAGACGAAGGTGAGGTCGCGGTTGGGGGCGGGGACGGTCGCGGCGATCCGCAGCTGGAGGGCGACACCCGACTTCATATCGCTGGTGCCGCAGCCCCAGAGCACTCCGTCCTCGTCGAGGCGGGACGGCAGGTTGTCCGCGATGGGCACGGTGTCGATGTGTCCCGCGAGAATGACCCGCTCGGCGCGCCCGAGGCGGGTGCGGGCGATCACGTTGTTGCCGTGTCGGTCGACCGTGAGGTGCGGCAGCGCCCGCAGTGCCTGCTCGATGGCGTCCGCGAGCGGCTTCTCGGTGCCGCTCACGGACGGGAAGTCGACCAGGGCCGCGGTGAGCGCCGGGGCATCGAGGGTGAGGTCAAGTGCGGGTTGAGGCATGGCGTCGACGATAGCGCGAGGGGTGCGGACGCGATTCGGGCCAAGCTCCGACGCTGGTGGCCTCAAGCGCCTTCGCCGCGCCGAGGGGCCGCTGTGCGCCCCTGGCCGGCGACCGCGGAGGGAGACGTTCACCACCCCGGGCCGCGGCTCACCGCGCACCACTCGTCGAAGACGCCGGTTCGAACGGGACCGGCTCGGACAGCTGCTAGTACGGTGGGCGTGTGCCCGAGACCGCCTCCTCCGTCCGGCGCGGCCGCCTGCCCCGTTCCGCGGTTGCGTTCTCCGTCCTGCTGGCCGTCGCCGGCTATGTGACCGTGCAGTATGTCGCCGGGGACCGTCCGGCCCGCTGTGTGGTGCGCGCCGCCGCCACCGGTGATGGGCCGACCTATGAGTTGAGTACGGAGATGGCCTCGAACGCGGCGACGATCTCGGCCGTCGGCACCAGCCGTGGACTGCCCGAGCGGGCGGTCACCATCGCGTTGGCCACCGCCATCCAGGAGTCGTCACTGCTGAACATCAGGCACGGTGACCGGGACTCGCTCGGCCTCTTCCAGCAGCGGCCGTCGAAGGGGTGGGGCACTCCGAAGCAGATCCTGGACCCGGTCTACTCCACGGAGAAGTTCTACGACGGGCTCGTGGCGGTCCCCGGTTACTCCCGGCTGCCGTTGACCGTGGCCGCACAGCGCGTACAGCGCAGCGGCTTCCCCCAGGCGTACGCCAAGCACGAGCCGAACGCCACCCTGCTGGCCGCCGCGCTCACCGGTCGTACGGATGCCGCGCTGACCTGCGCTCCCGGCCAGGGCAGCGGGTCCGGTGACCCGGCGAAGGTGCGGGCGGAACTGCTACGGGCCTTCGGGCCCGAAGTGGCGCCCAAGGCAATGGCCCAAGGCGCTCCGGGCGCATCCGGTGCGGCAGGCGGTAGCGAGGTCTCCATCCCGGTGCCACCCGCCCTGGTGGCGAGTGGCGGAACCGGCGGCAAGGCCTCACAGCGCGGCTGGGAGTTGGCGCACTGGGCGGTGGCGCGGGCGGACGGGCTGCGGATCGAAGAGGTCTCCTACGGGGGCAAGGTGTGGCGCGCCGAGGTCGCCAGGGAGTCGGGTGCGGGCTGGCGCGCTGGCTCCGCCCCCGGGAGGGGCGAGGACGGCGGGGCGGGCAAGTCCGCCCAGACCGGGCAGGACGAGGTCCGCATCCGTCTCGCACGGTAGTCCGGGCATTCACCCGAACGGGGAATTGAGCCCTATCACTCCAATGCATCAGCGCCGCATTCGACACAGGCCGCACCCCTTGCCGTAAATCCCTTGAAGAACAAGGGAAGTGACGGTTCGCCAGCTTTTCGAACGAGGGAATGTTTGCCCGTCTTTATCCAGGACCGATAATGCGACACATTACCAACTCTTTACCTTGTGACACCGCAACTTCCCCCGCCCCCTGAGCGGTTGTCAGTGCGTCCGATCACCCAGACCGGGCTCCCAAACATCCTTCTGTCTCAAGGAGCATCATGTCCCTCCCCCTGGCCCGTCGGATCGCCCGTGCCGCGCTGATCGTCGCCGCGGGTGCAGTTCCCGTGGTCGGTGCGGCCGGCTCCGCCAGTGCCGTGGAACTCCAGGAGGCCGCCCCGCTCGGCAGCCTGACCGCCGTGGACGCCGAGAGCCTGAGCGGTGCCGTGGACGGCGCCACTCAGAAGGCCTCCGACCTGGCCGGCAACACCGGAGGCAATGCCGTCAAGCAGACCGTCCCCGCCGCCGGAAAGACCCTCGGGGAGGCCGGGAAGACCCTGGCCCCGACCGCCCAGAAGACCGCTGGCGAGGTTGCGGGCACCGCGGGCACCGCCCTCGGCGAGGCCACGGGTGGCACGGGCGAGTCGCTGGGTGGCGCCCTGCCCACCAACCAGCTCGTCGGCGGTCTGCCCGCCGGCGGCCTGCCGACCGACCAGCTGCCGCTGACGGGCCTGCCGCTCGGCTGATCGGCCCGCGTTCGGCGGCCCTGGCGCAACTGCCGCCGCCCGCCCACAGCGGTACGGCAGGAGCACCGAAACCACCGCGGCGCCATCTCGGTGGCTCCGCGGTAGGGGCGTCCGCAAGACGCCGTGCGGGTTGTACGGCAAAGCCCCTGCGGGATGCATGACACAGAAGGGTCCTGGGAGTTCATCCTCCCAGGACCCTTTTCGACTACCTCGGGCGAGCGGTTGCCTCGCGCACTGCGAGCGCGCTCGCACCGCCCTCGCGCCTCTTGCCCAGCCCAGGCGGTGCGGTCCCAGGCGTTACGGTGTCGGGCGCTCCGGCCGAGTCTTCAGCCCAGTCTCTTCACCGCGGCTTCGACCCGCTCATCGGTCGCCGTGAGGGCCACCCGGACAAACCGCTCGCCAGCCGTCCCGTAGAAGTCACCGGGCGCCACCAGAATGCCCAGCTCAGCCAGGTGCGCCACGGTCCCCCAGCACGGCTCATCGCGCGTCGCCCAGAGGTAGAGGCTCGCCTCGCTGTGCTCGATCCGAAAGCCATGGCCCTCCAGCGCCGTCCGGAGCACGGCTCGCCGGGCCGCGTACCGCGCCCGCTGCTCGGTGACATGGGTGTCGTCGCCGAGCGCTGCGATCATCGCCGCCTGCACCGGGGCGGGGATCATCATTCCGCCGTGCTTGCGGATCTGGAGCAGCTCGCCGAGCACCGCTGCGTCACCGGCGATGAACGCGGCCCGGTAGCCGGCCAGATTGGAGCGCTTGGAGAGCGAGTGGACGGCGACCAGACCCTCGTAGCCACCGCCGCAGACATCGGGGTGGAGCACGGAGACCGGTTCCGCCTCCCAGCCCAGTTCCAGATAGCACTCATCGCTGAAGATCAGCACGCCGTGCTCTCGGGCCCAGGCGACGATCCGCGTCAGTTCGTCCTTGGCCAGTACCCGGCCGCTGGGGTTGGAGGGCGAGTTGAGCCAGAGCAGCTTGAGATCGGTCGGGTCCAGCTCGGTGGGGTCGTCGTAGACGACGGGGGTGGCTCCGCAGAGCCGGGCTCCGACCTCGTACGTCGGGTAGGCGAGCTGCGGATAGCCGACGCGATCGCCCGGGCCGAGACCGAGTTGGGTGGGCAGCCAGGCGACCAGTTCCTTGGAGCCGACGACGGGCAGCACATTCGTCGGCGCGACATCGACCGCACCGAGCCGGTGTTCCACCCAGCCGGTGAGCGCGTTCCGCAGCGGGACCGTGCCCCAGACCGTCGGATAGCCGGGCGAGTCAGCGGCCTCGACGAGGGCCTGCTGGATCAGTGCGGGGACGGAGTCGACCGGGGTGCCGACCGAGAGGTCCACGATGCCGTCGGCGTGGGCGACAGCCCTCGCCTTGTAGGGCTCCAGCCGGTCCCAGGGAAAGACAGGCAGACGCGAAGAGACTGCGGACACGGGACTTTCTTCTCTCTCGTAGGGCCGGGAGGGCGCGCACCTTGAAGCCCTGGGCCCTCGCCCGGGGCTCTCGCGTCCCGGTCCCGCGCGGACGACGACCGCACGGGACCGGACGACTTGCCGGCCCTAGCCGTTCTGCGGCGGGAGGGAGGCGACGAAGGGGTGGTCACGCTCGATCAGACCGAGCTTGGAGGCACCACCGGGAGAACCCAGCTCGTCGAAGAACTCGACGTTCGCCTTGTAGTAGTCCTTCCACTCCTCCGGGGTGTCGTCCTCGTAGAAGATCGCCTCGACGGGGCAGACGGGCTCACAAGCCCCGCAGTCGACGCATTCGTCCGGGTGGATGTACAAGGACCGGGAGCCCTCGTAGATGCAGTCGACGGGGCACTCCTCGATGCACGCCTTGTCCTTGACGTCTACACAAGGCTGCGCGATGACGTAGGTCACGCTGTCGTTCCTCTCGGTAGGGCTCTGGCATTGCGCGGGAGCGCGGCGTCGTCGATGCCCACATCTAGTATCTCCGTTCCTGACGACGATCCGAACAGGAGGGGCTTGCACAGCTGTGGAAATCATTGGCTCTGGACGGCTCGAAGTCCGTATTACACCCCATGACGTGGGCAAACGCGTATCAATCCGACGTCTCACCGACCCCTCGGTGGGTGGTGAGAAGTTCACCGACACGATCGGCGTTCTCACATCCTGGGACAAAGGTGTGCTCCTCGTCACACGGCGGACGGGGGAGAGCGTCCACATCTCGGAATCGGCGCTCGTCGCGGGCAAGGTCGTACCCCCGGCGCCCGCCCGCCGGCGCGGCCCTGCGGCGAACTTCCCCGAGCTGGCCCGGGTGACGGCTCGGGCCTGGCAGCCCGTGGAGAGCGAGCGCCTCGGTGACTGGGAGTTGCGAGCGTCCGGTGGGTTCACCCGCCGCGCGAACTCCGCACTACCGCTGGGCGATCCAGGCCTGCCCCTCGACGCGGCTCTCGCCCATGTGCGCACCTGGTACGACAAGCGCGGGCTGCCCGCGTACATCCAGACGGCGACCGGCGCGGCGGGCACTCAGGAACAGCTCTGCGCCCGACTGGAGGCAGCGGGCTGGCACCGCGAGGTGTCGGCGCTGGTACGGATCGCAGCGCTGGCACCCATCGCCGATCTCGACGCACCCGTGGAGCGGGTCGTGCTGTCGCGCTCCGTCGACGAGGCCTGGCTGCACCGCTATCAGCGCTCCGGACAGTACGGGGACCACCTGCGCCAGGTGCTGGCGAGCGGCCCTTCGGTCTGGTTCGCCTCAGTCGCGGCCACCGGTTCCGCCGAGGCGGCTGAAGGGGCGCCAGCGGCCATCGGGCGATGTGTCGTCGACGGGCGTTGGGCCGGGTTCATGGCCGTGGAGACGGACCCGGGTCAGCGTCGACAAGGACTGGCCACCGCGGTGATGACCGCTCTGGCCAGGCGTGCGTTGGACGAGGGCGCGTCGGCGGCCTGGCTCCAGGTGGAGGCGGACAATGAAGGGGCGCGGGCGCTGTACGACAGGATGGGCTTCGCCACCCATCACAGCTACCACCACTTCCGCTCGGTGTAGCCGGGCCCGGAGCGGGGACCCTGGCGAAGCCGGGTACACAGACCAGGCCCCCGCCTGGACGGACAGGGACGGCATATGCAGGACGATGGCACCGACCACCGCGAGCGGTTCGCCGAGGAGGCACGCTCCGAACGTCCCGACCTCTCGCTGTTGTGCCTGCTGCTGGGAGCGGTCGCGGACCCGAGACTGGGTGACGCGGGGGTGGACGCCGCGCAGATGGAGCTGGACCGTCTCGCCGGGCTCCTCCCCTACGGGGCCAAGAGCCCGCGCGGCTGGGCGACGGCGCTGGCCGCCCTGCTCGGCGACCGGCTCGGTTTCCATGGCTCCCCCGGCGACTACCAGAAGCTTGAGTCATCGCTGCTGCACGAGGTGCTACGGAGCCGCCGAGGGCTGCCGATCCTGCTCTCGGTGGTCTGGATCGAGGTCGCGCGGCGAGCGGGCGCACCCGTCTACGGAGTGGCCCTGCCCGGGCACTTCGTGGTCGGTTTCGGCGATCCGCAGGAGTTGGGCGGTCCCGACGCACGGGTGCTCGCCGACCCCTTCGGCGGAGGCGCTCCGCTGACCGGGCCGGACGCGGAACGCCTGGTCGTGGGGGCGACGGGCACCCCGATTGAACCCTCGGCGCTCTCCCCCGCACAGCCGCTCGATGTGGTTCTGCGCGTCCTGAACAACATCAGGGCCTGGGCGGCCGTTCGCCCCGAACGGTCCGACGTGGGGCTCTGGGCGGTGGAACTGTCGCTGCTGCTGCCCTCGCATCCGGCGCGGCTGCGCTATGAGCGGGCGCAACTGCTGGTCCAGCGCGGCGACTTCCTGACCGGGGCGGCCGAGTTGGACGCCTACGCGGAGGTGGTCGCGGCCGTGGAGCCTTCGGCCGCTGAGGCGCTCAGAGGGCGGGCCCGGGCGGCTCGGGCGAGGCTGAACTAGAGCTCATCGGTCCGCCGGGACGGAAGCCGGGCACTGATCGAGCGCCGATGCCCGTCGTTGCCGGCCCGGGTGCGGCCGTGCCGGTGGCAGCGGTGGACCGGCGCCCGTTGTGCCGTGCCGGCTCGGCGCCGAGGGCGCGTGGCGGCATCGGAGGAGGCGGAGGACGGCAGCGTCGGCGGAGCCCGGCCCGGAGCAGGTGCGGCTGTCGCGTGCCAGGTCGCAGGCGTTGGGCGGCGCGGTACGCGAGAGCTCGGCGGTGGCGGTCGTACGGCGTGTCTTCGCCATTCAGGCGCAGGACGCCGTCGCCGCCGATCCGGGCATTCGCGCACGGGCCGACGGCATCGGCCCCGAGGAGATCCGTCGGGCGTACGAGGATGAGCGCGGCATCGTCCGGACCTGGCTGATGCGCGGCACCTTGCACACCGTCCCCAGCGAGGACCCGCGGGTGGGTCCTGGCGCTGCTCGCACCCCGGCTGATGGCGGCCGCCGGTCATCGATACCGCGCGCTGGGCCTCGATGAGGGGGGGGGCCGGGAACGCGGCTGGGCGGTGATCCGGAACGCGATCACCGCCCAGGGACCGCTCACCCGGGGCGAATGGGCGGAGCGACTCGTCGCGGTGGGCATCCCCCGACCGGTCAGGCCCCTTTTCATCTGATCCGCCATGCGGCGCTCTCCGGGATCATCTGCCACGGCCCCCGCCGCGGGTCCGACGCGGGCTTCGCACTCCTGGACGACTGGCTGCCCCGCCGTGAGACCCAGCCACCCCGGTGGGAAGCGGAGGACGCCGTGGTGGAACTCGCCCGCCGCTATCTGCACGGTCACGCTCCGGCCGAGGCGGCGGACTTCGCCGTCTGGTCGGGGCTGCCGCTCACCACGGCGCGCCAGGCGTGGCGAACGCTGGTGGCGGGCGGGGAGATCGCCCCCTACGGTGCGCACGGCCTCACGGTGCCGGTGGACAGTGCGACAACGCCCCAGGGCGTCGACGCCGGTGATGTACGGCTGCTGCCCGCCTACGACGGCTGTCTGGTGGGCTGTCGCAGCCGTGCCCAGGCCGTACCGGACGCCTTTGAGCGCCAGGTGTGGCCCGGGGGCGGGCAGATTCGACCCACCGTGGCGGTGGACGGCCTCACGGTGGCCACCTGGAGCCGTGGGCGCCGTGAGACGGTTCGCGGCAGCGTGCGGATCGAACCGTTCGGGTCGCTGTCCGCGCGGGTCGAGGAGGGGGCGGCACGGAAGGCAGCCGCCGTGGCCCGTTTCTTCACCCTTCCGAGTGAGTCGGGAGAAGGGCGGCCCCGGGAGGACGAGCGCTGATCCGCCGGCCGGAATCACTCCCAAGCGGTCTCTCCACAGGCGGCTCCCGCCTCATCGGCTGGCCCTGTCTCACCGGCTGGCCCTGTCTCATCGGCTGGGAAAGGCCCGATGCCCGGCAGCCCCTGCGAGGAGCGGACCGGGCATCGGATGGAACAGCGGCTGACGGGGCTCAGTTCGGGTTGAGTTCGATCACGGCAACACGCTCCTGCGGCGTCTTACCGCGCAGTGCCGGACCCATTGCCTGGGCCACGTCATCGGCATTGAGCTGGTGCTTCTTGCCATCACCCTTGGTGATCATGACCCCGTCGAAGATGCCTCCGAGAAGCTCTTCGATCGCCTTCTTGTTGTAGACCTCCACCAGCTTGCCGTCGATCGGCTTCATCGACAGGATCCGCGGCAGCGACTTGGCCGGGCCGAACGGGATCTCCCTGCCCCCGGCTGTGATCAAGATCCGATCGGACATCGCCGGCTTCGCGAACTCCTTCATCGCCCGCTCGATCTCCGCCTGGCTGACGGTCGGCTCACGAGAGACGACGGGCAGTTGGATCGCGTTCGGTCGGCCGGTCTCGACCTGGGCCCGGTAGGCGTCCTTCACGGAGGTCATCGATCGGGCGACATCGAGCCCGTTGCCCGGCTTGCCCGGTACGGCTGTGACCTTGTTCGGTTCAAAGGTGATCGTGCCCTCGACCGCCGAGCCGGATTCACCCGCGAGATCGGCGAGCGCGACGCTCAGCTTCTCCTCGTCGACGACGATCTCCGGTTCGGCGACGCGCTGCTCACCGAAGAGGGAGCCGATCACCGAGATCGGGTTGTAGTCGCTGCCCGCGGCCTTGCGGACCGTGGTCTGGCTATCCAGCGACAACCCCGCCTTGTCGGGAGGGAGCTGCACCTTCTTGCTTCCGATGGTGAGCTGAAGCGGGGTGGCGGCGCGCTTGCCGAGGGCGTCGTCGAGCTTGACGACCGCCTGTTCCTTGGTGCCACCACCGATGTCCACACCGAGGACCGTGGTCTTCTTCGGCACCTCGGAGTGGTTCAGCAGCAGGCCCGCGCCATAGGCGACGCTCAGCAGTCCGATCACCCCGACGCCCAGGAGCACCACCTTGGAGCGCCCCTTCTTGGCCGGGGGTGGCGGTGGTGCGGGGCGCGCGGCCGGGGTTCCCGTCGCGGTGGAGGCCCCACGACCCGAGCCAGCACCGGCGGGTGCGACCGGACCGCCGGGACCGCCGGGACCGCTGGGGAAGTCCGCCGGGGCGAAGTCTCCACCCGGGCGGCGCCCATGAGGACCCGAGCCGGTGGCCCCGGCGGGCACCGGGTCAATGCCGCTGGTCAGGGTGTCTCCGGAGACCTGGCTGCCCGGAGCGGAGGCCCCGGCGGCATCGGGAATCGGCTTCTGGGGGGTCAGTACGGCGGTGTCATCGGACATTCGGGGCGCTGGCGGGCTGGGCGCGGCCCCCCGAGCGGTGGCTCCTGGACCTTCGGCACCCCGCGGGGGAGCCGCGGGACCTCCGGTCTCCTGGCCGCCCGCTCCACCGCCCTGGCGGGAGCGGACCGGCATATTGCCCTGCGCCGGCCCGGCGGTCGCTCCTGTCGGATGCTGACGCGCCGTGGCCGATGTGCCGGCGTTGGCGGCCAACTCGTCGAGCGAGCCGGGCGAGCCCTTCGATCCGCCCGTCTGCCCCGGGACGGTGTGCCCGGTGTCCCGGTCTCCCCCTGCGGGCGAGGGAATCCCGGCCCCGTTCGTACCGCCCTTGCGGGGTGCGAACCAGTCGCTTGACGGGGACTTCTCCCCTGGCTGCGCCGGCACCAGGGGCGGCGCGGGGGCGACGGGGCCGCCTATCGCCGGCATGGCGGTGGTCCGTTCGGCATCCTGTTCAGCGGGTGCGCCCGGCGCCTTGGTCGATGCCTCGACCTCGGCTTCGCTCATGGGCTTGCGCATGACGACGGGCGGGATCGGCCGCGAGCCCGGAATGTTGATCCGGATGCGGGTCGTCAGCGTGGTCTCGGTCCTGGGTTCGGGCTTCGGCTTGCTCAGGGACTGCACACGGGCATCCGGCCTGGGGTCACGAGCCGTATCGGCGGCATCGGCCGCCGCTCCGTCCGGAGCGTCCTGCGTCGGGTGCAGCGACGGATACTGGCGCGATCCATAGGGCGGTGTCCCTGAGGGGTACGCGGCTCCTCCACGCCCCTGGGGCCCGGAGGACGAACTGTCAGTTTCACGACTCAAAGCAGGTTCTCCCGGTTGGCTTCGCCGCCCGTTTCTTACTGGATAGCTACTGATGTGGGCGGCTCGGCGGCGCGCACCACCATACTGGCCGCCAAGGACACTCGCCGTGCGGCTGGGAAAGCATCATCCCGTCGACCGTACGGGGATGGTCAGTTCGAGGGTGTACCACCCTCCGTGGCGGTACACCCTAGAAGTCCGCCGATCCACCGTTTGCCGTGGGGTCGCCACAGGGCCTTATGTGTCAAGTCGAGGTTTATCGCCGCCCGGTTGCGTGGTGCGCACCAGCGTGGCGCACATCACAGCGAGGGCCATACCGACGACGATGTACGCAAGTGGTCCGATTCCGGCCGAGAAGAGACCATCGCCTTCGGCGCGCCCGGTGCTGAGGGCGATGATCGCGATCAGCCAGCCCGCGGCCGATGAGATCGCGCCGAACTGGGTGTCCGTCGCCCGTGCGGAGCCGTAGAAGAGAGCGGCGGCGGCCAGGAGGGCGAGCAGCAACCCACCGGGGAACCAGGCCCCTTGGATGAGCGAGCCCGCGATACCGACGACCGCGCCGAGCAGGGCGAGCCCCAGATAGGCCGCGATCCGGCCGGGTCGCGCCGGCCTGGTGAGCCATGCCCCGGGGGCTTGCGGGGGGTTCATCCGGTCACTCCCGCGAAGAGGTCGCGTTCGCGTTCGCCCTCGGGCGCGCCCGGCGCGCCCTGTGCCAACTCGTAGTACTCCGTGGCGAGGATCGGCTGCCCGAGCCGGTTGGAGAGCACGAAGTTGGTTCCGACCACGGTGATCTGGGTGGCGTGGGCGGCCATCGCCGCGGCCTTGCGCTCCGCGTACTTCGTCCCGTCGATCTCGGCGGTGATCCGTGCGTCATCGACCACGCCCGGGACGTCCTCGATCGGTGCGATGCCCACGAAGCCGGCGTCAGCATCGGCGTGGAGTCGGGCGAAGGCCTCTTCCGCCACCGAGCGCGGCACCCGGTTCCAGTAGACCTTGGTGATGGTGTGCGGTTCACCGAGGTCACGGCGGTAGGCACGCTCCGCTGCCAGCTCGACAGCGCGCATGGCCACGCGGTGCGCCTGGATGTGATCGGGGTGTCCGTACCCGCCGGTGGGGTCGTAGGTCACCAGCACCTGGGGACGTACCGAGCGGATGATCTCCACCAGGTGTCCGGCGGCATCGTCGACCGGGGTCGCCCAGAACGCGCCTTCGCGGCGGTTCTGCTCGGTACCCATCATCCCGGAGTCGCGGAAGCGCCCGGGACCGCCGAGGAAGCGGTGGTCGGTCACACCGAGCTCCTTCATCGCGGCGGCCAGTTCGCCTATGCGATGGGGCCCGAGCTGATCTTCTCGGTCGGGCGCGAGATGGGCGAGGTCCGGCGGGATGACCTCACCCTCTTCTCCGAGGGTGCACGTCACCAGGGTGACCTGGGCGCCGACGGCGGCGTACCTGGCCATCGTGACGCCATTGTTGATCGACTCATCGTCCGGGTGTGCGTGCACCAGGAGCAGACGACGGGTGGAGGGATCCTTCATACGGGACAGCCTACGAGGGCGAACCGCACCGCCGGGCGAGAACGTGCGGCCCTCCGTGGCTGGATTTGCAACTCCCGGTGGTCAGAAGCGACGACTGGGACGACAGAAACAACCGCGAAGGACCGCAGAAGGATCACAAGAGCCGCTGAAGGCGTCGCCGGGACGCGGGAACGTGGTTAGAACTTGAAGTCGCCAATCATTCCGGCGACGTTCGTGGTCAAGTCATTGATCGTCGGGGCAATGGACGAGCTAGCGAGATAGAACCCGAGCAACACGCAGATCGCCGCGTGCCCACCTTTGAGTCCGGACTTCCGGATCAGCAGGAACATGATGATCGCCAGCAGCAACACCGCCGAAATCGAGAGGGCCACGGCGGTTCACCTCCACAGATATTCGGTCGGGGGACAGGCAGGTCGCATGAGCCAGGTGGTTCCTACCCACCTTGCGCTACGGATCATAACTATCCGTGCCAACGCATCGATCGGTGCACGGCAGCACACGGGGGCGCACGACCGCTAGGTTCGGTCATATGACCATGAGGACGCAGCTCTCCTTTCCGCGCCAGTACGCCAGGACCCAGCGCTACACGCTGGGCGCACCCCGGTCCTTCACCATCTCCCCGGACGGTTCTCGGGTGATCTTCATCCGCTCCCCGTCCGGTACCGACCGGCGCGGTCAGCTGTGGGTCATGGATCTCGAAGCCGGCACCGGTCAGACCCGGGAGAGACTGGCCGCCGATCCTGAGGTCCTCCTCGGTGGCACGGACGAACAACTGTCCACCGAAGAGCGGGCACGGCGCGAACGGAGCCGCGAGGGCGGCACCGGAATTGTGGCCTACGCAGTGGATGGGGCAGCCGAGTTGGCCGCGTTCGCCCTGTCAGGGCGGCTGTTCACCGCCGAGTTGCGGGCCGGCACCACCCGCGAGCTGCCCGCGCACGGGCCGGTGGTCGATCCTCGGCCGTCTCCTGACGGCCGCCGTATCGCCTATGCGTCGGGCGGTGCGCTGCGGGTCGTGGAGGCCGAGGGCGAGGGGGACCGGGCGCTCGCCGAGCCCGAGGGGGAGGATGTCTCCTACGGGACTGCGGAGTTCATCGCGGCCGAGGAGATGGGGCGGCTCAGGGGCTTCTGGTGGTCGCCGGATTCGGACCGGCTGCTGGTGGCGCGGGTGGACCAGCGCGAGGTGCGGCGCTGGTGGATTCCGGACCCGGCACATCCCGATCGGGCCCCGGAGCGATTGGCGTACCCAACAGCGGGAACGTCCAATGCCGAGGTACGGCTGTTCTTGGTTTCCCTGGAGGGCGAGCGCCGGGAAATTGGCTGGGATCGTACTCAGTTCCCCTATCTCGCACGAGTGCACTGGTCAAAGGCAGGTGCACCGATCCTGCTAGTCCAAAGCCGGGACCAGCGAATTCAGCGCTATCTAGCGGTGGATACCGAAAGTGGTGACACCCGGACCGTCCATATTGACGAAGATTCGGCATGGCTGGATCTATGTGATGGAGTACCGGTATGGGGCCCCGGCGGCGCCCTGGTGCGAATCGTCGATGTAGGCGGCGCACGGGTACTGGCGGTGGGCGACCAGATGTGGACGGGGCCCTCGCTCCAGCCGCGAGCGGTGCTTGACGTCGGCGAGAACGACGTCCTGCTACTGGCGGCGGCCGGCGAGGAGGCCGCCCACCCCGAGATCGGCGAGATCCATGTCTACCGGGTGACCGAGCAGGGCATCGAACGCGTTTCGGAAGGGCGGGGTGTGCATACGGCCGTCCGCTCGGGAGCGCTCACCGTGTTGGCCTCGGCCCGTCTTGAGGCCCCCGGGACCTCGTACCGCCTCCTGCGGGACGGCGAGGCCCTGGCATCCATCGCCTCCCATGCCGAACGGCCGGTACTGACCGCGCGACCCCGACTGAGCGAGGTGGGGGTACGGCGGATTCCGTGCGCGGTGCTGCTGCCACAGGAGTACCAGGAGTCGGACGG
Organism: Streptomyces albipurpureus; assembly: GCF_023701525.1. GTDB lineage: Bacteria > Actinomycetota > Actinomycetes > Streptomycetales > Streptomycetaceae > Streptomyces > Streptomyces albipurpureus. The sequence goes on from NZ_JAMQAW010000010.1 coordinate 86,633, forward strand.
GCCGCTTCCGGTACTGCTCGATCCCTACGCCGGGCCGCGTGGTCAACGCGTCTACGCGGCCCAGAACAGCCATCTCACCTCCCAGTGGTTCGCGGACCAGGGATTCGCGGTGATCGTCGCGGACGGACGTGGCTCTCGGGGCCGCTCCCCGGCCTGGGAGAAGTCCATCAAGGATAACTTTCCGCTGACTCTGGACGACCAGATCGACGCCCTGCACAATCTGGCGGAGCGCTATCCGCTGGATCTGGGGCGGGTGGGGATTCGGGGTTGGTCCTACGGGGGCTATCTGGCGGCGCTCGCGGTGCTGCGCCGACCGGACGTGTTCCACGCCGGGATCGCGGGCGCTCCGGTGACGGACTTCCGGCTCTACGACACCCACTACACGGAGCGCTATCTGGGGGACCCCGCGGCTCAGCCCGCGGTGTACACGGCGAACTCACTGGTGACTGAGGACGGGCTGAGCGCTCCGGAGAACCCGGCCCGGCCGCTGATGATCATCCATGGGCTGGCCGATGACAACGTGGTGGCGGCCAACAGTCTGCGGCTGTCATCGGCGCTGCTGGCGGCCGGGCGGGAGCATGAGGTGCTACCGCTGAGCGGGGTGACGCATATGACACCGCAGGAACAGATCGCGGAGAACCTCCTCCTGCTCCAAGTGGGCTTCCTGAAGCGCGCCTTGGGCTGACCACCCGCACGGCCGGTGCCGGCCAGCGGGCTCATCCGGCCCGCGGGCGCGGGCCGGGGCGACTGGGCGGAGGCCGTTCGGCAGGGGGAGCCCGCCACCGGGTGAGGCCTTGCGCGCGGGGAGATCACCCGCGCCGACTCACCATCCCGGTGGGCGGCAGGACGGCGGTGGCGGACCCAGGGCCTGGGGCTCGGTGGGCGCCAGGGCCGCCTGGGGCTTGTGTCCCACCAGCAGCACCAACACCATCGCCCCGGCGGCTGCCTCGAACCCCCAGGACAGCACGATCAGCTTGTCCTCGACCGATGACTGGTCGAGCCGCCCCATCCACTGGTTGCGGAGCCCGGTGCCCGCTCCCCGTATCCCCGCCGCCAGGACGAGCATCCCGCCCACCAGGCCGATCGGGCGAGTGCCGCCCAGTGCCGCCACCAGTGCGAGCAGTACGGTGACCGCCGTCAGCCAGCCCGGCGGGATGCCGAGGAGCGGCAGCAGCGCCGACTCGCTACCGGTGAAGCGGTCGGCATAGTGATCGTGGGGGGACAGTGCGGCGGTACGGATCTCCCAGGCCGCGAGGACCACGGCAGCGGCGCCCAGCAGGATCGAGACCAGCAGCGGGGTTCGCCCGGGTAACCGGCGCGGCTGGCGGGCGCCCGCCAGTGCGGTGATCAGCAGGCCCACGCCCAGCCCCAGGGAGCCGAAGGCGGTGTAGACGGCCCGTATCCGCAGTTCGTCCGTGGCCCGTAGATCCATCCAGGAGGAGGTGAGCACCCATAGGCCCGGTAGTCGTACCGCGATGGTGACCAATCCGGCCGCCACCAGCGCACCGGCGGTGACGCGGTGCCGCACGGCCGAGGCCAGGACCGTGAGGTACACCAGCAGGAGAAGCAGATCCTCCAGGGTCGTCGTCAGGGACAGGGTCCGCAGCTGGCCGGTCCAGAAGTTCCATAGATCGAGTGAGGACCGCGCTGCCGACAGGTCCCGGACGAGCCAGCCGCCCTCGATCGCCGCGAGCACCGCGCAGAGCGCCGCTCCGGTGATCTGGGCTCCCCTGGTAAGAGTCACCCTGCGATCCTGCATCCGCCCTGGGCGGCGGGACAAGAGCGTGCTCGGACGACCGACCGGCCGGGAGGTTCTTCAGGAACCCCCGGCCGGTCTACGGCACCCGCACGGCCGTACCCGTCCGAGCTTGCCCGGTCCGTATATCGGGACCGCGACAGACACGTTGCCCCTAGGTAAAACGCCCCGGAGCGCTGCTTCACTCCGCGGTGGGCACCACCTTCTTCTCCTCCGCGAAGTGGCAGGCCGACGGGTGCTGGGCCGGGCCCGGCTCGGCCAGCCGGAAGACTGCGGGCACCGCGAGCAGCGGCACCTCCAGGGCGCACCGCTCCTGTGCCTTCCAGCAGCGGGTGCGGAAGCGGCAGCCGGACGGGATGTTCGCCGGCGAGGGAACATCGCCGCCGAGGATGATCCGTTCGCGGTGCTCGCGCGCCTCGGGATCGGGGACCGGGACCGCCGAGAGCAGCGCTTGGGTGTACGGGTGCGTGGGGTGGTCGTAGATCTCCTCGTCGCGCCCCAGTTCCACCACCCGCCCCAGATACATCACGCCGACCCGGTCCGAGATATGCCGCACGATGGAGAGGTCATGGGAGATGAACATCAGGGTCAGATCGAACTCGTCCTGAAGTCCGGCGAGTAGGTTGATGACCTGCGCCTGCACCGAGACATCGAGGGCGGAGACGGGCTCATCGGCGACGATGATCTCCGGTTGGAGCGCGAGGCCGCGGGCGATGCCGATGCGTTGGCGCTGGCCACCGCTGAACTGATGCGGATAGCGGTTGATGTACTCGGGGTTGAGGCCCACCACGTCGAGCAGTTCCCGCACCCGACGCCGTCGATCCCCCTTGGGCGCCACCTCGGGGTGGATGTCATAGGGCTCGCCGATGATGTCGCCGACCGTCATCCGGGGGTTGAGGGAGGTGTAGGGGTCCTGGAAGACCATCTGGATATTGCGCCGGACCGCTTTCAGCGCGCGTCCGGAGAGCTTGGTGATGTCCTCGCCCTTGTAGCGGATGGTGCCGGCGGTGGGGCGCTCCAGATGGACGATCATCTTGGCGAGGGTGGACTTGCCGCATCCGGATTCGCCGACGATGCCGAGTGTCTCTCCGGTGATCAGGTCGAGGTCGACGCCGTCCACCGCCCGGACCGCGCCCACCTGCTTCTTGAAGAGGATTCCCTGGGTGAGCGGATAGTGCTTGGCCAGGTCGCGGACTTCGAGGATCGCCTCAGTCATCGGTTGCCGCCTCCTCTCCTTCCAGTGTGCGCTGCCAGAAGTGGCAGGCGCTGGCTCGCTCCCGGGACACCTTGTACAGCGGCGGCTCATCGGTTCGGCAGATGTCCTGGGCCAGCGGGCAGCGCGGATTGAAGGCGCAGCCGGGTGGGATGTTCATCAGATTGGGTGGTAGGCCCTTGATCGCGTAGAGCTCCCGTCCCTTCTGGTCCAGACGGGGAATCGACCGGAGCAGTCCGCGGGTGTAGGGGTGTGCGGGCGCCTGGTAGATGTCATGGACGGGAGAGGTCTCCACGATCCGTCCCGCGTACATCACGGCGATCCGGTCGGCGACGTCCGCGACGACGCCGAGGTCATGGGTGATCAGGATCAGTCCCATGTTCAGTTCGCTCTGGAGCCCCGCGAGGAGGTCCATCACCTGGGCCTGGACGGTGACGTCAAGGGCGGTGGTGGGTTCGTCGGCGATGATCAGGGCCGGTTCCAGGGCCAGGGCCATCGCGATCATGATGCGCTGGCGCATACCGCCGGAGAACTGGTGCGGATACTGCCGTACGCGCTCCTTGGCACCGGGGATGCCCACCCGCTCCATCAGCTCGATGGACTTGGCGCGGGCGTCCTTCTTGGACATGCCCCGGTGGACGGTGAACATCTCGGCGAGCTGGTCGCCGACGCTCAGCACCGGGTTCAACGAGGAGAGCGCGTCCTGGAAGATCATGGCCATCTCGGAGCCACGGATCTTGCGGCGCTGCTCCTCCTTGAGCTTCAGCAGGTCCTGGCCGCGGAAGAGGACCTGCCCACCGGCGATCTTGCCGGGGGGTGTGTCGAGGATGCCCATGATGGCCTGGGCGGTGACGGACTTCCCGGAGCCGGATTCGCCGAGCACGGCGAGCGTCTGGCCCTCGTCGACGGTGTAGCTGACGCCGTTGACGGCCTTGGCCACTCCATCGCGGGTGTGGAACTCGACCTGGAGATCGCGCACGTCGAGCAGGGGGGCGGTGCTCGTGCTCATGACAGGCTCCTCAGCGCAGCTTCGGGTCGAGGGCGTCGCGCACCGCGTCGCCGAGCATGATGAACGCCAGCACGGTGATCGCCAGGGCTCCGGCCGGCCAGAGGAGCATGTGCGGGGCATTGCGGATATAGGGGGAAGCGGAGGAGATGTCGATGCCCCAGGAGACCGTGGGCGGTTTCAGTCCGGCGCCGAGGTAGGACAGGGTCGCCTCCAGGGAGATGAAGGTGCCCAGCGCGATGGTGGCGACGACGATCACGGGCGCCACCGCGTTGGGCGCGATGTGCCGAAGGAGCAGTCGGCTGTTGGAGGCGCCCAGCGCCCGTGCGGCTTGGACGTAGTCGTTCTGTTTGGCGGTGATGACCGATCCGCGCGCGATCCGGGAGATCTGCGGCCAGCCCAGCAGCACCATGAATCCGACCACGGGCCAGACGGTGGTGGAGCTCACCACGGAGAGCAGCACCAGCCCGCCGAGGATCACCGGGATGCCGAAGAAGATGTCGGTGAGACGGGAGAGGATCGAATCCCAGCCGTCGCCGAAGAAGCCCGCGAGTCCGCCGAGTACGGAGCCGAGGAGGGCCACGCCCAGGGTGGCGCAGACGCCGACGGTGACCGAGGTGCGGGCCCCGTAGACCACTCGGGTGTAGACGTCGCAGCCCTGGCCGTTGTAGCCGAAGGGGGCGCCGGGCTGGGAGCCCTGTTGGGCTTTGGCGAGGTCGCATTGGAGCGGATTGCCGGAGGCGATCAGGGACGGCCAGATCGAGATGATCACGAGGAAGACGATGATCAGGCCGGAGATGATGAAGACGGGGTTGCGGCGTAGATCGCGCCAGGCGTCGGACCACAGGCTGCGGGGTTTGCCTTCGGGGCCGGTGCCCAGTGGTCCGCCCGGGGTCCTCTCAAGCGTCTCGCCCTCGCTGGTGGCGAGGTCCATCGCACCGCCCGCGCCGGTGGATGCGATCGCTCCGTCGTCGTCGTACCGCGGCTCAGGCATAGCGGATCCTTGGGTCGAGTACGGCGTACAGCAGGTCCACGATGAGGTTGGCCAGCAGGAACACCAGCACCAGCACGGTGACGAAGCCGACGACGGTCTGGGTGTTCTGGCGGACGATGCCCTGGTAGAGCTGGTAGCCGACGCCATGGATGTTGAAGATGCGCTCGGTGACGATCGCGCCGCCCATCAGTGCGCCGATGTCCGTTCCGATGAAGGTGACCACCGGGATCAGTGAGTTGCGCAGCAGATGCCGGGTGATGACCCGGCGTCTGGGCAGGCCCTTGGCCTTGGCGGTACGGACGTAGTCGGAGCGGGCGTTCTCGGCGATGGAGGTCCGGGTGAGCCGGGTGACGTACGCCAGCGATACGGACGCGAGCACCAGCCCCGGGATCAGTAGCTCGTTGAAGGGGGCCTCGGGCGATACCGCGGGCTTGATGATGCCCCACTCCACCCCCAGCAGCAGTTGGAGGAGGAGACCGGTGACAAAGGTGGGGACGGAGATCACCACCAGGGTCAGCAGCAGAATGGTGGTGTCGATGGGGCGGCCGCGGCGGAGCCCGGTGAGTACGCCGAGGGTGATGCCGATGATGATCTCGAAGCAGATGGCGACGATGGTGAGTCGGATGGTGACCGGGAAGGCCGAGGCCATCAGTTCGGTGACGGGCTGGCCGTTGAAGGCGGTGCCGAAGTCTCCGGTGAAGACATGGCCCATATAGGTCAGGTACTGCTGCCACACGGGCTTGTCGAGCCCGAACTCCTTGCGTAGCTGGGCCGCGGTCGCGGGGTCGCACTGGCGCTGGCCGCAGAGACCGGCGATGGGGTCGCCCATCACATTGACCATGAGGAAGATCAACAGCGTGGCGCCGAAGAAGACCGGGATCATCTGCAGCAGACGCCGGATCACATAACGTCCCATGAAGGGCTCCAGGGGTCGTGTTCATGGTCAGTGCCGGATCTCACGGTCGAGCCCTCGGTCGCCGGGGTCACCGGGTCACCGGGTCACCGGGTCACCGGGTCACCGAGGAAGGGGTGCGGCCCGGCGCGGGTGGGTCACGCCGGGCCGGTCGCCCTCGGCCGTCAGTTGACCTTGATCTCGTCGTAGACGGGGACGCTGAACGGGTTCAGCTTCACGTTGGAGATACGCGTCGAGTAGCCGGCGCTGCCGTTCTGGTACCAGAGCGGAATGGCCGCCATCTGGTCCCGTACGACCTCCTCGGCCTGCTTGAAGGTCTCCACCGCCTTCGCGGTGTCGCTCTCGGCGTTGGCCTGGTCGACGAGTTTGTCGAACTCGTCGTTGGTCCACTTGCCGTCGTTGGAGGAGGCGTTGGTGTAGTAGAGCGGCTGGAGGAAGTTCTGGATCAGCGGGTAGTCCATCTGCCAGCCGGCCCGGAAGGGGCCGGGCATCTTGGACTGGGTGATCTGGTTGCGGAAGTCGGCGAAGGTGCCGATGGGGTTGCCGACACAGGCGCGGTCATTGCCGAGGGCGTTGTTGATGCTGTTGCAGACGGCGTCGACCCAGTCCTTGTGGGAGCCGGTGTCCGCGTTGTACGAGACCCTCATCGAACCGCCCGGGATGCCGCCGCCCTCCGCGACCAGCTTCTTCGCTTCGGTGGGGTTGTAGTCACAGGCGTCGCCGCACAGGGTGTCGCTGAAGCCGCCGTCCTCCCCCAGTACCGGCGAGGTCCAGTCCTTCGCGGGGGTGCGGGTCTTCTGGAAGATGGTGTCGGTGATCTGCTGGCGGTTGATCGCCCGGGAGAGTCCGGTGCGCAGCTTCTCACCGTTCGGCCCGTTCCACGCGTCGTCATAGAACGGGAAGGCCAGGGTCTGGATGATGCCGGCCGGGGTGTTGATGTACCGGTCGCCGAGGTCTGCCTTGACGTTCTTCAGCTGCGAGGCCGGAACGTCGTCGACGAGATCGAGATTGCCCGCGGTCAGATCGGTGTAGGCGGTGTTGTTGTCCGTGTAGACCTTGAGGTCCACACCGCCGTTCTGGGCCTTGTCCGAGCCGGGGTAGTCGTCCCACTTGCGCAGGGACATCTGGGAGCCACGGGAGTAGGAGTCGACGGCGTAGGGGCCGTTGCCGACGGGCTTGGCGAGCCAGGAGTCATGGTCGCTGAAGAACGCCTGGGGCAGGGGGGCGAAGGCGGAGTAGCCAAGGGTCTCCGGCCAGGTGGAGAACTTCTGGCTGAGCTTGACCGTGAAGGTGCGCTCGCCGGTGACCTTGAGGCCGGAGAGGGTCTTGGTGGTCGGCTCGCCGGAGTCCGGGTGAATCTTGTCGTACCCCTCGATGTAGCCGAAGAAGTAGGCGTTGCGCTGGTTGTTCCTTAGGTCGGCGCCGTAGTTCCAGGCATCCACGAAGGACTTGGCGGTCACCGCCTCGCCATTGCTGAAGGTCCAGCCGTCCTTGACGGTGATGGTGAAGTTGGTCGAGTCGGTGGTGTCGATCTTCTCGGCGAGCATGTCCTGGGCTTCGCCGGTCTTGGGGTCGTATCGCTTGAGGCCCCGGAAGAGCATGTCGAGAACCTTGCCGCCCTGCACCTCATTGGTGTTCGCGGGCTCCAGCGGGTTCTGCGGATCGCCCCAGGAAGCGCTGACGATTCCGCTGGCGCCACCGCCGCCGCTGTCGCCGCCCCCTCCGCAGGCAGTCGCCGTGAGGGCGACGGCCACCGCGCATACGGCCCATCTGGCGTGCGTGGCTCCACGCATGGAGTGCCTCCCAGTCCTAAGTCTCACTTAGAACGGATATCACCCCATATAGGGCTATTCTGCACGTCAGCCGCCGCCGTCTGGACGAAGGGTCGGCCCCTTCGACACCGCACCGGACGGCGAGGCACCTGCCTAGGGGACGGCCGGTAGGGTCACCTCCCAGGTGTCCACGGCGAAGTGGGTCGTCATCCCGTGTGACTCGTACAGCCGCAGCGCACCCGTCTCGTTCCCGATGTCCACACCGAGGCCGAGGGTGTCCCGCCCGAGCCCCGCGTACACCCCGAACGCATGGCGCAGCAGATGGCCGGCGATGCCCCGGCCCCGCGCTTCCTTGCGCACCCCCAGATTGCTGATCCAGCCCATGCTCTCCCGATCGTTGCGGGTCAGCAGCACGGCCACATCGCCGGTACCGGGAAGCGAGGCGATCCACACCAGCGACCAGTCGATATGCGCGCCACGGTCGTCCAGCCACTGCTGGTAGGTGCGCGTCTGGTGGTCGAAGTGCTCCGCGAACGTCTCCTCGATCAACCGGTGCGCCGCTCTGCGGTCCGTCTCCTCGCGGCAGTCCCGCAGGGTGAGCCCTGGAGGCGGCTCGGGAAGCAGATCGACGGTGGGGGCCAGTTCCCTGGTGAGAGCGTGATAGCGGCGTACGGTGTGCCAGCCTCGGTCGATGAGGAGGGTGGTGTCCAGGGTCGGGCGGACATTGAGATGCATATGGACGACGGCCTTCTTCGCGCCGTTGCCCGTGGCCCGGCGTATGGCGTGCGCCTCCATCAGTTGGAGCAGATACTCCCCCGCGTCCTGGTGCCCGGGGAGGATGTACTGGTCCATATCGATGCGCTCGGCGCCCGAGTCATCCCACATCAGTCCGTAGCCGACGAGTTCACCGCCGCGGAAGGCGAGCCAGGAGTTCTCCTCCAGGGCCGCCTCGGGGTGGCTGAGATCAGCCTCCACCTCATGCTGATCCGTCTCCGCCCGCCCGATCTCGGCGAGGTCCACGGCATTGAGCAGTCGGCAGATCTCCGCCGCGTCCCCGGGAACGGCGGGTCGCACGATCAGTTCATCCATCGGATCAGGGTCCGCCGGGTGACAGGGGTGGTGCAAGGTGTTTTCGGCGAGCCCGAGCGGGCCCCGAGCGGGCTGACCCGGTGGCGGAGTGGTCCGGGCGGGGATGAAGGAAGGAGCGCCATCCTCCGCGGTCAACCCCGTCGCACGGCTGAGGCCGCGGGTACCTCCTGGTGTTGCAGGAGGTACCCGCGGCCTCAGCCGTGGGGAAAGCGGTCGTTCAGTGCTTCTCTTCCAGCGCGGCGAGCGCCGGGTCCATCACCACGTCCTCGGTACGGGCCTCGATCGACGGCTCCTCCGGGAAGTGGCAAGCCGTCAGATGCCCATCGCGGCTTCCCGCGATCTGCACCAGGGGCGGCTCCTCGGTCGCGCACTTGTCCTGCGCCTTCCAGCACCGGGTACGGAAGCGACAGCCGGACGGCGGCATGATCGGCGAGGGAACATCGCCGGAGAGCCGGATCCGCTCCTTCTTCGCGGAGTCCACATCGGCCTCGGGCACGGCCGAGAGCAGGGCGTGGGTGTAGGGGTGACGCGGCCGGGTGTAGAGGGAGTCGCGGTCGGCGACCTCCATCACCTTGCCCAGGTACATCACGGCCACGCGCTGCGAGAAGTGGCGCACGACGGCGAGGTCGTGAGCGATGAAGAGGAAGGAGATGCCCAGTTCGTCCTGGACCTTCTTGAGCAGGTTGACGACCTGCGCCTGGATCGACACATCGAGCGCCGAGACCGGCTCGTCGGCGACGATCAGCTTCGGTTCTAGCGCGAGCGCCCGGGCCACACCGATCCGCTGCCGCTGGCCGCCGGAGAACTCGTGCGGGAAGCGGTTGTAGTGCTCCGGGTTGAGACCCACGGTCTCCAGCAGCTCCTGGACCCGCCTCTCCCGCCCACCGGGCGGGTTGATCCCGTTGACCTCCATCGGCGACTTGATGATCGTGCCGACGGTCTGCCGCGGGTTCAGCGAGGAGTACGGGTCCTGGAAGATCATCTGGATCTCGGACCGCACCGGGGCCATCTGCTTGCGGGTGGCCCGGGTGATGTCCCTACCGGCGTAGGTGATCTTCCCGCCGGTCGGGTCCATCAGCTTGGTGATCAGTCGCCCGGTGGTGGACTTGCCGCATCCGGACTCTCCGACGAGGCCGAGGCTCTCACCGGAGTACACCGTCAGGTCGATGCCGTCGACGGCCTTGACCGCGCCGACCTGGCGCTTGATGGGGAAGCCGCCGTAGATCGGGAAGTGCTTGGTCAGTCCCTCGACGGTGAGCAGCGGCTCACCCGCGGCGGTGGTGTTCGTTTTTCCCTGCTGCTTCGGCAGGGCGACGTTCTCGCTCATGTCTGCGTCTCCCTACCGAGGCGGGGCTCGATCTGGTCGATGAAGATGGTCTGCTTCTGGTCCTCGGTGAGGTGGCAGGCCGCTGCGCGGCCCTCCGCCAGCGAGGGGCGCTCGCTTGAGCAGAGTCCGCCGCTGACCTCGTTCCTGAAGGCGCAGCGGGGGTGGAACGGGCAGCCCGACGGCGGGTTGAGAAGGCTCGGCGGGGAGCCGGGAATCGGCATCAGCGCCTCGTCCAGCGGGCTGGACAGCCGCGGCATCGAGCTCAACAGGCCCCAGGTGTAGGGGTGCTTCGGCGTCTGCAGCACCTCACGGACCGAGCCGCGCTCCACGGCCCGTCCCGCGTACATCACCAGCAGGTCGTCGGCCATGTTGGCGATGACGCCCAGGTCGTGGGTGATGAAGATGATCGCCGAGCCCATCTCCTGCTGGAGGTCCTTGAGCAGGTCGAGGATCTGGGCCTGGACGGTCACGTCGAGCGCGGTGGTGGGCTCGTCCGCGATCAGCAGATCGGGGTCGCAGATCAGTGCCATGGCGATCATGGCGCGCTGGCGCATACCGCCGGAGAACTGGTGCGGGTAGTCGTTGAAGCGCGTCGCGGGCTGCGGGATGCCGACCTTGTCCAGCATCTCGATGGCGCGGGCCTTCGCCTCCTTCTTGGAGGCGCCGGTGTGCTTCATGTACGGCTCGGCGATCTGGCGGCCCACCGTGTAGTACGGCGAGAGGGCCGTCAGCGGGTCCTGGAAGATCATCGCGACCTTGTTGCCGCGAAGCTTCTCCATCTCCCGCTCCGGGGTGCTGAGCAGCTCCTGCCCGTCGAGGTGGATCTCGCCGTCGATCGCGGTGGTCTTGCGGTTGTGCAGACCGAGAACGGTCAGGTTGGTCACGGACTTGCCGGAGCCCGACTCGCCCACGATGCCCAGCGTCTTACCGCGTTCGACGTCGAAGGAGAGGCCGTCAACCGCGTTGACGATGCCGTCCTCGGTGGAGAACCGCACCCGCAGGTCGCGGACCGAGAGGAAGGCCCCCGGCCCGGTCGGGGCCGGTGTGTCTTCGGTCTTGGTCAGAGTGGTCACGGTCGTTCTCCTAGGCGAGGCGCACGCGCGGGTCGATGTAGGCGTAGGCGAGGTCCACGAGGATGTTCAGAATCAGGATGAAGAAGGCTCCGAACAACATCACGCCCATCGTCAGCGGCAGGTCCTTGTCCAGCGACGAGTTCACTGCCAGCCGTCCGATGCCCGGCAGGTCAAAGGTGAACTCAGTCACCACGGCGCCTGCGAGGAGACCGCTGAGGTCCATGCCGAGAATGGTCACGATGGGGGTGAGCGAACCACGCCAGGCGTAACGGAAGAATACGTACCGCTGCTTCATGCCCTTCGCGCGGGCCGTGCGGACATGCTCTTCCTGAAGCTGCTCGATCATGGTCGAGCGCGCCATACGCGTGTACTGAGCGGTGAAGATGGTCGCCATCACGGCCCAGGGGATGAGTAGTCCAACCACCCAGCCGGCCGGGTCCTCCGTGAAGGGCACATATGACGGGTTCTCCATCCAACCCGTGCTGTAGACCATGATTCCCAGGACGATCGGGCCCAGGAAGTAGATCTGGAACGAGCTGAGCAGCATCGACGCGCCGCTGACGACCTTGTCGATGATCGTGCCGCGCTTCCAAGCAGCGAGCAGACCAGCACCGAGCCCCAGGGTCAGGAAGATGACCAGGCCGCCCACCGTCAGCGAGAGCGTCAGCGGGAAGCGGTCCATGATCGAGTCCCAGACGAACTCGTTCGAGGAGAAGGAGACACCCAGGCACGGCGCGGGGCAGTGACCGACGGCGAAGTCTCGACCGTTGACGATCCCGCCCATGAACTCCCAGAACTGGGCGGTGATGGGCTTGTCGAGCCCGAGGTTCTCGCGGATGACCGCGATGTTCTCCTTCGTGCAGGTCTTGCCGCAGGCGAGTTCGGCGAAGTCCTGGGGAATTGTGTAGAACAAGAAGAACGTGAACGCCGCGATCAAGAACATGATCGCAACGGCACCGGTCAACCTGCGGATGAGGAACTGAAGCATCTCGGGAGGCTGCTCTCTTGGGAAAGGCGGCGGGGGGTGACATACGTGGGCCCTTGGGGGTGCGCTCCGCCTGGCGCGCACCCCCAAGGATCATCCGTGCGGGGTTGTTACGGGTTGATCAGGTACAGGTCGTTGATGTCGATGTAGCTCGACTCGGTGCTGTACTTGGTGCCACCCACGTTGGAGCCGGAGAGCTGGAGCTGCTTCGAGTAGTAGACCGGAGCAGCCGGGTTGATCTCCTCCACGATGCGGTGGTGGATCTCGGCCCACTTCTTGGCAGCGGCCTCAGGGGCGAGCTTGACGGCCTCGTTGATGCCCTGGGTGACCTTCTCGTCCTTGATGTGCGAGTAGTTCGAGCCACCGTCGGAGACCAGGTCACCGTCGTAGACCGGGGTGACGACCGTGCCCGGGGACGGCCAGTCCTGGCCCCAACCGGTCATGTACAGGTCGAAGCTGTTGTTCAGCTTGCCGACCTGCTCGTAGAACGAGGCGCGGTCGATTTCCTTGGCCTGGACGTCGAAGCCGACAGCGTTCAGCGCCTCCTTGACGATGACCATCTGCTTCTGCCCACGCGGGGTGTTGGAGTAGGCGTAGCTGAGCTTGGTGCCCTTGGCGACACCCGCTTCCTTCAGCAGCTTCTTGGCCTTCGCGGGGTCACCGTTGGGCTTCTTCTGCTTGCCGAACGGGTCGTACTTCGGGTCGAAGCCCGGCAGGGTCGGCGCGAACAGGCCACCGGCGAGCTCACCGCCGTACTTGCCGCCGTCCGCCGCGATCATGCGCTTGTTGGGCAGCGCGTAGGTGATGGCGTCGCGGACCTTCTTGTCCTTCATCCGGTCCAGGTTGAAGGTCATCTGCCAGACGTAGGGCTGGTAGCCCTTGACGGTGCGCTTGTTGACCGCCGGCTTGGAGATGACGTCACGCATCTGCGCGGGGTCGACCGAGTCGGTGAACTGGATCGCGTTCTTCGCGTCGCCCTGGTCAGCGATCAGACGCTTGGTCTGGCTGGACTGGTCGATGGTGGTGGTGAAGTCGTAACCGTCGACGTACTGGTGGCGAACCGCGTCCGTCTTGGGGTCCCAGTTGGGGTTCTTCACCAGCTTCATGGACTTGCCGGCCTTGTACTCGGCCAGCTTGTAGGGGCCGAGCGAGGCCGGCGCCTTGTCGTACTTCTCCTTGGTGTCCGCCTTCGCGGGCACGATGCTGTAACCGGCCATGGCCAGCGCCTGCGGCAGGTCGGGCTGCGGGTCGGCGAAGTTGAAGACAACCGTCTTGGCGTCCGGGGTCGCGAGCACGGTGTCGGGCAGGTGCTTGCCCTTGTACGGACCCTCGGGCAGCGCCTCACGGTACTTGGCACCGGAGAGCCAGCTCTGGATGTAGCTGGGACCGTCGAAGATGAACTTCGCGTAGGTGCGCTCAATGGTGTGGCGGACGTCGGCAGACGTGATCACGTTGCCCTTGTCGTCCTTGATGCCGTCCTTGAGCTTGTACGTCCAGGTCTTACCGCCGTTGGACTTCTGACCGGAGTCGGTGGCGATGTCACCGACGACCGTCAGGTTGCCCTTGTCGTCTTCCTGGAAGTTCGTCAGACCGCGGTGGATCAGGTTGGAGAACTGACCGGCGTCGGAGACGTAGATCTGGCCCGGGTCCATGTGGCTCAGGTCGGACTGCATGTAGACATTGATGGTGCCGCCGTTCTTGGCACCTTCGACGGGGGCCGCGGGGCCGTTGGACGCGGCGGCGTCCCCGTACTGAACCGGGTTGGACTGAGCAGCCGCGTCACTCTGCGACTTCGACTCGTCCTTAGTGCTTCCGCTGTCCTTGGAGCAGCCGGTGAGCGCCAGGGAGCCGGCCGCGGCGGCGACGACTATGACGCGCGCAGAGCGCGAACTAATGGGCTTCATGATGCTCGATGCACCTACCTGTCCTTTGTTGTTCATCAAGAGCTGCCTGACCGTCCGGTTGCCCGGCGCGAGGGCGGCAGCCACCCTCGCCCGTGGACGTCACCGTCCGGTCTTGGGGTCGAACGCGTCCCGGACCGAATCGCCGAGAAGGTTGAACGCAAGGACGAACACCACCATGGCGACGCCCGGGAAGAACATGAACGCCGGGTTCTGCTCGTAGATCTCAGAGCCCGTGGCGAACATCCGGCCCCAGTCGGGGGTCGGCTCCACGAAGCCCACACCCACGTAGGAGAGGAAGGCGATGGTCAGGATGGAACTGGGCAGCTGATAGGTGCCCTGGACCAGGATCGGGGTGACGATGTTGGGCAGGATCTCCTTGCGGACGATCCGCCACCGGGAGGCGCCGGAGACCTTGGCGGCCTCGACGAACTCCCGCTCACGCAGGGACAGTACGGAGCTGCGCACCAGACGGGCCATGCCCATCCAGCCCAGGAACCAGAGCACGAGGATCATCACGACCGCGCGCAGGTAGGTCGGCGTCTCATCGGTCGGAGAGACGAACAGCGCGGTGACGACGGGCATGAAGGCGATGAAGAACAGCTGGTTCGGGAAGGCCAGGAAGAAGTCCGTGGTCCGGCCGAGCCAGTAGTCGACCTTGCCGCCGAAGTAACCGCTCACCATGCCGACGAGTACGCCGGTGAGCACACAGAGGAAGGTCAGGACAAGCGCCATGTAGAGCGAGGTGCGCATCCCATAGAGCAGCATGGTGAACACATCGCGACCCAGGTTGGGCTCGACGCCGAACCAGAAGTCCCCGGACATGCCGCCGAAGACACCGGTGGGCAAGGAGAACTCGTCGAGGAGACCCTCGTAACCCGGTTTGTCCGCATAGAGCGTGTACGGGTCCTTGCCGTAGAGCTTGGAGATCACCGGAGCCAGCGCGGAGACGACGAAGAAGAGGATCACCACTACTGCGGAGACCATTCCGACGCGGTCGCGCTTGAAGCGCGTCCACATCAACTGCCCGGGCGACCGGCCAGTGTGGTTTGCGCCGTCGCCAGCGTCGTTCTTGGGCGCGGTGTCTTTGTCCAAGGCGACGGAGGCGTTCGATGCCTCAGTCTCGATTGGACTGGTCATGATGTGTCCATTCACGGGTGTCGGGTGACCCGCGGTCCTGCGCACGGCGACCGAGACGGACGAGCGTTGTGCACTCGTACGCCAGAGCTACCGCATGACGATCCCCCAGTCGGCCACCTCAACAGGCGTGACCGAGCTGCCTTTCGCCGCTGAATTCCTCAACGGACAAAACGGCCGGAAAGATCATCAATAGGGATTGATTCCACCCTCAGGATCGCGAGCCGAGCGGTTTGCCGGGGCTCAGGATCGGTGGTCGCCGCCGTCGGCGGCCAAACCGGATGGAATGCGCTGGAAACCGGCCGTAATCGGCATCGGTGACGACCCGACCCCACTGGCGCTCGTGGCACCGCGCATGGGTTCCTCCTCATGAGTCCACGTGTTCACTGCAAGGTTGGGTACATGACACCCGCCGACACCCCTGACGGCGAAGAGCTGTACCCCGTGTGCTCGTGAGTCGGCGCTCCCCACAGCGCATGACCCGTTGACCCGAGCTCAGTGAAGCCAACTATTGGGTAAGTTCGGGCCGTAAACCACACTTAAAGCATCTCGTTTTGGCAACATCAGCGAGAGCCCGAGGACCAAAATTCGGACAAAGGGATCACAGACAGACACCCCCGAAACGGACTGTTAATACAGGTTTCCGGTGAGCTACGCCCGATAGTCGGACGTGGTTGATGAGAAAACCTGTTGACGAACAGTCCCTCACCGATGGTCCAATCCCACAGTTTCCCACGCATGAGGTAGAGGCAAACGGCCCGGGGGGTCCCCGCCGAAAAGGAGCCCGGCGCCGGCCGACGAAGCGGGGTACGCAAGGCGCACGGCGGCGAACATAGCCGGACGAAACGCTTCGAGCGCGGGGTGTGCGCGCCCGGGGCACCCGCGAGTGCGGGCGAGGCAAGGCCCACCGCGGGACAGAGGGCACTCTCTCGGGGCCGCTGATGATGGTCTGGACCAGAGGGGTGGATGGGGCTAGCGAGGCCCAGGAGAGCGCCCCAGCTGGATTCCATCCGTGAGAGCCCCGAAGAGGCGCCTACCCGGGGGGTTTATGAGCTCTAGGTCGACTTGAATCGATGAAGGCCCTTTTGCACGAGCCGCCTGAGGGAAACCCAAAGGCCCGGAAGCCTGGCTGAGCCCGGGACGGACGGGACGGACAGGACGGATCAACGGACTGAAGACTCGCGAGCCGGGCGGAGGATGCTGCGGAAGCCGGAGCCGAGTCGGCACCGGCATGGGGAAGCCGGGCCGAGCCGACGCCGACTTCGGGAGGCCAGGCCCAGCCGGCACCGGCATGGGGAGGCCAGGCCCAGCCTGCGCCGACTTCGGGAAGCCGAGCAGAGTTGGCGCCCGCGAATCTCTCGCCATGCTCGGGCCGGGTGTCAGAGCTGAACTCCGCGCCGTATCTGCGCTGCTCCGGACCCGCGGCGCAGGCCCGTCCCGTGTTTGGCACCCACCCACTCGCGACTGACGGGAACAGCGAACGGCCGGGTTCGGCTTCTCGCTGCCGAACCCGGCCGTTTCAGGGCCGTACGAGAGGCGCAAGCGCCTCCTGGGGACTAGCCGTGCTTGGCGCGGGAGGCGGCACGGGCCCGCTCGCGCCCGTCCAGCTTCACCTTGCGGATACGGACCGCTTCCGGGGTCACCTCGACACACTCGTCATCGCGGCAGAACTCCAGCGACTGCTCCAGCGAGAGCTTGCGCGGCGGAACGATCGCCTCGAAGGAGTCGGCCGAGGCGGAGCGCATGTTGGTGAGCTTCTTCTCCTTGGTGATGTTCACGTCCATGTCGTCGGAGCGGGAGTTCTCACCAACGATCATGCCCTCGTAGACCTCGGTGCCCGGGTCCACGAAGAGAACACCGCGCTCCTGGAGGTTGGTCATCGCGAAGCCGGTGACCGGACCGGAGCGGTCGGCGACCAGCGAACCGTTGTTACGGGTGCTCAGCGGGCCGAACCAGGGCTCATGGCCCTCGTGGATGGAGTGGGCGATACCGGTACCGCGGGTGTTCGTCAGGAACTCCGTGCGGAAGCCGATCAGGCCACGGGACGGGACGACGAACTCCAACCGGACCCAGCCGGAGCCGTGGTTGGACATGTTGTCCATCCGGCCCTTGCGGACGCCCATGAGCTGCGTGACCGCGCCCATGTGCTCCTCGGGGACGTCGATGGTCATCCGCTCCACGGGCTCGTGGACCTTGCCCTCGACCTCGCGGGTGACCACCTGGGGCTTGCCGATGGTGAGCTCGAAGCCCTCGCGGCGCATCTGCTCGACCAGGATGGCCAGTGCCAGCTCACCGCGGCCCTGCACCTCCCAGGCGTCCGGACGCTCGGTCTCCAGGACGCGGAGCGAGACATTGCCGACCAGCTCGCGGTCCAGTCGGTCCTTGACCTGGCGGGCGGTGACCTTGCGGTCCTTGACCGCGGCCTTGTTCTCCGCGCCCTTGCCCGTGCCACCACGGCCGACCAGCGGCGAGGTGTTCGTTCCCACGGTCATGGAGATCGCGGGCTCATCGACCGTGATCAGCGGCAGTGCGATCGGGTTCTCCGGGTCGGCCAACGTCTCGCCGATCATGATGTCCGGAATACCGGCGACGGCGCAGATGTCGCCCGGGCCCGCCACCTCGGCCGGCCTGCGGGTGAGCGCCTCGGTCATCATCAGCTCGCTGATGCGGACATTGGCGATGGTGCCGTCGCGCTTGATCCAGGCCACGGTCTGGCCCTTGCGCAGCTCGCCCTGCTCGACGCGCAGAAGCGCGATACGGCCGAGGAAGTTATCGGCGTCCAGGTTGGTGACATGGGCCTGGAGCGGCGCGGACTCATCGAACTCGGGGGCCGGCACGGTCTCCAGGATGGTGGAGAAGAAGGGCTCCAGGCTGTCGCTGTCGGCCGGGACCGTACCGTCCGCGGGCTTGGTCAGCGAGGCGACCCCGTCCCGGGCGCAGGCGTAGACGATCGGGAACTCGATCTGGTCCTCGTCGGCGTCCAGGTCGAGGAAGAGGTCATACGTCTCATTGACGACCTCGTCGATGCGGGAGTCCGCGCGGTCCGTCTTGTTGATGCAGAGAATGACCGGCATCCGGGCCTGGAGGGCCTTGCGGAGCACAAAGCGGGTCTGCGGGAGCGGGCCCTCGGAGGCATCGACCAGCAGGACGACCGCATCGACCATGGACAGACCGCGCTCGACCTCACCACCGAAGTCGGCGTGACCCGGGGTGTCGATGATGTTGATCGTGATGGGCGCACCCCCCACCTTGGGGTGGTACTTCACCGCCGTGTTCTTGGCGAGGATCGTGATGCCCTTCTCACGCTCCAGGTCGTTCGAGTCCATCACCCGGTCGTCGATGTGCTGGTGGGCGGCGAAGGCGCCGGCCTGCTTCAGCATGGCGTCGACCAGCGTGGTCTTGCCGTGGTCGACGTGGGCGACGATGGCGACGTTACGGATGTCGTGGCGCGTGGGCATGACTGGCTAGCGCTTCTCTCGATTGTGGGATGCGGCGTTTTCCTCTGTACGCCCCGCCGAGGCATACGCGCCACGGCTCTGTCCCATGGTACGGGGCTGGCGCGTCCGGGGCTTCCCGGACCGGTGGAGATGCGGTATCGCAGCCGGGGTGGGGACCGCGTAGAGGTGGGGAAACGCGGGACGCCGAGCGCCTTGAACAAGGGTCAACGGAGGGACACGATCTTGCCCGCCGGGGGTCACGGCGGGCAAGGGAGTTGAGCCAGTTCTGGGCTTCCAGAGCGCCGCTGAAGTGCACTGATGCCTAATGATCTTGAACGGTGATCGTCCACCGCCCACCGGCCGGGAACCCTCACCGGCCGCTGCCCCTGGGAACGGCTACCAACTCGCGGCTCTCATCGGGGCAACCGTTCGATGAATCCGCCGATCCCGGTTCCGCTATCTCCCATCTGTCCCGCTCTTCCTCTCCGTCCCGCCCTCCCCCTCCGCACCACTGCCGTCTTCCGCGGCACGGCTGCTTTCCGCCGCGGCACTCTTGCCCGTACGAACGTTTTTGTCCGCACGACCGTTCTTGTCCGAGGCCGCCTCGGATTCGTTCCCCTCGGCGCTCTCCGCCCCGCTGTCGCTCCCGGCGTTTTCCGCCCCGCTGTCGGTGCCGGCGCTTTCTGCCGCGTCCGGGCGGGCCGTCTTGGCCGTGTCGGCACTGCGCACGGGTCCGGACTTGGGCACCGAGCCCTTGGTGAATCCGATGTCCTGGTAGCGCGGTGCCGCGAATCCAAAGGCTCCGGCGTTACGGACGCTCGGCTTGGCGGCGACCAGTTCCGGGCGCTGATAGAGGGGGATGGATCCGGCCGCGGCCCAGATCCGGGCGTCGGCCCGGCGCATCAGATCGCGGGCGGCGTTCTCGTCCAGTTCGGCTGCCGCCTGGTCGAAGAGTTGGTCGATGTAGTCCGTACCGACGCGGGTGTAGTTCTGCTCCACCAGGAGCGAGCCGTCACTTGCGGGCTCGGGCTTCGCGTAGATGGGGCGGGCGTCAGTCGCCGGATAGGCGGTGGCGGGCCAGGAGTAGAGGGCCAGGTGGTAGTTGCCCGATGCGATGTGGTCCCGGAAGTAGCTCTCATCAGCGACCTTGATCACCTCGGTCTGGATGCCGATCCGGTCCAGCATCCGCGAAATCTTGTCACCGACCGAACGCAGTGCCTCCGAGCCGGGCCCCGAAGGAAGGACGAAGCGCAGCGAGAGCGCCTTGCCGTCCTTTCCGAGCCGCCCGCCCGCCGCGACCGGGGCAGCCGTGCCGGCGGGTGCGTACGCTCCCGCCTTACCGCCCTGTTTGCGCTGGTGGGCCTCTGCCGCGCCATCCGCTCGGCGCTGCATCGACAGGTCTTGGAAGTCGACCGGCGCGGGGGCGAGGATATGGGTACCGCCGGTACCCCCCGCTCCCGAGCTCTTGAGCGGACTGAACTTCTCATCGCCGACGATGTAGAGGCCCTCGTTGGAGGCGGCGTCCGCTGCGGTGTTCCTACCGTCCGCGTTCTTACCGTCGGTGCTCCTACCGCCTGCGTCCTTACCGTCCGCGTTCCTACCGTCTGTGCTCTTACCGTCCGCGCTCTTACCGGCCGTACCGTCGGACTTGTTCTTCGATCTACCGTCCGCCGTGCTGCCTGCCTTGGTCTTGCCGTCCGCTGCTCGCTTTCCAGCGGTGTTCTTGCCGTCGTCCGCCTCCCCGGTCCCCGAGGAGGCGGCCTCGGCAGGGTCGCCCGAGGTGGTGGTCCCGACCTCGCCGCCCGCCTTGGCGGGTTCCGGCTTCTTCAGAGCACCGCCGGGCACCCAACCAGCGTCAGCGAGCAGCGCCTGCGCCTCCTGGGTGTTCTGCTCACCGAGAGCGCCGCTGTTGTCCGTGTATGCGCGCTGCCCGGCCAGGGCGAGATGACTGCCTGGCGGGGTGGCCGGTAGCCCCAGCGGGCCCAGCACGGTCTTCGCGAGCTCCTTGCGGTCCAGTGCCCGGGCGACGGCCCGACGCACCCGGTCGTCGGCGAGCGGGCCTGTCTCACCGTTCAGCGCGAGCTGGGTGAAGGCCGGCTCAAGAGACTTGCGGACCACGTAGCCGGGCAGTCCTCGCTGCTCCACGGCGTAGACCTCGATCGCCCTGGCGGTCTGGGCGCGAGCGGCCTGTGCGGTCTCGGCCACCTCCTCATCGGAACCATGCGCCAGGGCCCAGGACAGCAGTGCGGAGGCCGGTGTGACCGCGGCCGCCGGGCCGTGTGTCATCAGATGGGCACTCTGTGCGATCGATGTGTCGGCGCCCTGAGCGGATTCGGCGCCTTGGGCGGGCTTGGGGGCCGGGTTTCCGTTCGGCCCCTTCTTGGGCTGCTGACCACCCGCGCCCTTGTCCCGCTTGGCCAGGGCGATCCGGTCCACCGTGGCCCGGTCGATCTCGGCGATGTCGACCTTCCGCGCGGCGAGTGCGGCGGCGCGCTTCCCACGCGGTACGGCAGTGAGCACCAGACGGTCCAACTTGGCCTGGTCACCCCACCAACGGGGGTTGCGTTCCAGGGTCGCGGTCCCTGCTTTACGGTCGATGGCGCCCAGCTGAAACGGTCCTGCGGTGGCTTTGAGCGTCTTGCGCGCCCCGTCGTTGAAGGCGTTGGGGCTCCCGGTCACCTCTTTGGGGTAGAGCGGGGTGAAGAGGGACTGCCAGTCCGCGTAGGGCTTCTTGAAGGTGACCTTGACCTCCAGGTCATTGGCACCCTTCTGAATCTCCTCGATCCGCTCATAGCCGGCATTGCGGGCGGTCCAGTACGCGGTGTCCCGACCGCTGAGCGCACGCCACTGCGCGGCGAAGTCAGGCGCGCCGATCTCCCGGCCGTCGCTCCAGACGGCCTTCTGGTTGAGCTTGTAGAGCACCACCTGCTTGGGCTCCCGCGCAACGATCTTCGCCGACTCCACATAGTCGGGGTTGCGCTGCGGACGGCCATTGCGATCGAGGGTGAACAGGGCGGGCAGCACGGCACCCGCGATCCGCGAGGTGCCGGCGTCCGCGTCCGCCTGGAAGGTGTTGAGGGTGGTGGGGACGGCCTCGATCGCCCAACGCAGGGACCCGCCGTGGCCGACGGCCTCCCGCTCGGCCGCCGCGATGTCCTGGGCCGCGGCCTTGCCCGTACCAGCGGAGTCGTCCGACGTGCATCCAGCCAGCACGGGGAGTACGAGAACACCGCTGGTCAGCAGCGCCAGGGAACGCGGCGCGCGGAAGGCTCCGCCGTAGCTCCGCGGGGCCTTGGCCGCCAGGGCCCGGACGCCTCTCCCGGCGGCTCTCCGGACCGCTTCGAAACCGGTCCGGACTCGCGCATCGCCCCTCTGGCCGCACGCATCGCCTCCCTGGCCGTCGGCCCCCGGGGCGCGGACGAGCCCGGTCTTCGCGGGAGCCTGGCTGACCTGAGGGGCACGACTCGCCCCGGGGGTCGGGGCGGTCTGGGAGGCAGGGGAGGTCCCGATGGCCCCGGAGGTCCTGGCGGCCAGGAAAGTCCAGGAGCGGGCCCTTCCGCTCGGCTCGTCGGCCTGGGGCATGGGCTTACCTCTTCATCCTGTTTCGCGGATTTTGGGATGATCACACCGATTCCGGCTCACTGAAGTGGACGGGGAGCGTCCAGGGGCGCAGACACGACGCTCCCGGCCCCAAAAGTCACCCGTGCGGCGCAACGGGTGTCCCTAGCGCAACAGAACAAATAGCAGGAAAACGGGGAGAATAGTCCGCAACCCATGAGGGGTGCGTCGACTGCGCTTGCGATGAGAGGCGATGAGAATCCCGCCCGTCCCCTTCCCAAGCGGGGGACGAAGCGCAACACTCGCAGGCGCATGAACGACGCCACCCGCACCCTGCGGAAGTGAGGGCAAGTCATGTCCCAGCAGGTCGATCTGACCACGATTCAGCAATGCCTCGACGAGCTGGTCCAGCGTGTCGAAAAGCTGGAACGAACCGTCGATCAGTTGAGTGGCGCGGGTGATCAGCGACGCGATTCAACGGCGGCCAGCGGGCAGCGGCCGCCGAACCGCGCCGAGCTGGTCACCATCCCCGATGTTCCGTACGACAACACGCTGTGGACAGACTCGGACGACGAGGGTCTGGGCGTCCGCGACAGGCGTGCTCCCTGATCCGGCCTGGCCGAAAGGCAGGCCCTAGGAGACCTCGTTGGCCACTGGTACCGAACCGACACAAGTCAATACCGGCGTTCGCGGCCCCACCCGCGCCACCATCGGCTCCCGCCATCTGCGGACCGACCGATGGTGGCTCGCACCGGCCCTGACCGCGGGCGGACTACTCGCCTTCATCATCTATTCGACGTGGCGGGCGTTCGCCAACGCGGACTACTACGCGGCGCCGTATGTCTCGCCGTTCTACTCGCCGTGCCTGGCGGAGAACTGCGAGCCGATGAAGGGCGGCCCCAACTGGGAGATCTTCGGCAGTTGGTGGGGCCTCTCCCCCGCCCTGCTGATCTTGATCTTCCCCTTGGGATTCCGGCTGACCTGCTACTACTACCGCAAGGCTTACTACCGGGGCTTCTGGGCCTCGCCGCCGGCCTGTGCGGTCGCCGAACCCCACAAGAAGTACTCCGGCGAGACCCGCTTCCCGCTGATCTTCCAGAACATGCACCGGTACTTCTTCTATGCGGCAATCCCGGTCGCCGGCATCCTCACCTATGACACGGTGCTCACCTTCCGCGACGAGAACTACGAATGGGGCCATATGGGCCTCGGCACTCTCGTCTTCCTGGTGAACATCGTGCTCATCTGGGCGTACACACTCTCCTGCCACTCCTGCCGGCACATCATCGGCGGCCGGTTGAAGCACTTCTCCAAGCATCCGGTGCGCTATCGCCTCTGGGGCTGGGTCGGCAAGCTGAACGATCGCCACATGCTGCTCGCCTGGGCATCGCTGATCAGCGTCGGACTCTCCGACTTCTACGTCTATCTGATCGCGTCCGGTGCCTTCGACGATCCGAGGTTGTTCTGAGATGACAGAGTTGGAACGACAGCAGTGGGACGTCGTGATCGTCGGCGCCGGCGGCGCCGGTCTGCGGGCCGCCATCGAAGCCCGGGAGAGGGGCGCCCGCACCGCGGTGATCTGCAAGTCCCTGTTCGGCAAGGCCCATACGGTGATGGCGGAGGGCGGTATCGCCGCCTCCATGGGCAACGTCAACTCCGGCGACAACTGGCAGGTGCACTTCCGCGACACCATGCGTGGCGGGAAGTTCCTCAACCAGTGGCGGATGGCCGAGCTGCACGCACAGGAAGCACCGGACCGGGTCTGGGAGTTGGAGACCTGGGGTGCGCTCTTCGACCGCACCCATGACGGAAAGATCTCCCAACGGAACTTCGGCGGACATGAATATCCCCGACTGGCCCATGTCGGCGACCGGACCGGCCTGGAGCTGATCCGTACCCTGCAACAGAAGATCGTCTCGCTCCAGCAGGAGGACAAGGCGGAGTTCGGGGATTACGAGGCCCGGTTGAAGGTCTTCCAGGAGTGCACGGTCACCCGGGTACTCAAGGACGGCAATCGGGTCTCGGGCACCTTCTGTTACGAGCGGGAGACCGGGCGCTTCTTCGTCCTGGAGGCCCCCTCGGTCGTCCTCGCCACGGGCGGGATCGGCAAGTCCTTCAAGGTGACCTCCAACTCCTGGGAGTACACCGGGGACGGGCAGGCGCTGGCGCTGC
The DNA here is from genome assembly GCF_023701525.1 of Streptomyces albipurpureus. Classification (GTDB taxonomy): domain Bacteria; phylum Actinomycetota; class Actinomycetes; order Streptomycetales; family Streptomycetaceae; genus Streptomyces; species Streptomyces albipurpureus. Next base: position 110,966 of record NZ_JAMQAW010000010.1, read on the forward strand.
TCGCGGGTGCCCCGCTGCTCAATATGGAGTTTGTGCAGTTCCATCCGACCGGCATGGTCTGGCCGCCTTCGGTGAAGGGCATTCTCGTCACCGAATCGGTCCGCGGAGACGGCGGAGTGCTGCGCAACTCCGAGGGCAAGCGGTTTATGTTCAACTACATCCCCGATGTCTTCAAGGAGAAGTACGCGCAGACGGAGGAGGAGGGCGACCGCTGGTACGAGGATCCGGACAACAACCGACGTCCCCCCGAACTGCTGCCGCGCGATGAAGTAGCGCGTGCGATCAACTCCGAGGTGAAGGCGGGCCGCGGCTCGCCACACGGTGGAGTGTTCCTCGATGTGTCGACACGGATGCCAGCCGATGTCATCCGGCGCCGACTGCCCTCGATGTACCACCAGTTCAAAGAACTGGCGGATGTGGACATCACCGCCGAAGCCATGGAGGTGGGCCCGACCTGCCACTATGTGATGGGCGGGATCGCGGTGGAATCCGACAGCGCGGCGACGCTCGGGGTTCCGGGCCTGTTCGCGGCGGGCGAGGTCGCGGGTGGAATGCACGGGTCGAACCGATTGGGCGGCAACTCCCTCTCCGATCTGCTGGTCTTCGGCCGCCGGGCCGGGTGGCATGCCGCTGACTACGCGGCGGCGCTCACCCCCCGACCGTCGGTGGACGAGGGGCAGATCGACAGAGCGGCCGCGGAGGCCCTGCGTCCGTTCAGCGCCGTGGCGCAGGACGACGGAGCACAGCCGGAGAATCCGTACACCCTTCATCAAGAGCTCCAGCAGACGATGAACGACCTGGTCGGGATCATCCGACGCGGTGGTGAGATGGAGCAGGCGCTGGAACGGCTCGGCGGCCTACGCGCCCGCGCACAGCGCGCCGGGGTCGAAGGGCACCGGCAGTTCAACCCCGGCTGGCACCTCTCGCTCGATCTACGGAACATGCTGCTGGTCAGCGAGTGCATCGCGCGGGCGGCACTGGAGCGCACGGAGAGCCGCGGCGGCCACACCCGCGAGGACTGTCCGACGATGGAGCGTGAGTGGCGACCGGTGAATCTCCTGTGCCGGCTGGTGGATCCCACCGAGGGGCTGGCCGCGACCGATCCCCAGCGCGGCCAGATCGCGCTGGAACGCACGGCCACCGAGCCCATCCGTCCTGACCTACTCGCTCTCTTCGAGAAGGAAGAGTTGGTCAAGTACCTCGCCGAAGAGGAGCTGTACCAGTGAGTGCGACTGCTTCCACCCAGTACACAGCGCACTTCCGGGTGTGGCGGGGTGATCAGGACGGCGGGCAGTTGGAGGACTTCTCCGTCGAGGTCCACGAGGGAGAAGTGGTACTCGACATCATCCACAGGCTCCAGGCCACCCAGGTCTCCGACCTCGCGGTCCGCTGGAACTGCAAGGCCGGCAAGTGCGGGTCGTGCAGCGCCGAGATCAACGGCCGGCCTCGGTTGCTGTGTATGACACGGATGTCGATCTTCACCCGCGAGGAGACGATCACGGTGACGCCGCTGCGGGCTTTCCCCGTGGTGCGCGATCTGGTGACGGATGTGTCGTTCAACTACACCAAGGCACGGGAAGTACCGTCCTTTGTGCCGCCACCCGGGGTGGCGGCAGGTGAGTACCGGATGCAGCAGATGGATGTGGACCGCTCGCAGGAGTTCCGCAAGTGCATTGAGTGCTTCCTCTGCCAGGACACCTGCCATGTGGTGCGTGACCACGAGGAGAACAAGGAGGCCTTCGCCGGGCCGCGCTTCTTGATGCGGGTGGCGGAGCTGGACATGCATCCGCTGGACGCGGCCGCAGAGACCGGGCTCGACCGCAAGAAGACGGCGCAGGACGAGCATGGCCTCGGCTACTGCAACATCACCAAGTGCTGTACCGAGGTCTGCCCCGAGGGGATCAAGATCACGGACAATGCGCTCATCCCGCTGAAGGAGCGGGCGGTGGACCGGAAGTACGACCCGCTGGTGTGGCTCGGCAGCAAGATCGGCCGGCGGGGAGGCGGCGGCCAGGACTGACGATGTGACCGGGGCCCGCGAGCGCGACCGCGCCGGGCCCCGGGGCCGACCGGCAGCCCACCGCGCCGAGGTCGGGTCCGCACAAGGCCGGACCGGGGCAGGGCGGCTGCTTCGGTTCCGGGGAACCGGCCCGGTACCGCCCGGCCTCGGCCGCCCCGGTAAAGCATCTGCTGACAGCGGCTGCCGGCCAAGGGGCGATACCCGGGATCGCATCGGCTGACGGCCGCGAGGGGGGCCATCCAGGCATAACGGTGTGAGCCACCGGACGGCCCTCGTACTCAGGGTTGCCCCGGGCGGATGTAACGGTGCGCGCTGCGGGCGCTCGGCGCCCCGGCCGGCCTGCCGCTGCGCGGTGGATCGGTCCTTGGCGCCCAGGCGGACGATCCAGGCCCGGACCGCGCGCCGCGCGAGCGCGTAGAGCTGTGCCTTCACTGATTTCCCCCGTCAGTGGATCCTTGGCACCCCACGTTAGACACGACCACTGACATCGGTGCTCATGGGCGAGCCCCCTCGGTCATCGCCCCCGCGCTGACCAGGGGGTCGGCCCACCCACGCCCCGTCGCGCCGGGCACCGGGGAAGCTACCAGGAGCACCCCTCCCACGGGTTCCGCGAACAGCGGCCTCCTCATACGGCCGGTGTCCGGTCGCGCCGACCAACAAGCGGACATAGCCTCCCAAACGTGACACGAATAGCCACCCGGGTTCTGCTGGCCGTACTGGTGGCGGCGTGGTGGCTGATCGTGCCCGCCGTTCCCGTCGCCGTCGCCGATGATCCCGCCGCCCTCTCCCGCGAAGGACAGATCACCGACCGGGTGGATGCCCTGGGTGATCGACGTCCACAGGTCGCTCAAGCGCTTGACCGGCTCTTCGCCCAGGAGCAGCTCCAGCTCTTCGTCGTCTACGTAGGGGACTTCTCCGGCCGTTCGGCACAGGAGTGGGCTGACGCCACCGCACAGCGCAACGGCCTGGGTCAGAGCGATGCGCTGCTGGCCGTGGCCACGCGTGATCGGCAGTACGCGTACTGGGTGGCTGCCAGCTCACCCATGACCGATGCCCAACTCGCGCAGGTCGCGGGAGTGGCCATCGAGCCCGCACTGCGGCAGAGCGACTGGGCCGGTGCCGCGATCGGGGCGGCCACTGGCTATACAGCCGTACTGAGCGGTCGCCCGGTCCCGACGCCTGCCATCACCCCCGGGGATCCCGACCCGGGCGGATCGTCCGCCGGAACGGGAGCCGGTGATCTGGTACTCCCGATCGCGCTGATCGGTGGCGCCGGCGCGATCGGCGCGTACGCCCTGACGAAGCGGAGAAGGCGCACGGCCACACGGACGACCCCGCAGAGTGGACGGGAAGGCTGGAGCAGCAACATCACGCCTCCGCCGAAACCGCTGCCCGAGCTGGATCAGGAAGCCAGGCAAGCGCTTGTCGAGACCGACGACGCCGTACGCACCAGTCAGGAAGAGCTGGGGTTCGCGGTGGCCCAGTTCGGTGATGCGGCGGCCCAACCGTTCCAGGAGGCCCTCGCGTACGCCAAGGATGAGCTGACCGCGGCCTTCCGGTTGCGCCAGCAACTCGACGACGCTCATCCGGAGGACGACGAGACCCGTCGACGGATGCTTGACCAGATCATCGCGCGCTGTGCGGACGCCAATCGGCGACTGGACGCCGAATCGGAGGACTTCGATCGGCTGCGTGCCCTGGAGCACAACGCTCCGCAGGCGATCGCCAGCGCCGAAGCCTCCTTCAGCGATCTCGACGGGCGCGTCATCACGACGGAGGCGACTCTGTCGGTGCTGCGTCAGCGGTACGCGCCATCGGCATCCGCCCCGGTCGATGCCGACGCGGAGCAGGCGAGGGAGCGACTCCTCTTCGCCCGGGCGGGCCTTGAACGCGCCCGTACCGCGATGGAGGCGGGCGACAACGGCACTGCCGCCGTGCAGGTGCGAGCGGTGGAGAGCGCGCTGGATCAGGCGGACCGGTTGATGGCCGCGGTCGACCGGCGCGCCCAGGAACTCGCTGAGGCGGCCGGGAAGCTGCCGGGTGCGCTCACCGAGACCGACAGCGATCTGGCCGAGGCCGGCGGACTGCTGAAGGGGACGACCGCGGGTGTGCCGACGGCGACGCTTCAGGGGCGGATCGCCCGGGCGGAGTCGGTGGCTGCAGAGGTACGTGCCCAGATGACGGCGGGGCCCTACGACCCGATCGACGCGCTGCGACGGGTCGAGGAGGCGGATGCGGCCCTCGACGAGTCACTGGCCGGGGCACGGGAGAACGAGCAGGGCACCCGACGGGCAAGGGCGCTCCTGGACCAGGCGACGCTGGCTGCCCGGTCTTCGATCGGCGCGGCGGTCGACTACGTCACGACGCATCGCGGGGCGGTGGGCAGCGAGGCGAGGACCCGGCTGGCGGAGGCTCAGCGAAGGCTGAAGCGCTCGGGCGAACTGGCGGGGGCGAACGCTGGGGTGGGCGGCCCGGTGAGTGGCGGTGCCGAGGGCGGCGGTGTCGGGGGCGGGCCGCAGGCGGCGCTCGCCGAAGTCCAGCAGGCGGACGTACTGGCGCGGCAGGCGCAGAGCCTGGCCGAAGCCGATGTACGCGGGTTCGGGAACCAGTTCGGGCCGAGCGGTGTACCAGGAGCAGGAAGTCCGGGAGGTGGGCTCGGGGGCGCGGTGCTCGGCGGGATCATCCTCGGCGGGTTGTTCGGCGGGGGAAGGGGTGGAAGCCATGGTGGGGGTTTCGGCGGCGGCTTCGGCGGCGGTCCGGGGAGCTTCGGCGGTGGGGGTACGCGCGGTCGGATGGGTGGTGGTCGGTTCTGACACTCTCCGCCGTGCGGGCGTCCCGGCTCTTGCTGCCGGTTCCGTCATCACGAACGCTGCCCTGCTCGACTCCGTTCTCAGCCGTTTCAGTCGTTTCAGTCATTTCAGCGGCGGGCGTGGGTGGCAGCGCGTTCCCGAAGATCGACATCGCAACAGCCATCGATCCCCTGGCCGCCGGAGGGGCCCCCTGCTGGGTGGCGGCCTGTTCGGCAACCCGGGCAACAGCCCGTACGGCAAGCCAGGAAGCCGCCGCTGGCGCGTGACCAGCGGCCCCCACAAGGAGAAGCGCCATGACCAAACAGACCATCCTCGGCCGGGTCTCGCAGTTGGCCAGAGCCAACATCAATGCCCTGCTCGACGAGGCGGAAGATCCGCAGAAGATGCTCGACCAGCTGATCAGGGACTATACGAGCAACATCAGCGAGGCGGAGCAGGCGGTGGCGGGCACGATTGGCAATCTGCGGCTGATGGAGCAGGACCACCAGGAAGATGTTGGCGCTGCCCGGGAGTGGGGCGGCAAGGCACTGGCCGCCAGCAAGAAGGCCGACGGGTTGAGGACCGCCGGACAGAGCGCGGACGCGGACAAGTTCGACAATCTCGCCAAGGTGGCACTTCAACGGCAGCTGCAGTCCGAGAAGGAGGCGCGGACAGCGGAACCGACCATCGCGTCCCAGACGGAAGTGGTCGAGAAGCTGAAGAGCGGGCTCGACCAGATGAAGATCAAGCTCACCGAGCTCCAGGCGAAGCGCGACGAACTGGTGGCCCGTTCCCGTACCGCTTACGCGCAGAACCAGATGACGGACTCACTGAAGAGCATCAATGTGCTCGATCCGGCCAGCGAGATATCGCGGTTCGAGGACAAGGTGCGCCGAGAGGAGGCAAAGGCCATGGGGAAGCAGGAACTGGCGGCCTCTTCGCTGGATGCGCAGTTCGAGCAGTTGGACAGCCTCGGCGACACGGCGGAGGTCGAGGCCAGGCTCGCCGCCCTGAAGGCCGCGTCCTAGCGGTCCGCCTCCCCCTGTCCTGGCGTCTGAGCTGTGATCTGCGCGTGGGTGCCCGGGCGCACGCGCCTCGCCACGGCGGCGGCGTCCTCGCCCGTCCTGTGGGTGTGGGATCGGGCGCCGCGGCTCGTTCCATGGGGCTGCTGGGTCGTGCTTCAGAACATGCTCAACAGCTGCTCCACCGTGGGTTCGGCGGGCGAGCCGCCGTCAGGAAGGGCGAGTTCGAACCACACGGTCTTGCCGCGCGGGGTTCGGCGCGAGCCCCAACCAGCGCTCAGCATGCCGACCAGTTGGAGCCCCCTACCGCCTTCGTCGGTGTCGCGCGCTCGTCGGCGGCGCGGCTGGACCAGTCCCGAATCCCACACCTCGCAGACCAGAGTGCGATCGCGCAGCAACCGCAGCCGAATCTCGCCCTCGCCGTACCGCAGGGCATTGGTGACAAGTTCGCTCACCAAGAGCTCCACGGTGTCAACCAGGGCGCCGAGGTCCCAGGAGAGCAACTGCGCGCGGGTGAGTTCGCGGGCACGGCCCACCGAACGCGGCTCACGGGGCAGCAGCCAGTCACCGACCGCTTCGGCGGGCAGTCCTTGGACCTTGGCCATCAGCAGGGCGATGTCATCCTCACCATGCCGGGTGTCGAGCGTGTTCAGCACATGGTCGCAGACGTCCTCCAACGATTTGGAGAGATGGGCGGCTGGCGCGGCCGGCGGGGAGCGGTGCCCCGGCGCGGGTCGGGAGGGGTCGGTGAGGGCAGTGCGCAAGGCCAGCAGCCCATCGTCGAGCGGCTGAACCCGCGATTCGACGAGCCCGTCGGTGTAGAGCGCGAGCAGTGCCCCCTCGGGGAGTTCGACTTCCACCTCTTCGAAGGGTTCGCCACCGACGCCGAGCGGCATCCCGGGGGGCACATCGAGCAGCAGGGCCTCTTCACCGGGCTCGACCAGGATCGGCGGCAGATGCCCGGCGTTGGCGAAGGTGCAGCGTCGGGTGACCGGGTCATAGACGGCGTAGACACACGTTGCGAGATAGACCTCGGAGAGGTCAGCCTCACGCGACTTATGAGCTACCCGAGCGGACTGCTGTGCCCCAGTGGGGCTGCCAAGGCCGCGTGCGACCTCATCGAGCGCGGACAGTACCTCGGCCGGTTCCAGATCGAGCAGTGCCAGCGTCCTGACCGCGGTGCGCAACTCGCCCATGGCCACGGCTGCCCGCAGACCACGGCCCATCACATCGCCCACGACGAGCGCGGTGCGGTGGCCGGGCAGTTCGATGACGTCGAACCAGTCGCCGCCCACCTCGGTCGCGGTGTTGCCCGGGAGGTAGCGGCAGGCGATGTCGAGCCCGGCGGCCTCGGGGTCGCCCGGCGGGAGGAGGCTGCGCTGGAGGATGAGTGCTCGCTCGTGTTCCCGACGGTAGAGCCGGGCATTGTCGATACAGACCGCGGCGCGGGCGGCCAGTTCGGTGGCGAGCGATCGGTCCCGCTCCCCGAAGGGCTCGCTTCCCTTGGCCCGGGAGAACTGCACCAGTCCAACGACCGTGTCGTGGGCCATCATCGGCACCGCGAGGGTGGATTGGACGAGGCTGCCGTCCTCGCCGGGTATCAACTGGACGCGCGCGGTGCGCAGGGCATTGGCGCAGGGAGAGTTGAAGGTGTAGCGGTGCACCTCGCCGACGGAGGTGGGGGTGTTGCCCCGGGAGCCGCATCCCGGGGTCGTGATCAGCGGGGCGTCGGAGACGGCGCTCGCGAAGGCGACCCGGCGCAGTGCGGCGGTGCCTGCTCCCGTGCCCTCGGCCCGAGGGGCGTCCCAGCGTCCGGGGGGAGACTCCTCACCGGTGAGCAGGCCTTGGTAGAGATCGACGGAGGCGAGGTCACAGAAGCCAGGGACCGCGACGTCGAGGAGTTCGCGTGCGGTGGTCTCCAAATCGAGCGAGTTGCCTATGCGTGCGCTCGCCTCGTTGAGGAGGGCGAGGTTGCGACGGGCGCTCGCTGCCTCACGGGCGGCAACGTTGCGGCGTGTGACATCGGTACCGATTCCGGCTACGCCGACGGGACGCCCGGAACCGCTGTGGACCCGGTAGAGGTTGATGGACCAGTGCCTGCGGTCGTTGCTGTTGGGCACCGAGCCGACGAGTTGGAGGTCGATCGCCGACTCGCCGGTCTCCAGGACGCGGCGCAGCGCTGCTGCCATCCGGTCCGCCTCGGGGCGAGAGAGGTAGTCGTAGACCGTCCTTCCCCGATGGTCCTCGGCAGTGCCGCCGAAAAGGATGGCGAGGCGCTGATTGGCCCGCTGAACCCTGAGGTCAGTGCCAAAGAGAAGAAACCCAAACGGGGATTGGCCGAAAATGGCCTGCGAAGCGGCAAGGTCGGTTTCGATCCGGCGCAGCGCGCGGACGTCCACGACGATACAGAGAGCCGCCCGGGCGCCGGTCTCCGTCTCGCTCGGCATCACATAGATCTCGGCAACCCCATGGGCTCCGCCCGCTCCTGGCAATCGGAAGGGGACGAGCCCGGTCCACTCCTTGCCGTCAAGGATCTCCAACACCTGGCGCCGGCCGCGTGGACGCAGCTCCGCCGGGATGAAGACCTCGATCGGGTCCTTGCCTCTGACCTCGGCAGCTGTGACGCCAAAGAGCTCGACCGCACGCTGACTCCACTGGTCGATCAGACCATCAGGCCCAATCGAGAAGGAGGCAGCCTTGATGTAGTCATAGATCGAGCCAGGCGGGCTGCTCTGCCATACGACATCGCCTGTCGTCCCGGATATCTCGCTCACGCGACCGTCCCCTCCAGCTCACCGCACCGGACCGGCCATGACCGCAGTATTCAGCACTACGGCTCTGACGCACACGGCGTTCACGATCACAGCACGGTCTCGTTCATTTTGCGCCGAACGAGCTGTGATCGTTGTCCCTTCACACTTTTAACCAGTCAGTGCCAGCTCGAACCACACGGTCTTACCCCCAGTGTCCCGCCTAGTCCCCCATCGCCGGGTAGAGCGCGCGACAAGTTGCAGCCCACGCCCGCCTTCGTCATCGGGCGACGCGGCCCTTTCCGTAGGAGGATCTGGCAGCGGATCGGACACCTCAACGAGGAGGAAGGGAGCGCTCTCAGTCGGTTCCCGATGTATGAGACGAACGCCGATGGGGCCCGAGGCATAGCGCAAGGAGTTGGTCACCAGCTCGCTGACCAGCAGTACGGTCACATCACGAACGCCCGGATCCAGGCCCCAGGTCCGCAGGGTGTCACGTACGACATGGCGAGCGGCGCGTACGGCATTGGCCTCGGCGGGGAAGGTCCACTCGGCGCGTGTTCCGTCGATGTCGATCACGCCGCTCACTTCCCGGATCAGCAGCAGACCCGCATCCCTTACAGGGGGGTCAATCAGCACATACCCGATATTTGGGGCACGGTATCGCGATCGAACCGGCAAGCAGCTGGCCGTTGGCGCAAACGGCGTACGGGGAGATGGGGCCGCCTTTCGCCGGCTCGGACACCGGTCTGCGGGACTGAGCCACTCTCACCTGTGGGTGCTTGCGGGGGATGGACAGGCAGCGCACCCGCTAGCTCGGGTGGGCCGGCCCACCCATTTGGGCTGCGTCCCGTCGGGGCCATCCAGCCCAACCCGCCACTCAACCCAGCACTCAAGCCGTCACTCAAGCGCCGCCCAAACCGCCGCTCAAGCCGCCGCCCAAACTGCCACTCAACCCAGCACTCAACCCGGCACTCAAACCATCATCCGGTACAGCAGCCCACCCGCCGTCCGACCGTCCGGAGAGAGCCGGGAGCCGGTAACCGCGGAGCCGAGTACCCAGCAGCCGGCTCTCGGTTGGGGCCGGGCCACCCGCGGCGGGGCGCTCCTCACCGTCTTTCGCCTGGCACCACGCTTCCACCGCCCACGCATCACCTACACAGCCCAGAAGCAGACATGACTGCGCATGCCTTCGCCCTCAGAGCCGTTCGCCAGACGGTTCGGCCAAGGACGGAGGCACCTCACGGCCCACCGGTCCCGGGACACACATCCCAGACCGCCCCGCCTTGGGCCGGTACCGGTACCCACGCGCCCACCCCTCAACTGAGGGGGTCACCCGAACCCGACGCTCACAGCACCCGACCCTCACAGCACCCGTCACCGGCCGCCCCGAACTCCCACCGACCGGAACGCTCGCCCACACGAACGACCAGACGACCGAACGCCCACGGCCGATGGCGCCCCTCACTGCACTGCTCACTTCTCCGGTTGCCAGGCACCGCGAAGCAGCCGGGCAGCTTCGGCCACCGCGGGGCGGTCCTGGTCAAGCCAGTCCACGGTGTCGGTCTCATCGGGCGTGAGCCAGCGCAGGGCGTCATGGTCTTCCAGTGGCTGAGGCTCACCTGCGACGAGTCGGGCCGTCCACACCTGCAGCACATATCCAGGCTTGAGCGGCCACTCACCGGGGATCCGCGCCAAGGGCTCCGCCTCGACACCCAGTTCTTCACGCAGCTCACGGACGAGAGCGTCCTCGGGACGCTCCCCCGGCTCCAGTTTGCCGCCCGGCAGTTCCCATCGGCCGGCCAGTTCCTCAGGTGCGCTACGACGGGCCGCCAGCAACCGCCCGCGGTCATAGAGGGCTCCGGCCACCACCACGCGATCAGTCATATGCGCGAGCGTACTGCGCCGGATTCCACGGCCTGCTCGAATACGACGGCCGTCCCAGGGAAGGCCCGCGAGGCGCTCACTCAAGAAACCCACGAAGGAGCTGCCCATGGAGCCGCCAGGTGCCCTCTCTGGAAGCTGAGCCGCACCCGCCGTATCGGGCACCGACGCACCGGGCTGAGGATATGTTCGAGCGAACGGTCCGCCGGTGTTCACTTCAGCACTCCGCTCAGAGGGTGGTGCGCCCAATGCGCTCGACCCAGTAGAGCTGTTTGTTCCCCTTGCGGTCGAGTGAAGTGACCATCCGCTGAGCCTCGTCCTCGGTGGCGTACCGACCGACGCGATAGCGATTGCCGTTGTCGTCCTGGCGTATGACGAGCCAGGGGAGCACAGCGCTGGTGTCACTCATCGCACCCCTCCATCAGTTGATCCATCTGACCGTAAAAATCGCCAGGAAACCGCAGTGCGCATATGCCCGAGCCTACGCCTGACCTTCACTCAGCGGATACGGGTTTACACAAAGAGACAGGAATCAGGGGGCGTAAACCTGAGAATGCGCCCCATGAAGCCGACTCGGACCCCACCTTGCCCTCCCGATCTCTTCGACCGCACCTACTTCGGCACTTTTCCCGTGGCCGCCCCTCGCCCACGAAGGCCGGCACCCGCAAGCAACCGGCAATCCACCCGGGCCGGCGCCCATCCGGGCAGGCATCCACACATCTGACGCCCCATCGACACCGCCACCCGCCATCGACCGAAGGCGCCAGCCACCGAAGACTCACGCCGCCGAAGACTCCGTCCACGGGTGAGGACGCCATCGCCAGAGCCGTGATTGACCAGAACACAGCACCGCAGTTCAGCAGAAGGGGGTCACCGCACACATCGCGCGCGGCGCTCCGGGCTCACTTCACCGGGAGGTGGTAGGCAACCCGGAACCGATCCGCGAGGACGACAACATCCGCGGTCTCAACCGCTCGCCCGGATGCGTAGTACGTACGCTCCACCACCATCACCACATGCCCGGGTACCCCCCCAAGCGCCAAGAGCTCTTCCGCCAACCCCGGTCGAGCGCCGACCTCCTCCGAGACGTTGTCCACGATGACGTCGATGGCCGCCATCCGCTCGACCACACCACGCCCACCCAGCGGGCCCTCCTCGGGCAGCATCACCGGTGTCCGGCCGGTGACCGACAGCGGTTCCCACGAGGTGGAGAGCATCGTGGCTTCTCCACCGTCCCGAAAGACATAGCGCGTCCGCATCACCCGCGCCCCGATCTCAACATCGAGCCGGGCAGCGATCTCCGCGCTCGCCGCCTCCTGCTCGCTACGTGACGCCCAGGTGCTGCGGGCACCCTGCTCCGCCTGCTCCTGGCGGAAGAGGTTGGCGCCGGACGAAGGGCGGTAGCCCGAACGGGAGATACGCCGTGGGACCGGGCGCTCCCGGACATAGGTGCCAGACCCCGAGCGCCCCTCGACCAGACCTTCGGCCATCAGGACCTTGCGCGCTTCCAGCGCGACCGTGTCCGAGACTCCGTACTCCTCACGGATTCGAGCCTGTGAGGGAAGACGGGTGTGCGGCGGCAGAGAACCCTCGACGATCTTCTGTCGAAGGTCGCCGGCAACGCGCAGATAGGCGGGCTGCTCACCGAATGTCACTGACCACTCCCCTCGTCCTGACAGACAGCAACAGGGTGGCAACGCCAGGTTGTTGCCCGCAACTGTGGGCCAGAGTTTCACTCGAAGTGATGACTTGGGCCCCTACGCCCGATTCCCATGCGCCTCAGCCGTCACGTATCGCGGATACGGCCGATCCTCCATTACCAAACCATTGACCTTATTGGTACAGACCAATACCGTCCTGAGCTGCACGACGCCCGTTCACGGAGATGTCCCGGCGCACGACCACGTCGAGACACACACAGGAATGAGTAACATGCGTCGAAGAACCCTTGTTCGTACGGCAGTTGCCGTCTGCTCGCTCTCCCTGGTCGCGACCGTCGCCCCCGCGGCAACAGCCGACCCGGCAGGTACGGCCGCCACCTCACGAGTAGCCGCCCTGGCCTCCCAAGGTGACGATGACGACGACAAGCGCTCGTACAAGCGCATCGGCTACTTCACTCAGTGGGGTATCTACGGTCGCAATTTCCAGGTCAAAGACATGGACAAGACCGGTCAGGCAGCCAAGCTCACCCATATCAACTACGCCTTCGGCAATGTCAGCCCCGACGGCAAGTGCTACATACCGAACGTGCCCGGCGAGGGTGACTCCTGGGCCGACTACGTACGCCCGGTGGATGCGGCCAACTCCGTCGACGGTGTCGCGGACGACTGGACCCAGCCGCTCGCTGGAAACTTCAACCAGCTGGCTGAGCTGAAGGCCAAGCACCCCGGTCTGAAGGCACTGATCTCGCTCGGCGGCTGGAGCTGGTCCACCCACTTCTCCAACGCGGTCCTCACCCCCGAGTCCCGCAAGGCGTTCGTCTCCTCCTGCATCGACCTCTACATCAAGGGCAATCTGCCCGTGGACGGCACGCGCGGCGGAGTCGGCGCGGCGGCCGGGGTCTTCGACGGCATCGACCTCGACTGGGAGTGGCCCGCCTCGTCGGGCGACGCCGACACCCCGTACCGCCCCGAGGACAAGAAGAACTTCACCGCCGTGGTGAAGGAGTTCCGCAACCAGCTCGACGCCTACGCCAAGAGCGAGGCCCAGCGGAAGGGCAAGAAGGCCAAGCACTACGACCTCTCGGCCTTTGTCCCGACCGCCACTCCCAAGATCGACGCGGGCTTCGAGGTCCGCAAGATCATGCGTGACCTGGACTGGGTCAACCTCCAGGGCTACGACTTCCATGTCTCGGGCGAGGCAAACACCAACCAGCAGTCCGCGCTGAGGGCGAAGAACGACTGGAGCGTCGACCAGACGGTAAACGACTGGCTGGATCGCGGCGCACCCGCCCGCAAGCTGGTGATGGGTATGCCCTTCTACGGTCAGGGCTGGACCGGGGTGACCGGCGGCGGTGATGGCCTGAACCAGCCGGCGGCCCGTCCCGCGCCGGCGACATACCAGGCAGGTTACGAGGACTACAAGGCCCTCAAGAAGCTCGCCGATTCGGGAACGTACAAGGTCCACCGCGACAAGAAGAACGGGCACGCCTGGCTCTTCGACGGCACCACCCTGTGGACGTACGACGACCCGCAGGTGCTGCGCGCCAAGACCGAGTACATCCGTGAGGAGGGTCTCGGCGGAGCCATGATCTGGTCCCTCGACGGCGACACCGCGGATGGCGAGCTGATGGGCGCCATCGACCGCGGGCTCAAGCGCCGCTGACGATACGCGCTCCCCGGACGGTGTCCGGGGAGCGACCGGAACGAGGTCGGTGTTCCAGGCTGTCGACGGCCTTGGAGCACCGGCCTCTTCCGTACGCCGTCATCCGTCGGGGCCGTGTCCGCACCCACCTGCGCACCCACCTCCGTATGCACGTCCGCGGAGGCAGACCGTCCGCCGCACTGGAGGACAACCCGTTGACGCGCCGTGAGCAACCACCCACGAGGCGGACTCCGCTGAGGCACCGGGAGGAGTGCTCCGCACGGCAACCTGCACGGGACGGGAGCACGCCCCCGCAGATCGTGTCCGCCGAGTCGGCCATTGACCGCGCCCAGGGGATACATCCCTCGTGACGCGGTTCCGGCCGCCGTCACCACTAGAGGGAACTGTCGTCCTCGGTCTCATCGATCGGCGGTACGGTGGTCAGGCCGATGGCGTCCCGGATGGCGATCTCCGTCTTCTCCCTGAGCGCGTTGTCACCCACTTGGGTGTGCTCCCAGAAACTCTCCTCATTCTTGGCCAGAGCCGCCTTCTCCCAATGGGTGCCGGCTCGTTCGAATTCCTGCGCGCGCCGGATCGCGGCGCCGGACACGCTCGGCGGCCAGTCGTACTGACGCAGGGCCCGCGCCTGAGCGGTGAAGGCGCCGGCCATCTTCCCCGCCCACTGCTGATGCGCCCGCACCTCCTGGGCGAACTCGGCATCCGGCATCAGATAGTGGGCTTGCAGTACCGCGCCTTCGGCCCGGAGATAGGCCTGCTGGTGAGGATCGAGAACCGAGGCGTCACGGCGTACGGAACCCAACGTCGTCTCGCCCTTCGCGGTGGCGAAACCGCAAGTGATCTTTCTGTCGCCAAGACGCCAACTCTCCCGAGTGGGAAGGTAGTAGTAATAGTCCATATTGCCCGGGACCTCCCAGTGGTCCATGGCGTAGTCGTCATTGATCTCCTGGCAGCTCTTCTCCGCCAGGGTCTCCAGTCGACGGGCACCGGGGAAGCCATCGAACCCCGTGATCTTGAGATCACCCGCGATCTCAGCCTGGTGTTCGCCGTCGCAGTCCACCGCCTCGACGGCTTCGGTCTCCTTCTCCTCGCTCGCGCCCCGGCCCGGCAGGTTGAAGCAGTCGCCCGCGCGAAGATCCAGGGTGCTACGGGAACGGGACGTCTCATCCATCTCGTCCTTGAACCCCTCCCAGGCACTGCCCAGAAATCCGGTCACCAGCAGAGTGAGGGTCAAGAGGGTGCTGAGGGCCGAGAGAATCGTGCCGGCTATCGCCATGCCCTTCCCGCGCTCACCCCTACGGCGAATCTGCGACAGGGAGATCAGCCCGAAGATCAGACCGAGCGGTGGCACACAACAGACGATGCCACTCACCAGGGAGACGATGGAAAGCCCGTTCACCGGGGGGGTCGGCGGCACCATGGGTACGGTCGGGAATGATGGGTACGGCTGATTCGGCTGGTACGCCGGGTGTGGCTGCTGCGCTGGGGGCGGCTGGTGCGGCTGCTGTCCGCCCTGCTGCGATGGGTCCACGGAACGGCGCTCCTCGTCGGAAATGAAGTGGGCCAGGGGTAGGCCGAAATCGTATAGACCGACCAATAGTCCACTCCGCGCCGGGTCCGGCACCGGAAGGGGGCGGTCGCCATGGCGACCGCCCCCACCCTGAGCAGTAACTGCACTTCCCTACAGCAGTTCTGATACTGCGTTGTCAGCGCGCCGCGGCATAGGGATCAGAAGCCGCATGGGGATCAGAACTGGAGAGCCCAGGAGTCGATCTTGCCGACATCCTGCGCGGCGTTGTCGCTGACCCGTAGCTTCCAGGTTCCGTTGGCGACCTCCGACGATGCGTTCACCGAGTAGGTGGTGTTGACGTTGTCGGTGCTGCCGCCCGCCCCGTACGCCTTGAGGTTGTAGACGGTTCCGTCCGGCGCCACGAGATCGATCCGCAGGTCACCGATGTAGGTGTGCTTGATGTCAACCGGCACGCTGAGCGCCGCCGGAGCGTTCCCGGCGACCGCGCTCACCGTGACGGGGGACTCGGCGGTGGCGTTGTCGTTGATCGCGTAGTCGGTGAGGTTCTCGAACCTCTTGCCCGGCGGGTTGGTGTTGCCGGTGCCGACGTAGAGCAGCCGGTTCGGGGATCCCGTACCCGGCGAGCCGACCACGGAGGGGGTCGCGGCCGTGGTCAGGGCCGTGGAGACCTGCGCGGGGGTCGCATTGGGGTTGGCCGCGAGGTAGAGGGCGGCAGCACCGGCGACATGCGGGGCCGCCATCGACGTACCGGAGATGGTGTTGGTTGCCGCGTCGCCGGTGTGCCAGGCGGAGGTGATGGACGAGCCGGGAGCGAAGATGTCCAGCACGGTGCCGAAGTTGGAGAAGCTGGAGCGGGCGTCGGTGTTGGTCGTGGAGCCGACGGTGATGGCCTCGGTGACCCGTGCGGGTGAGTAGTTGACGGCGTTGGCGTTGGAGTTGCCGGCGGCGATCGCATAGGTGACGCCGGAGGCGATGGAGTTCCGTACGGCCGCATCGAGTGTGGCGTCGGCGCCGCCACCGAGACTGAGGTTGGCGACGGCCGGCTTGACCGCGTTCTGGGTCACCCAGTCGATGCCGGCGACAACGCCCGCGGTCGTACCCGAACCGGCGTTGTTGAGGACCCGGACACCGACGATCTTCGCCTTCTTGGCGACGCCATGGGCGGTTCCGGCGACCGTTCCGGCGACATGGGTACCGTGCCCGTTGCCGTCCTGGGCGACGTTGTCATTGTCGACGGCGTCATAGCCGTCGCTGGCCCGACCGCCGAAGTCACCGTGCGATATCCGTACACCGGTGTCGATGATGTAGGCGGTCACCCCCTCGCCCGCGGTGTCGGGGTAGGTGTAGCTGGCGTCGAGGGGGAGCCCGCGCTGGTCGATCCGGTCCAAGCCCCAGGACGGCGGGTTGGGCTGGGTGGCGGCCACCGTGAAGACGCGGTTCTGCGCGACGGACGCGACCGCGGGGTCCGCGGCGAACTTCTTGGCCTGGGCCTCGGAGATCTGGACGGCGTATCCGTTCAACGCCTCGTGGTACGTCTGCCGGATCTTCGCACCGTACTCGGCTGCGAGGGCCTTGCCTGCCGGGGACGCGGCATCGGCGGCGGAGTCGCGCAGGGTGACGATGTAGCTGTCCTTGATGACGCCGGGGGCGCCCGCGTTCTGGATGGTCCCTTCCGGTGCTCGCTCAGCTCCGGTGGCGGCGGTTGCCGGCAGAGCGGAGACGGCGCCGAAGGCGAGTGCGGCAACTGCGATGGCACTGATCGCAGTAAGTCTTCGACGCGGGGTGCGCGGCACTGACATGTGAGGGGTCCTCCTCAGTAGTGGCACAGAACATGAGCGTAGTCAGGTGCATGACAACAGACTCCTGGCAATGCGCGGCGAGTTCGCCATGTACATGCCCTGCCGTCGAGCGAAAGATTGGCCGATCCATAGGAATCCCACAAGGGTGCGGACGACGATGTAACACGTGCGCCACACATGTCACTGGGCGTTAACGGCGCCTGGACAACCTCGGACAGGGCACTGGAGCCTCGCCGATCCCCCGCCCTGCCCGACCGGGCGCGAGTGACCGCCCCCTTCCAGATGAACCCTGCCGACCTGCGTCGATGGGCGTTCCCGCCGCCCTTCGCGCAAGCCCCAGAGGTCCGCCGAGCCCCGCACATGGGCGGACGCCCGACTTCCTCTCGCGAAGACTCATCGAGGGCAGCAAGATTCTGTTGTGGACAGAACGACGGTGATCAATCTGAAGGGCCATCGGGGAGACCCCGAATATGCCGATGTGGTGTACGTGGGCCGGCCCATGCATCGCGGCGGTTGGCATCTCGACGGCTCCCCGCTCGCGAGCCCCTACCGCCCCGGCGCGGACGGCACCCGCGAGGAGGTCGTCGAGAAGTACCGCGCCCATCTACTGGCCCACCCAGAACTGCTCGCCCTCCTCCCCGAGCTGCGCGGGCAGCGGCTGGGCTGCTGGTGCGTCCCGGAGAAATGCCATGCGGAGGTCATCGCCGAACTGGCGGACGCGGGGGCGGGAACCGATACGGGGACGGATATCGGTGGAGCGTGAAGGCGGAGGCGTTCATGGGTGGTACGGAAAGGCGAATCGTCGCGCCCACCGTCTCCACGCCCACACGTACGCCACCATCACCCGCACCGCGCCAGGCCCGTCACAGTCCTCAACACTCAAGGCGCAAATCGCTCATAGAACCTGAGTGTGGACTCACACAAACCCGAGCCCGCTGCCGTGAGTCCGCTCTCGCGCGGCGAGGGTCCAGTACACCCAGGAGTCATCCGCCTGCGGGTTGACGATGACCCGTCGTGTACGCGATCAATTCGTGGGAATCCTCTGCCACGGCTGCGGCCCGATCGCACTGCCCAACTCCCTCGCCTCGTCTGCCATCCGCCGCCTACCGCTGCCAGGCGATCAGCAAATCGCCTGGACCATAGGCGGCACCAAGCCCTGGACAGTCGACCCCGCTGCGCGAGACCGCCAGGACTGGAACAGGTTCGCCGGTGAGGGCGGCCCGGTGTCGATGGAGAGCTGCCAGGTCGTGCCGGTCGAAGGGCGACCGTTCCAGCCACTTGATGGAGCCGACAAAGAGGAGTTCCTTGGCGATGGGGGAGCGGTCCGCCCCGACGATGTCGATCTCGACGTCGTTGGTACGGGTCCAGTAACCGCCCACCGCGGGGGCCGCAGGCAGCCTGCCATCGGGCAGTATCCGCGCCAGGGCCTCGCGGACAAGGGGCTCGATGGCTCGGCCGCGCCAGCTGGTCCAGTTCTCCCGGATGCGCGCCAAGGTGAGATCGCCCCGCCCCCGCTCGATCTCCTCCATGGACGGGCCGAGCAGGTGCAGCCAGAACCGCAGGTAGGGATCGGCCACCCGGTAGCGGCGATCCTTCGAGGCACGCAGCGATACGGGCAGCTCCGCTGCGACGATCCGCTTGCCCGTAAGCAGCTCCAGGGCTCTCTGCAGGGGCGTGGCCCCGATTCCGCCGGCCGCCCGGGCGATGTTGGTGAAGGTCCGCTCGCCACTGCCGATAGCCGCCAGCACCGTACGCGCCTGGGCCTGCGGAGGGAATTCGGCAGCCAGCGAGCGCTCGGCCGACACCAGCAGGGCCGAGACCGGGTCACTCAGTGCCTCGTCGAGGAAGTCCCACAGCCCTGCGCCTCGCGGCCACTCCGCGCAGATCAGCGGCAACCCACCGGTGACCAGTGCGGCATCGAAGGCTTCCGCCGGTTCCAACCCGAGCATCTCCCCCACCTCGGCGGGGTTCAGCGGCCCCAGCACCATCTCCCGGCCGCGCTGATGGAAGGGGCGCCCGTAGCTGTTCAAGGCCTCCATCATCGACAGATCGGAGCCGATGAGGACCAGCAGCACCGGCTTGGTCTCCAGTACCCGATCCCAGGCCCGTTGCAGCATCCCCTCAAAGGCGCCATCGGCGTCCATCAGGTAGGGCGCCTCGTCGATGACCAGCACGCTCGCCCGGTCGGCGGGCAGCGCCGCGGCCAGCACGTCGAACGCGGCGTCCCAGCTCTCCGGCCGGGCAGCGGCCACGAGCCGCGCCATCGGCAGCGTCGATGCTCGGGCGTCCCGGGCGAGCCGTGCGAGGTCACCGCCAGGGGACGCACCAGTGGCCGCGTAGAACAGGAACGGGGCCCCGGAGCGCTCCGCGAACCGCTCGACCAGGCGCGACTTACCCACCCGGCGCCGCCCACGCAACATCACGCATCGTCCGGGCCGCTCCCCACCAGCCCCTGCCGCCACCTTCTGCAGTTCTCGCTCCAATGCCGCCAGCTCCTGCCGACGACCTACGAAGTCCGCCATGACCACCAACCTCCGCGCATGACACTAACAAGAAAGTTACTAACATAGATGTTAGTGAGCAATCATGTCAGCTGCCGTTCACCCTCACGGAGCCATGAGTCTGCGTGCCGAACGGCACCGGACCGGTCGCGCACAGCAGGGCCCAGCCGGACATCCCAGACGAACGCGAGTGCACCGGCCACGCCGATGCGGTCGTCAGAGTTCACGCTTTCGCTGTCCAGGCGGACACCGAGGAGGTGGTCGGCGATCTCCCCCTGGAGCACGGACTCCAGCAGCCGCCTGGTCAGCCCCCGAAGCGGTCTGCCCTCGCCAGACAACACCGGGGTCCAGTTCACCGCACGCGACAACAGCGGTACGGTCCACCAGCGCTTCGAGCGCGAGCGCCGGCGCTCGGACGGCGGACGATGACCGAGCAGGACCACGTCACCGTCAACGATCCGCATGGCCCGGTGAACAACGGCTTGGGGCCCCAGTACGTCTTCTACGGCGTCGGTGCGGACTGGATGATCCGCAAAGGGGCCGAGTCCCTCCGGATCATCCGCGAGGACCGGATGCGCCTGGCCGACCGGTTCGTTTCGCCGGCGGGCTACCGCATCGCCGCCTGGGACGGACACGGCCGGGGAGGAGCGATGTTCGACCGCGAGGAGGAAGTAGGGGTTTCGGATCGGCTCCTCCTGTTGCTGGCGGCGGTGGGCCTGAAGCCGGACATGGACGAGTACACGGTGTTCGTGCACCGTGTGGTGCGGAGCCTGGAAGCAGCGGGGCTGGACGAGGCCGCGGAGGAGATCAGGCGGACCCTTCTCCCGGAGCCCGACGAGGACGGCGGCGAGGGGCCGGAGGACGGGCCTTCGGGCGAGGGGGGCGCCACAGGGCCCTGGCCGCCGCGCTTCCCAGACCCGGAGAGCTCGCCATTCACCGACGCGGGCACGTTCACGCCGGGGGCGGCAAAGATCGATACGGGCGAAAGGAACCAAGGCCGGCAGGAGACGAGCGAGGACGGCATGACACCTCCGTCCGGCAGCCCGCACCGGCCCGCCGCACCGCGCGCACGGGAGGAGCCCGCCGCACCGCGCGCACGGGAGGAGGATGACGAGGACGGAAGCTGATCCGGTCTGCCGCCGGCTCTCCATGGCTCCCCTTCGCCGCACACTGCGACGGGGAGCCCTTCCCTGTCCCCGGGAACTGGGCAGAACCGTCACTCGCGGGGACGCCGGCCCGGACAAAGGCGGGGAGGAGAGGGAGCGGGAGGTGCGAATGTGTTTCCGCGAAGGCCTTCGGAGCCGTGAAGAACGTGTGAGCGCGGACTGCTCGACTGCCCCGACCCCCTACGGAGCTGCGGCCCATGAACCAGCACGGGAGCCACCCTGGCCCTGCACCGTCCCCGCATGGGAAAGCCCAAGGGCCCGACCCCGAAGAGTCGGACCCCTTCTGAACTGCACACCTGCGAGATCGCGTCACATTACGTAAGGCATCGATCACACATTGAACCGGAACTCCACCACGTCCCCGTCCTGCATCACATAGTCCTTGCCCTCCATGCGCGCCTTCCCCTTGGCGCGGGCCTCGGCGACCGACCCCGTGTCGACCAGGTCGCCGAAGGAGATGACCTCCGCCTTGATGAAGCCCTTCTGGAAGTCGGTGTGGATCACACCGGCGGCCTCAGGAGCCGTCGCGCCCTTCCTGATGGTCCAGGCGCGGGTTTCCTTGGGGCCTGCCGTGAGGTAGGTCTGGAGGCCGAGGATGTCGAAGCCGACTCGGCTCAGAGTGGCCAGGCCCGGCTCCTCCTGGCCCATGGACTGAAGGAGCTCAAGCGACTCCTCGTCGTCCAACTCGATCAGCTCGGACTCGATCTTGGCGTTGAGGAAGATCGCCTCCGCGGGGGCGACGAGTGCGCGCTGCTCGTTCTTGAAGTCCTCGTCGACCAGTTCGTCCTCGTCCACGTTGAAGACGTAGAGGAACGGCTTGGTGGTCAGCAGATGCAGCTCGTGCAGCAGCGCGCCCTGCTCGGTGCCCTTGGTGACGCCGGCCGAGAACAGGGTCTGCCCCGACTCCAGGATCTTCTGGGCGGCCTCAACCGCTGCCAGCACCGCCACCTTCTCCTTCTGGAGGCGGGATTCCTTCGTCAGTCGTGGAACGGCCTTCTCCACCGACTGGAGGTCCGCGAGGATCAGCTCGGTGTTGATTGTCTCGATGTCGTCCTTCGGCGAGACCTTGCCGTCGACATGCACCACGTTGTCATCCTTGAAGGCGCGGATGACCTGGCAGATCGCATCGGACTCGCGGATGTTCGCCAGGAACTTGTTTCCCAGCCCCTCTCCTTCGCTGGCACCGCGCACGATGCCGGCGATATCCACGAAGTCGACGGTGGCCGGAAGGACGCGCTGCGAGCCAAAGATCTTCGCCAGCGTCGCCAGCCGGTCGTCGGGAACTCCGACCACACCCACGTTCGGCTCGATCGTGGCGAACGGGTAGTTGGCCGCCAGCACGTCGTTCTTGGTCAGGGCGTTGAAAAGGGTCGACTTACCGACATTCGGCAGGCCGACGATTCCGATCGTGAGCGACACGTTGGCGACTTCCTGAGTGGGGATGCTGGGTGAAGACCGGCCCGATCCGGGCGATCTCGGTCGGCCCGGACGAGGGCCGACCACTCAGTTTACGGGCGGGCCGAGGCCGGCGGAGACGGGATCCTACGCCGCATGGTGCGACCAGGAGTCGAACTCTTCGCCAAGGTCCCCCAAAGTGCGTGTCCCGTGCCGGCTTCTTCCCCGCTCGCAACCTACTTTGGTGGCGTGGAGCAGCACAGGACGAGTCATCCCCAGCGCCGGCAACGGCCGCAGCCCCCTCTGTCACCGCAGGGACCGCTCTCACCGCAGAGCGCCCTCGTGGACGGCCCCGCCGTGTACGGGCTTCGGCCACCCGCCCCAGCACATCCCGACTCCCCGCTGATCGTCGCCCTGCGCCGTTTTCCCGCGCCCCGGCTGACCGGTCTGGGGGCCGGTCTCTTCGCCAGCATCGCGATGCTGTTGATCGGCTCACTCGACTGGTTGCTCTTCGACGGCTCCGCCGTGGTGTACGGGATCTTCTACCTGCCCGTTTGCGCTCTGACCGCGCTCTGGGTGCGGGAAGCGGACCTGGTGACCGCGCCGATCAGCGTGCCCATCGCCTTCGCTGTCGGCGTCGTACCCATCGCGGGGGGAGAGGGAGGCATCGGCGGTCAGATCATGGCCGTGGTCACCTCGCTCGCCGTCCACGCCGGGTGGCTCTACGGCGGCACCCTGGTGGCCGGGGTGATCACCTGCGTACGGAAGTTCCGGGCGATGGGGCGGCGTAAGCGCCGGGTGCGTACCAGCCCCGCTACCCCTCCCGGGCATCATCAGCCCCGGTGACACCGTGGGTCGGGTCTTCACCGGCGACGGAACGCGCGCTGACGGTTGGCGGGGCATGGGCCTGGTGTGTCGGGGGTCGGCGCACCCGGCACAGGCTGCGCCGACCCCCGCGGTGCTGTGCCTGCTAGTCGGCCTTCGACGCCATGGCCGCGCCGACGATCCCCGCGTTGTTCTGCAACTCCGCCGGAACGATCTCCGCTCGAATCCCCTCGATGAGCGGAAGGAACTTATCCGCCTTACGGCTCACCCCACCGCCGATGATGAACAGTTCGGGCGAGAACAGCATCTCCACATGGGCCAGGTACTTCTCCACCCGGCGTGCCCAGTGATGCCAACCGAGGTCCTCGTCCTCCTTCGCCTTCGTTGAGGCGTGTGTCTCGGCATCCCGGCCGTGGAGCTCCAGATGGCCCAGTTCGGTATTGGGTAGCAGTCGCCCCTCCATGAAAACGGCGCTTCCGATGCCCGTACCGAAGGTCAGCATCATCACGGTGCCGGTGCGGCCCCGCCCGGCGCCGAACGTCATCTCCGCGATGCCCGCCGCATCCGCGTCATTGAGCAGGGTGACCGGGGCGCCCCCCAGCCGTTCGCTCAGCAGCTGTGCCGCGTCCGTGTCGATCCAGCCCTTGTCGACATTGGCCGCTGTACGGGTCACCCCATGGGTGACGACGCCGGGAAAGGTGATGCCCACCGGGCCCGACCAGTCGAAGTGCTTCACCACCTCGGCGACGCCGTCAGCCACCGCGTCGGGCGTCGCAGGGTGCGGTGTCAGCACCTTGTGGCGTTCCTCTGCCAGATCACCGCGCTCAAGATCTACAGGAGCGCCCTTGATTCCCGATCCACCGATGTCCACTCCGAACACGTTCATGGAACCCACGGTAAGGGCAGCTCCGCACTGTCACGCGTCAGAGCCGCCGGATGCCTTGGCAACCAGTTCCGCGGCCTCGGCGCGCAGATCCCGGCGGAGCTCCTTGGGCAGCGAGAAGGTGATCGACTCCTCGGCCGCCTTCACCAGCTCAACGTCCTCGAAACCGCGCTGGGAGAGCCATTCCAGTACGCCCTCGACGAGGATCTCCGGAACGGAGGCACCCGAGGTGACCCCTACCGTGGAGACGCCTTCCAGCCATGCCTCGTCGATCTCGTCAGCGAAGTCGACCAGATAGGCGGCGGAGGAACCCGCGCCCAGGGCCACCTCGACCAGGCGTACCGAGTTCGACGAGTTCTTCGAGCCGACCACGATCACCAGCTCGGCCTCGGCGCCCATCTGCTTGACCGCGATCTGACGGTTGGAGGTGGCGTAGCAGATGTCGTCGCTCGGCGGGGCGATCAGCTGCGGGAACCTCTCCTTCAGCCGGTCCACCGTCTCCATCGTCTCGTCGACCGAGAGAGTGGTCTGGGAGAGCCAGACGACCTTGGACTCATCGCGGACCTCGACCTTGGCGACATCGTCCGGGCCGTCGACCAGCGTGATGTGGTCCGGGGCCTCGCCTGAGGTGCCGATGACCTCCTCATGGCCCTCGTGGCCGATGAGCAGGATGTCGTAGTCCTCCTTGGCGAACCGGACGGCTTCCTTGTGCACCTTGGTGACCAGCGGGCAGGTCGCGTCGATGGTCGCCAGTCGGCGGTCGGCCGCCTCATCGTGGACGACGGGGGCGACGCCATGCGCGGAGAACATCACGATGGAGCCCTCGGGGACCTCCGCCGTCCGATCGACGAAGATCGCGCCCTTCTTCTCCAGGGTCTGCACGACGTACTTGTTGTGGACGATCTCGTGGCGGACGTAGATCGGTGAGCCGTACTGCTCAAGGGCCTTCTCAACGGCGATCACGGCACGATCCACTCCCGCGCAGTAGCCACGGGGAGCGGCGAGGAGGACGCGGCGGGCAGTAGGCGTAGCAGTCATGGACCCATCGTAAGGCCGCTCAGAAGAGGCGGGAGATCACCGACTGGGCAAAGACTGATGTGCGGACAGCGAACGGACGGAGGGCCGGATGGCCACGGCGGGAGTCTCTGGGACGGGCGGAGAGGGGCGGGGCGGCGGTGGCGCCGGCGCGGACAGGGGTCAGGGGGCGGGTCAGGAGGGCGGGGAACTACGGCGCACCTTGGGCTTCCGCGACCTCGTCGTCTACGGATTGCTGTTCATCGCCCCCATGGCTCCCGTCGGCGTGTTCGGCACTCTGGACGCCCGATCGCACGGTGCCGTCGCGTTGGTCTATGTCGTCGCCACGATCGCGATGGCGTTCACGGCGGTGAGCTACGCGCAGATGGTACGAGTCGCTCCGCAGGCCGGTTCCGTCTTCACCTATGCGCGCAAGGGGCTCGGGGATCGGTTCGGGTTCATCGCCGGGTGGATGATGCTGCTCGACTATCTGCTGATTCCGGCGGTCGCGTATCTGTTCGCCGGAATCGCGATGGAGGCCCTGGTCCCGGACGTCGATCGGTGGGTGTGGACGGCGATCGCGGTCGTGGTGACCACGCTGCTCAATCTCTGGGGGGTGCGGGCCGCCGCCCGGGTCGGGTTCGCCGTGCTGGCGATGGAGATCGTGGTGCTGGTGGTGTTCGTGGTCTCGGCGGTGGTGGTGCTGGCGCGGGACGGGGCGCAGCGCGGCTGGTTCTCGCCCTTCACCGGGGACGGCGATTTCTCGATGGCCGCCGTCCTGGGTGCGGTCTCGGTGGCCGTCCTCTCCTATCTGGGGTTCGACGCCATCGTGTCCTTCGCCGAGGAGGTGACGGGCGGGTCGCGCAAGGTGGCGCGGGCGGTGCTGTTCTGTCTGGTGCTCGCGGGGGTGCTGTTCATCGCGCAGACCTATCTGGTGGCGCTGCTACAGCCGGTTTCGTCGGCGGAGTTGGCCGCGGAGCCCGCGAAGCAGGGGGCGGCGTTCTATGAAGCGGTGGATGTCTCGGTCGGCACCTGGCTGCATGACCTGATCGCGGTGAGCAAGGCGATCGGGGCGGCGTTCGCGGCGTTGGCGGGGCAGGCGGCGGCGGGACGGCTGCTGTTCGCGATGGCGCGGGACCGCAGGCTGCCGCGTGGGCTGGCGCGGACGGATTCGGGGGTGCCGCGCGTGGCCCTGCTGCTGGCGGCGGTGGTGACGCTGGTGGCCGCGGTGTGGGCGGCCCGGCGGGACGACGGGCTCGACCATCTGGTGTCGGTGGTGGACATCGGGGCGCTGACGGCGTTCGTCCTGCTGCACGCCAGTGTGGTGGGGTGGTTCGTGGTGCGGCGCGGTGAAGGCGGCACGGGGCGGATCGATTGGGGCCGGCATCTGGTGGTGCCGGTGCTGGGGGCGGCGATCCTGATCGCGGTGATGGCGAGGGCGGCGGGGTCGGCGCAGGTGGTGGGAGCGGTGTGGCTGGGGGTGGCGTTGGTGGTGCTGGTGGTGCGTTGGGCCCGGAGTGAGCGTCCGCGAACGGGCTGACGGGCTGAACGGGCTGGACCGAACTGGACCGAACTGGGCTGGGGACCGAGCTGATGGCCGGATCGAGCCGGGTCGCGGGACCCTCGTACGGGGTTGCCGTGGATGCGCCCCGCGCCTTGGGGTCGGGGGTGATCCCTTAAGGCGTCCCTTCGAGCGTCCCCCGGAGCGTCTCCCCGGGTTCGATGCGCAGAGCGCAGAGCTCGCGGCGGCGAAGCGCACCCTGGAAGACACCGGGCAATGTCGGAGGGGGCCGATACGCTCGTTCGTATGGCTCTCAACACATCCCCCGACGCCCCTCTCCCCGTCGGTGAGGTGTCCCGGCTCATCGGAGGGTGGATCGACCGGCTCGGGGCGATCTGGGTCGAAGGGCAGATCACCCAGCTCTCCCGGCGCCCGGGACAGGGGGTCGTCTTTCTGACCCTGCGGGACCCCTCGCACGATGTCTCCGTCGCCGTCACCTGCTACCGACAGGTCTTTGACGCGGTCGCCGACGTGGTGAGCGAGGGCGCCAGGGTGGTGGTGCACGCCAAACCGGAGTGGTACGCGCCGAGGGGTCAGCTGTCCCTGCGGGCCGTGGAGATAAGGCCCGTCGGCATCGGTGAGTTGCTGGCCCGGCTGGAGCAGCTGAAGCGGACCCTGGGCGCGGAGGGCCTTTTCGCCGCCGAGCGGAAGAAACCCCTGCCGTTCCTGCCGCACCGGGTGGGACTGGTGTGCGGCCGTGCCTCCGCAGCCGAGCGGGATGTTCTGGAGAACGCCAGACGACGTTGGCCCGCGGTCCGGTTCGAGGTGCGCAATGTGGCCGTGCAGGGGGTGCATGCCGTCGCCCAGGTCATCCAGGCTGTTCGGGAGCTGGATCAGGACCCTTCGGTGGATGTGATCATCGTGGCGCGCGGCGGCGGCAGCGTGGAGGATCTACTGCCGTTCTCGGACGAGCGGCTGGTGCGCGTCGTCCATGAGTGCCGTACGCCCGTGGTGTCCGCGATCGGTCATGAGCCCGACTCCCCGCTGCTGGATCTGGTTGCCGATCTGCGGGCATCGACCCCGACCGACGCTGCCAAGAAGGTGGTGCCGGACGTCGGTGAGGAGTTGCAGCGAGTGCGTCAGCTTCGGGATCGGGCGCTGCGGACGGTCCGTGGGGTGTTGGAGCGGGAGGAGCGCGGGTTGGCCCATGCGCTGGCTCGGCCGGTGATGGAGCGTCCCCAGCGGATGGTGGAGGAGCGCGCGGCCGAGGTGGAGGCGCTGGTGGCGCGCGGTCGGCGGGTGCTGGGCCATCTTCTGGACCGTGCGGACTCGGAGCTCGCGCACACCAGGGCGCGGGTGGTGTCGCTCTCCCCCGCCGCGACGCTGGAGCGGGGGTACGCGGTGTTGCAGCGCGGCGACGGTGCGGTGGTGCGTTCCCCCGGTGAGGTGGCCGCGGGCGATGAGCTGCGGGCTCGGGTGTCGGCTGGCGAGTTCGCGGTGCGGGTCGCGGAGTGAGGCGGCCAGAGGGCTTGCCGACGGCTCCCCCATGTGCCGGTACGGGGGTGATTGGGGGCCACTCGGGGAAGGGGCCTGGCTGCCGCGGTCCGCGAGGCGGATTTCGACGTATCCAGGTCATGAGGCCGGTGGGCGCGGTCCCGGATGGGGTGAGCGCCCAACGGGGAGAGCCGCGTCGGCCGGGCGAGCGCGCCGCGGTCCGAGTGGCGGCGGGGTATCAAGGGCGGCTTGGCGCGCGGACCGCGTCGGGGCCACGACGGCACAGAGCAGTACACATGAAGAGCGGTACAGGCATGAAGAGCGGTACAGGTACGGAGCAGTACCGGTGGAGTGCGGTTCTTGAGGTCACGCGGGTCTGAGGCGGGGCCTCGCGTCGAGGGATTCAAGAAATTCAAGGGATATCGAGGGTGGATGAGATGACGGCGAACACGGACGAGGCGACTCTCGGTTATGAGCAGGCGAGGGATGAGCTGATCGATGTGGTGCGTCGGCTGGAGGCCGGCGGTACGACGCTTGAGGAGTCACTGGCGCTGTGGGAGCGGGGTGAGGAACTGGCCAAGGTCTGCCGCCACTGGCTGGAGGGCGCACGCGCGCGCCTGGATGCCGCACTGGCCGGTCCCGACGCCGAGGACGAAGAGGGCGGAAAAGCCTAAAAGCCCTGGTGGGGCGGGTGGCGGCTGGTGAGGTGTGTCACAAATCCCGGATTAGTTGAAATTTAATGTACTCAGCTACGGTTATGCCCGGTCGTACACCCCCACGAGCACCGAGAGGCACTCCGACGCATGAGCATCGTCCTTGACCCCACCGCCCAGGACCTCCTCTTCCGCGAGGCGCGCACTGCCAACACCTTCACCGACGAGCCGGTGAGCGATGAGCAGGTTCAGGCGATCTACGACCTCGTCAAGTTCGGACCGACGGCCTTCAACCAGAACCCCCTGCGCGTCGTGCTCGTCCGCTCGGCAGAGGCCCGCGAGCGACTGGTCTCCCACATGTCGGAGGGCAACCAGAGCAAGACCGGCACCGCGCCACTCGTCGCGATCCTCGCCGCCGACAATGAGTTCCACGAGGAACTCCCGTCGCTGCTGCCGCACTTCCCGCAGGCCAAGGATGTCTTCTTCGCCGAGCGCCCGGTCCGCGAGGAGGCCGCCAGCCTCAACGGGGCCCTCCAGGCCGCGTACTTCATCGTCGGCGTGCGCGCCGCGGGTCTCGCCGCAGGCCCGATGACCGGCTTTGACTCCGCCGGTGTCCAGAAGGAGTTCCTGGACGACGACCACACCCCGCTGATGGTCGTCAACATCGGCAAGCCGGGCGAAGACGCCGCCTTCCCGCGCTCACCCCGGCTCGCCTACCACGACGTGGTGACCAGCGTGTAAGCACGCCC
>NZ_JAMQAW010000010.1:140325-156991 GCF_023701525.1 Streptomyces albipurpureus
CCTTCGTCATGGGCTCCTGATCCAGGAGCCCGAGCTCCGCCATACGCACCGGCCGACGCTCGGTCATCGAGGCCGATCTACGCGCTGGCAGGTGAATCCGAGTGCCAGGGAACGCCGAAGACCCGGGCGTCCACCCCCAGAGCGCCTCTGACCAGGTACGCGCTGCTCAGGCCTTGGTCGGCTCCGGGCTCTTCGACTCCAGCGCGGTCACCATTTCGGCGAGCCGGTCGAACGGAGCCGTTCCCGTCACCACCGTCGTCGCCCCCTTGTCCGCGCGCACCAGGGCGTTGTACTTGGGCCCCTCCCAGATCTGCCAGCTCTCGCCCGCCACCTGCCGGGTCCGGCCGGTGTTCTCGGCCTGCTGGGTGACCCGGGGGACGTACTTGCTGAACGGCGCGGTCGACTGCTCAACGGCGACGTACTCACGGTTCGGGTCCAGATACCCCAGGTGCCAGGCGTTGGCATCACCACGGTTGTAGGTGACCGAGGTGGGCTTCCAGCCCTTCGGCAGACCTTGAGGCGCTGCCACCGGATAGGGCGCCGCCCGTTGTGCGGTCACCAGTTCCATCGTGTAGTCGACCGGCTTGATCGAGTCCGTCTCGTCGTCATGCGGGATGAAGAGGTAGATCACCGCGACAACGGCCCCAATGACCGCCATCGAGAGCACCAAGTCCCGAACTGTCTGCTTGCCTCGCATACCTGCCACGGACCCATGGTCGCATCCGGGGCACGCGCTCAAACGTGGGCCCCTCTGCTCATTCTGTCAACCTACAGATAGAGTCACAGCACCCTCTATATCCGGCCGTCGTCGTACAGAAAGGTGCGCTCCGATGACCGAGCACAATCTGCCGTCTCAACTGGAGGTCTCGCCCGAGGCCCCCGATCGCAACCTCGCCCTGGAGTTGGTCCGGGTCACCGAGGCCGCCGCCATGGCCGCAGGCCGTTGGGTCGGGCGCGGCGACAAGAACGGCGCGGACGGCGCGGCCGTCAAGGCCATGCGCACCCTCGTCCACACCGTCTCGATGAACGGCATCGTCGTCATCGGTGAAGGTGAGAAGGACGAAGCCCCCATGCTCTTCAACGGCGAGCGCATCGGCGATGGCACCGGCGCCGAGTGCGACATCGCGGTGGACCCGATCGACGGCACCACCCTGACCGCCCGCGGGATGCCGAACGCCATCGCCGTCCTCGCCGCGGCCGACCGCGGCACGATGTTCGACCCGTCCGCGGTCTTCTACATGGACAAGCTGGTCACCGGCCCCGAAGCCGCCGATTTCGTCGATATCAACGCTCCCGTGTCCGTGAACATCCGTCGGGTCGCCAAGGCCAAGAAGTCATCGCCCGAGGACGTCACGGTCGTCATCCTCGACCGGCCGCGCCACGAGGGCATCGTCAAGGAGATCCGGGAAACCGGCGCCCGCATCAAGTTCATCTCGGACGGTGATGTCGCCGGGGCGATCATGGCCGTGCGCGAGGGTACGGGCGTCGACATGCTGATGGGTGTCGGCGGCACGCCGGAAGGCATCATCACCGCCTGTGCGATCAAGTGCCTGGGCGGCACGATCCAGGGGAAGCTCTGGCCCAAGGACGAGGCCGAGCGCCAGAAGGCCATCGACGCCGGCCATGACCTCGACCGGGTGCTCAGCACGGACGATCTGGTCCGTGGTGACAACGTCTTCTTCGTGGCCACCGGCATCACGGACGGCGAACTGCTGCGCGGGGTGCGCTACCGCGCGGAGACCGCGACCACCCAGTCCCTGGTCATGCGATCCAAGTCCGGCACGATCCGGCAGATCGACTCCACCCACCGGCTGTCCAAACTGCGCGCCTACAGCCAGGTCGACTTCGACCGCGCGCAGTAGTACGGCCCGCACCGACCCCGAGCCCCACCCAGAGGAGGGGCGCCCCCATCACACGGTTCCAGGGGTGCCCCTTCGGTCGTACGACAGCGCCAGAGGGCGCTGAGGACGGGTGCGCGGATGGCCAGCCGGCATGGATCGAGCGGGTGGACCTCCCGCTCGCCCGGGGCTGCCACGCCGACCACAGCCGCGAAACGTATCAGCGAGGTAGGTCGGCGGCGGGCGCGGCACGCTTCTCCTCGACGGCTACCGCCCGTCCGGCGACCATGCTGCCGGTGTCCCGTGATCCACGGGCGACCAAGGCTGTCTACGACGTGCTCAAGCCGCGGACTTCGAGTTCTTCGTCTCCACGTCCCGCCGCCTGCGCCGGGCCAGCACCACCCGTCGCTCCGCCGCGGTGAGCCCGCCCCACACTCCGTATGGCTCGGGCTGGAGCAGTGCGTGCTCGCGGCACTCGACCATCACCGGGCAACGCCCGCAGACCCTTTTCGCAGCCTCTTCACGGGACAGCCGTGCGGCCGTGGGTTCCTTGGAGGGGGCGAAGAACAGTCCAGCCTCGTCCCGACGGCACACCGCCTCCGCATGCCAGGGGCCATCCTGGTCTTCCCGAGCGGGCGCACGCTGCGGTGGAACAGCGGCGACCTGCAAGGACTGGTACGGCAGTTGCAGCACGGTCTACTCCTGACGACGGCTTCGCGAGCGAGAGACGATGCAGCTCTCCCTACCCGCTGTGCGCACTCCTATTCACTGAGTGGCATCGCGTTAGGGGTCAACGGAACCCCACACAGCCGTTCGTGACCGGAATCCGGCCAAAGTGCTCGGGCGTCGTTAGCCCAGGAATTTCCGCAGGCGGTCCTGGAGATCGCCGACCCGTCGACCCCGCTTGGCCTTGGCCTCGACATTGCCGAAAATCGAGTACCCGTTGACGACTACGACCGGAGCCTGTGGGTCCACCGCCTCCAACGTGCGCACCTCAAAGTTGCCGAAGATGCCACTGCCATTGCCGCGCAGGGTGATGTTCTCGGGAACCCGCACCTCGACATTGCCGAAAATCGATGTTGCATTGATCACTGTCACCCGCTGCTGGAACAGCGCCTGGGTGAGGTCGATCTCCACGCTGCCGAAGAGGGAGAAGGCGTTGGTGCGACGACCAACGCGCCAGCGCCCCTTGCGGGTGGAGCTGGAGAAGACCGCGATCAGGTTCTCCGCCTCGCCCGTCGGGTCGTCGGCCCCGTAGGAGTACGCGGCCGTGTCTCCGCTCTTGCGGGCCGCGGGCAGGTCCTGCACCAGCGGCTGGAGCTCCCCCACGGTTTTGGCGCGGTAGACCGCGTCAATCCGATCGGAGTGCTCCTCGGCGTCCAACCGCCCCTCGGCCAGGGCATCCCGAAGGATGTCGGCGATCCGATCGCGATCGGCGTCGGATGCCCGGATGGCACCGGAAGCGCCCGGGGCGACGCCGTGCTCTGCGGGGACGACGGGCTTCTTGGGCTGCTTTTCGAGGTCCACGCGACAAGGGTAGCGAAACGCGATAGATCGCGACTAGGGGCAACACCCCCCAGAAGGGCGGTACAGGGGCCCATCCAGCACTTTCCCTACTGAGCCTTACCTCACCGGTACCGGTGTCAGGGCCGCGTTCTACGCTGGAGGGCGCGCGGCCAATGGAGGCGGCGTCGCAGCCCGCCGAGTGAGGAATGGCCGCAATGTCTCTTGTCCCCCGCCCATCCAGCCCGGCGTTCACCTATACCGACCTGCTCCCGCTGGGAGAGGACGACACGTCCTATCGGCTGGTGACCGCCGAGGGCGTCTCGACCTTCGAGGCTGATGGACGTACGTTCCTCAAGGTCGAACCGGAGGCACTGCGTCAGCTCGCCGCCGAGGCCATGCACGACATCTCCCACTATCTGCGGGCCGCGCACCTCACCCAGCTGCGTCGGATCGTGGATGACCCCGAGGCGTCGTCCAACGACAAGTTCGTCGCGCTCGATCTGCTGAAGAACGCCAACATCGCGGCCGCGGGTGTGCTGCCCATGTGCCAGGACACCGGTACGGCGATCGTGATGGGCAAGCGCGGACAGAACGTCCTCACCGAGGGCGGCGATGAGGCGGCCCTCTCGCACGGCGTCTTCGACGCGTACACCAAGCTCAATCTGCGCTACTCGCAGATGGCCCCACTGACCATGTGGGAGGAGAAGAACACCGGCTCCAACCTCCCGGCCCAGATCGAGCTGTACGCGACGGACGGCGGAGCGTACAAGTTCCTCTTCATGGCCAAGGGCGGCGGCTCGGCGAACAAGTCGTTCCTCTACCAGGAGACCAAGGCGGTCCTCAACGAGAGGGCCATGATGAGGTTCCTGGAGGAGAAGATCCGCTCCCTCGGTACGGCCGCCTGCCCGCCGTACCACCTGGCCATCGTCGTCGGCGGCACATCGGCCGAGTTCGCGCTGAAGACCGCGAAGTACGCCTCGGCCCACTACCTCGACGAGCTACCCGCCGAGGGTTCCCCCGCCGGGCACGGTTTCCGGGACAAGGAGCTGGAGGAGAAGGTCTTCGAGCTGACGCAGCGGATCGGTATCGGGGCGCAGTTCGGCGGCAAGTACTTCTGCCATGACGTCCGGGTCGTACGACTGCCCCGGCACGGGGCCTCGCTGCCGGTCGCCATCGCCGTGTCCTGCTCGGCGGACCGGCAGGCGGTGGCGAAGATCACCGCCGAGGGCGTCTTCCTGGAGCAGTTGGAGACCGATCCGGCGAGGTTCCTGCCGGACACCACGGACGACCATCTCTCCGACGGCGACGTGGTGCACGTGGACCTCAACCGCCCGATGGACGATGTGCTCGCGGAGCTGACGAAGTACCCGGTCAAGACCCGGCTCTCACTGACCGGTCCGCTGGTCGTCGCGCGGGACATCGCCCACGCGAAGATCAAGGAGCGGCTGGACGCGGGCGAGGAGATGCCGCAGTACCTGAAGGACCATCCGGTGTACTACGCCGGGCCCGCGAAGACCCCGGAGGGGTATGCCTCCGGCTCGTTCGGACCGACGACGGCCGGACGGATGGATTCGTATGTGGAGCAGTTCCAGGCCGCCGGCGGTTCGAAGGTGATGCTGGCCAAGGGGAACCGCTCCCGCCAGGTCACCGAGGCGTGCGGGGCCCACGGCGGGTTCTACCTGGGGTCCATCGGCGGGCCCGCGGCACGGCTCGCCCAGGACTGCATCAAGAAGGTGGAGGTCGTCGAGTACGAGGAGCTGGGGATGGAGGCCGTGTGGCGGATCGAGGTGGAGGACTTCCCGGCGTTCATCGTGGTCGACGACAAGGGGAACGACTTCTTCACCGAGCCGGCGCCGGCGCCGACGTTCACCTCGATTCCGGTCCGGGGACCAGGGCTGTAGTCGGCCAGCGACACTTGGCCGGTGGAGGCCCTTCCTCGGTACGGCTCCCGGTACGGCTCTCGGTACGGCCCTTCGCAAGCGCGATGTCCTTCGCCGGCGAAGGGCCGGGCCTCGCCGGCTCAGTCAGAACGCAGAACGCCGGCCGGGCGCTCCCGTACAGAACCGGCGACGGTGATCCCGCTGTGATGCCCAGCGCGGCGCGGAGGTTCTGGGACACGGCGGGGACGGCGGCCGGGGCCCGCCTGCCCGGGGTACGGGTGGAACGCCGGCCCCGGAGCACCTGAGCCCTTCCAGAGGCTCGGAGCGGTGCCCGCGTGTTGCTGACCGCCCGGCACATCGAGGCGGCGGTCGGCGGATGAGCGGGGGCGTGCCCCGCGTCCCGTCGCACCACCGACCCTGGTCGCGACCCCATGGCACTCCCGGCCCGCCACCGGTGGCCTCGCGGGTTTCCGCGCTGCCGGGGCCGCCGGTCCGCATGCTCCCGGTGCACGCGCCAGGCGCTGTCCTCGATCGCCCTTCCTGAGGCGAGACCCCACTTCCTGAGGCGAGGGCTTTCCTGAGGCGAGGCCCTTCCTGAAGGGAAGCCTTTCCTGAGGGCGGCGATTTCTTAGCTCACCTCGGGCGGTCCACGGGTATTTACTGGCCGGTAGTGCAGCCGGGAATAGCCAGAACAAGACAACTGCTCACCTTTTCGCGGGGGAACCGCGCCGTGCGGGCCCCGAGAGCTGGAGGTACCGTCCCGATGACCGACGCCGCCGACCACCGGATCGAGCACGACTCCATGGGCGAGGTGCGGGTGCCCGTACACGCCAAGTGGCGCGCCCAGACCCAGCGGGCCCTGGAGAACTTCCCCATCTCGGGGCAGCGGCTGGAGCGGGCCCACATCGAGGCCCTGGCCCGGATCAAGGCCGCTGCCGCCCAGGTCAACGCCGAGCTGGGGGTGCTCGACAAGGACATCGCGCATGCGATCATCGAGGCCGCGGGGGAGGTCGCCGACGGGCGCTGGGACGACCACTTCCCGGTGGATGTCTTCCAGACGGGCTCCGGCACTTCGTCGAACATGAACACCAATGAGGTGCTCGCCACCCTCGCCACCGAGCGGCTGGGACTCCCGGTCCACCCGAACGACCATGTGAACGCGTCCCAGTCGTCGAATGACGTCTTTCCGTCCTCCATCCATATCGCCGCCACGGCCGCCGTCAGCGCCGATCTCATCCCCGCCCTTGAGCACCTCGCCGCCGCGCTGGAGCGCAAGTCCGGTGAGTTCGCGCAGGTGGTCAAGTCCGGACGTACGCATCTGATGGATGCCACGCCCGTGACGCTCGGCCAGGAGTTCAGCGGGTACGCCGCCCAGATCCGTTACGGAGTCGAGCGGCTGGGCTCCGCGCTGCCGAGGCTGGCGGAACTCCCGCTCGGCGGGACGGCGGTGGGCACCGGGATCAACACCCCGCCCGGTTTCTCGGCGGCCGTGATCGCCGAGGTCGCCCGGACGACCGGGCTGCCGCTCACCGAGGCCCGGGACCACTTCGAGGCGCAGGGCGCGCGCGATGCCCTGGTGGAGACATCCGGGCAGTTGCGGACGATTGCCGTATCGCTCACCAAGATCGCCAATGATCTCCGGTGGATGGCGAGCGGTCCGCGCACCGGATTGGCCGAAATCAATCTGCCCGATCTCCAGCCCGGTTCGTCGATCATGCCGGGCAAGGTCAACCCCGTCATCCCCGAGGCCGTACTGATGGTGGCCGCACAGGTGATGGGCAATGACACCACGGTCATGGTCGCGGGAGCCGCCGGCAACTTCGAACTGAATGTGATGCTCCCGGTGCTGGCCCGGAATCTGCTGGAGTCCGTACGACTGCTGGCCAACGCCTCCCGACTGCTCGCGGACCGTACCGTCGACGGCATCACCGCCAATGTCGAGCGGGCCAGGGAGTACGCCGAGTCGTCGCCGTCCGTCGTCACCCCGCTCAACAAGTACATCGGGTACGAGGAGGCCGCGAAGGTCGCCAAGCGGTCACTCGCCGAGCGGAAGACGATCCGCGAGGTCGTGCTGGAGTCCGGCTATGTGGAGCGGGGAGCACTGACCCTGGAGCAGTTGGACGAGGCTCTCGACGTGTTGCGGATGACCCGGCCTTAGGCTGTTGGGGCGGGCCGTTGTGAAGATCCGGTACGGACAGGTGTGCCGTACTCCTAAAATCTGCTCATGACAGGCACGGAACGCAGTGAACGCTGGAGCCCCGGAGACCACATCCTCTGGCGCTATCGCGGCCATGCCCCGGACCTGGCGGGTCATCACGGGGTGGATATCTGTCGCCCCGTCACCGTCGTCCAGGACACCGCCGAAGTGCTGGCCGTGTGGATGGCTCCGGGTACGGAGTGCGTGAAGCCCGTGCTCGTGGACGGCACCCCCGTCCACGAGCAGCCGCTTCCCACCCGCTACACGGCTCCGCGCACGGTGAAGCGCGACCACTGGTTCGGGACCGGTGTGCTCAAGCTGGCCCGACCGGGCGACCCCTGGTCGATCTGGCTCTTCTGGGAGCCGGGCTGGCGGTTCAAGAACTGGTACGTGAACCTAGAGGAGCCACGCACCCGCTGGGCAGACGGCATGGACTCCGAGGATCATTTTCTGGACATCTGCGTCTATCCCGACCGCAGTTGGCGGTGGGAGGACGAGGATGAGTTCGCCGAGGCCCAACGAGTGGGCCTCATGGACCCCCGGAAGGCCCGCCAGGTGAGGGCCGCGGGGTTGTCCGCCGTGGAGGTCATCAACGCCTGGGGCGCGCCCTTCTCCGACGGTTGGGAGCACTGGCGGCCCGACCCCGGCTGGCGAGTGCCTGAGCTACCCGCCGACTGGGATCGCACGGCCGTCCGGATGGCGTCCTGAGGGCAGCGCGGTGGGTCGCCTTCAGCGACCCGCTGCCCACACCCCCGAGCATGTCGCGCGGGCCGCGGAGCACCGGTGGGCCCGCACCACCGGCGACCGCGTCCGGGAGGAGGGACCGGTATGAGCTCATCCAGTCGACTCATCGACCACCACCGCGCCCGCGGCGAGCCGGCCCGGACCAGGAGGGACTAGTTGAGTCGTAGCTCAACAGGCATCATGGGCCCGGTGGGTGTGTCAGACAACCGTCCCGCAAGATGTCGGACTCCGGTCCGCGAACACACTCCGGCGCATACAAGGCCATGAGACTCTTGATACGCCCCCCAGGGGCAAACGTAGGATCGTCGTCCGCAGGGCTGCGTCGCTGAGAACCCTTCGGTAACTCAGCAGCGCAGCGCACAACCTGACCGTAAGTCACCACAAGTCACTTCTAGGGGGTGGAGCCGTGCCGGATGCCCGCCACCCTGTCGACGCCACCTGTAGAGCGGGTACACCGCCTCACGAGGCGTTCGCATCGCACACCCGGCCCAGACGGACGGAAGCCCACGCGTGACGGAGCAGCCAACCTCCCACGAAGGCCGGCAACCCTTGGTTGCCAGGCCCCAGGAACGCACCCGGCCGCGGGCGGATTCGGCCGGTTCACCGGCCGTGCCCTCCCCGGCCGTATCCTCCGCCGTCCCCACGCCCAATGGCCCGCCAGCGGATATGCAGGATCTGGCGGCGACTACACGGCGCGAGGGTGATCGGCTGCGCTTCACCGGCGCTGCCACGCGCCGGATCGCACGCGGTATAGATCTCGATGAAATCGTGCTGGGGTTGTGTCGGGCGACCGTGCCGACGTTCTCGGACGCGATCCTCGTCTTCCTCAGGGACCCACTGCCGGTGGGCGACGAGCGTCCGGTCGCGCCGTTCGTGTTGCGGCTGCGCCGAACTGACCGGCTGCGTTTAGCCGAAGACAGCGGCGACTTCAGCACCTCGGCACTGCTCGCCGGCGTGACCGGTGCCTCCGCGTCCCCTTCGATCGACCCCCACACCGACCTCACACCGGCATCCGAGCTCTGTGAGGTGCGGCCCGGCGGCGCCCTGTCGGAGGTGCTGCGCGGGGTCCGACCCGTGTTCGGCGACTCGGCCGCGGCCAGAGCGGCGCTACCGGAGCTGCTCGGCGCGGATCGGACCGTGCCGAACGGACACCGCGCGATACTCGCCCCGCTGCGTGGACGCCGGCGGGTGATCGGTGCTGCCGTCTTCGTGCGGCGCCCCGACCGCCCGGCTTTCGAGCCGAACGATCTGCTGGTCGCGGCCCAGTTGGCCACGCACACCGCGCTCGGCATCGACAAGGCCGTGCTGTACGGGCGCGAGGCCTATATCGCCGATGAGCTCCAGCGCACGATGCTGCCGGACTCGCTGCCCCAACCCACCGGGGTACGGCTCGCCTCCCGCTACCTACCGGCGGCGGAGACCGCCCGGGTCGGCGGCGACTGGTACGACGCGATCCCGCTGCCCGGCAGTCGGGTCGCCCTGGTGGTGGGCGATGTCATGGGCCACTCGATGACGTCGGCGGCCATCATGGGCCAGCTGCGCACCACCGCGCAGACGCTGGCCGGTCTGGATCTGCCGCCCCAGGAGGTGCTGCACCATCTGGACGAGCAGGCCCAACGGCTGGGCACCGACCGCATGGCGACCTGCATGTACGCGGTGTACGACCCGGTTTCGCACCGGATCACCATCGCCAACGCCGGTCATCCGCCACCCGTACTGCTCCATCTGGGTGGCCGAGCAGAGGTGTTGCGAGTGCCGCCCGGAGCGCCCATCGGTGTCGGTGGTGTCGACTTCGAGGCCGTGGAGCTGGACGCGCCGGCCGGCGCGACCCTGCTGCTGTACACGGACGGACTGGTCGAGTCCCGACTGCGGGATGTGTGGACCGGGATCGAGCAGCTACGGGAGCGCCTGGCCGCGACCGCACAGCTGACCGGACCCGACCACTCGCCGCCGCTGGAGGCACTCTGCGACGACGTCCTGGACATGCTCGGGCCGGGCGACCGGGACGATGACATCGCGCTGCTCGCGGCCCGTTTCGACGGGATCGCACCGAGCGATGTCGCGTACTGGTTCCTGGAGCCGGAAGACGCCGCTCCGGGGCGGGCTCGCCGGCTGGCTCGGCGCGCGCTGTCCCGGTGGGGTCTCGAAGAGCTGAGTGACGCGGTGGAGTTGCTGGTCAGCGAGGTGGTGACCAATGCCGTGCGGTACGCCGAGCGGCCGGTGACGCTGCGGCTGCTGCGGACCGATGTGCTGCGCTGCGAGGTCGGCGACGACTCTCCGCAGCTACCCCGGCAGCGGCGGGCACGGGACACGGACGAAGGCGGACGTGGACTGTTCCTGGTGAACCGGCTGGCGAGGCGGTGGGGGGCGACTCGGCTCTCCAGCGGCAAAGTGGTCTGGTTCGAGCTGCCCACCCGGGCCTGAACCGACCCGCTGAGGCATGGTGGCCGTACCCCGCACAACGGGGTACGGCCTTCGTCGTGCGGGGCCCCGGGACCAGCCCTTAGCACCCGTAGAACGCCATCCAGCGGATCAGCCGGACACGGCCTTCGACTGCGGGCCCGCGGGCCCGGTCCCGACGGGGTCATGCGCCCGATCGTGCGATGGGCGCTGACCGTCGTCACCCGATCGGGTCTATCCGCAACACCCCCCTGAGGCCGCCGCACCCGCCAGATCCTGTCCCCTTATGGGGGGTGTGTACCCCGGGTGCCCACTCCCAGGGCGGACACCGCCCCGATGGTGGCCGCGCCTCCGTCTCCCCGGTGGGACGTTCTCCGCGGTCAACCGGCGGCCCGGCCGATACACGGGGGGGCGCGGCCGTGAGGGGTCGAGGGCCCCCTGCGTAGCGGCCAGGGCCGCATCCCGCCGCGCCGTTTCAGCGCGGCAGAAGCGCACCGGATGGGGCCCGGCAAAAGTTGCCGACGAAGTGTCGGCGGAGTTGACTGGGGCAGACGGCCGAAGCGACCACACCCTCACCCCCTACTCGGGAGAACGCTCGTGACCGAGACTCCAAAGGCTCCGTACACGACCAACAACGCCGGCATCCCGGTGGAGAGCGATGAGCACTCGCTCACCATCGGCCCCTCGGGACCGATCCTGCTGCAGGACCACTACCTCATCGAAAAGATGGCCCAGTTCAATCGGGAGCGGGTCCCCGAGCGGGTGGTGCATGCCAAGGGATCGGGAGCGTACGGCTTCTTCGAGGTCACCAACGACGTCAGCCAGTTCACCAAGGCCGATCTCTTCCAACCGGGCAAGCGCACCGACATGCTGGCCCGGTTCTCGACGGTCGCCGGTGAGCTGGGCTCTCCTGACACCTGGCGCGACCCACGTGGTTTCGCGCTGAAGTTCTACACCGAACACGGAAACTACGACATGGTCGGCAACAACACGCCGATCTTCTTCGTACGTGACCCGATCAAGTTCCAGGACTTCATCCGCTCACAGAAGCGTCACCCCGCCACCGGGCTGCGCAACAACGAGATGCAGTGGGACTTCTGGACCCTCTCCCCCGAGAGTGCCCACCAGGTCACCTGGCTGATGGGTGACCGCGGCATCCCCCGCTCGTACCGGTTTATGAACGGCTACAGCTCGCACACCTACATGTGGGTGAACGGCGGCGGCGAGCGGTTCTGGGTGAAGTACCACTTCAAGACCGACCAGGGCATCGAGTTCCTCACCCAGGACGAGGCCGATGAGCTGGCCGGGCACGACGCGGACAAGCACCGCCGGGATCTCTATGAGGCGATCGGGTCCGGAAACGCGCCGAGCTGGAGCCTCAAGGTCCAGATCATGCCGTTCGAGGACGCGCCGAACTACCGGTTCAATCCGTTCGATCTGACCAAGGTGTGGCCGCACGGCGACTACCCCCTGATCGACGTCGGCCGGATGACGCTGAACAAGAACCCCGAGGACTACTTCGTCCATATCGAGCAGGCGGCCTTCGAGCCCTCGAACCTGGTGCCCGGCATCGGTCCCTCACCGGACAAGATGCTGCTGGGGAGGCTGTTCTCCTATCCGGACACCCACCGCTACCGGATCGGCCCGAACTACGCGCAGCTGCCGCCGAACCGGCCCCACTCCGCGGTGAACTCCTACGCCAAGGACGGGCCGATGCGGTACGTGCCGTCCAACGCCTCCATGCCGTACGCACCGAACTCCTTCGGCGGCCCGGCGGCGGACGTGGCCCGCTTCGGCGATCCGGCGGGCTGGGCGACCGCGGGCGACATGGTCCGCGAGGCGACCAAGGTGCACCAGGACGACGACGACTGGGGTCAGGCGGGCACCCAGGTCCGTGAGGTGCTTGACGACGCCGCTCGTGACCGGCTGGTGGCCAATGTCTCCGGGCACCTGCTCCAGGGCGTCTCCCAACCGGTGCTGGGCCGCGCCTTCCAGTACTGGCGCAACATCGACAAGAAGATCGGCGACCGCATCGCCAACAAGGTGAACGGCGGCTGAGAAGACGACAGGGCGGTGCCCACGGCATCCGGCTGGGCAGCCGGGCCGTGGGCACCGCCCCACCTCACTGCGCGGGGCCCTCGTTGGGGCTGGGCCTGATCGAGTTGCTCGGCCTGGGGTTCGGCTCGATGGAGCGGCTGTTACTCGGCGACGGCGACGGGCTGGTGCTCGTCGAGGCCGAAGGCTCCGGGGACGACGGCTCGGGCTCTGGTTCCGACTGGCTCGGGGAGGGTTCCGGCGTCGGCTCGGAGGACTGGCTCGGCGAAGGGCTCGGCTCGGTCGACCGGGAGGGCGAGGGTTCCGTCTCGATGCGAGCGGGCTCCCTGACCTTCAGGTCGAACCGGGCGTCCCGGTCCTGGCCGAGCGCGGCGGAGGTGTACTCCCGCCAGA
Source organism: Streptomyces albipurpureus (assembly GCF_023701525.1). Taxonomy (GTDB): domain Bacteria; phylum Actinomycetota; class Actinomycetes; order Streptomycetales; family Streptomycetaceae; genus Streptomyces; species Streptomyces albipurpureus. The sequence continues at coordinate 153,339 of NZ_JAMQAW010000010.1, forward strand.
TGCGGGCCGGGATGCCACCGCCGTTGGTACGACCCGGATTGATGGCGTCGGTCAGGGTGACCTGACGGGTGCCGTCCGGCCTCTCACCGAACAGCGCGACGGCGGTGACCAGGGTGGGCGTGTAGCCGACGTACCAGGCGGCGAAGTTGTTCTCCGCGGTACCGGTCTTACCGGCGGCGTCGTAGTTTCCGGCCGCGTTCTGACCCGAGCCGTTCTGGACGACACCCTCCATGGCCGCGGTCACGGTATCGGCCGTGCCCCGGCTGATGACCTGCCCGCCGATCGCGTCCGCCAGGTCCGGCTTGCGCAGTTGGTGCTTGGCGGACTTCACGATCGTCGGGGTGACCTTCTTGCCGTGGTTGTCGAGGGTCGCGTACACCCCGGCCATGTCCCAGGTCGACGCCTGCATGGTGCCGAGCGACATCGCGGGCTGCTCCGGCCAGCCCTTGCCGTCCCGCATGCCGAGGTCGAGCGCGACTTCCTTGGTCTTGTCGGGACCCACATCGACGATCATCTGCGCGTAGACGGAGTTGATCGAGCTGTTGGTGGCCTTCTGGACCGTCACCGGACCCCAGCTTCGATCGTCCTCGTTCTCCGGAGCGAAGGGCGTGTCGCTCCCTTCGACCGGACGCTTGCTGGTGCCGTCGTACGGGGTGTTGAGTCCGATCGGAAAGCCGTTCTGGGTCTTGGAGTCATTTTCCAGCGCGGCCGCGAGCACCACGGGCTTGAAGGTGGAGGCGGGGGTGTAGTCGCGGCGGGTGGCGTTGGAGAGCCAGTGCTCGGTGGCGCCGATACCGCCGTAGAGGGCGACGACCTCACCGGTCTTGGGATCGACCGAGGTCGCGCCGGCCTGCACCGTCGCGTGCTTCTTGTCGCCCTTGCGGTCGAGCTTCCTCTCCAACTCCTTCTCGACGGACTTCTCCAGCGCCTGCTGGCGCTTGCTGTCGATATTGAGCGTGATCGTCCAACCGCCGGCCTTGATGTCCTCTTCGCTGACTCCCTGGCGCGTCAACTCGGCGTTGGCCGCCTCGACCAGATAGCCGGTCTGCCCCTCCATGCCGGGGGCCGCCTTGGGGGCCTTGGGCACGGGGAACTTCAACGCGTCGCGCTCGGCGGCGTCGAGCCAGCCCTCTTCGACCATGTTCTTCAGGGTGTAGTGCCAGCGGTCGGTGACCAGCTTCTTGCCGGTGTCGGACGCCACCGCCCAGTCGTACTGGCTCGGCGCTTGCAGCAGGGCGGCCAGATAGGCGCCTTGGGCGACACTCAGCTTGCCGGCGTCCACGCCGTAGTACGCCTGGGCGGCGGCCTGGATGCCATAGGCGCCGCGTCCGTAGTAGCTGGTGTTGATGTACCCGGCGAGGATCTCGTCCTTGCCTCTCTTACGGTCCACCTTGAGCGAGATCACCAGCTCCTTGAGCTTGCGGGTGACCGTCTGGTCCTGGTCCAGGTAGTAGTTCTTCACATACTGCTGGGTGATGGTGGAACCACCCTGCTTGCCCTTGCCGGTGAGGGTGCTGATGAGACCACGGGTGGTGCCCTTGAGGTCGACGCCGTGATCGTCGTAGAAGGTCTTGTTCTCAGCGGCGACGAAGGTGTACCGGACGTCCTTGGGGATCTTGTCCAGGCCGATGATCTCGCGGTTGACCGTGCCGGTGCGGGTGAGGATCTTGCCGTCGCGGTACTTGTAGACGTTGCTCTGCATCTCCGCGTGGGCGTTCGCCGACGGTACGGGGACCAGCAGATAGACCACGAAGAACGCGCCCATGGCGAGCAGGCAGAGGCCGAAGAACGTGCCCAGCATCTTCTTCCAGGTGAAGAAGCGTCGTATGCCCGTGGGTTTGGCGGCCCTTCTGGCCTGGCGCCCGCCGCGCCCTCGCGCCCGTCGCGCTTCCGCTCGGCCCATCGCTCGTCCGCTCCGCTCTCGCTCGCTGTCGTCGGCGCCGGTCGGGCGGTCCGTCGGTAGGTCCGTCGATCCGTCCGTCCTCGCCAGGTCGTCAGTACCGGGTGTGGTGCTGGTGCTGGTGTCGGCGCCGAGCTGCTGCTTCCCCGGGGACCGGTCCACCAGTCCGCTCCAGTCAGCTCCGTCTGCGTTGGCGCTGATCTGACCTAGGACGTCGGTTCCGGTGGTGCCACCTGTCGGAACCCGGCCGCAAGCAGGACGCAGCTCAGAAAACTAACACCGGTTGCTGTGACAAAGGTTCATCGATCCGGTCTTTCCGGACGTGACAAAGAGCACCCCATTCAGAGGAACCGACTCACGGGAGGTGCGCAAGGTTGCGACAGCAGATAATGTGTAATCACTTTGATAGCTAGGTCGAGTCGCCCGAGAGGGAGTCACGACCAGGCCTGGATGGAAATCCGGCCATGCCTGATGAAACGAACCAGGGGGACCCCCATGACTGCCATCGACACTCCGCACATCGACGACGTACAGATGCCGGAACCACACGTCCGGGAGTTCGCGGCCCACAGCATCGGCGGTGGACTCGCCCTGCTCCTCGGCCTGCTCGGGCTCGCGGTGGGTACGGGCGTCATCGTGCTCGGCGCGATGGCGAGCAAGGGCGCGGTGATCGCGTCCCTGGTCGTCCTCGGCAGCCTGATCGCGATCGCCGCGTTCTTCGCCATGTGCGGGCTGAACATGGTCGCGCCGGGCGAGGCCCGGGTCGTCCAGCTCTTCGGCCGCTACCGCGGCACCATCCGTACCGATGGACTGCGTTGGGTCAACCCCCTCACCTCCCGCGAGAAGATCTCGACCCGGGTGCGCAACCACGAGACCGCGGTGCTCAAGGTCAACGACGCCTACGGCAACCCGATCGAACTGGCGGCCGTGGTCGTCTGGAAGGTCGAGGACACCGCGCAGGCGCTCTTCGAGGTGGATGATTTCCTGGAGTTCGTCTCCACCCAGACCGAGGCCGCCGTACGGCACATCGCCATCGAGTACCCCTATGACGCGCATGAGGAGGACGGCCTCTCCCTGCGCGGGAACGCCGAGGAGATCACCGAGAAGCTGGCGGTCGAGCTGCGCGCGCGGGTCGAGGCGGCGGGTGTGCACATCATCGAGTCCCGCTTCACCCATCTCGCATACGCTCCAGAGATCGCCTCGGCCATGCTTCAGCGTCAGCAGGCCGGTGCCGTGGTCGCGGCACGGCGGCTGATCGTGGACGGTGCCGTGGGCATGGTCGAGGAAGCGATCAAGCGGATCGGCGAGCGGGACATCGTGGAACTGGACGCGGAACGGAAGGCGGCGATGGTCTCCAATCTGATGGTGGTGCTCTGCGGTGACCGCTCCGCCCAGCCGGTTCTCAACACGGGCACGCTCTACCAGTGACGCCCCCGGCCGAGCGCAAACAGGTACTGCTGCGGCTGGACCCGGTGGTGTACGAGGCGCTGGCCCGGTGGGCTTCGGACGAACTGCGCAGCGCGAACGCACAGATCGAGTTTCTGCTCCGGCGCGCGTTGCAGGAGGCCGGGCGGCTGCCGGGGGGTGTGGCACCGATCCCCCGGCGGGGCCGTCCGCCGAAGACGACACCGATAGCACCAGGCACGCCGACAACACAGCCGGAAGCGGAACCGGAACGGGAAGCGGAACCGAAGCAGCAGGAATAGCTCCCCGTCCCGGGATCGGATCGGGACCGATCGGATCCCGGTCGGAT
>NZ_JAMQAW010000010.1:157051-228322 GCF_023701525.1 Streptomyces albipurpureus
TGATCGGTCCGGTGCCCCCGGGCCGATGGCCTCGCCGACCGGTCCGATCCCGAAGCCGCAGGTTTGGGTGCTCGTATACGGCGGCGATATACACACCACGTACAGTGCTGCGCATGTCCATCGGTCACACCCTCCTCGCGCTCTTGGAGTCCGGACCGCGCCACGGTTACGACCTCAAACGCGCTTTTGATGAGAAGTTCGGACACGACCGCCCCCTGCACTACGGGCAGGTCTACTCGACCATGTCGCGCCTGCTCAAGAACGGCCTCGTCGAAGTCGACGGCATTGAGGCCGGAGGCGGGCCGGACCGCAAGCGCTACGCCATCACCGAAGCCGGGATCACCGATGTCGCGACCTGGTTGACCCAGCCGGAGAAACCAGAGCCCTACCTCCAGTCGACCCTGTACACCAAGGTCGTCATAGCGCTGCTCACCGGCCGTAGCGCCGCCGCCCTGCTGGACACCCAGCGAGCGGAGCATCTGCGGCTGATGCGCGTTCTCACGGACCGCAAACGGCGCGGAGACCTCGCCGACCAGTTGATCTGCGACCACGCCCTCTTCCATCTGGAGGCCGATCTGCGCTGGTTGGAGCTGACGTCCACCCGACTGGACCGGCTCGCCGCCGAGGTCCGCCCATGATCCCTGAGGGGTCACTCCTCATCGCCGAGGACCTTCACAAGACCTATGCCCACACCCCGGCGCTCGCCGGGGCCTGCTTCTCGATCCACCCCGGTGAGGTCGTCGCGGTGCTGGGCCCCTCCGGCTCGGGAAAGTCGACGCTGCTGCACTGCCTCGCGGGAATCGTCCAGCCGGACGCCGGACGGGTCCGGTACGCCGGACGGGATCTCACCGCCCTCTCCGACGCCGAGCGCAGCGCCCTGCGACGTACCGATTTCGGCTTTGTCTTCCAGTTCGGCCAGCTCGTACCGGAGTTGAGCTGTACGGAGAACGTGGCGTTGCCGCTGCGGCTCGCCGGGATCCGTCGCAAGGCTGCCGAGCAGGTGGCCATGGAGTGGTTGGAGCGGCTGGAGGTCGCCGACTCGGGGAGCAAGCGTCCTGGTGAGATCTCCGGCGGTCAGGGCCAGCGGGTGGCCGTCGCCCGGGCTTTGGTCACCTCCCCGCGGGTGGTGTTCGCCGATGAGCCGACGGGAGCCCTGGACTCCTACAGCGGCGAGCGGGTCATGGAGTTGCTGACGGAGGCGGCCCGGTCGTCGAACGCGGCCGTCGTCCTGGTCACCCACGAGACCCGGGTCGCCGCCTACTCGGACCGGGAGATCGTGGTGCGTGACGGGCGGACCCGCGATCCCGACCACTCTCTGTAGTCTTTGGGCCCTACCGTCCAGCCTCTCCCCACGCATTCCCAGCCTGCGATCCGGACCCCGCCATGACGCTCAGCGATACCCGAAAGGCCGCCTCCCCCACCCCCCAGGACAGTTACGTCCGCATCCGGAGTTGGCTGCGCGATCTGGCGTACGGTCTACGGTTCGCCGCCTTCGGTGGACGTGAGGGCTGGATCCGCAACGCGCTGACCGCCGCGGGGGTCGGACTGGGGGTCGCCCTGCTGCTGATCGCCTCGTCGGTACCCCACATCATGGACAACCGGGATCGGCGCGCCGAGGCTCGCGCCCCCTCCCAACAGCAGTACTACGGGCCCGATGGTGAGCGGCCCGGCGAGCCGTCGGACACCTCGGTGCTCTGGGCGGACGCCTCAACCGAGTACCGCACGGATATCGTCAACGGTCTGATCCTGCGCGCGGACGGCGCCCGGCCGAAGCTTCCCCCTGGCGTTGACCGGATGCCGGGCGCCGGCGAGATGTTCGCCTCACCCGCGCTGGCCGAGTTGCTGGCGTCCGATGAGGGGCGGCTGCTGGCCCAGCGCATGGACTACCGGATGATCGGCGCCATCGGGGACACCGGCCTCCTCGACCCCGGCGAGTACTTCTTCTACGCGGGCAGTTCCACACTGACTCTCGGTGACGGCGTGTGGAGGACCGCCAGTTGGGGTGGACCCGCGGCCGAGTCACTGCCGTACGACCCCGTCCTCATCGTGGTGATCACCCTTGCCTGTGTGGTGCTGCTCGTCCCGGTGGCCGTGTTCATCGCCACCGCCGCGCGGTTCGGGGGCGATCGCCGGGACCGCAGACTGGCGGCGCTGCGACTGGTCGGGGCGGATGCCTGGACCACCCGCCGGATAGCCGCGGGTGAGGCACTGTTCGGCTCCGCGCTGGGGCTCACGGTCGGACTCGCGGTGTTCGCGCTGGCTCGGCTGTTCGCCGGCTCGGTACGCGTCTGGGAGCTCAGCGCCTTCCCCGCGGATGTGGTGCCGCTCCCCCGTCTCGCGGCGGCGCTGCTGCTCGCCGTGCCCGTGACATCGGTGGCCGTCTCGCTGTTCGCGCTGCGTTCGGTGGTGGTCGAACCGCTCGGTGTCGTACGCAACACCGCGCTGCGCCGCCGCCGGTTCTGGTGGCGCCCCCTGGTGCCCCTGGCAGGACTTCTGCTGCTGCTGAACGGGAACACCTTCAACAGCCGCGATCCATCGGCCGAGGTCAGTCCGTTCCCCATCGCGGCCGGTGCGATCCTCACCCTTCTGGGCATCACGGCGATGCTGCCCTGGGTGGTCGAAGCCCTGGTGGGACGGCTTCGGGGCGGTCCTCTGTCCTGGCAGTTGGCCACCCGAAGACTCCAGCTCAGCAGTGGGGCGGCCACCCGGGCGGTGAGCGGGATCATGGTCGCGGTCGCTGGGGCCATCGCCCTGCAGATGCTGTTCGCCGGGATGCACGACTCGTTCAACAGGACCCTGTTCGAAAACCGCGTCTGGGACCAGCTCAATGTCAGCTCCGAGTACCCGAGCAAGGCGCTGGCCGATCGGATGACCGAGGAGTTGGGGCGGTCCAGGGGCGCAAAGGATGTGATCGCCACGATCAGGACGGTGGTGAGCCATCCCAACCGGGAGTCGACCGCTGGTCTGACCGTCGGCGACTGCACGGCACTGAGGAAGCTGGCCGAGATCACCTCCTGCGCGGACGGTGACACGTTTGTCGTCCACGCCCATGAGGACCGCAGACAGAATGACTGGATCGACACCACCGCCCGCAAGGGAGGAGTGGTCCTGCTCGGCGACGAGGAGCGGGCCGCCCCTTGGACTCTGCCCGTGCGCAGCCCCACGGTGCTCGGTAACAAGAATGCGGAGGGTTGGGAGAACACGGGCGTCTACGCCACCTTCGGGGCGATCGACGTCAGGGATCTGGCGTCGGGGATGACCCTGGCGCTGGTGCCGTTGAACGCCGGTGTCCCCGATGCCCCCGAACACATACGCAACGCGGCTGCCGGCATTGATCCCGCCCTACGGATCTGGTCCGTCCGGATGACCGAGCGGGACGCGCGGTACGAGAGCCTCCAGACCGGTCTACTGGCTGCCGCGAGCGCGACGCTCGGGCTGATCGCGGCCTCGATGCTGGTCTCCCAGATCGAGCAGTTGCGGGAGCGCAGGCGGCTGCTCTCCGCGCTGGTGGCGTTCGGAACCCCGCGCACCGTCTTGGCCTGGTCGGTGCTGTGGCAGACCGCGGTACCGGTGGTGCTGGGCACGGTGGTGGCCGTGGCGGGCGGGCTGGCGCTGGGGGCGGCGATGCTCGCCCTGATCGGCAAGGAGGTCACCCGCTGGTGGATCTTCCTACCGGTCGCCGGGGTGGGCGCGGGTGTGATTCTGCTGGTGACGCTGGTCAGCCTGCCGCCGCTCTGGCGGATGATGCGCCCGGAGGGCCTGCGCACCGAATGAGCGCTCGGTGCCCCGATCCGATGTGGCAGCTGGCGGAATACGGGACTCAGCGCACGATCCGCACGGGCAGCGGACGCAGGGACTCCCGCAGCGCTCCGGCGAACTCGGCGAACTCCCCCTGCCGGGCCGCGCCCATCCGCATGGCGAGGGCGATCCTCCGGGTGGGCGTCGGCTCCGCGAAGGACGCGATCCGCAGCCCGCCTCGTCCGGCCTCGACCGCGACGGCAGTGCGCGGCAGCAGGGTCACTCCCAGTCCACCGGCCACCAACTGCACCAGGGTGGACAGCCCGGCGGCGGTGGTGGTCACCGTGGTCTGGTCCCCGCGCCCGGCCTCTCGGCAGATGTCGAGCGCCTGGCCTCTCAGACAGTGGCCCTCGTCGAGCAGCAGCAAGGGCAGCCCCCGAAGGGTTTCTGGGGATATGTCCGATCGATCGCCCAGGGGGTGGCCGTCGGGGGTGACCAGGACGAAGTCCTCGTCGAAGAGCGGAAACTGGGTGAGCCCGGGCAACCCCAGCGGCAGCGCGAGCAGCAGCAGATCGAGCCGGCCCCCTGTCAGCCCCTCCAGCAGGGAGGCGGTCTGCTCCTCGTGCACCTGAAGATCGAGATCGGGATAGGTGTCGTTGACCAGCCGAAGGACCGTCGGCAGAAGATAGGGCGCGACGGTAGGAATCACCCCGAGCCGCAGCACCCCGGTAAAGGGCGCGCGTACCGCCTCGGCCTCCTCCATCAGCGCACCGACGGCCCGCAGAACGGTCGTGGCGCGGACGGCGAGCCGCTCCCCTGCCGGGGAGAGCAGGACCTTGCGGGTCGTGCGCTCCAGCAACTGCACCCCGAGGGTGTCCTCCAGCGCCGATACGGCTCCGGAGAGCGCGGGCTGGCTCATCCCGATGGCCGCGGCGGCGTCCCGGAAGTGCAGATGCTCGGCGACCGCGGCGAAGGCCCGCAGCTGGGTGAGGCTGGGCTGCTTGCCCCGCGGAGTGCCGGCCATTGATAGTGCTCCTCGATCAGTCCGGCTGAGTTTAATCGACATTTCACCCAGATCAGACCGGGGGGTGAATCCACCAGCCGGATGTGCGCCGTTCACTTCCGCTGGTCAGACCCACGGACTGACTGCCGCGTGAGCGTGACGCGCTGCCGTTTCGGGCCCACCCGGCAGGAACCCTCACGCACATGCCGGGTGGGCCCTTTTCACCGCCTCCCAGACAAGCAGGAGTCTGGGTGGCGGGAGCCAGAGGCTGGTGACAACACCGAGGGCCGCAGAAGCGCTGCGGGCAGGGTCGCGATCATCGCCTACCCGGTAGCGGTAGTGGCCGTACGCGATGTGAAGCCGGTAGGGGCTTCCGTACGGGGCGCACACTCAAAGCCCAGTCCGGCTGTCTGCGTTGGCCTTGATCACATCGGCCCTCATCGCGTCCGACTGCTCGGCGGGCGCGAGATCCTCGGCGGGGGCCTCCCACTCCACTCCACCGTTGAGGGGACGGAGCTGGTAGTGGGGACCTACCCGACCCATGACCCGCCCCACTCGACCCTTCTTGCGGATGTCCCGGACCACATCGCCGATTTCAGCCGCGATAGGGCGTTCTTCAGCTCCCGCCGAGCCTTCCACGGCGATACGGTCGTCCATGTCAGTCCTCCCAGACTGGCCGCACCCCCGGGCCGTTCACGCGGCTGCGGGGGTCCTTGCCTGTGCGGTGTTCCGCCCTCGCTCTAGGCAACCGCCTGGCTACACACAGCGGTACCGTTGAAGCGGCACCAGAGGGAAAGAGTCGTAAGTGGTGCATCGACATGAGGAGTTGATGACGCATGACTGCCCGGGAAGCCAACGATCACCTGGGGCGACTACACCGCGAGGCCGGATGGACTCAGCGCCAGTTCGTGCAGGCGGTCAACCGGATCGGTACGGAGCGCGGCACCCCGCTCATGTATCAGAGACCGTCCGTCAACCAGTGGATCAACGGCCATCTACCCAAGGGTGAGACCCGCCCGCTGATCCTGGAAGCGCTGTCGCGGAAGCTGGGACGTCCCATCACTCATTCCGAGGCAGGGTTCCCCACGCCCCCGCAGTCGTTGACCAGCCACCCGAATACGGTCGAAGGGCTAATAGACCTGGGGCGGCAGGACATGGAGCCTTCTCGCCGGAGCATTGTGGGTGCAGGCTTGTTCTCCGTTGCACTGGCTATTCCCGATTGGCCGGACGTCCTAGGCCGCATGGAAGCTGTGCAGTCGGACAAGTCCCTGCGTATCGGCATGGCCGATGTTGAAGTAGTGACCGAGATGACAGACCAATTGAACGCGATCTACAACAGGCGCGGCGGTCGAACCTCTCGCCCAATGGCAGCGGCCTTTTTAACCAATACCGTCATCCCGTATCTTCGCGCGAATGCTTCCGAAGAAGTCCGCAAGTCTATGATGACTGCTGCCGCATTCCTCTGCTATGTGACTGGTTGGATGGCGGTAGATGAAGGACTTCACGGTCTCGCGCAGAGGTACTACACCAAGGGATTGGAACTGGCAGGGGCGAGCAGCGACTACCTCACGTACTGCCATATCCTGCGAGGAATGTCAGTTCAGGCAGCAGACCTGGGCCACGGCCCCACTGCCACGCGCCTAGCTGATGCAGCCGCCTCCGCTGCCCCTACGACAGGGCCGCTCATGCGCGCTTTCATGGCGGGCCAGCAAGCGCATAGTTATGCCCTTGTAGGTGACCGCGCAGCCGCGATGCGTAGCATCAAAGAGACGGAAAGAGCAATGGATGCGGCCGGGAGCGGGAAAACCCAATTGGGCGGATACACTCCAGCCACTTTGGCATACCACAGCGCCCAGGTTCGCTACTCACTGGGGGATGTGGCAGGTAGCGTTGAATCCCTCAAACTGCACTTCAAATTGAGAGCACCCACTGACTCACAGGTGACCGAGCTTCGATTCCAATCCATGCTGGCCGAGAGACAGCTGGAGCTAGGCTATTTGGAGCTGGCTTGCAGCACTTGGAGTGAGGTGCTCGCAAAACACCCTAGCCTCCAATCTGGCGCAGTGGATCAGTTTGTTGCGGAGATCAGCCGCCGCCTCCGCCCCTACCGCTCGAATTCGGTCGCGAAGGCAGTCCACGAACGTTCCCTACAAGCCGCCTAGAGCTATCATCCCAAAGAGGGAAAGTACACGACTGGGCACTCTAGAATCCCTACTGATTCAACAAAATCGAGGTGCGTCTACCCCCATTCCGATGTGCTCTGGAATGGGGTTTCATAGCCTAGACAGGTCAAAGAAATGCCCGGAAAGCGCCGAGGCGGCCGAATGACCCTGGCTGCTTCACCGGCTATGCCTCCGGGGCTTGGGCGACAGCCCTACTCGGGCACCCGCACGACGGACAGCGTCGCCATCCCGTTGTACTCAAGGGCGATCGGGTCCAGCTCTACGCTTTGGACCAGGACACTCGGGAAGTCCTTGAATCGCGCCAGGGCGTCAGCGATGGCCTGTGTCATTGTCTCCGCCTCGAATGAGCAGGTGAACCAGGAGCGCTCAGGGGACTCGACCAGCGAGATCCTCCCGTCGTGAAAGCTGGCCAACTGTGCCAGCGCATCAGACTGCTCTTCGGTAACAACATCCTGCAAAACCAGGTTGAAGTACCAGCTGCGCGCAAGCGCGGTGTTGCCTGACGAATCCATCGATGTACCTCGCTTCTTCGCTCGGGTTCTGCGGCGTGCAGGACACCGTGCGCCGCTGGTTGCACGGACAGCACAGCACGTACCCCACTTGTGCCCGCCTGCTGTGCGCGTCACTTTGAGCCCAGCCGCCTCCGCCCTCTTGAGCGCCGCCTCGACATCCTTCTTCTGATGCCGATTGCCGAGTGCCATAGCCCTGGCGCTACGCGCCAACCGCGAGGAGGATACGAAAACCGCGCCGAATCCGCCCGATCGAGCGACCTCCGGCATCCCCGGCACCACCGCGACCCCAGGCATTGATCGGCCCACCGGATCACACTGACCACATTGATCAATTTCATCCGCGATCAAGGGTATGACAGGGTGCATTTGTCCAACACCCTCATGTACCTGGAGTAACACGTGCTCACTGTCGGCGACCAGTTCCCCCCCTACGAGCTCACTGCCTGTGTCTCCCTGGAGACCGGCAAGGAGTTCGAGGTCATCAACCACAAGTCCTACGAGGGCAAGTGGAAGGTCGTCTTCGCGTGGCCGAAGGACTTCACTTTCGTCTGCCCGACCGAGATCGCCGCCTTCGGCAAGCTCAACGATGAGTTCGCCGACCGCGACGCCCAGATCCTCGGCTTCTCCGGCGACTCGGAGTTCGTCCACCACGCCTGGCGCAAGGACCACGCCGACCTGCGTGACCTGCCCTTCCCGATGCTGGCGGACTCCAAGCACGAGCTGATGCGCGACCTGGGCATCGAGGGTGCCGACGGCTTCGCCCAGCGTGCCGTCTTCATCGTGGACCCGAACAACGAGATCCAGTTCACCATGGTGACCGCCGGTTCCGTCGGCCGTAACCCCAAGGAGGTCCTGCGGGTGCTGGACGCCCTCCAGACCGACGAGCTGTGCCCGTGCAACTGGACCAAGGGCGAGACCACCCTTGACCCCGTCGCGCTGCTGGCCGGTGAGTGACGGATGTCCCTCGACGCGCTGAAGTCCGCCATACCGGACTACGCCAAGGACCTGAAGCTCAACCTCGGTTCGGTGATCGGCAACAACGACAAGCTCTCCCAGCAGCAGCTGTGGGGCACCGTTCTCGCCACCGCCATCGCCTCCCGTAGCCCCATCGCCCTGCGCGAACTGGAGCCCGAGGCCAAGGCGAACCTCTCCCCCGAGGCGTACACCGCCGCCAAGGCCGCCGCCGCCGTCATGGCGATGAACAACGTCTTCTACCGGACCCGGCACCTGCTGTCGGACCCGGAGTACGGCACCCTGCGCGCCGGTCTGCGGATGAACGTCATCGGCAACCCGGGCGTGGAGAAGGTCGACTTCGAGCTGTGGTCGCTCGCGGTCTCGGCCGTCAACGGCTGTGGGCAGTGCCTTGACTCGCATGAGCAGGTGCTGCGCAAGGCCGGTGTGGATCGCGAGACGATCCAGGAAGCCTTCAAGATCGCGGCCGTGGTGCAGGCCGTGGGCGTCACCCTGGACTCCGAGGCGGCGCTGGCCCAGTAGCCGGCAGCCCACACCGTCCATCCAGAAGAAGGACCCCGCCGATGTGCGAACGGCGGGGTCCTTCCTCTTTCTGGATGGACGCCCGGCCTTCCGACCCGGTGGGTCAGCTCTGGAGCCTGGCCATCAGGGCCTTCAGATCGGCGACCATGGACGCTTTGATCCCCGCGATGTTGGTGGGCACGGCGCCGCCTTCCTCGCTGTACCCGTCAAGGGAGACGGTCAGGCTCAGCACGGCTTGGCCGTCCAGTACATGGAAGGTGGGCTCCACTCCGGTGCGTAGTTGGAAGAACGCCTTCTCGCCGAGCCCCTCGACGCGCTGCAGGGAAGTGGAGGGCTCATCGGGACCGAGTTGCGGCATCAACCCGGCTTCGAACTCCGGCCCGGGGTCGATCCTCTTGTGCAGGGTGTATCCGACGGTGGCAGTGGCCGGGAAGCGGCTCTCCGCCCCGCCCCCCGGAAACGAGAGGAAGCAGCCAGCCCGATGCTGGTCCTGGTGGACACGGGTGTGGGGGCTGGGGGACGTGGCTGCGCCCAGCTCCATCGTCAACGCCTTGAGCTGCGCGTCCACACAGAGGTTGCGGCTGACTCGCCAGTCGCCGGCATCAGGTTCCGGCTTCGGTGCGTCGTACACGTAGAGCCCGCCGGCCCAGATCGCGGACGCGGCCACCGCTCCGCCGATCGCCCAGAGCCAGGGCCGAGATCCCGCACCACCGGATGGCCGGGGCTCCCTGGGGGTGAGCGTTTCGGAGCGCTGTTCGGGGATCGCCCTCGTATCGGTGAAGGGCTGGTCCCCGTCGAACAGTTCTGGCTCGGATATCACGGCACTTCCCTCGTCGGCGGCTCCACCGGCACCGCTGGCGAGGAGCCCAGTGCCGTGGCGCCATGGGGTGAAGGCGTACCTTTCAGCACCTGTTCCTTGCTGTACGCCCTCAGATAGCCCACCACTGTATTGGTCACGGCGACGAGCGGGACGGCGACCACCGCGCCACCGATCCCGGCCGTCATCCCGCCCACCGCGACCGCGAGCACCACCGCCAGCGGATGCACCCGTACGGCACGGCCCAGGATGAAGGGCTGCAGCACATGGCCCTCGATCTGCTGTACCGCGAGCACCACGATCAGCACCATCAGCGCGCTGAACACCCCCTGGGTGACCAGGGCGACGACCACCGCCAGTGCGCCCGAGATCACGGCACCGACCAACGGGATAAAGGCGAACAGGAAGATGAAGACGGCGAGTGGAACAGCCATCGGAACGTCGAGGATATAGATGCCGAGGCCGATGAAGATGGCATCGATCAGGGCCACCAGCACCGTGCCCCGCACATAGGCGGTCAGGGTGCGCCAGGCGCGCGGGCCGGCGCCGGCAACGCCGTCACGGGCCTGTGCGGGGACCAGTTTGAGGGACCAGTTCCAGATGCGCTTTCCGTCGTAGAGCAGGAAGAGCGTGGAGAACATCGCCAGCAGCATCCCGGTGAGGATCTCCACCATCACGGTCACACCCTGGAGGCCCGCCGAGGTGATCTCCTCGGTGTTGGTGCCGATGGTGTCGCTGAGGTTCTTCGCGATGTCATTGATCTGGCTCTCGGTCACATGGAAGGGGCTGTCGAGCAGCCAGACCTTCAACTCGTCGATGCCGTCCCTGACCCGGTCGGAGAGATCGCCCAGATTCTCCAGGACCTGCCAGACGACGAACCAGCCGACCAGCCCCATGATGACGAAGCCGGCGATCGCGGTGAGCGCGGTGGCCAGCCCGCGCGGCAGACCGAGCCTTCGGAGCCGGGCCACGGTCGGTTGGAGCAGTGCGGTGATCAGCAGCGCGGCGACGAAGGCCAGCACCACCAGCTGCACGGCGCTGATGATCCGCATCAGCACCCAGAGGGTCCCCGCGAGGACCAGCAGTCGCCAGCCGGCCTCGGCCGCCACCCGCATACCCCACGGAATCGCCGCCACCGGATCGGGTCGGGGCAGCACCGCGGGCGCGTAGGAGGGCGGAGCCGGAACGTTTCTCGCAGCAGCCGGAGGGCCATCGCCCTCCGGCCTGTTCCGCTCGTCGGGCTCATCCATGTCGTCGGGCTCGTCGGGGCGTTCGCGACGTTCGTTCAATCGCTCGGACATCCTGGTGAGTCCCTCGCCCCATCCGGCGAGCCACCCTGGCACTTTTGACATGACTGTCCTTCTTCCCCCCATAACTCCTCCCGAGACCCCGGAATCGACGACGGTACACGCAACGGAGCCCCCCACCGTGAGGACGGTGAGGGGCTTGCCGAGGTTGAGCGGCCGTCAAAGCGAGCCGGCGGGCTCTCTGAGGCTTAGTACCAGCGGTTGGCCTGCCAGAACGACCAGGCACCACAGGGGCTGTCGTATCGCTCGTTCATGTACTTCAGACCCCATTTGATCTGGGTCGCCGGGTTGGTCCGCCAGTCGGCGCCGGCCGAGGACATCTTCGAGCCGGGCAGGGCCTGGACCAGTCCGTACGCGCCCGATGACGGGTTCTGCGCCAGATAGTTCCAGGTGGACTCTTTCTGGACGATGTTGCTGAAGCACTGGAACTGGTCGCCCGGAATCATCTGCCGGGCCATCGCCTTGACCTCGGCGACGCTGTACGAGCTCTTGACGGTGAAGCTGGAGGAATCGCGTACCGAGTCCCGGCTTGCGCGGTCCGCCTTCTTCTCGGCTTCGGCCTCTGCCTTGGCCTTGGCTTCGCGTTCCTTCTTGGCCTTGGTGTCGGCGGCTTCCTTCTTCGCCGTCGCCAACTGGGCGGCCTGGACGCGCGCGGATTCCTCGGCGGACTTACGAGCGGACGCCTCGGCGGCTGCCGCCTGTGCGTCTGCCTGCTCAGTCAGTGAGGAGACCTGGACCTGGGCCTGCTGACCCATGGGTATATCGGCGAGGAGGGTCGCGTCGGCTGCTGCCGTCTCCAGGCTGTCACCCGAGGGCTGGGCGTTACCCGAGGCGACACCTACGACGGCTCCGACGGTGGTGACCGCTGTAGCCGAAGCCACGGCGAATCCCCGGACCGAGATCCGGCTCACACGGTTTCCTTCCAGCATCGCCCGCACAGGTGACCCCGCGGGCGAATCGTGCCCCTGGCACTGGCCTCCACTGTCTTCGGTCACAGGAGGCGCGGGCCCGTGGTCAACTCCCCAGGGGAGAACCGGTAAAGCTCGCGGGCGGCATACGACGACAGTTCTTGAGTTGTGTGTTGCTAAGCACCACGGGTGGTGCCGATGTCGTATGCGGGGCCTGACGGAAGCAAGACTCTGCCCGAACAGAACGCCGCAAGGCAATTATTCGTTACGTGGGATAGCTCACACCCCGTTTGGCGCAGGACCTTCATGGAAACGTCAGCACAGCAGAGCGCCGCCCCGCTACGCTGCTGCGCTTCTGCGGGACGGCGCCAACTGGTCTTTTCCCTACTAGATCTGGCCTTCCTCCAGCATTTCGGTCACCAGCGCGGCGATCTGCGAGCGCTCGGAGCGGGTGAGCGTGACATGCGCGAAGAGCGGATGCCCCTTCAGCTTCTCGACCACGGCGACGACTCCGTCATAGCGACCGACCCGAAGGTTGTCCCGCTGCGCCACGTCGTGGGTGAGGACGACGCGGGAGTTCGCCCCGATGCGGGACAGCACCGTGAGCAGAACGTTCCGTTCCAGCGACTGGGCCTCGTCGACGATGACGAAGGCGTCGTGGAGCGAACGGCCCCTGATATGGGTGAGCGGAAGGACTTCCAGCATCCCGCGCCCCAGCACCTCCTCGATGACCTCACGGCCGGCGACGGCTGAAAGGGTGTCAAAGACCGCCTGCGCCCAGGGGCTCATCTTCTCGGCCTCGGTGCCGGGTAGATAACCCAGCTCCTGTCCACCCACCGCATAGAGCGGACGGAAGACCATCACCTTCTGGTGCTGCCTGCGCTCCAGGACGGCCTCAAGGCCCGCGCAGAGGGCCAGCGCGGACTTTCCGGTGCCGGCCCGGCCGCCGAGCGAGATGATGCCGACCTCCGGGTCGAGCAGCAGATCGAGGGCGATGCGCTGCTCAGCGCTGCGGCCGTGGATGCCGAACGCCTCCCGATCGCCGCGGACTAGCCGGACGTTGCCTTCGGAGGTGACCCTCCCGAGTGCCTTTCCGCGCTCGGACTGCAGGACCAGTCCGGTGTGGACGGGGAGTTCCGAAGCCTCGGGGACATAGAGCGTCTCCTCGCTGTAGAGCAGATCCACCTGGTCGGCGGAGAGTGACAGCTCCGACATCCCGGTCCAGCCGGAGTCGGTGATGGCCAGCTCCGCGCGGTACTCCTCGGCCAGCAGGCCGACCGAGGACGCCTTGATGCGCAGGGGCAGATCCTTGGAGACGACCGTGACGTCATACCCCTCGGCCTGGAGGTTCCTCGCCACCGCCAGAATCCTTGAGTCATTGTCACCGAGCCGGAAACCGGCAGGGAGGACCCCTGGATCGGAGTGGTTGAGCTCGACCCGGATCGTGCCGCCGAGGTCGCCCATCGGAATGGGGGCGTCGAGGCGACCGAACCGGATACGGAAGTCGTCCAGCAGGCGTAGCGCCTGGCGGGCGAAGTATCCGAGTTCTGGATGATGCCTCTTGGCCTCCAACTCCGTGATGACCACGATCGGGAGCACCACTTCATGCTCGTCGAATCGCGTCATGGCGCTTGGGTCGGCCAGCAGAACGCTGGTGTCGAGAACGTAAGTGCGCCTATCGGGCATCCGGCGCTTGGTGCTTTTCACCACGGAAGGACGTACCCCCTCGGATGAGGTCGGCGGTGCAACGCCGTCGCGGGCCTCGGTGTCTGGCGCCGAAGGGCGGCAGACAGGTCTCCCCGCCTTTGGCGGAGGAAGGGCCGGGCTGTAGGCCACCTTGCAGGGGCCGAGCACCGGCCCCTCACCAGGTCCGCACGAGGAGTGCGATCCATCGTGTGCAAAGGGCCTCCCGGGTGAGCGGTCACGGCCACTCACTGAGATACGACGTTCGTGGATCGGACGTCGACCTGCAAGGGGTATTCCCTCGAACACGCGTGACCATGCCGCGGAGGGGGACGACACCTGGATGAACAGTCGGTTATCGGCTCCGGCACGGGCGGCGTTCGAGTACCCCGCCCCATGGGCGTCAGGGGCCGCCGGACCCTGGGAGAGTCCCGGCGCCGGCGGGTCGGCCGCAGGAGCCGGCTGATTCAGCTCCCCGGGTGAGGGGAGCCGGGCCACAGGACCGCGGGGAGAGGGCCCTGGCCCGCACCGAATAGCTGACAGATGCACGGATCAGCTGTTCCAGGGGCGGGGTCCCTGTCGTGGATGTGCCCATGCGCCCCCGCGGAGCGCACGCACCACCGCGTGGGGCCGGGTCAGCTGCCGTAGCGGCGGTGGCGGGCCGCGTAGTCGCGCAGCGCCCGCAGGAAGTCCACCTTGCGGAAGGCGGGCCAGAAGACCTCGCAGAAGTAGTACTCGGAGTGGGCGCTCTGCCAGAGCATGAAGCCGGAGAGCCGCTGTTCACCGCTGGTACGGATGACGAGATCGGGGTCGGGCTGTCCGCGGGTGTAGAGATGCTCGGAGATGTGCTCGACATCGACGGTCTCGGCGAGCTCCTCGACGCTGGTGCCCTTCTCGGCGTGCTCCAGCAGCAGCGAGCGGACCGCGTCGGCGATCTCCTGGCGCCCTCCGTAACCAACGGCGACGTTGACCAGTATGCCGCCACGGATACCGAGGGTGGCCTCCTCGGCTTCCTTCAGTACGGACTGGGTGCGGGCGGGCAGCAGATCGAGGGTGCCCACGTGGTGCACCCGCCAGCGGCCATCGGCGGCCAGTGCGCGTACCGCGTCCTCGATGATCCCGAGCAGCGGGATGAGCTCCCCGTCGGGACGGTCGAGGTTGTCGGTCGAGAGCATCCAGAGCGTGACGACCTCGACATCGGTCTCGGCGCACCAGCCCAGCAACTCCTGGATCTTGCTGGCACCCGCCTTGTGGCCCGACTCGGGGGTGTTTCCGGACGCCTTGGCCCAGCGGCGGTTGCCGTCGAGGATGACTCCGATGTGCTTGGGCACCTGGTCATGGTCCAGTCGGCCTTCCACCCGGCGTGCGTAGAGCCTGTACACCAGGTCACGCAAGTTCACAGAGTTCACCTCTCGGTTCTGGCGGGCGTATCAAGCCCTGTGTGCCGGGGGTCCGGGGGTCCATTGCCGGGGTCCGTCTTCCTGAGCGGCACGGCGACCGGTACCGGCCCCCGCCATGCGGCAATTCGCCCGCGCCGTACGGCATCCCCTGAAGCGGCCACATTACTGCGCATGGGGCACAGTGGCCCAACCCGGTCTGTCACAAGTCCGTGATAAGCAGGCTGGTGTGACTGATTCCTCCGCGGTTCCTTCCCCCACGCTCTATCACGCCTCCACCGATCGCTATGACGCCATGGAGTACCGGCGCAGTGGCCGCTCCGGGCTCAAACTGCCGGCTATCTCCCTCGGCCTCTGGCATAACTTCGGTGACGACCGCACTCTCGATTCCCAGCGCGCCATCCTGCGACGGGCCTTCGATCTGGGAGTGACCCACTTTGATCTGGCGAACAACTACGGTCCGCCGCCCGGTTCGGCCGAGCTGAACTTCGGCAAGATCTTTGCCCGGGATTTCGCCCCTTACCGCGATGAGCTGGTCATCTCCACTAAAGCCGGCTATCTCATGCATCCGGGTCCCTACGGCGAATGGGGATCGCGAAAGTATCTGCTCTCCTCCCTCGATGCCTCACTACGCCGTATGGGTCTTGAGCACGTGGACATCTTCTACTCCCACCGCTTCGACCCGGACACCCCGCTGGAAGAGACCATGGGTGCGCTGGCCTCCGCCGTACGACAGGGGAAGGCGTTGTACGCGGGCGTGTCCTCGTACAACGCGGAGCAGACCGCCCGGGCGGCGCGGTTGCTGCGGGAGATGGGGGTGCCGGCCCTGATCCACCAGCCGTCCTACTCGATGATCAACCGTTGGATCGAGGACGACGGGCTGCTGGGGACGCTGGAGGCGGAGGGCATGGGCTGCATCTCCTTCGTACCGCTCGCCCAGGGGCTGCTGACCGGGAAGTACCTCAAGGGCATTCCTGAGGGGTCGCGGGCCACCCAGGGGAAGTCGCTCGACCCGGGGCTGCTCTCGGACGAGGTCGTACGGCGGCTCAACGGGCTGAACGACATCGCCGCCCGGCGCGGCCAGAGCCTGGCGCAGCTGGCGCTGGCGTGGGTCCTGCGGGACGCGCGGATGACTTCGGCCCTGATCGGGGCGTCGAGCGTGGCGCAGCTGGAGGAGAATGTCGCCGCACTGAGCGGGCCACGACTGACGGATTCCGAGCTCGCGGAGATCGACACCTTCGCGGTGGACACCGAGGGCACCAACATCTGGGCCGATCGGGGCTGACCGGGGTGTGTGCCTCGTCGGCGTGGTCTCGGGCCGAGGTGGGTGCCGGATGAGCCGGGGCCGGCCGGTCAGAGGCCGGCAGGGCGGTTGCGGGCTCGTGATCATGCTCGCGGGCCGGGCTGCGAGAGCGGGCCGGAATCGGCACGGGCGGGGCCGGGGGCAGGGCCGGATCGAGGCGTGAATCCCGGGCCGGAAAAGAAACCGGGCCGGTCCGTGGGGGGGGGATACGGACCGGCCCGAGGGGGGCTTCCACCATAACGCTTGGTAGGTGGTGCTGCGCGCCACCGGCGCGCGGGTGACTCCAACGGGTCTCGGACAGCCCGGCGCGCCCCGCTTACTGGTGCCGTCGACGGCCGGTCGCAGCCCGGTCCCCGGCCCCGGTGAGTGCGTCGATCCTGGCCCCGGAGTGCTCTGCACTCGGGCGGTTCACCGTGGTCCGCGGTGGGAATCCCCTGGGTCGCCGTGGTGCGGCTTCGGGTGGGCAACCCCGACGGGTGACCCCCACCAGAGGCGCGAGATTGACGTACTGGGGCTTTTGTCTGACCGGCCGGGACGGCTGGGACTCCTCGGCTCGCACTGCCGGTGGATCATGGCGGTCAGCGGCGACAGATCCGCACCGCCCGAGCCGCCCGAGCCGCGGGATAAACAGACAGACAGACACAGAACGAATGTGACAGGTCCGCCTGGCACGCGAGCCGGGGCCTCGCGGACCGGCTTGAGAGCTCGGGCAGTGGGGCGGGGACACGGCCGAAAGCGCCGGAGAACCGGTCGGCGCGCGGGGTGGGGCGGGACAGGGCGGAGGCGCTCCTTCGAAGGAGCGCCGGAGTCCGGGCTGGGGAGCGGTTCACCGCTTCGAACCAAACCGAGCTGGCCCCAGTGCCCCGGGGCGGCTCAGCACCATCGGTCAGGCCGCACACCCCTTGGTCTTGTTGTCGATGATCTGCTGCATAAACGTCAGGCCCCAGGTGCCGAGGGGCTCCAAAGCCGTATTCAGGGCTTCCCCCAGCTCGGTGAGGGAGTATTCAACGCGCGGCGGGACCTCCCGGTACACCTCGCGGTGGACCACCCCATCCGCTTCCAACTCCCGCAGCTGTTGGATCAGCATCTTTTCGCTGACTCCCGGCAGCTGGCGCCTCAATTCGCCGAATCGATGGGTCTTCTCATGGAGCGCCCACAGGATGAGGGGCTTCCACTTTCCACCGACAACATCAACGGCGGCATCGAGGCCGCAGTGGTAGACGGGTTTGGCCTTGGACACGGCAACTCCTCTTGTTCTTCTCCGTACTTACTCCTTGGGCAGTACACCACTTCCCCGAGGGAAAGATCATTCGATAGGACAGAAGCTGTCCTATATGACTCCTAGAGTCGTCTTATGGCAACGCGCAAAGTCACCTGGCAGCAGTCCAACGCCCGTACCTCCGCGCGCCAAGGACTCACCGCCCCCACCCGCACCACCGCGGCCAGGATCACCACGGCCATGCTCGCCGCACACGCACAGGTGCTGTCGGCGGCCGAAATCTGTGTGCCTACGGACCCGCCACCGCACGGCATCTCGCCAAGTGGCCGGCCGCGCCGCACGGGTGGGCGAAGGATCTACTGCAGTCATGGGCGAGGCAAGGGCGCGTCGAGAGTGTGCTGTACGAGGGCGAGAGCGCCTGGGTGACCACTGATGACCTGGAGTTCCTGGACGAGGAGCCGACAGGGGTGCGACTGCTGCCGTACTTCGACGCGTACACCATCGCGTCCCAGCCGCGCGAGCTGCTCTTCCCCGGGCCGGCGTACCAGCGGGCGCTGGCGGGCGGACAAGCAGGGAACTGTCCGGTGGTCCTGGTCGATGGGACCGTGGCCGGGGTGTGGCACCAGAAGCGGACCGGGAAGCGGATCGCGGTGACGGTGGAGGCGGTGGGGGACGCGCTGGATCGGGCAGCTCGCCCGAAAGGAGTTGGCGGAGCAGGTGGAGCGGGTTGCCGAGGTGCTGGAGGGGCAGGCGGAGCTCACCGTCGGCAAGGTCATGGTGGGGCCGCACGCCTGAGGTCGCCCCGAGCGGCAAGGGTGCGTCGGTTCACTGCGGGGCCGGCCGGGCGGACCTCTTTGTCTCGACGGCCTCCCCCTCGGCGGCCTCTCCCTCGGAGTCCGTTTCCCCGACGTCCGTTTCCCCGATGGGTCAGTGGATACGTCGTAGCAGGGTGATGCCGTCCCGCTCGGCGACCCGGCGGTAGTCGCGGGACCGTTGCGCGGCCGTGAGTTCCGCGGCCTGCTGCTCCGGCGGATAGGGCCAGTGGCCCATGCGGTAGGGCCACGCGTCGGGGGCCTGGGCGTCATGGATGATCCATTCGGCGGTGGGCCTGGGCAGCCGGCCCTTGTCGTACTCATAGAGCCGTGCGTCGACCGGGAAGGCCGGGAAGAGCACCACCTCACAGCGAGCGGTGAGTTGGGGCACCAGCCGGTTGGATGCGGCGACCGACGCGCCGTCTGGAATCCTCGCCAGCAGGGCGCGGGCCGCCTCGATGTGCGCGGTGGTGCGCCAGGTGGCGCGTTGCGCGAGTTGGGCGAGCGGAAAGGACGGGAGCATGACGACCGTCACGGCCAGGACGGTGACCAGCGAGGCCCGGACATGGCGGGCCCCGAGGGGATGCGCGCTCCCGCGCCAGCCGCGCAGGGCGTCGATGAGCCCGGCGAAGACGATGGGCATCAGGACGGCGCTGTAGTGGAAGGAAGTGCCCCAGTGGAAGCCGTTCTGCGACAGCATCCGCCAGGCGAGGGTGGGCACAGCGAGCAGGGCCAGGGGTGAGCGCAGCGCGAGCAGCGCGGAGGGTGCGAAGACCAGAACCAGGGTCATCGCCTTGATGTCCGGTCGTAGCGCGTCCAACGGGGCGAAGGCGATGGTGGTCCAGAGGGATGTGTGGACGTCATCGCCGAGGTTGTCGCCATGGGCGTAGCCACCCGCCGGGTTGAAGGCGGGCAGCAGATACCTGATCTCGACCATGGACGCGAGCACCCCGGCCACCGCGGTGAGCGCCCCCAGTCGGCGCGGGCCCTTCCAGGCGATGAGACAGCCGAGTGCGGCAAGGGTGAGGCCCAGGTCTTCCTTGATCAGTACCAGGGGCGCGGCCCAGGCGACGGCTGAGCGCCAACGCCGCTCCCCCAGCGCGACCAGCGCATAGGAGAGCAGCGGCACGGCGAGCGCCACTTCATGGAAGTCAAATGCGGCAGCGGACGCGATGCCCCAGCTCAGTCCATAGCCGAGGGCGACACCGTGGGCGCAGCGCCGACCCAGCGCCCGGTGCGCCCAGGACGTCAGCGGTACGGCGGCGATGGCGAGCAGTGCCGACTGCGCGAGGAGGAGGCAGAACGGGGAGGGCCAGAGCCGGTAGAGCGGGGCGAGGGCGGCGAGCGCGGGGTGGAAGTGGTCGCCGAGGAGGTTGAAGTTCTCGCCGCGTAGTGGGACCACCGGGGGTTGGAGCCGGGAGTAGGCGCGGACGGCCTGCTCGAAGATGCCGAGGTCGTATCCGGTGGTGCGCATCAGGAGGTGCCGACGGACGGCGACGGTGGCGTAGAGCAGAAAGAGGACCGCCGCCCAACTCCAGGGGAGCAGCGCGGCAGGGAGGCGGAGGGCTCGGGGGGTGGGCCGCGGTGCGGGGTCGGTGGAGGCGTACCGCTGCGGTGTGGCTTCCCTCGGCTGCTTGAGTGGGGTGCGGTCTCCGGCCGGGATGATGGCCCTCAGCAGTCCGCCACGCCACCCTGCCGAGTTGTCCAAAAAAGTCCGCATACATCCGGATGCTAGACGGGTGCGGGGGTCGGTAATACCTCACGAGCGGGCGTGTCCCGGGGTGCGCTGTATGTACCTGGGGGCCTCACTCGTGTGCCGATCTGGGCCGCGGACCAGCTCGATACGCCCGCCCGGGCCTCGCTTCCACCGCCACTCTGTGGTGGCTGGGGCGGCGGATCAGTTACTCAGGCCGAGGGCTCCAAGCAGCAGACCCGAAAGCGCTCCTGTGATCATGAAAGGGCCAAACGGAATTGCGCTCTTGCGGTTGGCACGACCGAGAGCCATCAGTCCGAACCCGTACAGCGACCCGAAGAGGAACCCGGCGAACGCCCCCACGAACAGCACACCCCAGCCGTACCAGCCGAGGAGGACCCCGAGACCGAGCGCAAGCTTGACATCGCCGAAACCCATGCCTTCGGGGTGGATCACAAACAGCAGGCAGTAGACAGCGCCCAGAGCAACTCCGCCCAGCAGGGCCTTGGGCCAGGAACCGGCCGCGCCGGGCAGCAGGCCTGCCAGACCGAGCAGTACGGCAGCGGCGAACGCCAGCGGGAGGGTGAGTTGGTCGGGCAGCCGGTGCACCCGTACGTCGACGAGCGCCAGCAGCACGGCGAACGGTGTGAGCAGCAGCCATACGGCGAGTTCGGGTCGCTGTCCGGTGGCTGCCGCGAGGGCGACGCAGGTCAGCATGGTGACCAGCGCGGTGATCAGCGCGGTCGCCCGGGGGCTCGGTGGCTGGCTCGCACTCCCTTGGCTCAGTTGCTCCGCTCCTCCATCCGCGCCAGCCCCGGCACCGGGGTCGGGGCCGGGCTCTGAGCCGCTATGCGCCGGTGCCTGCCGGGCTGTTCCGGTCTCCGTCTCCTGGGCTGTCGCTGAGTGAGGTCCGGCTGGGTTCGAACCGCCGGTCGATGCTTCGATCCCCGTGTCCGCCGGCGCAGCTGGTTCGCCACGGGGTCCCGCGCGGTGCCGATCCCGGGAGCTCGGCGGAGTTGCGGCGGCGGTGGCGGAAGGCGCCGCAGCGCAGGCCCGGCAGCGTGGACCGCCCAGCCAACCGCGCCACGGTCCGGTGAAGGGATGACCGGCGGGGCAGCTGTCCCGCCATGGCTCCGAGGCCGCGACGGACAGCCGATACGCGGCACGGGGCACAAGGAGTCCGGTGGCGATGCCCCAGAGGGCCGCGACGGCGATCAGCGTGACGTACACGGCAGAGAGCCTATTTCGCGGGACGGGGCCGGGTCATGGGCCCTGGGCCCAGAGCTGACCGGGCTCGTTCGACAGGGGGCCCAGGCATTGGGATCAGTTGGCGGATTCGGGATGCTCCCGGCTCGGAGGGGACGCCTACGGACTCCGGATGAGCCGGACAGGACGTCCTCATGCCCGTCCGCGACGCCTGCCTGGGCCCACCGGGGCGATCGGGGACCACGGTGGGCGTTCGGACCGCTACGGTCTTCGCCTATGCGACGAGGACACCAATGGCGGGACGGTCATGGCACGTTGTGGCTGCCGGAGAGCGCGGCAGTGCCCGTGGAGATCGCGGCGAGCAGGGCAACGCGGCGCCGCGGTCTGCTCGGTCGGGACGGCATCGAGGGGGCGATGCTCCTGACGAAGGTCAGCGGGGTGCACACCTTCCGCATGCGTTTCACCATCGATGTGGCCTATCTCGATCGCGCCTTGCGGGTGGTGGATGTGCATACGCTGCAGCCGGGGCGACTGGGTAGACCCCGGCTGCGGGCTCGGCATGTGTTGGAGGCGCAGGGCGGGGCGATGGCGGGGTGGGGAGTGCGCCGGGGTGTGCAGTTGCGGATCGAGTCAGCCGACTGAGCCTCCGACACCCGGTGTCCCGTGTGGGCCACTGCATCGCTCTGAGCACGCACTGCACGGACTACAAGCACTGCCCCAACTGCATGAACCGCATGAACCGCAGGGACTGGAGGATGATCGGCCGCTCGGCGCAGCTCAGCTGGATCACCGCGTTCACCCTGTGAAGCTGATGCGAAGCCGGGGACCCAACACCGACACGGCACTCGCGTCAAAGCCCGACGCCCAAGACCGACCCAGCACCCGCGTCAGGCCCGATGTCCCAGCCCGGACAGGCGCCCGTGTTGGGAGGGAGAGGCCTGGTGCTCGCCCTGCCTATCTCGCCATGCCTATCTCGGGCGCGAGGCGAACAGGACGACGGTGGCCAGCGCCTTCGGTGCCGCCGGGGAGAGTGCGTACGGACTCACCCTGTCGCCCGCGCCCTCAGTGGGTGCGTGGTTTCCAGGGGGTCCTTGAGGCGGTGCGTCTGCGCCGGCTGCGTCGACTCAGGACTCCCCAGATGACCAACCACAGCACCAGCATCGTCCCGAGCACCAGACCCACGACCCCCACGATCGTCAGCATTTCCGCGCGATCGTCGTCATCATCGAGGAGTGCGTTCTGCTGGGCGGCGGCACGTTCGACCTTGGATATGCCGAATCCGGCGGCCATGGCATCGCCGTCGTACTCGGGCCCGTCCTGCGGTTCGCCCGCGATCCCCACGCGCAGGGTCACCGGCAGCGGTTCGGTCAGCCGTTGATCGAGCGATATGCGGATGTAGTACCAGCCGGAGAACCGCATCGCGCTTCGGTCATCCAGGTCGGATACGCGATTGGCGAAGGCAGTCGGGGCGGTACTCAGGGAAAGGGTGGTGGGGTTGCCCCGATAGTCGCCTTCGGCATCCTCGACAAAGCCACGAGCGGTGTTGAAAACCGTCATCCGCAGGCCCGCTGCTGCGGATGCCCCGGTGACGGCGGAATCACCGAATTCCCCGTCGAGAAAGAGCTGCTGTCCCCAGTCCAGGGGCACTCGATAGAACCGGCTCTCGCCTGGGTTCAGCCGGTCGTGCCAGACGCCGTGCCCGACCGGGGTCGCGTCGTTGAAGCCCGACCCACCACTCGCGCCCTGCGTCGGCCCCTTGACCTGCTCGGGCAGCCGTGAACGTTCGGTCGTGGGCTCGGACGGCATGACGGCACCCGCCTTCAGCCCGGGCTCGGTCATGAACTTCAGTTCCACGGGCCAACGGTTGGCGTTCGAGCTTCCCGAGGAGCCGATCCATTCGACCGAGTAGACATAGTCGCCCGCGCTCTGGCACTCACGACCCTTGCCTATCCGGCGGGTGGAGTAGTCGGCGACGGGCAGCGGGGTCGCACCGCCGAAGGTGATGTCGTTGGTGACGCTGCACTGGGCCCCCTGCGGCGAACGCAGGGAGACCCGAATGCCGTCGGTGGCCCCGACTCTGCCCCCGGGCGGTGGGGCGAGTACGGCCGAAACATAGGCGTTGGACTTGTCGTCGAGTCCCACGCGGTAGAACTTCCGCTCACCTGCCGAGATGGTGTCGATGTAGGTCCCGGGGGTGAGCCGCGGCCCTTCGGCACCGGCCGATGTGGCGCCCTTCACCTGCTGGGCGTCGGCGGCCGTCTCATACGAGTTGAGCCAGTCCGGGGTCATGGCCGCGGCGGGGAGTGCCGGCTGAACGAAGGCAAGCACCAGCCCACAGGCGATCCGCGCCCCAAGAGCCCTCACGCCCGCCGTCGTGCCGCCCCGTCCCATTTTCCTGCTCCTCAGACCATCAGTCGATCAGCTCACTCCATCGACAGCCGGCCCGCAGCGTACTGCGGGTCGCGCATGTCACGTATAGCTGATGTCACATACGACTGACGGGTTGTCGCATACTCAACCGGCCCCGCCAGTGGGGAAGGAGACTTCAACCCGGCGGTTCTTTCGACGCCCCTCTTCGCTGTCATTGTCCGCGATCGGGTAGTCCTCGCTGTAACCACGTACCTCATAGGTGATGCCGCCGTCATTGAGTTGCTGGCTCAGCACCCCGTGCACGGCGTCGGCCCGTTTCTTGGAAAGCACCTGCCCGTGTTCACGCGTACCGAGGTCATCGGTGAATCCAAAGACCCGAAGGCGTTTGGCCTGGTGCTTGCGGATCTCCGCGACGATCACGGAAATCCTGCTGTTCGCCTGCGGGCTGAGCTTGGCGCTGTCCTTCCCGAAGAGCACTTCGGCCTGAAGTGCGAACTTCAGCGACGAAGGCCTCTCTTCCCGACGCTCCTCGCCCCCCTCGCTCTCCACGATCGAGACGATGTCCAGAACACGCGCCCCAGCGAGCGTGGCGCCTTCGCGCATCCGCAGGCCTGGGTTGTTCCCATCGACCTTCGGCGCCGCGGCGGTCGGCTCGGTCCCCGGGGGGACACTGGGATCGTCCTTGGCCGAAGCGTCCGAAGCCGCGCTGAGCTGAAACCCGGTGAGCATCAGAACGACCACGAGGGACACCGCCAGCGGGGGGCGGGAGGTTCTACGCATCGGGGCGGTCTCCTCACTCATCAGGAGAGCTCAATCGTGGCGGTGGGCATCAGGGGGATCTGGATCTCGACAGATTTCGTCTCTCCCGGAGGGGACGGGAACTGTGCGAAGAAATCGACGCTCTGGCCGGCAGTGAACATGCTGAGCCCGGTCGTGGTTAGGGGATATCCATCGGTGTCGCGCAGTACGTAGTAGCGCTTCTTGGCCTTCTTGTCGACCAGGGTCATGCCGCCGAGCGAAGGGCCGGTCCGGGTGACTTCGTTCTCCGCACCGTTCCACTGCACCGGGGTGGTGATCCCCTTACCCGTGGTGTTCTTGATGACTCCGGAGACTGTGAGGAAGCCGCCCTGGTCGCGCACAGCACTGGTGAGGGTGAACTGGAATCCATTGCTGCCGTCGATCGTCGCCAGCGGCTGACCCGACTCCTGGCCATCGCCCCCATCGCTCTGCGCTGGCTGCTCCGGCTGCTCCGGGGCGCCTGAACCGGACGACTGGGTACCGGTGTTCTTCTCGTCCGCACCGTCGCCGTCACCGCCGCAGGCCGTCAGAGAGAGCGACAGTGCCGCCACCAGGGCAGCCGCAGCTGCTCTGCGGGTTCTCGCTCCATGCCGAATGCTCATCAGTGCTGTTCCTTTGCGTTCGGTCGCGGTCAGTCCTCGGCCAGCCGGACGGTGAAGAGTTCGGACATGTCGGGAAGGGAGTCCAGACTTTCGGGGTCAAGCTCGAAGTCTTCACCGTCGCAGTCGAGCGTGCCCGTCAGAATCGGTTCGTCCGGGGGCGAAGTGCTCGGGTTGGGCTCGACTTCCTCGCCCTCGCTACCCTCCGGCGGGGGCTCCTCGTCGGGAGCCTCAAAGGTGCATCGGGGCAGCACAACAGCGGTGGCGGTGGCCTTCGCGCTCCAGCCTTCGGTGCCGGGCAGAATGTTGTCACCGAGGGGTTCCTGGGCTATGACATACACGGTGTAGCCCCAGCGGTCACCGCCGAGTGGGTCGCAGCCGTCCAGCGCGGTGCCGTTCTTCTGAGCGAAACTCGCTGCTGCCGCGCAGCCACCAGCCGTTGAGCCGAAGAGCTCGCCGTCGAAGATCTTCCTAAGGAAGTCCGGGTCGGCGATGCCATTCACCAACTCGTCCCGGAACAGTTCGCGGGCCTCCTGCGCAGCCGCTAGCGCAGCGGCATCCGCCCCGGATTGGGTGTCGTTACGGCTGGCCCCCGCCTGGCCCACCGCGAAGAACGCCAGCGCCAGGGCAATCAGGCCCACCACCATCGCCACATAGAGAGGCGCGGCTTGCCCGGTGTCCTGGCCGCGGAGGGGGATCGAACCGGCTACTCGCCGCCCCCGCCGCCACCACCCAGAATCTGCGAGACCTGGGTCTTCAAGCCATTCGCGATATCGCCGGCCACTCCGGAACCCACCAGCGCGGCGATGATCGCCGCCACCAGCACGATGACCCCGACGTACTCGACGGAGTCCTGGCCTTCGTCGCGGCGCTTCCTCGTCGCCTCCGCAACTGACGCCGTGCGGTGGGCGATGAACAAACGGGCCTTGACCAAGGCCTTCAGCGTCGCGTTCTGCATCGTGCTCCCCTTCGACGCCGACGGCCCGATCACCGGCCGGCTCATACGACTTCATGGCACCGCCCGCTGTGTCGTGACCCTGCGTATCGACACAGTTGGCAGAATGAGAAATGTACGCCGCGACAACGCTGCCGTGAATGGGTCCGAGGGCCCAACTACGGGCCCAATGGCAGATTTGATCTCTTCCACCAAACGTGCCGGTGGTATCCGTGTCCTCACTCATTCGGGACCGGCCTCCCTCCGGACCACACCGCGCCATACCGCGATCGCCTCACCTCTGCCGTTGGCATTCAACTTGGCGAAGATGCGGTTGATGTGATTCTTCACTGTCTTCATGCTGATGAAGCAGGACTCGGCGATCTGCTGATTCGACAACCCGGATGCGATCAACTCCATCACCTCCATCTCCCGACGACTCAGCCCGGTCAACACGCCTTGCGGTCGGCCCGCCACATCAAGCACCGAAGACGAATGTCCCACAGACGCTTGCGTGAGCGAAGACTGTTGCGAAAGATTTCCGACGACTGGGTCATATCGACGTGACCTCAACCTCGCCTGTACTGCGAGGATCTGGCTCCTACGGCGATATCTGGAATCACTAGATCCAGATTCCATATGCGAAGGAACGGAAAGATCGGCGGAGCGAGGCAGCGGGCCCAAGGCCTCCGGCAGGGTGCCTTCGGTCCGACCAGATGGTGATTCGCCACGCAGACCAGCCAGCAGTGCCTCCGAGACGGAGGGGGAGAAGGCCGCCCGACCTTGCCCGATGTCATGAACGGCCGAGATCAGCTGTTCGACATCGAATTCGCCATGGACAAGATATCCGCCGGCGCCCAACCGCAGCGCCTCATGCACGATCGCGCTCTCGTCGCTGTAGGTCATCATCAGCACCGGGACCAGTGGCACCAAGTGCGGCAGTGCGGAGATGCCGTCCACCCCCGGCATGCGAACGTCCAGGAGAACGACATCCGGGCGGTGGCGGACCACCGCTTCATAGGCCTGTCGACCATCACCAGCCTCCGCCACCACCTCAAGCCCCGCACTCCCCTGCAACAGGGTCGTCAGACCCGCCCGCACGACCGGATTGTCATCGACGATCACGATCCGTAGAGCGCCCGGGGGTGGCTGGGCGGAGGCGGGCCGTTCTCTCCAGCCGTGGTTGTGGTCATCCGACATGGCCATGGGCCTCCTCTCGGCGATGAGTCGTCGAAGGAGCGAGTAAGGGCGGGGGCAATGGAGCACCGGGCAGCGGGAGTTCCAGCCGTACCTCGGTGCCCTTTGCTTGCTGGCCCCTACCGATCCGAATGCGTGCGCCGATAGCGGCTGCTCGTTCGACCATGCCAACCAGCCCAAAGTGTCCGGACTTACGGAGCCCTTCGAGTGAAGTCCCTGGTGGCAGCCCTGGGCCGTCGTCATACACACTGATGCGCAGGGTGCCGCCGATGACGCCTCCCGAAACCTCCAGTCGCCCCGGGCCTCCGTGGCGATGTGCGTTCTCCATTGCCTCCGACGCAATCGTCAACACCTGACGGGCCGTGGTGGGCGGCAGCGCGGGAGCCGCCCCTGCGCCGAGGGTGTGAAAGGTCGCTCGTACCCCACTTCGGCGAGCGAAGTCCACCGTTCGGGCTCCTAGCTCGGCAAGCACGTCCACGCCGCTGCCTTCACCAGCTGCGCCGCTGACATCCGAGCTGTCCAGACCAGCCGAACGTCGCAGATCAGCGAGGAGTTCGCGGGATTCGGCCGCCGCTCTACGGGCCGAGCGGGCCACCAGTTCCGCCTGGCCGCGGATCGTGATCGGGTCCGATCGGTCGGCTGAGTGGGCCAACCCGTCCGCGGCCAGGGCCAGGCCGTGCAGGGTCTTGGCCACGGAGTCGTGCATCTCCCGGGCGAGCCGGGCACGTTCTTCCTCGACCGCCCCGCTGGCGGCGAGTCGGGCGCGGGCCTCGGTCAGGGCCGCGCTCGCCGCGCCGAAGCCGAGCATCAGATTGCGCAGTGTGCTGCCGAGGACACCCGCCAGGGCGCAGAGCCCGGGCAGAAACAGAGCGGTGAAGCGGGCGTCGGAGCCGTCGTTCAGAGCGTAGGCGCCCGCGACGATCAGCGACTGGAGTACGGCGAACGCGGTGGCCCCTCTCCAGCCGGAGATCAACCCGGCGAGCAGGGGGGTGCAGATGATGACATACGCGAGCGGGGAGTCCGGGGATGCGGTGATCAGCAGCAGTGCGCCGCAGACCATGTCGGCGCCGAGCAGCCAGGGGTGCCGCAGCAGTACGGGCCCGAAGCGCTCCCAGTCCCGTAGCAGGGCGTACGAGGTCATAAAGGTCACCAGCACCGCGGCTCCGACCAGCCAGTTCGCGGGGCCCGATGCGGTGCCGGCGAGGGCGAAGGGAGCAGCCAGCGCGATCATGGCGAGACGGAAGCCGAAGACCTGGCGGCACAGCGCCTGGAGGGCGTTGACCTGGAGCGGGAGGGAAGGGGTGGGGGTGTTGGAGTCGCCTAAGAAGGCCCTGCGGGTCAGGGTCCTGCCCGCACGCGTCATCCGTGCCAGGGCCTGGTGGGTCAGCCCCCGGCCCGTCGAGAGGCTGGGGAGCCTTCTGGTGCCTTTTACCGCCTTCGCCGTCTTCGTCGGAGCGCTGGGGTTCGGAGCGCCGCCGAACGGCCTGCCCCGCGATATGCCGGGCCGCGATATGCCGGGCCGCGATGCGCCGGACCGCGATGTGCCGGGCTGAGCCGGTCCTGGCTGGGCCGGGCCGAGTTCGGGGCTGGCGGCCTCATGACTGCCGGGGTGAGCCAAGTCGGGCTGACCGCTGCTGACGGCACGCGGTTCGCGGGCGGCACTCGGGTCCGTGTCGCCCCCGCGCGGGTGCATGCGCTGAGCGATCGCGTTGCGGACGAGGGCCCTTCGTTCCGAGAACATCTGGCGTGTCACCTCCTGTCTGCGCTGGAGCGCGCCGGGTGGGCCGGTGTGAATCAACCGCCCAGGACCTCCGCGAGGTCCACCCCGGATCCGTAGTAGAAGCTCATCACAATCAGGATCATGGTCGCCGGCAGCATGATCAGCGTGACGACGAGAGTGGATTTGGGGACGGCGCGTGCGGCGTCCCGGCGGGCGTTCTGGGAGTCAGTGCGGCGCATGTCCGTGGCGATCTGGATCAAGGTGTCGACGATCGGCGCACCGAGTTCCTCGCCCTGCTGGAGCGCGGTGACGAACATCGACACCTGGTCGGAGTCGTTGCGTCGGCGGAGTTGCTCGAAGGCGTCGCGACGGCTGACGCCCATGTCCATCTGCCGCAGGGTGATCCGGAGTTCATCGGCCCAGGGGCCCTGGTACTTCTCCGCGACCCGCTCCAGGGCCTGCCGGAAGCCCAGGCCGGCTGAGACGACGACGGCGAGGACATCGAGGAAGTCCGGCAGGGTCCGCTCGATGTCGGCGCGGCGACGGCGAATCGCCGCCTTGATGATCACATCGGTCCAGAAGAGCCCGAAGACGAAGAGGAGGATCGCCAGGACGAACTGACCGCGCGCCAGCATGGAGAGCGCTGCCAGCACGCCGAGGAATCCGTAGACGGCGCGGCGGGCCGCGTACCGGTCGACGGTCATGCCTCCCGGGTTGCCGGCCATGTCGAGACGACGGCGTACGGCATCGACCCGGGCGGGGCCCATGGCGCGGAGCACCGCGGGGGCGTATCTGATGCCGAGGCGGTCGATGACCGAGCCGACGGCGGTGGTCCGGGTGGAACCGACCTCCAGGGCGAGTTGGAGGTCGCCGGGGAGTTTGGCGTCCGCGCGGTACATCCGTACGCCGTGGAACACCCCGTACACGGATATGGCCAGGAGCAGAGCGAGAAGCAGTCCCATGTGTGTGGCCCCCTCAGACCTGGATCCGCGAGACGCGGCGGATCAGAAACGCACCCAGTACATAGAGACCGACGGCCACCAGCGTGGCGGCCTGGCCGGTGACCGAGCCGGTCATCTTGTCCAGCGCACCCGGGGTCATGGTGTTGATCATCAGGAGAAAGCCGAGTCCCAGGAGGGGAACGGCGATGGCGGTGACCTTGATCTGGGAGAGCATGGTGGTGACCTCTCTGCGGGTCTCCTTGCGCTCCTCCAGGGACTCGGTCAGATTCCGGAGCGAGGTGACGACCTGCCCGCCCGCGCGGTTGGCGAGGATCAAGGTGGTGACCAGGACCATCAGTTCGCGGGACGGCAGCCGGTCGGCGAGCTCACCGAGCGCGTCGTCCAGGCTCTGTCCGACGGCCAGCTGATCTGCGACGATGCTCAACTCGGAGCCGGCCGGGTCGTCGAGCTCCTCGGCGGCCATGGCGAGCGCGGTGCGCAGGGCGAGGCCCGCCTGGGTGGCGTTGGCGAGTACCCGGGTGAACTCGGGGAGTTGGCCGATGAACGCCTCGGTGCGTTTGGTGCGCTGCCAGTTGAGGAAGGCGTTGGCTCCCCAGAGACTGGCGACGGCCGCGATCAGCCCGAAGAACGGGGCGAGGATCGCGCCGACGGAGAAGTAGACAGCCAGCAGGGCGGCGATCACATAGACGATGTACTCGCCCACGGTGAGGTCCAGACCCGTTGCGGCGATCTTCCGTTCGACGCTCTTTCCTATGCGGGTGGCGCGCAGTCGCCGGTCGATGCCGCCGAAGCGCCGTCGCCGGCCGTGGTGGGCGAGGGAGGCGCCGTGCTGTGCCAGCCGGTCGACCAGTGCCTGCTGCTGCGCCCGGCCCGAGGAGTAGGCGTGCACGCCGATGACTCCGAGCACACCGGCGAGCAGCATCACTCCGGTCGTCAGAAGCGGGAGGTTGTCCATGTCGGGTGAGGCCTTTTCGGTGGGCTCGGGGGAGGGCTATGGATAGCTGCTCGCGATAGCTGCTCGCGGTGCGGGTTTGGGCGGCCAGCGCAGAAGAGCGGCTGGAACGGGGGACCGATCAAGGGTGATCCCCCGGGACGAACCCGCGGGAGGTCGGGGGCCGGCGGGGTCAGGTACCGGTCATATGGCGGTTCTCCTCACCGCGAGCTGCTCCTCGCTGTCGGCCACGCCGAAGACCGCGGGAAGGGATTCATTCTTCATATAGAGCCGGTCGGCGACCCGGCGAGGCACCGGGTAGTAGCCGAACCGGCCGTGGACCCGCCCGTCGGCGGTCATGGGCTGGGTGAGGAAGCGGCAGACGGAGACGATCCGGTACTCCTCGCGTCCGTGCGAGTCGACCACGGCGATCTCGGTGACCCGACGGGACCCGTCGGCGTGCCGGGTGAGCTGGACGATCACATCCACCGCGCTGTTGATCTGGTCCTTGATCGCCGCGAACGGGATCTCCACCTCGGCCATGGACGCCAGGGTCTGCAGCCGCATCAGCGCGTCCTCGGCGCTGTTGGCGTGGACGGTGGCGAGGGAGCCGTCGTGGCCGGTGGACATGGCCTGGAGCATGTCGAGGGTCTCACCGCCACGGACCTCACCGACGATGATGCGGTCGGGGCGCATACGCAGGGAGTTTCGGACGAGATCGCGAATGGTGACCCGTCCCTTGCCCTCCACATTGGGGGGCCGGCTCTCCAGGGTGATCACATGGGGCTGTTGGAGTTGGAGTTCGGCCGAGTCCTCGATGGTGACGATGCGCTCGCCCTCGGGGATCAGTCCCGAGAGGGAGTTCAGCAGGGTGGTCTTCCCGGTGCCGGTGGCGCCGGAGACGATCACATTGAACTTGGCCCGTACGAGCCCGGCGAGCAGCAGGGTCATCTGCTCGTCGAGCGAGCCGATGGCGATCATCTCTTGAAGGGTGAAGGCCCGGGGGAAGCGGCGGATGGTGAGGATGGGGCCGCTGAGGGAGAGGGGCGGGATGATGACGTTGACACGCTCCCCGGAGGGGAGGCGGGCGTCGACCATGGGATTGGCCTCATCGACCCGGCGGTTGACGGTGGAGACGATCCGCTCGATGGTCTGCATCAGCTGTTCGTTGGAGGAGAAGCGCAGGGGCAGCATCTCCAGTCGGCCACTGCGCTCGACATAGACCTGCTCGGGGCCGTTGACCATGATCTCGCTGATGGAGGCGTCCTCCAGGAGAGGCTCCAGGATGCCGAGGCCAAGGGCCTCGTCGACGACCCGGCGGATGAGCTGGGAGCGCTCGACGGTGGAGAGGACCGGCCCTTCGCGGCTGATGATGTGGCCGAGCACCCGCTCCAGCCGGACCCGCCGGTCGGCGGCGGCGAGCGAGGACATCTCGGCGAGGTCGATCTCCTCCAGGAGTTTGGCGCGGTAGACACCGACGAGTCGGTTCTCCTCGCCATGGCCGTTGACCGGCTCGGGACTGTTGATGCGCGCCCGTAGACTCATGTCGTCATCTCCCCAACTCCCCCATGCTGTGCTGTGGTACGTGGTGCGTGGTGTGCCCGGTGGGGTGCTCCCCTCAGTCGCAGGGCATGGTGACGGACCTCCACGCGGGGTCGAAGTCGAACACGGGCAGGACCCGCGGTATCTCGATCCTGACCGTGACGGTGACCTCCTCGGCGCACGTCCCGGGCTCGACTTTCGGAGTGAGCCAGTCACTCACGGCCGCGTTCGCGGCTTGCGCCGCCGAAATGTCGCCTTCGGGCATCGAGGCCGCTCGGGCGCCCGCGCGGGCCGCGGTGCCCGCCTGCTGGGCGGTGTAGGCGACGACGCCGAGCTGAATGGCCGCAAGCGCCACAAAGAGCAGCAGGCTGATCATCCCCGCGTACTCGATCGCCGCCTGTCCTCGGTCCGTACGCCTGCTGGGGCTGCTCATGGCGGTGCCTCCTCCCAAGGCGCGGCGGCATCGCCGTCGACGGTGACGTCAAAGCTGACTCCGGGGAAGAGCAGTGGCACGGGCAGCCGTACCGAGGCCCGGTAGAGGTCCCCGTCGCCGCCGCACTTGAAGGTGGGCCCCCGCCAGGCCGAGGGGAGATGCGCGTCCCCCGCTGCCCGGCAGGCTCCGTCGCCGCCCACGGTCCCGGCCCGTACGGCCTCGTCCGCGGCGTTTCCCGCGAGGGCGAAGGTGTAGCCGGTGAGGGCCGCCTGCCAGAGCAGGGCGAAGGTCACCAGGATCAGGGGAATGGTGCCGGTGAACTCCACGGCGGCCTGGCCCCGGTCGTCGCGCAGTCGCCGAAGCCCTGCGCGGGTCCTCCCCGGGCGGCGCACCAGGGCCGGCCGCCGGGGCTGCCGCCGATCCGTCCTCGTACCTTCCCGCCGGCCCGTCATCGTGATCGCGTCCTACGGAGCCCGATCGAGCCGCGGTCCCCACGGAACTTCCCCTGGCGCTGCTGCTCCCCTTCCGGCGCGGACACCAGCGAGAGCTCCCCGGCGAGTTGCCAGAGCGCCTGCTTCACGGCCGACTTGGCCTCCAGGTCCTGCATCCGGCCCGCGTCGACGACCGGCTGTAGCTCCTTGAACCCCGCCGGAACCGTGGTCCGGGCGATCCGGGTGCCGGTGATGCGCTCGATCAGGGGCGGTTGGATCTCGGTTGAGCGGTTGTACCGGTTGACCACGGCGACCGTCTCCTCCGCCTTGCGGATCTGGAGCCGGTCCCAGAGCCTGATCATGCGTTTGGCCGCTCGGACCGCGATCACATCGGGGGTCGTCACCAGCACGGTGGTGTCGGCCATCTCGATGGCGGCGGCGTTCGCGCTGTTCATCTGCGTACCGCAGTCGATGATCACGACCTCGTAGCGGTGCCGCAGCGCGCTGACGATCTGCCGTATGGCCCGGTCGTCCACCTCCTCGCCGCGCTCACCGTCCATCGGCGCGAGCAGCAGCCCCAGCCCCGTGTGATGGGCGAACAGCGCGTCTTGCAGCACTCGTGGCGAGATGTCCTGGATACCGGCGAGGTCGACGATGGAGCGCCGGAACTGCACATCCAGATAGGAGGCGATGTCTCCGGCCTGGAGGTCGAGGTCGGCCAGGGCCACCGAGCGGCCGGACGCCTGGGCGGCCAGTGCGAGCTGCACCGCGGTGACGGTGGCGCCCACCCCGCCCTTGGCGCCGCTCACGGTGACGACCGTGCCGCCGGGGCCGGTGAAGACGTCCCCGCTGTGTCCGAGATGTCGCCGCACCCCGGTGGACCAGCCGGCGGCGGCCTGAACCCGCTGGGCCAGTTCCTCGTAGGAGAGGGGGAGCCCGATGAGTCCACGGGCCCCGGAGTCCATGGCGGACGAGTAGAGGGCGGGGTTGGCGTCGACGGTGACCAGGATGACGCCCACGGCGGGAAAGCGCAGCGCAACCTCCCGAATCAGCTCCAGTGCCGGCACGGGTCCGATCCGCTCATGGACCAGGACGACCTCGGGCAGTTCGTCGAGTGACTCGGCGGCGAGCCGGGCGAGCAGGTCGAGGAGTGAGGTCGAGTCGGCTACCGGGTTCGCGGGTTCGGTCTCCGGCAGCTGGCTGAGCAGGGTGGTGATGGACCGGGCCGCGTCGAGGTCACCGACGGCCGGGAGGATGCGTATGGTCATACAGCCCTCACCTGTTCTTGTCTTCGTCGAGGGTGTACGAGCTGTCCCCGGGGCGCAATGTGGCCGGGCTGCCCTTGGCCAGCAGGGCCAGTCGAACGTTCTCGGCGAAGGACTCCGCGTACGCGACGCGTTGGGCGTCCGTGGTGTTGAGGGCGAAGGTGATCGGGACCGCCTCTCGGGTGGTGCTCCGACGGTCGCCCTCCTTGCGTTCCAGCGGGGTGAGTCGGCCCACATCGATGACCTCGGCGTTGGGGACGATGATCCGGGACTGGTCCGGGTCGCCCTTCTCTTTGCCGGCGAAGGTCGCGAAGATATTGACCAGATCACCGGGGGTGATCTTGCCGGCGACACCGGTGGCGGCATCGATCATGATGGCGATCTCCTGCTCACCCGCTTCGAGCTCGGGCCGCTTGACGATCATGTCCTCTTGGAGCAGGGAGCCCTTGCGGAGTTGCGTAACGGCGATCTTCCCCCGCACCACGGACAGTTCCGTCACAGCACTGCTCGGCAACCAACGCTTGGGTATCCGCACCTTGGTGAACTGGGCGGGCCGCAGAGCCGTATAGGGGGTCACATCGGATTTCAGCTTGTAGGCCGTGACCTCGGGACCGACTTTGGAATTCACGTTGTTTATCACGGAGATCACGCCGGCGAACGCGGCGAGGGCGCACAGCACCGAGAGGAGCAGAAGGAGAACGCCACGGCGTTGGCGTGAATTCATTGGCTGGACGACCTCGTTCGCAGATCATGGGCTGACGGAGCGGACAGAGTGAGAGGACGGATTCGGGAAGCGGACGCCCCGGCGCAGGGCCCCGCGGTGAACGGGCGCACGACGGCTAGCTGTCGACCGCGTATCGGCGCTGCCCCGGACGGCCGCGCGCACCACGGCCGGCACACCTCGCTCGGCTGGCGGGCAGCCCGGAGCCGGTGGGCGTTCCACGACCGGCCCGTCCCGCTTGGGCGGCGGGGGCCCTTCCCCTGGCCAGGAGGCGCAGACAGTACGCACTCCCCCGCCGAGGTGAACCCGATCTGCTCGCGAGCGGCGCTGCCCCCCGCGGGCCGGTTCACGATCCGCGGTGCGCGACTGTTCCACGGTTCAGTAACCGGGAATCCCGAGTCTGGTTCTCGGTCGCGGCGAGCGGCGCCGAGCAGAAGCCGCATCGGTCACCGATGATGTCAATTCCGCACCACGTGCACACCTCTCTCCTTACGGACGAGACCAGCTGATAGAGGATGGAGATGTCCGGCAGGAAAGCGGCGAATTCCATCAGCTTTGCGGTACCCCACCAGCCGGGTGAGTCGGCTGGGAGTTCAATCTCCTCCAGACTCTGCGTGCGCCATTGCGGAATCAGTGTTTCGCTGACCCAGTCCGACTGCAACTGCCCCTTGGCGACGACCAGCCGGGTGGCGAAGTCAGGCCCGGACAACTGCCCCGTCCCAATCCTGATCAATTCGGGACGCGGATTGGCAAGTACCCCGAACTGCGAGCCCGGAACCCAGGACTTGGCATGGGACTTCAGACTCACGGGGACCCGGTCCAGTTTGGTCACGGAGTTCAGCAGCGCACCCGCATAGACATAGTGGGACAACAGCCGCGCGGCGGAGGCGACAACC
The DNA here is from genome assembly GCF_023701525.1 of Streptomyces albipurpureus. Classification (GTDB taxonomy): domain Bacteria; phylum Actinomycetota; class Actinomycetes; order Streptomycetales; family Streptomycetaceae; genus Streptomyces; species Streptomyces albipurpureus. Next base: position 193,126 of record NZ_JAMQAW010000010.1, read on the forward strand.
CCGGCCCCGAAGTCACAGATCGACAACTGGCGCAACTGACGCACCAGTACGGCGATGGCCAGCGGCGGGAGATCCAGTTTCAGCAGCGCGACGCGGTTGGTCTCCAGCACGGACCGCACGGTGTGCAGCCGTCGTTCGTGAGCGAGGGAGATCGAGGACGGGTAGAGGGCGATGACATAACCGTGCTGCTCCAGCAGGACGGTCATGTCCGCGAGCGCGAGATCGAGCGGCTGGGCGTCCGGCGCGGCGAGCAGGGCCGCCGTCGGGGTGTGCTGGTCCATCGGCGGTAGCACCAGGTCTGCGCTGGTGACAGCTATTGCGGTCGGCACGCTGGTTCCCCGTTCAGCCCCGGCCGCCGGGGGTCCCGTGACCGCAGATACGTACTGCTCGCTGCTCCTGCATCAGCACTTTATCCGCGACTTTGGTGGCAGAGAACACCTTCGTGAACCCAGAGCCTCAGCTTGTGCACGCTCCGCACACACCAAAGGGGGTGAAAAGCTGACGATCCACCATGCGGCCCCTACGGACCCGTCAGGGGGTCTACGCTCCGCTGTGGCCGAAAACAGATGACCACGCCGTAGGACGAATCAGCGTCAGAGGGCTTGACAAGCCTATTGGTCTGGACCAGCTTTACGACCAACGGTGGCCACCGTTCGTATCTCATTTCTTCCTCCATCCCCCCAACTCCCCCACTGGAGGCAGTAAGTGGACCCCAACACGCGCAAAAAGAGATGGCTCGGCGGTGTGCTGGCGCTTGCCGTCGGCGCCGGTGTTGCCATCGTGGGCACCACAGGAACTGCACAGGCGGCCGACGTCAATGTCGCCAAGAACGCCGGCTTTGAGTCAGGCCTCTCCAACTGGACGTGCTCCGGCGCCTCCGGCACGAACGTGTCTACGCCCGTTCGCACGGGCGCTTCGTCGCTCAAGGCCACTCCGGCCGGTCACGACAACGCCAAGTGCACCCAGGCCGTCACGGTCAAGCCCAACTCGACCTATGCGCTCAGCGCATGGGTGCAGGGCGGCCTCACCTACCTCGGCGCCAGCGGCACCGGCACCACCGATGTCTCCACCTGGTCGCCCGGTTCCACCGGCTGGACCCAGCTGAACACGACCTTCCGCACGGGTGCCAACACCACGTCCGTCACCGTCTACACCCACGGCTGGTACGGCACTCCCGCGTACCAGGTCGACGATGTGAACGTATTCGGTCCGGACGCCGGTGGCGGCGGCCCCGAAGAGCCGGTGATCCCCCCCACACCCACCGCTCTCGCGGTCGGCGCCGTGACCCCCTCGTCCGTGGCCCTGAACTGGACCGCGTCCGCCGGTGCGACCGGCTACAACGTCTACCGCGACGGCACCAAGGTCCAGTCCTCGACCGGCACCTCGGCGAACGTGACCGGCCTCACCCAGGACACGCTCTACCAGTTCCAGGTGACGGCGACCAACGGCGCGGGCGAGTCCGGCCGCACCGCCAACGTCCCGGGGCGCACCTCCAAGGGTTCGGTGGAGCCCAACCCGAACGTGCCCAAGCACGCGGTGACGGGCTACTGGCAGAACTTCAACAACGGCGCGACCGTGCAGAAGCTGCGCGATGTGCAGTCGGAGTACGACATCATCGCCGTGGCGTTCGCCGATGCCACCACGACCCCGGGTGAGATCGTCTTCAACCTGAGCCCGGCCGTCGGCTACGCCTCCCCCGCCGACTTCAAGGCGGACATCGCCGCGAAGAAGGCAGCGGGCAAGTCGGTCATCATCTCCGTCGGCGGCGAGATCGGCAATGTCACCGTCAACAGCGACGCCTCGGCGACCGCGTTCGCCAACAGCACCTACGCGCTGATGCAGGAGTACGGCTTCAACGGGGTCGACATCGACCTGGAGCACGGCATCAACTCCACCTACCTGACGAAGGCGCTGCGGCAGCTCTCCGCCAAGGCGGGCCCGGGCATGGTGCTGACCATGGCCCCGCAGACGCTGGACATGCAGTCCACGTCGTCCGAGTACTTCAAGTTGGCGCTCAACGTGAAGGACATCCTCACGGTCGTCAACACCCAGTACTACAACAGCGGCGCGATGCTCGGCTGTGACGGCAAGGTGTACTCGCAGGGCTCGGTGGACTTCCTCACCGGTCTGGCCTGCATCATGCTGGAAGGCGGCCTCGACGCCTCCCAGGTCGGCCTCGGCACCCCGGCGTCCACCCGGGGAGCGGGCAGCGGCTACGTCAGCCCGACCATCGTGAAGAACGCGCTGGACTGCCTGGCACGCGGCACCAACTGCGGAACCTTCAAGCCGGCCAGGACCTATCCGGCCCTGCGCGGTGCGATGACCTGGTCCACCAACTGGGACGCCACCGCCGGGAACGCCTGGTCGAGCGTGGTCGGACCGCATGTTCACGGACTGCCGTAGCGGGTAGCGGCATAACCTGTCGTACGCACCGTCCAACCCCACGCCCAGGTCGTACGACGTAACCAGCAGCGTCACCGTTCTTCGGTGGCGCTGCTGTCCGTTTCCCCAGCCGTCTCGGGGCGCTCCGGCCCCTGCCCGCGAGCGGCCCGCTTCGGGCGCACCGCGTCCGCGAGCCGAGGATGCCCGCTCGGCGCATTTCGGGGGCGGACCGTAGCCGATAGCCGAGGAGTTCCGCTCGGCGCGCTGCGGTCGCATGCGGGCGCGCCTCGGGCGCGCCGTCCATGACGCCGGTACGCCGTCGAGCGCCCGCGTCCGCTCTCCGGGCACCCTCCTCCTCCCCGGCTGGAACCTAGCTCTTGACCGGTCCATGCCATGCCAGCACGATGTGCCCCACCTATCCGCACCTCTATGTCGCACCTGGCCGAGCACCCGGTCGTGCTCGTCAGGCCTCGCACTCCACAACCCAGGAGGGACCATGCGACTTCGCGTACGCGGCCGTGGCAGTGGCCGGAAGACCACCACCATCGCCGTACTGCTGGCACTGGCACTGGCAGTGCCCCTCACCGCGGGCTCCGCCCAGTCCGACCCGCGCCCCCTCGACACCGCACCGGCCGCTGCCGCGGAGGAACAGATCCGGCAGTACGAGATCGCTGGTGTGAGCACCGTCGCCGCCCGTAACGCCATCGCCGCCACCGGCGTCTCCATCGACGAGGTCGACGCCCGCTCCGCGGTCGTCAGCGCCAACACCGCTCAGGCCAAGCGACTGCGTACGCTCGGCTACCGGCTCACGGCATTGGCCGCGCCGCCGGCGAGAGCGAGTGGGGCCGCGGTCGGGGCCTTTGACTTCCCGTCGGCGGACTCGCGCTACCACAACTACGCCGAGATGACCGCGCAGATCAATCAGCGGATCGCCGCCTCTCCCAGCATCATGAGCAAGCGGGTCATCGGCCGCAGCCACCAGGGCCGCGAGATCATCGCCATCAAGATCAGCGACAATGTCGCGGTCGACGAGAACGAGCCCGAGGTGCTGTTCACCCACCACCAGCACGCTCGTGAGCACCTCACCGTGGAGATGGCGCTCTATCTGCTGCGCGAGTTCGGCGAGGACTACGGCACCGACTCACGCATCACCAACGCGGTCAACAACCGTGAGATCTGGATCATCCCCGATCTCAATCCGGACGGCGGCGAGTACGACATCGCCTCCGGCACCTACCGCAGCTGGCGCAAGAACCGGCAGCCCAACACCGGTTCGTCCTATGTCGGCACGGACCTCAACCGAAACTGGAACTACCGGTGGGGCTGCTGCGGCGGATCATCCGGTTCGACCAGCTCCGAGACCTATCGCGGGCGCGCCGCCGAGTCAGCACCCGAGGTCAAGGTCGTCGCTGACTTCGTCCGCGGCAGGGTCGTCGGCGGCAAGCAGCAGATCCGTACCGGCATCGACTTCCACACCTACAGCGAGCTGGTGCTCTGGCCCTTCGGCTACACCACCGCCGACACCGCGCCGGGGATGACCCAGGACGACCGGAACGCGTTCGCCGCGGTCGGCGGGAAGATGGCCGCGAGCAATGGCTACACACCCGAGCAGGCCAGCGACCTCTATGTCACCGACGGTTCGATCGATGACTGGCTCTGGGGCAATCAGCGGATCTTCGGCTACACCTTTGAGCTGTATCCCCGTACCTCCGCCGGCGGTGGTTTCTACCCGCCCGATGAAGTGATCGAGCGAGAGACCAGCCGCAACCGGGACGCGGTGCTCCAACTGCTGGAGAACTCGGACTGCATGTACCGGTCCATCGGAAAGGAGCAGCAGTACTGCACGGCCTGATCCCTGCGCCCGCCTCTCCCCCCGCCGTTGAGCAACCGCCGTTGTGCAACCGCCGCCGCACAGCCGCCGCCGCACAACCGCTGCTGCCAGCGGACCTGTTGGTGGGTACGCTGCACACCGGCATCACGGCAGGGGGAGAGGATGACCGATTCGAGGGCATTGCTGAAGCCGCTCAGCGGGGATGATCCCCAACGGCTGGGACCGTACTGGCTGCTCGGTAGGTTGGGAGCCGGCGGGATGGGCCGGGTCTATCTGGCCCGCTCAACCACGGACACCCGGCTGCTGGCGGTGAAGTGCCTGCTGACCGAGGGTTCCATCAGCGATACCGACCGCCGGCGGTTCGCCCGCGAGATCATCCTCGCCCGCCGTATCGACAGCCGCCATACGGCAAAGGTCAGGGGCGCCGATCCCGAGGCCGAGCGGCCCTGGATGGCCATCGACTACATCCCCGCGCCCTCGCTCGCCGAACTGGTGCGTACGGGCGGGGTGCTGCCGTCAGTGGCGGTCCGCTGGATCGCCGCCGGTACGGCCGCGGCGCTGTTCACCCTCCATCAGGCGGACATCATCCACCGGGATGTGAAACCGCAGAACATCCTGCTGCCCATGTCCGGGGCACGGGTCATCGACTTCGGCATATCCCACGCCACTGATCTCACCAGGACCCCCGGAACCTTCGGGACGTTCCATTTCGTCGCGCCCGAGCAGGCGGACGGAATGCTCTCCACCGCGGCCTCCGACATCTACTCCTTCGGTGCGACCCTCTTCCATCTCGCCGTTGGCAGGCCGCTCTATCCGGAGGGAGATGACGCCTTCCAACTGCTGGCCAAGATCCGCTGCGGGGACACCGACACCACGGGGCTGCCGGCCGATCTGAAGGATGTCGTACACCGCTGTCTGGCCCTGGACCCGAGGGATCGACCGGGGGCCGCCGAACTGCTGGTGGAGTTCGCCACCGAGTTGGCGGCGCCGGCGGCCTCCCAGGCGGGGCAGCACTGGTTGCCCGCGAAATGGGCGCGGCTGCTGGCGGAGTACGAGGAACACGGCGCCGCCCTCGCCGCCGCGGTGCGGACGGCATCGCCGGCAGCGCCGCCCGCACCGGCTCAGCTCCAGGAACTGCTGGCAGTGTCGAGGGCTGCCCAGCGGTCGGCTCAGCTCCGCCGGCCCAGGACCCTGCCGTCCCCATCGCCCCCGACCCGGGCCAGAGCCGCGTCACCAGCCCCTACGGGCCCCGCTGGGCGCCCCGCTTCGCCACGCCATGCCAAGGCTCCGGTCGTCTCCCCCGATCCTGCCGTCCCCCTCACTCCTGTTGTTCCTCCGGTCGCCCCTGCGCTCCCCGCCGCCGGGCCAGCGATCCAGCAGGAAGCACCGGGCAGCACCGCGCCCACCGGAGTGCTGCCGCAGCCGGCCGAGGCGCGCACCACGGCCGGCCCCGATCCGGCCGGTGAGAGCGGGCCGGTCACCGCGGACCCCGGTCAGGGGACCAGCCAGGGGACCAGCCAGGGCGGTCCAAACCATCAAGGCCGTACAGACCGTCCAGAGCGTCAGGACGCGGCCGATCGCGTTCCGGGGGCGGACCACCCGTCGCGGCTCGATCAGATGGTCCGTCAGCGCCAGCCCCTCGTGCGGCATGTGATCCACCGCTACCCGGCACCTCCCGCGGAGCCGATACGGATCTACCCCGCCCAGCCCGTCGCCCGTCGGGGCCAAAGCGACGCCAGGACCCGCTGGCTCATCGGCTGCGGGATCGTCCTCCTGCTGGTCATCATCGGTTTTGTGGCCTCTCCCGCGAGTTCCCACGACAGAGGGGGTGGCGGCGGACAGCGGGACAGCGACAAGGGCACTGCCGTCCCTCGCATCGGGATGATCAGCGCGGCAGGGCACACCGCTGTCGGCGACTGCCTGGGCAGCGCCACCGCGTCCGCTGGAGTGGTCCCCTGCGACTCGGCCACGGCCAGATGGCGGGTCACCGCGACCCGCACGGAGAGGTACGACGGGCTTCCGGCGGCTGACTGCCCCACGGGCCCCGACCGGCAGTCAGCCGAACTCGTCGACACAGCGCGCATGCGGACCCTGCTCTGTCTGCGGCTCCTCTGAATCAATCGCCGCTGCCCAAGGTCTGGGCGGGGGAGAGGACCGCGGGGTGGGGCGTGCCACCGGATCCGGGCGAATCCGGTGGCACGCCCCACCCCGCGACAAGCAGTCACCACAGATCAGATGAGCGGAGCCGAAACCGGCGGCGGTCGGTTCAGCTCAGCACTGCGAGGGCGTCGATCTCGATCAGCAGCCCGGCCGGCAGGCCGACATAGACGGTGGTGCGGGCGGAGGCGGGGGCCTTGAGGCCCTGCTCCTCGAAGTACTCGTTGTAGATCTGGTTCATCTCGGCGAAGTGGTCGACGTCGGTGAGGTAGACGCGCATCATCATCACGTCGTCCCAGCTCGCGCCACCCTCCTCCAGGATCGCCTTCACATTGGCGAAGGTCTGGAGGGTCTGCTCGCGCAGGGTGGGCCCGGCCGGGGTGGGTGCCTGGCCCTCGACGGCGGGCAGGAACCCGACCTGCCCGGCGACCTGAAGGATGTTGCCCTTCCTCACACCGTGGGAGAACTTGGCGGGCGGGGCGGTGTGGGTGGCGGGGACGAGCGCGATCTTCTCGGTCATGGAGCTTCCTTCGAGGCGTTCGGGGTGGGGTGGTTGAGCTCAGTGAGGGGTGACTGAGCCGGAGTACTCCCGGCTGATGACATCGGCGGTGCGACGCACCAGCGGGAGCAGGCTGAGGAGTTCCTCGGCGGTGACGACCACGTTCGGCGCGGAGACCGACATCGCGGCGACCACCCGACCGGCCGCACCGCGGATGGGCGCGCCGATGCAGTTGATGGATTCCTCGTGGCCGCCGAGGTCGGTGGCCCATCCCTGTTCGCGTACGGCGGCGAGTTCCTTGAGGAACGCCGCGGCGTTGGGTGTCGAACGGGATGTGTACATGGGGTAGTCGAGCTTCTCGGCGATGACCCGCCGCTCGGACTCGGGCAGATCGGCGAGGAGGAGTTTGGCGACCGCCGCGACGGTGATCGCCACGGGCTTTCCAATGCGTGAGTACATCCGCACGGGATAGCGGCTCTCCACCTTGTCGATGTAGAGAACTTCACTCTCCTCGTAGACGGCGAGATGGACGGTGTGCCCGATCTGCTCATTGAGAGTGATGAGATGGGGGTGGGCAATCTCGCGTACGTCGAGATTCTCCACCGCTTCCTGGGCCAGGGCGAAGAGCCGTGCGCCCAGGCGGTAGCGCTGGTCCTGCTGGCGGTAGACGAGCCCGTGGTCGTGGAGGGTACGCAGCAGTCGTAGCGCGGTGGATTTGTGTACGCCGAGGCGTTCGGCGACCTGTCCGAGGTCGGCGGGTCCCTGAGCGAGCAGCGGCAGGATGCTCAGCGCGCGGTCGACGGTCTGACTCATGGTGTGCGTACCTCCTCATGGACGGCTGAGGTCCAGCCGGGGCCGAGACGAAGTCTCTCCCAGCCGGCGTCGTCGAGTGCCGCGAGACGGTCCGCGTGGGCGGTGGCCGGCGGTTGCCCGACGTCTCCGGGGACGGTGAGTGCCGCGGCGGCCAGCAGATGGCCGTGGCGGATGCGCTCCTTGATCGGCAGCCCGCGCAGGGTGCCGGAGAGGAAGCCGGCGGCGAAGGCGTCCCCGGCGCCGACCGCGGCGATGATCTCCACCTTGGGGGCGGGCACGAAGGTGACGGTGTCCGACCGTCCGCCGATGCTGCCCAAGGGCCTGCTGGAGGCATGACCCGCACCGAACGCACGGGAGTGCCGGGTGCTGCTCGGGGCCAGCAGGACCGTCTCGGCCGCCGTGCCGTCTCGGCCGGTGTCCGGGCGGGGGGCCGGTGGGGTGCCGCCGTCGGGGGAGGCCGGGGCGGCTGGGCGGGGCTCGGCGGCCTGGTCGGTGCGGCTCGTCATACCGCCCAGCGCGGTGTTGCCGGACGCCGTGGCAGTGGCGTCGGCCGCGGGGGCGTCGGTGGTGCCGCGGGGCCGGTCCGATCCGGCGCCGACGGCCAGGGTGCCCGGCGAGGTCTGGTCTTCCGGCGCCTGGTCGGCGGTGGTGGTCCGGGCGGGAACCCGGTCATCACCGTCGCCTTCCGCGGCGAAGACGATCGCGCCCCTACCCCCCTGTTTGACCACCAGCATCGCGGGCTCCGGCAGCGCCTCCCGGATGGCCTCGGCCCCCCGCAGGCCCCAGGCGGCTTCGGCCTCGTCCTCTCCGACGAAGACAAGATCGGCTCCACGGGCCAACTCAAGGAGCACCCGCGCACCGGAGGCGTCGCGCCAGAGCCCGGGGCGGTGGTTGATGTCGAAGGAGACCAGGGGGCGGCCGGCGCGGGGCGCGGTGAGTTCGTGCATCAGCGCCAGGCAGTCGGCGGAGAGCGCGGCGGTGATCCCGGACAGGTGCAGTACCCGGGCGCTGGTGACATCCGCGTACGGCACGGTCTTGGGCGACATCGCGGAGGCCGCCGAGCCGGCCCGGTAGTAGACGACTTCATGGGTGGCGGCGGAGCGGTCGGTCGCGGTGCGGAAGTAGATGCCGGTGGGCCGACGAGGATCGCGGCTCACCGCGGAGGTGTCCACCCCGTAGGCGGCGATCGCCTCGATCAGATGGTCGCCAAAGCCGTCCACGCCGACCCTGCTGACCCATCGCACCCGGTGTCCGATCGCCGCCAGCGCGCAGGCCACATTGGACTCGGCGCCCCCGATGGCACGGGCGAAGGAGGGGACGTCGGCGAGGCGTCCGGGCCGTGATGGCAGAAAGGTGACCATGGACTCACCGAGGCAGATGACGTCAGTCGTGGCCACAGTTGCCGTTCCGGTCGGGCTGGTCACCCTGGGGCTCCTCGCGGGGTGGGGGTGGTCGAGTCCATTGACCCGACACTGGGCCGGATGTTAGACAACATCGAGCAATATGCGCAATGACTGTTGCAAGTAGTGCAACGGCCGTCTCAATGAGGAGGCTCTATGCCCGCCGACCAGCTCGCCCTGCTCCGGCACGAGCGCGTCGACCACCGGTTCAAGGCGCTCCCGCCGGACGCCGTGGGCCTGACGGTCGGCGAATTGGCGGCCGAGCGCCTCAACCTCTTCACCGGTGGCTTCACCACCCCCGTACTCGCGCTCTCCGCCGAATCCGTCGAGCACAACCTCGGCCTTCTCCAGACCTTCTCCGAGCGCCATGGGCTCTCCTTCGCCCCGCACGGCAAGACGTCGATGGCGCCGCAGCTCTTCGCCCGCCAGTTGGAGCACGGCGCCTGGGGCATCACCGTGGCCGTGCCCCACCAGGCCCGGGTCGCCCGCGCCCACGGCGTCCAGCGGATCTTCCTCGCCAATGAGGTCGTCGACAGCGCCGCCCTGTGCTGGCTCGCCGACGAGCTGGCCGATCCCGACTTCACCTTCATCTGCTACGTCGATTCCGTGCGCGGGGTCGAGCTGATGCACGAGGCCCTGACCAAGGCAGGCGCGGCCCGTCCCCTGCAGGTCGTGATCGAACTCGGCGCGGGTGAGGGCGCCCGGACCGGAGCGCGTACCGAGGCCGAATGCGCGGCGGTCGCCGACGCCGTCGCCGCCGCTTCCACCCTGCGGCTCGTCGGGGTCGCCGGCTACGAGGGCGAGGTGCCCGACGCCGACCCCGACAACGTCCGCGCCTGGCTGCGCCGGATGATCGCGCTCGCCGTCGACTTCGACCGGGCCGGACGGTTCGCCGGCACCGGGGAGATCGTGATCAGCGCGGGCGGCAGCGCCTGGTTCGACGCGGTCGCCGATGTGTTCGCGCAGATCCCGGAGCTGTCCCGGCCGGTGCTCAAGCTGCTGCGCTCGGGTGCGTACGTCTCCCATGACGACGGCCACTACCGCCACCTCACACCCTTCAACCGGGTCCCCGACGAGGGCGCGCTCCAGCCGGCCTTCCGGCTGTGGGCACAGGTCGTCTCCCGCCCCACCGCCGAGCAGGCGTTCATCAACGCGGGCAAGCGGGACGCCGCCTACGACCTGGACCTTCCGGAGGCCCAGGTGGTCCGTGACAGCCGTACCGGCGCGATCCGGCCGGCCGATGGCATCACCATCAGCGGGCTGTCCGACCAGCACGGCTGGGTACGTACGACTGAGGAGGCCCGACTGGAGGTCGGGGACTGGATCGGTATGGGTCTGTCCCATCCCTGCACCGCCTTCGACAAGTGGCAGCTGATCCCCCTGGTCGAGGCCGATGGCACCGTCAGCGACTACATCCGTACATTCTTCTAGGCCCGGGAGCGGCGGAACCATGGATCTCGTCATCCGTGACACATGTGTCATCGACGGCACGGGCGGCCCCTCCTACCGCGCCGACGTCGGGATACGAAACGGCCGGATCGCCGCGATCCGCCGGGAGGGCGACCCCGCGCTCTCCGGCACCCGAACCCTCGATGCCAGCGGACTCGCCCTGTCCCCCGGCTTCATCGACATGCACGCCCACAGCGACCTCGCGCTCCTGCGCGACCCCGCCCACGAGGCGAAGGCGGCCCAGGGCGTCACCCTGGAGGTGCTGGGTCAGGACGGGCTGTCCTACGCCCCCGTCGACGACCGCACCCTGGAGGGCGTACGCCAGGCGATCAACGGCTGGAACGGCGGCGGCCCCGGCGACGATTCGGTGGCGTTCGACTGGCGCACGGTCGGCGAGTACCTGGACCGCCTCGACCAGGGCATCGCCGTCAACGCGGCCTATCTGATCCCCCAGGGCACGGTACGGATGTACGCGGTGGGCTGGGACGACCGGCCCGCGACCGCGACCGAGCTCACCCGGATGAAGCAACTCGTCGCCGAGGGGCTTGAGCAAGGCGCGGTGGGCATGTCGTCCGGACTGACCTACACACCCGGGATGTACGCCCCCGACGCCGAACTCACCGAGCTGTGCCGGGTCCTCGCCCCCTACGACGGCTACTACTGCCCCCACCACCGCTCGTACGGGGCCGGTGCCCTCCAGGCGTACGAGGACATGGTCCAGGTCACCCGGGAAGCCGGCTGCGCCCTGCACCTCGCCCACGCCACCATGAACTTCGGGGTGAACAAGGGCAGGGCGGCCGATCTCCTCGCCCTGCTCGACCGGGCCATCGACCGTGGCGCGGACATCTCCCTCGACACCTATCCCTACACCCCCGGCTCCACCACACTGGTCGCGGTGCTGCCCAGTTGGGCGAGCGAGGGCGGCCCCGAGGCGACCCTGGCACGGTTGCGGGACGAAGCGGTGGCCGAACGCATCCGCCACCATCTGGAGGTGATCGGCTCCGACGGCTGCCACGGGGTGCCGATGGAGTGGGAGACGATCGAGATCTCCGGTGTCGTCGACCCCGAGCTCGATGCCCATATCGGTTCGACCATCGAGGAGAGCGCCCGGTCGCGGGGAGAGTCGCCCTGGACGACGGCTCGACGGCTGCTGATCGAGGACCGGCTGGGCTCCACCATCCTCCAGCACGTCGGCCATGAGGAGAACGTCCGGGCGATCATGCGCCACCGGGTGCACACCGGGGGCAGCGACGGCATCCTCCAGGGCAGCAAGCCCCACCCGCGCGCCTTTGGCACCTTCCCGCACTACCTCGGCCGGTACGCACGCGAGTTGGGCGTTCTCTCGCTGGAGGAGACCGTCGCCCATCTCACCTCCCGTCCCGCAGCCCGGCTACGGCTGCCGGACCGCGGGCTTGTGCGCGAGGGCTACCGAGCCGACCTGGTCATGTTCGACCCCGAGACGGTCGCGGCCGGCTCGACCTTCGACGCCCCGCGCGCCCTGCCCTTCGGGATTCCCCATGTGCTGATCGACGGCCGGTGGGTGATCAGGGACGGGGTGCGTACGGACGTACTGGCGGGCCGCTCGGTCCGCCGCACCCTTGGCCGCAACCAGATGTAGTCAGCCCTTGGGGAGCAGCTTCGAAGCGACGTCCTTCACCGGGGCGAGCACCCCGCCGGGCGGCGGCTTGAGGAGGTTCCGATCGACCTCCCCGGTGGACTGCGGGGTGGCGCTGGGGGCGGCGTGTGCGGTGGTGAGCGCGGGGATGGCGAGCACACAGACGACGGCGGCCACGGTGGCGGCCTGGAGATAACGGGTCATACGCTCTTCAACGCCCCGACGGGTCGGGGGTCACGACTCCGCCCGCACCTTGAGGCGCACGCCCGGGTGCGGCTGGCCCGTGATCCCGTACCGCACTCGGCGGTGGTGCGCCCGGCGCGCGGTACTCGTGGCCCCGCCGGGACAGGGCAACGGATGCCCGGTATCCCACCTGCCCCGCCCCGATACCCGCCGTCGCGCGCGCCCCGGACGTTGCTCCACTACGGCAAAGGGCGGGCACTTTGGCCGCTATCCGTTACCGCCCCAGGGTTGCGGCGTTGTAGCAGCGTGAAGGCCGCAAGTCCTGTGGTCGAGTTCTGATCTGCAAGGAGAACTGATGTCGCGTATCGCGAAGGCCGCTGCCGTCGTCGCCGGCTCGGGTGCCATCCTGGCCGGCGGTGCCGGTCTGGCTGTTGCCGACGCCGGAGCGCACGGTGCCGCTACCCACTCCCCCGGTGTGATCTCCGGCAACGCCGTCCAGGTGCCGGTCAACATCCCGGTGAACCTCTGCGGCAACACCGTGAACGTGATTGCGCTGCTGAACCCCGCGTTCGGCAACACCTGCGTGAACGCCTCCGGCGGCGGCGCCTACGGCCACTGAGCCGTATCTACCCCGAGCATCGAGGCCCCCTTCCGACGGAAGGGGGCCTCGGTCGTCATGCGTACCGGTACCAGCGTGTGTGATCCAACAGCTCGGCCGGTGTGATCTGCCAGGGCGGCAACGGCTCATCCAGCGCGAAGACCCGCCCGCTCTGCGGATCGGACGCGGGCAGCTTGGTCCGCGGCAGATAGTCCGCGTCCGGATGCGCGCTCTGCCAGCGCAGCCAGAGCAGATCCATATACGAGTGGTGCAGCCAGAACACCGGGTCGTTGGGCGAGGTCGCCCCCAGCATCAGCCCGCCCACCCACCGGTGGACGCGATTGTGGTTGCGCCAGCGCACCGGATCGTCCATGCCGCCTTCCGTCCACCCCTCGATGAGATTGCGGAAGCCGGTGCGCACGGTCGAGTCCCAGGGCTCGGCGTCATAGACCGGTGCGTCGAGAGCCGCGGCGACGTCCTCCTTGGTGGGCAGCGACACCGGGTCCGAGGGGCGGCCGAGGTTGCGGGTGAGATATCTGCCGTCCGTGACCCGGGAGTTGATCGGCCAGTTGCCCCCTGAATGGGCGAAGGGGCCGCTCATCACTTGGCGGTCACCGACCCTTCCCGTCCCGCCGAGGAAGTCGTCCGCCCACAGCGATGAGGCGGGCGAGTTGTCGACCGTCCAGTCCCAGTAGGGGATGGAGACGCCCGGGTCTACCTTCTGGAGCGCCCGCTCGAAGTCCAGCAGGAACGCACGGTGCCAGGGAAAGAACGAGGGCGTCATATGGGCTGCGCGTGGACCGTCCTCCGCATCGGGAACGTAGTACTCGCCGTGCATCCGTACGAACTCGTCATAGCGCCCGGAGCGTTTCAGCTCCAGCAGCGCGTCCACCAGCCGTCGCTTCTCCGTACGGGTCAGATTCCGCTGGTTCTTGCGGGTGTACACCGGTGCCGAACCTCCCCGGTTCAGTGGGTCTGCGGGGTGGTGTGCCCCGTGGGCGGGGTGGACGCCAGTTGGGCGGCTCCCAACTCGTCGACCGCGGCCCGAGCCACTTCGCGCAGCGTCGGGAAGGACTCGTAGTGGTTGACCAGGCTCAGATAGCTGCCGTCGGCGCGTCGCATCACATGGAGCGGGCGGCCGTCGATCCGGACTTCCACACTGGGCAGCGCAACGGCCACCGCCGGCCGGGTGCGGGGCCCCCGCACGGGCACCAGGACGGTGGCGGAGCCTTCGATGCGGCGGCCCCGGTACATCTCGGCGAACCGTTCCAGACCGGGCGGCCCGGCGACCCCCCGGCGCGGGGCGTTGGCCGGTCTTCCACGGGCGATGATCGGCGCGAGTGCGCCGGCCGTGCCCGCGACAACACCGAAGGTGAACGCGGTCCGCAGCAGTATGCGGCGGCTGAGGAAGCGGGTGGTCGTACGGTCGGGAAGTGGCATGGGTGTGCTCTTTCGACGTGGCCGTGCATCGGTCTGTCAACGAGACGAGCGGGAAAGGGTTGCTCGTCCGGGTGGCCGGTCGGGGACGAAAGCCACCTCGACCTGATCACCCGACGACGGCGCCCTGGTGGACGGGCACCCGGCGGTCCGTGCACCCCAACGGGACGGGGGCTGTGCGGGCATCCGCTGGGGAGTGCCTGGTGGGGCGCCGCGGCGCCGTACTGGACGACCAGGGCCTCGACGGCGGTCACGACCCCCTGCCGACGCCCCCGCCGCGGCACCGCGGCCGGGCGGGAGACCTTCGGGTGATCGACTTCCTGGGCAGGAGATGCCTCCCTCTCCGCCGCGATCCCCGCGCTTCGTCCGCCACCGCTCCGTCGCTGCCCCGACGGACCGCTGAACTACCGCGGTGTTGGACCGCCGCGGTGCGTCAGCCGTCCGGTAGCCAACGATCCGGCTGGTCGTCGAGGAGGGTCAGCGTTCCCCTGTCGGCGGCAACGACCGGTCGACGGTCGGAACCGGCTCAGGGCGATGAGAAGCGAGAAACGCGATGAGAGGCGATGTGGGGCGGCGAGAAACGACTCAGGACAGTCAGGCGCGGCAAACCATCATTTCCCCCGTTGTGTTGGACATTCGACGTACTGGACATCCAGCCCTCACCCAGTGGTCCGGCGGGCCGCCCTACCCCAGGAGGTGGTGACCATGAAGGTCCCGATGCAGCCGTCCCCGCTGACGCTCGCGGACGTCGATCTCGACGATCCGTCGTTCTGGCGGCTGCCGCGCCCCCAGCGACTGGAATCCTTCGCCCTGCTGCGGCAACTGGACTCCCCGATGCGCTTCGGCTCCGAGCCGGGCTTCTACGCCCTGGTGAAGCACGCCGATGTACAGGAGGCGAGTCGCGCACCGCGAAACTTCGCCAGCGCGCCGGGGGTCACCACTCCGGAGCCCGCCGCCTGGGCCAAGGCCGTCTTCGGCAACTCGATGGTCAACATGGACGGCGCCGAACACGCGTCGCTGCGCAGAATCGTCGCCCGGGCCTTCACTCCCCGGTTGCTGGCAGCCGCCGAGGCCAATGTCCGCGAGGTCGCCGGGCGGATCGTGGCGGAGATGATCCGTGATCGGCCCAAGGACTTCGTGGCCTCGGTGGCCTCACGGATGCCGTTCGAGATCATCTGCGATCTGATGGGCGTTCCGCAGGCGTACCGCGGCGAGATCGCCCGGCGGATCGATGAGGCGTCGCAGAACGTCGGGGTGAAGCGTGCGAGGCTGCGGGTGCCCGGCCGGGGGCTGAGGGCACTGGCCCATATGCAGCTGATGATGGTGCGACTGGCACGGGAGCGCCGCCGGCATCCCGCGGACGATCTCATCTCGGCGCTGGTGTGTGCGGATGTCGAAGGGCAGGCGCTGACGGCCCGGCAATTGGGCGCCTTCTTCTCTTTGTTGCTCGTCGCGGGGGTCGAGACCACCCGCAATGCGATTGCTCATGGTCTGGCATTGCTGAGTGAGCATCCCGATCAGCGTGAGCTGCTCCTTTCGGATTTCGAACGGTACGCCGACGGTGCGGTGGATGAGATCGTGCGCCATTCGACGCCCATCATCCAGTTCCGCCGTACCGTGGCGACCGCATGTGAGTTGGGCGGCCGGGAATTCAAGCCCGGCGACAAGGTGGTGCTCTTCTATGCCTCGGCCAATCGGGATGAGCGGGTGTTCGATGATCCCGATGCGTTCGATATCAGACGCCATCCGAATCCCCATTTGGGGTACGGGGGTGGCGGGCCGCACTTCTGTCTCGGGGCTCATCTGGCCCGGCAGGAGATGAAGGCGCTCTTCCATGAACTGCTCACCGTGCCGCGTGGACTACGGGCGGTGGGGGCGATGGAACTGGTGGATTCCAGTTTTGACAACCGGGTCAGGGCGTTGCCCTTCGCCTTTGAACCGGCGGAGGGACTCAGCGGCGCTCCCCTCCGGTGAGTTCACCGTTCACGGCGTCCTGGACCTTCGGGGGCCTGGCTTCGACGGCCGGTGGTTCCGCCGCGGTGGCGCCCTGCGACCCCGGGGCGCTGTCCTCCCCCGGCCTGGCCCCGGAGGGGCAGGCCCGGGGCCGGCCGGGTGTACGACTAAGGGCCGCCTCGCCGTCTTGCGCGCCCTCTGGAGACCATGCGGTGTCCGCTAGCTGCGCAGTTGGCTCACCGGGAGGAGGATGTGGCCGGCGGAGAGCAGGGTTTCCTCGTCGCCCAGGAAGGCCTGGAGGGTCTCTTCGGTGATGGGCTCGCCCGGAGTCGCGGCGGCCCAGGGCTGGGCGGCGACAATGAGGTGGACGTGCCCGCGCTGGTCGGCGGCGGCGAGCCACTCCTTCGGTGCGGGGCACTGCGCGCTCAGATACGGCATATTGAGAACCGCGTGCCCTCCCTGGATCAGCAACCTGATCGGGGAGTTGACGGACACGGCCGTCGCGTCGGTCATATCGGCCCCGCCCTTGAGCCCGACTTCCTCGATGAGAGCGCGAATGGCGCTCTCACTGGCGCCATCCGCGCCCGCCCCGTCACCCAGCGAATAGACCAGCAGATACGGCATGTCATGCCCGGCCTCGGGGTCGCCGGTCCAGGCGACTACGGAAAGGGTGCCCAACTGGGCGCGCTGGAAGGTGCTTTTGGTGGAGTTCGCAGTGGTCATGGATCGGCACCTTAGTGCCCGTTCCACCCTTGTCACGTCATACGTTCACCTGGATGGTGGAAAGTGGAGTTGCCATGCCATGGTGGTGCTACCGAGTGTGCAGTGAAGGCGCAGAATGACGGCGCTCTCGGGAACTTCGAACACAAGCCAGCCCTGGCTCTGTTCACCTGCCGCAAGCGTGTTCCATTTCAGGGGAAGTCCGGTGGTGATCCGTTCCGTTGCCACGGCCGCCGGATAGCTCTTTCCCTGGTCGTCCACGACCCAGGCCTTCGCTCGGGAAGCGTCATAGGGCTTGCCGCCGACATTGGCGAGGGTGACATCGACACCGAGTCGGCGGTTTCCCCCGGTGGGCCGTTGAGCGGCGGCCCTGGTGGCGATCGCGGGGTCGACGAATCCGAGGACCGAGACGCGCAGGTGCTCGCCGAATGCCCGTCCGTCGATATCGACCGAGTCACCGACCCAGGAGACCGCCCGGCGCCCCCTCTGGTCGGTGACGGCCCGTTCGGCCGCTGATGTTCGCCCGGTGTGTGGTGACTGGCCATCCCCGTCGTCCAGGACACTTCGACAGGCGGTGGCGGTCCCCATCACCAGCGCCGTCAGAAGCAGCGCGGAAGTGATGTGTCGTCGCATCGATCCCCTTAGGACAGGCCCGGGCAAGCCCTCGGCAGCCTTGAGTTGGCTCTGGGTGAGCCCTGGCGGAGTTCCACGGCACCCGCGGCAGCCACCGGGCGTCCTGGAACGTCTTATGAGGATCAACGAGCCATGGCCCACAGAGGAGCAGGCCGCTTTCCGTATTATTTCGGTCTTCTCACTGGAATTCCCCTACCAAGGCCCGTGTCGTGGGCTTCTGTCGCCCGGAGGGGGCACTCGATGGCGATGGGGGCGCGTATGGCCAGCGCACGCCCCAAAGCCGCGCTCTGGGGGCGCACCCCAAGTGGTGTTGCGGGCTTGGAGCGCGATCAACGGCAGGCGGAGGGCATCACGGCTCGAAATATCGTTCCTTCGATACCCCGAGGCCGGCATCGCTCAGTGACTTCCGGTGTGGGACGGCCGTTGGCCGACACATGGCGAGGACACCCGGGCCTGCCCGATGGCAGCGCGTTCAGACGCTTCACCCCCCGAGCACACTTCCGCATCCCCATCCGGACCCCCGGCCGATGGCTTCGCCCACCGGCGAGATCCCGATCTTCGAGCAGCTCTCCCAGGAGTGGGCGGCCGCGGGCCGCACCTTGCCGGGGGTACCGGATCTGGAGTGGGCCCGGCTGAGCCAGTTCCCCGTCTACCAGCGGACGGCGTCGGACCTGCGCGCCGGTTCGACGCCGCCCAGGGGCTGGTTCCAGGGCAGGCACCCGGCCTGAGCCCGCTCCGGGCCGAGCCGGGGGCAGGGGGTCCGGGGCGCCGTTGTCGGTGGCCCGGCTCCGCGGCGCCCACGGTAGGGGCGAGGATCAGCCCTCCCGTACCGCGGCCGCTTCGTCCGTCGCTCGGGCGGGCGCGGTGGGCTGTGGCACGAAGAACGCCCGTCGGCCCCGTAGCCGTCCACGGGCTGCCGCGACCAGTCGACGCGCGGTGAAGGTCGCGCCGTGCACAAAGCGCATCGACGGCCCGAAGGAGGGCGCGCTCAGCAGGCCGGCGAAGAACAGCCCCGGAGTGGAGGACTCGAACCCGGCGCTGAGGTCGGGGGCGCGTCCCGTGCCGAGGGTCGCGATGGCCTCCCGCAGGGGTGCGGCCAGAAGCGGCAGCCGATCGAGGTCGGGGGTGAATCCGGTCGCCGTGATGACATGGTCGGTCTCGATCACGGGAGCGGTTCCGTCGGGCGCGGTGAGCGTCAGCCGTACCCGTCCGTCGCACACCTCGCCGCTGTGCAGGCGGTGCCCCAACATGGCGGGCACCTGGCGCTCGTAGCGCTCCTTCAGCCACCAGGCGCCCGCGGGACCCAGCGCGGTCCGGGCAATGTGCTCACGGATGGTCGTCGGCAACCTCCGTACGGCCCAGGGCATCTCCGAGTAGGCCCAACTGGTCCAGCCGCTGCCGAGGCCACTGAGCGGGGTGCGCGCCGAGCGCAGCACTCCGCGGTCCAGGGGCAGCGGGACCGTGTTCCAGTTCAACCGTTCGGTACGGGCGATCAGACGGGGGCTCGCCCCCTGTTCGGCGAGCAGGGTGGCGGTCTCCAGAGCGGCCTGGCCGGCACCGATGACGGTGACCTGCCGGCCGTGGAAACCGGAGAGGTCGCCGTGGTCGCTGCTGTGGGAGACATGAGTGGCGGGGAGTTCGGCCAGGGGCTCCGGCACTCGGCGAAAGGGCATCACGCCCACGGCCAGGACGACCGTACTGGCCTCGATGCTCTCCCCGTCCTCGGTCCCCACCCGAAAGCCGCCGCCGGCTGAGGCCGTGGTGACCAGGGTGACCGTCCGCTCGTCGATCTCGGGAACCGCTCGGGCGGCGAACCACAGGCCGTAGTCGGTGAATGCGCCGATCGGCAGCGGACTGCCGTGTACCGCTTCAAAGCCGCGTTCCGCGCTGAAGTGGCGGAGCTCATGGCTGCCCCCGGGGTCGGAGAGGTTCGACGCCCAGGGCTCGGACTTGAGGAACATGCCGCTGGGCATGTGGTCCCGCCAGGACGCCATGGGATGGCCGAAGACGCGGATCCTCATCCCGGCAGCCGCCGCGTGGGCCGCGATGGACAACCCGTAGGGTCCGGCGCCGATCACTGCCATGTCGTACATGGTTCGTTCCTTCACAGGGAGGGGTCAGGCGGAGTCAGGAGAGAGACGGAGGCACTGCATCGAGGCTGGGGTTCAGGGGCGCACGGTGGCGGAGTCCGGTTCGCGTGGTCGAGGAGCGGAAGGTGCTA
The DNA here is from genome assembly GCF_023701525.1 of Streptomyces albipurpureus. Classification (GTDB taxonomy): domain Bacteria; phylum Actinomycetota; class Actinomycetes; order Streptomycetales; family Streptomycetaceae; genus Streptomyces; species Streptomyces albipurpureus. Next base: position 213,017 of record NZ_JAMQAW010000010.1, read on the forward strand.
CGGGGGCGTGGCCGGACCTCAGTCGCTGGATGGCCTTGGCCAGACCGCGCCCCAGCCAGGCGTGGACCATGGCGAGGAAGGGAAGCGGATCGTCGCCGGCGAACCATGCGGTCTCGACACCCGGTTGGGGAACCCGCCATGGACCGGGCCGGTGCCGGGTGCCGGCGCTGCCCCCGCGAGGAGCTGGCTCAGCGCCCCCGCTGGGGCCGAGGTCCGCGCATCGGCCCCGCTGAGACTCCCGGGCCACCATGGACTCCCCCTCCCGGTCCCGGTCAGCGGGCCGTCGGCGCTCGCCCACCGACACCAGCGCGGAGAGCAGGCAGTAGTTCTCGGCGACGAAGACCCGTCCTGGCCTGCCCACAGACTCCGGCACCTGCTGCCCGGTGAGATCGAGGTACTGCGCCCGTACGACATCCAGCCCGCCCAGGTCGGTGAAGAGGCGGAACTGGGCACCCGGCCGAGGATTGACGTCCAGCAGTTGATAGGCGCCGGTGGCACGATCACGGCGGAAGTCGAGGTCGAGGATGCCCCGGTAGCCCACATGCCGAACCAACCTCCGGGCGGCGTCCTCGACCTCGGGGTTCGACTGCCAGCGGCCCCTCGCGGTGAGCCCGGTTCGGGCGGGCCAGGACAGTTCCTTCACCCCGCTGCCGCCCACCAGACAGTGCGGCCCGACAGCATCGGCGGCGCTCTGTCGGGTGGGTGCGGCCGCGGTGGCGGTCGGGGCGTCGGCGAAGTAGCCGTGGAAGAACCAGTCGGTGCGCGGCCCGTCCGGTACATGGCGCTGCAACAAGAGCCGGCTGCCCGCGCTCTCCGCGCTCTGGTAGAGCGCCTGGGCGGCAGCGGCCGAACGCACCAGCGTGGTGCTGCGCAGCCCCGTCTGGGCGCCGAGCAGCCATGGCCTGCTCCATTTCGCCACCAGCGGCAGCCCTAGCCCCCGTACCGCTTCGGCGGCCTCATCGGCGCTCTGGGGCACCACGGTTCGCGGGTGCCCGATGCCCGCCCGCTCGCAGAGCTCCGCCAGCTCCGCCTTGTCGGCAAGCAACCCGGGAAGCCCGACGGGTTGGCTGGGCAGCAGATACCGCCCGCCCAACACGGCTGTGGACGCCGCCGTGTGAATGGCACTCAGATCGTCCATGGCGATCAGCACGGCAGGTGCGCCGATACGGTCCGAGACCCTCAGCAGCAGCTCGGTGAACTGCTGCGAGGTGAGGCGCCCAGCGGGGGCGAGATGCGCTCCTCGCAGAAAGCGCGAGCGAACCACGGGGCTGTCGGCAGCCTCCACCACGGCGTGGACCTCGACCCCCGCTCGCCCCAGCGACCGGACCGCGCCAAGGGTGCCGTGGTGAAAGGGATTACGGTCGAGGCGGAGCACCAGGGCGGGAACTCCCGCGTCAAAAGGTCGGTTCGTCGTCATTACTTTCACCTGGATGGTCCCGAATATCGCGCGGACTTGTCGCGAATGGCCTACTGATGGGCTGTCAATAAGCTCACTAGTAAGACTTTCTGCCTACGGTCTGGTACACCGCTAAATCAGCGGTGGATTCACCCTGAATGAACACACAGGGCGAACAGCCTTCCCAAGGAGGAGCCATGACCCGTCGGCGCCGTCTTACTGGCACCTATATCGGGGCGGTTGCCGTCAGTCTCCTCGTCTCAACAGGCGTATGTGGAGGCCTGACGGCAGGCGTCGCTCGCGCCGCGGAAGTAGATCCAGGGCCGACCGAAGCCGCATCGGTCGCCGTGGGCGCATATCTCAGCTACGGGGCAGTCGGTGTACAGCGAATGGAACAGCTGTCGAACTGGCTCGGCGGTACCCAACTCCGGGTAGGCCACACCTATCTGCCCGGGGACCGATGGAGCAATATCGAGGGAGCACCCGAGTTCCTGGGCGACTGGGCGCGCTGGCGGCGCGGCCTGGACAGTCGGATGCTCGTACTCAATGTGCCCATGCTGGAACGGAACGAGGAACGGGTCACGGACTGGGAGGTCGCCCGACTGCTCAGGGCCGGCGCATCGGGTCAGTTCGATCACCACTTCCGGACTCTGGCTCAACGGCTGGTCAACTTGGGTGTGCCGGACACGGTGATCGTGCTCGGCTGGGAGATGAACGGCACGACATACACCCACCGATGTGGTCCCGATCCCCGCTCTTGGCGAACGTACTGGAATCGCATTGTCACGGCGATGCGTTCCGTGCCGGGGCAGTCATTCCGCTTTGACTTCGCCCCGAACAGAGGTACGGATGCCATTGCCTGGACCGAGTGCTATCCCGGTGACGAGGTGGTGGACATCATCGGAATGGATTCGTATGACCAGGCTCCCGGAAAGACTTTCGAGGAGCAGGCGTCGGCACCTTACGGACTCTACAAGCAGGTGGAATTCGCGGCCGCCCACAACAAGCTGATCTCCTACCCGGAGTGGGGGCTGTTCCGGAACGGGGACAACCCCGACTATATGCGGGGCATGCTGGAATGGATCGCACGGCACAAGCCGCTGTACCAGACCATCACGGACTACTGCCCGCATGGCGTCTGGCAGTGCAATGACAATCCCGAATCATCAAAGGTCTACCGTTCCATGCTGTTTGGCCTGCCGGGCACGGTACCGCCGGCGCCGACCCCTCCTGTGGTCCCCACACCTCCCGTGCCCACGCCCACGGTTCCGACCCCACCGGTGATCCCCACGCCCCCGGTGCCCACCCCCTCCCTGCCGACGCTCCCTCTGCCGACGCCTACGGTTCCGGGCCCGGTAGTAACGAGCCCACCCGGGCTACCCACATCACCACCGGCCCCGTCCACACCGGCCCCGTCCACACCGGCCCCGTCCACACCGGCCCCGTCCACACCGGCCCCCACCACACCGGCCCCGAGCCTGCCGGCCCCTGTCCCCACCGCTCCCACCACTCCCACCGCTCCCACTCCATCGGTGCCAACACCTCCGGTATCCACGCCCACACCCGTCCCCACACCGCCCGGCACCGCGCCGCCCAGTCCCGCGCCGACCTCGCCGGCCCCGTCCACCCTGCCCACCGCACCGGTGGAACCGGCGCCGATCGATCCCACGGTCGTTCCCACACCCACACCCACACCCACACCCACACCCACAGATCCAACTCCGGCTCCGATCCCCACGCCGACGCCCACTCCCCCACCCACACCGCTGGAGCCCTCGCCTGTCACCCCGACCCCACCGGTCGAGCCCACCCCCGTCCCCAAGCCGACGCCTACACCGACGCCGCCTCCCAGCCCGACCCCCCTCCCCCAGCCGACGCCCCTCCCGTCCGCGCCCCTTGGGCCCGTACCGGCGCTCAACTCGAAGAAGTGGTGCGTACCGATGGACCTCGGGGACTGGGTCAGGCAGTGGGTTCCCGCCGACAGGTTCTGTGTCACGATCCCCTGGCCGACGGGTTGGCCCTTCGGCCTGAACAGCGCGGATGGCTCGGACAGCTCGGATAGCTCGGATAGCTAGAACGGTCCGACCAGCTGGCACGACCGGTCGGACTCGGATGGGCGCTCGACAACCGGCTAGCGCGAGTGGGCGGCTGCCCGCCAGTCGTTCAGCCTGGCGCGCCACTCCGGTGCGGCGGGGAACCGTGAGATCACGGCCCCCGCCGCACGTTCGCGTAGACCGGCACGGGCCGCCTGGAGCCGTAGGACCGGCTCCAGGGCCGATGGGGCCAGCAGAAGGCGCTGGTTGGCGACAGCGGTGGGACGCCAGTGGTTCTTGTAGGGCTCTTTGCCCCGCAGCAGGCTCACCACTCGACGTCCCGTGTGCGCCGCGAGATCGGCGTCATGACGGAGCAGCATCGTCGCCACATCGACCCGCTGCTCCCGAAGCGCGGGGTGCGCGCCGTAGAGATAGCCCCCCGACAGGTTCGCCGAGAGCAGGGTGACGCTGGCGGCGACCACTTCCCCGTCCTGCCGGTACTCGGTCAGCGCGGCGTTTCCCTCCCGGACCATGCGTCGGGTGGCCCGGACCAGGTGCTCGGCGAATCGTGGGCGCAGATGCTCGACGGTGACTCCTCGGCCGCGCCACTGGAGTTCATGGAGCCGCAGGAGGTGGCCGATGGCATCGGGCACCTCCTGCTCGGTCACCGGGAAGTCCTCGATCTTCAGGGAGTCGATCTTGCGCAGCTTGGCGCGCACCCGTTGGGCCCGGTTGGCTGGCAGCCGCTTGACCAGTTCGTCCATGGGCGCGGCCGGCAGTTCCAGACAGACGGAGTCCGTCAGCCGTCGCTTGGCGCCGCTCCAACTGTCGTAGAGCCGCTCGGCCGCGGCTCCGGGGCGTACCTCCCGCAGGTCGATCACCGCGTGCCGGGCCGCGCGCTTCAGGCCGCGCTCCAGGGTGGCCAGTGCGCAGCCGATGTGGTCGTCGTCGATGAGGATGTCGCCGTAGTCGGAGATCCCCCCTCCGAGCGGGACCAGCAGCGGCATCGGCCGGTGGACGAGCATCAGCGGTGCCGCGGCGATCAGTTCCCCGTCCCGGCGCACCAGGACCACGCGGAGCCGTCCGTCGGTTCCGTACGAGAGCCACCAGGAGTCCAACCAGGCATGGCTCTGGAAGGGGGTCGCGGTGGCGCAGCGGCGTTGGAGGTCATCCCACTCCGGCCGCAGTCGGGCGAAGCTCCGCGGGTCGCGGCAGAGGGTGACGGTGAGTCCCGCCCGCTCCCGCGCCATCAGACGCGCTTCCGCTGCTCGCTGGCGGCGGAGCCGGCCGGGGCGGGTACCACGGTGGTCGTGATCTGCGGGCCCGTCTGTTCACGGGTCGCGGTGTCGGCCTCGGGCCGGCGCCGGGGGCGTACCAGCAGTACGAGACCGCCGATCAGCCCGCCGGTACTGCCGCCGACCGCCCCGGCCACCAGCGGAGTGGGGGAGACGGACTGGGCCGGAGGGATGGCCTGGGAGAAGGACAGCAGCCGTACGCCGGTGCTCTTGGCGACCTGGTTGCTGCTCACGAAGAGCGCGTCGGCGACCGCGTTGGCGATGTCGGCTGCCTCACTGGGGCGGCGTGAGGTTCCGGTGATCGCGATCATCGGGGAGTCGGGTGAGGTCTCGGTCTGCACCTGCTTGCGGAGCTTCCTGGCCGGCATGCCGGCGGCGACCCGGGCGTAGGCGATGGTCGAGTCGCTGGTGGCGATGCGGCCGTACGCCTGGGCGAAGCCGAGGGCCGCGCCTGGCTGGGCGTCCTTGGTGGGTACGGCGATGGCATAGCTGGTGGCCGCGTACTGGCGCGGGACGAACACCCCGTACGCGCCTCCGGCGAGCACACCGGTCAGTACCCAGAAGGGCAGCACCCACCAGCGGGCCGGCGGGATGAGACGGGCGCGGCGCCGACTGGTCCGCGCGCGGGGGGCGGTCTCCTGCTCGGGCGAATCGGTCATGTGCGTGCTCTCTCGGTCGGGGGAGGGTAGGGGATGTTGGTGCGGTATCGGGGGGCGGAGCGGGCGAGGGTCCGGGTGTAGACGTCCATCAGAAGGTCGCCGCTGCGGGCGATGTCGTAGTGGCCCACGATGGCCGGGGGTGGTTGTCGGCGCTGCCCGGCGGCCAGTTGTCGACGCAGGGCCCCGATCAACTGATCGAGGGTGCCGTCAAGGCGCAGGGCCCCGGGGGATTGGTGGGCCGGGAGGTCGTCGATGGCGGGGCAGGGGCCGTGGAGTACGGGGAGCCCGGCGGCGAGGGCCTCGACCGCGGCAAGGCCGAAGGCCTCCTCGCGGGAGGTGGAGACAAAGACATCCAGGGCGGAGAGCACATCGGCGACGGCGGGTCGGGGTCCCCAAGTCGCTGCTGTACCGACGTGCTGTTCGGTACGGCCGTCCCCGTCGCACTCCCCCAGCAGCCGTACCCGTTCGCCGGCTCCCAGTTGTTCCGCGAGCGCGTTGAGGGCGTTGCGTTCCGGCCCGTCCCCCGCGATCAGCAGTTGGACGTCGGGCAGCGCGGCCACCGCCCGTACCAGCAGGTCAAAGCGTTTTCCCGGGACGAGCCTGCCGACCCCGCCCACCACGAACTCCGTCGGTGCGATTCCCAGTCGGGCGCGTTCGGCGAGTCGGGCCAGGGGTTCATAGCGGAACCGGGCGGCCTCGATGCCGTTGGGGACGATATGGATGCGCTCCGCCGGCACGCCCCAGGCCCGTAGTCGTCCCGCGACGGTCTCCGATACGGCGACCGTCGCCGACCCCAGCCGTTCCGTCCCCCGGTAGAGGGTGCGGGTCGAAGCGGTCAGCGGTCGGCCTTCGATCTCGGCTGCGCCCAGGGAGTGCTCGGTGGCGATGGTGGTGCGCACCCCGGCGAATCGGGCCGCGAGCCGACCGTAGACGCAGGCCCGGTAGAGATGGGTGTGGACGATGTCGTAGCGACCTCGGCGGATCAGTCGGGTGAGCCGGGGCAGCGCGGCGAGATCGCGGTTGCCGCCCATGCCGAGGTGGGTCACCTCGACCCCGTCGGAGCGCAGTCCGTCGGCGACCACTCCGGGATTGGTCAGGGTCACCACGTCGCAGCGCAGCGGCAGCCGGCGCAGCAGTAGCCGTAGTTGCTGCTCCGCACCGCCGGTGTCGAGGCCGGTGATGACATGGAGGACGCGCATCCAGGTCACATCCCCAGCCGGTGGCGCACGTGCTTGACCTTCAGTCGTACGGATCGGTCGGCCTGGCTGATGTGGGTACGGGCAAGGGCGTAGGGCCCGGCGAGGTGGGCGGGCGGTCTGATGGCGCAGGCGTAGGTGTATCCCGCCTCGCGCACAGCGCGGGCGACGCGCCCGTCGACGGTGCCGTAGGGATAGCAGAACCCTTTTGGCGCGGTCCCGGTCAGTTGTCGCAGCCATTGGCGGCTGTGCGAGGTCTCTTGGCGAAGGCGCTCATCGTCCGCGCTGGTCAGATCGATGTGGGAGAGGCCGTGGGAGGCGATCTCGGTGCCGGCCGCGCGGGCGGTGCGGATGCCGTCCTCGCTGATGAGCGGTCGGCGGGGGCCGTCCTGGTCCCAGTCGTTGCTGCCGCCGAGCCGGCCGGGCAGCACAAAGAGGGTCGCGGTGCAGCCGTGGTGGCGCAGCACCGGCAGTGCCGCTTCGGTGAAGTCGGCGTATCCGTCGTCGAAGGTCAGTCCGACGAGGCCGTGGGCGTTGTTGTCGGCATGGGCGCGGAGCAGGGTGGCGACGCTGACGCCGGTGCGTCCGTGGCGGCGCAGCCAGCGCAGTTGGAGGTCGAGTCGGTCGCGGGCGACCGTGATGCCGTACGGGTCGTCGGTCGGGTCGGCGACCGAGTGGTACATCAGGATCCAGGGCTGGGTGGTGGAGTCGGTGGCGGTGGTGTCGGCGGCGCTGTGGGCCGTCGCCGTGTCAGCGGACATGACGAATCCTCTGTCGGGTGAGTGCCAGCAGATGGACGACTTCCGGGGCCCGGACGGCAAGCCCGGTGGTGATGAAGACGGCGGGGACGACGAGGGAACCGATGGCGAGGGCGATCAGCGGGTCGGGGGTGAGGGGCGAGAGGAGCCGGCCCGCTATCGCGGCCGCCGTGGCGGCCAGGGCCAGCCGGGCGAGGGCGAGGCTGATGGAGCGGACCTGGAGGGAGATGACCCGGGTGCCGAGTCCGCGCAGCAGCAGCAGGGCGGTGGTGGTGATGCCCACGGCGTTGGCCGCCGCGATCCCGTACACACCCCAGGTGTCGACGGCGGCGGTTCCCGCGGCGACGGTGACCACCAGTCCGGCGGCCATGGCGGCGGCTGGGTACCAGGTGGGGCGCCCGGAGGAGAAGAACGGCCGCCCCAGGGCGCCGACCAGGGTGTGGCCGAGCAGTCCGGCCGCGTAGACCCGCATCACGGTCGCCGTGGTCTCGGTGTCGGCGGCGTTGAACTGGCCTCGCTGGAAGAGGACTTCGACGATCTGGGGCGCGTATCCGATGATGAGCGCGGTGCCGAGCAGAACGACGAGGCCGGCGAGGGCGAGGTCGTTCTCGACCCGGCGGCGGGCTCGTTCGCGGTCTCCTTCGGCGATGGCCTTGGCGACGACGGGGAAGGTCACCGTGCAGAACATCAGTGACAGGACCATCGGCATCTGCGCGACCTTCTGCGCGTAGTTGAGATGGGAGATCGCGCCGCCGGGGAGGGAGGAGGCGAGGAACCGTTCGACGAGGACCTGTGACTGGCGGCTGACGGCGAAGAGCACGATGGGCGCGACCACCGCGAAGCCGATGAGGGGGGTGTGCTCCCGCTGGCGGGGGATGCGGCGGCGGCGCGCCACCACCGGTCGGGGCCGGTTGATCTGGCGCAGGAAGGTGGGCAGTTGGGCGAGGACCATCAGCAGTCCGCCCACCGCGACGCCGGCTGCGGCGGCCCGTACGCCCCATGCGGTGTGCAGGACGAGGATGGTGGCGATGATGCCGGTGTTGTAGGCGACATAGACACCGGCGGGGGGCAGGAAGCGGCCGTGGGCGCGCAGGGCCGCGCTGAAGTATCCGGTGATGCCGAAGGTGAGGACGGTCAGGGCGGTGAGCCGGGTGCAGTCGACGGCGAGGTCGTGGTCGGCGAATCCGGGCGCGAGAACGCGTACGAACTGCGGGGCCAGGGCGATCAGCAGCACGGTCGCGCAGGCGAGGGCGGCGAACAGCCGCGGCAGGGTGGCGGCGACGAGGTCGCGTACGGCGTCCGGGCAGGGGTCCGGGTCGGCGAGGCGGGCCGTGGCGGCCGGGGTTGAGGCCCGCTCCCGGGAGGTGTCGGCGGCGCGGCGGGCGATGGCGTGGCTGAAGGCCGGGACGAGCAGCAGTGCCATCGCGTCCTCGATGAGGAGGGTGGCGGCCATCTCGGGAACGGTCCAGGCGATCAGGAAGGCGTCGCTGTCGGTGCTCGCCCCGTAGAACTGTGCGATGGCCTGGTCCCGGACGAGCCCCAGGAGGGCGCCGGCGATGGTGAGTGAGGCGGTGACGGCGGCGGCACGGGCCAGGAAGTTGCCGAGCCGCGGGGTGGTGTCGCCTGGGCCCACCTCCGTGGCGGTCTCTGCCGATGGGCTCTGTGCCGGCGGGCGGGAACCAGCCGCGGTCTCCATCTGCTCCGGTGGGTTTGCCCGCGCGCCGGCGGGAAGGGTCGGCACCGCCCGGGTGGCCCCTGGCCCCTCGTCCGACGTACCGGTGGGGGTTGCTTCCGGGTCGTTCACGCGGTCTTCGCCCCGTCCCGCACGGTCGGCGCCAGCGCCCACCACGCGGCCAGCCCCAGCACCACCCCGGTGAGGACCGTCGATGGCCCGCCGATGTCGGCGTACAGGAAGTCCACCATCTGCCAGAGCGTCAGGGCGACGGCGGCGAGGCCGCAGTCGCCTCCGGCCCGGCGGCGCTCGCGCGGGCCGAGCAGTCGCCGGACCGAGCCCACCAGGATCGCCGCCCAACTGCCGATGAACGCCGTCGCGCCGATGAGGCCCTGTTCGCTGAGGATCAGCAGATACATGTTGTGCGGGGAGAGCAGCGGCTGGCGTTGGAAGGCCCGGCCGGCGCCCGCGGTGTCGCTGCCCGACGACAGACCGATGGAGGCATGGCCGTCCCGGTGGGCGACAAAGCCCTTGAGACCGACCCCGGCGATGGGTTCCTGGCGCCACATGCTGGTGGCGGCGGCCCACATCGTGTACCGGTCGTTGACGGATCGGTCGGGGGCGGCGGTCACCTGGGTGATGCTGGTGAGCCGCTGGGCCACCATCTCGGAGCCGACCCCGAGCCCACCGACGAGCACCACGGACACGGCGGTCAGCGCGCCCAGTACCCGAACCGCCCGCCGTACCCCGGTGAGCGCGATCATGGCGAACGCGGCCAGCGCGGTGGCGATCCAGGCCCCTCGGCTGAAGGAGAGCGCCAGCGGCACGACCAGGGTCGCGGTCGCGGCGATCGCGGTGGGGCGCAGCCAGCGCGGTGCGCCCTCGGGGGTACGCAGGGCGAGGGCGAGGGCGGCCAGCAGTCCGTAGGCGACGACGGTGGCCATCCCCATCACGTCGGTGGGCCCGAAGGTACCGACGGCACGGATGTCCTCGCCCATGTAGGAGGCGCCGGTTCCGGTCGCGTACTGCCGCATCCCGATCGCGCCCTGGACCAGGGCGAGCAGCGCCAGGCAGCCGGTGACGACGCGGAAGTCGCGGGCATCGCGCAGCAGCAGGACGACCGCGGTCGGTACGAGGACGAAGACCTGGAGGTAGCGGATCAGACCGGTGAGGCTCGCCGTCGGATCGGCCGCGGTGACCGTGGCGATGCCGACCGCGACGGCGGGCAGTGCGAAGACCACGGCACAGGTGGCGGTCAGCGGTCGTACCCGTAGGCGCACCACTCGCAGCAGGGTGCAGAGGACCAGCGCCCCGGACGCGAGGTCCGCGGGCGCGAGCCCGCCCGCGCCCGCTTCGGCGCCGGCGGGGAGGGGCGCCGCGAGCAGCAGCACGGTCACGATCAGCGGCAGCAGCGGCCACCAGTGTCCGACCGTCCGACGGGCACCCGCGGACCGTCGCGGCGGCGGTTGGATGACGGCCGGTACGGCGGACGCGGTCCACGGCACCGTCATGCTCAGCTGCCTCCGAGCCGGAACAGGGAGGTGGCGGTGCGCGCCAGGATGCAGACGTCCTGCCAGGGCGACCAGGTCTCGATGTAGAGGTTGTCGAAGCGGGCGCGCTCCTCGATGGAGGTGTCGCCGCGCAGGCCGTGGACCTGAGCGAGGCCGGTGATGCCGACCGGCATGCGGTGGCGGTCCCGGTAGCCGGGGTGGGCGTGGCTGAACTTGGCGACGAAGTAGGGCCGTTCGGGTCGGGGGCCGACCAGGCTCATATCGCCGCGGAGCACATTCCACAGCTGGGGCAGTTCATCGAGCGAGGTGCGGCGCAGCAGATTCCCGGTGGCGCTCATCCTGCGGTCGAACGCCACGTTCCAGCGGGTGGCGGACTCCTGCTCGTCGGCCGGCCGCAGGGTGCGGAACTTCAGCAGGGTGAAGGGCCGCCCGCCCAGGCCGATGCGCTCCTGTCGAAAGAGGACACCGGGCCCGTCGGCGATGCGTACCGCGAGGGCGCAGACGGCCATCACGGGCGCGGCGAAGACCAGCACGGCCGTCGCGATCAGGGTGTCGATGGTCCGCTTGACCATCCGGGCGAGCGGCCGGTGCAGTGCGCCGCGCAGCGGCTGTACGGAGAAGCCCCAGAGGTGGTCATGGCCGGCGGCCCGCCGCCAGGTGGTGCCGATGGCCGCGCCGCCGTCGACCAGCCACAGTCCGCAGCGGTGTTCGGTGAAGAGGGCCAGCAGGGCCGCGGAATCGGGGTCCGACGCGGGCGGCTGGGTGAAGACGGCGTGCCGGACGGCGTTCTGGATGATGGCGCGGCTGACGTCCTGTGCGGTGGTGAGTACCGGCAGGGTCGCGGTGTCGGACGCGGGCGCGGGTACCGCGTGGGGCCTTGCGGTGTCGACCTGTCCGACGGGCCGCATGCCGTAGTCGGCATGGTCGTAGAGGGCGGTCGTGACCTGCTGGGTGAGGGGGGTGCGGCCGACGATGAGCACCGACTGCGGGTGGCGGACGGCCAGGGCGCGCCGCAGCCGGAAGACCAGTGCGCGACCGGCGCAGCACAGCGCGGTCTGGACGACCACGGCGAGGACGAGTTCACGCCAAGTGGCGGCGTATCGGGGGTCATACGCCGCGATCGTCTCGGCCACCGCCAGCCACAGCAGCACGGCGAGTCCGCTGATCGTGGGCGCTTCGGTCAGGGCTGAGGGGGAGAGCGCGGGTCGGTAGAGTCCCCGGCAGGCGTGGAGGGCCGGCTGGGCGCAGACGAGCAGTACCAGCAGGGGTGCGGGCCAGAGCCGGGGCGGCAGCAGGGCCACGGTGAGGGCGACCGCGAACGCGTCGGCGGTGAGCAGGGCGGCCGTGGCGCCATGGCGGCGGATGTCCCGGGCGCTCCAGGTGTCGAACCCGCCGCCGGACGCGGCCCTGCGCCGGGTGGCACCGCGCGGCGGGTGGACGGTGGTGGTCTTGATGGCCGTGGTGACGGCCATCGTGCGGGCGGTGTGGTGCGCTGGAACACTCTCCGTCGTCATCGTGTGGCGCTCTTCCTCGTCAGGGGGTGGGGCGAGCTGAGAAGGTCCTGGTAGAGGCCGGACACGGCAGCGGCGGCCGTCCGGATGTCGCAGGCTGCCCGGGTGTGGGTGCGCGCCTCGTCGCCGAGCGCGGTGCGGAGTCGTCGGTCCGAAAGCAGTGCGGTCACGGCGGTTGCGAGCGCTGCCGGGTCATCCGGCGGTACGAGGCAGTGGGCCTCATGGCCCGGCGGCAGGCTTTCCCTGGCCCCACTGACATCGCTGACCACCACGGGCTTGCCACAGGCCATGGCCTCCAGTGGGGCCAGGGCCATGCCCTCCCAGCGGGAGGGGAGTACCAGCAGGTCGGCGGCGCGCAGCCAGGGCCGGATGTCGGAGATGGCGCCGACGAAGGTGACCTTCGCCGGTGCGGACCGAACGAGGGATTCCCGGTCGGGTCCATCACCGACGAGCAGCAGCCTGGCATCGGGAACGGCGGCGGTGATCCGGGGCCATGCCGTCAGCAGGATGTCCTGCCCCTTCTGCCGGCAGAGCCGGCCCACACACAGGACCAGGGGTGCGTCGTCGGGGACTTGGCCCAGCTGGGCCACTTCGGCGCGCGCTTGCCTGCGGTCCAGGTCCGCGTCATGGGCACCGCCCCAGCCGGCGTCGGACCCGAAGTGGTCGAGGTCGACGCCGTTGCGGATCACGGTCCAGCGGGCGGCGATCCCGGCGGCCTCCCCGGCGCGGCGCTCGGTCTCACTGACGCAGAGCGTGCGGGTGCTCCAGCGGGTTCCGTACCGCTCCCAGGCCAGCGCCAGACGGGCCGAGGAGCCGGTGACGGCGTCGAAGGACCAGGCGTGTGGCTGGAAGACGGTGGGGATGCGCCCGCGGACGGCGAGCCGGGCCACCAATCCGGCCTTGGCGCTGTGGGCGTGCACCAGATCGGGGTTGAGTCGGCGAATCAGCCGTGCGGCGGTGCGGACTTCGAGGGCGAGCCGGGGACCGGGGGCGCGCACGGCGTGCCAGCGGTGGACCTCGGCGCCCACCGCCGCGGCGCGGGGGCCGAGTTCGCCACCCGTCGGGCAGGCCACGATGGCATGGAGCCCTTCCTCGGTCTGCGCCTTGACCAGATCGGTGACAACGCGTGCGACTCCCCCCTCCACCGGCTGTACCAGGTGAAGAATCGTCAGTTGGCTCGGCTCGGTCCGGCTTCGTTGCGGCACGTGCGGCTCTCTTGGTACGTGGACTGTGGATCTGGGTCGGGCGAGCAGCGCCGCGGTGGAGAGTCAGCGACGCGTGTCTGCCTGCACGAAGAGAACGCCGAGGAAGTATCCGAGGTTTTCGGCGTTGAACCGGAAATTCAAACGGCTGCCACCGGATGTCAGTGCGGGACCGATGTCGAACACATCCGAGTCATAGCCCAGGGTGTTCACATGTGCGGGTTGTCGTTTGATCGGATTACCCGGTCCGGCGATGGTGGAGTTCATGACATCAGTGGCCGGATTGGTCGAACTGGTGAGCCCGAACGTCTTTCCCTTGTCCGTCTGCACGTTCACCGCATCACCCGGTGCACCGCGATCACCGTCATAGGAGACGATTCCGACACGGCCGGTAGCGCGAGCGGGAATGCGTAGTCCGGAGAGCACGACCTCCTGGCTCTTGCGATGGTCGTCCATGGTCTCGAAGCCATCCCAGATCGACACCTGGCGCAGTGGCTCGGCACTGTTCTCATAGGCGACGACCATGGTCCAACCGCCCCAGGAACCCACCGCGGAATGCCCCATCGCCACATTGATCTGGGCCACCGTGTACAGACCCGATCCGCTCTGGCTCACCAGGGGCGTGATGTCGGCCGAGGCTTGAAAGGCATCGCTGTCGTCCGTGTCCCGATGGGCGATGCGGGTGTCGGCGAGGACTTCCTTGTACTTCCCGCCCGGCTCGGCGATCAGGATGCGACCGTTGTCCTTGGGTGGTTTCTGCTCGCCGACCCGGAGGTTTCCGCCCCAGTACAGCCGGGCGTAGGAAACCCGGGAGTTCTTGGGGAGGGCCAGGTCGGCTCGGCTTGAATTGTAGGTATTGGGGTCGTCGTCCTCGTCGATGTAGAACATCTCGAAGTCGCCGTTCGTCCCGGCTGAACCCGTTCTGACCGAGGAACAGGATGTGGTTGCGGTGGATTTGGGGGTCCGGCAGGTGATCGCCGAGTTGGCTGTGCGCACGACGCCGCCGTGTTGTACGGCCTGGTACCGCTGAGTGAAAGGAATTCTTGACGATTCCTCAGCGACCGGAGCACCGGCGGCCGGCAGTGGACTTGCCGAGAACGCCAACACCAACAGCGCACCCAGGAAGCCCCGCGCGGCGAAGCCCATCGATGTCGACATGACTAGCCCTCCATGCTTGGTCAACAATGACAAAAGCAGGAGTACTTTGTCATAGGAGCTAGATAGAAATCGCGTCAGACGCGCTTATACCGCCAACTGGAGGTTTTTCGATCCGTCGGTGCCAGGACCGGCTACTCAGAGAGCTGAATGATAGTCGGGGAGCCCTTGGATCCAGGCGGGAAAATAGCCCTTCGAGTGATCTACCACAACTCTTCGGGGCATCGCTCGTTACGCAACTTCTGCACCCCTGGAAATCGATCAGAACGCCGGCAGGCGATCAGGTGAACCCGGCGACAGGAGGGACGGACGAAAACGCTGATCGCCCACCCGTGATGGGCAGCCCGAACCCTTTGGCCTTCTCCGCAAGCCCTACCGAAAGCAGAGCGGTTCACCCTCGTACGCCGTCAACTCCGCGCTACCGGGGAATCTCCGGTCCATGCCACCGGACATCGATTCGGCAGGTCACCGCACAAGCGGGAGATCCGACGGAACGCTGAAATCATGAGCCGCTGATACGAGAATCTCCGTGGGGGTTTCTCCCACGTCCGGATCTCGTTACCCATGTCGACGGCGGCGACGGCCGTCGCCGGAGAAAGGGATGCGAAGAGATGAAGTACACGAGGGTTGCCGCGATCATCGCCGGTTCGGTGGCTGCGCTCGGCGCGGCGTCTCCCGCGATGGCGTCCACGTCAGGCATGCCCACGAGCCTGAACGGTGGCATCGCCCACGCGGTGAGCGAGACGCCGCTGTTGAACGGTGGCAGCGGGGATGCGGTGAAGGATGTCGCCGACACCGCGACCGGTCTGAACAACATCAAGGGCGACGCCCCCGAGCACGTCCTGCGCACGGCGGGCGAGTTGACCCCGCTGCTCGGTGGGGTCGAACTGGGCGGCTGACGGGTGGGCCCCCGGGCCC
>NZ_JAMQAW010000010.1:228357-337674 GCF_023701525.1 Streptomyces albipurpureus
GGCATCGTATGCCGCCCCCTCCCCGTATGCCGTTGCCGCGGCTCCCACGACGCAGCGCGCCCCCGGCCCGCCCGGGTGTCCGCGCCACCCCAGACACCCGAGACTCGCCATCCGACACAGAAGAATCGGACGCGGAAGATCGGACGCGGAAGATCCGACGCGGAGAGCTCGATCCAACGCGGTCGACACAACGCCTTCGACACACAGAGGGGTCGGACGCAGTAAGGGGAGGTCACAGAGGGGGTCGGACACAGAAAGGTGGTGTCACCGACGAGTGCCGGTGACACCACCTCGGGTGTGGCGAGTCGGGAACGTCAGTCGTTCACCGAGGTGTTACCGAAGGCCGGGTTCAGCAGGCCGACGATGTTGATCGTGTTGCCCGTGAGGTTCACCGGAATGTTGACCGGGACCTGGACCAGGTTGCCGGAGAGAACACCCGGCGAGCCGACGGCTGCACCGTGGGCCGAGCTGTCGGCGAACGCGGTACCAGCGGCGGCACCGGCGGCCATACCGGCAGTGGCCAGGACCACGGCGGCCTTCTTGGCAGTCTTCATGGGAAATAGCACCTTCTGTTCGATGTTCTGCCCTGCGGACGGGCTCGCATAGATCGAAACGGTTGTCTTCAGGAGATGACACGGGCGACATCGCCAGTACCTCCATTTGGCCGATTGATCCGATGAACCACTCACATCGGGTCCACGGGGCCATTGGAGTGAATCGGGAGAACCAATCACCGGGGGGCGTAGTTGCTCAGGACGCTCCAGCAGCGGGCATCCACGAAACAGAAGGACTGAACATGTTCAAGAAGGTTATGGCGACCGCGGCGGTCACCCTCTCCGTGGCGGGCGCGGGCGCAGCGATGGCACCGCAGGCTATGGCCATCGGGGACCACCAGGGCACGACCTCGGTCAGCGGCAACGGCTCTTCCCAGTCGTACGGCAACTCCGAGACGTACGGTGACCTGAGCCCGCAGCTCGGCCTCGTCCAGGGCTCGCTCAACAAGCCCTGCATCGGTCTGCCGCTCAAGGCCAACGTCGGCTCCCTGATCGGCGCCATCCCGATCGCCGTCCAGGACATCCCGATCCTCTCGGCCCCGCAGAACCAGCAGTGCACCGAGAACTCGACCCAGGCCAAGGGCGACGAGCCGCTCTCGCACATCCTCAGCAACATCCCGATCCTCTCGGGCAACGGCGTCGCCAACGGCTGACCCCAGCACCGCCTCCGGTAGGCACCCTGGCGCTCCCACCTTTCGGAGACGGCGGCTGTACCAGCACACAAGCACCCCTGCTCCCTTGGCGCCGGGGTGCTTGCGCTGTTTATGGACCTTTGCTTTTGCTTTGTAAATACCGTGCTGGATTCATTCCGCAGACGGGTGAAGGAGTGGCATTCCCTCTTGTGTGCGGTGCTTGAATTGAGCGGGCGGATCGCCCATGGATCTGCTCCGTGTGTAGGCCTCCAGCCGGCGGCGCATTGCGTCGTGGGGCAGTCGTGCCTCCTGTTGGCATGGCGCGTACGGAGACACCCGGCGGTCCGCCCAGCCAGTGGAGAGTCCGTTTATATGACCCTCCGCTGATATTCCGTACGTCATCACCATCGGTAGCCATGCCGCATTCGAGTGAACGGGCGGAACCAAACCGGTGGAGAACAGTTGATCAGTCTGCTCCACGATCGATCGTTCATAGCGAAAAGGGACATCAAGTGATCAAGAAGATTCTGGCTACCGCAGCGGTCACCGCTTCGATGGTGGGCGCCGGTGCGGCGATGGCCTCCCCGGCCCTGGCCATCGGCAACGACGGCGGCACCACCTCCTTCAGCGGCAACGGCGCCTCGCAGACCTACGGCAACTCCGCCACCCACGGCGACATGAGCCCGCAGCTCGCCCTCGTTCAGGGCTCGCTCAACAAGCCCTGCATCGCCCTGCCCGCGAAGGCCAACGTCGGTTCGCTCATCGGCCTTATCCCGATCGCCGTCCAGGACGTCTCGATCCTCTCGGC
The DNA here is from genome assembly GCF_023701525.1 of Streptomyces albipurpureus. Classification (GTDB taxonomy): domain Bacteria; phylum Actinomycetota; class Actinomycetes; order Streptomycetales; family Streptomycetaceae; genus Streptomyces; species Streptomyces albipurpureus. The sequence goes on from NZ_JAMQAW010000010.1 coordinate 230,352, forward strand.
CCCGCAGAACCAGCAGTGCACCGAGAACTCGACCCAGGCCAAGGGCGACGAGCCGCTCTCGCACATCCTCAGCAACATCCCGATCCTCTCGGGCAACGGCGCGGGCAACAACTAAGCGCCGAACCGAGTGTGCCCCTGAGCGCGATGCGTTCGGGGGCACACTCGTTTTCTGTTGTCGAGAGCCACCGGCACTCTCGAAAATCACACCCGGCAAACCCTACCGCTTTACTTTCCGTTATCACTTGCAGTAATAGGCCACCGATCGGAAAAATTATGGTGCGGCATACGAGTGACTTTTCGAACTAGCGGCCATATGGCGGTTTCCTGGCGGGAATCTGATCGTTACTAAATCTGCGGGGGCGCTCATGCACAGGAAACTGTCGACGCAGCGCGAGGGTCGCGGCTGCGTACAGCACCACCGCTGAAAGGATCAATGACATGAAGCACAAGAAGGCTGCTGCCGTCGTCGCGGGCCTCATCATGGCGCTGGGCTCTGCCGCCCCGGCCATGGCCGACGCCGGAGCCCACGGTGCCGCGGTCGGTTCGCCTGGCGTCCTGTCCGGCAACCTGATTCAGATCCCCGTTCACGTGCCCGTCAACGTCTGCGGTAACTCGATCAACGTGATCGGGCTGCTGAACCCGGCCTTCGGCAACGCCTGCGTGAACGACTGATTACTTTCCGTCGGCGTTACGGACAATTAGTCAGTAGGGAATTGCTGACAATTAGTCAGTGCGCACTGGCCCCGGGGTATGCGAATGCATACCCCGGGGCTGTTTTACGCCAACTCATAGCCGGGATCGACCAGAGTGCCTAACCCTCTGGCAACTCCACTCTCCGGTACCTAGCATTCCGCCTATCCGGCTCTACAGGGAACGGCGAGATTTACTGCGGAGTTGACATGACCCTGCCCGGTCATGGGCTTTTCCGGATGAAAGAATTCTCATTTCCATCGATCGGAGAATCATGTCTCGTGTACTTCTGGCGGGTGGCGCGGCGGCCGCTATCGTCGCGTCCTTGCTCGGCGCCACGAACGCCTCGGCGAAGACGACTAGCTTTGCTCCGCCCCCGGAGAAAATCACCATAGACATCGCGACCATCAATGGTTCCGGCTGTCATCCGGGCACCGCGGCCGTCGCCGTCTCCGAGGACAACACCGCCTTCACCGTGACCTACAGCGACTACCTCGCCAAGGTCGGAGTGGGCGCCTCGCCGACCGACTTCCGGAAGAACTGCCAGCTCAGCCTGGTCGTCCATGTGCCGCAGGGCTTCACCTACGCCATCGCGAGCACCGACCACCGAGGCTTCGCCAGCCTGGAGCCCACCGCCATCGGTACGCAGAAGGCCTCGTACTACTTCCAGGGCTCCCCGCTGACCGCCAGCAGAACCCACAACTTCCGCGGGCCGCTGAACGACAACTGGCAGGCCACCAACACCACCGAGTGGGGCCAGATGGTCTGGGCTCCCTGTGGCGTGAAGCGCAATTTCAACGTCAACACCGAACTGCGGGTGAGCCCCGGGCTCTCCGACCGGACGAAGACCACCAGCTTCATGACGATGGACTCCACCGACGGCGCCATCGACACCATCTACCGGCTCGCCTGGAAGGAATGCGTCTGAACCGCTCGCCCCCAGAGCTGATCCCCCAGAGCCCGACTGACTGAACAGCCGCCCCGTCCGCCTCCTTCGAGCGGACGGGGCGGTGGCTTTCTGCCCCTTACGGGGTTTTCGCCTTGCGGCGACTGCTCCTTTGACCTCCATACGGAGGAGGTGACGAGCGCAACATTCGCCACCCGCCCACGGAGTACGAAGGCGCAAACCGCAGGCGCCGGCCGCATCCGGGGAACGCTTTCCAAGGACGTATGGGGCTCCCGCCAAATGAAGCGCCAAAGAGGACATTCCCGTCGCGCCCGAGCGGGTGGAAAACACGAAGCGAGCGCCGAAACCCGCCCGTAAGCTCACGGTCATGCAGGTGATCCAGTCGACGAAGCTCGCGAATGTCTGTTACGAGATCCGAGGTCCGGTACTTGAGGAGGCAATGCGGCTGGAGGCAGCAGGGCACCGCATCCTCAAGCTCAACACCGGCAACCCGGCAGCCTTCGGGTTCGAATGCCCGCCCGAGATCCTGGAGGACATTCTCCGCAACCTCAGCAACGCCCATGGATATGGCGATGCAAAAGGGCTGCTGTCCGCGCGGCGCGCGGTGATGCAGCATTACCAGACCAAAGGCATCGAGCTGGACGTCGAGGACGTCTATCTCGGCAATGGTGTCTCCGAGCTGATCCAGATGTCGATGCAGGCGCTGCTCGACGACGGCGACGAGGTGCTCGTACCGGCCCCGGACTATCCCCTGTGGACCGCCTCGGTATCGCTCGCCGGTGGCACCGCCGTGCACTACCGGTGCGACGAGCAGTCCGACTGGATGCCCGACCTCGCCGATATCGAGCGGAAGATCACCGACCGCACCCGCGCGATCGTGATCATCAACCCCAACAACCCGACCGGGGCCGTCTACGACGACGAGATGCTGCGGGGTCTGACCGAACTCGCCCGTCGGCATCAGTTGGTCATCTGCTCCGATGAGATCTACGACAAGATCCTTTACGACGGGGCAACGCACACCCCCACCGCCGCAATCGCCCCCGATCTCCTCGTACTCACGTTCAACGGTCTCTCGAAGAACTACCGGGTGGCTGGATATCGCACCGGTTGGATGGCGGTCTGCGGGCCCAAGGGGCATGCCGCGTCCTATATCGAGGGGCTGACGATCCTCGCCAATATGCGGCTGTGCGCCAATATGCCCTCCCAGCACGCGGTGGCGTCGGCGCTCGGGGGGCGGCAGTCCATCGAAGACCTCGTACTGCCCGGCGGCCGCATCCTGGAGCAGCGGAACATCGCGTATGACCTGGTCACCCAGATCCCCGGGGTGACCTGCGTCAAGCCCAAGGGTGCGCTCTACCTCTTCCCACGGCTCGATCCCAAGGTCTACAAGATCAAGGACGATCGGCAGATGGTGCTTGATCTGCTGCGGGCCGAGAAGATCATGGTCGTCCATGGCACCGGGTTCAACTGGCCGGACCCTGATCACTTCAGGATCGTGACCCTGCCCGCGGCCCCAGAGCTCGCGGATGCCGTCACCAGGATCGGAACGTTCCTGGACGGCTACGGCCAGCCCTGAGCCGACGCACCGCGGGGAAACGCCCTCCTGGGCGGAGGGCGTTTCCCGCACACATCGCGCCATCCCCTGGGGTACCGCGATGTAGGGGATCAGCCGCGGGCGAGGGAGATCGAGCCCTCCCGGGCCGGTGCGCCGCCGAGGAGGAGCTCCGCGCGGCAGTCACCCACGAGGGCCCTCTGAGGCGCGCCCGGGCCCGCCGTCCGAGGGATTCGGGTACCGGTGAGCGGCCCGAGAGGAAGTGCGCCGGCGCAGGTCAGAGGCGGTAAGGGCGCATCGATCAGCGTGAACCGCGAAGAGATGGGCGAATTATGGGCGGAGGTCGACGACTATGCGCCAGAGGCTCCGACCCGGCTCAACTTTAGACACAATCTAAGCTAGGATGGTCTCTCGGAAGTGAGCAGGAGGCCACCCCCATGTACGAGCCGATCCGCACCAAATCCGTCCACTCCACCCCCGTCTCCGATGGCTATCCCCACCGGAGCCGCGACGAGGAGTTGGACATCCAGCTCGCCGGTCATCTCTCCGCGTTGCTGGCGGTCACCGATGAGCTGGCCCTCAAGCAGCCGGCCGAACAGATCGCCGCGCAGATCACCCGGCTCCGCGGCTCGGCACCCGTGCGCCGCACCGACCTGGGTACGGGGGACGCCCAGGCCCTGCACCGGCGCGCCCACGCGCTGGCAGGTCGGGTGCTGGTGGTCGCCGCTTCCCGCGCCGATACGACGGTCGCCATCCTCGCCGCCGAGCGCATGGACGCCCACAGCGCCGCCCTGGACGCTCCGCGTCTGGTCGGCGCCCGCTGACGGCCCCGGTCCACGAGCCGGGGAGGCCTGTGGACCGGGTGCCACGGATGTTCTCGCCCTCGCCTGGCCGTAGCGCGTGGAGAGGGCCCGGCCGGGCGACTCCATGGCGCGGCTGGCTGAATCTCTCGGTACGGCCCCAGGGGAATGCCCCCTGGGGAATCGGTATGTCCCCAGGGGAAGCCGCATACGGCGGGCAGCGCTGCCCTGGAGAACGGGCAAGCTCCCGGAGGCCGTGAGGGGGCTTCCGGGAGCACAGGGCCCGTTCTGGCGATCCGGCGGCTGAGGTCGGCCTGATCACCAACTCAGGCCCCTGACGTGGCAGGCCGGGTTGACCCCACAGGTCAGGGCGGATGCCGGTTGGCCTGCCGCGACATTCTCGGCGCTTCTCCTACCGCGCCGCCCGCATTCCCTGGGCGGCGCGGCGGGTGGTCAGCCCAGTCGGGCGACCAGCGCGTGGTACTCGTCCCACAGCCCCTTGGGTGTGTGGTCACCAAAGGTGTTGAGGTGCTCGGGGATCAGCGCGGCTTCCTCGCGCCAGACCTCGGTGTCCACCTTCAGCAGGAAGTCGAGCTCATCGGCGGCCAGCTTCAGACCGTCGGTGTCCAGTGCCTCGGCGGTCGGCAGAATGCCGATGGGCGTCTGGACGCCTTCGGCCTTGCCGTCCAGGCGCTCCACGATCCACTTCAGTACCCGGCTGTTCTCGCCGAAACCGGGCCAGACGAACTTGCCGGCGTCGTTCTTGCGGAACCAGTTGACGTAGTAGATCTTCGGTAGCGCCTCTTCCGCGCCCTGCTCGGTGACGGTCTGACCGACCTTGAGCCAGTGGGCCATGTAGTCGCCCATGTTGTAGCCGCAGAACGGGAGCATCGCGAACGGGTCGCGGCGCAGCTCGCCGACCTTGCCTTCGGCGGCGGCGGTCTTCTCACTCGCCACATTGGCGCCCAGGAAGACGCCGTGCTGCCAGCTGAAGGACTCGGTGACCAGCGGAACCGCGCTGGCGCGACGGCCACCGAAGAGGATCGCCGAGATCGGCACGCCCTTGGGGTCCTCCCACTCGGGGGCAACCGTCGGGCACTGGGCCGCGGGCACGGTGAAACGGGCGTTGGGGTGGGCGGCCGGGGTCGGGGACTCGGGGCTCCAGTCGTTGCCCTTCCAGTCCGTGAGGTGGGCGGGAGTCTCCTCCGTCATGCCCTCCCACCAGATGTCGTTGTCGTCGGTGAGCGCGACATTGGTGAAGACGGTGTTGCCCCAGAGGGTCTTCATGGCGTTGGCGTTGGTGTGCTCGCCGGTGCCGGGTGCGACACCGAAGAAGCCGGCCTCGGGGTTGATCGCGTACAGCTTGCCGTCCTCGCCGAACCGCATCCAGGCGATGTCATCGCCGATGGTCTCCACGGTCCAGCCGGGGATCGTGGGCTCCAGCATGGCGAGGTTGGTCTTCCCGCAGGCGGAGGGGAACGCGGCGGCCACGTACTTGGCGGCCGCGGCCTCGCCCTTGGGCGGAGTGAGCTTGAGGATCAGCATGTGCTCGGCGAGCCAGCCCTCGTCCCGGGCCATGACGGAGGCGATGCGCAGGGCGTAGCACTTCTTGCCGAGCAGCGCGTTGCCGCCGTAGCCGGAGCCGTAGGACCAGATCTCGCGGCTCTCGGGGAAGTGGGAGATCCACTTGGTGGAGTTGCAGGGCCACGGAACGTCCTCCTGGCCCTCGGCCAGGGGGGCGCCCAGGGTGTGGACCGCCTTGACGAAGAACCCGTCCGCGCCCAGCTCGTCCAGGACGGCCTGGCCCATCCGGGTCATGGTGCGCATGGCGACGGCGACATAGGCGGAGTCGGTGATCTCAACGCCGATCGCGGACAGGGGCGAGCCGACCGGTCCCATGCAGAACGGAACGACGTACATCGTGCGGCCGCGCATCGAGCCGCGGAAGATGCCCTGCTCACCGGTGAAGATGTCCCGCATCTCAGCGGGGGCCCGCCAGTTGTTGGTCGGGCCCGCGTCCGCTTCCTTCTCGGAGCAGATGAAGGTGCGGTCCTCGACCCGGGCGACATCAGTCGGGTCGGACGCGGCGAGGTAGGAGTTCGGACGCTTGATCGGGTCCAGCTTCCTGAACGTGCCCTTGGCGACGAGCTCCCCGCACAGGCGCTCGTACTCAGCTTCGGATCCGTCGCACCAGACCACGTTGTCCGGCTCGGTGATCGCTGCGATCTCATCGACCCAGGAGATCAGCTCGCGGTGGTGAGTGGGGATGGTGGGAGCCGCGATGTCGCGCGCCACGGTCGCTCCTAAATGAGGGTTTGAAGGTTGTTGCCCCGTGGGGGCTGCGACCCGGATGCTTCGTAGCCGCTCATCCGGTGCCGACCGCACTCATCTGATCATCGATGGCTGGTGCCCATATGTCCAGAGGGCATCTCACGTGAGCATCACCACTCAGGTCGGACCGCCGCCGCGCCCGGACCGATACGCGTATGGACCGCTTATCGTCGCCATAAAGGTCGGATAAGCGCTGGTCACGACCTGGAGGGCGGCAATCCCGGCACTTGTGTGGGACTTACGGTTCCGTAGGTACCATCCAGAGCATGACCTCTGCCGCGAGCTCCGCCGCGCCCGAAGTGACCGAGATAGAGCCGCCTCCCGTCAAACCGAGAATGCGCGGCTGGATTCATGCCGGAATGTTCCCGGCCGTGGTCATCGCGGGACTCGCGCTCACGGCCTTCGCCGGCTCCCCCCGCGCCCGGATGGCCTGCGCGATCTACGTACTGACCGCCTGCCTGCTGTTCGGCGTGAGCGCGCTGTACCACCGCGGCAACTGGGGGCCGCGCGGCGAGGCCATCCTGCGCAGGCTCGACCACGCGAATATCTTTCTGATCATCGCTGGCACCTATACCCCGCTCACGATGCTCCTGCTCCCCGATTCCACCGCTCGGCCCCTTCTGTGGGCCATCTGGGCAGCGGCAGCGGCGGGTATCGCCTTCCGGGTGCTGTGGGTCGGCGCGCCCCGATGGCTCTACACCCCCTGCTATATCGCGATGGGCTGGGCCGCCGTCTTCTTCCTGCCCGACTTCATGCGGACCGGGGGGATCGCCGTACTCGTCTGCGTGATCGTCGGCGGGCTGCTCTACAGCGCCGGCGGAGTGGTCTACGGGATAAAGCGCCCGAACCCGTCACCGCGCTGGTTCGGGTTCCATGAGGTCTTCCACTCGCTGACACTGGCGGCGTTCGTCGTGCACTACGTCGGCATTTCGTTGGTGGCCTATCAGCACTGACACCCCTCCCTCACCCTGCTGGCCGTGGCGGCGACCGCCACGGCCCTTTTTCTTGACCTCAAACCTCTTTTGAGAGTTACTGTCATTCGACAGTAACTCTCAAGTGAGGGCGGATTGCTATGTCCAGCCGCTGGTGGGCGCTCGGCGCCCTGGTCGCGAGCCTGCTCGTACTCGGCTTTGACCTCACCATCCTCAATGTCGCCCTGCCCACCCTGGCCGCCGAACTGGGAGCCTCCACGGGAGAACAGCAGTGGATGGCCGACGCCTATGTGGTCGTCTTCGCGGCCCTGATGCTCCCCGGGGGACTCCTCGGCGACCGTTTCGGCCGACGCCGACTGCTCATAGCCGGCCTGGGCCTCTTCCTGGTGGGCTCCGTCATCGGCTCGCTCGCCCCGGATGTCGGCACGGTCATCGCCGCGCGTGCCCTGATGGGCGCGGGCGGTGCGCTGGTGATGCCCCTCAGCCTCGCCGTCATACCGTCGCTCTTCAGCTCACCGGGCGACCGCACCAGGGCCGTCGGACTCGTCTCCGCCGCTTCCGCGCTCGGGTTGCCGCTCGGACCCATCGCCGGCGGCTGGCTGCTCGAACACTTCTGGTGGGGCTCGATCTTCCTCATCAACATCCCGATGGCCGCGATCGGCATGACCGCCTGTGCGCTGCTGCTGCCCGAGAGCCGCGACAGTGCCGCACCCCCGGTGGACACCGTCTCCGCCGCGCTGACGGCCGGTGGACTCGGATCCCTGGTCTACGGCGTCATCGAGGGGCCCACCCGCGGCTGGACCGATCCCTGGGTGCTCGCCATGCTCACCGCGGGCGCCGTTCTGGTCAGCGCGCTCATCCTGCGCGAACGCCGCGCCACCCGGCCCATGCTCGATCTCTCCCTGCTCGGCGACCGCGCCTTTCTGCTTCCCACCCTCACCACGACGATGGTGATGCTGGTGATGGCCGGTCTGCTCTTCACCGTCCCCATCCACCTCCAGACCGTCCTCGGGTACGACCCGCTGGAAACCGGCATACGCCTGCTGCCGATGATGGGCGGCCTGGTCATCGCCGCCCAGTGCGGCGCCCCGCTCGCCCGACGCGCGGGACGGCGGGTGTTGATCACCACGGGCTTGGTGGTGCTCGCGTTCGCCGCTCTCCTCGGCAGCCGCACCACCCTTGACCACGGTTACGGCTTCACCGCCCTCTGGCTCTCGATCATGGGGCTCGGTTTCGGTTTCGCGGTGGTGCCCGCGATGGACGCGGCGATCGCGGCACTGCCCGCTGCCCGGGCGGGCAGTGGATCGGCACTGCTGATGACCGTCCGGCAGATGGGCAACGCCATCGGCATCGCGCTGCTCGGAGCGCTGCTCGCCTCGGTGTACGTGGACCGGTTGGAGACTTCCGGTCTGCCGCCCGAGGCAGCGGCCACGGCCGAGGAGTCGGTGGTGGCCGCCCATGTCGTCGCCGAGCGGCTGGGCGATCCGGCACTCGCCGAAGCCGCCGACTCCGCCTTCCTCCACGGGATGACGAGCGCCCTCCTGGTGTGCGGGGCGGTCGCGCTGCTCACCGCCCTGCTGATGGGCGCGCTCCTGCCACGGCGAGAGCCCGAGACCGAGGCTCAGGGGAGCAGCGCGGCTGAGACCGCCCATGCACCACAATGAACCCCATGGCCGCCACCGCACACACCTCCCCGCAGCCCCACCAGGGCAACTCGGTCGCCGAGTCACTCCAGCCGCCGATGGGCCTGCGTGAGCGCAAGAAGTTGAAGACCCGGCTGGCCATCCGCAAAGAGACCTATCGACTGATCGCGGAGCAGGGGTACGAGGGGACCACGGTCGAGCAGATCGCGGAGGCGGCGGAGGTGTCGCCGTCCACGGTGTTCCGCTACTTCCCGGTCAAGGAGGACATCGTCCTCACCGATGAGTACGACCCGGTCCTCGAAAAGCAACTGCGGGCCCGACCGATCGACGAGGACCCGCTGGACTCCATCCGCGAGGTGATCGGGCAGGGACTGGCGGCGGCCGTCGCCGAGGAGTACGACGAACTCGTCCAGCGCACCCGTCTGATGGTGGGCGTCCCCGCCGTCCGGGCCCGGATGACGGAGACGATGGCCACCACCTCGGGGGTCCTGGTCCGCGCTCTGGCGGACCGCGCCGACCGCCCCCACGACGACCTGGTGGTACGGGCGTTCGTGGCGGCGGTCCTGGGGACGCTGCGCGAAGCGATGCTGTACTGGGCCGAGGGCGGACACCGCGAGGATCTGACGGAGCTCACGGACCGGGCTCTGCTGACGCTACGGAGCGGCTTGCGACGGTAGGCCAGGAATCCCGGAGCGGGAGGGCCCGGAGCCGGAAGGCCGGGGCGACCACCACCCGCCGCCTCCGGTCCGGGCCGTCCTGGTCGGTTCACGCCGTGGTGACCGGCTAGGGCAGCAGCTCCCGTTCCAGGTCCTCGCTCGTTGTCACCGGCATCCGGCAGACGAAGCCCCGGCACACATACGCCGCCGCCGCCTCCTTCACCAGGGGACGGTCCTTCAGCAGCGGGAACTCATCACCGTCCGGCTCGCCCCAGGCCACCACTGCTCCCGGGGCCCGGCTCAGTACGGCCGTACGGTGCAGTTCCCGTGCCAGCGGGTCACCCGCCGGGCCCACCACGGCGACCTCGCGCGGGCCGTCGAGGTGCGCCTCCGCCACCGCGAGGCCCCAGCCGATGAAGCGGGGGGCCTTGGGAGCCAGGGCCTTCACCACACCAAGGGCTTCCTCGGCCGCCGTGCGATGGGCCGTGGAGCCGGTGTGGGCCGCGTAGGACAGCAGCGCACCCGCCGCCGCCGTCCACCCCGACGGGGTCGCGTTGTCCGTCGGGTCCTGCGGGCGGCGGATCAGCCGCTCAGCGTCATGTGCCGTGTCGTACAGCGTGCCGTTCTCGCCCATGAACTGATCGAGGACGATGTCCAGCAGGAACCCGGCGAACTCCAGCCACACCCCCTCCCCCGTCACCCCGGCCAGCGCGAGGAAGCCCTCGGCGACATCCGCGTAGTCCTCCAACACCCCCGCGTTGGTTCCCACCCGCCCGTCGCGAGAGGTACGGGAGAGCCGGGCGTGGGGGTCCATGTGGAGGCGCACCAGCAGATCGGCCGCCTCCGTGGCGCGCTCGATGAGGTCCGGACGGTCGAAGTACGCCCCGACCTCGGCGAGGGCGGCGATGGCAAGACCGTTCCAAGCGGCCACCACCTTGTCGTCCCGCTCCGGGCGCGGGCGCTCCTCCCGAGCCGCGAGCAGGCGGCTGCGGATCTGGGGATCGACCTCCTCACCAGGGAGTTGGAGCACCGAAGCGCCCTCCTCGAAGGTGCCGCCCTCCGTCACTCCGTACAGCTCGATCGCGCGCTGGCCGTCCTGATCGCCCAGCACACCGCGCAGTTGTGCCGGGGTCCACGCGTAGAACGCGCCCTCGGCCGTACGGCCCTCGCCGTCATCGCTGTCGGCATCGAGCGCCGAGGCGAACCCGCCCTCCGCCGTGCGCAGTTCACGGACCATGAAGTCGGCGGTCTCCAACGCGACCCTGCGCGCCAACTCCGAACCGGTGGCGCGCCAGAGGTGGGCGTACACCCGGCAGAGCAGGGCGTTGTCGTAGAGCATCTTCTCGAAGTGCGGCACCACCCACTCGCGGTCCACCGCATAGCGCGCGAAACCTCCGCCGAGTTGATCGTAGATACCGCCGCGCGCCATCGCCTCACAGGTGTCGGCGGCCATCTCCAACGCGCCTTCCGCACCGGTACGGGCATGGTGGCGCAGCAGGAACTCAAGCACCATCGACGGCGGGAACTTGGGGGCGCCCCCGAAGCCGCCCCGCCGTTCGTCATAGTCACGCGTGAGCGTGAGCAGCGCCTGCGCCAACTGCTCCTCACCGGGGGCTCCCCCACCGCCGTGCGCAAAGGAACGCTCGGCAAGATCACGGGTGATCCGCTGGGCAACCTCGGCGACCTCCTCCCGCCGGCCCTTCCAGGCCGTCGAGACCCCTTCGAGCACCTGCCGGAAGGACGCCATACCGTGACGGGGCTCGGGCGGGAAGTACGTACCGAAGTAGAAGGGTTCGGCGTCCGCGGTGAGGAAGACGGTCATCGGCCAGCCGCCCTGCCCGGTGGCTGCCTGCACGGCCTCCATATAGACCGCGTCGACATCCGGCCGCTCCTCGCGATCGACCTTGACGGCGACGAAGTGCTCATTCAGATACGCGGCGGTCGGCTCGTCCTCGAAGGATTCATGAGCCATGACATGGCACCAGTGGCACGCGGAGTATCCGACCGACAGCAGTACGGGTACGTCGCGCTGCCGGGCTTCCTCGAAAGCCTCGGGTGCCCACGGCCACCAGTCGACCGGGTTGTCGGCGTGCTGAAGCAGGTACGGCGAGGTCATGCCACCCAAACGGTTCACGCGATCCAGCCTCTCACAATGCCCTAATCCTGCGACGAAGCCCGCGCAGACCCTGCTGCGCTTGGCCAAACCGCACTCAGGGGCATCGCGTGTTGGACAACACCCTCCCACTGGTCAACCCACCTGGGACGAGAAATCAATCGAGGCGGTTGGCTGGGCGGGCGAGCGTCCCGCCCAGCGAGCTGTGCGGGTGCGCGTACGGCTGAGGGCCTGGCCTCTAGATGACGGCGGCGCTCCGCACTGCGGGATGGAGGCCGTCGCGCTGTGCCGGATCCGGGCGCCCCTGCACCACAGAACAGTAGGCTGAGCGCAGCAGCGCTGGAACTGCCGGGGCTCCTCGGAGGAGGTACACCATGACCGCCGAAATGGTGGCACCCGAGTGGATGCATACGCCCATCACTGCGGAGCAGTACGACTCCTGGTCCGAGGAGCAGTGTGCCGGCATCGAGATCGTGGATGGAATGGTCGTTGTGAGTCCAAGCGCGTCCAAGCGGCACAACCGGCTCGCCCGAATCCTGGCGAATGCCCTGGACGCAGCGGCGGGCTCGGACTGGAACGCCGACACGGACTTCGACGTCCGCCTCCAGGACGTTCCACTCACCAACCGCCGTCCGGACGTCGTCGTCTATCAGGCGGAGACCATCGATCTCACGCCCACCCGCCCCGAGCACGTACTCCTGGTCGTCGAGGTCGTGTCGCCCGGCTCGGAGACCACCGACCGGATCGTGAAGGTGGACCAGTACGCCAAGGCAGGTATCCCCTTCTACTGGCGGATCGAACAAGCCGCCACCGGCGTCCCGATCGTCTACACCTATGTTCTGGACCCCGCCACCAAGGCGTACAGGGACGGCGAGATGTTCACCGGTGCGATCAAGGCTGTCGCGCCCTTCTCCGTCACGGTCGACCTGGAAGCCGTCTGACGGCGCCGGAAAATCATTTCCTCATGGCCGAGCACAAGGGAAAGCGGAAATTCCGGGAGCACCTGGAGGCTCTTTTCGCCGCGTCCGGCTCCCCTAAGCCAGCCGCCATCTGCTCTGCTAGCAGGGATCGCCTAGGGCGAACTTCCCTGTCCGTGCAGCGCATCAGCGATTGGCGAAGCGGAAAGCACATACCGACAAGCAAGCTCTTTCGAGAGTTTCTCCGTGCGGTCGATATCTTGGCTCGGCAGCGAAGCATCGCCCTCCCTGCCGCACTCGCCGACCCTGCAGTTTGGGATCGCCTACTGCGCGCGGCGCGAGCCAAGACTCCCACTCCGGCACAGGAAGAATCGCGTCACATCACGGTAGGCGCAGTCCGGATCCCGATCCGCCCGGTGGCTGAGTCTGAGCCCCTGGAACTGGGCGTACACCGAACGAGTCGCCTTGAGGGTGCTCCTCCACTACCGACCTACGTACCACGGGACGCGGACAGCACAGTCTCGGCTCAACTGGTAGAAGCCAGGGAGACCGGTGGCCTCGTCCTGCTAGTCGGCGAGTCCACAGCCGGAAAATCACGGTGCGCCTTCGAGGCTGTACGACGCGAACTGTCCGATCACTGGATCATTGCCCCGCCTGCAGCAAGCGACCTGAGCCCCGTGCTATCGCATATATCCCGACCGAGGCCCGGTCACCGAAAGTGGGTGCTCTGGCTGGACGACCTCGACCGCTACCTCCTCCCTGGCGGCCTCGATCAAGGCATGTTGTCCGCGCTCCTGGAGCAACGGGTTGTGGTCATGGCCACCATGCGTTCTGAGGTGTACGGCAATTACAGTGAGCGCGCGTTGCGAGGCATGGAAGCTGGCGTGGCGTCTGCGCGCCGCCTAGGCTCCCGGGTCCTGAACCTCATCGAGCCCCTCGTACTGGACCGACAGTGGTCCAAGACGGAAATGAGTAGGCTCCGCGCACACCTGGCAAACCCAAACTCCGATAGCCGTCTGGCTGACGCAGCCCGCCACCACGGCGTTCACGGCATCGCGGAATACCTCGCAGCAGGACCGAAGCTGCTCAAAGAATTCCAAACGACCCGACGCCAGCCGAAAGGCCACCCTCGTGGCGCGGCCTTGGTTCAGGCAGCGATTGACCTTGCGCGAGCAGGCATCTCCACTCCTCTGCCCGCTGAGACCCTGCTGGCATTGTCCGCATGTTATCTCGCTGCCGGGGACGCCTCCCGTCTCCAAGCCGAGAGCCCCGAGCAGGCTCTGGTGTGGGCAACCGAGATCCAGTTCGGTGTAGCGGGAATGCTGGTCGCTACCGATACCGCCGAAGCCTGGCGGCCATTCGACTACCTCGTGGACGCCATTGCCAGCGCCTTCGAAGCGGCGGCCATCCCTGACGAGGTTTGGGAGGCAGCGGTCACGCACGCGAATGGCGGTAGCGAGCTGCTACCTGTCGGACGGTCTGCCTTCCGCTTCGGTCGCCTGGTGCTCGCCGAGCGCTGCTTCTCTCCACTGGCGGCCCGAGGTGGCCACGCCGCTATGCACGACCTTGGATTCGTACAGCGCGAAAGACGGCCAGAACACACCTGGTCCTCGTGGTATCGGACGGTATCTGAGACAGGAACTCCATTGCAGGCCCGAGCCCTTGGTGCCCTGCACGAAATTGAAGGGCGATGGGACGAAGCAGCGGCCAGCTACGAGAGGGCCGCAGCTCAGGGAGATGCTCTTACCATGCGACTCCGGGGTGTGATCGCCCAGCGGCGCGGGCAAGACGACGAAGCCCATGAGTGGTACGTGCGCGCTGCAAAAGGCGGAGATGCGCTAGCAATCGCATCCTTCAGTAAACCGGGAATCTACCGGCCCGAAATGGGCCACGGGCTAGGTTCGGAAACCTGGGACCCAAGCGTCGAAGGGGATGAGGAAGACGAAGAGCCGTGGCGGATGACAGCCCGCACATCACGCATCCTCAGCTGCAACCTGGAGATCCTCGCCGATATGGCTCACGACGAGTTGGATGAACTGGGTGACCAGCCAATCTCCCCGAACATCTTTGGGATCTTCTTCGCTCGCTTGCCGGCCTCCACATGGGGCCAGCCACGACATTGGCGGCGTAGGGTGCTAAGAGCCCTGGATGATCTCAACGAGGACATCGCACTCGGCCACTCTCCTGAACCACGCTGCGCGGCGGAGGAACTGGCGCTCCACTTTGCTCTAGAGAGCGCTTCGGCAATGACATGTGATGAACCGGATCTGGTGGCTGAGTTAGCCCAAGGACTCCCCGATCAGCAGGGCGACTACGACTGGCCCGTTTGTTCAGATCTACTCTTTCAGGACCATGATGTGCTTTTCCTCTACAACCCGATGATGCAAGGCTTGGAGCACCCCGACGACCCGCTCAACCGACACATGGGTATTGGAGACTTGCGGCCCGAAGGGTGGTTCGAGGAGTTCGAGAACGTGCTGCCTCGCGATCCGTCCCGAGGATTCGCACATTGACGTGATCCCTCTAGATCACGTTGCCACATGCTGATCTTGAGTGGTGGATCACGATCGGGCGTTGCATCGCCATGAACTACATGAACTGTCCGATGGCGAGTGGGTGTTCGCCCAGCAACTGCTGCCCGGGACCTGCGGTGTCGAAAGCGGTTTGACGACCGGAACGCCCCGAATGGGATCGCCTGGACGTTCCCACCAGTACGGCACGGCGGGACGCGCCCAAGCGGTACAGGCCATGGACCACTCCGCCGGAAGGCCAAGGATGGCCCCTTCGAGCAGCCGCTTCAGAGGGGGAGGACGCGGTCGGCTACATCAACTGGCTGGTGTCCGGTGAACTCCACCGTCGTAGACGCTCACCAGCATGCCGCCGGGAATCGAAAGAGGGTCTCCACGGCCTGGCACTCGGCCGCTCCCCGGGGGACTGCCGAGTAGCCGGGGAAAATCTCACGACCTGGCCCCTTCACTCCACCCTCGTTACAGGGGCTTCATCACTACTACGAGCCGGTCCACCAGCAGGTCACGCGTCGGTACTCGACCCCTCGCGGTGTCCGCCGCCTGGGCCCCCGGTTTCGATGCCACCTTTGTCTTTTTCGACCGGTCAGCAGCGATTCACTTGCGTTCGCCTTTCCAGTTCCCACCTGACACCTCTTGCGGTGTCAGGTCCTCATCGCTCACCACGACGGTTTTCAGCCAACGCAGCATGAGGCGGTTTGAAGCCTCCCCCCGCAGGGCGACTCCAAGGGTCAAACCTTCATCTCTCGCACAGCACCATTTCCAGAACCTGTCCTACTACCAACTCCCTTTCATGTTCGGGACACAAGACCACCAAGATCCACCTGCCTTGCGATGCGCTGGGCCGTCAGCCCTCTTCGTCGTGACGGGCGGGAGGACCAACGACTGCACGCGGTTCACCGCGGTGATGGAGGCGAGAGGGGCCCATGGGTGAGGTCGGGAGCGACAAGGGCCGCGCCTCCGGAGCCATCCGGACCTGGCTGCGCCGCCGAGGCATCGCGCACACCGTTCCCGAGCGGGCTGACCAGATCCGCAACCGGCTCCGGCGCGGTAGCAAGGACGGCCGACCACCCCGCTTCGACAAGGGAGTCGAGTCCTACCAGGCAGCCGTCACTCTCCTTTCGGTCCTGATGTGGACGTGAGGTGTGAAGACAACTCCCGGTAGGCATCCGGACCGGAAGTCCGGACACTATCGGCCCGACCAGGGACTTCGAGCACCCTGGCGCACAAGGCGCCTTGGAGTTCAGGTACCGCGCAGCCTTGTATGAGCGTCAGCGCACCGGGCGGTGCGCTGACGCTCCGAAGGGATTCTCATCGTGACCGTGGCACTCCTGTCTACCGTGATCTGTGCTGGTGCACTCACCCTCCAGCGCGCCATCTATCCGCTGACCCTTCTCGTCGGCTTCTTGTCAGCGCTGCGCGGCCTAAGTGCCCCCGAGCGGGTCTTGACCTTTCGTGCCTTTGCCCGAGCAGTTGCGGACGTGAGTAACCACCCCACGCGCGGTTCGGCACGATCGGCCCTGCGCTCCCCTTCGGCTCACCTGCATTGAGACATTGAAGTGACCGGCGCGACGTCAGAGGTAGGCAGCTCCAAGGAACCTCAGGGCCAGGCATGATCGCTCTGCTCGACCGGTCGGCGACACCACTCCGTGGATCTGAAGCACCCCATGAGCCAGTGCGCTTCCGCGCTGTTGAGGATGACACTGCCGATCATCGGGATGGGATCAAAGCGGAGCAGTCTCTCCTGAACCCGCACGGGCTCCCAGTCGAGATCATGATGAAGCAGGACTGCGAATGGCTTCCCACGCTGCTGCCAGAAGATCACGGGTTCGCCATACTCGTTCTCGAAGGGCTTAACGATGTCGTTCGGAGTGAACTCGACGTCCGCCATGTCAGCCCAACGGCCGACCCCTTGACGTTCCCACACCAGCAAGTTCCGCATGCTCTGCACGAAAGTCCCGATGGTGCCGTCGTCCAGCACGGACTCCCGTGAGACAACAACAGATTTCAGCATCTTGCGCAGCGCGTCGGCTCGGCGGAGCTGACGGGTCGCATTGGCCCAGAAAAGGCATCCCCGCTCAGGATCATGGACTACACAGAGCACTGGCAGACTACCGTCGCGCCAGTTGCCCCCGTGATCCCCGACTCGGACGCGGTGGCCCTTTCTGGTACGCGTCGAGATCCCACCTTTAACCTGTACGGCCATGGAGTCTGCGGTTCGCTCGCCGTTCTGTACGAAGGTGACGTGCAAGTCCTCACCGTGGTCGTTACCGCCGTCGACCTCCTGCACGATGTGCCCGTGGCGCTCCAGCAGTCCACGCACCTCATTCACGGCTATGCGCCCAACGCGCCGACTCTCAGACACCTTCGGCATCCCGCCCCCTCTTGATCTACGGGGACAAGGCTAGAAGAGCAACAACGCACAAACAGCTCCTACGTAAAGGACGGTGCGTCCGGGACGAGGTCGCCTGTCAATCACCGCCCATCTGACAGGCACGAAGAGGCTTGTGCGGCTGAAAGCGACCAGCTAATGGCAATGGGCGGGCAGGTCATCTCCTGCTCGCCCATTGCGAGGCCAGGTCGCCCCTCCATGGACCAATCAGGCGAGGCTGCAAGCTGCTCCTGCGTCCAGGCGTCGATCTTGGCGTTAAGATCATCACTGTCGGTGCTCATGGCGCCGCTTTATGGCGTCATACCTGGTCGGCACTTATGGGTTCAACGAGTGCACTGGCACCAGTGGCAGCTGGAATACCCCACGCTGAGCAGCACGGGCACGTCCCGCCGCCGGGCCTCCTCGGGCGACCAGTCGACCGGGTTGTCGGCGTGCTGCAGGTACGGCGAGGTCATGCCACCCAAACGGTTCACGCGATCCAGCCCCTCACAGCGCCGGACGCGACCTGCGAGAACGGCACGAGTCGAACGACCTCCCGCTCGGTCGGACGGCCCGGCATCCCGGAACTGCAGGCCGGGGTGCACAGCAGCACCGGACCTGCCGTGCCCTCAGGCTTGCGGCTGAACACGGGCACCCCGCTCTTCCGACCGCAAGGGCGCAATCGACAGCAGCCCACACCGTATGCCCGCCCTCTTCCCATGCCAACGGGTCTTTGCGGCTCGCAGCGCATCAGGATCCACGATCTCCGCGGTGCCCTCGAAGCGGACCCGGTGATGGCGCGCCGTCTGGGGCACCGCCTCCCTTGCCGCGGCGTCCGACAGCGGCGCCCAGCGGATGGGAGAGGTGGGTGTCGGCGAGGCGCGCCCGGTGGTGCCACCAGTCGTCGGCGTGGCGGCCTTGGAGGGCAACGACGAGAGGCAGGTTCTTGTACGGCTCCCGCGTGGTGCGGCCGGGGCGGCACCACGGTTGGCAACGCAGCGGTAGGACAGGCTGCGGCCGTGGGCGAGGGCCTCCAGGAGCGGCTCAATGGCGTGGTACACCGAATTTGACCGCGTACCCGTCCGGAAGCCGCTCAGGAGCGGCCTCTCTGTTGTCCTGGACCACGAACCTGGCCTGCTCGACCCGGTGCAGTACGCCGAAGTGCCCGCGTGCCTCATGGAGTTCAGGGAGGTCGGGGAAGAGGGACAGCACACGCCGGTGCATGGCGACGGCGTTGCGCAGTTCCTCGCGTACGTCGGTCCGGGAAGTGTCGAGAGCGAGGTGGGCAAGCCAGGTGGTCATACGGCGGCCCCGGCCTGTTGGGCGAGGGCACAGTGGCGGCGAGCAGATGTACAGCGAGGGCCTTGAGGTAGTTGGTTCCCAGTTTGTCGGTGTCCAGGCGCTCGCGCGGCCACGAGGAACCGGGGTGGATCCTCGCGAGCCAGTGCCGAAGCGAGCCGACCGCGTTCTGCGGCCACTCCGGCGAACCCAGCAGAAGAGCACCAAACGATATCGTCACTCAAGGCAAGACGATATCGTTTGGCGTATCTGATCGTCCAAGGAGGCCAGCATGGCAAGGACAGTGATCGACCTCGACGAGGCCATGGTCGCCGAGGCCATGCGCATCTTCGACACCAAGACAAAAGCCCAGGCCGTCCGGCTCGCTATGGAAGACGCCGTCAAAAGGCACCTGCGGCAGGAGGGCTTCGAGGCCATGGACATCGGCGACTTCGACTTCAGCGAGATCATCGAGAGCACCGGTCCTCGCAATGCCGACGGGACCCTCAAGCGCGACGGCGGTCGGGCCGCCTGATGCAGGACCGCTTCCTTGTCGACAAATCAGCTCTAGCGCGCTGGACGAAGCCCGGCGTGAAAGAGGTGCTGAAGCCTCTCCACGAGCGCTACCTGCTGGCAGTCTGCCAACCCACCGAGTACGGGATGATCCACTCAGCCCGGGATACCGCCGAGGCAACGCGAATCAGCACCTGGCTCCATGCCTTCGACTACCTGCCCGGTGACGACGACATCTTCGCCCGCGCACTGGAGGTGCAGCGCCACGCTCTCGACACGGGCTTCCACCGGGCGCTGTCACTCCCCGACCTTCTCATCGCCGCCACAGCGGAACTGAACCGGTTGACCGTCCTCCACTACGACGAAAAGTTCGACATGATCGCCTCCCTCACCGGCCAACCCACCGAGTGGGTCGTGCCACCAGGCACCGCCGACCGCTGAACGGTACTCAGAGCGCTCTTGAGCCACCGACCCCTGCGGGGAGCCTGCCGACCCCGGCGGCGATCGTGTCCGTGACGAAGGCCCAGACTCCAGTCCGGCGGCTGCCTCAGCAGCCCGGCCAATACTGGGCCCGACGTGGGAACGCGTACGCTCCGTGCTGGAGACCGAGCAGAACGCTGCGGGCGGAACCACCCCCACCACCCCCGCGTCCCTCCACGGCATGGACCCTGTCGACCGAAGCAACCGCACAGACCAGAGTGCGAGCCCCCGAACCCAACCGCCCTGGGCGGTCGGCTGTCTCACCTTCCTGGGCAGCGGGCTGGCGGGATACGGCGTCTACCGGCTCTCCCGGGCGGGGCGGCAGGACTGCGGTGTGGTGCAGGAGCACCAGCTCAGCGTTCTGGACTGGTGGATGTGGGAGGCGCCGTTGACGATCACCGCGGCGGCCTTCGCCGGGCTGGTCGGCTGGGCCCTGGTGGCCGGGGTGGTGCGGCGGGCCGGGCGGGGGGTGCGGTCGGTGGTGCCGACGGTGGCTGTCGTGGGGGTGCTCGGTGTGCTTGCCCTGGTGCATTTCGCCTGGTTGGGGACGCCCTATGCGATGGGCACCATCAGCGAGGGCGGCTGTGGTGACGGCAATGTGCCGGCTTGGTGGCCCAGCTGGTTGCCCGTCTGAGGGCTGACCCGCGCCGGACCACGAGGCGGCGCGGAGCAATGCGCCCGCCACAGGCTCTCTCGCGCTGAAGCCCTGCACACAGGACACTTGGACCCGAAACGGGAACCGATCTTGAGGGGGAACCCTATGCGGGACAGCCATCGGGCCGAAGCCGAGCGGCTGTTGGTGCGCGCCGTGGAGGAAGAGGCGCGGCGTACGGGCGGACGAGCGGACAGTGGGACGCTGTTGGCGCGCGGACGGGCGGCACTCGATGTGATGGCGTCGAACGCGGCCGATGAGTACGCGGCGTACGAACACGCGCTGGCCGAGGCGGAGTCGACCAGTAGACCCCTGGTCGCGCAGTTCAGCAGACAGAACATATCCACTCCCGTCCTGGTGACCGCCGTCGCGGCCGCCGCGGCGGTGGGTGCCGATGTGGCGCTTGGCACCAGTACCGGTACGGCGCTGGGGGCGGGTGCCATCGTCGCCGTCGCCGGGGCGGCGACCACGGTCGCCAAGGTGACCGCGGCGCACTGGCCCGCCGCTCATCGCCGGGCGGGGGCGCTGGGACAGCCCGGGGGTGCCGAGCAGTTGCGGCTCCAGTGGCTGACCGCCTTGGAGGTGCGGGGCATCCGGCCCTTCCTGGACCAGCAGCGAATGCTGGCTGCCACGCTGCCCGTCCCGCGGAAGGCTGCCTCTCCGCAGTTGCGGGGCGGGGATCGCAGCGCGGCGGCGCGGCGGCGATCGGTGCTCGCCCAGTCCTTCGGTCATCTTCCCGAGGCCAGTGGGACGTTCACCGGGCGGCGGGATGCGATGGCGCAGATCACCCAATGGGTGCAGGCGGGTCGGGCGTCAACCGAGACCAAACCGACGGTCGTGGTGGTGTACGGGGAGCGGGGCTCGGGCCGCACCGCGCTCGCGGTGCGTGCGGCGCACCATCTCAAGGACCAGTTCCGGGGTGCGTGTGTGGTGGGTCTACGGGGAGACAGCGAGCATCCCCTCGCCACCCGGGACGCGCTGCTGCATCTGTTGAACCGGCTGGGCGCACCACGCGAGCAGCTGCTGTTCCGCGAGCGGTCCTCGACACAGCAGCAGGTACGACGGTTGGGCGAGCTGTACCACCAGCAGCTGACGGGGCTCGCGGTGACGGTGATCCTGGATGACGCGGGCGATCCGGAGCAGGTGCGCACCCTGATCCCGGAGCGTTCGGACAGCCTGGTGTTGGTGACGGCCCGTACGCGGTTGGAGTTGCCGGCTGACACTCCGGCGTGGGTGCACCAACTGCCGGTGGAGGCGCTGGACTCGGCCGGTGCGGAGGAGTTGCTGCGCGGGGGCGAGCCGGAGCCGTCGTGGGGTGTGTATGACGCCCAGTCGGTGCAGCGGGTGCGGGATCTGTGTGGTGGGCTGCCGTTGGCGTTGCGGATCGCGGGTTCCTCGCTGGGGTCGCGTACCGCGGAGCAGTTGGCGAGCGCGCTGGAGGAGTACGGGCCGGTCGGGCCGGTGGAGCGGGCGTTGTGGTTGCGGTACACCGATCAGCCCGACCAGGCGCGCGGACTGCTGCGGCGCCTCGCACTCGCCGGGCGGGCCTCGCTGGGCGCGGCAGCGGCGGCGGCCCTGCTGTCCGCCGAGGAGCAGGAGGCGCAACGACTCCTCGCGGAGTTGACCGCGGCCGGACTGATCGACCAGGTGCGGGGCGATCGCTATCGGCTGCACGATTCGGTGCGCGCCTTCGCCCGGGCCCGGCTGCTGGAGGAGGAGGCGGCCGATGAGCGTACGGCCGCGCAGGGACGGCTGATACAGAACTACGCGGATCTGGCGGGGGCCGTGATCCGTATGGTCGACGGCAAGCTCTCGACCCGGGCCGGGCAGTTCGGGGCGCACGGCTTCTCCTCGTTGGAGTCGGCGCTGCGCTGGCTCGACGATGAGTCCAGCTTCATCACCTCGGCGCTACGGCACGCGGAGGGCGTGGACCAGCAGACCGTGCTCAATCTCCTGGGCGCGCTGGCCGACTACTGCCTGCTCCGCGGTGACCTCTACCGTCTCGGTGAGATCAGCGAGCTGGCGCAGTCGGTGAACCAGGGGCTGTTGGAGCGTTCCGTGCAGTGGCGCACGGGTATCGCGGCCCGTCAGCTCGGTGAGTTGGACAAGGCCCGTTCGACCCTGTCATCGGTGGTGGGGCTCTACCGCGAGGCACAGAACGACTCGGGTACGGCGCTGGCGCTCTGCTCGCTCGGCATCACCCTGCACCATCAGGGCAATCTCACCGAGGCCGCGGCCCGGCTCACCGAGGCGATCGGGCTCCAGAGCGCACCGGAGCAGGACGAGGACCGGGCTTGGTCGCTGCACGCACTGGCCGCGGTCCGCCGCGACCAGGCCCATCTCGCCGAGGCGCTCTCGCTGTTGGCGACCGCGCTGGAGCTGCACCGTCAGGGCGAGTCGGTGCACGGCGAGGCGTGGACGCAGTTCCAACTGGGTCAGGTGTGTCTGCGCATGGGCGATGTGCCGCGGGCCGATGCGGCGCTGCGGACCGCGCTGGACCTCTACGGGCAGACGGGCGATGTCCGCGGTGGCGCGTGGGCACTGACCCAGTTGGCGCGCGGCCGGTTGGTGGACGGCGATCCGGCACCGGCCGTGGATCAACTGCGGCAGGCGCTGTCCCGGCACCGTGAGAACGAGGACGCGCGGGGCGAGGCGTGGACGCTGTACTACCTGGGCCAGGCGTTGGAGGAGCGGGGCGACGGCGATCAGGCGGTACGGGAGCTGGAGCGGTCGCGGACGATGTTCTCGCGGATGCGCGATGTCTATGGGCTGGCATGTGCGCGCCATCATTCGGGCCGGCTCACCCGTGACCAGCGCGCGGCCCAGACGGGCAACCTCCGCAACTCCGGTTTCGCCCGCCAGCTGCTGGTCGATGCCCGGGCGGACTTCCGTCGCATCGGGGTGGCCCACGGCGAGGGGTGGAGCGCTCTGGAGCTGGCCCTGATCGACGCCGGCAACAGCAAGGCCCAGCAGGCGTTGGGGTTGTGTGACGAGGCGGTGGAGCTGTTCGCCTCGTACGGGGATGAGCGCGGCGGGGACTGGGCGCGCTTTCTGCGGTGCACCTTGCTGCCGTTCGCCTCCCCGGGTGGTACGGAGGTCGGCGCGGTGGTGGCGCAGCAGGAGCTCGCCCAGCTGCGGGAGGCGGGGCACCCGGCCCGGGACGGGAAGTTGGAGGACTGCGCGCAGACGCTGGCGGTGATGCTGGAGCGCGGGGTGAGGTTGGAGGACGGTTGGCAGGCGTGGAGCCTGGGGATGGTGCCCAACCGCCACGCCCGGGAGGTGATGGGCGTTCCCGTGGTGGTCGCGAACTGAAGGCGCAATACTGGGTGGTTGGGGGCGGGGGGACACACGATGGCCGACGGCGGGGGTGAGGGGCAGCTGGTCGGGCGGGCCGAGCTGGTAGCGCGGGTGATGGAAGCGCTCAGGGGTTCGCCGCCGTTGCACAACACCCGAAAGCGCGACGGTGTGATGGCCCTCGGTCAGATCCATGCCATCCGTCTGATGGAGCTGTACGGCCAGAGCGGCGCGGGCACCTCGGCCCTGGCCCGGCATCTCGCCGCACTGGTCGGCGGTGACCGCGCTCAACCGGTGCACTGGCTCCCCGTGGTGGGAGACGACACGGAAGCGCTGCTGCTGCGGTTGTCAGCCCGGCTGGAAGTCTCACCGGTCGCTGTTCAGGGTGTGTCACCGATGGACTTCACCACGGGACTGGAGTCGCTCTGCCGTCAGGCTCTCGCCCGACAGCCGGCCGTTGTGGTGGTGGATGGAGTGCCGCCGGGGAGAGCGGGTGCAGCCCTGTTGAAGACGCTGGCGGCGGCGGTGCGGTCCACGCGCGCGCTGGTGGTGGCGACCTCGGTGGCGAACCACTCCCCGGCCCTGGAGCAGTTGTCCGCCTGGCAGGTGCCCAAGCTCTCCGCCGAACACAGCGCCGACTTCCTGGCGCTCTCCGACGCGGACGCCGATCCCTGGCACCGAGCCTGCCGGGGGCTGCCGGTGCTGCTGCGGTTGGCTGCCGGCCTGCTGCGGGACGGGCCGTGGGAGGGTCCGGTCCCGGCCTCGCCCGAAGAGCTGTTCACCCGGGTCAGGGAGGCGTTGGACCCCGATGCCACGGCCTTGCTGGCCGCGTTCGCCGCGTTGGACATGGCGGAGCTGCCCGAGACCATGGCACGGGCGCTGCCCCTAGCGAACGTGGACGGTGCGCTAGGGGAGCTTGTGGCACGCGGGGTGCTGCACCGTCCGCGTCCCGGGTACCTGCGGCTTCCCGCCCTGCTCCGGGAGTTCACCAGCACAGCCCGGGGTGAGGGCCGAGCCGGGCGGTCCCGGGCCGAACTGGAGGCCGCCCTCGCGGCGACGGCGAACCCCTCCCCCCTGGAGCCGTATGTCTTCCTGGCCGCGCGGACACTGCGGTCACCGGACCAACAGGCCCGTGAGTGTGTCTCGGTGGTCGCTGATGCCCTGGCCCAGCGCAATGATCTGGCCCGGCTGCTGCTGCTTTCCCGGCTGGTGGGCAAGGAACGGGATCTGAGTCTTCCGCTGGGCGTGGTCGCCCGCCAGATCGGCGACGTCAGGCGAGCGACGCAGCTGATCGTCCTTGCCGAGGACAGCGGGGCCGCTCGCGTGGAGCTGGCCGAGTTGGGGCGGCAGAAGGCGCAGCTGAACAAGGTGGGCTGGTTGCTCCTCCCGGAAGCGGTGGACGGCCGGGAGTTGCGTCTGCTGGCCGCGATCTCCCTTGACCAGGGCAAGGTCGATGGGGCGGCGAAGCTGTTGCGACGGGCGATCGAGGCCCATCAGATGGCCGGGGACGACAGCGGCGAGGCATGGGCGGCCTATGAGTACGGGCGGTTTCGGCTGGTGGTGGGTGATCCCGATGGGGCCGAGGGGTATCTGCGCTCGGCGCGTCGGACCTTTGGGCGCCGGGGTGAGATGCGCGGTATGGCGTGGGCGGACACCGGATTGGCGTGGGCCCTGGTGCTGCGGGGAGACCCTTCCCGTGCGGTACCGGCGCTCTGGCGGGCGGTGGTAGGCCATCAGAGGGCCTACGATCCGCGCGGCGAGAGCTGGGCGCTGCTCCAGTACGCCCTGGCGCTCGCCGACGAGGGGTCCACCGCGGCGGCGATCAGTTGGCTACGCGTGGCACGCGGGTGCTTCGAGACCGCTCAGGACGCGCTGGGCACGGCCTGGGTCAAGCACTACCAGGCACTGCTCCAGCCGCAGGGGTTCCCGTGGGTGGGCGAGCTCAAGCAGGCAGCGGCGGAGTTCCGGGCCGCGGGCTGTCTCGGTGGCCTCGCCTGGACCCAGTTGGAGATCGGGCAGCGCACTTCTGAGCCCTCGCTGATCGCCGAGGCGCGGGAGCTGTTTCGGAGCGTCGGAAACGAGGCCGGGGAGCATTGGGCCGATTTCGCGACCGCGGTCAACTCCCCGTCGGAGCAGGCGCGGACCGAGGCTCTGCATGAGTTGCAGCGCTTCTACCCGGCTGCCCAACTGCCCATGGGCCGGGTCGCCCAGCTACCGCTAGCCGCTCGCTACACCGTCCCCGAGCCGGGGAACAGCATCGGATCGCCGCTGCTAGCCCCGCGCCCCGAGCAGGAGTGCCGGGTGCGACTCGCCGTGCTGGACGGGGTGTACGAGGGTGGCACCGCGCGGATCTCGGTCAGCGTCGAACCGGGCAGAACGCATCCCTGGACGGACGCGGACCCGCACGCTGTTCCCCTGCTCAGTGTGTCCGCGACCGTCCTCGGTGATGCCGAGATCATGCCCGCGGAGTCGGTGACGGTCTGGCCGACCGCGGGTGTCTCGGGCGGGGTGGGCAGCTCGGAGTTTCGCCTCACCCCCCGTCGCAGCGGCACCTTGCGGTTGCGGTTCACGGTCGAGGACCGGGGTAGCGGTGTGGTCCTCCAGCGAGTCGAGACGGAAGTGGAAGTACTCACCCCGGCTCTGGTGCCCTCACACCAGGAGGGCTGAGCGGATGGTTCGCGAACTGCCCGTCCGGATCATCGAGGACCCCAGCCGCGGCTTCACCCTGCTGCCGCGCCGCCAGGTGGTCGCACCGGATCTGGTCATCACCTGCGATCTCCTCGGGGATGACCGTATCCAGCTGCGCATGTACGGGGCCGCCGTACCGCTCATCGGCTCCGAACACCGGGTGGTCGTCCAGCGCAAGCCAGCGGAGATCCGGGCGGTGGCGGCGCGGCTTCGGCATCTGTGGAAGCGGGAGCTGATCGACCTTCAGCCGCTGGATGAGCGGGGGCGTCCGATTCGCGGCCGGGCCGAGTTCCCGTACGCCTGTCAGCTCGATTTCACCAAAGAGCCGCAGGGGGAGCTGTTCGCCGCGCTGGATGAGTTGGCGAACCAGGGTTCCTACCTGCTGTTCGAGCTGCTGCTCGGTGGGGGCGACAGTAAAGCGCTGGGCACGTTCCGGGAGATCCTGCTGTCGATACTGCGCGGGGAACGCCCGTTGCGCATCCGGATCGACTCGGATCTGTTCCTTCCGTGGGGGATGCTGGCGCTGCCGCGTGGTCTGCCGCAGGGCGAGGGGGTGGCGGGGCTGTTCTCACGGTTCCTCGGCTACCGCCATCAGATCGAGCACACCAGCGGCCACTACCCCGGTGCGCGGGGTGCGTTCTCACCCGCGCCGCCGCCGGTTCCGGTGGTGTCGCTGAACCACGACAGGACCATCGATCCGGGCGGGCGCACCCGGGCCGGGGATGTCGCCGCGGCGCTGGCGAAGAACACCTCGTTCACCGAGCGCACCACCCGGGCCGAGCTGCTGCGGGCCCTGGACGAGGGCTCGCTGAACGAGCAGTTGATGTACTTCTGGTGCCATGGCAGCTTCCGTACCGACGAGGGGCAGACGCCCTGCCTGGTGGTGCGGCTCACCGACGGGGGCGAGATCGACGCCTACACCGTGCAGGGCCGTCCGCTGACCGATGAGCATGAGCCGTTCCAGCCGCTGGTGCTGCTCAACGCCTGCTACGCGGGGCTGCCGAGCGGGGCGGATCTGGCCTACCTGGGGCGGGCGCTGATCGAGCGGGGTGCGCGGGGGGTCATCGGGCCGCAGATCGAGATGCCGCAACTCTTCGCCGCCGAGTACGCGCTGGCCTTTGTCACCCGCTATCTGGAAGGTCGGGAGACGGCGGGCGAGATCGCCCACTCGCTGGCCCGGCACTTCGCGGATGAGTACCGCAACCCGCTGGGTTTCGCCTACGGGCTGCACGGTGGCATGGACGAGCGGCTGGAGCGCGGCTGATGGGGAGGTACGCGCCCCATCCCAGGGGGTGGCTTCCCCTGCCCGGGCCCAAAGCCCCGCGCACCGATCCACCACCCGAGCCGGGCGCCGTGCCCCGGTGGGGCGCCCGACATCGGCTCGGTCTTGGTTCGCGATGCGCCCCATCGCAGGACACCAGTAGCCCGCCAGGAGCACAACAGTTGTGCCGGCCCTCTCCTCCCCCGTCCCCAAGGCAGGTCCCATGACTACGCTTCGTACGGTCGATCTCGATGAGAGCGGCTGGCTTCTCGACGGTGGGGAGCCCGTTCCCGCGGACCGGCTCGATGAGCACTTCGGGTCGGTGCTGACCCCGCCGCCCTGGGCCACCGACATCATCGTCTACGTCCACGGCTGGCAGACGAGCCCCGAGTCCGCCGCCAACGCCGTCACCCGGCTGATGGCGCTGGTCGAGGAGCAGTACGAGAGCCGGAGCGCTCTCTATCCGGCGCTCGCCGCTCGCTTCGCCCCCTGGGTCGTTCTGCTGCGCTGGCCATCACGTAGCGGGGCGCACTTGGCGGGCTACCGCCGCATCCGGGACCGTGCGCACGCGCTGTCCGCCGGCGGCGGGCACGCCGGGCGCGTCATCGGGCAGCTCCTGGGCCATCTCGACACCCAGCGGGGCAACCCCGGCGCGGCCCCCGTACTCGCCAGCCGGTCCGGGCAGTATCTGCATCTGGTGGGGCACTCCTTCGGCTGCCGGGTGCTCTGCGAGGCCGTCCAGTGGGCGGCGGCCGAGCGGCCGGGGGCGACCCTGGGGTGGAGCAGACCGGGGCCGGGGCTGCCGTTCACCGTGGACTCGCTGCTGCTGCTCCAGATGGCCGCGCCCCGGGACGTCTTCGCCACCGTCTTCACCGCGCTGGCCGACGCTCCCCTGCGCGGACCGGTGGTCGCCACCTACGCCGAACGTGACTGGGCGACCGGGCTCTGGCACCGCCTCGCCGAGAGCCGGCGCGGCATCGGCAGCCAGGGCATCGGTACGGCGCCGGAGCCGGTTTCGGCGATCCGGATGCTCTCGCCCACCGAGGCGTACGCGCTTGACGCGCTCGACCACTGGTTCGTGAGCGTCGACGCCGGGACGGTCTTCACCGCCGGGAGGGGGCCGGCGGGCTCGCACTCGGACCACATCCGGCCGGAGACGGCCCATCTGCTGCTCTCCCTGGCGGACCACAGCCGCTGAGTGCGACACCTGGCTCAAGGAGTCCCCGTCAGTGACGGCGGCCGGGCCGAAGGTCCCGCGGTCATCGCCCCGCCCCGCGTTCAACGCCCTCGGGTCAGTCGGCTCGCCGTACTGTCCAGGAGCATGTCGAGCGTGGCCGGGTAGGCGCTGCCGTCCATACAGGCGACCAGGGGCCCGGCGGTCGCCGCGATATGGGGGTGGGTGCCCGGGGTCAGTCGGCCGTACCTGGTACGCCACATCTGACGGTCGGCGTCCCGCACCGCGCGGGGCAGGGCCAGGGCCGCACCGTCCAGGGCCGCGAACGCCAGGCTCAGATCGACCAGGCTGCGGTAGACGCGTACCGCGTCGGCGTTCTCCAGTCCCGCCGTGCGCAGCACCCCCAGGATCGCCTCGATCGCCGTCGCCTCATGGGTGCGTCCGGTGATGCGGCTGGCGGCGAGTACGGCGGCCTGGGGATGGGCGAGGTAGGCGGAGTGCAGCCGCAGCCCGATACCGCGTAGGTCGGCGCGCCACTCGCCGCTGGCCCGCCACCCCCGGATCGCCCGGCCGATCAGTTCGTCGGCGATGGCCAGGGTCAGCTCGTCCATCCCGCGGAAGTAGCGGTAGAGCGTGCTGGGATCGGCGCCGAGGGCCGCCCCGAGCCGGCGTACGGTCAGGCCCGCGCCGCCGTGGTACCGCAGCAGTCGCAGGGCGGTCTCCACGATGAGTTGTTCGGAGAGCACAGCGCCCTGCCGGGTGGGGCGCCGCCGACGGCGCTCTGATTCCGGTACGACTCGCTTGGCCATGGTCCGCTCCGCTCCTTGGGAGTTCTGCCTGGGGTTTTCCGTGGGGGGACGGTCTGCTGGGGGCCGTTCCGCGTCACCGGGATCGCCGGCAAGGTGGCTGGGATCGCCGTCGATGGGGGTTGTGTGCGTTCGGCTTATGCCAACACCGTTGCCGGTGGATGTCCGGTAGGCGTTGTATCTGCCTCCAGGGCCGCGATGCCGGGCCCGATGGCGACCGAGTGACGGATGGGATGACGCGATGAGAGTTCTGCTTGTCGGGGCCGGAGGTGTGGGCGGCGCGATCACCAAGATCGCCGCCCGGCGCCCGTTCCTTGACCACATGGTGGTGGCGGACTACGACCTGACCCGCGCCGAGCGGGCCGTCGCCGCTCTCGGGGCGGCGGCGGATCGATTCACCGCGGTCCGGGTGGACGCCACCGACCAGGCGGGGGTCACCGCGCTGCTCACCGAGCACCGTTGTGATGTCCTGCTCAACGCCACCGACCCGCGTTTTGTGATGCCCCTGTTCGAGGCGGCGCTCGCCGCGGGCACCCACTACCTCGACATGGCGATGTCGCTGTCCCGGCCGCATCCCGAGCGTCCGCACCAGGAGTGTGGCGTCAAGCTCGGCGACGAGCAGTTCGCCAGGGGTGAGAAGTGGACTCAGAGCGGGCGGCTCGCCCTGGTCGGCCTGGGCGTTGAGCCGGGTCTCTCCGATGTGTTCGCCCGCTACGCCGCCGACGACCTCTTCGACGAGATCGAGGAGATCGGCGTCCGGGACGGTGCCAACATCACCGTCGACGGCTATGACTTCGCCCCCTCGTTCTCCATCTGGACCACGATCGAGGAGTGCCTCAATCCGCCGGTGGTCTATGAGTCGGACCGGGGCTGGTTCACCACCGAGCCGTTCAGCGAGCCGGAGGTCTTTGACTTCCCCGCGGGCATCGGGCCGGTGGAGTGCGTCAACGTGGAGCACGAGGAGGTGCTGCTGATCCCGCGCTGGGTCAAGGCGGGGCGGGTGACCTTCAAGTACGGCCTGGGCAATGAGTTCATCGAGGTCCTCAAGACCCTGCACAAGCTCGGTCTGGACACGACCGCCCCGGTCACCGTCAACGGCGACGGCGGACCGGTTCGGGTCTCGCCGCGCGATGTGGTGGCGGCCTGTCTGCCCGATCCCGCGGGTCTCGGTGACCGGATGCGCGGTAAGACCTGCGCGGGCACCTGGGTCAAGGGCACCAAGGACGGCCAGCCGCGTGAGGTGTATCTGTACCACGTGGTCGACAACGAGTGGTCGATGCGGGAGTACGGCTCGCAGGCCGTGGTGTGGCAGACCGCCATCAACCCGGTTGTCGCACTGGAGCTGGTGGCCACCGGAGCCTGGAGCGGCAGCGGTGTGCTCGGCCCCGAGGCGTTCGCCCCGAGGCCCTTCCTCGATCTGCTGACCGACTACGGCTCCCCTTGGGGCCTGCGCGAGCAGTGAGCGCCACCCGGTGGTGCGGCGGGCGGGACCCTCATTCTCCGGGGTCCCGCCGGGCCCGCCCGTCGCCTCGGGGCGCGCGGTGCTCCATGGAGTCGAGCAGCAGACCCAACGCGGTCTCGAAGACATCCGCCGAGTCCACCTCGAAGAGGGGATCGCGGACCCGGTGGATGTGCGGGTACTCCTGAGGGTCGGCCGCCCGGTAGGCGCGCTTCCACCCATCGGCCTCATCCGCCTGGGTCTTGGCGTCCAGACTGTGAAAGGCGGCCTCACCGCCGGACCACAGCAGGGCGAAGTCCGCGACGACCCGGTAGAGCAACGCCGCTTCGGCCGGGTCGAACCCGGCGTCGCCGAGGGCTCCGATCACCGCGTCGGCCGCGCGCATCTCGGCGGGACGCCGGGTGGTGCGCGGCCCGGAGAGCGCGGCGGCGGCCGGGTGCGCCAGATAGGCGCCGCGCACCCGGCGGCATACGTCGGCGAGGGTGTCCGCCCAGTACGGCTGGGCTGAGAAGCCTTCGAATGCCTCCTCAAGGAGACGGTCGGCGACCGCGAGGAGGATGTCGTCGCGGCCGGAGAAATGGCGGTAGACCGCGGTCTGGTCGGCGCCGAGCGCCTTGCCGAGGCGGGGCATCGAGAAGGCGTCGGCGCCATGCTCGTCCAGCAGGCGCAGGCTCGTCTCCACGATGCGTTCCGGGGTGAGCGCGCCTCGGGGCAGCCGAGTGCGACTGGCGCGGGTGGTGCGGCCGGGTGTGGTGGTCACCGGTTCATCATCTCGCTTCCCGAAATCTCCGTCACGGCTGGCGCACAGTACCCTACAGCACATTTGACAAAGCCTTAGTCCAAGCCATTGACATGACTGGTTCGCGGGTGTTTCCTCTGACCCATCAGCCGGTACGCCCCTTTCACGGAACAGGCCGAAACCGCATGACCGACACCCGTATCCCGCCACGGCCCAGCGCCGCACCCAGCGCCCGGGCCAGGGGTGATCGGGCCGACCTGGTGCTCACCGGCGGCCCGGTCTTCACCGGTGACGCGGCCCGCTCCTGGTCGGACGCCGTGGCGGTGCGCGCCGGACGGATCGTCGCGGTCGGCGCACCGGCGGCCCGCGCCCTCACCGGACCGGGCACCGAGGTGGTCGACCTGGCCGGCCGGCTGCTGGTCCCCGGCTTCGTGGACGCCCACGCCCACCCGGTCTTCGGCGGTCTGGAACGGGCCCGCTGCGATCTGCTCGCCGCGACCGGCCCCGCCGAGTGCGCCCGGCTGGTCGCCGAGTACGCGGCCAGGCATCCCGAGCGGCCCTGGGTGGTGGGCGGCGGCTGGTCGATGGACCACTTCCCGTCCGGCGCCCCCGACCGCGGGACACTGGACGCGGTGGTCGCCGACCGTCCCGTCTTCCTCCTCAACCGGGACCGGCACGGGGCCTGGGTGAACAGCCGTGCCCTCCAACTCGCCGGAATCGACCGCCACACCCCCGACCCCGCCGACGGCCGGATCGAACGCGCCCCGGACGGCACCCCCACCGGCACCCTCCACGAGGGCGCGGCCGACCTCGTCGCCCGGCACCTCCCGGAGATCACCGCCAGGGAGTACGAGGAAGCGCTCGTCGAAGGGCAACGGCATCTGCACTCGCTGGGGGTCACCGGCTGGCAGGACGCGCTGATCGGCGCCTACCTCAGCTATCCCGACCCGCTGGCGGCCTATCTCTCACTGGCCGGCTCGGGCAGGCTCACCGGCCGGGTCACCGGCGCCCTGTGGTGGGATCGCGAACGCGGTGTCGAGCAACTCCCCGAACTCATCGAACGCCGCGAGCGCGGCCGTATCGGCCGCTTCCGCGCCACCACCGTCAAGGTGATGCAGGACGGGGTCTGCGAGAACTTCACCGCCGCCCTGCTGACCCCTTACCTCCCCGCCCCGGGATCAGGCACCCAGGGCCCCGGTAGCGGACACAGCTATCTGACGCCCACCGAGCTCAACCGTGCCGTCACCGCTCTCGACGGGGCCGGCTTCCAGGTCCACTTCCACACCATCGGCGACCGTGCCGTACGCGAGGCACTCGACGCCGTCGAGGCCGCTGAGGCCAGCCGCCGACAGGGCGAAGGCTCCGTACTCCTTGGCCATGGCGGCGACAACCGACACCATCTGGCACACATCCAACTCGTCCACCCCGACGACATACCGCGCTTTCGTACGCTGCGTGCCACCGCCAACATGCAGCCGCTGTGGGCCGTGTGCGACGAACAGATGTCGGAGCTGACCCTGCCGTTCCTCGGGGATGAACGCGCCGCCCGGCAGTATGTGTTCGGTGCGCTCCGGGCCGCCGGTGCCACCCTGGTCGCGGGCAGCGACTGGCCGGTCTCCAGCGCCGATCCGCTCGCCGGAATCCATGTCGCCGTCAATCGCACCAGCCCCGGCGCCCGCACCGATCGGCCCTTCCTGCCCGAACAGCGGCTGCTGCTGGCCGACGCGCTCTGCGCCTACACCTCCGCCGGCGCCTGGGTGAACCATCTCGACCAGGTCACCGGCACCATCACCGCGGGCAAGTACGCCGATCTGGCCGTCCTCGATCGCAACCCCTTCGACGGATCACCAGGCCGCATCGCCGACACCCGCGTCGATCTCACCCTGGTCGAGGGCGCGCCCGTCTACCGACGGGAGGGCGCGCCATGACCGATGCCACGGCCGCCACCGGGAACGACGAACTACGGCTGCGGGTGACCCGACTGTGTTGGGAGGCCGACGGAGTGCTCTCCCTCACCCTGGCCGACCCCCACGGCAACGCCCTCCCCCACTGGCAGCCCGGGGCCCATCTGCGACTCACCCTGCCC
This sequence comes from Streptomyces albipurpureus, assembly GCF_023701525.1. Classification (GTDB taxonomy): domain Bacteria; phylum Actinomycetota; class Actinomycetes; order Streptomycetales; family Streptomycetaceae; genus Streptomyces; species Streptomyces albipurpureus. The sequence continues at coordinate 264,222 of NZ_JAMQAW010000010.1, forward strand.
ACCGGCGTGGAACGGCACTACTCGCTCTGCGGTGACCCCGCTGACACCGGCACCTACCGGGTGGCCGTACTGCATGAGCCCCGCGGACGCGGCGGCTCCGAGTACATCCACCGCTTTCTGCGCCCGGGGGCGGTGATCGCGGCCGGGCGGCCCCGCAACAACTTTCCGCTACTGCCCGCGGCCCGCTACCTCTTTGTCGCGGGCGGTATCGGTATCACCCCCCTCCTGCCGATGCTGCGCGCGGCCGAACAGAGCGGTGCCCACTGGCGGCTCCTCTACGGCGGGCGAAGCCGGGCGTCGATGGCGTTCCTGGGCGAACTGGCCGGGTACGGGGATCGGGTGCGGGTCTCGGCCCGCGACGAGCGGGGGCGGCTTCCGCTGGCCGCGGCCCTCGCCGAGGCGAACGCCTCAGCCCCGGCACACGAACCGGTCGCCGTGTACTGCTGCGGACCGGAGGGCCTCCTTGACGCACTGGACGAGCAGTGCGCGGGCCGGAGCGGCCTTCGCCCCCATGTGGAGCGCTTCAAACCACCGGCGTCGCAGGGCGTCGAAGAGTCCAACACACCGGTGGAAGTGCGTTGTGTACGGTCCGGGACCACCGTCGAGGTATCCGCCAAGGAGAGCGTCCTCGACGCTCTGCTCGCCTCCGGCGTCAAGGTCCACGGCTCCTGCCGCGAGGGCATCTGCGGCACCTGCGAGGTCACCGTCCGCGCCGGCACTCCCGACCACCGCGACCACATCCTGGACGCGGCCGAGCGAGAGGCGGGCCAGGTGATGTACCCGTGCGTGTCCCGCTCACTGACCCCCGTACTGGAGCTGGACCTATGACCACGGCACCGCTGTCCACCCGCCCCGGGCGGATCGGCCTCGCCCGTGTCCGGGAGATCATCGGCACCCCCGAACCCGTGATGCGGCAGAAGGTCCTGGACCGTCTCGACGATCACTGCCGGCTCTTCATCGCGCACTCGCCGTTCTGCACCATCGCCTCCGCCGATCTCACGGGAAGGACCGACTGTTCGCCCCGCGGCGATCATCCGGGCTTTGTCCGGGTCCTCGACGATCGCACCCTGCTGATCCCCGATCGGCCCGGCAACCAACTCGCCGACACCTTCACCAACATCACCGAGAACCCCGGTGTGGGGCTGCTGTTCCTGGTGCCCGGCTATGCGGAGACCCTGCGGGTCAACGGGCGCGCCTACCCCACCGATGACCCCGATCTACTGCCGATGCTGGAGTCGCGCGGGCGGCCGGCGAAGCTGGCCACCGTCGTGGAGGTCGACGAGGCCTATCTGCACTGTGCCAAGGCCATCATCCGATCGGGCCTGTGGGAGGACGAGCCGCGCGAGCTCGCCGCCCAGCTTCCCTCCGGCGGGACCATCGCCGCCGCACACTTCGGCATCGCCGGTCTCACCGCGGCCCTCCTCGACGACGATCTCGCCGACGACTACCGCCACAACCTCTGAGCGGACCCGTACCCCCGCCGTTCACCAACCCTCGCCCGGCATCCAGCGTCCGTCCCGGAATCCGTCGCCCAGAGAGGAATCCCATGACCGTCCCGTTCCTGCGGATCGGCCCGTCACCGCTCCATGAGGGTGCCGAGCAGCACATGGTCCCCATGCGCGATGGCACCCGCCTCGCCACCGACATCTATCTGCCGACGGCTCCGCGCAAGCACGCGGCCGTCGTCAGCCGGATGCCGTACGACAAGGCCAGCGCCTATATGGCGGTCCACAAGCTCGCACCGCTCTATCTGGAGCGCGGCTATGTCTTCATCGCCCAGGACGTACGCGGCAAGTTCCGCTCCGAGGGCGACACCGTGCCCTTCGTCCATGAGGTCGAGGACACCTTCGACACCCTCGACTGGATCGCCCGCCAGCCCTGGTCCAACGGCGCCGTCGCCATGGTCGGCGACTCCTACCACGGCTATACGCAGTGGGCCGGTGCGGCGAGCGCCCACCCCGCGCTGCGGGCGATCGTCCCACGGGTCACCAGCTTGGAGATCTCCGACCTCAGCGGCCTGACCGGCACCGGTACCGACCACGCGCTGGGCCTCTACCACGCCAACTACTTCGCCCATATGTGGGTGGACCACAACCTCTACGCCTACGAGGTCGACTGGTCCCTGCGGCCCCTGCGGGACCTCTTCGAGGACGCGTTCGCCGCGATCGGCCACCGTTCCGCCGCCGTGGACAGTGTGATCTCCGGCCGTCCCCTCACCGACCCCTTCCGCGCCCAACACCCCTTCACGGCGCCCCCGGTGCCGGTACTGCACCGTGTCGGCTGGTTCGACAACCTCATCGACGCGTCGATGCGCGACCACACCGCCCAGCTCGCCGACCCACGCTGGCGCGACCACACCTATCTCGACGCCGACGCCTGCGACCACCACACCTACCACCTCGACCAGGCCCCCGTACCGCCCGAGCAGGACCACGGAGTGCACGAGTCGGTCCTCGACGCGGTCCTACCGCGCTATCTCGGCCGGACCCTGGACTTCCTGGACGCCTTTGTCTCCGGCCGCGGTGACCGCGCGGGCTTCCCCCGCGCCATCTGGTACCAGGGCCATGACGGTGAACGCACCGCCGCCTCCTGGCCGCCGCCGGCCACTCGTGAGCTGCGCCTCCACCCGGCCGGGGCCGCACAGGCCACCGCCAGCGCCGACGGCGGCGCCCTGACCGAGTCCGCGGAACGCGGGACGACGGCCGTCCGCTGGACCCATGACCCGCTCAACCCCGTACCGTCCTCGGTCCGCGACCCCTGGGTGCACCTCCAGGAGTATCCGCAGGAGCAGTCCGTACACGACCGGCCCGATGTGGTCACCTTCACCGGCGCCCCCGTCGAGGCACCGCTCGACCTGGTCGGTGCCGTCACCGCCCTGGTGGACATCGAAACCACCGCGGCGGCCGGCCACCTCTTCGTCAAACTCCATGACGTCGCGCCCGACGGCACCGCCCATATGATCGTGCGCGGCCAGCGCGGCATCACGGGCCACGGCCCGCAGCGCGCCCCCGTCGACCTCGGTCACACCGGATACCGGCTACGCCCCGGCCACCGGCTGCGCCTCCAGATCTGCGGCAGCGACTTCCCGCTGTACGCGCCCCACCCCGGCACCGATGGCGATCTGTGGCAGGCCACCGAGTTCAGCCCGGCCGAACAGACCCTGCGCATCGGCGGCGATCGCACCCATCTGACCCTCACCGTCTCCGACGGCTCCGCACAGCTGCACTCCGCATAGACGCAAGGAGACCACCCTCATGACTCTCCAGGCCGCAGGACCGAGCCACTCAAGACCTCGGCGCACCGCGCTGATCGCCGTCATCGCCGGCGCCCTCACCCTGACCGCGTGCGGCGGCGGGGACGGGACCAGCGGCGACGCGCCCACCTCCTTCGCCAAGGGCCAGGCCGACACCCCGGCCGCCAAGGGCCCTCTCGACTCCTACACCTGGTACGGCGACTACCGGGCCCCTTACAGCCTCGACCCCGTCAAGAACGCCGACTACCCCGAGCAGACCGTCCTGCCCAACATCTGTGAGTCGCTGCTGCGGGTCCGTAGCGACTACACCCTGGAACCCGCGCTCGCCTCCGCCTGGAAGCAACCCGACCCCAGGACACTGGTGTTCACCCTGCGCCAGGGGGTGAAGTTCGCCGACGGCACTCCGATGACCGCCGCCGACGTGGTGTACAGCCTGGAACGCAACAGAAAGCCGGCGATCACCTCCTCGTACAGCTCCCTGTACGCCAATGTCGCGTCGATCACCGCGGGCGGCACCAGCTCCGCCCCCACGGTCACGGTCAAGTTCCGCGAACCCAACGCCGTGTTCGTCAATGTCATGGCCACCCTCGGCGGGTCCGTCATGAGCCGCGCCCACGCCGAGTCCAAGGGCGCCGCACTCGGCACCCCGGCAGCGGGGGTGCTGTGCACCGGCCCCTACCGGGTCACCTCCTTCGACGGCGCCGGCGATCTCGTCCTGGAACGCAACGACCACTACTGGGACGCCAAGGCGGTGCGTTCGAAGAAGGTCACCTTCGTCTTCCCCACCGGCGCCCAGGCACTGTCCAACGCCATCGCCGGGAAGTCCGTCGACGGCGGCTTCAACATCCCCTCCCAACTGGTCCCCACCCTCGCCAAGGCGGCTGGCGGCAAGCTGTGGACCGGCGCCGCGGGAAGCTCGCCCCAGAACCTCGACCTCGTCATCAGCGACCTCAAGGGCGGCCCGCTGGCCGATGCCCGACTGCGCCAGGCACTCTCCGGCGCCATCGACCGCGAGGGCATCGCCCGCAGTGTGTTCTCCTCAGCGGCCGACCCGCTGTACGCGGTGGCCGGCCCCGGCACCTGGGGATACGAGCGCGAGCAGTACCAGAAGGCGTATGACGCCCTCACCGTCAAGACCGACCCCGTCCAGGGCAAGAAGCTCGTCACCGAAGCCGGCGCCACCGGCCGGAAACTGAAACTCGCCTATCCCACCGGCATCGACATGTACGCCAGTGTGGCCACCACCCTCCAGCAGGCCGCCAAGAAGATCGGCCTCGACATGGAGATCGTCGGCCTCCCCCTGGCCCAGTACGGCGAGATGTTCATCGACCCCGCCGCCCGCAAGCCGTACGACGCCTTCCTCACCATGAACTACATCCAGATCACCGAACCGGCGTTCCTCTACGGCTTTATCGCCACCCCCGACGGCCCGCAGAACTACGGGGGCTACGACAACCCCCAGGTCGCCGAGAAGATCACCCGCGCCTTCGGCACCACCGACGACAAGGCCAGGGCCGGGCTCCTGATCGAAGCCCAGGCCCAGTTGGGCAAGGATCTGCCCTGGATTCCCATCGTCGCCCCCCGCGCCACCGTCTATCTGAGCGACAGAGTCGCGGGCGTCCCCCTGACCTTCGCCTACATGGGTCGGCCCTGGGCCGGCTCCGTCGGCGCTCCCTGAGAGCGGGGCGCACCATGATGCGATTTCTCGCCGGACGCCTCACGGGGCTGTTCATCACCCTGTCGGTATCGAGCTTCGTGGTCTTCGGCGCGCTCTACCTCGCGCCCGGCAGCCCCGAATCGGTACTCCTCGGCAACAGCACCCCCACCCCGGAGCGCCGTGCCGCGATCCGGGAGCAGTACGGCCTCGACGACCCGTTCATGGCGCGCTATCTGCACTGGCTCGGCGACATCCTCCACGGCGATCTGGGCACCTCCTTCGTGGGGAACCAGCCGGTGTCCGGACGGATCGGCGCGGTCTTCGACACCACGCTGTACCTGGTCGGTGTGACCGCCGTGCTGATCGCCGCGATCGGCCTCGGCCTGGGGCTGCTCGCGGCCCTACGGCCGGGCCGGATCGACGCCCTGGTCTCCACCGTGACCGCGGTGGTCGCCGGTGTCCCGGCGTTTGTCGCGGCCTCCGTGGGCATCTCCGTGTTCGCCGTACGACTCGACTGGTTCCCCGCCTACGGAGCCGGTGGCGAAGGCTTCCTCGGCCGCCTGCACGGGATGGTCCTGCCCGCCCTCTCGCTGGCCCTGATCGCTTCGGCACTGCTCGCCCGGGTCACCCGGGCAGCGGTCCGGGCCGAACTGGACAAGGAGTACACGCAGACAGCCCGTGCCCGAGGCATCCCGGGCCGACTCATCGTTGTGCGCCATGTGCTGCCCAACGCGGCGCCGCCCATCGTCACCGTCGGCGGACTACTCGTCGCCGCGCTCTTCGCCGGAACCGTCGTCGTCGAGAACGCCTTCGGGCTACCCGGCATGGGCTCCCTGCTCATCGGGTCCGTCAACCAGAAGGACTTCCCGACCGTGCAGGCCGTGACACTCCTGATGGTGACGGCCTTCGTCCTCGCCAACCTGGTCGTCGACATCACCCAGCAACTCCTTGACCCCCGGCTACGCCAGGGAGGCACCGCATGACGCTCACCCAGCCGTCGCTCACAGCCGTGGAGTCCGCCCCCAGCAGGGCGAACGCGGCAGGGCGCCGGCTGCGAAACCGGCTGGGTGCCACGGGGTTGGTCGCCCTGTGCTGGATCGCGCTGATGATCGGGTGCGCAGCACTCGCTCCCGTGATCGCGCCCCATGACCCCAACGCGCAGGACCTGCTCCATGTCTACGCCGCCCCCGGTGGGGACCATCTCCTCGGCACCGACGGCACCGGACGCGACATCCTGTCCCGGCTGATCTGGGGCGCCCGCACCAGCCTGGTGGGCCCCGCGCTGGTCGTCCTGCTGAGCCTGGTGGTCGGACTGCCGCTCGCACTGGCCGCCGCCTGGCGCGGTGGCTGGCTCGACGCGGTCGTCGGACGCTTCCTCGACATCGTGTTCTCGCTGCCCGCGATCCTCGTCGCCGTACTGGCCGTCGCCGTCTTCCGGCCCGGCCCGGCACCCGCGATCCTCGCCCTGGCCGTCGCCTATCTCCCCTATGTGGCCCGCGTCGCCCGCAGCGCCGCCCTACGCCAGCGCGCCATGCCCTATGTCGCGGCCCTCACCGTCCAAGGCCACGGTGGGGTGGCCATCTGCGCCCGCCATCTGCTCCCCAACATCACCCCGGTGGTGGGCGCCCAGATCCCCATCGCCTTCGCCAACGCCCTGATGGACCTGGCGGCCCTGTCCTTCCTGGGGCTCGCCGTGCAATCCCCGCAGGCCGACTGGGGCGTCCTGGTCAACGACGCCCAGGCCGTCCTGCAAGGCCACTCGTCCCAGGTGGTGTACGCCGGTGTGCTGATCATCGCCACCGTGGTGGCGTTGATGCTCATCGGCGACCGGTTGGGCGGAGACATCCGCCGTCGGCGTGTCCGCCGCGCGCCCCAGCCAACCGGGAGAACCCCATGAAACCCCTGCTCCAACTCGACCGGGTGTCCGTGAGCATCCCCATCGACGGCGACCCCCGCCGGGTCATCAGCGATGTCTCCCTGGATCTCGCACCGGGCGAGGCGCTGGGCGTGGTCGGTGAGTCGGGCTCCGGCAAGTCCATGACCGCCCGTACCGTGATGGGTCTGCTGCCATCCGGCAGCAGTGTGGCGGGCGCCGTCCGGTTCGACGGCACCGAGCTCTACGGCCCCGAGAACCAAGGCCGCGCCGGACGGTCCCGTACCGCCGCCGCCCGCCGGGACATCGGCATGGTCTTCCAGGACGCCCGGGCGCATCTGGACCCACGCCAGCGCATCGGCGACTTCCTCGTCGAGACCGACCGCGGCGGCGCCGCCCGCAAGGCGGCCGTGGAGACGCTGGATCGGGTGGGCATCGACGACGCGGCGCGGCGCATGCGCCAGTACCCGCATGAGATGTCCGGCGGCATGCTCCAACGCGTCATGATCGCCTCGGTGCTGCTCGCCCGCCCCCGGCTGATCCTGGCCGACGAACCCACCACGGCCCTCGATGCCACCACCCAGGCCGAAGTCGTCTCACTCCTCGACGAACTCCGCCGCGAGGACGGCACCGCCCTCGTCTTCATCACCCATGACCTCGATCTCGCGGCCACCTTCTGCGACCGGGTCGCGGTCATCTACGCCGGCTGCCTCCAGGAGGTCCGCCAGGCGGAGTTGCTCATCCGGGCCCCGCTGCACCCCTACACCCGCGGGCTGCTCGCCTCCCGGCCGGCCACCGACTCCCGGGTGCCCAGGCTCCCCGTGGTCCCCGGCCGCCCGCTGTCCGCCTTCGAAGCCCCGCCCGGCTGCGCCTTCGCCGCGCGCTGCGCCCATGCCGTCGACCACTGCCATCAGACCCGGCCGGCCCTGACCGCCCGGCAGGGCGCGCTGGTGCGCTGCGATCGCCTGGCCGCCATCGAGGCCGCCCCCGTACCGGAGAAGGTGAACCGGCCATGACCGCCGCCCCCGTCGTCGATGTCCACGAGTTGCGCAAGGTCTATCGAACCGGCACATCGGGGCCGCTGGGACCGCGCCGGAACGAGTTCGTGGCCGTCGCCGGAGCCACCTTCCAGGTCGCCGCCGGCGAATGCCTCGGCATCGTGGGTGAATCCGGATCGGGCAAGAGCACCACCGCCCGGATGCTCGCCGGCCTGGAGCGGCCCACCGCGGGGACGATCTCCGTACTCGGCACCGACCGCAGCCGCCCGGCCCGCCGGGCAGCCGAACGCCATCTGCGCGGCGGCCAGCTCCAGATGGTCTTCCAGGACCCCTACACCTCGCTCGACCCCCGCCAGACCGCCCGCGACACCATCGACGAGACGCTACGTCTGCACACCCGGCTGAGCCGCGCCGAACGAGCCGACCGGGTCAGCGAGATCGCCGCATCGGTGGGCCTTGACCAACGGCAGGCGCACGCGCTGCCCGCTGGTCTCTCCGGCGGCCAGCGCCAGCGCGTCGCCATCGCCAGGGCACTCGCGGCCGACCCCCGGGTGATCGTCCTGGACGAGGCCGTCTCCGCGCTCGATGTGTCCATCCAGGCGCAGATCCTCAATCTGCTCGCCGACATCCGGGACGCCACCGGCGTCGCCTATCTCTTCATCACCCATGACCTGGCCGTGGTTCGCCATATGGCCGATCGCGTCCTGGTGCTCAAAGAGGGCCACATCGTGGAACAGGGCCCCACCGCAAAGGTACTGGACCACCCGGAGCACCCCTACACCCAGCGGCTACGGGAGAGCGTCCCTGCCCGGGGCACCCCGTGACCCACCGCCGGTACCGCCACCAGCGACCGCGCAGGGCGGCACTCACCCCGCCCGTGCTCCAGACACCGATGGAGGACCCCGTGAAGGGACCCGGAGACATCCTGCGCCGGGCGGCAGCCCGGTTCGACGCCAAGACCGCGCTGATCACGGCCGACCGTACGCTCAGCTACACCGAACTCGACACCGCGGCCGGCCGGGTGGCCGCCGCACTCGCCGCCCGTGGGGTCGGCCCGGGCCAGACGGTGTCGCTGTACGCGCAGAACCGCTGGGAGTGGATCGCGGCCTACCACGGCGCCCTGAGAGCGGGCGCGACCGTCAACCCCGTCAATGTCATGCTCACCACCGAGGAACTCGCCTTCGTCCTCAAGGACTGCGGGGCGGCGGCGGTCTTCACCTCGGCCGCACAGGCCACCGCCGTGGCCGAACTGACCGGGGACCTACCCGAGCTCCACACCGTCGTCTCCTTCGGCGGCCCGGCCTCCGGCGCGCTCGACTTCGACGAACTGATCGCCACCGAAGCCCCGGAACCGCAGTTCGCCGTGGACCCCGATCTGCCCTGCACCATCGGCTACACCTCGGGCACCACCGGCCACCCCAAGGGCGCGGTGCAGAGCCATCGCGCGGTACTGCTCAACTGCGCCCTGACCGCGACCATGCACGCCCGGACCGAACACGACACGGTCCTCACCGCGCTTCCCGCCCCGCATGTGTACGGCAATGTCGTGATCAACGGGACCTTCCTCGTCGGCGGCACCGTCGTCCTGATGGAACGCTTCGCCCCAGCCGCCGCGCTCCGACTGATCGGCGAACACCGAGCGACCCTCTTCGAGGGGGTCCCGACGATGTACGCGACGATGCTCGCCGACCCGGCGCTGACCGAGGCGGACCTGACGTCCCTGACCCGCTGTACGGTCGGCGGCCAGACCATCCCCACGGCGACGATCGAGCGATGGGAAGCCCGCAGCGGGGCCCCGCTGATCGAGCTCTGGGGAATGACGGAGATTTCGGGCCTGGGCACCACCCACAGCCCCCACGCACCCGCGGTACCAGGGTCCATCGGCGTCTCACTGCCCGGGGTCGAGATACGGATCGCCGACCTCGCCGACACCACCCGCGGCGCCCCCACCGGGGTACCGGGTGAGCTGCTGGTCCGCGGCCCGATCGTGATGCTCGGCTACCACCGAAACCCCGAGGCCACGGCGGAGGCGATCAGCCCGGACGGCTGGCTGCGCACCGGCGACATCGCGACCATGGACGCCACCGGGCATGTCTTCGTCGTCGACCGCCGCAAGGACATGGTGATCACGGGTGGCTACAACGTCTATCCCGCGGAGATCGAACGGATACTCGCCGAGCATCCAGCGGTCGCCATGGTGGCTGTCGGCCCGGTGCCCGACCCGGTGAAGGGCGAACTGGCCTGTGCCTATGTCGTACGGGTCCAGGGCGCGGACACCACGGCCGAAGAGCTCATCGCCTTCGCCGGGGACCGTCTCGCGGCCTACAAGCGACCGCGTCTGATCCGCTTCGTCCCCGATCTGCCCAAGACATCCACCGGGAAGATCATGCGCCGCTCACTGATCACCTCATACGAACAGTGATCACCGCTACCGGTGGGCGGTGGGCGGTGGCGAGCGAACACCGACGATCGGCCGATCGTCTCTTTCCCTCACCGGTCTCTCCAGCACCGGTGCTGGAGAGACCGGTGCCGCCCGCCTGGACGCCGCATCCGGACCGGTCATCGCATCCATGCCGGTCGTCCCGGTGGGACCGTCATCGCGGCAGGAGCGGTCTTCACAGCCGGAAGGGGCCGCTGAGGCCCGTCTCCCGGCCGGCTGCGCCAGGGCAGCACGGTCGCTGCTCTCCCTGACGGACCGCTACCACCGCTCGGTCACTGACCGTAATCACCCAGGGCGATCGCGGACCCGCACCCCGACCTGCCGTCACCGGGGGCGGCGCGGCTCGGCTGTCGGGTCAGCGGCCGCTGGTCAGGCGCCGCTGGTCCGGGGGGACTGCTCCGCCTTGGGGTCTGGAGCCTCTTCGAAGTCGATCTGCCCCATGTGTCGGTTCATGGACTTCATCAGGAACCAGACGCCGACGGCCAGCGCCGCGAAGACCAGGAACCCGAGGACACCGGGGGTGACCTTGTTCTCGTCGAGCTCCTTGGCAAGGGTGGCCGCGTGCGTCATTGCGAGGTTTGCGCTTGCGCTCATATCAGGCATTGTCGCGGATGCCCGCGAAGAGGTCGTCCTCGGGGAGGGAGGTATCGACCAGAGACTTCACCAGCTCGTACTCCTCGGTCGGCCAGACGTCCTTCTGAAGGTCCAGCGGAACCCGGAACCAGCCGCCTTCCGGGTCGATCTGGGTGGCGTGCGCGATCAGCGCCTTGTCCCGGATCTCAAAGAACTCCGCGCACGGAACGTGCGTGGTCAGCGTCCGCTCAACGTGCTCGAACTCACTCCAGCGCTCCAGCCACTCCCCGTACGGGGACTCCAGGCCGCGCGCCAGCAGCGCCTCGTGCAGAGCGACCGTACGCGGCCGGTTGAAGCCCTGGTTGTAGTAGAGCTTGAGCGGCTGCCAGATCGGCCCGAACTCGGACTCGGGGAAGCGCTCGCTGTCCGCCGCCCCCTCGAAGGCCACCATGGTGATCTTGTGGGTCATGATGTGGTCGGGGTGGGGATAGCCGCCGTTCTCGTCGTAGGTGGTGATCACCTGGGGACGGAACGAGCGGATGGATCGCACCAGCCGGCCGGCGGCGCTCTCCACGTCCTCCAGTGCGAAGCAGCCCTCGGGCAACGGCGGCAGCGGGTCGCCCTCGGGGAGACCCGAGTCAACGAACCCCAGCCACTCCTGCTCGACGCCCAGAATCTCGCGGGCCTCGTCCATCTCCTTCTTACGGACGTCGTGAATGTTCTCTTCGATGTACTTGTCACCCACGAGCTTGGGGTTGAGGATGGAACCGCGCTCGCCTCCGGTGCAGGTCACGACCAGCACATCCACCCCCTCGGACACATACTTGGCCATCGTGGCCGCGCCCTTGCTCGACTCGTCGTCGGGGTGGGCGTGAACGGCCATCAGCCGCAGCTGCTCAGTCAAGACTCGATCCTCAGTGATTCGTCGTGATGCGTCGCAAATGGTCTGTACCGTCCGGCAGGACTTCCGCCGCCCGGACGTCATGCAGGGTGCCGGTCATGAAGCCGAAGGGGGCTTCTATAGTGACCGAATCGGGGGAGGGAAAATTCCGGCGTCCCCCAGTCCTGGAGGAAAGACCATGACCGCCGTGCGCGAGCAGCTTCCCGAGGGCCGATACGGGCGCTCGGCAGACCAGCGCGCCGACCGCAAGCTCAAGATCCTAGGAGCGGTCCTGGGCGTCGGGTTCATCGGGATGGTCGGCTGGTTCGGCTATGACTACATAGCGGGTCAGAAGATCAGCGCCGAGGTGATCAAGTTCTCGGTGGTGTCGGACTCCGAGGTCCAGGTGCATCTGGAGATCCGTAAGGACGCTTCGGCGAAGGGCACCTGCACCGTGCGTTCGCGGGCCGAGGACGGCGGCGAGGTGGGCCGTCTCGAAGTGGCGGTGGACGACGGCAAGGCCAGGATCGACCAGGTGGTCAAGATCCGTACGACGTCCCTGGCGACCAGCGCGGAGCTGGCCCAGTGCACCAGCGAGTAGCGCCGCACGGCCGGACAGCGGTGCGCCGGTAGGAGACCGGACGCCTGTCGCGTTCTCCCATCCAGGCCATCCGTGTGACGCCTGATGGCCGTGTGACATCAGTCCGGCCCGCTGGGGCCCGGGGGCGCTCTGATCGGCCGGGCCGGGCGGCTTCGGTGCCGCCCTGATCGCGAAAACGCGGTAACGGCTGCGGAGAATCTTGACGCCGCCGGCCGGATTCCCGCACTGACCTGCACCGATGTATGTCTGAGGGCTTTTGTTCTCCCCCTTACGCCGCGAAATTGTTAGGCTCGTGGTTTCGCCCACCCAGGAAGGCACATCCTTCTGGGTAGGGCGTTGCTTTGTATTCCCAGTACCTACGAGGAGCACCTGTGACCCAGACCAGCGAAAACGTCACCTGGCTCACCCAGGAGGCGTACAACCAGCTCAAGGCCGAGCTGGCGTACCTGTCTGGTCCCGCGCGCGTCGAGATCGCCAAGAAGATCGAGGCTGCGCGTGAGGAGGGGGACCTGAAGGAGAACGGCGGGTACCACGCTGCCAAGGAGGAGCAGGGCAAGCAGGAGCTCCGGGTGCGCCAGCTGACCCAGCTCCTGGACACGGCGAAGGTCGGCGAGGCGCCGGCCGACGACGGCATCGTGGAGCCCGGCATGGTGGTGACGATCGCCTTCGACGGCGATGACGACGACACCCTGACCTTCCTGATGGCTTCGCGTGAGTACGCCAGCTCCGACATCGAGACCTACTCCCCGCAGTCCCCGCTCGGCAGGGGTGTGAGCGGCAAGAAGGTCGGCGACACGGCCGCGTACGAGCTGCCGAACGGCAAGGCGGCCTCCGTGACGATCCTGGCGGCCAAGCCCTACGGCGGCTGATGACACCAGCGCTGACCGCGCACGGACGCGGTACGGGCCGAACGCCCGCAACCAGCGGATACGAAGGCGGCCCGCGAGCGTCGCCGGGCGCCGGGCCATCGGGCCGGGCGCCGATCGGACAGAGTCAGGGCCGGATCGCATGAGGCGATCCGGCCCTGTTCCGTGCGGTGTCGCCCCGGCCGGGCTCAGCCAGCGGCCGAGCGGTACTTGCGCACCGCCAAGGTGCGGAAGAGCACGATGATGACGATGGACCAGATCAGCGAGGCCCACACCGGGTACTGCATGGGCCAGGCGTCGGACTGGGAGACCCCGGGGTTGCCGAACAGCTCACGGCAGGCTTGGACCGTGGCGCTGAAGGGGTTCCAGTCGGCGATATGGCGGAGCCAGGGGGTCATCTGGCTGGAGTCCACAAACGCGTTCGAGACAAAGGTGACCGGGAAGAGCCAGATCAGCCCGCCGGAGGTGGCAGCCTCAGGCGTTCGGACCGAGAGCCCGATCAGCGCGCCGATCCAGGAGAACGCGTATCCCAGCAGCAGTAGCAGACCGAAGGCGGCCAGCGCCTTGGGGATGCCCTCATGGATGCGCCAGCCCACCAGCAGGGCGACGATCACCAGCACGACGATGGTGAGGGCGGTCTGGACGAGGTCCGCGAGCGTACGTCCGGTGAGGACGGCCCCCCGCGACATGGGAAGCGAGCGGAACCGGTCGATCAGTCCCTTGTGCATGTCGTCGGCGATGCCGGCGCCGGATCCGGCCGTGGCGAAGGTGACCGTCTGCGCGAAGATGCCCGCCATCAGGAAGTTGCGGTACTCCACGGCGCTGGTGTTGCCGCCGACGCTCACCGAACCGCCGAACACATAGCTGAACAGCACCACGAACATGACCGGCTGGATCATGCCGAAGATGATGACTTCGGGAATTCGGGTCATCCTGAGCAGATTCCGCTTGGCGATGACCAGCGAGTCCCGCACCGATTGAACGATGCCGCCCCGGGGCAGCGGGGCCGTGAGATTGACGGCCTCCGTGGTCGTGGTCACTTCGTCTTCTCCTTCTGGGATCCGCGGCCGCCCTGGCCACCGGGACGGGCCGCGTCCTCGGCCTCTTCCGCCGCCGCCTCGGCGGCATGGCCGGTGAGCGAGATAAAGACATCGTCGAGAGTCGGTCGGCGCAGACCGATGTCGTCGATCTCCACGCCCCTGGCGTCCAGGTCGCGGATGACCTCGGCCAGCAGCTTGGCGCCACCGGTGACCGGGACGGTGAGCTTGCGTGTGTGCTCGGCAACGGCGACTTCGCCCTTGCCGAAGCCCCTCAGCACCTCGGTGGCGGGAGCGATCTGATCGCGCTGGTGCACCACGACCTCGACCCGCTCGCCACCGGTCCTGGCCTTGAGCTCATCGGCGGTGCCACGGGCGATCACCTTGCCGTGGTCGACCACGCAGATGGTGTCGGCGAGATGGTCGGCCTCCTCCAGGTACTGCGTGGTCAGCAGCAGCGTCGTACCGCCCCTGACCAGTTCCTGGATGACCTCCCACAGCTGCTGCCTGTTGCGGGGGTCGAGACCGGTGGTCGGCTCGTCCATGAACATCACGGGCGGGGAGACCACCAGCGCGGCGGCGAGGTCGAGTCGGCGGCGCATACCGCCGGAGTAGGTCTTGGCGGGTCGGTCGGCGGCATCGGTGAGATTGAAGCGATCCAGCAGCTCAACGGCTCGCTTCTTGGCATCCCGACCGCTCATTTGGTAGAGCTGGCCGACCATCTGGAGGTTTTCGCGACCCGTCAGATACTCGTCGACGGCGGCGAACTGGCCGGACAGACCGATGGATCGGCGGACTTCATTGGGGTGCTTGAGGACATCGATGCCATTCACAACGGCCTTGCCGCTGTCAGGCTGAAGCAGGGTGGTCAGAACTCGCACGGCCGTGGTCTTGCCGGCGCCATTGGGGCCGAGAAGTCCAAGAACCGTGCCTTCAGGGACGTCGAGATCGACGCCGTCCAAGGCCCTGACCTCACCGAAGGTCTTGACCAGTCCTTCGGCGTAAATCGCGCCTGGCATAGGGAACTCCCATGGTGGCAGGTGGTTCGGGCGTCGGTGCCGGGGTGCGGACCCGTATCGAGTAGCCCTTTATATGCGGTTACTACGGACACATCATGATCTATCCCACGCCCACTGATGTCGCGATGAGACGTCGACAGTATCGCGATATAAATCGCGAATCTCAAGAGCTATCGCGATACATCGCAGCTTCATGTACGCGACACCCACACCCATCTCAGGCACGGCCCGCTGCCCTCACTCAGAGTGGCCTTGGCCGAAAGGCGCTGCCTCTGCGAGGTCACAACGCGGGCGCGCAAGCCGGTTGGGGGCGACTCAGTCGAGACCGCCGATCAGCGCTGTCGCCAGATCGCCGAAGCACGGCAAGCGGAATCGGGGTTCGCGACCGCCTTCGCCCCGACGAACGCATCCGGCCGGATGACCGACCGGAGCCGACCGGCCCGCCGGCGCACCGTTCACCTACCGAGGGGTGGGACGCGGACCATCCGCACAGGGAGGACAGTAGGCGCACCGACAGCACGGCGCCATTGGGTTTCGGCGAGCCCGCACGATCGCTCGCCGGTGAGACGGAAGGAGTCGGCCTCCCCCTTCCGTGCTTCGTCCACCGCGGACGGCCAACCTCTTCGCGAAAACGACGGCGGGCCGGGTACCTGGGTACACCGGCCCGCCGTCCGCGTTACTCCCCCTCACCCACCAGGGTGTCCAGCGAGCGGCGCATGACCTCGCACCTCGCCCGCGCACGCCCCCGCTGACTGCGCCTCAGGCTCGGCCCGGAGCGCGGAGGGTTCGCCTCACCACTCCGTCGCCAACTTGTACGACCACTTGAAGTCAGCGTGAACCGTGCCGTCATCACCACTGATACGCGAGCTGACGACATAGCTGCCCGCACGGGCCATCAATCCTGACGGGGCCTCCTCGACTCCGAGCCGCTTCGTGTACGGGTCAGGCAACGGGCCGTAGGAGCCCAGAGGTTGGTCCACCTTGTCGATCCTGAGCCCGGCCCGCTTCACCACATGCGCGTACCGCAGGCCCGATGCGATGCCGTGGTCCACGCGGAAGGTGATGGCGATCTGGTACTCCACGCCTTCCTTGATGATGACCGGCTGACTCAGGTCGACCGCGGCGGGGTCCACGGTCAGCGCCTTACCCTCTGGCAGCGAGTCGGACAACACGCTCAAGGTCAGCAGCGCCACTTGGGACGCTTCAGAAGACTCAGTCGGCAGCAGATCGCCATCGGTGTGAGGAGTGCTCATCAGGGCCTCTCTTTGATGTGCCGGAGATAGCCCCCGACACCCTACCCGCAATGATCACCCTCAGAAATCAGAGCGTCACAGATAGCGACACTCTCTGTTGTCTCGATCGGCACCTGGGCCGTGCGGCGCCCGCCCAGCCGATCCGCAAGCAAAGAGCAGCGCCCCCTCGCATCACGCCCGATAGCGCTATCTGCTCTGCTCAGAGGCCATTCGGCGGCTCATGGGGAAACTCAAGCAGGTGTCGAAACCGGGCATTGCTGCCCGCCGCCCCTGACTCCCCCACCTTGTCGGACCAATGCCGGCAGGTGACCTCCACCAGTGCCTTCACGGCCCTGGGGTCCGCCTGCCTCCACGCGGGGAAGCTCGCCAGCCACTGCCGGGCCGACTCCGGTGTCTGGTCACACTCCATGAGTCGCACTGCCGTGTAGGCGGCATCGACCCAGACCGGGCCCAACGCGGGCATGGCCCAGTCGATGACATACGCACTCCCCCCACGGCTACCGATCATGAGGTTATGCGGATTGGTATCGGTGTGCAGCAGATGTCCCCCGCTCAACAACTCCTTCTCCCCCGGCTCCAGATAGCCGGCGTACCGCTCCACCAGGGGCGGTACGGGGAAGTCAGGGACGCGCAGACAGTGCATCAGCCGAAGGGTCCAGCCGATCGCCGCAAGGTCCTCACCCGTACTTAAGTCGGCGTGCCGGCCGTCGAGATGGGCGAAGACAAGGCAGTACCAACCCGCCGCCCGCGCACTGTGCCGAATGGTCGCCGCGATGCCCCGCACCGTGGGATTGATCAGCTCTTCCATCCGGAGTGCGGCGACCTCGTCCAGTTGGGATTCGCGTACTCCCTTGAGGAAGAATCGCCCGTTGCGTTGGGTGTGCAGAACCAACGCCGTTGAGCAGTTCAGCCCTTCAGTAACGACCTCCGACTCGATCACCTCCCCCGTGCGCGCTTCTACCGCTTGCCGCAATCCCCCGGGGAGGGCATCCCAACCGACGCGTTCAGACATTGCTTGCCTCTCCAAGTGCGAGGGGACACCGACGTCCGATGCGCCCTGTCCGCTCAGTTTCTAGCCTTGGGTCACACCACACTTGCGACACCGGTTCTTTCCGCTCCAACCAACCCATTTGTGGTCGCACTCACTCAGAATCCATGGCTTCATACGTCGATCCTGCCCCCGTTTCTTTCGCGTTCGATCTCTTCGGAAAGCCCGCCCAGCCGAGCCCTTGCGGGCCGTCGTGGCGAGTCGGTGAGGAGGTACACACCCTGGGGTGCGTAGATGAGAGTGCGCCGGGTGGTGCGGAGTCGCACATAGGGGCGGAATGGGGGCAGGTGCTCGTCATGGAAGGGGGTGTGCCGGTCCCTGGCGTGTTGCGGTGTGAGGGTGGCCCAGGGCCCGTGGCAGGCATCGAGCCGAACCGGCCCATGGGCAAGATGAACCAATGGGCATTGGGGCATTGACCAGGGACCTACGCAAAGCGCGAGGATGGTCACAGGGACGACTCGCGGATGAAATCAATATCGCGTTCGGAACGTCCCTCACACGGGAGTACGTCAGCCGCTGGGAGCGTTCCAAGGTGGCACCAGGCCCCTTCTATCTCCGGTGTCTTTCGGCCGTCCTGGACGTGCCCCTAGCTGTCCTTGAGGGTGAAGTGAAGCGTCGTACTTTCCTGTCCGATGTGGCGGCCACCGCCATAGCCCCCGTGGTGGCCTCAGATCTGCTGAGCACCGGGTTTTCCGCCAGGCTCAAAGGCGGGCCTTCCGTTGAGGAGTGGGAGGAGAAGCTCTCCACCTATGGCACGGAATACATGAGCCTTGGCGCTGAGGACATTCAACGGCGGGTGGCGGGCGAGCTCGTCCTCGTGCAGCAGCAGTTGGACGAGCCCCGGTTGTGGTCTGTCGCGGCCCGGCTTATGACCCTGTACGCGAAGACGTTCCCCGGAAATGACGGAGCGAAGGCGGTGAGCTGGTATCGGCTCGCTGCCGCAGCCGCTGATCAGTCGGCAGACGATCAGACTCGGGTCTGGGTCCGGGGGCGGGCGGCGATCGCCCTTGGGTACGAGGGTGCCTCGCTCGGTGTCGCCGACCTGTTCGCGGATCAGGCCGTGGCGATCAGTGACCAGCCATCCCTGGGGCTCTTGAACGCCCTGATGGGCAAGGCTCACGCGGCGGCCGTCCGGGGCGACTCTCAGACCGCACGACGTCTGCTGGACCAGGGGCTTCGGGTCTTTGAGCAGGCGGGGTCATACGAGCAGACATCTGACTACGCCGTTCCCTGGTGGCGCATGAATGTCTTCGTCTCGCTTCTCGCCGCTCGCCTGGGCGATGAGACTGCGGCGGTTGACGCACAGGATGCCGCGAGGGCGGACCTTCCCCGCGCGCTCCCCCGGTTCGCAACACACCTGGAGATGCATCGGGGACTGATGATGGCGAAGTCCGGCGACAGGAGAGGAGGCGCGACCTACGCCCGTGCGGCACTCAACGCGCTTCCTCCGGAGAAGCACTCGCTGACCCTGCGCCTCCTCATGGCGGAGATCGAGCCTGCCTGAGCCCGCCGGTCACCACCACGACGGGACCTGCTCCGAGCCCGCCGGTCGTCACCGCGAAACCGGCCTGCCCAGGTGCCCCAGTCGTCAGCGCGGCCCCGAACACCACCGGCGAGGGGCCCTCACCCCACCACCGTGTACCCCGCACCCCGCAGTGCCGCCGCGACCTCGTCGCAGTGCTCAGGCCCCTTGGTCTCCAGTTGGAGTTCCACCTCCACCTCCGTGAGCCCAAGGCGCGGGTCGGTGCGGACATGGCTCACGTCGAGGACGTTGGCGTCCAGCACCGACAGGGAACCGAGGAGGGCGGCCAGGGCGCCCGGGCGGTCGGTCAGGCGCAGGCGCAGGGAGAGGTAGCGGCCGGCGGCGGCCATTCCGTGGCGCAGTATGCGCTGCATCAGCAGGGGGTCCACATTGCCACCGGACAGGATGGCGACCACCGGACCGCGGAAGCTCTTGGGATCGCTCAGCAGGGCGGCCACCGGAGATGCTCCGGCCGGCTCGACGACGAGCTTCGCTCGTTCCAGGCAGAGCAGCAGCGCGCTGGACAGGGCGTCCTCGGAGACCGTGCGGACCTCGTCGACGAGCTCGTTGATGATGTGGAACGGCACGTCTCCGGGGCGGCCCACCTTGATCCCGTCGGCCATGGTCACCGGCGTGTCTATCGAGACGGGGTGGCCCGCGGCCAGGGAGGGCGGGTAGGCGGCGGCGCCCTCGGCCTGTACCCCGACCACGCGTACGTCGGGCCGCACCGCCTTCACCGCGACCGCGATGCCGGCCGCGAGTCCGCCGCCGCCGATACCGACGACGATCGTGCGCACCTCGGGGCACTGCCCCAGGATCTCCAGGCCCACCGTGCCCTGCCCGGCGATGATGTCCGGGTGGTCAAAGGGGTGGATGAAGACCGCGCCCGTCTCGTCGGCGTACTCCTGCGCGGCGGCCATGGTCTCGTCGACGACCTGCCCGTAGAGCCTCACATCAGCGCCGTACTCCTGTGTCGCCGCCACCTTGGGGAGCGGTGCCCCCACCGGCATGAAGACGGTCGAGCGCACTCCGAGCAGGGAGGAGGCCAGGGCCACCCCCTGGGCGTGGTTTCCGGCGGACGCGGCGACGACGCCCGCGGCGCGTTCCTCCGGGCGCAGTCCCGCTATCCGCACGTAGGCGCCGCGCAGCTTGAAGGAGCCGGTGCGCTGGAGGTTCTCGCACTTGAAGTGGACCGGGGCGCCCACCAGCTGTGACAGATGCCTGCTGCCCTCCATAGCGGTAACGCGCGCGACACCGGAGAGCATCTTCTGGGCCCCACGGACATCGTCGAGGATGACGGGGCGAAAGGTGTCAGGCCTGCTGAAGGTCATGACGCCAAGTCTCGCAGCTCACACGCGGCACGGCCGCCCGGCGAAGCCACTCCCGAACCGCTTGTTATGGGTTTTCCCAGGCCCGGTACGCACCGCCCCAGGGCCGCGTACTCTGTCCCCCACCAATCGACCACCGCACGAGAGAGCCCCCTGGCCATGCCCACTTCTCAGGACATGACGACTCATCTCGAACCTGGCCTCCTCGATGCTCTCCAGCACCAGGTCGCCCTCTTCGCACGTCGCGCGGAGCAGACCCGGCTCGGCGGGGTCGGCCAGGTCCGCAATTCCATGGACCGTGCCGCCTATCTGCTGCTCAACCGGCTTGACCGGGAGGGTCCGATGGGTGTGAAAGCACTCGCAGCAGGGATGGGCATCGACTCATCGACCGTCACCCGCCAAGTCGCACCGCTGGTCGACACCGGCCTGGTGAAACGCACCTCACACCCGGAGGACGGCAGGGCCGTCGTACTACAGCTCTCCCCTCGCGGTCAGGCTCGCCTCGAAGAGGTCCGCAGCTCGCGTCGAGAGCTGATGGCGCAGGTCACGGACGGTTGGACGGAGTCGGAGCGAGAGTCGTTCTGCACCCTGCTCACCCGTTTCAACACCGCGCTCTCGGACCGTCAGACAGGGATGTCACCGATCGACCAGGGGGTGGCCGGACTGCCCTCGATCAGCGCACAGAATCCGCCGACGGTGTCATAGGACACCCCACGCCCGGCGTCACAACACATCGCGTCCGGCGTGATGCGCCCAAACGCCCCTAGGCCCGTCCAACTCAGCAGGCTCCTCGGGGCGACCGTCCTCAAGGGTACGAACCCATACGGCTTCTTCGGCTCGTACGGTTCCACCGACGCAGACCCGTCCGCACCACATCGCCCGGAACGGGTACCACTGCACCGGACGGGTACGGCTTCACCGGCTCGTACCACTCCGCAAAGCCATCGCACGGACCTCCAACACCACAACCCCGGTGTCCAGGCTCCTCGCGTAGGTGCACGAAGTGCCGCGCCGACCTCTTGACCACGGCCGTACGGCTGCCTCTATATGAGGACGTGAGCGAGCGGCGGTCGGCACTGGCGGATCGCCGCGCCCGGGAGTTCGAGGCGTTTGTCACGGGCGCGGCTGGGCGGCTGCTCCATGCCGCCACCCTGCTGACGGCCGAGACTCCCGACGCCAATCCGCGCGCCCAGCGGCTGCTGACGGCCGCGCTGGCGCAGACATACGTGGAGTGGGATCGGCTACGCGGCGAAGATCCTTACAACCGCACCCGCCAGGAACTGGCCACCCGTTTCGCCCGTGTCTCCTGGCGCCGGCAGCGTACGGACGGCGGAGTGCTGGCCCAACTCACCCCGCAGGAGCGGTTGGTGGTGGTGTTGCGGCTGTACGAGCAAGTCGCCGAGGAGCAGACGGCGGCGCTGATGGGGCTGCCGGTGGAGCGGGTGCGTACGGTCTGTCGCCGCTCGGTCGCGGCACTGTGCGCCACCAGAAGATCACGGCCGTCCGGTGGGCCGCTCCGCACTGCTGGGGGCGGCCCGGCGCAGGGGTCTTCGGAGCCGGGGCCATGACGCGCCCGAGCCGTATGGAGATCGAGGTCCGTCGGATGCTGGAGACCCGCCCGGCGCCCATCCCCGCTGGTCTCTCCCTGCGGGCTGCCGCCCGAGGCGCTCGGCTGCTGCGTCGGCGGCGCGTGGTGCGCGGATCGGGATGGTTGCTGCTGGTCGCGCTGGTGCTGGTGTTCACGGTGTGGATGGCGGTGGCGCAGCCCTGGGACATGCCTCCGGCGAAGACGACGCCCCCGGTGGATGACTGGTGACACCGTCAGCGCACGTCATCATTACGCGGTGTTTGCCCAGATATATCCGCTGCGGAACTAGGCTGGGACCTGCGGTGTACCGACAGCTCCAAGGAGGTCGCCATGACCAGGAAAGTCGCTGACTGCCGCACATTCCCCAGCGAGATGAACTGCACCCTCACCATCGCGGGTGAGGAAGAAGAGGTCGTCCGGGCAGCAACGGAACACGCGGTGTCCGTGCACAGCCATGAGGACTCCCCCGAACTGAGGGAGCAGGTCCGTGCCACGCTGGTGGACGAGAAGGTCCCGGCTTGACCTACCGCTCGGGTGGACCAGCGATCACCGAGCGTAGCCGCCCGGTTGGCGGCACCGGTGTGACACTTCACCACCGAGGGGACCACGTCTGAGCCGGCGCCCGTGAAGGGTCGCCGGCTCACTTCGTGGAAAGCCGTAGGAGCGGCACAGAGGCCGTACGGGCGGTCGGCTAACGCCCGAGTGCCTGCTGGAGATCGGCCAGCAGATCGTCGATCGCCTCCAGACCGACCGAGAGCCGCACCAGGTCAGCTGGTACCTCAAGGGCGGAACCCGCCACCGAGGCGTGGGTCATCCGGCCCGGATGCTCGATCAGTGACTCCACCCCACCGAGTGACTCACCGAGGGTGAAGAGCCGGGCGCGGTTGCAGACCTCCACGGCCGCCTCCTCGCCGCCTTCGACCCGGAAGGAGACCATTCCGCCGAAGGCCTTCATCTGCTTCGCGGCGACCTCATGGCCCGGGTGATCGGGCAGCCCCGGGTAGAGCACCTCGCTGACCTTCGGGTGCCGGGTCAGCATCTCGGCGACCCGGCCGGCGTTCTCGCTGTGCCGGTCCATGCGGACCGGCAGGGTCTTGATCCCGCGCAGCACCAGCCAGGAGTCGAACGGACCGGCGATCGCTCCCATGGCGTTCTGGTGGTAGGCCAACTCCTCGCCGACCTCGGCGTCCGCGGCCACCAGGGCGCCGCCGACCACATCGGAGTGGCCGCCCATGTACTTGGTGAGGGAGTGCACCACGAGGTCGGCGCCCAGGGCGATGGGCTGCTGGAGATAGGGGCTGGCGAAGGTGTTGTCCACCACCAGCCGGGCGCTGGAGTTGCGGGCGACCTCCGCGAGAGCGGCGATGTCGGTGATGCCGAGCAGGGGGTTGGAGGGCGTCTCGACCCAGATCAGCTTGGTCTTGTCGGTGAGAGCGGCGCGCACCTGGGCGGGGTCGGAGGTGTCCGCCACCGACCATTCGACGCCCCAGCGGGCCACGACCTTGGCGAAGAGCCGGAAGGTGCCGCCGTAGGCGTCATTGGGAATCACCACATGGTCGCCGGGTTCGAGGAGCGTCCGCAGCAGGCAGTCCTCGGCCGCGAGCCCGGACGCGAAGGCGAGTCCGCGCCGACCGCCTTCCAGCGCCGCGAGGTTCTCCTCCAACGCGGTACGGGTCGGGTTGGCGCTACGGCTGTACTCGTACCCGCCGCGCAGTCCGCCGACGCCGTCCTGCTTGTAGGTCGAGACCTGGTAGATGGGCGGGACGACCGCGCCGGTCAGCGGGTCGGCGGTGTTGCCGGCGTGAATGGCGAGGGTTTCGAGGTTCTGGGAGCTGTACTGGTGGCTCATGCACACAGAGGGTAGTCCGGCCGGGGAGGTGACGTGGCTACCGTCCACGGGCGCGGCTGGAGCGCGGGCGGAGTGCGCAGCTGGCGGGCTTGCGCGGGCGCCGACCTCGGCGTGGCTTGTTTGCGGGGCAGTCCTGGACAATGGCGTCATGGAGATTCTGTGGTTCCTGATCGCGATGGGCATGCTGGCCGCGATCATCGGTCCTTATGTCATGCGCCGCCGCCGCGGCGGCATCTATCAGGTGGCGCCCGGTTCACCCGATGCCGCTGATCCGCAGACATACGGGTTCCTGCGCCAGGAGGAGCTCGATATCCGGCTCCCCGGCCCTGACCAGGATCTTCTCGATGTGCTCGATGTCGTCCAGCGCACCCAGGACTGGCGGGCGGCGGCCCAGTTGCTCGCCGGGACCGCCAGGGACGGCGAGGTGCGCTGGCAGCGGGTGCAGGCCTTCGCCGGAGCCGCGTCGTTGGAGCTCCAGGAGAAGCCCGGTGTGGGCGGGGCCTGGTTGCGGGCCTGGCGTGCGGAGTCCCCCAAGGACGCGGGCGGTGCCCAGGTGCACGCGGAGTTCCTGGTCCAGCAGGCCTGGCGGTCCTCAGCCCCGGGCACCGACGACTTCCGGATCATCCTCGAAGAGGCCCGTACGGTCGCCGAGGGCGCGGCGCTCCTCGCACCGGGGGACCCCGTCCCGTACATCGTGGAACTCGCCATCGCCCGTGGTCTGGGCTATCCGCACGAGCGGTTCGACCAGGTGTGGGCCAAGGTGATCGACCGGGCTCCGGAGCATATGGGCGCCCATCTGGCGGCCCTGCGGTACTGGAGCGAGAAGTGGCACGGCAGCCGTGAGGAGGCGGACCACTTCGCGACCACGGCCGCGGCCCGCGCACCGCACGGCTCGCTCCTCGCGGCGCTGCCGCTCTTCGCCGTGTACGAGCACATGCCGGATCTGGTGATGGTGCAGGGCTTCTACCAGACCGCGGTGGTGTCCAAGGCGATGGACGGCGCTCTGTACGCGGTGCACTCGGCGCGCGCCGACGACCCGATGCTGGCCCACGCACGCCATCTGCTGGTACTCTTCCTCGTCCGTTCGCAGCGATGGGCCGAGGCGATGAGCCAGTTGGTGCGGGTGGATGGGCATGTGGGGGCGGTGCCGTGGACCGAGAGCTCGGATCCGGCCGCGGAGTACACGGTGTACAGGAATCTGGCGGTCGCGGGCTACGAGGCCAACGGCGGCAGCCCGGCCACGCTGTCGAACTAGCCGAAGGCGCGCGCGAGGGGCCCTGGAGGTAGCTCCACGGCCCTGCGCGCCAAGGGTGTTTCGGCCATCACCGGAACTATCACTCAGAGATTTGCCGCTGAGGCCGAGTCAGGTAATACTCCCAATTTCCCCCCACGTCACACAGTCATGTCCGCATCACTACCGTCCCATCGCGGACACGGTCCCTGATGTCTCCATGTCTGGGGGAGTGCCCGATGGGTGCAACTCTGCGAGCGCTACGGGCGCTCGCCCTGCTGGCCGGCTTCTACCTGCTCGGCCTGCTCATGCTGGCCGTGCTGATCGCCATCGACTGGGTCGCGACGCTCACCACCCACAGCGCGGTGTTCTTCAAGCTGTACATCGTCAGCGCGCTGCTGGCGATACCGATCGTGCGCGGGATGTTCATGCTCCGCATCCCGCGGGACAAGGGCGAGGGCCTACCGGTCGGCGAGGCGCACGAGCCCAGGCTCTGGGCGACGGTGCGGGAACTCGCCGCGTCGGTCGGCACCCGCCCCCCGGACGAGATCCGGCTGACCGCCGACATGAACGCGTCCGTCTCCGAGAACGCCCGCTTCCTGGGACTGGTGGGCGGTGTCCGCCGGCTCTACATCGGGCTGCCGCTGATGACCGGACTGAGCGAGGCGCAACTACGGGCGGTGCTCGCCCATGAGTTGGGCCACTACGTCAACGCGGACACCCGCCTCGGGGGCATCGCGCTACGGGGTCGACTACAGATACTGCGAACCATCGAGCACTTCGAGGAGCGGGAGTCCAAGAAGGTCGCCAAGTTCCGGGCCAAGTTGGAGAAGCGCGCGGCGAAGGCCGTCGCCAAGGGGCGCAAGCCCAAGGCGATCGACACCACCGGGGTGGGATTCACCTACCGGACGATGGCGAAGATCTACAAGGCGTACGCGCAGTTCTACTTCCGGAGCACCGAAGCCGGCTCACGGCGGCAGGAACTCGCGGCGGATCTGGCGGCGGTCCGGGCGGCGGGTCGCGATGCGACCGCGTCCGCGCTGCGGGAGATCCCGGTGCTCGACTCCGCCCATGACTTCTACCTGGAGTCCTACGCGACGCTCGGCGTCGACGCCGGGCTACTGCCCCCGCGGGGCGAGATCCTCGCCGGCGTACGCCATCTGCTCGCGGCGCGCGACAGCGAGCTGGCCGAACTGCGCCGCAACCTCCCCGAAGAACCGACGTCCCCCTATGACTCGCATCCGCCCATGGCCGAGCGGGTGGCCCGGATCGAGGCCCTGCCCCCGGACCACCGACCCGAGGAGCCGGCACGGCCCGCACTGGAGCTGTTGGTCTCCTCCACGGCGGCGCTGGGCGCCGTCGAGGACCTGGTGCTGACCCCCGAGGCACGGCGGCTGCGCCGTACGGAGTGGCCCGAGCTGGTCCACCTCGCCATGTCCACCCACTACGCGGCGCAGGCAGAACCACTACGCGGAGCAACGGCGCAACTGACGGGTGAGCCCTCGTTGCGCTCCCTGCTGGACGCCCTGGACCGGGGCGCCCTCGCCGAGCTCATCGCCTTGCTGCCAGCGGAGGACGGCGCCGCGGGAGTGCGCAGGGGGCTGCTCTGTCTGACGGCCGGGGAATTCGTGGTGTCGGGTCGGGCGCACTGGCGGATGTCATGGTCGCAACCGGCCGAACTACAGCTTCCGCCCGGCGGGCACGAGCTGCTCTCAAAGGCCCTGGACGCGGCGGTCGCGGAACCCTCGGACACCGGGCCCCTGCGGGGGCTGCTGGTGCCCTGACCCTCGCGGCCGCAGGGCGCCCGTGCTCAGGCGCCCTGGGGAATGTGAGGCCCCTTTTGTACGTTGGTCCATAGGTCAAGCAATCTCAAGGAGCCCCCTATGTTCCTGTCCCGTCGCCCCGCCCAGCTGCCCACCCCGGACCAGGCCCTCAAGGGAAGCCCCGAGCCGACCTTCGCGGTCCCCTCCCGGCATACGGTGCTGGGCAATCCGCTGGTGGGCCCCTACCCGGAGGGTCTGGAGGTCGCGGACTTCGGCCTGGGCTGTTTCTGGGGTGCGGAGCGCAAGTTCTGGCAGACCCCGGGTGTCTGGACGACCCTGGTCGGCTACCAGGGCGGTATCACTCCCCATCCCACGTATGAGGAGGCCTGCTCGGGCCAGACAGGTCACACGGAAGCGGTACGTGTGGTCTTCGACCCGTCAGTGGTCTCCTATGAGCAGCTCCTGAAGGTCTTCTGGGAGAACCACGACCCCACCCAGGGCTTCCGCCAGGGCAATGACGTGGGCACCCAGTACCGCTCGGCGATCTACACCCACTCCCCGGCGCAGGCCACGGCAGCGGCCCGGTCGCGCGATGCCTACCAGCAGGTCCTGGCGGGCTCGGGATACGGCACGATCACCACGGAGATCCTCCCGGAGGAGGGCCTGCCCTTCTATCCGGCGGAGGCCTACCACCAGCAGTACCTCGACAAGAACCCGACGGGTTACTGCGGCATCGGCGGCACCGGCGTGAGCTGCCCGATCGGCGTCGCGAAGGCGGATGGCTGAAGCGCTCTCCGCGGGCGCGGCGGCGACGCTGCGCGCACTGCTCATCGGCGATGATCCGGTACGCGCGGCCCTGCGGGCGCAGATCGCGCACACGCGGGTCAGCAGCCGATGCGGGTGTGGCTGTGTGACGGTCGACCTCGCCGTGGACCGAACGGCGGCGAAAGCGGCGCCCGTGACGGAGAACCCGGCGGTGGAAGCCGGGTACTCCGTACCCGAGGACGCCGGAGTGATGGTGTTCACCCAGGACGGCTACCTCTCGCTGCTGGAGCTCTACTCGACGTCCGGTGAGCCCGTCACCGTCTGGCCGGAGCACGGGGCCCTCCAGCTGTGACACAGCCCGGGCGGGCAGGGGCAGCGGGGTCCCCGCTCGGAGATCCGCCCCCGTACCCCGCTCATCACGGTGCACCGCCGGGCCACCGGGACGAGCTCTGCTCTCAGCTAATCTGCCACGGGCCA
Organism: Streptomyces albipurpureus; assembly: GCF_023701525.1. Taxonomy (GTDB): domain Bacteria; phylum Actinomycetota; class Actinomycetes; order Streptomycetales; family Streptomycetaceae; genus Streptomyces; species Streptomyces albipurpureus. The sequence continues at coordinate 292,243 of NZ_JAMQAW010000010.1, forward strand.
AGAAGACTGACGGAGCCCCATCAGCGCGCCGACAGTGGTGAGTGCGGCTACGGAAAGCCGCTCATCACCAGGAGGCTCCATGCCGTCAGTCGTCTTCCCGCAAGTCCACGACCGAGCTCCACGAGCCGGCGACGAGGACACCCCGAACACCCCTTTCGATGACCATCTCGGCGCCCAACTGCTCGGGCGGCGGATCATCTTCCTCGGCACCCAGGTGGACGAGGTGTCAGCGAACCGGGTCTGCGCCCAGTTGCTGCTGCTCTCCGCGGAGGACCCGGAGACCGATATCGCCCTCTACATCAACAGCCCGGGCGGGTCGGTGACCGCGGGGCTCGCGATCTACGACACCCTTCGGTTGATCCCCAACGACGTCTCCACCCTCGCCATGGGGTTCGCCGCGAGCATGGGGCAGTTCCTGCTCTCGGTGGGGACTGCGGGTAAGCGCGGCGCCCTGCCCAACGCGCGGATCATGATGCACCAACCGTCCGCGGGCATCGGCGGAACCGCGGCCGATATCGCGATCCAGGCAGAGAACCTCGAATTCACCAAACGGGCCATCGAACGCATCACCGCCGAACACACCGGCCAGAGCGTGGAGACCATCTCCCGCGACAGCGACCGTGACCGTTGGTTCACGGCGGAACAGGCGAAGGACTACGGCATGGTGGACCATGTCGTCACCTCTCTCGACAGCATCCGCCCGGCCACCACCCGCCGACGGATGGGACTCTGAGATGGCCCAGTACACGATCCCCACCGTGATCGAGCGGACTCCCCAAGGGGAGCGCGCCTACGACATCTACAGCAGGCTGCTCTCCGAACGGATCATCTTCATCGGCACGGAGATCGACGACGGTGTGGCCAATGTGGTCATCGCCCAACTGCTCCACCTGGAGTCGTCCAACCCGGAGACCGAGGTGGCCATCTACCTCAACTCCCCCGGTGGCTCGTTCACCTCGCTGATGGCGATCTACGACACCATGAGCTTCATCCGCGCCCCCATCTCGACGTTCTGTGTGGGGCAGGCCCTCTCAACCGCGGCCGTACTGCTGGCTGGTGGAGACCCCGGACGGCGATTCGTGCTGGAGCACTCCCGGGTGCTGCTGGGACAACCGTCGAGCAGCGGCAGGCAGGGGGTGGTGTCGGACCTCAGCCTGCAGGCCAAGGAGATGCTGCGAATCCGCTCCCAGGTGGAGGACGTCCTGGCCCGGCACACCGGACACACGGGTGCCGCGCTGCGGGCCGCCATGGACCGGGACAAGGTGTTCACCGCACAGGAAGCGGTGGCGTACGGGCTCGCGGACGAGGTGATCAGCAGGCGGCTGGCACCGCGATGAGAGGGCGTCCGCGCTGAGATACGCGAGGGACGGCACATGCCGTGCCGCGAGGAGACGGGGTGATTCGCCACCCACCGCAGGGCACCCTGGCCACCCCGCCTCCCGCTGACCTGCGACAGCCGCCTCAGGCCGCGAGGCGGACCTCGCCCCGGTGCGCGGACCGTCCGCTTCCCTGGCTCCTGGCCGGGGCGATCCGGGAGCCGATGCTCCTGATCGGCGGGGTAGCGGTGCCGGGGCGAGTGACCCGGTCCGCTGCCCTGGCACGGCGGAGCACATCGTCCTGAGCAAGCAGGAGCAGATCGCCGAGACCAAGGCCGAGCGCCTGGGCGGCTGCCGCGAGGACTTCGGACGACGCCTCCTTGCGGCCCCGCTCCAGCTCCGAGAGATACGGCATCGAGATCCGGGCGGCGTCCGCGACGCCCTGAAGCGTGCGTCCCTGAGCGAGCCGCTCACGACGGAGTACGCCCCCGACCACATCGCGCCAGAGCGGCTCCTTGGCGGCGGGGGCCGCCGCTCTACCGGCCGGCGCCTGGCCGACCGTACGCAGCGGGATGACGCGGGCTGGGTTCACTGCCTGGCTGCTCACTTCTCCAGCTTAGGAAGCGTCCGGTCCCCAGGGGAGGCAGCGGCGTTGCGCCCCCGGCGAAATCCCGGAGCCCGGAGGTCCACCGGGTTCACGGTCACCCGGGGCTCGGCCCCTGGGCACCCGCCCTCGGATCCCTGCCGGTGGGAGGGCCGGCGGTTGACCGGCGGCGGCGGATCGGTGAGCGCCGTCGCCGCGGCCCGCTCACAGGTCGCCGACCAGCTCACCGAGCTGGTCCAGCGCCGTACTGACCCGCTGTGGATGACGGTGGAAGTAGGGATCGTCCGGTACCGGCAGGGAGGACGCCAGCGCCCAACCCCGCCCCCGTGCCCAGGTCGCGTCGTCCACCTCCATCGCGTCCCGGAAGACCCCTCGTACCTCTGGCGGCAGAAACAACCAGGCCGGCAGCAGGTCCACGGCGGGATCACCCACACCGAGCGTCCCGAAGTCGATGACCCCGCTCAACTGGCCGTCGGTCATCAGCAGGTTGCCCGGTGCCAGATCGCCGTGGAACCACACCGGTTCGCCCTGCCAGGCCGGTGCCGCGAGCGCCGCTTCCCAGACCGCCACCACCCCGTCCACATCGAGCAGCCCCGAATCCCCCAACCCCGCGATCTTCGGGAGCACCCGGGCCTGTGTCGCGATGGAATCCCGCTCGTCCCCCAGGGGCACCCCCCGGTACGCGTTGCTCCACTGCGGCCCGGGACCTCCGGTGGCGTCGATCCACTGGAGCGCCTTGATGTAGGCGGCCAGCTCGGTCGCGGCGCGAGTGGCGTCGGCGAGCCCGTCGGCCGTGGCCCGTTCCCCCTCCAGCCAGCGGTAGACGGACCAGGGGAAGGGATATCCCTCGCCGGGTTCGCCCTTGGCCAGCGGCTCGGAGCTCGGGAACGGCAGCAGCGGCGCCAGTCGCGGCAGCCATCGGTGCTCCCGTTCCACCTGTCCCACCCAACGGGCGTAGCGGGGCAGTCGAACGGACTTGTCATCACCGAGCCGGAAGGTCGCGTTGTCCATCCCGGGGGTCGGGACGGGGCTCAGGGGAAGATCCGCCCACTGGGGGAACTGGGAGAGGAGCAGCCTGTGGACCAGGGTGGTGTCGATGGTCGGTTCCTGACGGTCACCGGTCGACATTCGATTCTCCTCATCTCAGCAGGCATCAGACGGGTAGACGGGTACGGGGGCGCACGGGAGGACCGCGGTCGAGCGAACCGCCAAGGGCCCGGACCGACTTGGTGACCGGCGGGTGACGGACAGTGGTCCATCCCATCCGCCACAGCGTCGAACTGTCCAACCGTTTTCCCCGGGCGCCGAATTCTGTGGTGCCCCCGCGGGGTGGCTCTGGTTACAGTGGAGGCATGGGTTCGTACAAGTACTACTTCTTTCTCTGATTCCGGCCCCGGACCCGGCGTCCGAGCGCGCCTAGCCGCGCTGCGTTGACCTGCGCCGATGTCCGTTCCGTCGTTGAGTCCGAACCCCTTCGTGTCATCTCCAGGGAAAGATCATGCGCGAACGCGCCCAGTTGTCCGTCAAAGACGTCTCCAAGGCCTACGGGGACCGCTTGGTCCTCGATCAGGTGACCCTCACCGTCCGGCCCGGAGAACGCGCCGGGGTCATCGGTGAGAACGGCTCCGGAAAGTCCACGCTCCTTCGGCTGATCGCCCGAGCGGAGCCCGCCGACAGCGGCGAGATCACCGTGCTCGCCCCCGGCGGCACCGGGCATCTCGCCCAGACCGTCGCCGAGACCTTCGGACTCGGGCCCACCCACACGGTGCAGGACACCATCGATGCCGCACTCGCCGAGCTACGGGCGATCGAACACCGGCTACGGCAGGCCGAGCAGACCCTCGCGGACGCCGACGAGGACACGCTCGGCGCCTACGGGGAACTGCTCACCCTCTTCGAGGAGCGCGGCGGCTATACGGCGGACGCCCGTGTCGACGCGTCGCTGCATGGACTCGGCCTGTCCGGTATCGGCAGACAGCGCCAGCTCGGCACGCTCTCCGGTGGCCAGCAGTCCCGTCTGGCACTCGCCTGTGTGCTGGCCGCCTCACCCCAACTGCTTCTTCTCGATGAGCCGACCAATCACCTCGACGGCCAGGCAGCGGCCTGGCTCGAAGACCGGCTCCGCACCCATCGCGGCACCGTCATCGCCGTCACCCACGATCGGGACTTCCTCGAACGCATCGCCACCACCATCCTCGAAGTGGACCGGGACACCCGCACCGTGACCCGGTACGGCGATGGCTGGCAGGGCTATCGCACCGCCAAGGCCGCCGCCCGCCGCGGCTGGGAGCAGCGCCACCAGGAGTGGCAGGAGGAGGTGGCGCGTACCCAGTCCCTGGTGTTGGCGGCCGGGCAGCGGCTCGCATCGAGTGGCAAGGACCCTGGTGAAGGGTTCGGCAAGCATCGCCGATCGCATGAGGAGAAACTGTCCGGGCAGGTCAGGGCGGCCAGACAGCGGCTGGAGCGGCTCCAGCGGGAGCCGGTGCCCGCGCCGCCTGAGCCACTGCGGTTTCGGGCCCGACCGAAGGTGGCGGGCGCCCAGGGGCTGCTGGCCGAGCTGACCGGCATCGTCGTGGGGGACCGGCTGCGGTTGACCGGGCTACGGGTCGAGTCGGGCCAGCGCCTCTTGGTCACAGGGCCCAACGGCGCGGGCAAGACCACCCTGCTGGGGGTGCTCGCGGGGGAACTGCGGCCCACCGCGGGCACCGTGCACCGCCCGGCCGGGGCCACGGTGGGGTATCTCCGCCAAGAGCTGCCCGCCGTACCATCCCGACGCTCACTTTTGGGCGCCTATGCGGTAGGTCGGCCTGGAATGCCCGATGAGTACGCGGCCGAGCTCCTCGCTCTCGGGCTGTTCCATGAGGCGGATTTCGCCGTGCCGGTCGCCGCGCTCTCCGTGGGTCAGCGGCGACGGCTGGAACTGGCCCGTCTGCTGGCGTCGCCGGTGGACCTCCTGATCCTCGACGAGCCGACGAACCATATGGCGCTGAGCCTGGTCGAGGAGTTGGAGGCGGCGCTGACGAGCTATGAGGGCGCGGTCGTGGTGGTCTCGCACGACCGCCGGTTCCGTCGTGGATTCCACGGTGAGCGGCTGGAGTTGGCGGCGGGACGCACAGCGCGGGGACGGGGGTACGCGGCGGTGCCACCGGGGTGAGCCGCACCCCGGCGCCACCACGGATCGCCGTGCCGTCGCGCGTCCACGCCACGGCGATCAGGCGGGTTGACCCCTGGTCAGCATCGGAGAAGCGCGGCTCTCGCGCTGCGGTTCAGGTTCGGCTGACCGGGCCCGTTGGGGTGGTTGCGGGTGTTCGTGGCGCGGGGGTGGCGACACCGGGGAGACCGGAGCTGCGATGACCCGACAGTAGGGTTTGCACGTGGGGTTTAGCGAACAGGCGACAGTAACCAGACCGGTAGAGACCATCATCGAGCGGGACGCGCCACCTTGGTGGCGCGTCCCGCTCATGGTGACGGCATCGAGCGTTCCGCTGTATGTGCTGTGGGCGGTGTGGCTGGCCACCGGTGGGGGAGATCTCGCAGCCCAGCTGGCATGGACCGGTTTCGTGGAGCGGCATCCCTGGTCCGCGTACAACCTCTCCTGGTACGGCGGTATGCACACCGCCAACTACAGCCTGCTCGCTCCCCCGCTGATGGCCGCCTTTGGCGTACAGGCGGTGTCGGTCGCCTCGGGTCTCGTCAGCACCTGGGCACTCACCCGCATCTTCCAACGTGCCGAGGTGCGACAGCCGCTCTGGCCCGCGCTGCTGGGGGCGGTGGCGATCTGGTGCAATATCGCCTCCGGGCGTACGACGTTCGCGCTGGGGGTCGCCATCGGCCTGCTCGCGCTGCTCTGGCTGCGTCGCACCGTACTCGCCGCGTTCCTCTGCGCGCTGGCGACGATGGCCAGCCCGGTCGCCGGTCTCTTTCTGCTGGTGGCGGGGGCGGCATATCTGCTGGAGCGCCGGTGGCGGCGGGCGGTGGCCCTGGTGGTGCCACCGGCGCTGGTGGTGGGCGCGGTCACGGTGCTCTTCCCCTTCGCGGGAGAGATGCCGATGTCACCGGGGAAGTTGTGGCTGCCGCTGCTGGTCTGCTCCGCGGTCGTCCTCGCAGCGCCGAAGGACTGGCGGACCGTACGGTTCGGGGCCGGGATCTACGGCCTCGGGGTGGTGCTGACGTTCTTCATCGCGTCGCCGATCGGCACCAACGTCGAACGGCTGGCGGGCCTCGCCGGGCCGCCCGTACTGCTGGCCGCGGTGCTGGCACAGGGCGGCTTCGCCCGGCTGCTGCGCTCGGTGTCCCAGGGGCCTGCGGGAGCGCTCCAGGCCGCGCTTGTCGTGGTGCTCGCCGTGAACACCGGCTGGGTGCTGGAGAAGACCGAGGACGATCTGGTCGTCTCCACCCATGTTCCTGGCTGGGCGTCGAACACCGCTGGGGTCGTCGGGGCGCTGGAGCGGTTGGGGGCGGATCGGACCCGGGTGGAGGTCGTTCCCGCGCGTAACCACCGGGAGTCCGCCGTCCTTCCGTCCCATGTGAACCTGGCCCGCGGCTGGAACCGTCAACTCGATGTGGAACGGGGGCGGCTCTTCTACGACGGTTCGCTCGACCCGTCGACCTATCGGCAGTGGCTGGACCGCTGGGGGGTGGGTCTGGTGGTGGTGCCGCACGGGCAGATCGACGGACCCGCCGAGGGGGAAGCGGCCATTGTGAAGAGCGCTCCGCAATGGCTGGAGCGGGTGTGGGGCGACGAGGGCTGGACGGTGTACCAGGTGCAGGACCCCGTACCGCTGGTGTCGTCGCCGGGTACGACGGTCCGCAGTGACGCGGCCGAACTGGTCGTGCGCATGCCGGCGGCCGGCTCGGTGACGGTACGGGTGGCGTACTCGCCGTGGCTGCGGGCGCAGGGGGCGTGTCTGAGGCCGGAGGGCGAATGGACCCGGCTGACGGTGGAGCGCGCCGGGGAGTACCGGCTGGGCTCGCGCTACGGGCTGGCGCGTCAGACGGAGTGCTGAGGGGGCGGGCCCGCCGAGCGGGCCGCTCAGCCGCGCTGCCTCAACGGGCGCCGGACAGATACCGGTCCCGCGCTCTCGCCCATGGACCGGGGGCTGGATGACCGTGTGCGGAGATTGGGGCGGCTTCGTCGGTCTTCACCGTCTGGCCGTCTTCTTCTTCGTCACCCTCCCGCTGTCTTCCCTTGGTCACCCTCCCGCTGTCTTCTCTAGGTCACCGCCTCGCTGTCTCACCGCCTCCCACCTCGGCGCCGCCTTCTCGTCGTCGCCGCCGTCTCCTCATACCGCGGGTTCGCTCGTCGGGGGCGGGGCCGACGCTCAGTCAGCGGTGAGGGCGGCGGAGACGTCCATCGCGGGATCAACGGTGTGGAAGCTCTCTGCCACCCCCGGGGCAACAGCGAGGCGGCGGTGCCCCGGGGCACCGCCGCCTTATGCCTGTACCAACGCGTCAGCTCCGTGGAAGCGTGCGCTGGACCCTCCAGCCTCCACTGCCGTAAGTCCAGGTCAACGGGGGTTTAGGCCGCGGAACCGGCCTTCCAGTCGGCCCAGTTCATGTTCCAGCCGTTCAAGCCGTTGTCCGGCTTGATCGTCTTGTCCTTGGAGTTCTTGACGATGACGACATCGCCGATGATCGAACCGTCGTAGAACCAGGCACCGGGCTGCTTCGGGTCGTCGGCACCCTGCTTGTCGTTCAGACCGATACAGCCGTGGCTGGTGTTGCTGTTCCCGAAGACCCCGTCGGCACCCCAGTAGTTACCGTGGATGAAGGTGCCGGAGGTGGACAGCCGCATGGCGTGCGGTACGTCCGTGATGTCGTACTCGCCCTTGCCGTCGGCGTCCGTGAACCCGACGGTGGCACCGTCCATCCGGGTCTCCTTGAACTTCTCGGAGATCACCATCTGACCGTTGTACGTGGGAGTGGTCGGGGCGCCCGCGGAGATCGGGATCTCCCGGACGGTCTTGCCGTCCTGGGTCACCGTCATGGTCTTGGTCTTCACATCGACGGTGGAGACCTGATTGCGGCCGATCTTGAAGGTGACCGTCTTCTGCTGGACGCCCACGACACCGGGCGCACCCTCCACCCCGTCCAGGGCGAGCTTCAGGGTGACGGTCGAGCCCTCCTGCCAGTACTGATCGGGACGGAAGTCGATGCGCTGCGAGTTGAACCAGTGACCGACGACCTCCTGACCGCTGGTGGAGGACACGGTGATCCCGGCCTGCACGGCCTTGCGGTCGGCGATCGCCTTGTTGAAGTTGATCGAGACCGGCATTCCGACGCCGACGGTGGAACCGTCTTCGGGCGTGAAGTTGCCGATGAAGCTGTTGCCGGGGGCGACGGTGGTGAAGGAGGCGTTCTCGTGGGCGGTCAGGCCCTTGGCGTCCTTCGCGGTGACGGCGATCTTGTAGGTGGTGGAACGCTCCAACTGCGCGTCCGGGGCCCAGCTCTTACCGCCCTCGGCCAGCGTCCCCTTGACGGCCTTGCCGCCCTCGCTGGTCATGGTGACCTGGGTGAGCGTGCCCTCGGCGACGGTGACCTTGGCCGCGTTGTTGATGCTCGCGTTGGTGGCGCCGTTCTTGGGCAGGATGGCGATCTTGGCCTTGGAGGTCTCTTTCGCCGCCGCCTCGTCCACCTGGGCCTGCGACTTCTTCGAGCTGTCCGAACTGTCCCCGCCCTTGTCCCCGGCATCACTACTGCAGGCCGACAGCACCAGCACACCGCTCATCATCGCTGACGCGGCTATAAGACCCTTGCGCCGCCTGCTGTCCGTCATCACACGCTTCTCCATCGTCCCGTTTTCCCCTGACCGAACTACTCAGTTCAACACCTATTTCGGGCTACCCGGTTCCTTTTCCCCCGCGGATGTGGGGAACACCACTCGCCGGATCTCTCCACGGCCGCCCTCCCGGTGTATCACCATCTTCCCTGGTGGGGTCCCGGCATCCGCGCCTGGGGCTTGAGACTGCCCGGCTTTCCCATGAACCGCTGCTTTCACTAGCATCAGCACATCCGGCCAACTCAAGCACTCCTCAAGGGAGATCGTGTCCGTGTCCGTCGCACGCCGACCGCTTCTGACCGCCGTCACCGCAGGGACGCTTCTCTGTGCGATGTGGTTCGTTCCGTCAGCGAACGCCACCGCCGACCAGGACGGGACGGAAAGACAGCAATCCACCGCGGGGGCGGGCAGCGAGGAACTCAGGCTCGCCGACACCGGCAGCCCTGACACCACTCCGTATCTGATCGGTGGCACAGCGTTCCTGGGTATCGGCGTGGGTTTTGTGACCTACGCCGTGCGCCAGCGCGGTGCCATCCCGATGTAGCGCCCCTCCGCCCCCTCACCAAGGGCCGGTTGGAATCCAGCGCCCGCCCGACCTGCCGAGGGCCGTCCCCACCACCAGTGGGGACGGCCCTCGGCCCGTGCTGCGGGTGGCCGCCTCCTGGCCCGGCCAGGCGGTACACCCGGCCCAGATGGGGCGGATGAACTCAGATCAGCGGTCCGGTGACCTCTTCCACGGCCACGACCAGCTTTCCTTCCCGTACGAACGACTCCGCGGCCGCCAGATCCGGCGCCAAAAAGCGGTCCGGGCCAGGGCCCTGGACCCCTGCGTCCCGCAGCGCGGCGATGGCGGCGGTCGACGCGGGTGCCGGGGTCAGACCGTGGCGCAGTTCGATGGCGCGGGTCGCCGTGTAGAGCTCGACGGCGATGATCCGGCCCAAGGCGTCGACCGCGGTGCGCAGTTTGCGGGCGGCCGACCACCCCATCGACACATGGTCCTCCTGCATCGCGGAGGACGGGATCGAGTCGACGGACGCCGGCACCGCGAGTCGCTTCATCTCGCTGACCAGGGCGGCCTGGGTGTACTGAGCGATCATCAGGCCCGAGTCCACGCCCGCGTCATCCGCGAGGAAGGGGGGGAGGCCGTGGTTGCGGTTCTTGTCCAGCAGCCGGTCGGTGCGGCGCTCCGCGATGGAGCCGAGGTCGGCGGCGGCGATGGCCAGGAAGTCGAGGACATAAGCGACCGGAGCGCCATGGAAGTTGCCGTTGGACTCGACTCGACCGCCTTCGCCGCCCGACCCGTCGGGATTGGTTTCCGGCAGCACCACGGGGTTGTCCACGGCAGCGGCCAGCTCGCGTTCGGCGACCACCAGGGCGTAGGAGACGGTGTCTCGACCCGCGCCGGCGACCTGGGGAGCGCAGCGCACGGAGTAGGCGTCCTGGACGCGGGGGGCCTCGTCCTGCTGGAAGTGGCCGGTGAGTCCGGAGCCCTTGAGTACGGCGGCCATCTGGGCGGCGGAGACGCTCTGGCCGGGGTGGGGACGGATGGCGTGCAGTTCAGGGGCCAGGACCTTGGCGGTACCCAGGAGCGCTTCCAGTGAGAGGGCGGCGGTGATGTCGGCCGAGGTGTAGAGCCGCTGGAGGTCGGCGATCGCCATGATCAGCATGCCGAGCATGCCATCGGTGCCGTTGAGGAGGGCCAGCCCCTCCTTCTCCCGTAGTTCCACGGGTGTGATGCCGTGCGCCGCGAGGAGTTCGGCCGCTGGGCGTACCTGGCCGTCGGGGCCCTCGGCGTCACCCTCGCCCATGAGGGTCAGTGCGCAGTGGGAGAGCGGGGCGAGGTCCCCGGAGCAGCCGAGGGAGCCGTACTCATGGACGATGGGGGTGATCCGGGCGTTCAGCAGTTCGGCCATGGTCAGCGCGGTTTCGGGGCGTACGCCGGTGTGTCCGGAGCAGAGGGTCTTCAGCCGCAGGAACATCAGCGCCCGCACGACTTCGCGCTCGACGCGCGGTCCCATCCCGGCGGCATGGGAGCGGACGATGTTGCGCTGGAGGCGCGCCCGTAGGTCAGGGCCGATGTGGCGGGTGGCGAGCGCGCCGAAGCCGGTGGAGACGCCGTAGACGGGTTCGGGCCTGGCGGCCAGGTCGTCCACGATCGCGCGGGCGACGGCGAGCGCGTCGAGGGCGCCGGCGGAAATCTCGACCCGGGCGTCCGCGCGGGCGACGGCGATGACGTCGTCGACGGTGACACCGGACGTTCCCACCACAACGGTTTGCATATTCATATTCAGCAGCCTACGTATTGCATTGCATTATGTCATCAGTGCTGGGGGACGTCTCTTGCGTCCGGCCGAAACACGGGAGCCGCGGGGCGGCCGACGCGCGACCGGTGTCCGCCCGGTCCCAGGCGAGGCCCTGGAGTCTCAGGGCTCACTCCAGGGTTCGTGGGCGTCGTCCGGTGACATGCCGCGGAAGCGGCGGCGTTCCGGCTGGTGCTGGGGGCGTGGCGGGGTGTCCGCGAGTTGCAGCACATGGCCGTCACGGCCCGCCACGACGGGCTTCGGGGAGCGGGCGGCCTTCGCCCGGTACTGCGCGGCGTCGGCGAGCCGAAAGAGCCTGCGGGCACTGCGCACCTGGCCGATCGGGTCGCCCGTTGAGGCGACTCCGCAGGCCACGCCCTCACCCAGGTCCATATCCGCGGCACGTACGCAGAGTTCGCCGGCGACCCGTACGACCTCATCGGCCGAAGGGCCAACCGACACAAGACAGAACTCGTCCCCGCCGAGGCGGGCCACCAGCGCGCCCGGGAGCAGCGCACCGCAGAGGGAGAGCACCGAGCCGAACCGTTCCAGCAGACGGTCGCCCACGGCATGGCCGAGGGTGTCGTTCACCTGCTTGAGGCCGTTGAGATCGCAGACGACCAGACTGACGACGGAGCCGTCCTCACGGTGCCGCTCCAGCGCCTCGTCGAGCCTGGTGTCGACGGCACGACGGTTGGCCAGGCCCGTGAGCGGGTCGGTGAAGGCCAGTCTGCGGACCTCTTCCAGGCGTTCGGTCTGAGCGATGCCCGAGGCGATGACGGAGGCGAGCACCGTGGCGAAGTCGGCGTCCTCCCGGTCGAAGACGGGAGCGCCGAGCGGCCGGGCGACATACAACTCGCCCCATGCGCGGCCGTGCAGAACGATCGGGGCCACCACACAGCAGCCGCGCCGGCGCCGGCGCAGGGCGGCCACCCGGGCCTGGGGACCGGTGGGTCCTGGCGGTAGCGACGGGTGCCGGTAGCCGCGTGCGGCCAACTGCCGGCGCTGTCCCGGCTCAGCGGCCAGCGGGGGATGGCGGTCCGCCTCCGGTGCCGCCCCGGCCTCGGACCCTGCGCCACCATCCCATGGCGGTGGCTCGGACCCTTCGGCGAGCGCCAGGTCCCTGGGCGCGAAGGGGTCGGCCCTCAGCTCGTGCCCCGGCCACAGCGGCCCTGTCGCGGCCCCTTCGGCCGGGCCGGGCCCGCTCTTCCTGAGCAGGTCCGCTGGGCGCGCTTCACCCAGGTCGGCGGCATGGTCAGCAGCGTGGAGCGGGCCCGGCCCGCTCCCCCGACCCTGGCCCCTGCCACGACCCTGACCCTGACCCTGGTCCTGACCCTGGCCCTGGCCCTGGTCCCGGTCCCGGTCCTGGCCAACCACGAGGGGCTCACCCGCATCATCTGTCCGGGCACCAGCACCAGCACCGGCATCGGCATCGGCATCGGGGGGATCGCTCTCGCCACCCTCCGCCCACCCCGGCCGATGTGGCTCAAACTCCTCACCCGGCTCCGGCAGCAGCGGACCGTCCACCGACTCCACCCACGCATCCGGTTCACCACCCCCGGCCCATCGCTCATGAAGAAACTCGGTGATCTCCGGGAAGCGGTTCACGGGGTAGGTCTCAGCCTCCGGGAACTCCTCCTCATCGGGTGCGCGGTCCCCCGCGTTCACCAACACCCGTAGCCGCCCGCGGTCTCGCTCCCACACGGAGAGCGCCGCGAAGGAGCCGGCCAGCGCGGAGCACGCGCCCACTGCCGCCGCCCGCCAGGACTCACGCGGAGTATGCGCCGCAGCCATTGCCTGCGCCAGCGCCACCACAGCCCGCAACTGCCGATCCTCAGCCATCACCCCAGCTTAGGGAGGTTTGGCTGGAATTGATCGGTGGCAGTGACTGACGGTTTGCGTGATCACCCAGAGTCACACTCCGGGCCACTCCGGCTTCCGCTTCTCGTTGAAGGCGGCAACGCCCTCGGCCCTGTCCCCGGAGAAGGCGACCGTGCGCCAGGCCGCTTCCTCCACCTCAAGTCCGGCCCGCAGGTCAAGACCCTGCCCCAGCCGCATCGCCTTCTTGGCGGCTCGCAATCCGACGGGGGAATTCGCGGCGATACGGGCCGCGAGTTCCAGGGCACCCGTCCGAGCGTCCTCGACCAACTGGTCGACGAGCCCGAGACCCAACGCCTCCTCGGCCGCCACCCGGCGCGCCGTGAACACCAACTCCGCGGCGCGGGCCGCCCCCACTCGGCGAGGCAGCAGTTGGGTACCACCACCACCGGGAATGACACCGACCGACACTTCGGGCAGACCCACCACCGCGGTGGCGTCGGCGACGATCAGATCGCAGGCCAGCGCCAACTCATAGCCACCCCCGAGGGCGAACCCGTGCACGGCGGCGACGGTGGGCATGGGCAGTTCCAGGACACCGGTGTACGCGGCCCGCGAAGTGGGGCGCTGTCGCCGCAGATCAGCATCGGTGAAGGAGTTGCGCTCCTTCAGATCCGCGCCGACACAGAAGGCCCGCTCATGGGAGGAGGTGACGACGGTGACACGTACCTCGGGGTCGGCGGCGAGCGAGTCGCAGGCCGCGGCGATGGAGCGGGCCATGGCGCTGGAGACGGCGTTCATCGCCGCAGGGCGATCGAGGACGAGTTCAGCGACCCGGCCATGGTCGCGGACGACGACGAAGTCACCGAAGCGCTGCTCAGCGTCGGACATGGGACACCCTCCCGGTTAACGTTGGTTCACCGGATCATAGGCGCAGCAAGCCCAGCCCCCTGGGGTCTGCCGTTTGGATCAGGCGAGCCCGGCAAGATCCAAACGAGAGGCCCCAGGCGCCCAGAGCACCTCCGGCTCCCTCGCACCACGGCGGTACACACCAGTTCGCAACGGCTTGCGCGGCGGCTCGGGTCCGACGAGCTCGCAGCGGCCTGCTTCACCCGACTCGATCAGGAGGCTGGAGCGTTACCCCTGGGACCCGGCACCCCACACACCACGGCGCCGATCCCCCGCGGCCCGTTCGGCACCGGCGGCACAACCCACGTACGGGCAGCATCCGCCAGCGGTTGAACAGGTCCACCGCGCCCCGGATCGGGCTCGTCCGATGAACCCCCGGGGTCAGGGGCGGCGGGTCAGCAGCCAGGGTTCCACCACGCCCAGTCCTCGGACCGGCCGCTGCCACATCGGCTGGAGCGCGAAGCGGTACGACGGAGGGATCTCGCCCTCCTTCTCCGCCGTCGCCGCCGCCTCCGCCGCCTGCGCCTCCGAAGCGGGCGCGTCTCCCGTACGGATCAGGCCTTCGGCGAACGCCCCGTCCACCAGGACGGCGTCCTTCGGCGCTATCGACGTCAGCCGACTGGCCAAGTTCACCGTCGTACCGAAGACATCGCCCATGCGCGTGGTCACCGTGCCGAAGGCGATCCCCACCCGGAGCGCGGGCATGGTGTCGTCCTGGTTCATCGCGTCGATCAGCCGGAGGGCTATCTCCGAGGCCGTCCTGGCGTCGTCGGCCGCGAAGAGAACCTCATCGCCGAGCGTCTTGATCAACCGTCCGCCGTGTGCGGCCACCAGATCCGCCGCGGTGGTCTCGAACGACTCGACCAGTTCGCCCAGTTCCTCTTCCTCAAGCCGCCGGGTGAGCCGGGTGAAGCCCACCAGGTCGGCGAATCCCACGGCGAGACGACGGTCGACCATCTCCTCGTCGTCCGCTGCCTGGACGACCCGTCCGGTGGCTGCTGCCAACTGCCGCCGCCAGACGTAGATCAGAAACTCCTCCAGCTCCGGCAGCAGCAGTTCGACCAGCGGATAGGTGACCTCGGTACGGGTCATGCCCGGCTCGGGAGGCTCGGTCAGCCCCTCCAGGAAGGAGTCGATCTGCCACTCCGCCAGCCGCGCGGTCGTCTGCCCGGTGGAGCGCGCCACCTGGATCGCCATCGGCTCACTCAGCAGCCCGGCCTCCACCAGACCCGCGAGCCTGCGCAGCGCCAGGACGTCGGCCTCGGTGAGCGCCTTCGCCTGACCGATGTCCGCGAACCCCATGGCCCGCCAGAAACGGGAGGCCAGCTCCATGGAGACGCCCGCGGTCCGGGCGGCCTGGAAGGGGGTGTAGCGACGCTCGGCGCCGAGGATCAGCTGTTCCAGCCGAATGGCCAAGGGGTCGTCGGTCGGCTCCGCCGTGTGGTCGACGGCATGGTGGGGCGTCGGATGAGCGGCCCCGGTGCCAGCGGCACCGCGGGAGCCGGCGGACCCGTCCGACGCGTCCGCGCCGGAAGTGGTGTCGTCGACGGTCACCACCCGCCTCCTGCCCGTTCCCTGCGCACTGCCCTGCCGGTCTGTCGCTCGATCGCCTCAACGATACGGCAGGTGTGCCCTGGCTCACGTGCCAGTCGCCCTACCCATTCACCCGCTAGCACGGAAGATCAGCCAGCCGGTCTCAGATGCACGATGTCGCCGGCGCTGATCGGCCGCCGTTCACCGTCCGCGAGAGCGAGCACCAGCCGTCCGTCACCATCGAGCGCGACGGCCTCTCCGGTCAGTGACCGGTCGCCGGGCAGCTGGACCCGCACGGTGCGGCCCAGCGTGGCACAGCCCGCCGCGTACGCCTCCTGCAGCCGGGAGAGCCGGGGGTCGCCCTGAGCGGTGCGCCACTGGGTGTACCAGTGTTCCAGCGAGCGCAGTACGGCCCGTAGCAGCGGGTCACGATCCGTGGTGATGGCGTTCGCCAACGCGAGGGAGGCGGCCGTGGGTACGGGGAGCTCGTCCTGGCGCAGGGTGACATTGATGCCGATGCCGATGACGACCGCGTCGTCGCCCGCCCGCTCGGCGAGGATCCCGCCGACCTTGCGTTCCTCGCCGTTCACCGTCACCAGGAGGTCATTGGGCCATTTGAGGGAGGTGTCGACGCCCGCGGAACTGCTCAGCCCGGTCGCGGCGGCGACCCCGGCGAGTAGCGGTAGCCAACCCCAGCGCTCGACCGGAACCTCGGGACCGGGTCGCAGCAGTACGGAGAGGAAGATCCCGGAGCGCGGCGGCGCGCTCCACACCCGGT
Source organism: Streptomyces albipurpureus (assembly GCF_023701525.1). Classification (GTDB taxonomy): domain Bacteria; phylum Actinomycetota; class Actinomycetes; order Streptomycetales; family Streptomycetaceae; genus Streptomyces; species Streptomyces albipurpureus. The sequence continues at coordinate 308,279 of NZ_JAMQAW010000010.1, forward strand.
CGAGCCGCCCCCGTCCCGCTGTCTGCTCCTCCGCGACGAGCACCGCGCCCTCGCCCGACAGCGAGGCGGCCCTGTTGGCTAGATCCGTATTGGTGGAACCGATCGCGGAAACGAGGTCGAAAGAGGTCCAAAGACCCTCGGGTCTCAGCAGGGCGCGGCGCAGCGCGGTGGCGTTGAGCGGTGGCCGATCCAGGTCGGACCAGCGATTACCGGGCGCATTCTGGGGCGTCATGCAAGACAGGTTAGGTGTGGTAAACACCGCACTGCCGAACGGTATCCACGCGGATACGCTACGAAATGTAGCCAGTGAGATCCACCGACGGCCGCTCCAGGCGGCTGACCAGCCAGGGAGCCGCATCCCGATGTCCGAGCCGGTACAGATCGATATCCACACCACCGCGGGAAAGATCGCCGATCTTCAGCGCCGCACCGACGAGGCCACTCATGCCGGTTCCGCGCGCGCGGTGGAGAAGCAGCACGCCAAGGGCAAACTGACGGCCCGTGAGCGAATCGGTCTTCTGCTGGATGAGGATTCGTTTGTCGAGCTGGATGAGCTGGCCCGGCACCGATCGACCAGTTTCGGCCTGGAGGCCACCCGTCCGTACGGGGATGGAGTGGTCACCGGCTACGGCACGGTGGACGGCCGGCCGGTCGCCGTCTTCTCGCAGGACTTCACCGTTTTCGGCGGTGCGCTGGGAGAGGTCTACGGACAGAAGATCATCAAGGTGATGGACTTCGCGCTGAAGACCGGCTGTCCCATGATCGGGATCAATGACTCCGGTGGTGCGCGCATCCAGGAGGGGGTGAGCGCGCTCGGTATGTACGGCGAGATCTTCCGCCGCAACACCCATGCCTCGGGCGTGATCCCCCAGATCTCGCTGGTGGTCGGCCCGTGTGCGGGCGGGGCCGTCTACTCCCCCGCGATCACGGACTTCACGGTGATGGTCGACCAGACCTCGCACATGTTCATCACCGGTCCTGATGTCATCAAGACGGTCACGGGTGAGGACGTTGGTTTCGAGGCGCTCGGTGGTGCCCGTACCCACAACACGACGTCGGGTGTGGCCCATCACATGGCGGGGGACGAGAAGGACGCCATCGAGTATGTGAAGTCCCTGCTGTCCTACCTCCCGTCGAACAACCTCTCCGAGCCGCCCGCCTTCCCCGAGGAGGCCGAGCTGGCGGTGAGCGCGGAGGACCGAGAGCTCGACACCCTGATCCCGGACAGCGCCAACCAGCCGTACGACATGCATACGGTGATCGAGCATGTGCTGGACGAGGGCGAGTTCCTGGAGACCCAGTCGCTGTTCGCACCGAACATCCTCACCGGCTTCGGTCGGGTGGAGGGCTTCCCGGTCGGGGTGGTCGCCAATCAGCCGATGCAGTTCGCGGGCTGTCTGGACATCAACGCCTCCGAAAAGGCCGCGCGTTTCGTGCGCACCTGTGATGCGTTCAACATCCCGGTACTGACCTTCGTCGATGTCCCCGGCTTCCTGCCGGGCGTGGACCAGGAGTACGGGGGCATCATCCGCCGCGGGGCGAAGCTGATCTACGCCTACGCCGAGGCGACCGTGCCGCTGATCACAGTGATCACGCGCAAGGCGTTCGGCGGTGCCTATGACGTGATGGGTTCCAAGCACCTGGGCGCCGATCTCAATCTGGCCTGGCCGACCGCGCAGATCGCGGTGATGGGCGCACAGGGCGCGGTGAACATCCTCCACCGGCGCACCATCGCGGCGGTTGAGGACCCGGCCGAGGTGGAGGCCACCCGGGCGCGACTGATCCAGGAGTACGAGGACGCCCTGCTCAATCCGTACACGGCAGCCGAGCGCGGCTATGTCGATGCGGTGATCATGCCGTCGGAGACCCGGGCGCAGGTGGTGCGCGGTCTGCGCCAGCTGCGGACCAAGCGGGAGAGCCTGCCGCCCAAGAAGCACGGCAACATCCCGCTGTAGCCCACCGGGGCGCACGCTCATGTCGTCAGAGAGGGCGAGGTCATGATCAAGGTCATTCGAGGCAATCCCACGCCGGAGGAGTTGGCCGCCGCGCTGGCGGTGGTCCAGGCCCGGGCGGCGGCGTCGGCGTTGGCGCCCGAAGGCGCTGTGCGGCTGCCGGAGCAGTGGGCGGACCCGGCGCGTATCGCCCGCAGCAACAGCCCGCTGCCGGGGCCCCGCGCTTGGGCGCGGACCTACTGGCCGGTGTGACCCGGCCCCGTCAGGGGGCGCCTGAGGCATGGTGATGCCCCAAGGGGCCTGCGGGTGCCCCTTCAAGGGGTCTGGAGGGTCGGGGTGATGCCTCGGCCACAGCCCCGGCACAGCTGGGGAACACGGCACAGCTGGGCAGGGCTGCCCTCCCGCGGGGTCCTCCTCCCGGTCGCGCGGTCCCTCGGCGGGGCTCGCGGCCAGGGCACCTGACCCCGTGGTTCCCTCACCGCATTCGACTCGTACGCGGTACGTACGCGGTTCGCATACGAACCGTCCGTGCTTCCTCCCCGGTTCGCGGTTCGGGTGCGATCCGCGGTTCGTCTCGCTTCAGGTGTGATTCGGTTCGGGTGTGATCCGCATGCGGGCAGACCCTTGTACGGCCTTCCGCCGGTGCAGGGGCGCACCGCGCTATCACGCGATACCCTCCGCCCGGGGATCTGGTCTCGGGCGCCCGGCCGGTTGAGTACCCGTACTCAGGCGCCCACCCGCGCCACGGCCGCAGGATCGAAGACATGTTGTGGTCGGACCCCGAGAACGAGCCCCCCAGGGAACTGCGCGAGACGCAGGCGATGATGCGCCGTGCGGGCCTGGTGCTTGCCCTGGCCATGGTGCTTGCGATGTTTGTGGTGGGCCTTCACTAGCCACCGCCTACGATGGCGCCATGACCGCCCAAACCCCCCGCCTTCGCCTCATCCTCGCCTCCGCGTCGCCCGCCCGGCTCGGTCTGCTCCGTACCGCCGGATTCGCACCCGAGGTGATCGTCAGCGGTGTCGATGAGGACGCCCTGACCGCCCCGAGCCCCGCCGAGCTCGCCCTGGTACTCGCTGAGGCGAAAGCCGCAGTCGTCGCCGCGCTCCCCGAGGCCGCCGGCGCGCTGGTCATCGGCTGCGATTCGGTGCTCGAACTCGATGGTGAGGCCCTCGGTAAGCCCGCCGACGCCGAAGAAGCCACCGCTCGTTGGAAGTCGATGCGCGGGCGGGCCGGGGTGCTCCGCACCGGCCACTGCGTCACGGACACCACGACCGGCCGGATAGCTTCCGCGACCGCGTCCACGACGGTTCGTTTCGGTGAGCCGACGGACGCCGAGATCGCCGCGTATGTGGCGACCGGTGAACCACTGCACGTGGCCGGCGCGTTCACCCTGGACGGGCGCTCAGCGCCGTTCGTCGAGGGAATCGATGGCGATCACGGCAATGTGATCGGCCTTTCACTACCCCTGCTACGCGGGTTGATGTCCGAATTGGGCTACTCGATCACCGAGCTCTGGACTGAGGACCCCGCCCCCAACGACTGACCAGAGCCGGATCGGCTGGACCGTGCCGACACCCCGCCCTCGATGGTGGAAGCGAGGTCGGCGCGCATCACACCGGCGCGACTCCGTTGGGAGCCCCCGGCCCGTCGGCCCTTGGTCCACTGGGGTTGGCTCCCGTCTGCGGCTCCCGCTTTCCGTAAACCACCAGCACCATCACCACCAAACCCAACACCGCCATCAGGGAGGCAAAGGCGCCCCAGCCGACGAGCCCTGCGGCGATCGCGCCCAGCACCCCATGCACCACACCCGCACCGATCAGTAGCGCACGGGGAAGGCGACTGGGGGCTTGATCGCGTAGGCCCGTCAAGAGGCACACCAGCGCACAGCCGCACAGATAGAGCCCGAGAACGATCCCCGCCGCCCAGGTCCCCATGACCATCGCACGGGGATCGAGGCCGTCCAGGGACATGTTCTGGCCGTCGATGACGGTGGCCAGAATGCCATTGACCGCCACCAGGGCGATGGCCTCAAGCAACAGCGCGATTGCGGCCACCACGGCCACCACTCTGTGTGTCATGCCGCCGCCTCCCCTCGGTTACCGGCAGTAGATGCAGAGAGGACACGCACGCTACTCACGGGTAGAGGTGGGGACAAGGCCCTGCCCGATGGCCGAACACGCTCGGTCCCACCGCAAAGAATCATTCGCCCATTCGTAGGGACTCCACAAAGAAACCCATTCGGCGGCTGGCCTCTCGAACAGAGACCTCTACCACATGTCGGGGCTAGTGTTCGGAGAGGAAACCCGCCGTACCACGGTTCGACAAGGGGTTTCCCGTTGTGCGTGCTTCTGGAATAACGCTCTGTGTGGGGAAGCTCACCCCTGTGGACGGGTCGAAAGGCCGTGTCGGCAGTCCCTAAACTCAGCGTGATCCGGGAAGCCATCGAAGTCATCGGCACGGTGACCTTTCGAGCACCCTGGCTCGGGTGTGTCCGGCCAGGGTCCCGGGGGCCGCCCCCGGGAAAAACACTGCAAGGAGGGAGCCATCGTGCGCAAAGTGCTCATCGCCAACCGAGGCGAAATCGCTGTCCGTGTCGCCCGTGCTTGCCGGGACGCCGGGATCGCAAGCGTAGCCGTCTACGCCGACCCGGACCGGGATGCCCTGCACGTCCGCGCGGCCGACGAGGCGTTCGCCCTGGGCGGTGACACTCCGGCCGCCAGTTATCTCGACATGGCCAAGGTGCTTCAGGCCGCCGCAGACTCCGGCGCGGACGCCATCCACCCCGGATACGGCTTCCTCTCGGAGAACGCCGAATTCGCCCAGGCCGTACTGGACGCCGGTCTCATCTGGATCGGCCCGCCGCCGTCCGCGATCCGTGACCTGGGTGACAAGGTCGCCGCCCGTCATATCGCCCAGCGCGCGGGTGCCCCGCTCGTGGCAGGAACCCCCGACCCGGTCTCGGGGGCCGATGAGGTCGTGGCTTTCGCCAAGGAGCACGGTCTGCCCATCGCGATCAAGGCCGCGTTCGGCGGTGGCGGTCGCGGTCTGAAGGTGGCCCGCAACCTCGAAGAGGTGCCGGAGCTCTACGACTCCGCCGTCCGTGAGGCCGTCGCCGCCTTCGGCCGTGGCGAGTGCTTCGTCGAGCGCTACCTCGACCGGCCCCGCCATGTGGAGACCCAGTGCCTGGCCGACACCCACGGCAATGTCGTGGTCGTCTCCACCCGTGACTGCTCGCTCCAGCGCCGCCACCAGAAGCTGGTCGAAGAGGCACCCGCGCCCTTCTTGACGGACGAGCAGAACGCCGAGCTGTACGCCGCGTCCAAGGCCATCCTCAAGGAGGCCGGATATGTGGGCGCGGGCACGGTGGAGTTCCTCGTCGGAACCGACGGAACGATCTCCTTCCTTGAGGTGAACACCCGCCTCCAGGTGGAACACCCCGTCACCGAGGAGGTCACCGGCATCGACCTCGTACGGGAGATGTTCCGCATCGCCGACGGCGAAGAGCTCGGATACGGCGACCCGCAGCTTCGCGGCCACTCCTTTGAGTTCCGTATCAACGGCGAGGACCCGGGCCGCAACTTCCTGCCCGCCCCCGGCACGGTCACCGTCTTCAACCCGCCGAGCGGGCCTGGTGTGCGGCTGGACGCGGGAGTGGAGTCCGGCAGTGTCATCGGACCCGCGTGGGACTCGCTGCTCGCCAAGCTGGTCGTCACCGGCGCCACCCGTGAGCAGGCGCTGCAGCGCGCCGCCCGCGCGCTGGCCGAGTTCACTGTCGAGGGCATGGCCACGGCCATCCCCTTCCACCGCGCGGTGGTCGTCGACCCGGCGTTCACCAGCGACCCGTTCCGGGTGCACACCCGGTGGATCGAAACCGAGTTCGTCAATGAGATCCCGGTCTTCGCCGCGCCCGCCGAGGCGGAGGCGGAGGACGAGACGGGCCGCGAGACGGTGGTCGTCGAGGTCGGCGGCAAGCGTCTCGAAGTCTCCCTGCCCGCCTCGCTCGGCATGACGTTGGCGCGCACCGGTCTGGCCGCCGGCGCCAGGCCGAAGCGTCGGGCGGCGAAGAAGTCCTCCTCCGCCGCGTCCGGTGACACCCTCGCCTCTCCGATGCAGGGCACGATCGTGAAGGTGGCGGTCGAAGAGGGCCAGGAGGTCAGCGAGGGCGATCTGATCGTCGTCCTGGAGGCCATGAAGATGGAGCAGCCCCTGAACGCGCACCGCGCGGGCACGGTCAAGGGACTGAACGCCGAGGTCGGCGCGTCCATCTCGTCCGGCGCCACCATCTGCGAGATCAAGGACTGACGTCCCACCAGCCCCAGCTGTTGGTCAAGAGCCCGCACCCCCGAGCCATCGGCTCGGGGGTGCGGGCTTCTCGCAACTGACCCGGGGTCGAGCGTCACCGATGGCATCCTGGTGTCCGGCGGACCCAGGGAGGGGCAACACGGATGGCGACAGGTACGGCGGCGGACTCGGCACAAACAGCCAGAGACCCGGTGCATACGGACCCGGTCCCGACATATCCACCCATCAACCAGGGGGCCGAAGGCGCCTGCGACGGTGTTACGGAAACCAGCACGAGCGCGACCGTCCTGCCGGGACAGGCTCCCGGCGAGGTGCGCCCCATGCGGGCCGATGCCCGGCGCAACTACGAACGGCTGCTCGCCGAGGCCCGTACGGTCTTCGCCCAGCACGGCACGGACGCCGCCCTGGAGGAGATCGCCCGTAGATCCGGGGTGGGCATCGGCACGCTCTACCGGCACTTCCCCAACCGCCAAGCGATCATGAACGCCGTCTTCCAGGAGGCGAAGACCGCCCTGCTGGAGCGCTCACGGGAGTTGGCACACGCGGAGCAGCCGTGCGGAGCCCTGATCGAGTGGCTGCGCGCTCTGATCTCCCACGCGGGCGAGTACCGGGGTCTGGCTGGGGCCCTGATGTCGGCCTCGCACGACGAGAGTCTGGCACTGTCGCAGTGTTGCGTCCCGCTGGCCGAGGCGGGCGAGACACTGCTCGCCCGGGCGCGCGATGGGGGTGCCGTGCGGGCGGATGTCTCCATCGGCGATCTGATGCAGCTCACCAAGGCCATCGCCCTCGCCGCCGAACAGGCACCCGACGACCCGAACCTGCCGGACCGTCTGCTGCTGCTGACCCTGCACGGGCTACGGGGTGACCAGCGGGCGCAGCCGGCCGCCACCCCAGCGGCCACCGCGCCGACCTCCTAGCAGTCCCGGGAGGCCCGGCCGTACCCGCGCCGACCACGCCGCCCACCCGTCTCACTGGGGCACGGGGGCGCTCGCCGGGTGGGCCACCGGTCCGTCGGCCCACCACCTCACGGCACGGAGGATGTACCGGGCTCTGTCCACCCGGTGCCGGTAGGGGCGAGCGCATTTCCCAAGGTTCCTGCGCTCCGCACCGGCGGCGCCTGCTCCCGGCACGGTAGGACCGGGCGACGGCTGCCAGGAGGGATCGCCGAGCCCTCCCACCGGCCGTCCAGCTGGGCGTTCCACCACGGCAGAGCACCAGGCGTCGGGAGAGGCCGTCAGCCGTGCGGGCAGGGGCGCGGAGAGCGACGGAAAGGGTTCACCGAAAGGCTGGCGGCAGCGGGCGGAGCTCCGCCGAGGAGGGCCCCGGCGGGCGATCGTCCGAGTGGCGGACACCCCCGGCGGGGCGATCGCCTCAGCGACGGCGCAGGTCCGCGACCCTGGCTCGCCGCTCGATCCCGCCGGCACCCGTCCCGGGCTCAAGACCGCCCGCCGAGCTCAACCGCGTCGGTCCGGGGCCCGCGCCGCCCCGGGTCCTGCGCTGACCGGGGAGCGGCACCTCACGGCGAGCCGGACGCCCCGGAGCCGTATCGGCGTCGGATCCGGGGTCGCCCGACCCCGCGATGGCGATCTGCACCCCCTGGTCGGCGAGCGCCTGAAGCTCCGTCACCGCCCGGTCGTCGTGCGGCGGCGGATCATCGGTGACCAGTCGGGTGATCACATCCGTGGGAACCGTCTGGAACATCGTGTCGGCGCCCAGTTTGGTGTGGTCGGCGAGGACCACCACTTCGGCAGCCGCCTGGACCAGCGCCCGATCGACGCTCGCCGAGAGCATATTGGAGGTGGAGAGCCCTCGCTCAGCGGTGAGACCGCTCCCCGAGAGGAAGGCACGAGAGACCCGGAGTCCCTGGAGGGACTGCTCGGCACCACTGCCCACCAGCGCGTAGTTGGACCCGCGCAGAGTGCCGCCGGTCATGACGACCTCCACCCGGTTGGCATGGGCGAGGGCCTGGGCGACGAGCAGCGAATTGGTGACGACGGTCAGGCCCGGAATCCGCGCCAGCCGACGGGCCAGCTCCTGAGTGGTCGTACCGGCACCGACGACGATGGCCTCGCCCTCTTCGACGAGGCTCGCGGCCAGGTCGGCGATGGCCGTCTTCTCCGCGGTGGCGGACAGCGACTTCTGCGGGAATCCGGACTCCCTGGTGAAACCACCCGGTAGCACCGCACCACCGTGGCGGCGGTCGAGGAGCCCCTCGGCTTCCAAAGCCCGCACATCGCGTCGTACGGTCACTTCGGAGGTCTGGACGACGCGGGCGAGCTCACGGAGCGATACGGCTCCGTTGGCGCGCACCATTTCTAGGATCAGTTGGCGACGTTCTGCAGCGAACACGAAACTGACAGTAACCTGCGCGCCCGATAGTTTTCAGCAGTATGCGCCGAATAACAAGTATTGCGCTCAGCAAGAGCCGTCAAGTGGTATACGCAAGCTCATAGTTGATCACTCGACGAGTGAAGTGCCCGGGGTTCGCAGGGTTTACACCCCTTCTCGGCGATCGGCCCCGAGCAGTCGCGCGCCGGAGAGTGGCGCCGTCCGTCCCGAGGCGGGTCAACCGGGGTCTGGTGCGGTCCGTCGCAAGGCAGCGAAGAGTCCCAGCGGTGCCCGCGCCACGAGGTGCAGGGCCCCTTGCCTGGGCACCCGCCGACAACCCCCGTGTGGGCGTACCTTCCGGCCCGCCAGACCCAGCGCGATGCCCTGTCAGGGCACGGCAGGCGGACGGGACCTGGGCAGCCCCTAGCCCTCGCCCGTCGACTTCCGGGTGTGCAACTGCCGCGCCACCTCGGCGATCGACCCGGACAGAGACGGGTAGACCGTGAACGCGTTCGCGATCTGTTCCACCGTCATATTGTTGTCGACGGCGATCGAGATGGGATGGATCAGCTCACTCGCCCGAGGCGCGACCACACAGCCACCGACCACGATTCCCGTACCGGGACGGGCGAAGATCTTGACGAATCCGTCCCGGATGCCCTGCATCTTGGCGCGCGGGTTGCGCAGCAGCGGCAGCTTCACCACCCGGGCGTCGATTCGGCCCGCGTCCACGTCCGCCTGGGTGTAGCCGACGGTCGCGATCTCCGGGTCGGTGAACACGTTCGACGAGACCGTCTTCAGGTTGAGCGGTGTCACCGCGTCGCCCAGGAAGTGGTACATCGCGATCCGCCCCTGCATGGCGGCGACGGACGCGAGGGCGAAGACGCCGGTGACGTCTCCGGCCGCGTACACACCGGGTGCGCTGGTACGGGAGACCTTGTCCGTCCAGATGTGGCCGGAGTCCTTGAGGCGTACGCCCGCCTCCTCCAGTCCCATGCCCGCGGAGTTGGGGATCGCGCCGACCGCCATCAGACAGTGGCTGCCCGAGATGACCCGGCCGTCCGAGAGCATGACCTCCACCCGGTCGCCGACCCGCTTGGCGGACTCGGCGCGCGAGCGGGCCATGACATTCATGCCACGGCGGCGGAAGACGTCTTCCAGAACCGCGGCGGCGTCGGGGTCCTCGCCGGGGAGTACCCGGTCACGGGAGGAGACGAGGGTGACCCGCGAGCCGAGCGCCTGGTAGGCCCCGGCGAACTCGGCGCCGGTGACACCGGAACCGACCACGATCAGCTCTTCGGGCAACTCGTCGAGGTCATAGACCTGGGTCCAGTTGAGGATGCGCTCACCATCGGGCAGGGCGTCCGGGATCTCCCGGGGGTGGCCACCGGTCGCGATGAGCACCGCGTCGGCGGTCAGCGTCTCCTCGCTGCCGTCCGCGGCCCTGACGACCACCTTGCGGGAGCCGTCCATGGCCTGCTGGCCCTCCAGCCGGCCACGGCCCCGCACCACCCGCGCGCCCGCCCGGGTGACGGACGCGGTGATGTCATGGGACTGGGCGAGGGCAAGCCGTTTGACCCGTCGGTTCACCTTGCCGAGATCAACGCCGACCACCCGGGCCGACTGCTCCATCGGCGGGGTGTCGTCGGCGACGATGATGCCCAGTTCCTCATACGACGAGTCGAAGGTGGTCATCACCTCGGCCGTGGCGATGAGGGTCTTCGAGGGCACGCAGTCGGTCAGCACGGACGCGCCGCCGAGACCGTCACAGTCGACGACGGTCACCTCCGCGCCTAGTTGGGCGCCCACCAGGGCCGCCTCGTATCCGCCGGGTCCGCCGCCGATGATCACGATCCGGGTCACTGGGGTTACGCCTCGCGCTCTCGTTGTGCCGGGGGTGGGGGAATCCCGCTGTGGGGGCTGGAGTACCTACACCATTGTCCCGCACGCATCAAGCAAGTTGCCCCCGGGGCCCAGAATCCGTCCCGTGGCCTTCGCCACGTCGAGAAAGGCATTCACCGCCACCCCTCCCGTACCCTCAATCTCATGTCGCTCTACGCCGCGTACGCCGGCAACCTCGACGCGCGGCTGATGACCCGCCGCGCCCCGCACTCACCGCTGCGCGGCACGGGCTGGCTCAACGGCTGGCGGCTGACGTTCGGCGGCGAACAGATGGGCTGGGAGGGAGCGCTGGCCACCATCGTGGAAGCGCCGCGTTCCCAGGTCTTCGTCGCCCTGTACGACATCGCCCCCATGGATGAGGACTCGATGGACCGCTGGGAGGGTGTCGGCATGGACATCTACCGGCGCATGCGGGTCCGGGTGCACACCCTGGACGGCGAGGAGCCGGCCTGGATCTATGTGCTGAACGGGTACGAGGGCGGGCTCCCGTCGGCCCGCTATCTGGGCGAGATCGCCGACGCCGCCGACTCCGCGGGCGCACCCCACGACTATGTGATGGAGCTGCGCAAGCGTCCCTGCTGAGGGGCTAGCTCCGGGCCCGAGGGCGGCGCGGGTGCCGGACATGGGCGCAGGTGCGGGACACAGCACAGGTGTCGCACAGGTGTCGGACACGGCGGCGCTCACATCTCGAAACAGTGATGCCGATTCAGAGCAATGCTCTCACTTCGGAGCAGTGATCTGACTTCGAGACGGCGATCTCACCTCGAAGCGACGATCTCACTTCATGGCGGCGATCTCGCTTCATGGCGGCACGCGCGCTCCAGAGCAGCGCTCCGCGCCTCTCGCACCCCGATGGACCCGGCCGCGACCCCCTCTCCCCCTCCCACCGAACCGGCCCCGACCCCACCGCCTGGCACCACACGGCACCTCCTTCCCGCCGGAAACGACAACACAACGATCCGGGGACCGTTGGCAACAACATCTACGCGCGTAGGGAAACTCCGGCTACCCTCATTCGCGTGAACGCAACTGTGAAGCCGGATACCAACGGCGCTACCGCCTCTCCCCACGACACGGCCGACGCCGCCGCCGCGCGACTGCGCGAGTTGACCGGCGCCGAGACCCATGACGTAGCCCTGGTGATGGGCTCCGGATGGGCGCCCGCCGTGGACGCGCTCGGATCACCCGAGGCCGAATTCCCGGTCACCGAGCTGCCCGGTTTCCCGCCGCCCGCCGTTCAGGGTCACGGCGGCAGAGTCCGCTCGTACCGCATCGGCGCCAAGCGGGTCCTGGTCTTCCTCGGCCGCACCCACTACTACGAGGGCCGGGGCGTCGCCTCGGTCGCCCACGGGGTGCGGACCGCGGTGGCCGCGGGCTGCAAGACCGTGGTGCTGACGAACGGGTGCGGTGGTCTGCGCGAGGGCATGCGCCCTGGCCAGCCCGTGCTGATCAGCGACCACATCAACCTCACGGCGGCCTCGCCGATCGTGGGCGCGAACTTCGTGGATCTGACGGATGTGTACTCACCGCGGCTGCGCGCGCTGTGCAAGGAGATCGACTCCTCGCTGGAGGAGGGCGTCTATGTGCAGTTCACCGGCCCGCACTACGAGACGCCCGCGGAGATCAACATGGTCCGCGTGATGGGTGGCCATCTCGTGGGCATGTCGACCGTGCTGGAGGCCATCGCGGCCCGTGAGGCGGGAGCCGAGGTGCTCGGGATCTCCCTCGTCACCAACCTGGCCGCGGGTCTGTCCGGTGAGCCCCTGAACCATGAGGAGGTCCTCCAGGCGGGCAGGGACTCGGCGGCCCGGATGGGCGAGCTGTTGACCCGGGTCCTGGCCAAGATCTAGACAGCCCGCCCGCGTACCGCTCCGGCCCCATGCCATCGGTCGTTCGAGCTCACCGCCCCAACCCGTGCGGACAGCCCCCCGACAGTCCCGTGCAGGCAGACCCGTTCCACCCATCCGTCCAGCCCAGCGCGGTGCGGTCCCGCCCACCCGGTGGCAAGCCGTACCGCCTGGGCTGACGGTCCAACGGTCTGCCCCACGCTTCGGAACTCCGACGGCTGGCTCACCGCCTTGAACACATCGGTAGACGCTCCTCCGAACCGCACATACCGGCCGGCTGGCCAGGTCTCCAGTACAGCCATGAGCCGAGCACCCGGGCAGACATGCCTCCCGCCGACTGTCGCAAGCCCGCCGCACACGGCGAAGCGCACAGCGAAACAGCACGCCGAGGCAGCACGCCGAGGCAGGACACCCGAGGCGGGACACCGAGCGGCACGTCGAAACAGGGCGGCAAAACAGCACATCGAAGCGGCCCAGTGCAGACAGCCCACCAGACCGCGGATTCCGGGCAGTGCCCCCGGCAGCGGTCCCATCTGGTCGATGATCCAACGAGACATCCACCAGATGAGTCGGGCAGACAGCGGACCAAAGGGCCAACCGGGCACAAGATCCATGAGTATCAGCCGGATGAGGCTCCCACCCTCAGCGGTCAGCCCACACTGACCACGGCTCACAGCGAACCGATCGCGGCCCGAAGAGACCCGCCGCAAAGAGACCGCCCCCAGGCAGACCAGCCCCGTAGAGACCAGCCCCAGCCAGACCAACGTTAGATAGATCAGCGCCAGACAGATCAGTTCAGACAGACCACGAGAGGCGGAGCTACCGTGCAGCAGGACCTCATCACCCGGGCCCAGACGTGGCTCGCGGAGGACCCGGACCCCGAGACCCAGGCCGAACTTGCGGCGTTGATCGAGGAGCGCCAGCTGGACGAGCTGGCAGCGCGCTTCAGCGGAACGCTCCAGTTCGGGACCGCGGGCCTACGCGGCGAACTGGGCGCGGGACCCATGCGGATGAACCGTGCCGTGGTGATCCGCGCCGCCGCCGGTCTCGCCGCGTATCTCCGTGAGCAGGGCCATGCCGACGACACCCTGGGCACGGCTGACCCCGCGCCTGGCCGGACCGGGGACGCCCCCGGCCGGCCGGCCCGCGGCCTGGTGGTCATCGGCTATGACGCCCGCTACAAGTCCGCCGACTTCGCCCGGGACACGGCCGCCGTGATGGTGGCCGCCGGTCTACGGGCGGCGGTGCTGCCCCGCCCGCTCCCCACGCCCGTGCTCGCGTTCGCCATAAGGCAGCTGGGCGCGGTGGCCGGGGTGGAGGTGACGGCGAGTCATAACCCGCCGCAGGACAACGGCTACAAGGTCTACCTCGGTGACGGCTCCCAGATCGTGCCGCCCGCCGACGCCGAGATCGCCGCCGAGATCGACGCGATCCAGAGCCTGCACGACGTACCCCGAGCCGACTTGGGCTGGGAAGTACTCGGCGATGAGGTGCTGGACGCGTATCTGGCCCGTACCGACGCGGTGCTCACCGAGGGGTCCCCCCGGACCGCCGCGGTCGTCTACACCGCGATGCACGGTGTCGGCAAGGACGTGCTGCTGGCGGCGTTCGCGCGGGCGGGCTTCCCCGTCCCCGTCCTCGTGGCGGAGCAGGCCGAGCCCGATCCGGCGTTCCCGACCGTCGCGTTCCCCAACCCGGAGGAGCCGGGGGCGATGGACCTCTCCTTCGCGACCGCCCGCCGCGCCACCCCAGCGGGGGCGGACACCGGGCCGGACATCATCATCGCCAATGACCCGGACGCGGACCGCTGTGCCGTCGCCGTGCCCGACAGCGGCACCGAGCAGGGCTGGCGGATGCTGCGCGGCGATGAGGTGGGTGCCCTCCTCGCGGCCCACCTCGTACGTTCCGGAGCCCGCGGTACGTTCGCCGAGTCGATCGTCTCGTCCTCCCTGCTCGGCCGGATCGCGGACGCGGCCGGACTGCCGTACGAGGAGACCCTGACCGGTTTCAAGTGGATCGCCCGGGTCGATGGCCTGCGCTACGGCTATGAGGAGGCCCTCGGCTACTGCGTGGACCCCGACGGTGTCCGCGACAAGGACGGCATCACCGCCGCGCTGCTGATCGCGGAGCTTGCCTCGGTGCTCAAGGAGGAGGGCCGGTCGCTCTCCGATCTGCTCGATGACCTCGCCGTGGCGCACGGTCTGCACGCCACCGACCAGCTTTCGGTGCGGGTCGAGGATCTGAGCGTGATCGCGGACGCCATGCGCACCCTGCGCGAGGCCCCGCCGACCGCGCTCGCCGGGCTGAGCGTGACGAGCGCCGAGGACCTCTCGGTGGGATCGGCGAAGCTACCGCCCACGGATGGTCTGCGGTACTACCTCGACGGCGAGTTCACCGCTCGGGTGATCGTCCGCCCCAGCGGTACGGAGCCCAAGTTGAAGTGCTACCTGGAGGTGGTGGTACCGGTAGCGGACGCGAAGGGGCTGCCCGCCGCCCGTGAGCGCGCTACCGAGGTCCTCACCGCGCTCAAGCGGGACTTCGCAGCGGCTGCCGGCATCTAGCGCCAGCCCCTCAGCCCACCTCCAAGCAGTGCGTCCCATCGGATGCCGCTCACTGTTCGCGCAGTGCAATCGCACGAACAGACCGTATGAGTGAATCTCGTCCGGCGCCGCTGGAGCGCGCCCCGCTCGGCGCACCCCGCGGGCAATGGTGGCCCGGTAATCCCCACGGATTCAGTCCCTCCGGATTCCGAGGAGCAGCCGCCTTTGTCCCGCGCCGCAACCGTCCGTGCCTATGTCCCCGCCTCCCGTCGGCCCCCGGCCCCGGGGGGCGGCGGCGCGCCAGGGGTACGCGGCCGGCTGCTGCACTCGCTGCGGTACGCGGCCCCCGCGCTGAGCGCCTATCTCGCGGTGAGACTCTGCGGACTCGCGGTCCTGATCCAGCTCTCGCGCGCCACGGGCGACGGGGTCTGGCGGACGCTCGCCGCGTCCTGGGACTCCAACTGGTATCTGGGCATCGCCGACCACGGCTACACCGACATCCTCGGCACCCGGATGAACGAGAACAACCTGGCCTTCTTCCCGCTCTATCCCCTGCTGGTGAAGGCCTTCGCGGCCGTGTCCCCCGGTTCACGGGCCTCGGTGGGGCTGGCCCTGGCGATCGGCTGTTCGTTCATCGCCGCCTGGGGTGTCTTCGCCGTCGGTGCCCGCCTCTACGGCCGCCGTACGGGGACGATCCTCACCGCGCTCTGGGCCGCGCTACCGGTCGGAGTCGTCCAGTGGATGGGCTACACCGAGTCGCCGTTCACCGCGCTCGCGGCCTGGGCGCTCTACGCGGTGCTCAGCGGGCAGTGGCTCTGGGCTGGGGCGCTGGCCTCGCTTGCGGGTCTCACCCGGCCGACGGGGATCGCGGTCGCGGCGGGTGTGACGGTCGCGGCCGCGCTGGCGGCCCGCCGGGCACGGCCGGGGAGCCGCTGGCCAGCGGTGACGGGCGCGGTGATCGCGCCGCTGGGCTGGCTGGCCTTCCTCGCCTGGGTAGGGCACAGGGTGGGCCGGCCGGATGGCTACTTCGCGGTCCAGCGGCTCTGGAAGAACGAGTGGGACGGTGGAAAGGCCACTCTCCTTGAGCTCAGACAACAGTTCGTCTACGCCAGCGAGCCACCGCTTTTCCTGCTGCTCGTCTCGACCGTGCTGATCCTCTCCGCGATCCTCTTCGTGCTGAGCGTCGCGGATCGCCAGCCGATCGCCCTGCTGGTCTTCTCCGGGGTGCTGCTGGCCGTGGTGCTGGGCAGTGCGGGGGTCTACTTCCCCCGGGCGCGCTTTCTGCTGCCGGGATTCCCGCTGCTGCTGCCGATGGCACGGGGGCTGGCCAGGGCACGGCGGCCGGTGACCGTCTGGGTGGTGCTGGGCGCGGCAACGCTGGTCTCGGCCTGGTCGGGCGCGTACATGCTGCTGGTGTGGCAGGGCCCGCCGTAGTCAGCACCCAGGCGGCTAGGCGATGGCGAACAGCACGATCAGCAGTACGGCTCCGATGACGGCGGGCACGATCAGCTCAAAGGCCCAGCGGGTCTGCACCTCACCCTGAGCGGTGGGTCGGCCGGCATTGTGCTCGATCAGTTCCCGCAGCTCACTGATGGTCTGATCGGCGGGGGCGAGCTTGGGACCGTGGTCGGGCAGCTGGGTCCCCACGGTATTGGCCCGCCCGCCCTTGCCTCGCTCCTCGCGCTCCCGCCGCCGAGCGGCCCGGTTGCGCTGCCGCAGCGACACCGGCACCGCCCAGAGCTGGAACTTGGCACCGGCCTTCGTCCAGACCTCGCTGGTGTAACCGGCGCGGAAGTCCTCGATGGCGGCCCAGGGCAGGGTGACGGTCCGGAAGGGGTTCCTGATCAGCACCCGGTCATCGCCGACCTGGACGGCCGGGCGGATGCTGAGCGCCACCACCAGCGGCACCACCAGCAGCACGGCGGCCACGGCGAACCAGGGCGTACGACCGGCTCCACGGACAATGGCGTCGATCGCGAGCCAGGCGATGAGCCCCAGCAGCAGGGTGCCGCCGATGATCCCGCCGAGCGATCGATAGACACGATCGGCGTACGTGGGCTCCACTGGCGACTTCGGGCTGCTCATACCCCCGATTCTGCCCCACGGGCCCCGCGGACCGCGCTCCGGGCGGCCAGCTCACCGGGCGTGGGCCCGGGGACCAGCCCCGTCGCACAGTGGGGACAGGCGTATCGATCCCTCCCTATCCCCACTGGTGCGTCGGTCCATCGCCCACAGCCCATGCACGCGACGCTCCGGCGATCGGGTACGGGACTGACCAAGCCCTCCCGGTTCACCAGTCCACGTCCGCGTCCAGCGCCGCCAGGGCAGCCGCCCGGAGCCGTTCCCGTACGACGGGGAGCTGCAAGGTGGTCTCGGCCAGGACATACGGCCGTACGGTCGCGGAGTCCTCGCCCCGCAGCGGCGCCAGCCGCTCCCGCACATGCGGCGGTACGGGCGTTTCCCACCTGATCGGCCTCGACGGCGGTACGGCGGGCTCACACCCCTCGATGTGATCCGGCCCCGGCACCACCTCGGGCCGGTCCGCGCGATTCCGTCCGAGCGCCCACTTTCCTACGAAGTTGAGGGCCAACACCCCGGACCGTTCGCGCGGTGGCGGGGCTCTTGCGTAGAGAGAAGACTGGTCACCCGTCAGGGCCTTATCCCGGTCTATCCCGAGACATCTGGAGGGCCTCAGGTCTAGCGTTGAAGAACGCCCAAACGTCGTAGGGGGAGATCTTGAACTCATCGCTACGTTCAGCTATGCAGTCGGCTGGCTTGTCGCCGAGGCGCCTGGCACTTCGCGTGGGGGTCTCCGGCAAGACCGTAGAACGCTGGATCGCAGATGCGGAGTTGATTCCTCATGCTAGGAACCGGCAAGACACGTCAACGGTGTTAGGAGTTGAAGCTGACGTGCTGTGGCCCAAAGCGGTCAAGGACCGGATCAAAACTGGTAGCGACCTAGAGATCGTCCAGACCTACCCCTTTCGCTCCGCTTGCCCATCAACCGTGTGGTGCAGCCTCATCACTGATGCCAGTGAAGACCTGTTCTTCGGTGGGTACACCTCGTACTTCCTTTGGACACAGGTGCCAGAACTCGCAAGTACCTTGCGGCATAAAGCAGCGAACGGCTGCCGAATCCGATTCCTCCTGGGAGACCCCACCAGCGAGGTGACCCGCAGCCGTGAGGAGATCGAGGCAGTCGCGCTCACAGTCTCCACACGCATCCGAACAACTCTGGAGCAGCTGCACGCCTTGGGCGAAGTGGATGGTCTGGAGGCACGCTTCTCCACCCCTGCGGATGCCGTCAACCATGTCTCCCTGTCCGTCTTCCGCTTCGACTCCGACGCCCTGGTGACCCCCCATCTAGCCACCGTCGTCGGCCATGACTCCCCCCTTCTCCACCTCCGCCGCAGAGACGAGGGGGGCATGTTCTCCCGTTTCGCCGACCACACCGAAGAACTGTGGAGCCGGGCTACGCCCATTGGCTAGCGAAGGCCCCTCGCAGCGTCCACCAGAAGAAGGCAGAGCCATGACGGATGACGATCAGCACGCCAAGGGTTCCGTTAGCTACCTCATGGAGATGGGCGCTCTCAAGCGGGCGAAGCGCTCAGGTTGGTGGATCTGCGGTGTGAAGGACCCCGAGACGATCGCAGAGCACAGCTTCCGTACGGCGATCATCGGATCGGTGCTGGCGATGATGGAGGGCGCCGACCCGGCCAAGGTCGCCCTGCTGTGCACCTTTCATGACACCCAGGAAACGCGCGTTGGCGATATCCCCTGGATCGGGCGCCGCTATCTGGAGGCGAAGAGCAACGAAGTCGTCACCGCCGACCAGGTCGCCAACGCACACCCTGCGGTCGCGTCCGGAATCCAGGCCATCGTGCACGAGTACGAGAACGGCGACTCGCTTGAGGTCTTGGTCGCGCATGACGCCGACCGGCTGGAGTGCATGATCCAGGGCCTTGAATACCTTGAACAGGGCTACCGGAACGCCCAGGAATGGGTCGACAGCACCCGTGCCAAGCTCAAGACACCCTCTGCCATCGAACTCGCGAATGCCGCGCAAGACATGTCCTCCGCAGACTGGCAACGGGTCTACCTTCGCTAAACGGAGCAGGCGGTATGACTCGGCGGAGTGCATTGGCCGCCGTAGGCACCGTGGGGCGTGCTCTCCCGTTTCGCCGACCACACCGAAGAACGCGACCCACCCGGGCGGTCCGGCGATGGAGCCCCCGAGCCACGACCGACCCCGCCAAAACGGACAGCACACAACCCCCAAATCACCCCCTCCCCCCTGTACACACTGCTACGCGCGTAGATATGCTCCGCTAGTGAGCATGTCCACCAATACCCTCGCCCTCCCGGACGTCACCGCCTCCGACCAGGCACTTCGCCGCTTCCTTCATGGACTGCCCGGCGTCGATCCGGTCGGTCTCGAAGCCCGGGCCGCCTCCCTCGGGACTCGGTCGATCAAGACCACGGCCAAGGCGTACGCGATCGATCTCGCCATCTCGATGATCGACCTCACCACGCTCGAAGGCGCCGACACCCCCGGCAAGGTGCGCTCCCTCGCCGCCAAGGCCATGCGGCCCGATCCGACCGACCGGGACACCCCCGCGACCGCCGCCGTCTGCGTCTATCCGGACATGGTCGCCACCGCCAAGGAGACCCTGAAGGGCTCCGGCGTCAAGGTCGCCTCCGTCGCCACCGCGTTCCCCGCCGGTCGGGCCGCGCTCGATGTGAAGCTGGCCGATGTGCGGGACGCCGTCGCCGCCGGGGCGGACGAGATCGACATGGTCATCGACCGTGGCGCCTTCCTCGCCGGGAAGTATCTGAAGGTGTACGACGAGATCCGCGCGGTCAAAGACGCTTCGGGGTCGGCTCGGCTCAAGGTCATCTTTGAGACCGGGGAGCTCTCCACCTACGACAACATCCGCCGTGCCTCCTGGCTCGGGATGATCGCGGGCGCGGACTTCATCAAGACATCGACCGGCAAGGTCGCCGTCAACGCCACCCCGTCCAACACCCTGCTGATGCTGGAGGCCGTACGCGACTTCCGGCAGCAGACCGGGGTACAGGTGGGAGTGAAGCCCGCGGGTGGCATCCGCACCACCAAGGACGCGATCAAGTTCCTGGTCCTGGTGAACGAGACCGTCGGCGCGGACTGGCTGGATAACCACTGGTTCCGCTTCGGCGCCTCCAGTCTGCTGAACGATCTGCTGATGCAGCGCCAGAAGCTGGCCACCGGACGCTACTCCGGCCCCGACTATGTGACTGTGGACTGAGCGGACATGACCAAGCCTTTCGACTACGCCCCCGCCCCCGAGTCGCGCGGACTCGTTGACATCGCCCCCTCGTACGGCCTCTTCATCGACGGCGAGTTCGTCGAGTCCACGGGCGAGGAGCGCAACAAGACCGTCTCCCCCTCGACGGAGGAAGTCCTCGCGGAGTACGTCCAGGCCAACGCCGAGGACGTCGACCGTGCCGTCAAGGCCGCCCGTAAGGCGTTCGAGAAGTGGTCGGCGCTGCCCGGTGCGGAGCGGGCGAAGTATCTGTTCCGGATCGCCCGGATCATCCAGGAGCGCAGCCGTGAGCTGGCCGTCCTGGAGACGCTGGACAACGGCAAGCCGATCAAGGAGACCCGGGACGCCGACCTCCCCCTGGTCGCCGCGCACTTCTTCTACTACGCGGGTTGGGCCGACAAGCTCGACCACGCCGGCTACGGCGCGAGTCCCCGCCCCCTCGGCGTCGCCGGCCAGATCATCCCGTGGAACTTCCCGCTGCTGATGCTGGCCTGGAAGATCGCCCCGGCGCTCGCCACCGGTAACACCGTCGTACTGAAGCCGGCCGAGACCACCCCGCTCTCCGCGCTGTTCTTCGCGGACATCTGCCGTCAGGCCGGGCTGCCGAAGGGCGTCGTCAACATCGTCACGGGCGATGGCCGCACGGGCACCGCGCTGGTCCAGCACCCGGGGATCAACAAGGTCGCCTTCACCGGTTCGACCGGCGTGGGTCGGGCCATCGCCCGTGAGCTCGCCGGTACGGACAAGAAGCTGACGCTGGAGCTCGGCGGCAAGGGCGCGAACATCGTCTTCGACGACGCGCCCATCGACCAGGCCGTCGAGGGCATCGTCAACGGCATCTTCTTCAACCAGGGCCAGGTCTGCTGTGCGGGCTCCCGGCTGCTGGTGCAGGAGTCGGTCCAGGAAGAAGTGCTGGACTCGCTCAAGCGCCGGCTGTCCACGCTGCGTCTGGGTGACCCGCTCGACAAGAACACCGACATCGGCGCGATCAACTCCGCCGAGCAGCTGGCACGGATCACCGCACTCGTTGAGACCGGTGAGGCGGAGGGCGCCGAGCGCTGGTCCGCTCCCTGCGAGTTGCCGTCGTCCGGCTACTGGTTCGCGCCGACCCTGTTCACGAATGTGACGCAGGCGCACACGGTCGCCCGCGATGAGATCTTCGGCCCGGTGCTCTCCGTCCTCACCTTCCGTACGCCCGACGAGGCCGTCGCCAAGGCGAACAACAGCCAGTACGGACTGTCGGCGGGCATCTGGACCGAGAAGGGCTCCCGCATCCTCGCGGTGGCGAGCAAGCTCCGGGCGGGTGTCGTCTGGGCCAATACGTTCAACAAGTTCGATCCGACCTCGCCGTTCGGCGGTTACAAGGAGTCGGGCTTCGGCCGTGAAGGCGGCCGTCACGGCCTGGAGGCGTACCTCGATGTCTGAGCGCAATGACCGTCTGAGCGTGTTCAAGACCTACAAGCTGTACGTCGGGGGCAAGTTCCCCCGCTCCGAGAGCGGCCGGGTGTACGAGGTGACGACGAGGACTTCAGCCGCTGGCACGGCGAGCAGGGACAAGGGCAAGGGCAGCTGGCTGGCCAACGCCCCGCTGTCGTCCCGCAAGGACGCCCGGGACGCGGTGGTCGCCGCCCGCAAGGCGTTCGGCGGCTGGTCGGGGGCGACCGCGTACAACCGCGGGCAGATCCTCTACCGCATCGCCGAGATGCTGGAGGGCCGCCGGGAGCAGTTCGTGCGGGAAGTGGCGGACGCCGAAGGGCTGTCCAAGTCGAAGGCCGCGGCCCAGGTGGACGCGGCCATCGACCGCTGGGTCTGGTACGCGGGCTGGACGGACAAGATCGCCCAGGTCCTGGGCGGGGCGAACCCGGTCGCTGGCCCGTACTTCAACCTCTCCACCCCCGAACCGACCGGTGTGGTGGCCGTTCTCGCACCGCAGGAGTCATCGTTCCTGGGGCTGGTCTCGGTGATCGCTCCGGTGATCGCCACGGGCAACACGGCCGTGGTGATCGCCAGCGAGAACTCCCCGCTGCCGGCGCTCTCCCTCGGCGAGGTACTGGCCACATCCGATCTGCCGGGCGGTGTGGTCAACATCCTGTCGGGCCGTACGGGTGAGATCGCGGCCCCGCTCGCGGCACACCTCGATGTGAACGGGATCGACCTCGCGGGAGCCGACGCGGCCCTGGCGAAGGAGTTGGAGATCGCCGCGGCGGAGAACCTCAAGCGGGTGCTGCGCCCCGGCCCGCTGGACCTGGCCGCCGACCCGGGCACCCACCGTATGACGGCCTTCCTGGAGACCAAGACGGTCTGGCATCCGACCGGCGCCCTGGGCACCTCGGGCTCGTCCTACTGAGTCCTGTCGAGCCCTCTTGACTCGGGCACGGGCGCACTGGGCCGAGCCGTGACAACTGTCGTACTGATGTCGTACTGAACGGACTGCGCGAAGCAGTCGTACTGGGCGTAGGAACCGCCCCTTGATCGGGAGTCCCCTGCCGTCCCGTCCGGCGGCAGGGGGCTCCTTTCCCTGTGCCTCCAGGGGCCGCTGTGCCCCCAGGAGGCTCCTGTCCCTAGAGGGGGAGGGCGTCGACGACCTTTCCGACCACCGGTAGGTCGTTGAGCGATCCACCTTCGGAGAGCGGTCCGGTGACCAGATCCGTGCCGACGGGCTTGAAGTCGGCGATCTGGGTGCCGACGCCATTGGCCAGCGGGTCGACACCGGTCTTCGCCAGCGGGTTGAGCTGGAGGTGCTTCAGATAGCCGATCCCGGAGACCGAGTTGGTGATGGCGCCGGTCACTCCGGTACTGGGCGCCAGGGCGGCTTCGACGGTGTCGAGCCCGACCGGTGCCGCGGGGAGCGAAGGAGCGGCGTGCGCGGTGCCCCCCGCGCCGAGGGCCGCGGCAGCCGCCGCGACGGTCAGACCGGCGCCGAGGGCGATGCGCCGGGGATGGGGAGCTGCGTGACGTGCCATGGGTTTCCCGCCTGGGGTAGTAATCGGACGAGTACGCAGCGTAGTTGAGCGGTGATCCTCAATCCACCGGACTACCCGAGGGGTCCCCTTCACGGGTCAATGCCTCACACTGGTGTCCTGTGACCGCTTTCTCCGCTGCCCCCGCCCCGTCCGCACGCGTGGTGCTCCTCACGGGCCCGTCAGGATCAGGAAAGTCATCCCTCGCCGCACGGGCGGGTCTGCCGGTGCTGCGCCTCGACGACTTCTACAAGGAAGCGGGCGACCCGACCCTTCCGCTGGTCGCGGACAGCGCGGACATCGACTGGGACTCCCCGCTGTCCTGGGACGCGCGGACGGCGGCGGCGGCCATCGCCGAGCTCTGCGGTACGGGCCATACCGCCGTCCCGGTGTACGACATCGGCACCAGCACCCGGGTGGGGCGCGAGGTGTTCGCCCTCGACGGGGCCCCGGTGTTCATCGCGGAGGGGATCTTCGCGGCGGACCTGGTCGCGCGGTGTACGGAGCTGGGCCTGCTGGGGGACGCGCTCTGTCTGCGCGGGCGCCCCTCGACGACCTTCCGCCGACGGCTGGCCCGGGATCTGCGGGAAGGCCGTAAGTCGGTGGCGTTCCTGCTGCGCAGGGGCTGGCGGTTGATGCGCTCCGAACGGGGGATCGTGGCGCGGCAGGCAGGCCTCGGGGCACATCCCTGCGGCAAGAAAGAGGCGTTGGCGCGCATTGCCTCCGTGGTCTCGGCGCCGCTGAGCGCCCCTGCGCCCGTGGTGAGCGACCGTACGGCGCGCGTGACTGAGTCAGGCCCCGCCATCAGCAGATGAACTCAAGGTCCACTTCCTCGGCCCCACCTCCGCGTCAGGACAACGAAGGAACGGCGAGCGGCCAGCGGTGCCCCGCGGGCAAAAGGAAGCGGGACCAAACAAGACCCCCCGGCCTGTTCGGTCCCGCGTTTCCCCCGTGGCTCCCATGAGGCCCCCCATGACCTCACAAGCCCCCCACCGTCGCCGTCTCCCCCGAGACGGCGTCCCCCCGGTCCATCCCCCGTCGCCCTCAGGCCACCAGCTCGCCGAAGGACTCCTCCTCGTCACGGCCGAAGCTGAGGACATCGTCCTCGCGCAGCCGGCGGAGTGACCGCCAGATGCTGGACTTCACCGTGCCGACACTGATGTCCAGGATGTCCGCGATCTCCGGGTCGGTACGGCCCTCGTAGTAGCGCAGGACCAGCATCGTCCGCTGGAGTTCGGGCAGCCTGGCGAGCGCCTGCCACAGCACCGCACGAAGCTCGGTGCCCCGCATCGCGTCGGTGTCGCTGGCCGTCTCCGGCAGCTCTTCCGTGGGGTACTCGTTGAGCTTGCGCCGGCGCCAGGCGCTGATGTGCAGATTGGTCATGGTGCGGCGCAGATATCCCCCGACCGCCGCCTTGTCACTGATCCGGTCCCAGGCGCGGTACGTCGAGAACAGCGCGCTCTGCAACAGGTCCTCAGCCTCGAAGCGATCCCCCGTCAAGTGGTAGGCGGTCGCGTACAGGGAGGAGCGGCGCTCCCGGACGTAGGCGGTGAACTCCGCCTCCGACAGGCTGACACCGCTCTCCCGGTACGCTTCCCCGCTGACCCCGGTCCCCCCACCGGCCCCCGTGGTCGCGTCAACCACCGTCATGTACGACGGCTTGTGCTGACGCCCGGTGCCGCGAACGCACCCCCGCCCGTTCACGACACCGGACTTTTCCGTGGCCCTCCCGACGTCGCGGAGACGCGTGACAACTGCGCTTGTGGCGGTGCCGTGCAGTGCGTTCATCTTGCGCCCCCCGTCGAGTGGAGTCCGTTTCCGTCCGTGTGTCGAAAAGCTTGCCCAGGCGATTTCATGGAGGTGTCCGCCGACTGTCACAGGCCTGTCACAGGGCCCTTGGGCGGGTGGGGTGAGGGTGCGGTCGTTCCCGCAGTCGTCCTCCGGCACGGCCATGCGCCAGAATGGCCCCTGTGCCTTTCCTGTTGCTGATCGAGGACGACGACGCCATCCGCACGGCCCTCGAACTCTCCCTGTCCCGTCAGGGCCACCGTGTGGCCACTGCGGCGACGGGCGAGGACGGCCTCAAACTGCTGCGTGAGCAGCGGCCTGATCTCATCGTGCTGGATGTGATGCTGCCCGGGATTGACGGCTTCGAGGTGTGCCGCCGCATCAGGCGCACCGATCAGCTGCCGATCATCTTGCTGACTGCCCGCAGCGACGACATCGACGTGGTCGTGGGCCTGGAATCTGGAGCCGACGACTATGTCGTCAAACCGGTACAGGGTCGGGTGCTGGACGCCCGTATCCGTGCCGTACTACGCCGCGGCGAGCGAGAATCCACCGATTCGGCCACATTCGGGTCGCTGGTGATCGACCGTTCCGCCATGACCGTCACCAAGAACGGCGAGGATCTGCAGCTCACGCCGACCGAGCTGCGACTTCTGCTGGAGCTGAGCCGCAGACCGGGGCAGGCGCTGTCCCGACAGCAGCTGCTGCGGCTGGTGTGGGAGCACGACTATCTCGGGGACTCGCGTCTGGTGGACGCGTGTGTCCAGCGGCTGCGCGCGAAAGTGGAGGACGTGCCGTCCTCACCGACGCTGATCCGAACGGTGCGCGGTGTGGGCTATCGGCTGGATGTTCCCCAGTGACCCTCGCTCTTCCCGAGAAGACCAGCGAAATCGAGAGATTCCCCAGCGAGTTCGGCAGCGCTCGGTGAGTGGAGCGGTGAAGCGCGCCATGCTCGCCAGTCTGCGCTGGACGAGCCTGCGCCTGCGCCTGGTCGTCGTCTTCGCCGTGGTCGCCCTGACCGCGGCGGTTTCGGCGTCGGGAATCGCGTACTGGCTCAACCGAGAGGCCGTACTGACCCGTACGCAGGACTCCGCGCTGGGGGACTTCCGACAGCAGATGCAGAACCGGGCGGCCTCGCTGCCGCTGCGTCCCTCGCAGAACGAACTACAGGCCACCGTGGATCAGATGACCCAGGGCAAGGCCGGGTTCACCGTGCTCCTCGTCGGGGAGCGCGAGGAGGGCAAGCCGATCATCGCCACATCCGATCCGGACGACTTCACCTTCGACGATGTGCCCGAGCGGCTCCAGGACGCGGTGAACGACCGGCAGGACGTCCGGGTCACCAACTCGACCCCGTACCACCTCTACTGGCAGCGCATCCAGTTGCGCGGTAAGCCCTATCTCGTCGGCGGCACCCGGATCGTCGGCGGTGGGCCGACCGGCTATGTGCTCAAGTCGCTGGACCAGGAGCGCGAGGACCTCAACACCCTGGCCTGGTCGCTGGGGATCGCCACGGCTCTCGCGCTGGTGGGCTCCGCGCTGCTGGCGCAGGCGGCGTCGACGACCGTACTGAAGCCGGTACGACGGCTCGGGGACGCGGCGCGCAGGCTCGGTGAGGGCAAGCTCGACACCCGGCTGAGGGTGTCGGGCACCGATGAACTGGCGGAGCTCGCACGGACGTTCAACAAGACCGCCGCCTCGCTGGAGAAGAAGGTCGCGGACATGAGCGCGCGGGAGGAGTCCAGCCGCCGTTTCGTCGCCGACATGTCACACGAACTGCGCACCCCGCTGACCGCGTTGACCGCCGTCACCGAGGTGCTGGAGGACGAGATCGACAATCTCGACCCGATGATCGCTCCGGCGGTGAACCTGGTCGTCAGCGAGACCCGACGGCTCGGCGACCTCGTCGAGAACCTGATGGAGGTGACCCGCTTCGACGCGGGCACCGCCAGACTGGTGCTGGACTACGTGGATGTCGCCGACCAGGTGACCGCCTGTATCGACGCCCGGGCGTGGCTGGACGCGGTGGAGTTGGACGCCGAGCGCGGGATCATGGCGCGCCTCGATCCGCGGCGGCTCGACGTGATCCTGGCGAATCTGATCGGCAACGCCCTCAAGCACGGCGGTTCGCCGGTGCGGGTATCGGTGCGTCCGGTCGCCGACGAACTGCTGATCGAAGTGCGCGACCACGGTCCCGGAATCCCCGAGGACGTCCTGCCCCACGTCTTCGACCGGTTCTACAAGGCCAGCGCGTCCAGGCCCCGGTCGGAGGGCAGTGGTCTCGGGCTCTCCATCGCCGTGGAGAACGCGCACATCCACGGCGGCACCATCACCGCGTCCAACTCACCGGACGGCGACGGGGCCGTGTTCCTCCTGCGGCTGCCGCTGGACGACCCCGCCGCGCCCAAGGAGGAGCCGGGCGAGTCGACGCAGCCCGAAAACGCCTTCGCCGCCGACGCCGACGCCGCCACAGACCTCGACGGGCCGGACGGCCCCGACCGTCCCTCGGACACCGAAAGCCCCGGGCGGGGAGAGGAAGGCCAGCGGTGACGGACCAGGTCCGGGGGGCGCGCACCAAGCGCACGGTGGCGATACTGGCCGCGCTGCTGGGCGTGCTCACGCTCGGTGGCTGCGGAATCAGGCCCACCCAGGTGCCGGTGGACGGCGGCCCGGCGCCCTCCCGGGTGCCGTGCGAGGTGAACGGCGAGAACATCACCCAGCAGACGGCGCCCCAGGACGCCCCCGTACGCGTCTATCTGGTCTGCGCCTCACAGCTGGAGCCGGTGGACCGTACCGCGGAGATACCCGAGACCAAGACCGTCGACGGTCGGGTCCAGATCGCCCAGGCGCTCCTCGCGGAGCTCCAGCAGGAGCCCACGGCGGCGGAGCGGGAGGCCGGGTTCGCGACCTATGTCCGCGGGCCGATAGCGGTCAGCGGGCAGCGCCGCAGCGATCCGGACGGCACGCTGCGGCTGAGCCGTCAGCCGGAGGACCTCCCGGCCGCGGCGCTCGCGCAGATCGTCTGCACGTTCGCGGAGAGTCAGGCATCGGCCACGGGCGGAGCGGTGATCCTCGGCGGGCCCGGGGAGTACGCGCCACGGGGGTACGGATGTACGGGGAAGACCAAGGACCGGCCCGAGGACGTGCTGCCGACGGTCGGCCCGCTGCCCTCACCCGCGCCATCGCGCCCGTCCTCGTCGGGGAACGCGCAGTCATCGACGTCCCAGTCGGGGACTGTCGCCGGGTGGGGCGCTCCCTCCTCGGCTCCGGGGGCCTCGGGCAGCGACGCGCAGAGGTAGTCCTTTCCGCCTTCTTCCACGCCTGGCGTCAGCGGGCCCCCACTCCCGCCCAGAACCCCGCCCCGGCTCTCGCGAGGGTCCACACGGGCCATCGGCCGGGGCGGACGCCCCACGAGTGGACGTCGCAGAAGAGAACCGAAGGGGCACTTCGGAGCGGCGGAATCCGGCCAGAAAACGGTCCGAGGAGCGCTCGATGTCATGCGTCGTGGGGCAGGCGGAACCGTTTCGTACGGGTAGTGCGTCTTGTGCAACGTGCAGCGTCAAGGTAAAGGCGGCAGTGCCGCCATCCGCTTCCGTGTGGCGGGGGTCTTCTTCCTCCTCGTGCACTTGCTGCTCGTCGGATGGCTGACCCTGCGCCCACTAGATGTCCCCTGGGTGACGGCAGCGAACCTGGAGCCGCTCGCCGGCATCAGAGCCGATCTGGAGCTCGGACCGATGGAAGCAGCGCGCCAGCTCGGCGGTGGGCTTCTGTTGCTCGCCCCGCTCGGGGTGCTGTTGCCGATGGTGAGCGGCAGGGTCGCCGTCTCCCCGCTCGCGTCCCTCGCCCGTACGGTCGCCGCGGGAGCACTGCTCTCGCTCGGTATCGAACTGCTCCAGACCGGGGTGGCGGGACGGGTGCTCGACGTGGACTCGCTCCTGCTGAACACGGCCGGGGTGGCCATCGCCCATCTACTGGTGGTCCCCGCGGGCCGGGCCCGGCTGCGGCGGCGGAGGCTGCGGCCGCAGCACCGGACGGCCGGGGCGCGTCGGACCGAGCAGACCGGTCCAGTACTGGGGGTGGACGGCTCTCAGGGGTCGACCCCGACGATTTCCAGGGTCGGGATCGCCCCCTAGAGCGAGGCTTTGTCCCTCTTCGCGAAGCACTATGGAGTCATCGGGAACGCTCATCAGCAGCCTCCCGGGAACCGACCTCAAGCTTGCGAAGGAGAGCCCACCATGGCCGCACTTGTCCGCCCTCGTGAAGGACGCATGGTCGGCGGTGTGTGCGCGGCGCTGGCCCGGCGCTTCGGCACCTCCGCCACCACCATGCGAGTGATCTTCGTTGCCTCGTGTCTGCTGCCCGGCCCGCAGTTCCTCGTCTACGCGGCGCTCTGGCTGTTCCTTCCGTCCGAGAAGGGCGGGAAGACGGCCGCGACGGCCTGGTAGTACAGACCAGTGGGGGGCACTCCGGG
>NZ_JAMQAW010000010.1:337705-345393 GCF_023701525.1 Streptomyces albipurpureus
GCCGTACGGCCGTCCAAGGGGAAGGTGACGGCCGTACGGATGGGTCAGGCGAGGCCGGGCAGACCGCCCGTGGGCAGGGCCTTGGTCAGCTGCCCGACGGGCAGACCGCCGGTCGGCAGGGCCTTGGTCAGCTGGCCGACGGGCAGACCGCCGATGAGGCTGCCCACCACGTCCTTGGGGGCGTCGGCGGCCAGCACGCGCTGTCCCGCACCCTGGAGGGTGCCGGGCAGGGTGGCGGTGCTCTGGATGAGAGCGGCCTGACCACCGGCGAGGACCTCGGCGCCGGCCGGCAGCTGGGCGATGGCCTCGTGGACCGGTACCACCTTGCCGACGGTGTCCAGGGAGGTCGCGGAGTCGGGGAAGGCGGCCGGCTCCGCGGCGGCCGTGCCCGCGGCGACGGCGGTCAAAGCGGCGCCGAGGGCGACGACGCCGAGAGACTTGGCAGCAGACTGCTTCATCAGGGTGTCCTTGGGACGGGGAATATGAGCGGCTCCGCAAGCTAGCCACCGTGACAACGCAGAAGCAAACACCCGGGAGCGATGGAGTGTTGACATTCCCGGCCGTCCCGGATTAATAGGATCAGCCGTGGGCGATGGCAGAATCGCTGGTGGTGGCGGTCTGCCGGAACAGCCATTCGGATTTCAGCTCGGCATACCCAGGCTTGATGACGTCATTGATCATCGCCAAGCGTTCATCGAAAGGGATGAAGGCGCTTTTCATAGCGTTGACGGTAAACCATTGCATATCATCGAGCGTATATCCGAAGGTATCGGTCAGTAGCTCGAATTCACGGGACATGCTGGTGCCGCTCATCAATCGGTTGTCCGTGTTGACCGTGGCCCGGAAATGCAGTTTGCGAAGCAATCCGATGGGGTGCTCGGCATAGGAATCCGCGGCCCCGGTCTGGAGATTGGAGGTCGGGCAGAGCTCCAGCGGAATGCGCTTGTCCCGGACGTAGGCGGCGAGCCTGCCCAGTTGGACCTGCCCGTCCTCCGACACCTGGATGTCGTCGATGATCCGCACCCCGTGGCCCAAGCGGTCCGCGCCGCACCACTGGAGCGCCTGCCAGATCGACGGCAGCCCGAATGCCTCGCCGGCATGAATGGTGAAGTGGTTGTTCTCCCGCTTGAGGTATTCAAATGCATCGAGATGACGGGTGGGAGGGAAGCCCGCCTCGGCGCCCGCGATATCAAATCCGACCACTCCCAAGTCGCGGTAGCGATTGGCGAGTTCGGCGATTTCCAGAGCGCGAGCCGCATGCCTCATCGCGGTCAGCAGGGCGCCCACCCGGATGCGGTGACCGTTACCGCGGGCGATGCGTTCACCTTCGCGGAAACCGTCGTTGACGGCCTCAACGACCTCTTCGAGGGCGAGTCCGCCCTCCAGATGCTGTTCGGGCGCGTACCGCACCTCCGCGTACAGCACTCCGTCCTCGGCGAGGTCCTCGGCGCATTCGGCAGCCACCCTGAAGAGCGCCTCCCTGGTCTGCATGACGGCACAGGTGTGCGCGAACGTCTCCAGATAGCGTTCCAGCGAGCCGGAGTCGGCCGCTTCCCGGAACCAGACGCCGAGCTTGTCCGGTTCTGTCTCGGGAAGCGACTCGTAGCCGACCTCCCGGGCGATTTCGATGATCGTGCCCGGCCGCAGCCCACCGTCGAGGTGGTCGTGAAGGAGCACCTTCGGAGCGCGACGGATCTGGTCCGCGGTGGGTGTGATGAGGGTCTGGCTCGTCATCTACGCACTCTAGCCCCTACGCGCGTAGAAGACGCCTGGCCGATACGTAACAGTGACCGCGCGGACGGGTGGCGTGGACCCGTGCTTCTGACACTGTTCTGCCATGGCACACCGTGCACTGCCCCCCAGGCGGGGGCGACCTGGAGATCCTGAGCGAAGCGCAGCGGACAAAGGGGAAGGGCGGGGAGGCAGCGGGCGGCTACCACGGCTTGGGCGGGCCTACGGCGGGCCGAGCGGGGCGGAGTCGCTGGTCGCCGGGGTTGTGCTGCTGCTGCCCGACGGCGATCGGGAATCGGTGCGCAGACCGTCGGCGCTCTCCCGCGCGCGGGCCCTGTCGCTGGGCCGGGCGCTGGCGAAGGCGGGACGCGAGGACGGCCTGGTGGTGCACTCCGTGCACTACCGCACCCGTGGCTGGAACGGCGACGACGCCCAGCACGCGGTGGACGCGTCCTGGGCGGCGGACGAGGTGGTGCGGCGGTACGGCGATGTGCCGATCGCTCTCGCCGGCCACGGCTTCGGCGGACGGGCGGCGCTGCGGGCGGCGGACCATCCGGCGGTCAGCACCGTACTCGCGATGGCCCCCTGGCTACCGGAAGAGGAATCGGGGACCGAACCCGAGCCGGTGAAGCAACTGGTGGGCAGGCAGGTGCTGATAGTGCACGGCACCAATGACGCGCGGACCGCCCCGGAGCTGTCGTACCGGCTCGCGGAACGCGCCAAGAAGGTGAACCGGAACATATGCCGGTTCGAGGTGCACACCGATGGCAACGCGCTGCGCCAACACCACGCCGAGGTGCTCGCGCTGGCGACGGACTTCGTGCTCGGGTCGCTCTTTCCCCACGCGTACTCCCGACCGGTCGAGGACGCGATGGCCGCCCCGCCGCCCCTGGGGTTGCG
Source organism: Streptomyces albipurpureus (assembly GCF_023701525.1). Classification (GTDB taxonomy): domain Bacteria; phylum Actinomycetota; class Actinomycetes; order Streptomycetales; family Streptomycetaceae; genus Streptomyces; species Streptomyces albipurpureus. Next base: position 340,337 of record NZ_JAMQAW010000010.1, read on the forward strand.
GATGCCGCTGGCCGCGGGGTTCGGGAAGTCGCTGCGGCACTGAGCAGGCGCCGGACGTCCGGCGCGTCCCCCAGGCGTGGCCGTCGGGGCGGGTCAGTCGGGGAGCAGTTGGCCGCGGCGGGAGAGCAGGAACTTCTTGAAGGCCGCCACGGGGGCGGTGTCGGGGTGACCGTCCAGCCAGGCCACCCCGATCTCACGGACGGCGCGAGGGGCGGTCACGGTGAGCTCCGCCACCCCTGGGCGGGCCACCGCGGGCGGTGGCAGCAGCGCGACCCCGAGTCCCGCGGCGACCAGCCCGCGCAGGGTCTCCGCCTCCTCCCCCTCGAACGCCACCTTCGGGGTGAAGCCGGCCTGGGCGCAGAGGTCGTCGGTGATCCGGCGCAGGCCGTAGCCGGACTCCAGGGTGACGAAGGCCTCGTCGGCGGCTTCCGCGAGGCGGACGCGCTTGCGGCGCGCCAGCCGGTGGTCGTCGGGGACGACCAGCCGTAGCCGCTGCTCATCGAGCCGGCGCGCCACCAGGTCGGGGGCGTCGGGGACGGGTGAGGTGAGGCAGAGGTCGAGTTCACCCGTGCGCAGTCCGCCGAGCATCGCCTCGCCGTAGTTCTGTACGAGGGTGAAGCGGACGCGGGGGTGGTCCACCCGAAAGGCGCGGAGCAGACCGGGCACGGTCTCCGAGCCCATGGTGTGGAGAAAGCCGAAGGCGACCTTGCCCGCGCTGGGGTCGGCGTCGGCCCGTACCGAGTCAGCGGCCCGTTCCACCTCGCCGAGCGCCCGCTCCACGGAGGCCAGGAAGGTGCGGCCGGCGGGGGTGAGGGTGACCGTGCGGCCCTTGCGGGCGAAGAGGGCGACACCGAGATCGCGCTCCAGGCGCACCACGGCCCGGGAGAGCGTGGACTGGGGTACTCCCATCTCTTGCGCGGCGCGGGTCACATGTTCGTGGCGGGCGACCCCGGCGAAGTACGCGAGGCGGGGCGCGAGCAGCAGCGCTGTGTCTTCTTCGTAACTGCTGTGTGACAGGCGAGGCTGTGAGCTGGAGTCATGCATCATGGGAACGATTATCGCCATTCCATGCATTGGACGCATGAAAGAGCGCGACATACGTTCGATGCATGCCTGCCAGTACCAAGGCGTCCACCCCGGTGGGCGCCGTCTTCACCGAAACGTTCCCCTCCACAGACTCCACGTCGTCCTCCGAGAGTGTCCCCGAGCCCCTCGCCCCCGGGCTCCCCGGCTACCGCCGGATGAGCTTCGCGCTGTTCGCCGCGGGCATGGCGGCCTTCGCCCTCCTCTACTCCACCCAGGCGCTGCTGCCCGCGATCTCCGCCGAGTTCGGTGCGAGCGCCTCCGCGGCCAGTTGGACGGTCTCCGCCGCGACGGGCGCACTGGCCCTCTTCGTCCTGCCGCTGAGCGCGCTCTCCGAGCGCTTCGGTCGGCAGCGGCTGATGACCGTGTCGCTGACGGTGGCGGTGGCGCTGGGGCTGCTGGTGCCCTTCGCGCCGAACCTGGAGTCGATGGTGGTGCTGCGGGCGCTTCAGGGCGCGGCGCTGGCCGGACTGCCGGCCTCGGCGATGGCGTATCTCGCCGAGGAGGTGCGCCCCAAGGCGCTGGTGGCCGCGATCGGACTGTTCGTGGCGGGCAACAGCGTCGGCGGCATGAGCGGCCGGATCGTGACCGGTTGGGCGGCGCAGCTGTGGGGCTGGCGGGCGGGCCTCGCGGCGGTGGGTCTGCTGGCGCTCATCGGCGGTCTGGCCTTCCGCGCGCTGCTGCCGAGAGCCCGGCGGTTCACCCCGGGGACCCTGAGCCCCAAGGCGCTGGTGGAAACCGTGCGCGGCCATCTCTCCGATCCGCTGCTGCTGCGGCTGTACGCCATCGGCGCGCTGTTCATGACGGTCTTCGGCGCGGTGTACACGGTGATCGGCTACCGATTGGTCGGTGAGCCGTTCAATCTGCCGCAGGGTGTGGTGGGTTCGATCTTCCTCGTCTATCTCGTCGGTACGCTCTCGTCCGCGGCAGCGGGCCAACTGGTGGCCCGCTTGGGCCGCCGCGGGGCGCTGTACCTGGCGGTGGCCACCACGGCGATGGGGCTGGCGCTCTCGCTCGCCGATTCCCTGACGGCGATACTCGCGGGTCTGGTGTTGATCACCGCGGGCTTCTTCGCGGGCCACGCGGTCGCTTCGGCGTCGGTGAGCCGTACGGCGAAGACGGGTAGGGCGCAGGCGTCGGCGCTGTACCAGTCCGCGTACTACTTGGGCAGTAGCGTCGGTGGCACGCTCGGTGCGATCGCCTTCCACTCCGGTGGGTGGGCGGGGACCGTGGCACTGGGACTGCTGGCGGTGCTCGGGGTCGTGTCGATCACGCTGTACGGGACCAGGGCGGCTCGGCGCGAGCGGCTGGAGCTGGCGGTGGCAGCACGCTGACCTGGCACATTCCAGGCGCCACCCGAGGGGATTTCCCCAAACCGTTTGAGGAATAGGGAATTTGGCTCCGCCGCTGAGAGAACTCGGCGGCGGAGCCTTCTTTTTGCTGTAGCTGAATTGAGACATGCTGCGTACAACTACCTGTCCCCCGCAACCGTCAAACGGTCTGACCGCGCAATCGCGGTGATCCACGAAGGGGAGTGGGGAACGGTGGGATTCAACACGCACAAGACGCTCGGGGAACGGCGACTCGGCAGACGAGTGGGGATCGTGCTCGCACTGACGGGTCTGATGGTCCCGCTGACGACGGCACTGGGCACGGGGACCGCCCAGGCGGCCTCCTGCACGGCGGGGACGGGGCCGTACCAGAAGCAGGTGGAGAAGTTCCTGGGCCGGACGGTGGACGGCAAGCAGTCGGTCGCGGACTGCAAGGCGATCAAGGCGTTCCAGGCGCAGCACGGGATCACCCCGACCATCGGCTACGCGGGTTCACTGACCTGGCAGACGATGAACACGATCATTCAGCAGCGCGCGGCGGGAAAGACCCCGAACAAGGCCGGCTCGTGCCCGACCAACAAGGGCCGTATCGCCTGTGTGGATCTGACACGGCAGCTGAGCTGGATTCAAGACGGTAAGAAGTTGAAGTACGGCCCTGTTCCCGTACGCACCGGGCGGGACAAGCAGGAGACCCGTACGGGTGCGAAGAAGATCTACTGGCGCAATATCGATCATGTGTCATCGCTCTACAACGTGCCGATGCCGTACGCGCAGTTCTTTGACGGTGGACAGGCGTTCCATTCGACGACGAAGTCGATGTACAACCCGCCGGGTTCCGCCGGTTGTGTCAATCTGCGTCCCGCGGATGCGAAGTCATACTGGAATTTGCTGAAGAACGGCGACGACGTGTTCGTCTACGGTCGCAAGCCGGGAACCTGAGTTCCGTTGTCGGTGGCCTCCTGTAGGTTCCCAAGGGCTGGTGCCAGTGGGCGACAGGGGTGGACCCGATGAGTGAGACGGCAACAACACAGGACCTCAACGCGGAGTTGGAGCGGTATCGGCGTGAGCTGACCGGCTACTGCTACCGCATGCTGGGCTCGTCCTTCGAAGCGGAGGACGCCGTTCAGGACACGATGGTGAGGGCCTGGCGAAATTTCGAGAAGTTCGAGGGGCGTTCGTCGCTGCGGTCATGGCTCTACCGCATCGCGACGAACGTCTGCCTCGACATGTTGAACGCGGGCAACCGCCGAGCCCGGCCGATGGATCTTTCCGGGCCCACGCCCGTCGCCCAGGCACAGCTCAGCGCCCGCCCGGAGGCGACCTGGCTGGAGCCGGTGCCGGATGGACGGGTGCTGCCGTCGGCGGCCGACCCGGCGGAGACGGCCCTGGAGCGCGAGTCGATCCGGCTGGCGTTCATCGCCGCGCTCCAGCATCTGCCGCCCAAACAGCGGGCCGTGCTGATCCTGCGCGAGGTGCTGGCCTGGAAGGCGGCGGAGGTCGCCGAGCTGCTGGACACCTCGGTGGCCTCGGTGAACAGCGCGCTCCAGCGCGCCCGTACGACCCTCGCCGAGTCACCGCCCACCGAGTCGGACGCGGCGAACCCGCTCGACGAGGAGCAGCGGAAGCTGCTTGAGCGCTATGTGGCCGCGTTCGAGGGGTACGACATGGAGGCGCTGACGGCGGTCCTCCACGACGACGCCACGCTCTCCATGCCGCCGTACGACCTTTGGCTCCAGGGCCACGAGAACATCGTGGGCTGGATGCTGGGCGTGGGCTCGGTATGTCGCCGATCGCGGCTCATTGCGACCGTCGCGAACGGCATGCCGGCCTTCGCCCACTACCACGAGGCCCCGGATGGGAACGGGCATGTGCCCTGGGCCCTGATGGTCATGGAGATCCGCGACGGCAAGATCGCGGGGATCAATTCCTTCCTGGACACCGAGCGCTGGTTCCCGCTGTTCGATCTGCCGGATCGACTGGAGAAGGAGAGCGACTAGCCGTCTGGTCCGCTAGCCGCCGGGCCGCTCCGGGCTCTGTGTTCAGTTCCCCGGGGCGGTCCTGATCGGGCCGTCCTGATCGAGCGGTCCTGATCAGGACGGTGCAGGGCCATCTCGCTGGGCGTAGGCGCCGGATTGAGCGAGGTCACCGGGCGTGGGATCAGTGGGCGTGGCGGCATCCGGCGCGGGGGCAGCCGGCTGGGTGACACCGTGCGAAAGGCTGTCATCGCCTCGTTGGGTGAGGCAGTCAAGGCCCATCAGGGTCAGCAGGGCCTGTAGCTCAGGGCCCGCGTTGCGCATTCTCACCGCCCGCCCGGCCCTGCGTGCGGTGAGTCGCAGCCGGGCCACGGCCTCCACCGAAGCCAGGTTGGCCCTGGTCAGCTCAGCAAGATCGCACACCACTTCAGCGGCCCCTTCCCCGTACAACGCATACAGCCGCGCGCACAGCGGCGGCACATCCGCCAGGGTCACGGGCGCGGGCACCACAAGGACGACGGGATCGGGTCCGGCCGGGTCGACGGCTTCCACACTCATGTCTGATGAGACCGGGCCATGGGGTGGAACTCATCGGTGGCGCCCCGCGGAGGGCTCTGACCACGGTCTATGACAGCCGGCCGAACGAGGTGACCACGGGTCGCGGACATGA
>NZ_JAMQAW010000010.1:345486-507830 GCF_023701525.1 Streptomyces albipurpureus
CCAGCTGGGCGGTCCCGCGGTGGGCTCAGCGCGGCCAGGACGCGGTGCCCGCGCCCGTTCCGCGCGGAGAGATGGGCTGCCGCCAGTGGTGGGGCCTGGAAGGTGGGGCTCCTGGGGCCCAGGTGGTGGGCGTGCTGCAAGGTGCGATGGAGGGCTCCCGGAATCCGGGATTAGCGCTCCGCGGAACCGCCTGCTCGCGTTCAATGGTCCCCGGCCGAAGTTCGCACGAACGTGCGAGGAATCCGGCCTCGCGTGGAGGGCTGGCATGGAACGGCGAACGGGGTTCTGAGCACGGCCTTCGGGCGCCGCATATGTCCTGTGCACCGAAGCTTCGAGCCGCTCCGAGTCCTGCCCGACCACGACAGCCCATCAACCGAGAGGAACTCGGAATGAAAAAGCGAGGCAGGTCGCGGATATGGCTCGGCGCCGCCCTGGCGACCCTGATGTCAGCGTTCGCGTTGGCGCCGGGTGCCGCACAGGCAGACTCCGGGAACCGCTGCTCCGGGGGCTATGTGGCCATCACCTTCGATGACGGTCCGACCGCCAGCACGCCCGCGTATCTCCAGGCGCTGCGTGATGCCGGACGGGTCAGAGCCACCTGGTTCGTGACGGGCACGTTAGCGAGTGCCCAGCCTGACGGCACGCGACGGATCGCGGCCGAGGGCCATGAGATCGGCAACCACTCGTACACCCACCCGAACCTCGTCGCTCTCGACGCACCCACCGCGTTCGCGGAACTGCGGGACACCAGCCGTGTCGTCCGGGCGCAGACGGGCCGGGCACCGAAGCTCTTCCGGCCGCCGTTCGGGAGCACCGACGCGCGCACCCGGCAGGACGCTGCCAGGCTCGGGATGACCGAGGTGATCTGGACGGCCGACACGGTCGACTGGAGCGGAATCCCCACCGACACCATCGTGGCGAACGCGCTCACGGTGCAGGCGGGCGGCATCATCCTGCTGCACGACGGTCTCCCGGCGACGCTCGCGGCCATCCCGAAGATCGTCGACGGGCTCGCCGAACGCAGTCTGTGCGCCGGCCGGATCGTCCGCACGGCCACCCCGGTCCAGGCGTGGCCCGGCCTGACCTTCCACGCCAAGGCCGCCCGCTGGTGACAGAGCGGTTCCCGCGCTGGAAACCGTGCCGGTAACGGGTCGGCGCCGCCTCGTCCGCTGGTCCCGAGGTACGCCGGGGACGGTCCGGGCCCAACTGCCCGGACCGTCCCCGATGCGGTACGAGGCAACCTCAGGGCGTCCTGGATACCGTCGCCCCGCCCAGGGCGCCCGGCACCCCCTAGGCGATACGGCCCCGCACGATCGGCGGCGCCGTGAACTCCGTACCGGCCGGGGCGATGTCATAGCTCGACCCCAGCGACTGGAGTGCGTACGCGAACTTCTCCGGGGTGTCCGTGTGCAGGGTCAGCAGCGGCTGGCCCGCGGTCACCGGGTCACCGGGCTTGGCGTGCAGTTCCACGCCCGCGCCCGCCTGCACCGGGTCCTCCTTGCGGGCCCGGCCAGCGCCCAGGCGCCAGGCCGCGACGCCGATGTCATAGGCGTCGAGACGGGTCAGTACGCCCGAGGCGGGTGCGGTGACGACATGCTGTTCACGGGCGATGGGGAGGTCCGCGTCCGGGTCCCCGCCCTGGGCGGAGATCATGCGGCGCCAGACATCCATCGCCGAGCCATCGGCCAGCGCCTTCGCCGGGTCGGCGCCCTCGATACCCGCGGCGGCGAGCATCTCCCGGGCCAGGGCCAGGGTCAGTTCCACCACATCGGCGGGGCCGCCTCCGGCGAGGACCTCGATGGACTCACGGACTTCCAGGGCGTTGCCCGCGGTGAGGCCGAGCGGGGTCGACATATCGGTGAGCAGCGCGACCGTCTTCACCCCGCTGTCGGTGCCCAGCGCCACCATGGTGGAGGCGAGCTCTCGGGCGTCCTCGATGTTCTTCATAAAGGCGCCGGTGCCGACCTTGACGTCCAGGACCAGGGAGCCCGTGCCCTCGGCGATCTTCTTCGACATGATCGAGGAGGCGATCAGCGGGATGGCCTCGACGGTGCCGGTGACATCGCGGAGTGCGTAGAGCTTCTTGTCGGCCGGGGCCAGCCCGTCGCCGGCCGCGCAGATCACGGCGCCGGTGGTGTCCAGGACATGGAGCATCTCCTCGTTGGAGAGCAGCGCGCGCCAGCCGGGGATGGACTCCAACTTGTCGAGCGTGCCACCGGTGTGGCCAAGGCCCCGTCCCGACAGTTGCGGCACGGCCGCACCGCAGGCGGCGACCAGCGGGGCGAGCGGCAGGGTGATCTTGTCGCCGACGCCGCCGGTGGAGTGCTTGTCCGCGGTGGGGCGGGTGAGGGTGTCAAAGCTCATCCGCTCGCCGGAGGCGATCATCGCGGCCGTCCAGCGGGCGATCTCCGTCCGGTTCATGCCGTTCAGCAGGATGGCCATCGCCAGCGCCGACATCTGCTCGTCGGCGACCTCACCACGGGTGTAGGCGTCGATGACCCAGTCGATCTGCTCGGGGCTCAGCTCACCCCGGTCCCGCTTGGTGCGGATGACGGAGATGACGTCCATGGCATTCCTCCAGAATGGCAGCTCACCGCGCTCTACGCGCATAGAGACGAGGGTAAGGGAGCGGCCCCTCCTAAGGAACGGAGGGGCCGCGGGGGTTTTACCGAAGATGCTCAGGGCCGAACGGCTGCGGAAGTATCGCGACCAGGGGGACGATTCCCTTGGGCGTGTCCATCAGCAACTCGGGGCCGCCGAACTCATAGAGCAGCTGACGGCACCGACCGCAGGGCACCAGGCTCTCGCCCTGGCCGTCCACACAGGTGAAGTGGGTCAGCCGGCCGCCTCCGGTGGCCTGGAGTTGGGAGACAAGACCGCACTCGGCGCAGAGCGACAGCCCGTAGGAGGCGTTCTCCACATTGCAGCCGGTGACCGTACGTCCGTCGTCGACGAGGGCGGCGACGCCGACCGGGAAGCCCGAGTAGGGGGCGTACGCATGGGACATGGCCTCCCGCGCCCGTTCCCGCAGGGTCGCCCAGTCGACCGTCGCTTCGATCATTTGCCCTGGCCCTTGCGGTAGCGCATACCGTCCGCCTTGGGCATGCGGAGCCGTTGCGCGGAGAGGGAGAGGACCAGCAGGGTCACGACGTACGGGGTGGCGGTGACGAACTCGGTCGGGACCGTGTCCGTACCCAGGTACCAGACCAGCACACCGGCGGCGATGACTCCGCTGATCGCGGCCGTCCGGTAGCTCTTGCGGTAGAGCTTCCACAGCGCGATGCCGGCCAGGATGACGACGAGCAGAAGCAGTAGCGCGTGGACGGACTGGCCGCCGTTGCGCAGCTGGAGCGCGTCGGCGAAGCCGAAGAGGCCGGCGCCCATGGCGAGCCCGCCGGGCCGCCAGTTACCGAAGATCATCGCCGCCAGGCCGATATAGCCACGGCCGCCGGTCTGACCCTCGTTGTAGATGTTGGAGGTGACCAGCGCCAGGAAGGCACCGCCGAGTCCGGCCATACCACCGGAGACGATCACCGCGATGTACTTGTACTTGTAGACGTTCACACCGAGCGATTCGGCGGCGATCGGGTTCTCGCCGCAGGAGCGCAGCCGCAGACCGAACGAGGTCTTCCACAGCACCAGGAAGGTCAGCACGAACAGCAGCACGGCGACGATGGTGAGCAGCGAGAGATTGGTGACCAGACCGCGGAGCACACCGGCGATGTCCGAGACGAAGAACCAGTGGTGCTTCTCGATATCACCGAGCCAGTCGGAGACACCGGGCACGGTGATGGTGGTGATGGGCTCGGACGGCGGTGACTGTTTGGGGCTGCCGCCCTTGGCCAAGGCCTCAGGGCTGTTGAACCACAGCTTGGCGAAGTAGGTGGTGAACCCGACGGCCAGGATGTTGATCGCGATACCGGAGATGATGTGGTCGACGCCGAAGGTGACGGTGGCGATGGCGTGCAGCAGACCACCGGCCATGCCGCCGAGCACACCCGCGAGGACACCGATCCAGGGGTCGGTCTGCCAGCCGGCCCAGGCACCGAAGAAGGTGCCCAGGATCAGCATGCCCTCAAGGCCGATGTTGACCACGCCCGCGCGCTCGGCCCATAGACCGCCGAGACCCGCCATACCGATGGGCACGGCCATGGCCAGTGCGGCGCTGATCTGACCGGCGGAGGTGATGTCCTGCGCACCGGTGATGGCGCGCACCGCGGACAGGGCGACCAGTGCGCCCGCGATGATCAGCAGGATGACCGGGAAGGAGAGGCGGGTACGCCCCTTCTTGCCGCCACTCACCCTGGGTGCCGTGGGCGGCGGGGTGGAAGTCGCTGTGGCACTCACGCCGACACCTCCTGGTTCTCGGAGTTACGGGCCTGGGCGGCGAGCTTGGCGCCGACCTGCCGCTGCTGGCGCTTGAGGCCGTAGCGGCGCACCACTTCGTACGCGATGACGACACACAGCACGATGACGCCCTGGATGACGCCGACGATCTCCTTGTCGTAGCCCTGGAACTCCAGCTGGCCGCTGCCGCGCTCCAGGAAGGCCCACAGCAGCGCGCCGAGCGCGATGCCGACGGGGTTGTTGCGGCCGAGCAGGGCGATGGCGATACCGGTGAAGCCGATGCCGACGGGGAAGTCTCCGCCGTACTCGTAGGAGTCGTTGAGCAGCGTCGGCATACCGATCAGACCGGCCATGGCGCCGGAGATCAGCATGGAGGTGACGATCATCTTCTTGACGTTCACCCCACTGGCCTCGGCCGCGCTGCCGGACTGGCCGACCGTACGGAGGTCGAAGCCGAAGCGGGTGCGGGCGAGGGTGAACCAGAACACGATGCCCGCGATGATCGCGACGACGATGAAGCCCCAGACCGGAGCGGGCTGGGTCGGGAACTCGAAGAAGTGCGCGGACTCGGGGAGTGGCTTGGTGGCGATCTTCGTCCCCGCCTCGTCCAGCTCGCCGAGACGCCCCACCTGGAGCAGATAGCCGATGATCGCCGTGGCGATGGCGTTGAGCATGATCGTGGAGACGACCTCGCTGACCCCGCGGGTGACCTTGAGGACACCGGCGATACCGGCCCACATCGCGCCGACGATCATCGCGCAGAGGATGATCAGCGGGATCTGGATCGCGCCGGGGAGGGTGAGCGCACCACCGAGGGCGGCGGCGAAGAAGGCGGCGAGGCGGTACTGGCCGTCGACGCCGATGTTGAACAGGTTCATCCGGAAGCCGATGGCGACCGCGAGTCCTGCCAGGTAGTAGGTCGTGGCCTTGTTCAGGATGTAGACCTGGCTGTCCGACTTCGATCCGTAGTCGAACATGATCCGGAAGGCGTTGAAGGGCTCCTTGCCGGTGGCGGCCAGCACCACTGCCGTGACCAGGAACGCCACGATGATGGCGAGCAGTGGGGCCGCGATCGCCAGGAGCACCCGCTCCTTGTCGAACTTCTTCATCGGTCCTCTCCCCCGTCCGTGTCGCTGCCCGTGTCGGGGGTGCTGGGGTCATTGGGGGTATCGGCGCCGGCACGGGGGCCGGTGCCGCTGTCGGCTTGGGTGCCGGCCGGGCCTTCGGCCGAGGTGTCGTCGGCTGGAGTGTCGTCGGCTGAGGCCTCTTCGACGGGGGCTTCGAGATGCCCGGTGGCCGCGCCCGTCATCGCCGAGCCCAGTTCCTCCGGGGTGATCGTGGCCGGATCGGCGTCCGCGACCAACCGGCCGCGGTACATCACCCGCAGGGTGTCGGAGAGTCCGATCAGCTCATCCAGGTCCGCGGAGATCAGGAGTACGGCCAGGCCCTCCCGGCGGGCGGCCCGGATCTGGTCCCAGATCTGCGCCTGGGCTCCCACGTCCACACCCCGGGTGGGGTGCGCGGCGATCAAGAGCTTGGGCGCGTGGCTCATCTCCCGGCCCACGATCAGCTTCTGCTGGTTGCCGCCCGAGAGGGAGGCCGCGGTGACCTCGATACCGGGGGTGCGGACGTCGTACTCGCGCACGATCCGCTCGGTGTCGGCGCGGGCCGCCCGGGGGTCGAGGAAGACGCCCTTGCTGTTGGGCTTCTCGGTGACATGGCCGAGGATGCGGTTCTCCCACAGGGGTGCTTCCAGGAGCAGGCCGTGGCGGTGGCGGTCCTCGGGGATGACGGCCATGCCGTCCTCGCGCCGCTTGCGGGTCGGCCGGTGCGAGATGTCCACCGAGTCGAGGGAGAGCACTCCGCTCTCCAGGGTGCGCATTCCCATGATCGCCTCGACCAGTTCGGACTGGCCGTTGCCCTCCACACCGGCGATGCCCAGGACCTCGCCCTTGTGGATGGTGAAGTCGATGCCGTCGAGCAGTGAGCGGACGACTCCATCAGGGTCGGTGGCGGTCAGCCGCAGATTCTCCACCTGGAGCATCGGCACTTCGGTGACGGTCGACTCACGGGTCTCCGGTGAGGGCAGTTCGCTGCCGACCATCAGCTCGGCGAGCTGCTTGGTGGTGGTGTTGGCGGGGTCCGCGGTGCCGACCGTCGTGCCGCGGCGGATGACCGTGATGTCATCGGCGACCGAGAGCACCTCGCCCAGCTTGTGCGAGATGAAGATGACGGTCAGGCCCTCGGCCTTGAGCTCACGCAGATTGTCGAAGAGCGCCTCGACCTCCTGCGGTACCAGGACGGCGGTCGGCTCATCGAGGATCAGGGTGCGGGCACCCCGGTAGAGGACCTTGAGGATCTCGACGCGCTGCCGGTCGGCTACACCGAGGTCTTCGACATGGACATCGGGGCGGACGTTCAGACCGTAGGCGTCCGAGATCTCCTTGATCTTGGCGCGGGCCCTGTCGCCGATCCCGTACAGCTTCTCCGAGCCGAGAACGACGTTCTCCAGCACGGTGAGGTAGTCGGCGAGCATGAAGTGCTGGTGCACCATGCCGATGCCGCGGGCGATGGCATCGCCCGGGTTGGAGAACGTGACCTGTTCGCCGTCGACCTCGATGGTGCCCTCGTCCGGTTTCTGCATACCGTAGAGGATCTTCATCAGGGTGGACTTGCCCGCGCCGTTCTCGCCGATGAGGGCGTGGACGGTACCGCGGCGCACGGTGATGTCGATGTCGTGGTTGGCCACGACACCGGGGAATCGTTTGGTGATGCCGCGGAGCTCTACGGCATGGGAACTGCTGGACGCGTTGATGGCGCACTCTCCCTGGGCAGGAGCGGAGGAGGAGCAGAGGCGGGGTGGTAGCGGGGGCTGCCGGATGGTGCGGGGTGTCGGCTGGTCCGTTGCTGGATGCGTGGTGGCGAAAACTACCGTGCGCAACGGGAAGCTACGCGCGTAGCGCCAGCAACTTGTCGAGGCGATGGACCCACTACGTGCATCGGGGCCCGGAAGAGTGGGCGAGCCGCTCTTCCGGGCCCCGATCGCTGGACCGATCAGGTCGTGGTCTTGACCTTGATCTGACCGTCGACGATCTTCTTCTTCGCCTCGTCCAGCTTGGGCTGGATGTCCTTGAGGTGGTCACCCGTGGTGGTGAGGCTGACACCGTCCTCGGCGAGCGAGTAGACGTGCGTACCGGTCAGCGGCTTGCCGTCCTTGACGGACTTCGACAGCTCGAAGACACCGGTGTCGACGTTCTTCACGACCGAGGTCAGGATCGAGGCCGCGTACTTGGAGAGCGCCGGGTCCTTGGCCTGGTCCGAGTCGACGCCGATGGCCCAGGTGCCCGGCTTGGCGGCGACGGCCGCGATGGCACCGGCGCCGGAGCCGCCGGCCGCCGTGTAGATGACGTCAATGCCCTTGTCGAGCATTCCCTGGGCGGCGAACTTGCCCTTGTCCGGGCTGGCGAAGCCGGAGGTGTCCGTACCCGTGGAGAGGTACTGGATCTGCACCGTGGCCTTCGGGTTGGTCTCGGCGACACCCTGCTCGAAGCCGGCGGCGAACTTCTTGATCAGCGGAAGGTCGACACCGCCGATGAAGCCGATCTTGCCGTCCTTGGACTTCAGCGCGGCGGCGACACCGGCGAGGTAGGAGCCCTGCTCCTCGGTGAAGACGATGCTGTCGACGTTCTTGACGTCGGAGACCGAGTCAACGAGGCCGAAGGAGGTCTTCGGGTACTCCTTGGCGATCTTGTCGACCGCGGTCTTGTAGAGGTAGCCCACGGCGAAGACCGGGTTGTAGCCGTCCTTCGCGAGCGAGGCGAGGCGGGTCTCACGGTCGGCCGGGGTCTCGCTGGTCCGGGCGGTGAGCTCCTTGGTCTCCGCGCCGAGCTCCTTCTTGGCCTTGTCCAGGCCACGGGCGGCGGAGTCGTTGAACGAGTTGTCGCCACGGCCGCCGACGTCGTAGGCCATGCCGATCTTCAGCTTGCCGCTGTCGTCCGATCCTCCACCGCTATCGGTCGACGACTCGCCACATCCGGTGGCGGTGAGTGCGATAGCCGCGGCTGCGATGGACGCGACCGCGATCTTTGATACCTGGCGCAAGAGGAGGGTCCCTTCGAGGCTGACCGAAAGCGCCTCTTCCGGCGCTGGTTTCGCCGCGATCGTAACGCGCGTAGATGTCAGTTAAAACCACGTTCATGAGTCGTTATCGGATCGTCGCAAGACAGGCTCAGGCGCACCGCGCGGGCCCCGCTCGGGGAGCTGATCGTCCGGACGGATACCCCTAGATCGGGCGGGCGAATCGGTACATAACAGCGGCGGTCCTGAGGTGGTGCGCCAGCGGCCGACCCCTCAGGCCCCGGGCGATGCCCCTCTTCACGTCCCCCTCCCGCACACCTGGGGACCCACCCGTCCACCCGAACCGTTCTGGACCGCGTTGGACCGCGTTCGTCGGACCCGCGCCCCGGCGATCGGATACCACCGGGGGCTGTCTCCACGGAAGGCGACGGGGCTCATGGGTGCGCGCGAGGGGGGTGGGTGGCGATGGGCCCTTTGGACCGGCGGATGGCCGAGCGGGGGCTTGGCACCGGCGGGTGGCTCCCCGGTGGCCCTTGGCGACGGCAGAGGGCCGACCGGGTGGCCTGGCGCCCGAGGGGTCAGCCCGTGGCCGCCTCGGCGTCGAGCAGTGCCGCCGCGGTGAAGAGCTCGACCCCGACCTGGATCGCGTCCTCGTCGGCGTCGAAGTCACCTCGGTGCAGATCGCGCTTGACCGTGTCACCCGGCGTACGCACCCCCAGCCTGGCCATCGCACCGGGCACATGCTCCAGGTACCAGGAGAAGTCCTCGCCGCCGAGGCTCTGCTCGGTGTCCTCAATGGCATGGGCACCGCGGCGGGCCGTCTGTGCCGCGTGCAGCAGTTCGGTGACGTCCGGGTCGTTCACCACCGGCGGCACCCCGCGGATGTAGTTGATCTGCGACTTCGCCCGATGCAGGGTCGCGACCTCGTCGATCGCGGCGTGCACCAGATCCGGAGCGGCCCGCCACCCCGGGAGGTCCAGGCAGCGCACGGTGCCGGAGAGCTCGGCATGCTGGGGAATGACATTGCACGCGTGCCCCGCCTCGATGCGGCCCCAGGTGACGGCGAGCCCGGAACGGGCGTCCACCCGGCGAGCGAGCACCGCGGGGACCTCCGTGGCCACCTTCGCCGCCGCTGTCACCAGGTCCGTGGTCAGATGCGGCCTCGCCGTATGCCCACCGGGGCCGTCGAGGGTGACTTCGAGCCGGTCACAGGCCGAGGTGATGGGTCCGGGGCGCAGGCCGATGACTCCCGCGTCCACCTTGGGGTCGCAGTGGACCCCGATGATCTTGCCGACGCCTTCCAGCACTCCCGACTCGATGGCGTCGGCCGCGCCGCCCGGGAGTACCTCCTCGGCCGGCTGGAAGACAAGCCGCACGGGTCGGGGAAGCAGTCCCCGGCGATCCAGTTCGGCCAGCACGAGACCGGCTCCGAGTACCGCAGCGGTGTGGATGTCATGTCCACAGGCATGGGCCCGATGGGGAACGGTGGAGCGGTAGGGAACTCCCACCTTGGTGTCCGGGATGGGAAGCGCGTCGATGTCCGCACGGAGCGCCAGCAGGGGCGTTACGCCGTCCCAGGAGCCGATGTCACACATGAGTCCGGTACCGATGGACAGTACGCGCGGCTCCAGCCCGGCCTGCTCAAGGCGGGCCTTGAGGGCCGCGGTCGTACGGAACTCCTGGTTGCCCAGCTCGGGGTGCATATGCAGATCCCGGCGGAAGGCGATGAGCTCGGCACGTAGTTCGCTGGACAGGGTGCCGGGCAGTTCGACGCTCCCTGGCAGGTCGGCTTCGGACTCGCGGGACATCAGTTGGTTCACCTGTTGAAGGGTAATCCCAGGCAGGGGCCAACTGGCCACTGATCAACGAAAGTTCAATCCGATAGACGAAGAGAACATGGCCCCTAGGGGCATGATTGCCCGGGTCTGCGGGTATGGTCACGCCTCGTTTTTGACGGTACCGCAGCCCGGCGCACTTGGCCTTCGCTGGGAGCCGGGTGGGCGAGCGAGCGGGGGGCGAGCACCGCGAGGCTCCCGCACATCGGTTCGATCACACCGCATGACCTCCGCCTCCGCACCCCGTTCTGGTGCAACCAAGACCAAACGTTTGCAACCAGGATCAATCATTACAGACGGCAACACGGGACGGAGGATGTACCGCCCTGACGTCGGGCGCATGGGGAGCGACACCGTTATCAGGACCGTGAGCCCCCGCCAAAGGGTCGAAGGTCCCTGTGCGCTGACGTATCCGAGGTTCCAGTCTTGTGATCAGATCGTGTGATCAAAGGCGAATGATCGATATGTCCGGAGAGGTTGGCGAGCCATGAGAAACCGCAGGGTCACTGACCTGATGACGCCCACCGCTGTGAGCGTCCAGCGGGGAACCGGGTTCAAGGAGATCGCGCGCCTACTCGATGAGTACGGCATCACGGCCGTACCGGTGGTCGATGAGGACGAACGGCCGGTCGGCGTGGTGTCGGAGGCTGATCTGCTGCGCAGACAGACCTCGCAGACGATCGGGAACACGGCCGAGACACTGATGACCAGCCCCGCAGTCGTGGCACAACCGCACTGGAGCGCGATCCGGGCCGCCCGGGTGATGGAGCAGTACCGGATCAAACGGCTGCCCGTCGTGGACGGGGACGGCAGGCTGACCGGGGTGATCAGCCGCAGTGACCTCCTTCAGCTCTTCCTCCGCAGGGACCGGTCGATCCAGGAGGAGATCCTGGAGGACGTCCTCACCCAGACCCTGGGGCTGTCACCGTCCGCCATGACGGTGGATGTCACGGACGGCGTCGTCACCCTCAGCGGCACGGTGGAGCGCAGCAGCCTGATCCCGGTGACGGTGCGGCTGTGCGAGAGCGTGGACGGGGTGGTGGATGTGGTCGACCGGTTGCGCTACGAGGCCGATGACACCGGGGCGGCGGGGGCCGGGACCGGAACAGCAGAGACCGGAACGGCGGCGGGGGCCGCGCGGCCCGGGGAACCCGGGGTGCTTGAGGGGAGTACGGAAGCCTCTCCCGGGTCCATCGCGGCGGAGGTCTCCTCCGCCCTTGACTCGCCCAGGCCACCGGACGCCTCGCGCCGGGGTGGGGAGCCGGGGAACCTCGGGGTGGCGGCCCATGGGCTCCGTCCCGAACAGAGTCCTCAGCCCGAGGACGCCCAGGTGGCGGGTAGGAGGTCGGAGCGTTGACCCATCATGTGACCGCTGGTGTGGATGGCAGCCCGGAGGGTCTCGCGGCCGCCGAGTGGGCCGTCGAGGAGGCTCGGCTGCGCGGGGTGCCGCTCCGACTGGTGCATGTGGCGGAGAAGCCCCTCACCCTCGTGGTGGCCGCTCTCGCGATCAACGCCGACCAACCCGCTGGAGCTGCCGGCGCCGACGCGGCCGGTGACGCCGTCCTGCGGGAGACCGCCCGGACGCTTCGCGAGCGGCATCCGGACATCGAGATCACCACCCGCAGACGCTCGGGTCGAGCGCCCGCCGCGCTGGCGTCGGAAGCCGACGAGGCCGGGATGCTGGTGCTCGGTTCGCGCGGGCTCGGTGGAGTGGCGGGCTTCCTCATCGGTTCGGTCGGCACCGCCACGATCGGGGCGACCGCCCGTCCCGTGGTGCTGGTGCGGCCCGCACCGGCGGGTGAGCCGGGCCCCGCACCGGTGGGCCGGAGCCCGGACGGCGGGCGGGACCAGGCCGCCCAAGGCGATGTGGTCGTCGCGGTCGACATCCACGATCCCGCCGACGAAACCCTGGTCTTCGCCTTTGATGAGGCGGCACGACGAGGTTGCGCCGTCCGTGCCGTGCACGGCTGGCGGCTTCCCCGTCTCCTGGGACTGGCCATCGACGGGGACAGCCGGCTCGACCTGGAGCGGGAGATCACCCGCACCCTGCGCGATCTGCTGCTCCCGTGGCGGCAGCGGTATCCGTCGGTGAAGGTGGTCGAGGAGGCGCGTACGGGCTCCCCCGCACATGCCGTGCTCGCGGCCTCGGCGCAAGCCGCGCTGGTGGTCGTGGGTCGGCGGGTGCGGCGGTCTCCGGTGGGCGGCCACATCGGTTCGGTCGCCCATGCGGTGCTGCACCACTCCATCGCCCCGGTGGCGATCGTCGCCCACAACTGAAACGTTTCTTCAAGGTCGCCACCACCAGCCGCCGCCACGAGCCGCCAACACCAGCCGCCAACACCAGTCGGCACCACCAGCCACCACCGCCGTTCGGCGCTTCGCCCAAAACTCAAAAGCGCCAGCCGAAACGTTCCTTCATTTTCGCGACCACGGCCCACCCACTCCGCCCTCGCCATCTGCTGAACCGCTCCCCCGAGGAGGACCCGTGCCTTCACGACCACTCGATCCCGCCGCCGTGACGGCCATCGTCCAGGACGCGGCAGCAGCCCCCTCCCTCCACAACGCCCAACCGTGGAAGTTCCGGCTGCTGCGGGAGAACGGGGTGCTCCAGTTGCGCGCTGATCCGACCAGGGCGATGCCTGCCGAGGACCCCGCGAACCGGGCCCTGCACCTGGGGTGCGGAGCGGCGCTCTTCAATCTGCGGGTCGCCGCCGCGCGGCAGGGCTGTGAGCCGGTCACCGCGCTGCTGCCGGACGGCTCGGACCCCGCGCTACTCGCCGAGGTCCGGCTCGATCTCCCGGTACGCCCCGACGACGACCTCGCGGCGCTCCACCCGGCGGTCAGCCTCCGCCACACCAGCAGGTTCCCCTTCACCGACGAGCCGATTCCCGTCGAGGTGCTCGATGGACTGTGCGCGGCGGCGCTACTGGAGGGCTGCCGGCTGGCCTTCCCCGATGACTGGCATGTGCAGACGGTGTTGGACCTGGTGCATGACGCCGAGGACCGGGCCGTGCACGACCCCGAGGCACGGGCCGAGTTGGCCCGCTGGACCAGGACGGAAGCACCGGATGGAGCAGCCGGGAACAGGCCGGGGGACGGCATCCCGGCGGACGCCTTCGGCCCTCGGCCGCGGGGCACCACCGGCCCGATGCGGGACTTCGCCCAGGGGGCACCGGTCCCGGGCCGGGAGTCGGCGTCCTTCGAGCGATATCCACGGCTCGGACTGCTTGGCACCGCCGAGGACCGGCCGGTGGACTGGCTGCGGGCCGGTCAGGCGATGGAGCGCGTACTGCTTCAGGCCACGCTGGACGGGCTGGCCGCCTCGCTGACCTCACAGGCGCTGGAGTGGCCGGAGCTGCGCTGGGCGGTGCGGGACCCCGGGTCGGCAACGGGTCAGGTTCAGATGGTTCTGCGGCTGGGATACGGCCCCGAGGGGACACCGACCCCCCGCAGGCCGGTGGACGACATCCTGGAGATCCGCTAGACGCCCTCCCACCGACGGAGCGGTGGGAGCGGGTACGGGCAGGTGGACGGGAGGTGCGGACGGGCGGTAGCGGCCAGGGGAGGCCAGCGGCCGGCTCGCCCGTAGCGGCAGGGGCGGTAGCGGCCACGGGAAACCTTGGGCGCGCTCGCCCGTAGCGGCCGGGCCACGGGGGTGACCACGCGGCGGGTGACAAGGCAGCGCGGCCAGTGGCCGGAGTGGCTGAACCGCAGGACGGTCAGGACAGTCAGGACGGTCAGACAGGGCCAGCGGACGGACGGGAAGGTCCGAGCGGGTGGCTCAACGCCAGGAACCGCGCCCAGTGGTGACGACCGGTGGCGGTGTCCCGACGTTCGGCCATCGCGGGCTTTGGTGGGGGTTTGTGTTGGTGGGTTTGGGACACCCCCCGACCGGTCGCGTGGCTACCGTGCCCGGCCCCGTACCGCCCTATCCCGAGGCCGGTGACCATCCGGTGTCAGGAACCCCGGGCGCCACCGGCGGGCCCGCGCCCATGGCCTCCAGATCACGGTCGGCCGCCCGCATCAGCTGACCGGACAGGTCCCGCATCGCCCGTGCGGCAGCCAACTCATCCCCGATCTCGGGGATGTCGGCGTCCGTGGGACTGCGGCGGGCCGCGCCCCGCCCGGTCAGTCGCCCCGAACCGGTGTCGAGCACCGCGCGGGCCTTGGTCGTGCCCTCGCCCTCGGACAGCGTGAGGTTGACCTTCCATTCCAAGGTCCGGGTCATGGCGCACCTCCTTGGCCGCGCCCGGCCGTGGTCAGCCGCCATGACGCGGTCCTGCTCTCAGCATCGCATCCGCGAACGGCTCAGGCGCTGCTGAGCGTGAGCTTCACGGCGAACCCCAGGAACAGGGCGCCTGCCGCGGAGGTCGCTCCCGCCGAGAGTCGCCGGCGGCGCCGGAAGGCCGCCGCCAGATGGGTGCCGGTGAAGATGAGCAGCGTCAGGTAGAGGAAGGAGGCCAGCTGGGCGAAGGCTCCGAGGACGACGAAGGACAGCGCGGGATACGCATAGGCGGGATCGACGAACTGTACGAAGAAGGCGATGAAGAAGAGGATCGCCTTGGGGTTGAGCAGGCTGATCACCAAGGCCCGCCGGAACGGTCGCTCCGCGCTTCCGCTGCTCTCCGCCGTCTCGGTCATGGCCGACTCGGGTAGCTCGCGCCGGGCACGCCACATGGACCACGCGGCCCGCAACAGCCCGATCGCCAGCCAGGTCAGATATCCCGCACCGGCGAACTTCACTATCCCGAAGAGGATCGCGTTGGCCTGGAGCAGGGATGCGACGCCTGCGGCCGACAGGACCATCAGTACGGCGTCACCGCACCACACCCCGGCGGCGGCCGTGTATCCGGTACGCACTCCGCGCCGGGCGGCGACCGAGAGCACATACAGCGAGTTGGGGCCTGGCAGGAGGACAATCAGGATGAGACCTGCCAGATAGGTCGGAAGATCGGTAACTCCCAGCATGTTGGGGAGTTTCGCACAGGGACACGACAACGCGTCAGTGTGTTCCCCGTCACGGATCACGCCATGGACGCCGTCGTGTCGTGTACGCCGTCACGGGTGCCGTCAGGGACAGCACCGGTACGGACGCACCGGCGCCGATCCCTGAACCGGGCACAGCGGCTGACATGGGAGGCAGCCGTGAGAGGCGGGTGGAGAGAGGTAGGCGCGCAGGGCGGACATCCAGCGGGCAGACCTGAGGCATGCCCACGGACCGTTAGAAGACATCGGTCGGCTCGTAGTCGCCCCATACCTCCCGCAGGGCATTGCACACCTCCCCGACCGTGGCCCGGGACCGCAGGGCCTCCTTCATCGGAGGGAGCACGTTCTCGGTTCCGCCGGCTGTCTGCCGCAGTGCGTCGAGTGCCGCCGTGACGGCTCGCCCATCACGCTCCTCCCGCAGCCGCGCCAGCCGTTCGGCCTGCCGGGCCTCGATCTCCGGGTCGACGCGTAGCGGCTCATACGGTTCCTCGGCATCCAGCGTGAAGCGATTGACGCCGATGACGACCCGTTCACCGCTGTCGGTCTCCCGCGCGATCCGGTACGCGCTGCGCTCGATCTCCCCCTTCTGGAAGCCCTGTTCGATCGCGCTCACCGCGCCGCCGAGATCCTCCACCCGCCGCATCAGCGCGAGCGTCGCCTCTTCCACCTCGTCCGTCAGCCTCTCGATGGCGTAGGAACCGGCGAAGGGGTCGACGGTCGCGGTCACATCGGTCTCGTACGCCAGTACCTGCTGGGTGCGCAGCGCCAGACGGGCGGACTTGTCCGTGGGGAGCGCGATCGCCTCGTCGAAGGAGTTGGTGTGCAGCGACTGGGTGCCGCCGAGCACGGCCGCGAGGCCCTGCACCGCGACCCGCACCAGATTGACCTCGGGCTGCTGTGCGGTCAGTTGCACTCCGGCTGTCTGGGTGTGGAAGCGAAGCATCAGCGATTTGGGGTCGCGGGCCCCGAACTCCTCGCGCATCACCCGGGCCCAGATCCGCCGTGCCGCCCGGAACTTGGCGACCTCCTCCAGGATCGTCGTACGCGCGACGAAGAAGAAGGAGAGCCGGGGCGCGAAGTCATCGACGTCCATCCCCGCGGCGAGTGCCGTCCGAACGTACTCGATGCCGTCGGCGAGGGTGAAGGCGATCTCCTGCACGGGCGTGGCCCCGGCCTCCGCCATGTGGTAGCCGGAGATCGAGATGGTGTTCCAGCGGGGGATCTCGGTACGGCAGTAGCGGAAGATGTCGGCGATCAGCCGAAGGGACGGCTGGGGCGGAAAGATATAGGTGCCTCGGGCGATGTACTCCTTGAGCACATCGTTCTGGATGGTGCCGCTGAGCCGGTGCGCTGGTACGCCCTGCTCCTCGCCGACGAGTTGGTAGAGCAGGAGCAGCAGGGCGGCCGGAGCGTTGATCGTCATCGAGGTGGAGACCTCGTCCAGCGGAATCCCGCCGAAGAGCACCCGCATGTCGTCGATGGAGTCGATGGCGACACCGACCTTGCCCACTTCGCCATGGGCGATCGGCGCGTCGGAGTCATGGCCCATCTGGGTGGGTAGGTCGAAGGCGACCGACAGGCCCGTGGTGCCGTGCTCGATGAGTTGCCGATAGCGGGCGTTGGACTCGGCGGCGGTGCCGAACCCGGCGTACTGGCGCATCGTCCACGGTCGACCGGTGTACATCGATGGGTAGACACCGCGGGTGTAGGGGTAGGTGCCGGGCTCGCCCAGTCGTTCCACCGGGTCCCAGCCGGTGAGCGTCTGGGGTCCGTAGACCGGTTCGATGGGTAGTCCCGATTCGGAGTGGTGGGCCATGGCTGTGCCTCTCCGGGATGCGGCTCGTCATCACAGCCCTTCCCGTATTGCGGAGGATTGTGCAACCGAACCGGACGGGAATTCATCTCTTGGGACAGAGACCCATTCAGCGGACTCTTCAGATTTCAACCTATTTTCTGGTTCATAAGAGGACACAGAGGATGAAAATTGTGCAGAAGACCGCTGTATGGGGGCCACGAACCAGACCGGTCATCCATCGGGCGCTCGCCGCGGTAGCCGTCCTCGCGGTGACCGCGGGCTGTTCGGGGCCGACCGTCGACGGACCGACGGTACGGACGGACGGCAAGCCGGGTAGATCATCCGCGGCGAGCGGTGCGGGGCCCTCGCCGTCCTCGGCTGGGATGACTCCGGGGTCGGGACCTTCGCAGCCGGCGCCTTCGGAGTCCGCCTCGTCCGAACCCGCCTCTTCGGAATCTTCCGGCGCACCGCCGGAGGCCGACGCGGAGTCAAGCCCTCCACCCGCCGCGGTACTGATGTCCCGGGGAGCGCACGGCAAGCAGGTACGGGAGTTGCAGGCGCGTCTGGCCCAGATCGGCTGGTTCGACGACACCCCGAGCGGTGTCTACGGAAAGCTCACAGTCGCCGCCGTCAAGGGTTTCCAGGGCAAGCGCGGACTGCCCACGACCGGGGACACGGACACGGTCACCTGGCGGAGACTGCTGTCGATGACCACGGAGCCCACCGGTGCCGAGTTGCGGGGCAAGGCGGTCAACAAGCCGGTCGCCAAGCTCGATCCGCGCTGTCTCGACGGTCGGGTGATGTGTGTCAGCAAGACCACCCGCACGCTGTCCTGGGTGGTCGACGGCAGGGTGCGCTCCACGATGGACGTGCGTTTCGGCTCGCAGTACACCCCCACCCGCGAGGGTTCCTTCAGCGTCTTCCTGAAGTCCAGGGACCATGTCTCCACGCTCTACGACACCCCGATGCCGTACGCCCTGTTCTTCAGCGGCGGCCAGGCGGTGCACTACTCAGCGGACTTCGCGGCCCAGGGCTACAACGGCGCTTCGCACGGCTGTGTCAATGTCCGGGACCGTGCGGCGGTCGCCGCGCTGTTCTCCGAGGTCCGCAAGGGGGACAAGGTCGTTATCCACTGGTGAGGGCTACGGCGGATGAACCGGCGGAGCGAAGGAGGAAGAGGCGCGGGCGGGACCGGGGGAACGTGTCCCGCCCGCGCCATGTGCGCCTAGCCGCAGGTACGGGGGGAACCCCGGCTTCTGGCGCCGCCGATGACCAGTCGGCTCACTCTGTACTGCGCCGTAGGCCCCAGAAACGTCACACCTGACCGGCCAGTAGATAAGAACCGCTGGTCAGAGGGGCGCGGTGGCATTTCCCCAAGGGCGGTCCAAGAGTCTTGCCGCCGGTTTCGCGGTGATGGCGACCCCGCGCATCAGCGAGCGGCGGGGTTCTTCTTCGCGTTCTTGGTCTTCTTCGGCTTCTTGCCGTCCTTCTTGGTCTTGTCCTGGCCCTTGCCGGCCCCACCGCTGGCGGTGTTTCCCGGGGCCGGGCCGACCTGGCCGCCCTGCACTCCCTGGTAACCCTGGTTGCCCTGGTTGCCCTGGTTGCCCTGGTTGCCCTGGTTGCCCTGGTTGCCACCCTGCCCGGCGGTGCTGCCCTGCCCGGCGGTGCTGCCCTGGCCGGTGCCGCCGCCCTGGCCGTCCCCCAGCGCGGCACCGCTGAGGACGCCCGCGCAGAACTGGCCGACCGGGACGCCCTTGGCCGCCCTCTCCAGGCGCTTCAACTGCTGACGGTTGTGCTTTCCCGCCTGGAGGTCACGGCAGGCCGCCACGGTCTTGCGGTGCTTACCGCCCTTCCCCCGCGCCGCCTCCGTAGCCTTGGTCCCCTTGTCGGGGACGGCTTCCTCCGCGCCGACGACGGCACTCGGGCTCGACGGCATGGGTACCCCCCGCCCCGGAGGCGGTGGTGTGGACGGGCCGCCACTGGTCGAGGGAGGTCGGGAGGGCTGCTCCGTCTGGGCATCGGGCGACTTGCTGAGCAGGGGTTCGCCCGTGGGCACACCGGAAACCGAGGTCGCGGGCGCCGAGCCCGGATCGAACGGCGACGGCAGCAGGCCGGTTGTCGCCCCGACCGCAACCCCGCCGAACGCGCAACCGGCCAGCGCGGCGACCACACCGAAGCGGACCGGCCGCAGCAGACGGGTGACCAGCGAGGGCTTCGGGAGGGGGACCACTCGTACCATCCCGAAGTCGTGGTCCGTGCCCGCGGCCGCCTCCGATCTGGCCCTGCGGTAGGCAGCGGTGGCCACGGCCTCGCCCGCCATCTCGCCGTCGTCCGGGTGTGCGGGAACCTCCGGGCGGGCAGCGTGGCGCAGCGCAACGGTCAGTCGTGTGAGCTGGGTACGAGCGGGTTCGTCAAGAATTTCGACCGGCTCAGCGCGCAGCAAGCGCTCCGCTGTTTCCTTGTCAAGCCACTCGTACCGCTCATCGGCCATCACATGTCCTTCTGCGTCCGCAACCGTGTCTGCGTCACACCGGCGGGTGCCGTCGCACCCGGCCGAGGTCCACGCTGCGGAGGCACGCCATTCAGATCCGCCCCACACTCCGTAGGGTCGGCGCCCGGATGCCCATCGGCGTCCACGGGACCGTCCGGGTCGTCCGAACCGTACGCGCTGGCGACCGTTTCCCGGTAATCGATCTCCCTACCGGTGAACTCGGCTTCTGTACTGGTGAACTCGGCCTCGTCGAGGCTCTCGGCACCCAGCAGCTCGGCCAGCCGCTTCAGCCCGCGATGGGCCGCGGTGCGTACGGCTCCGGGGCGTTTGCCCAGGGTTTGGGCGGCGCTCTTCGCATCGAGTCCGACCACGACCCTCAGCACGATCGCTTCCGCCTGGTCCTGGGGCAGTTGGGCGATCAGCGCCAGGGTGCTACCGGTGGCGAGCGCTTCCATCGCCTCATCGGCGGTGTCGGACTCGGCGGGTCTCCCGGTGAGTTCGGTCTCATCGCCGCCAACGGCGGGCCGACGACCTCGCATTCGTATGTGGTCGAGCGCCCGATTGCGGGCGATCCGGGCGGCCCAGCCGCGGAATCGGTCGGCGTCGCCACTGAACCGGTCGAGATCGCGGGCGATCTGCAACCAGGCCTCGGATGCCACATCCTCGGCATCGGGCTCGCCGACGAGCGTCCGTACATAGCCGAGCAACCGCGGATGCACAGCGCGGTACACAGTACGGAAAGCGCATTCGTCCCCGTCCTGCGCCGCGAGCACTGCGGCGGTCAGCTCCGCGTCGTCCCCCAGCACTACCTTTACCTGTACCTGTTCCGAATCGCAGCTGGTCATCACTGCCCGTGCCCCCTGTAAGCGAGTGAGCACGCTACGGCGTGCTCAGGGGTCACGTCCATGGCTTGTACAACTTGCAACAATATGCCGACTCGCCCGACACGGCAGGGTGTGTGACAGAAATCGCCTGCTTGACGCTGAATGGAGTACGGGGCCGCTCTGCGGCTTCGATGGACGGCGACCGGGGCCTCTCCTGTGGGGGGTGGCGGCCCCGGTCGTCTCTCCGTCTGCCTCCTCTGACTGCGGCCAAACCCCTGCCGGGTCGGCCGCTGGTCACCGGCCGCCGAGATGGTGGCTCTGTCCCGGGTCTTCCCCGGCGTTCCTCGATCGTGGCAGTGGGCGACGACGGTCGACGGATCGACGGTAGACGGATCGGCAAGGGTCTCTAAACCAGTCGGTGTCCGCAGCTGTACGGGGACGGGTACCGGTGCTTCGACGGCGGCCGCACGGCTCGACCGTGACAGGCGCGAAGACCGGCACCGGCGCGGCACCCCGCCGGCCCGGAGCGAGCCGCGTTCCGTACAGCGCGGGTGATCTGATCGGTGTGCGTCCGTGTCGGATGCCTGGAGGGACGACGGCCCGGCACCGGCCGGGACCCGCGCAGCAGCTTGCTGCCAGCTCCCACAGCACAGGCATTCGACCCGCCAGTCGGACGGCAGCATGCCGCGGGCCCCCTGAGGAACCACCTGCCGAACGAGCCCGCGACAGCACTCGGAACGGACCGCCAGGAGCGTCAGCGTTCCCGGTGAGTGCGGGATTCCCCCTACGTACGGGATTCCCGGTGCGGACGGTCCGATGGGCGTCAGCCAGGGCGGTCGGGGCGGGGAGTGACCGACCAGGCAGGTCAAGCGAGGGGTCGGGCCGGGGCGGGGCTCGGCCGGGGTGAGACCGGGGCGCGCCGGGCGGTGGTCGGGGCCGGCGCCCGCCCCGCTCAGCGCTTGACCCGAGCCCGTCGGGATACCACCGCGCGCAGCACTCGCTGCCCCTCGGTGGAGACCCGCTGCACTTGCCGTAGCCCGAGCCTGCCCTCCCCCTCCGCGAGGATCTCCAGCACGCGGATCTGCCGGCGCAGTTCTCCGGTCACCAGCGGGCCCGCGTGGGTGGGCTCGCCTTCGCGGCATCCCTTGAGGACCTCGATCACGGCGGACGCGGCCGGCTCGCCGCCGGGGCCGGCGTCGAGCCGGTGGTGGAGTTCAAGCGCCGCGACCGAGCAGTCATCGGCCCACTCGCGCATCGGTTCGACATCCCAGTCGTCGGGCGCGGCGTCGAGCATCTGCCGTATGAGTGCGGCAGCCTCGTCCTCGATTTCGGGGGCGGCGCGCGCCAGCCCCTCCCTGGCTTCACCGAGCCGCCCGGACCAGCCCCCCGCTCCCTCGGCCAGCCCTGCCCACAGCGGGCCGAGCGGGTCGGCCTCCGAGGTGAGCAGGGGCAGGCAGCGCTCCAGGCAGGCAAGCCCACTCGCGGCCAGGCCCCGCTCATCTGTCTGTGCGATCAGTTCCCTCAGGCACTTCGACGCCACTGACGCCTCCCCTCGCGCACGCATGTCATTACCGCGCACACCTGAGCCCCGTGGCTCAATCGCGTCACACCGAAGACACCGGAGAACCGGGTCCGTCAGGGCGGTATGACAGACCGCTCATCAGCATGGGTCTCGGGCTGCTTGGCGCAAACTACTCCCATCCAAGCCCCGTCCGCCACGTTTGCGCGGAGCTGAGCGGTGTTGCACTCCAGGCATCCTCGGTTATCAAGTGAGCACTACCCATACACACTTGCACCACACTTCTGTTACATTCTGGGCACCTGGAGCTCGGGTTTTGGAGCAACTTGTTGATCCCGCGAGCTCCCGGGCAGCAGCGGTGTGAGCCCGCACACCCCCGGGCGGACTCACACCGCACGCCCGTGATCAGGGCCGATCGCGCTTTCCATGCCTTGCGGCCCACGATCCGGCGCCGCGCCGGAGCAGCCGGACCTCCCGAAACAACGGGACCATCCGAACAACAAGGGCTCCCTGAGCGGCGGGACCTCTCGGAGCGGCGGGCAGCAGGGCACCGGCCGCTCTCCGAACGCCGTATGGCCACTCCCCGAGGACATCGAAGCCACCCTGTCGGCCTCGATCACACCGAGCGCCCTCCAGCGGGTGACACGCAACGGGCGGCCTCAGTCGACTTGTTGTGCCAACGCCGAGAAGCTCGCCCAACTCCGGGCCGGCTTCCGTGGGTCCCAGACCTTCTGGGCCATCGCGCTCAGCGGCAGGGCGATGCCCCGCGCGATCTGCTCGGGCGTCTGCGACCGGGCCAGATCGCACCAGATGGCGAACCGTGCGCCCAGGATCTGCTTCGAGTACTTCGCGGGAACCGGCCGGGTCCCGCGCAGCACCAGCGGGGTCCACTGTGCGTAGATCCGCTCTCCGGTCGGGTAGCGGAAGTCATTGGGTTCACCCAGCACGTAGTAGAGGTACTCGTCGTTGACGTTGATCACGCGACGCCCCTCCGCCAGATACTCGACGGGCGGTCGGGCGCCGATCTCCTTGCCGGTCCAGTACTCGACCTCGATGTCCTTGTCGACGCTCACCCGGCCTCCGCGGAAGTAACCGTCGTTCCACGCCTTGAGCTTGCGGCCCAGCGGGCGCAGCACCGCCGCTCGGTCATTGACCCACTGTGTCGCCAGGTCCTGGACCTGCCCGTCGGGCCCGTACTTCTGCCGGGCGATGGTGGCGAGTCGGGGGAAGGAGGCCTCCGGGTCGCGCCGGGTGAGCGCCTGGTACTCGTCGCCCCCCAGATGCCAGTAGGCGCCGCCGAACAGATCCGCGTACTCCTTGAGCAGTTCGTCCACGAGCCGCGCGGACGCGGGCTGCCCGATGTCGATCGCACCCCGGACCCGTCGGCCGGCCGTGTCCCTGAGCTGCAACTGGGGGTATGCGGCGAGGACCGCCCCCAGATGTCCCGGTGAGTCGATCTCGGGGATGACGGTGATGTGCAGCGAGGCGGCGAGCGCGAGTATCCGCCGGACCTCGGCCTTGGTCAGATGCTCCCGGGAGACCACCTCCGGGTGGGTTTCGGACTCGATGCGAAACCCCTGGTCGTCGGAGAAGTGCAGCCCGAACTGATTGAGCTTGAGGTCGGCCATCTCCCGTAGCCGTCCCTCGATCCAGGCCGCGGAGAAGAACTTGCGCGCGGTGTCGACCATCAGCCCGCGCTGGGGTCGGTCCGGAGCGTCGCGTATGACGCCTTCGGGTATCGCCCCGCCGGAGCGCACGGCCTGCTTGAGGGTGCGGGTGCCGTAGAAGACTCCGGCTTCGGCGGGGCCGGCTATGCGGACCCGATTGCCGCTGGTGTGCACGGTGTAGGACTCGGGCCCGCCGGGCTGGGAGGCGACGAGGGCCAGTTCCACATCTCCCGCTCGCACCGGCACCGCACCCCGGTAGCTGATCTTGAGCTCGCCGGCGAGCAGTCGGGCCTCGTCCGCAAGGGCTTCGCCGCCCCGGGCGATCACGACACCCGCCCCGGGCGCGGGCCGCCAGCCGGGACCGCGGGCGGGTTCATGCGTCCGCACGGCGGGGATGGTCGCGGGGGCCGTGGAGAGGGGGTAGGTCCGAGTGGGTGAGGGACTCGGCGCGGTCGGGGCGGTGCCGTTGTCGACCCCGGCTTCCGTCCGGCTGGATCGAGCCGACTGACCGGAATCGCCCGGTTCATCGGAGCTTCCGTTGGAGCAGCCGCTCACTGCTATCGAGAGGGCGGTGGTCACGGCGACCGCCGCACCGAAGTGCCGAGCGCGCTCGGAGTGCCGCATCACGCGCATACCTCCCTCAGGGGAATCCATCTCACGACCATCCTTCAAAGGGAACGAACTACTCGACAACGCCCATCACATAAAGCGAAAACTCTCCCGTTCGGGTGAAAACGGAGTATCCACCGGACGGTCCCCTCGCACTCATCGATACCGTGAAGAAACTCCCGCCACTTCTTTCACTCCTCCCTCATGAGCCCCCAGGGCTCCGGGGGGCTCCCCTAGCCTCCCTCGATCTGCCAACCATTTCTTCCCCACTCACCTCTCACTCCCTGCCATCCGCCCGATCCGCACCGACTCGCCCAGCGGTCCCACTGTTCTGCCCGAGGAGCCCACGCTGTCCAGCGAAGCCCCCGTCGGCCTCCCGAAGCGACCGCCGACGAATCACCGCACCCCTTCCGCCACGGCGGCCGACCCCCGGACCCGGCTCCCCTGGCAGCGCGCCAGCGTTCCCCCCGGCCTGGCACGTTTCAACGGCGAGGAGCCCGGCTCCGCCGTCGCCGCCCTGCTGAAGTGCTGCGCCAGCCGCCGCTGGGCCGAACGGCTGGCCGAGCACCGCCCGTACCCCGATCTCGACGCCCTCCTCGCCGCGGCCGACGAGGCCAGCTACGACCTCTCCCCCACCGACCTCAGCGAGGCACTCGCCGAGGAGCCGGCGGCCAGACCGACCTCGGGCGCCGTGCCGGGGGCCGCCCTCACCGCGCTGGCCGCGGCCCACGCCGCGTACGAGAGCAGGTTCGGCCACTCCTTCGTCATCTGCCTCAGCAAGTACCGACCCGCTGAACACCTCGACGAGATCCTGGCCGGCGTCCACACCCGACTCGCCCATGAGAGGGATGTAGAGCAAGACGTCGCCGCCGAGGAGCTACGCGGTCTGGCGCGCTCCCGACTGGCTCAGTTGATGGCCGACCCGCCGGACGGCATGTCGGTTGCCGCGGTCACGGCTGGAGCGCCCGGGCCCCATACCACCAGGCCCGGCGATAGCCCGTCCGTGCCTCTTTGATTGCCTGTTTGATCACACCTGAGGACCCCGAGCGAACGAACCGACAAGTCGTCGCTACGATGGCCAGGGCCGGTGGACCATACCCGGCCGGGCCAGACCGACCATCGCAAGCCGGGAGGCCCCGATCCCCGCTCCCGGAGGGCTCTTCCGTGCCGGCTGGAACGCTGTACCGCGGCCGGGAAGGAATGTGGTCATGGGTGGCTCATCGAGTCACCGGCGTCCTCATCTTCTTCTTCCTGTTCGTCCATGTCCTTGACACTGCTCTCGTCCGTGTCTCCCCCGAGGACTACGACAAGGTCGTAGCCGTCTACAAGACGCCGATCGTCGCCCTGTTGGAGTACGGCCTCGTCGCCGCCGTGCTGTTCCACGCGCTCAATGGCCTGCGGGTCATCGCCGTGGACTTCTGGTCCAAGGGACCGCGCTACCAGAAGCAGATGCTCTGGACCGTCATGGGCATCTGGATCGTGCTGATGGCGGGTGCGCTCTACCCCGTCCTCGGACACGCCGTACGCGAAGTCTTCGGGAGCTGACGCCGGATATGTCTGCTGACACCTCTTCCGCGATCGGTCCCGTCGAGAGCGGCTCGCTCTACGACGTGGACAACCCGGCCCCCCTGATCGAGGCCCCGCGCAAGCGCACCGGCAAGACCCCGCGCGCCACCCGCGGCAACTTCGAGATGGCCGCATGGCTCTTCATGCGGCTCTCCGGCGTGGTGCTGGTCGTGCTGGTCATCGGCCACCTGCTGATCCAGCTGGTGCTGGACGGCGGCGTCTCCAAGATCGGCTTCGCGTTTGTCGCGGGTCGCTGGGCGTCCCCGTTCTGGCAGGTCTGGGACCTGCTGATGCTCTGGCTCGCCATGCTGCACGGCGCGAACGGCCTGCGTACGGTCATCAACGACTACGCCGAGCGGCCGAACACGCGCCTGTGGCTCAAGGGCCTGCTGTACACCGCGACGGTGTTCACCATCCTGCTGGGCACGTTGGTGATCTTCACCTTCGACCCGAACATCCGCTAAAGCCGGGGCTGACGAACCACATGAAGATCCACAAGTACGACACCGTCATCGTCGGCGCTGGCGGAGCGGGAATGCGCGCGGCCATCGAGGCCACCAAGCGCAGCCGTACCGCCGTCCTGACGAAGCTCTACCCCACGCGCTCCCACACGGGCGCGGCGCAGGGCGGCATGGCCGCCGCGCTCGCCAATGTGGAAGAGGACAACTGGGAGTGGCACACCTTCGACACGATCAAGGGTGGTGACTACCTGGTCGACCAGGACGCCGCCGAGATCCTGGCGAAGGAGGCCATCGACGCCGTCCTCGACCTGGAGAAGATGGGCCTGCCGTTCAACCGGACCCCGAACGGCACCATCGACCAGCGCCGTTTCGGCGGGCACTCCCGCAACCACGGCGAGGCCCCGGTCCGCAGGTCCTGCTACGCCGCGGACCGCACCGGCCACATGATCCTCCAGACGCTGTACCAGAACTGCGTGAAGGAGGGCGTGGAGTTCTTCAACGAGTTCTACGTCCTGGACCAGCTGATCACCGAGGTTGACGGGGTCAAGAAGTCGGCCGGCGTGGTCGCCTACGAGCTGGCCACCGGCGAGATCCATGTCTTCCAGGCGAAGTCGGTCATCTACGCCTCCGGCGGGACCGGCAAGTTCTTCAAGGTGACCTCCAACGCCCACACCCTCACCGGTGACGGCCAGGCCGCCTGCTACCGGCGCGGACTGCCACTGGAGGACATGGAGTTCTTCCAGTTCCACCCGACGGGCATCTGGCGGATGGGCATCCTGCTCACGGAGGGCGCCCGCGGTGAGGGCGGCATCCTGCGCAACAAGGACGGCGAGCGCTTCATGGAGAAGTACGCGCCCGTCATGAAGGACCTCGCCTCGCGCGATGTCGTCTCGCGCTCCATCTACACCGAGATCCGGGAGGGCCGCGGCTGCGGCCCCGAGGGCGATCACGTCTATCTCGACCTGACCCACCTGCCCCCGGAGCAGCTGGACGCCAAGCTGCCGGACATCACCGAGTTCGCGCGCACCTACCTCGGCATCGAGCCCTACACGGACCCGATCCCGATCCAGCCGACCGCGCACTACGCCATGGGCGGCATCCCCACCAACGTCCAGGGCGAGGTGCTGCTCGACAACACCACGGTCGTCCCCGGTCTGTACGCCGCCGGTGAGGTCGCCTGCGTCTCGGTGCACGGCGCCAACCGGCTGGGCACCAACTCGCTGCTCGACATCAATGTCTTCGGCAAGCGCTCCGGCATCGCCGCCGCCGAGTACTCCGCCAGCAACGACTACGTCGACCTGCCGGAAGACCCCGCGTCGCTGGTCGAGGCCCAGGTGGAGCGGTTGCGCGAGGCCACCGGCAACGAGCGCGTTGCGGACATCCGGCGCGAGCTCCAGGAGACCATGGACGCCAACGTCATGGTGTTCCGGACCGAGCAGACCATCAAGACGGCCGTCGAGAAGATCGGCGAGCTGCGCGCCCGCTATCTGAACGTGTCCATCCAGGACAAGGGCAGGCGTTTCAACACGGATCTGCTGGAGGCGATCGAGCTGGGCAACCTGCTCGACCTGGCCGAGGTCATGGCCGTCTCCGCACTCGCCCGCAAGGAGTCCCGCGGCGGTCACTACCGCGAGGACTACCCCAACCGCGACGACGTCAACTTCATGCGCCACACCATGGCGTACCGCGAGGTCGGCGACGACGGCTCCGAGAGCATCCGTCTCGACTACAAGCCGGTCGTCCAGACCCGCTACCAGCCGATGGAGCGTAAGTACTGATGGCTACCCCCGTACTGGACAAGGCCGAGGCCGAATCTTCCGCCTCGCCGTACATCACGGTCACCTTCCGCATTCGCCGCTTCAACCCGGAGGTCTCCGAGGACGCGGTCTGGGAGGACTTCGCGATCGAGATCGACCCCAAGGAGCGGGTGCTCGACGGGCTCCACAAGATCAAGTGGGATGTCGACGGCACCCTGACCTTCCGTCGCTCGTGCGCGCACGGAATCTGCGGGTCGGACGCCATGCGGATCAACGGCAAGAACAGGCTCGCCTGCAAGACGCTGATCAAGGACCTCAACCCGGAGAAGCCGATCACGGTCGAGCCCATCAAGGGCCTGACGGTCCTCAAGGACCTGATCGTGGACATGGAGCCGTTCTTCCAGGCGTACCGGGACGTCATGCCGTTCCTGGTCACCAAGGGGAACGAGCCGACCCGGGAGCGTCTGCAGTCCGCCGAGGACCGGGAGCGTTTCGACGACACCACCAAGTGCATCCTGTGCGCCGCGTGCACCAGTTCGTGCCCGGTGTTCTGGAACGACGGCCAGTACTTCGGCCCGGCGGCGATCGTCAACGCGCACCGCTTCATCTTCGACTCGCGTGACGAGGCGGGCGAGCAGCGGCTGGAGATCCTCAACGACAAGGACGGTGTGTGGCGCTGCCGTACGACGTTCAACTGCACGGACGCGTGTCCGCGTGGCATCGAGGTCACCAAGGCGATCCAGGAAGTGAAGCGGGCGCTGATCACGCGTCGCTTCTGACCTGCGCTCACTCCCGCGTGCCCGTACGCCTGTACGCGGCGAAGGCTCCGATTCCGGTGGGATCGGGGCCTTCGCCCGTTGGCACCGTTATCGGTACGGACTTCACCGAGCGCGCCGGGACCTGGCAGGATCGAGGGAACGTCTGTTTGTGTCGCAGCGGGAAGCGGGGAAACCAAGATGACCGAGCCCAATCCATACGCGGCGGAGGGCGAGCCTGAGTACCAGTGGGGGCCAACACAGCCCTATGGGTACCCCCATGACACCACTCCGGGATATGGCTATCCGCAGCAGCCTCCGGGCTACTCCCAGACCCAGGCCGCCGGGGTGCCGGTGCCGTTCCAGGGGCCGGCCATGGGCGGCACACCGCTGCTGGCGATCGGTGATATCACCGTGATGAGCGACGCGATCATCACCCCTGCCGGACCGATGCCGCTCAAGGGCGCGGTCTGGAACGCGACGGACATGTCGCGCACCGAGGAGAAGATCCCGACCTATGCGGTCGTGTTGGCCATCGTCTTCGCGCTCGCCTGTCTGCTGGGCCTGCTCTTCCTGTTGATCAAGGAGCGTAAGACCACGGGCTTCGTCCAGGTGACGGTGGCGAGCGCTGGCAAGCATCACGCGACGATGATTCCGGTGCACAGTCCCTATGCCTTCCAGGAGATCATGGGTCAGATCAACTACGCCCGATCGGTCAGCACCATGTAGCAGCGCGCCACGGGACAAGAGGGCAGGCCACCATCAGAGTGGGCCTGCCCTTTCTCATGGACGGCGCCGATCGCCCCGATGCCGGGTGACGGCCCCCTCAGAGCTGGCTGGTGATCGTCGGGTCGGTGATCTCCCTGTCCTTAGCCAGCAGCATCGCCTTGCTGAGGATCACCGAAAGCACGCCATCCCCCTCGAACGGCAGATACCCGGCCTCCGTCCCGCTTCCCCGCCCGGTGGGCACGATGCAGAGATAGCGGTCCTGCGGCGCGATCAGAACGTTTCCCGAGCCCAGGTGGATGCGGTAGGCGTTCATCTCGCCCCGGACACGCAGGAAGCGTCCCTCC
Source organism: Streptomyces albipurpureus (assembly GCF_023701525.1). Lineage (GTDB taxonomy): Bacteria > Actinomycetota > Actinomycetes > Streptomycetales > Streptomycetaceae > Streptomyces > Streptomyces albipurpureus. The sequence continues at coordinate 375,249 of NZ_JAMQAW010000010.1, forward strand.
ACCGTGCAGCGGTCCCCGATCGCCAGCCGGGGTATCAGTCGGGTGAGCAGTTCGGCTCGGAGCTTGGCGCTCGTGGACAGCTCTCCGAAGCCATAGGAGTGCCAGTAGTCCCGGAAACGGCCTCGGGGTCCGCCGTCCTGCCACGTCGGGTCGTTGCCGACGGACGCGACGCCGACGAACAGGTCCACATCGCGCAGGACTTCGCTGAGCACCAGCTCCGGTACCGAGGAGAGCGGCAGGGGGTCCAGCAGAGGGCGGCCGTCCCTACGCCAGTTGGCGCCCTGGCTATAGCGACCGCCTCCTGCGTGGGCCCAGTTGTGTGCGGCCGCCAGGGGGTAGAAGCGGACCTGATCGGTGGAGATCCTGGTGTAGGCGCCGGATTCGGTGAGATCGTCCTCCTCCCGGCCACCGACGCTTTCGATCCAGAACTCAGCGCGCAGCCCCCACTGGGGCAGCTCCTTGTACGCGGGCGGGCAGGTGTCGTCCACACAGAGCCGCAGCTTGGAGGTCCAGCCGCGGGTGGCGGCCAGGGAGTGGAACTGGTGCTGGCGCAGGAAGTGGCCCGCGAAGCGGTTGGAGTAGTCGCCGGTGGTGCGTTCGGCGTCGGTGAGGGGGTAGGTCTCTCGATGGGCCTGCTTGAACGGCTGGGTGATCTCGCGGATCTCCAGCCACTCCCGCCAGCCGGCGACTTGGGCATCGGCATGGCCCAGGGGATGCCAGAGGGTGATGGGCGCGGCGGGATCAGAGCTCACCGGCCGGCCGTCGACCGTACGCAGATCCCTGCCTTCAAAGGCGGCCGGGGTGCCGTCGACCGTCCAGATCAGTCTGCGGGCGAGGGTGCCCAGCAACGGGTGGTCGAGGATGCACTCACGCCATGGGCCGAGGGCCCAGCTTCGGCGGGCGAGGAACTGCCGGTCCAGCCGCTCGGACTGGGCGGTCAGCATTCTGTCGATGTCCTTGGCGGCGGCTCTGACCTCCTTGATCGCGTCCGGGAACGCGTTTCTGACGGCGGCGGGGGCAGTCTTGACGGCCCGTCCGGCCCCGGTGCGCCAGGACAGCAGGGCCTTGGTCCCCTGGACCTCCAGAAGGGCGGTGGCATCGCCGACCGGGTGCTCGCCGCGGCCCACGGCGCTCAGCCCGTAGCTGGGGACACTGAGCTCCTCGATCTCCGCACGGCTCAGTCCGGCGGCCTCCGCCCGGACGTCGAGCGCGGTACCGATCATCTTCAGCGTGGCCTTGTAGGTGACCCGGGTGGCGAGCCGAGCCAACTCTGCCAGTGCCCCCTCCCCCTCGATACGTGCCAGCGCGGTCACCGCCGCATTGGCGACCTTGGGGTTTCGGGGACCGATACCGGGGACCTTGCGCAGCGAGGTCTCCGCGAGGCCACCGAGGCCCCGGACGATGTCCTGCCCCGGTGTCAGCAGGGCGGTGAGCCAGGCGAGTCCGCGCAGCGCGTCGACGTTGTACGGGTCGTACTGGGAGTCGGCCCGGGGGTTCTCCCACTCGGAGACGGGGTCCAGCGGCAGTGTCCTGGGCTTGCCCGCCAGGTCCAGCCAGCTCAGCGCCGTGTGCCGGACGGTGGCCGGTCCGATCTGGTCCACCAGGGCGAGCACGGCCCTCTCCCAGGCGCGGGTGGGCCTGCTGGACACCGCCGCCCGTAGTTGTCCCAGCAGTCGCCGCCCCGGCTCCCCGAAGGTCTCGGCATCGGCGAGCGCCTGGTCCGCCCATGCCTCACCGGGGTTGAGCACGGGCTCCTCGAAGAGATGCAGCATCTGATCGAGCACCGGCCCGGACCAGTAGGCGGCGAGGCGGGACCGGCGGATCATGGCGATGAACGGCCCGGGCAGGGCACGGCCCGCCGCCACTTCGCCTTCCACCAGGGCCAGTAGCTCTTCGTGGTCGTGACACATCACGCGGCGGGAGAGCTCGTCGATGCGTTGGAGTCGCTCGGCGCTGAGCAGACCGGAGCTCGGGTCCGCGACCCGGAGCAGGGTCAGCAGGACGCTCCGCTCGCCCTCCGGGTCCGTCGCCCGCTGATAGCGGCTGGTCCACAGCTGTGCGAGCCGTCGCCGCTGTTCCTCGGGAAGTTCTCTGACGCGTTCGGGGAGACAGGCCCGGTCGCCGTGCCAGGTGTTGCCTTCGCGGGTGCCGATCCGCACCAGGAGCTCCGCGAGCTCGTCCAGGTCCCCACCGCTGATGGTCTCGCGCACGGCCATGATGTCGGCATACGCCGATTCCGGGGCCCTCATCAGCCACCCACCAGCGGAACGAGCTTGAGGAAGATGACCTCGGGCGCCTCGGCGATCTCGATGGGCTCATCCAGCTCCACTATCTGCCGGTCCCCCACCAGCACCAGGAACCCATTGCGGCCAAACGCCTCGATCGCCCGCTCATAGGCCGCGTCCGCCCCCTCCGCGGGGGCCTCCTCGCTCACCCGAAGCCGGATGAGCTCCCGTAGTGCGAGGCGCTCCTCGTCGACCAGGACGCCCATCGCGCCCCGGCGTTCCCCTGTGGTCGTCTCATCGACGAAGGTCACCAGTCCCATGCCGAAAACCGTAGCTCCGCCCACTGACAGTCGGCGCTGAGCTGCACTTCCTCAGCCGAGACCGGCCAACAGGACCAGTTGTTCGGGCAGCAGGGGCACGCCGAACCGATGGTGCAGGGCGAGGACATCGCGTGCGTCGTTCGCGTCGATGGCGTATCCGGCGTGTGCGGCGACCTGGAACCCAGCCGTGACACAGGGCAACACCTTCCCCAGGACCGTGCCGGTGGCCGTGAGGGAACCCACGGGGTAGGCGAGTCCGCCGGGGCCGTGGATCCGGGTGCCGTGCTGATCGAGGGCGGTGGCGGTGAAGTCCACGTAATGGATGTCCACAAGCCGTCCCGCCGCATCGGCGAAGACCGGGTTGAACGGGCCGTCGTCCCGGATCTCCTGGAAGCCGGCCTCCCCGAGCGCCTGCCGGAGTCGGTCGGCGTCTCGGCTGTCCACGGCGATGTCGAGGTCGCCATGGGGCCGGGTCTCCTCGCCGAGCAGTGCGTCGACGCCCCAGCCGCCGTCCAGCCAGACCCGGGCCCCGGCTCGTTCGAAGAGCCCCCAGAGGTCGAGGACATCGTGGGCGGTCATGGTGGGCAGCAGGTGCTCCGTGAGGAAGTCCAGCAGCAGTTGCGTGGTCTCCGCCGGGCGTTCCAGACCGGGGAGATGGCCCGCCCAGGGCAGTTCCCGGGCGCTGGCCTCGGGAAGCAGGGAGGCCAGTCGGGCCGCTGTGGTGCGGAAGTCGGGCAGGTCATACGCGCCGGAGAGCACCAGTGCGGGGGCCCGGACGGCGGCCAGGGCCGCCGGGTCGAAGTCATGGTCGCCGTAGTGCTCGCCATGCTCCTGTGCGCCGGCCACCTGCACTTCAAAGGCGTGGAGCTGCATCTTCGCCACCAGGGCGTGCGCCTGCGGGCCGGCGTCGGGGCCGAGCCACGTTCGGGCGTTGAGGGCTGCCGCGCCGGACAGGTCGCCCCGCTCGAAGAGCTCGGTCTCCTGCTCGTCGTACGCGATGAGTTCGGGGCTGGTGCCTTGGTCGGGGAGTCCGGCGCAGAGCAGGGCGAGGGCGGTGATGCGCTCGGGAGCTCGGGCCGCGAGCTCCAGGGCGACCCGGCCGCCGTAGGAGGAGCCGACCAGTGCCGCCCGTTGGACGCCGAGCCCATCCAGCAGTTCCAGGACGTCCTCGGCGTCGGTGAAGGGGCCGTCGGCCGCGGGGGTGTCCCCGTATCCGCGGAAGTCGCAGCGCACGACGCGTAGTCCAGCGCCGGTCAGGGTCGGCCATTGGGGGTCCCACATCCGGCGGTCGCAGACGGTCGAGTGCAGCAGCAGGACCGTCGGGCCGGTCCCGGCCAGGTCATAAGTCAGTTTCATTGGGCTGAGGTTAGGTCAGAACCGCAGGTCACGCCGCTGCTTTAAGAGCGCCTGGGGAGAGCGCCCGGGGTTTCGCTTGAACATGTTCAAAAACAGGTCTACATTCCGTCTCAACAGCTTTTTTGAACACGTTCAAGGAGTGTGGGGGCATGGACGACCTCAATGTGGTCGCGTACATCGTCTATCTGCTGATCAGCGTGGCCCTGACGATCTGGGTGGCCCGCACCCTCAGCAAGAACGGGCGGATCTTCCTGCAAGACGTGATGCAGGGGAACGAGAAGTTGGCCGACGCGGTGAACCATCTGCTGGTCGTCGGCTTCTACTTGGTCAACCTCGGCTTTGTCGCCCTCTACCTCCGGGTCGCCGAAACCGTCGACGACGCCCGGGAACTCTTCGACGCGCTCTCCGTGAAGCTGGGAGTCGTGCTCCTCGTCCTCGGTGTGATGCACCTGGGCAATGTCTATGTGCTGAACAAGATCCGCAGGCGCGGTGTGATGGAGCGCGAGCAGGTCCCTCCGGTGGGGGCGCAGGGCTGGACCAATCCCGCTGGCAGGACTCCGCCGGCCGGCGGCGGCCGGGCGCGGGCAGGCGCGTGACGCCATGGCCACACCGCACGAGCAGCGCACCCCGGTCACCTCGCTGACCGTCCTCTATGACGCCAACTGCTCCCTGTGCGTCCATCTACGGCACTGGCTCAAGGGACAACCCCAACTCGTCCCGCTGTATCTGGTGCCGGCCGGATCGGACCAGGCGCGCCAGCTGTTCCCCGAACTCGACCACGCCCGCACCATGCGGGAGATCACCGTCATCGGTGACCAGGGCCAGATCTACAGCGGTTCCGCCGCCTGGATCATCTGCCTCTGGGCCCTGGCCGAGCACCGGCCCAAGGCACACTGGCTCGCCACCCCCAGCGGAGCGCCCTTCGTCCGCGGCACCATGTTGGCCGCCGCCAAGTACCGCGAACTCTCCGGAGCGGGGACGGGTCAGGCGCCCTGCGACGACCAGTGCGAATCGCCCGGCTAGGCTCGGGCACTGTGAGTGAAGAGAAGGCCCTCAAGAGCGTCCCGAAGAGTGAACAGACCCGGACGCTCATCCTCGAAACCGCGCTCCGGCTGTTCCAGGAGCGCGGTTACGACAAGACGACCATGCGGGCCATCGCCAAGGAGGCCGGAGTATCGGTGGGCAACGCCTACTACTACTTCTCCTCCAAGGAGCACCTCATCCAGGGCTTCTACGACCGGATCGCCGCCGAGCACCAGGCGGCGGTGCGACCGGTGCTGGAGCGGGAGACCAAGCTGGAGGCCCGGCTGGCGGGGGTACTGCTCGCCTGGTTGGACATCGCCGAGCCGTACCACGAGTTCGCGGCCCAGTTCTTCAAGAACGCGGCCGACCCGGACAGTCCGCTCAGCCCCTTCTCGCCCGAATCCGAGCCCGCGCGCGAAGAGGCCATCGACGTCCACCGCAAGGCGCTCGCCGGTGCCAAGACCAAGGTGCCGGCGGAGCTCGCCGACGCCTTCCCCGAACTGATGTGGCTCTCCCAGATGGGACTCGTCCTCTACTGGGTCTTCGACCGTTCGGAGGGGCATGAGCGCAGCCGTCAACTCGCGGAGCGCGGTGCCAAGGTCACCGCGCGGGGCATCTACCTCTCCCGCTTCCGGGTGCTGCGCCCCCTGGTCCACGATGTGCATGAACTGCTCACCGATCTACTGCCCGGAATGGCGCAGAATGTCGTGGCCCGTCAGCAGGCCGCACCGCACAAGCAGACGGCGCCCCGGAAAACTTCCACCAGCGAGCCGGACGAGGAGTGATCACCCCGGCTCAGCAGCGAGCCGGAGTGATCAGTACGGCCGGGTTCAGTGGTTGGCTCCCACCTCCGTCAGCACCACATCCTGAACCAGCGGGTCGCCGCCGATCACGATGTGCCTGGCCCACTGCTCCCGCGTCCGGGCCGTCACATTGAGCAGATACGCGCCCGACTCGGGCGCCGAGAGGATGTACGAACCGTCCGCGAGCGACTCCACCCGGTCGATCTGACCGCCCTCCGGTGACACCAGGGTGAGCACCGCCGCCATGACCGACTCGCCCGACGGGGTAAGGACCAGGCCATGGACCACCGAGCCCCGCGACACCGAAGGTGCGGTGACCCCCGAGGGGCCCGAGGGACCGGGCGGCAGGGTCTCGGGCCGTGCGTCCTGCGGCTCCACCGCCAGGTGGGGCAGCCGTCTGTCCAGTGCAGCGGGAAGCCACCAGTTGGACGTACCGAGCAGATGCATCAGAGCCGGGACCAGGGCCGTACGCAGGATGAACGCGTCCAGTGCCACCGCCACCGCCAGCCCCACACCGGCCATCGCCCCCTCCATGTCCCCGCTGAGGATGAAGGCGCCGAAGACACAGATCATGATCAGGGCGGCACAGTTGATGACCCGGCTCGTCTCGGCCAGCCCCACCCGTACCGCCCGGGCGTTGTCCTTGGTGTGCACCCACTCCTCATGCATCCGGCTGACCAGGAAGACCTGGTAGTCCATGGAGAGCCCGAAGAGCAGGGACAACATGATCACCGGCAGGAACGCGGTGATCGGGCCCTCCTTGCCGATGCCGAGCAGTTCCGTCCCATAGCCCCACTGGAAGATCGCGACCATCACCCCGAAGGACGCCGCCGCGGCGATCAGGTTCATCACCGCGGCCGTCAGGGGCACCACCACCGAGCGGAACGCGATCATCAGCAGCAGAAAGCCCAGGGTGATGATCGTGCCGACGAAGTACGGCAGCCGGTCGCTCGTGACCTGCGCGAAGTCCTTGAAGATCGCGGTGACGCCACCCACATGGACCTTCTCGCCCGATTCCGGGATGACCTCGTCCCGCAGGGTGTCGATCAGTTGATCGGTCTCCACCGACTGCGGCGATGTGGTCGGCACCACCTGGATGACGGTCAGCCCCGAACCCGGCTGCGACGGCAGGGCCATCACATGGGCCACCCCCTTGGTCACCCGCACCCGCTCGACCAGGGCTTCCACTTCCGCCGGTTCGGCACGGTCGGCCACCAGTTGCAGCGGTCCGTTGAAGCCGGGACCGAAGCCATCGGCGAGCAGGTCGTAGGCCTGCCGAGTCGTCGAGCCCTCCGGATGGTTGCCCTGGTCGGTGGCACCGAGCCGCAGCGAGAGCACCGGGACGGCCAGGGCCACCATCACCACCAGGGCCAGGGCGCCGATGGCCCGGGGCCGACGCTCCACCAGCGCCGACCAGCGGGCCGCGAGCCCGGCGGCCTCACTCGACTCAGGTCCCCGCGCGACCAGTCGCCGCCGCTGGCGCCTGCTGAGCACCCGCGGGCCCAGCAGACCCAACAGCGCGGGCAGCAGGGTCACGGCGGCCAGCACACTGAGGATGACGGTCAATGAGGTGGCGATGACCACACCGTCGAGGAAGCGCATGTTCATCACCAGCATGCCCGCGAGGGCGATGCACACCGTCCCACCGGCGAACAGCACCGCACGCCCCGAGGTGTTGAGCGCATGGACCGCGGAGTCCTCGGGGTCCCTGTTCTGCAAGAGGCCCTTGCGATGCCGGGTGACGATGAACAGCGCATAGTCGATGCCGACGCCCAGGCCGATGAGCGAACCGAGCAGCGGAGCCACCTCGGGCATGTCCGTGGCATGGCTGAGCAGCATCGTCGACATCATCGCGGTGCCGACCGCGAAGACGGCCACCACCAGCGGCAGTGCCATCGCGAACAGCGAGCCGAAGGCCAGGAAGAGCACGACGGCCGCGGCCCCCAGACCCACGAGTTCGGCCGTTCCCGTGGGTGGTTCCTGGATGCGGACGATGGCCTGTCCGCCGATCTCCGCCTGGACGCCGTCCCCGGCCAACCCCTCGGTGATGTCGACGACATCCTCGACCAGCGGCTTGGGCACCGCGTCGGCCTGCTCGGCGAAGGTGATCTGGGCGTAGGCCGTCCGTCCGTCCTCGCTGATCTGAGCCGCGCCTTGGGGCGCGTAGGGGCTGACGACCTCGCCGACCCCTGCCAGGCCGGCGATCTCCCGCAGCGCCGGCTCCATCCGCTGCCGTACGGGGGCGTCCCGCACCGAACCGTCCGACACCCGCCACACCAGGGTGTTCTGATCCCCCGACCGCTCCGGGAACGCCTTGACCAGCAGGTCGAACGCGTGCTTGGAGTCGGTGTCCGGGAGGCTGAAGACATTCGAGTAGTTGGTGCCCGCCGCGCTGCCGGCCGCCCCCAGGCCCAGCAACGCCCCCAGCCACACCATCACAACCACCAGCCGGTGCCGATAGCACCACCGCGCCAATGCCGCCACGATCACTGCCCCTTCATTGGTTCGTGTTGCCCCCGAGTGGGTTTCAGAATCGGTCGTCCGGCACGTTCACCACGGAGTTGGGCCCTGACTCACAAGGAACTCCCAGGCAGCGGAAGGTCTTGGACGCCTGCCGCTCGCCGATACTGAGAACCCCTCGCCGACGGACGGGAATCGGCGGGGGCGCGAGGGACCAGAAGGGGCGGGCATGAGCCAGGAGGAGCGGAACGGGGACGGCGGCGGGGCGACCGTACTGGTCGTGGAGGACGAGCCGAGCATCGCCGATGTCCTGGCCATCGCCCTGCGCTACCACCGCTTCGAGGTGATGACGGCGGGCAGCGTACGGCAGGCACGACGGCTGGCACAGCGGACCAGACCGGATGCGGCCCTGCTCGATGTGATGCTTCCGGACGGCGACGGGCGCGTGTTCGGGCGGGAGTTGCGGGCGCTCCATCCCGAGACGGCCGTCGTCTTCCTCACCGCCCGCGACGCACCGGCCGAGATCGTGGGCGCACTCGGCTTCGGCGACGACTACATCACCAAGCCCTTCAACGTCGACGAGGTGGTGGCCCGGGTCAGTGCCGTACTGCGGCGGACCCGATCGGCCGATGTGCTCTCGGTACGACCGCCCCTGCGGTACGGGGACCTGGAGTTGGACGAGACGACGTACGCGGTCCGCCGCGCGGGCCGCTGCGTACAGCTCACCCCTACCGAGTACGCGCTGCTGCGTTTCCTCGTACGCAACGGAGGGCGGGTGGTCCCCAAGGATCAACTGCTGCGGCATGTGTGGCAGTACGAGCACGAGGCGGAGTCGACCGTGGTGGAGACGTACATCAGCTATCTGCGGCGCAAACTCGATCCGCTGGGGCCACCGCTGATCACCACCCGCCGAGGTGTGGGATACGGGCTCGCATGAGAGGGGTGAGGGGCGGACGGCGGGGCGGGTTCTGGGGCCAGGGCCCCGATCGGTGTGGTTCCCGGGACCCGGAGGCGGACTCGGCGGGGATCGCGGCGGTCGCGCCGAAGGGCGCCAGCCGGTGGGACCGGCTGGTCACCTGGTTCAAACACCACCACCACCAGCACTCGCCGCACTCCCTGCGCGGGAAGCTGACCGCGGTCAATGTCATCCTGCTGGCCCTCGGGATCGCCGCGGCCACGGCCGTCAGTCTGATGGGGATGCAGCACTATCTGATGGACCGGGTCGACACGGAGCTCATCGGCAACCGCGAGGCCCTGGAGGGCACGGGCTTCACCCAGAAGGAAATCGACTCCTTGCGGGCCATGGGCACGCTGCTCGAACAGTTCGCCCCGGGAGACCGGCGGTCCAGTCTCCCTCGTTCCGACACCCTCATCGTCGCGCTCGACAGCGAGGGCCAACCCACCGCCCTGGCCGGGATCGAGCCCAGCGCACGACAGCGAACCATCGCGGCAGCCGTCGACAACCCGGCCGGGCTCAGTCGCTCCGGCGAGGTGCGGAGCATCACCATCGACGGCGAGCCCTACCGGATCTGCGCCGCGCAACTCGGCGATGACACCACCGTACTGATGGCCACCAGCACCGGAGCGATCCAGAACGCGATGCGCAGAGCCCTCAAGCTCGACATCGTCTTCGGGGCGGTGCTGCTGGTACTGCTGGCCCTGCTCACCATGGGCTGGGCCAGGCGGCGGCTCCGTCCGCTGGAGGACATGGTGCAGACCGCCTCCGCGATAGCGGAGGGCGACCTCACCCGACGCGTACCAATGGACTCGCACACGGCGACCGAGATCGAGCAGTTGCGGATCGCTCTCAACGCCATGCTGCACCAGGTCGAGTCGGCCTTTGAGACCCGCGAGCGCAGCGCGGCCCAACTGCGTCGCTTTGTGGCGGATGCCTCGCATGAGCTGCGTACCCCGCTGTCCGCGATCCGCGGCTATCTCCAGTTGTACGACAGGGGGATGCTGCGCAAGCCCGCCGAACGTTCCCGGGCGTTGGCCCGGATGAACGCCGAGGCGGACCGGATGGGCCGACTGGTGGAGGAGTTGCTGACGCTGGCCCGACTGGATCGACAGGCCCCGCTGCGGATGTCCGCGGTGGAAGTGGGCCAGTTGGTGCGGGACGCGGTGGATGATCTACGGGCTCAGCAGTCCGGCCGACCGATCGTGATCCGCGCGGACGGGCCGATGACCGTCCGGGGCGATGAGTCGGGGCTGCGCCAGATCGTGGGGAACCTGTTGGGCAATGTCCGGGCGCACACGCCCGCCGAGGCCCAGGTGACACTGGAACTGGTACATGAGGAGGGCGACGGGCCGGGACCGGGACGGGTACGGCTCATGGTCGCGGACGCGGGACCGGGGATGACCGCACAGGACGCGGACCGCATCTTCGACCGCTTCTTCCGGGCGGCGGCAGGGGGCCAGTCAGCCACTCGGGAGCCGTACGAGCTTCCGGCCGCGGGGTTGCGGGGGGCGCCGGATGAGCGACTGACCGCGGAGCCGGGCCCGGTCGATGGGTCGAGGAAGGCGGCAACCGACGGACGCGGGGTGCCCGAAGAGCAGCAGGAGGTGGCACAACCACCTGGCAGTGGCCTCGGCATGGCCATTGTGCAGGCGGTCGTGGCCGCTCACAGCGGTGAGGTGTCCGTACGGACAGCGCCGGGCGAGGGCCTTGCGGTGACGGTCGTACTACCAGCGGCGAGAGAAACGCCCCTTCCGCCGCCCGTGTCCTCCCCCACCTGAGTGTCGCCGTAGCGCGCTCCAGGCCGGTCACCGTGGGATTGCCCACCCCGGCGAGACCAACCACCGACCAGCTCCGCGACACCAGGGAGCCCCCGTACTCGCTACCCACCAGGGCGGCGAATACGGGGGCTGTCTGCGTCCCCGTCGATCCGGAGGAATGGAGCGGCGGGGCTCGGAGTGTGCGGGTCTACAGCTCAGCAGAGCGAGCGAGGGTAACCAGCCCGGCAAACGCGTCGCTGGAGACCATGAGGACAGGGCCATTACTGACCTTGCTGTCCCGGACCGGGACTACGCCGGTACTAGCTGCGTGCGCGGGGGCCCACTCAACGCAGGCCCCACCGTTCACTGTGCTGTAGGAGGACTTGACCCACTGGAGGGATTCGGTCGTCACAGAGTGCCCTTTCGAATCTGGTCGATCATGTCAACGAACACAACGTGAGGACGTGCGGTACTACAGCTCGGCAGAGCGAGCGAGGATGACCAGCCCGGCAAACGCAGAGGCGGAGACCATCAGAACAGGGCCGTCCGAGCACTTGCTGTCCCGAACCGGGACTATGCCGGAGGTGAACGCACCCTCCGGGGCCCACTCAACGCAGGCCCCACCGTTCTCGGTGCTGTAGGAGGACTTGACCCAACGCAGCGGGGAAGAGCTGGTCTTGGTCATCACAGAGTGCCCTTTCGTAGATTTTCGATCATGGCGACAGATTCCGCCTGGGAGGCTGCCCCGATCTGTAGCTGATGGTAATTCCTCACCAGCGGCAGTACGGAGGACGGCTCACGGTCTAGATGCCCATGGGTCTGAGACTCTACGTACGACATCAGCGACCGATCAGGCAGCGTCAGAAGATAGACCATCCGAACAAAGGGCTTGCTCTCTCCCATGGAGTACGGCGCGATCTGGAGACCGGAGTTCGGTAGTGCGGCGAACTCGACCAGCCGTGCCAACTGAGCGTCCATAACGTCAGCTCCGCCGATCGGTCGCCGGATACAACTCTCGTCCAACACCGCCAAGATCAGCGGTGATGGCGTTCGGGCCAGTACCGCTTGCCGCTGTATCAAGTAGTCGACTCGTTCAGTGGCCTGTTCGGGGGTGATGTCACCGCGCAGTGCAGCAGCGTCCGCCAACGCGCGTGCGTACTCCCGCGTCTGGAGTGGTCCGGGAATCACTCCCGACTCGAACAACCGGACCTCTGACGCTCGCCCCTCATGGGTTACGTATTCCGGAAACCCCTCCAGAAGTGCCGTTTGCCGTACCGCCAGACTCCGGCGTTCCAGCTGATCTCCGGTGCCCAACGCCCGATCGCAACTTGCGGCGAAGCGTCGAGTTGGTAGGCGACGACCAGTTTCTACGGCCGAGACATGCGAACCGGTGCACCCAATGCGATCCGCTAACTCGTCCTGCGTCCAGCCGCGACTATCCCGCAACCTGCGCAGACGTGCTCCGAAAGCCGCCTGAGGGCCGATCTCAGGGTCCAGTTCCTTGCGGTTCACCATCCGAATCGCCACCAATCAATCAATTTCAGCAAGTTGAGCAACGCTCCACTCACAGTCCACGCTGAACCTCTCGGTAGCGGAACCACTACGGAGAGGAACGGCCTTGTCCGGCAAAAATGTAGCGGAACACCAGACACCCCGACTCAATGTTGGTGAACTCGCCTACGACACCAGCAAAGGTGCACTCGGGGTGGTCATGGACACGGGTACGGATGCGGGGGACGGTCGCTACGCGCTCCGGCCGCCCCAGGGCGGTGTCGAGTGGAGCGCGTTGTGTGCGGAGGTTCGACCGGCGACGGTGGCGGACCAACTCCGGCCCGCTCTGGCCGAGATGAACACCCGCAGCAGTGGGGGTTCGGCATGGGGATGACCCGACTGTTCAGGTACGCCCGATGGACTTTGAGGCAGGTGGAGTCCAGCGGGGTCCGCGCGCACATCGAGTGTGTGTCCGGCACCCCGCCGTGTGGGGCGGAGCCGCCCGATGCGGAAAAGGGGCTCGCCCCGGACGAGGTGGAAGCGTGGGCCGAGTACCACTTCCGGAGCACCGGGCACCGCCGCTATGACCGCGTCTGCTGCGACACGGTGCAGTGGGACCCGCCCGAGGACATCGACCCGCGCACCATCACGGGGGTGACCTCATGAACCACCCCTTCGACTACTGGGCGGAGGTCACGGCAGAAGGGCCCGTATACGGAAGCCATGACACAGCCCGGGTGGTCCTCGCCGAGTATCAAAGTCCCTTTATCCGGGCGGCGGTCCGCTGGTTGGCCACGCAAGCGCTCCGCATCGCTGACGGTCTCGACCCGCACCCCCGGATGCGTTGGTTTCCCACTGGTGCACTCCGCATCATCCCCGACCACATCGGCGACCAACTCGACGATGTACCAGCACAGTTACGCGCCTGGGCAGGGTCGGCCGACGAACGGCGCGCGACGTACCAGAGGTTGCGGAACGGCGACCCGTTCGCGCTGATCGTCAGTGATCACAGCGGTGTGTATGTGCTCGCTCTCTGGCCGGTGGCCATGGCGGCCACCCCAACAACCCCCCACGCCGATCGTGCTCGACACCGAAAGCGGCGCCAGGGCATCCCCCTCCTGAAGACATTCCTGAAGAGACTCCTGAGGAGATCCCTGAAGGGAGTCCGGCGAGGGCGCACCCACCGGTCCGCTCTCGTCCCGTCCCTGGTGTGAGATCGTCCGCCCCCTGAATACCCGGCCACTGTGATTCGCGGGTTCATCATGCGGGGCGGTCACCGGTCCGCCCGGCCTCCGTTGAGAGTCGGCAGTCGGGCGGACCACCTACCCCCGCTTCGTGCGGCAGCGTCCCCCTGACGCTGCGGAGGAACGCACGGAGCGGCACCCCCTCGCGTCCGGTGCGGTCACCACCTGGACCGAGGGAAGGGGAGCGAACCACCGCGTTCACTCCCGGCCCCGGCCGCCTCCCGGCCCCCGCACGGGCGACCGGGGCCACCCCCGAGTTCCAGAAAACCCCCGCGACGGGAGCAACCGTCCGGGGGCATGGCCAACGCTTTCCAAAGGAGCGTCAACATGCGAAACCCTATCGTCCGTGCACTCGTAAGGGTGCTGAACTTCATCTTGTGGACTCGCCGACCCAAGCCCGGACGGCACACTGCCCGGTACCTCGCCCAGCACGCTTCGCCCACTCCCGTACCGCCGGAGCCCACTCTCAACTCCTGTGCGTGGTCCCGGCCGTGGACCGGTCCGAGTGCGGAGCTCGCCCGTTCGATCTTCCGGGCCGAAGAGGCACAGTTACTCACGCCCGAGTGCCGAGAGCGGTTCTTCGCCACCGCATGGGCAGAGCGGGGCTATGACTACCCGTACACCGCCAGCACCGGAGTTCACCAGGTCAGGGTTCGTACGGCGGCAGTGGCCGCATGAGTCCGGAGGAGCTGTTCCCGGAGGTCTCGCCCGACCCGGCCGCGTACTGCTGCGACTGCGGCAGGATCACCAGAGCCCCGATCACCGTCCGCTACGTCCTCAGCTCCAGCGGGCCCGGAACGATCCTCTACGCGTGCCCCGGCTGTTTCCCCAGGCTCGATTGCGGACCCACTCCCGAAGACGTGATCCGCAAGACGTGATCCGCAGGCAGTAGCCCCGTACGCCGTGGTTCGTCCGGATCAGGCTGGGGCCGTGCCCCAGCCTGATCCAGACGTGAGGCACTAGGCCTGCCGGGACGCCAACTGCACCACGGTGATGTCCGATGAGGCACCCACCCGCACCGGTGGGCCCCATGCTCCGGCGCCCCGGGTCACATAGAGCTGGGTGTCGCCGTAGCGCTCCAGGCCCGCCACGGTGGGATTGGCCAGTTCGGCGAGGTAGCTGCCGGGCCAGAGTTGGCCGCCGTGGGTGTGTCCGGAGAGCTGGAGGTCCACTCCGTGTTCGACGGCGTCATGGATGACGACGGGCTGGTGGGCCAGCAGCACCGAGGCCCGGGAACTGTCCCGGTCGCCGAGGGCCTTGCGGAAGTCGGGCCCCTTGCCGACCTTCTCGCCTTCGATGTCGTCGACTCCGGCGAGGTCGAACCCGTCGATCTCCACCCGCTCGTTCTCCAGCGGGCGAAGTCCCAGCTCGCGCACGTGGTCGACCCACTCCTCGGCCCCGGAGAAGTACTCGTGGTTCCCCGTGACGAAGAACGTGCCGTGCCGGGCCTTGAGCTGGGTGAGCGGCTCGGCGGCCGGACCGAGGTCGGCGACGCTGCCGTCGACCATGTCGCCGACGATGGCGATGAGATCGGGCTGGGCCGTGTTGATGGTGTCGACGATCCGCTGGGTGTGCCCCCGGCCGAGGATGGGCCCGAGGTGGATGTCGCTGACCACGGCGATCCGGAAGCCATGGGCGGCGCGGGGCAGCTTGGCCAGCGGGACGGTCACCCGTTTGATCTTGGGCCCGCGCAGTACTCCATAGGTGCCGTAGCCGACGGTGCCCAGCGCTGCTGCTGCGGCTCCGCCGCCGACCACCCGGGAGACGAAGAGCCGGCGGGAGACCGTCTGGGGATGCTCGGCGCCGGGGTGGGCCTTGACCTCCTGGACCGCGCTCTGGTCGAGGGAGGACTCACGGTCCGCGGTCGCTCGTATGGATGAAGGGGATTCCAGGGGGGCGGAGTCGGTGCTGGTGGCGGTCTCGGCGTTGTCCTGCTGGTGGGATGCGCCGACGGCGGCCGTGGTGGTGGTGCCGGTGTTGGCGCTGGCGCCGGTGGTGGCTTCAGCAGCGGTGGCGGTCGGCCCTGAGGGCACCGTCACCGCACCCCGCACGGTCGACTTCGCGGGGGTCGGTTCAACCGGCCTGGAAGACGCGGCCGGCTCGGAGGAGTGCGGGGGGTCGGACGGTCGGGACCCATCGGACACCCGGGAGCGGCGCAGCCATACCGCCCGTACGCCCTCACCGACCAGCAGGGCGAGCACCAGATAGAGCAGCACCGCCAACCAGAGGTAGCCAGGCCAGGCGACCACTCTTTCCAGCCAAAAAGGAGCTCCGGCCCGGCCGGCTGTCAGCGCTCCGAAGGAGAACAGCGGGAGCACCCAGATCAGCACGGTGCCCACCCCGCGGGCAGCCCCACGGGCCTGTGTCGTGTCGCGGACCAACCTCCGCCAGACGTACCAGTGCGCCCCGACGAGGAGGGCGAGCACCGCCACGAAGACGAGTACGACGACCACGATCACAGAAAGCTCCCCTATTCTTCGCGTTCCTCGCGCCGCAAAGCGCGGACGGCACGCAACCCAATGAGTCCTACGACCGTCCCCAGAAGAAAGGACGTAATGGCGAGCAGCAGATGAACCCAGAAGTAAGCCGTTGGATCGCCCGCGTCATCGAAGGCGAGTCCGCTGCCGTCCTGCCATAGGTTTTTGACGAAGGTGACCCAGATGAACCAGCTCCACACACCGAAAGCGAGCAGGAACCAGGATGTGGGGCGGTTGAGCTTCATCCTTCCAGTATTGCCGTCAGCTGCCGACCGAGGTTCTCGGGGTGGGCTGACCCAGCGGCGTTCCCGGCGAGTCATCAACCCGATAAGCATATTTTCTGATCAGCACTGTACTTTCACGCACGTGCCTGCCTTGAAGATGATCACTGCGAAGGCCGCGCGGAGGACCGCGCTGACGGTCACCGCCGCCTTGCTGCTCCCCCTGTTCGCCGCCGTGCCCGCGGCTGCGGACACCCACGATCGCAAGGCGGATAACAAGCCACAGAAGCACCCGAATCCCCCGGCCGTCATGTCCACGGTCGGCGGGGCCCAATTGGGCAAGCCGGGCACACAGGTCAGCCTGGGTGCGGGCGCACCCGTACTTCCCAAGGATCTCAGCGGTCGCTCCTGGTTGGTCGCTGACGCGGAGTCCGGAGCGGTGCTGGCGGCCCACAACGCGCACTGGCGACTGCCCCCCGCGTCCACCTTGAAGATGCTCTTCGCGGACACCCTGCTGCCCAAGCTACCGAAGGAAGCCACGCATCTGGTGACCGAGGCGGAGCTGTCCGAGGTGGGCACGAACAGCAGCCTGGTCGGGGTGAAGGAGGATCTGACCTACACGGTCAACGATCTCTGGCTCGGGGTCTTCCTGCGCTCGGGCAATGACGCGGTCCATGTGCTCTCCGCGATGAACGGCGGCATCCCCAAGACCGTCCAGGACATGCAGGCGCACGCCGAGGAGTTGCAGGCGCTGGACACCCGGGTCATGTCACCCGACGGCTATGACGCGGCGGGCCAGGTCTCGTCCGCCTACGACCTCACGCTCATCGCCCGCAACGGCATGCAGAAGAAGGACTTCCGCGACTACGCCGCCACGGTCCGCGCCAAGTTCCCCGGTGAGATGGACGGCGCCAAGCGGGATACGTTCGAGATCCAGAACACCAACCGGCTGCTGACCGGTGACTACGGCGTCGCGCCGTACCAGGGGATCGCCGGTGTGAAGAACGGCAACACCACTCATGCGGGGTCGACCTTCACCGGGGTTGCCGAGCGCAATGGGAAGGTGCTCCTGGTGACCGTGATGAACCCCGACTCCGGCGAGAGCCAAGCGGTCTACAAGGAGACCGCGCGACTGCTCGACTGGGGCTTCGCCGCGACGGGGAAGGTCACCCCGGTCGGTGAACTGGTGCCGCCGCGGTCGGCGAAGCTGAAGGAGGCGGGTGGCGGTGCGGGACCGGACAAGCACGGCTCCCAGGCCAGGCCGGTGGGCATCGCGAAGGATGAGTCATCGGGTGGAGTCGGCATCGCGCTGGCCATCATCGGTGGAGTGCTGATGGCGCTGGCGGCGGGCGTGTTCGTGGTGAACCGACGCTGGCCGTCCGCCCGCGGGTAACCGGCCAACGCGGCACGGGATCGGGCTCGGGCGCGTCCTCGCACCTCGCTCTCATGCCTCATGCCTCATGCCTCATGCCTCATGCCTCATGCCTCATGCCTCATGCCTCACACCTCCTGGCTCCTGCCTCCTGGCTCCTGCCTCGTGCCTCGTTCTCGGCTCGCGTCCCGGTCCCGGTCCCGGTCCCGGTCCCGTTGCAGTTGGCGGAGCGGGGCCGCGGGGTCGACACCGCTGAGCGCCTTGGCGCCTCCGGTCAGTCAGTCAGTCAGTCCGGTCGGTCCGGTCAGTCCGGTCGGTTCAGCGGCTGAGGCCGGCGGGGGTGTTCGGGGACTCCGGTGCGCCCGGGGACTCCGGTGCGCCCGGGGTGTCGGGTGCGCCCGGGGTGTCGGGTGCGCCCGGGGTGTCCGTGGTGTCCCGGACCTCGCCCTTGCTGGGTGTCGCCGTCCACGCGGCGCAGAACAGCAGCAGCTTGGCCGTGAAGTTGATCCACAGCAGCAGGGCGATCGGCACTCCGAACGCCCCGTACATGCTCTTGGAAGCGACCCCCTGCATATACCCACTGAGCAGCAGTTTCAGCAGTTCGAACCCGACCGCGCCAATCAGTCCCGCGACCACGAGGCGGCGCCGCGGCGGGTGGGCGCTCGGCAACAGGGTCAGCAGATAGATCAGCATCAGGAAGTTCGCGAGAACGGCGAGAGCGATGGCCGCGACCGACAGCAGGACTCCCCCCACACCGCCCTTGTCGAGTCCCAGCCGGTCCGTCGTCCAACCGACCGCGCTGGAACCGAGCGCGGACGCGCCCAGCGAGACCAGGGCGGTGGCGCCGAGCCCGAGCAGCACCCCCGCGTCCTTGGCCTTGCGGATGAAGGGATTGCCCTCGTCCTCGTCGTCGGTCCCCCACACGGCCCGCAGACAGTCCCGCATGGCGCCGACCCAGCCGATACCGGTGAAGAGCAGCAGCGCGCCAGCGACCAGTCCGACCGTCCCCGCGTTGGCCACCAGGGAGTCGATGTCCAACTGGTCGGAGATACCGGGCACCTGCTCGCCGATCTTCTCCTGCAACTTGTTCAGCTGATCATCGCTGAGCAGGGCCGCCCCCACAGCGGCGGCCACGGTGATCAGCGGGAAGAGGGCGAGGAAGCTCAGAAAGGTGATGGCGGCAGCGAGACGGGTCCAGTGGACCCGTTCCATGGTCTCGTAACTGCGCCAGGCGTGGGTCTGCATCATGCGGGCGGCAGCGGGCCCGATGACGGGGAGCTTGGTCAACCAATCCATGCCGTACGCCTACCCTCGGTACCGAACACCAGTGGCCGGAAAATGCGCCGGAAGGTCACAGTCCGGCGACGGCGAGCCCATACATCGCGGCCCACACCACACCGATCACGGCCAGCGCGCGATCTCGGAGCACCACGTCCTCGGGTTCACCGGCGGTGCCGCGGTCCGCGAAGACCGCGTACCGCAACACCGCGAGGATGAAGGCGATCATCGACAGCTGACGCCAGGGAAGCAGCGCCTCCTCGTCGGTGCCGCCGCTCTCCAGCGCCCACAGGCAGTAGGCCAGTACGGCGACCCCGGCCGCGAGCTGCCACACAAAACGCAGATAGCCGGTTGTGTACTCGTTCAGCAGTGCCCTGGTCGCGCCCTTGCCACCCGTTTTGCCCTCCATCTGCACGGCCTCCGAGTAGCGCTTCGCGGCCACCATGAAGAGCGCCCCGAACCCGGTCGTGATCAGAAACCAACGGGACAGCGGGATGCCGAGAGCGACCCCACCGACCATGGCGCGCAGCAGGAATCCGGTGGTGACGACGGCCATATCGACGACGAGTACGTGTTTCAGCCAGATGCAGTAGGCGAGTTGCATGGAGAGATAGGCGGTGAGGAGCGCGCCGGTCAGCGCGTTGCACAGGACCGCCGCAGCGACGGTGGCAAGGACGCCTAGGGCCGCACCGACGGCGTAGGCGGTGTGCGGAGGCACCTGGCCCGCTGCCACCGGGCGCCGGCACTTGACCGGATGGGCCCGGTCGGCCTCGGCGTCCCGGGCGTCATTGATCAGATAGACAGCCGCTGCGGCCGCGGTGAAGAGGACAAAGACCACGGCGAGCTGGGCTGCGGTGTGGAAGGAGTCCAGCTCACCCGCGGCGGCCGGAGCGGCGAGAACCAGCAGGTTCTTGACCCACTGCCGGGGCCGTGCGGTTCTCAGTAGCCCGATGAGCGGGCCGCCGCCCCGGGCCGGTGACGGTCTACGGGGCTTCTTGGGTCGCCGTTCCGGCCGTTCCAGTAGGGCCGTGCCGTGCTCAGTCACCGCGCTCGCCTCCCCTGGTGCCAAGGGTGGCCAGCGGACGGATCATCCAACGGCGGCCAAGCCGGGCCGCGAGCCCGCCCAGCGCGGCGCCCGCGGCGATGTCCGTGGGGTAGTGGACTCCGACCACGAGCCGGGAGACGCACATGGCGGCGGCGATCGATGGCAGCAAACGGCCGCCGCTGGGCAGGAGAGCGCCGAAGGCGACGACGGCGGCCGCGGCAGAGGCGGCGTGGCAACTGGGGAAGGAGTACCGCCCCAGGGTGTTGACCAAGGGCGGGCGAAGCGCCTGCTCAGGGGGGCTGCCCGGGTGTGGAGCAGCACCCGTGGCAGGGCGGGCCCTGCGCACCACCCGCTTCATCCCCATGCCCATCAGATGCGCCCCACCCACCACGGTGGTAGCCCGGAGCCACGCACCGCGCCGCTCACCGTCGCTCGCCGCGCCCGCAAGACCCGCGGCGAGCCAGAGCGCGCCGTGCTCCCCGGCGAAGGAGAGGGCCTGGGCCGCCGCGGCGATCCCCCGTTGGCCGCCGCAGTCACGAGCCATGACCAGCAGCCTTCGGTCGACGGCTCGTAGTCGACGGTCGGCGGCCGACCATCTCCTATCCGCTGGACGACGGTCGGCGGCCAGCCACCCTCTGTCCGATGGTCGACGGTCGGCTGCGGCCAGCCATCTCCCGTCCGGCGGTTGACGGTCAGCGGCCGACAATTCGCCGTCCAACGATGACCGTCCGCACTGAGCCTCCATATATTCGGCGTAGATCATCCTCCGCCCCTTCCCATGAACCGCCGCCCCTTCCCATGAACCAGGGGGGACTCTTGTGGGCGAACGCCCGAGTTTGCGTGTCATTCTTTGATGACACTCGTTTAATCACCCATTTCGGCGAGTCCATAGGGCACTGCAAAAATGTGGGCATAAGCGGCGATACGGTCTTAGCTATGTCCCCCGATGCTCCTTCCGCCCCCGCCGACCCCGCTCAGCCGCACACCCCCGTGAGCACCAACACCCCCCAGAGCCACACCGCTGAGACCCATGGCGACGAGGACGACCCCTTCGTCTCCATCAGCGGCTGGGGACGCACCGCCCCGACCACCGCCCGGGTGCTGCGCCCCCGCACCGCCGCCGAGGCGGCGGCGGTCGTCCAGGGCTGGGGTGCCCGCGGAGGCATCGCACGAGGGCTCGGCCGGGCCTACGGTGACGCCGCCCAGAACGCCGGCGGCTGTGTCCTCGATATGACGGGCCTGGCACGCATCCACACCATCGACGGCCAGGCGGGAACCGTCGTCTGCGATGCCGGAGTCAGCCTGCACCGGCTGATGGAAGTACTGCTACCGCTCGGCTGGTTCGTACCGGTGTCACCCGGCACCCGACAGGTGACCGTCGGCGGAGCGCTCGGCGCGGACATCCACGGCAAGAACCACCATGCCAGCGGCTCCTTCTCCCGCCATGTGGAATCGCTCGAACTCCTCACGGCCAACGGGGAGGTCCAGACCCTCCGCCCCGGCAGCGACCTCTTTGACGCCACCACAGGCGGCATGGGCCTGACCGGAGTGATCCTCTCGGCGACCGTACGGCTGCACCGGGTGGAGACATCCCTGATGTCCGTGGACACCGAACGGGCGGCCGACCTCGACGAGCTACTGGCCAGGCTCACCACCGATGACCATCGATACCGGTACTCGGTCGCCTGGATCGATCTCCTCGCCCGCGGCAAGGCGCTGGGGCGCTCGGTCCTCACCCGCGGGGAGCACGCGCCCCTGACCGCGCTACCCTCCCGCGCCCGTCACCAGCCGCTCGACTTTCGGCCGGGACGGCTGCCCGCACCCCCCGCCCAGCTACCGCGGGGGCTGCTCAACCGAACCACGGTCGGCCTCTTCAACGAGTTCTGGTACCGCCGGGCACCCCGGTCCCGTACGACGGAACTACAGCCCCTGACCAGGTTCTTCCATCCGCTGGACGCCGTACCGCACTGGAACCGGATCTATGGCGGCGACGGTTTCGTCCAGTACCAGTTCGTCGTCGGCCACGGTCAGGAAGAAGCCCTGAGGAGCATCATCCAACGGATCGCACGACGGGGTTGCCCCTCGTTCCTCGCCGTCCTGAAACGCTTCGGCACGAGTGACCCGGGGTGGCTCTCCTTCCCGATGCCGGGCTGGACGCTGGCCCTGGACATCCCCGCCGGGCTCGCCGGGCTCGGAAGCTTCCTGGACGAGCTGGACGAGGAGGTCGCCACGGCCGGCGGCCGGATCTATCTCGCCAAGGACTCACGGCTGCGCCCGGAACTGCTCGACGTCATGTACCCACGGCTGCCCGACTTTCGAGCGCTGCGCGCCCATCTGGACCCCCAGGGGGTCTTCACCTCCGACCTCTCCCGCCGGCTGGCCCTGTGACCCCGCATTCGCCCGCAATGAAACCGCGCACTCCAAGGAGTCATCCGATCATGAAGGACGCCTTCGGCACCCCGCAGTCCCTGCTCATCCTCGGTGGCACATCGGAGATCGGGCTGGCCATCGCCCGCCGGATGATCGCCCGTCGCGCCCGGACGGTCTGGTTGGCCGGCCGCCCCTCCCCCGAGCTTGAGCACGCAGCCGACTCCCTGCGCACCCTGGGAGCGGATGTCCGTACGGTCCCCTTCGACGCCCTGGACCCGGCGCCGCACGCGGAAGTACTGGGCAAGGTCTTCACCGAGGGTGACATCGATATGGTGCTGCTCGCCTTCGGAGTCCTGGGCGACCAGGCCAACGACGAAGGTGACCCACCGGCCGCGGTACGGGTCGCCCAGACCAACTACACGGGGGCGGTCTCAGCCGGGCTGATCTGCGCGGCGGCCCTTCAGAACCAGGGCCATGGCTCGCTGGTGGTGCTCTCGTCGGTCGCGGGTGAGCGGGCTCGCCGCACCAATTTCATCTACGGCTCCAGCAAGGCCGGCCTCGATGCCTTCGCCCAGGGGCTGGGCGACGCGCTGTACGGGACCGGGGTGCACGTCATGGTCGTACGCCCCGGCTTCGTCCGTACCCGAATGACCTCGGGGATGCCCGACGCGCCGCTGGCCACCACCCCGGAGGCCGTCGCCACGGCCGTGGAACTCGGGCTGCGACGCAGATCCGAGACGGTGTGGGTGCCGGGGGCCCTGCGAGTGGTGATGACCGCGCTACGGCACACACCGCGTTCGCTCTTCCGCAGACTGCCGCTCTGAGCCCATTCAACCTGAGCCCATTCAACCTGAGCCCATTCACCCTGAGCCGGCTCGCTCCGAAGACTGCTCGCTCTGAAAACTGCTCGCTCCGAAGGCTGCTCGCCGGCCCGTGCACAGGGCCGGCTCGGCAGCCGGATGCCAGCGTCCCGAGCCCTCACCACAGCTTCGAGCGACAGCTTCGAGCCACTGGGAGGTCCGAGCCCCAGAGAGAACCCGGGCTCCGGGCTCCGGGCTCCGGGCTCCGGGCTCCGGGCTCCGGGCTCCGGGCTCCGGGCTCCGGGCTCCGGGCTCCGGGCTCCGGGCTCCGGGCTCCGGGCTCCGGGCTCCGGGCTCCGGGCTCCGGCGAGGTCTACAGGTCTACGAGGTGAAGGGTGCCCTCGCCGGCTCATCGACGGGGGAACCCTGTGCGGGTACGGAGCCGATGCCGCCCCCGAACGCGTACTCGTGCAGCTTGCGCCAGACCCCGTCCGCGCCCTGCTCGTACAGCGCGAAGGAGGCGCATGTCCAGGCCGCCTCGAACTCCGCCAACTCCGCATAGGCACGGTCCATCGCCTCTTCGGAGATGCCGTGCGCCACGGTCACATGAGGGTGGTAGGAGAACTGCAGCTCGCGCACCAGCGGGCCGGATTCATCCCGTACCCGCTTCTGGAGCCAGGAGCAGGCAGCAGCGCCTTCGACAACCTGAACGAAGACGACGGGCGAGAGCGGGCGGAACGTCCCCGTGCCGCACAGCCGCATCGGGAACGGCCGACCTGCGCGGGCCACCTCGGTGAGATGGGCCTCGATCGCGGGCAGCAGCGCGGGATCGGCCTCCGTAGGAGGTAGCAGGGTGATGTGCGTGGGAATGCCATGCGCGGCAGGGTCCCCGAAGCCCGCACGCCGCTCTTGGAGCAGGCTGCCATAGGGCTCCGGGACCGCGATCGAAACGCCGAGCGTTACGGTCCCCACGTCGTTCTCCTCATCGTCTCGAACGGGCTGTGTGTCCATCCGTACGTCTGCTGTCGACGGATGTGGTGCAGCCGCCAGTGTGGCGGCTGCACCGTGCATGTGACCAGAGGCGTTGGACACACCCGGCGGGGCCGGGCTGGCTCCACAGATGTCCCGTGCCTGGTCAGGACTGCTTTGAGCGGCTGCAATACCGTTCGGGTGCGGTAGGCCACCGGTCGGTTGCCGATCCGCCCTTGGCCTCACCCGAGCTCGTTCCCCGAGCCGGCCTTCCTGCCGTTCCGGTACCGGGGACCGTGCCGGCCTCAGGCCGATTCCGGCCTTCCGGATCAGCGTTGACTCCACAGTCCGTACCTGCGCCGGGCTGGAGGGGAACGGAGTCGCTACGGATTCCGGCGTACCGATTCGGGTCCTTGCGGGCCCGGTTCCGCTTACTGCTTCCTAGTGCTTCGCGGGCAGGAATCCCACTCTGTCGTAGGCCGCCGCCAGGGTCTCGGCGGCTACGGCACGCGCCTTCTCCGCGCCCTTGGCCAGAACCGAGTCCAAGGTCTCGGGATCATCCAAATACTCTTGCGTACGAGTCCGGAACGGCGTGACGAACTCCACCATCACATCCGCGAGGTCGGTCTTCAGTGCGCCGTACATCTTGCCCTCGTACTCCTTCTCCAACTCGGCGACCGTCGCGCCGGTGAGAGTGGAGTAGATGGTCAGCAGATTGCTGATGCCGGGCTTCTCGACCGGGTCGAAACGGATCACGGTGTCGGTGTCGGTCACCGCGCTCTTGATCTTCTTCGCGGTCACCCTGGGCTCGTCGAGCAGATTGACCAGGCCCTTGGGCGTGGAAGCCGACTTGCTCATCTTGATCGTCGGGTCCTGGAGGTCATAGATCTTCGCGACCTCCTTGACGATGTGCGGCGCCGGGATCGTGAACGTCTCGCCGAAGCGGGTGTTGAAGCGCTCGGCGAGGTCCCGGGTCAGCTCGATGTGCTGGCGCTGGTCCTCACCGACCGGCACGGCGTCCGCCTGGTACAGCAGGATGTCCGCGACCTGGAGCACCGGGTAGGTGAAGAGACCAACGGTGGCCCGGTCAGCACCCTGCTTCGCGGACTTGTCCTTGAACTGCGTCATCCGAGATGCCTCGCCGAAACCGGTGAGGCAGTTCATCACCCAGCCGAGCTGAGCGTGCTCGGGCACATGGCTCTGGATGAAGAGAGTGCAGCGCTCGGGGTCGAGCCCGGCCGCGAGCAGCTGAGCGGCGGCGAGCCGGGTATTGGCCCGCAGCTCGGCCGGGTCCTGCGGCACGGTGATCGCGTGCAGGTCAACGACCATGTAGAACGCGTCATGGGTCTCTTGCAGCGCTACGTACTGGCGGATCGCTCCCAGGTAATTACCGAGGTGGAACGAGCCGGCAGTGGGCTGGATGCCGGAGAGAGCGCGGGGTCGGAGTGCGGCCATGTCGCTCATTCTCTCAGGTGTGGAACCGATCTCCGGCCGGCGGTGTATCAAAGGCGTGAGCACGCGGGAGGGGATGCTGGAGGGAGGCCGCGGCGTCGTAGACGAGAGCGCGGTGATCGCTCGGGTGCGCGCCGGAGAGCCGGAGGCGTACGCGGAGCTGGTGCGTGCCCATACACAGGTCGCGCTCAGGGCCGCGGTGGCCTTCGGAGCGGGCGCGGACGCCGAGGATGTGGTGCAGACGTCATTCCTCAAGGCATACCAATCGCTCGACCGTTTCCGGGAAGGCGCG
This sequence comes from Streptomyces albipurpureus, assembly GCF_023701525.1. Taxonomy (GTDB): domain Bacteria; phylum Actinomycetota; class Actinomycetes; order Streptomycetales; family Streptomycetaceae; genus Streptomyces; species Streptomyces albipurpureus. The sequence continues at coordinate 401,162 of NZ_JAMQAW010000010.1, forward strand.
TCGTTCCGTCCCTGGCTGCTACAGATCGTGGTCAATGAGACGAGGAACACAGTCCGCTCGGCGGTGCGGCTGCGGGCGCTCGCTGGACGGGAGGCGCTGTTCCTCGGCTCCGAACCACGGATACCGGAATCGGTGGACCCGGCAGTGGCCGCCGTCGCGGACGAGCGGCGTGCTCAGTTGCTGGCCGCGTTGGAGGAGCTGAGCGAGGAGCAGCGCCGGGTGGTGGCGTACCGCTATCTGCTGGAGATGGATGAAGCGGAGACCGCGGAGGCGCTGGGGGTGGCTCGGGGGACGGTGAAGTCCCGGCTGAACCGAGGGTTGACCAAGCTGGGACGGCTCATAGGGGGGGAAGGGAGGTGAGGAACATGGCTGAGGACCGCGGAGCTGAGCCTCCGAGCGGGGAGCAGCAGCTTTCGCCGGAGGAGCAACAGGCCCTCTCGCTGGAGCAGCAGGCATTGGCCGAGGAGTTGCGGGCACTGGGCCGGAATATCCGGATACCAGATGTGGACGGCGAGACGATGGCCGAGCGGGTGCTGGCACAGCTCCTCGCCGAGACTTCGCCCTCACCCCTGTCACCGGCTTCCATCCCCTCCCCTTCTCCTCCAGCTACGCCTTCTCCTCCAGCTACGCCCTCGTCTTCGCCTCTTTCACCGCCCGTATCACCCTCATCAAGCTCATCATCCGCTTCGGTATCTTTGCCGCCTCTGCCGTCTCTGCCACCTTTGCCGCCTCTGCCGTCTCTGCCGTCTCTGCCGTCTCTGCCGTCTCTGCCAGCTCCGACTTCTCTGCCATCGGATTCCTTCTCGCCCTCGGCCGCACGTGCTACCGCGGGGCAGCTTCGACAGACGGGACAGACGGGACAGGCAGGACAGGCAGCGCAAACGGGGCGGATCAAGCGGCTACGGCACTGGATGGATGAGCGGTGGCGGTCACTGACGGTCCTCTTCTCCGGGGTGCTGGTGGTGCTGGTGCTTACGCCTCCGGTGCGGGCGGCGGTGGCGGACTGGTTTGGCTTCGCTGGGGTCCGGGTGACATATGAGCCTTCGATGACACCGCGTCCTGGCGTGCATCCACCTATGTGCGCGGCCCCGATGCCCTTGGCTGAGGCGGAGCGCCGCGCCGGCTTCCGGGCCCGGGTGCCCACGGCACTCGGGCACCCGGACGCCGTCTCCCTGACGGCAGGACCTGGTGGACGCTCCGTGGTGAGCCTGTGTTGGAGCGAGCGGGGGCAAACGGTACGGCTGGATGAGTTCCGGGCCTCGCTTGACCTTGGCTTCGCCAAGCAGACCGGGGTCATGCCGGAATGGGTGACGCTAAGACCCGGCAGCGACGACGGCAGAGGTGGTGGCGAGGACAGCGGTGGTGGCGGCAGAGGTGGTGGTGGCAGCGACGCCCTGTGGTTCAAGACACCGCATGCGCTACGGCTGCCGCTGACCGATGCCCAGGGCAGCTGGACACCTGAGGAGCGGACCGCGGGCCCGACATTGCTCTGGTCCTTGGACGGCCAGGGGACAACGCTGCGTCTGGAGGGAGTGGCCTCACTTTCGCGTGCCGTGGAGATCGCGGAATCAACGCTGGCCGAAGTGGCCGAAACCGATGCCTCAGAAGGGGGAACCCGAGGGGGGCGAGCGGTGTACCAGAGGTGACGCTGCGCGGAGGGACCGTGCGGGGACATCCGCTGGGGGAAGTATGCGACTGCTGCGACAAGTTGCCGCGCTGGTGACAGTGCTGGCGATGAGCTGGTTCTTCGCGCCAAGCGCAGTGGCGGGAGGGCCGACTAGCGCTCTGCTGACCACACCTGATTCAGGGCGGGCCGCGGCGCTCCATATCTCTGACGCGAGGTATCAGACGCTGCTCGGATTGCTCGGCGAAGGACAGAGTGGTCAGCCGGACCCGCCGGGGCAGCTGAAGAAGGAGTCGACGGGAGCCGGTCTGGTCAACGTGTCGTGGCTGGTCCATGACATCAAGGCTTGGCGGACGGACCAGATCTATCCGAGCGAGCGGTTCGATGTCATCTGGACCTACTCGGCGTTGTCGGAGACTGATGTGGCTCCGGTGCAGGGTGTTTGGCGCAGGGTGCAGGAGCCCAAGAAGTTGTCCGGACTGCTGCAGGAGTTGGGATTGCTGGCCGGGAAGCGCGGCATTTCGGAAACCACCCCACTTCGACCAGGTCTGGCCCGAGCCACCCCGAGCGAGAACTCCGCGAACCAGGGCTCGGCAAGCAAGGGTTCAGCGGACCGGGATTCAGCGGGCAGTACGGCCTACGACACGGGGAAGGGTTCCCCCAGGGCCATGGAGCCCCTGAGGGAGTCGTCCTCCTCGGATGCCTTGGACGGCTGGTGGTGGGTGATACCGGGCCTGGCACTTGGTGCGGTGCTGGCCCTGCTGGTACGGCCGATGGTGTCCCGGCGTCTTCCCCCACCGCTCTGGCGAAAAGGCGGAGAGAGCGGGCCTCGCCAACAGCTTTTGGACGGCTGAGGGCCAACCCTCCAGTGGGAAAGAGGGCTGGTCGGAGCTGCCACGGGGTGGCTCAGTAACCCGCCGCCCGTTCGGTGGGCCGGGGCGCTACGGGGGGCGCCCCGGCCACACCAGAAGAGGGACCTACTGGTTCAGCCCGTAGGCCAGAACCGAGTCAACATCCCAGCATCGCCCGTCTCTGCTGACCTCTCCTCTGCCTCACGTGTCCTCTGCCTCACGTGCAGGCCCTAGCCAGCCGGGCCCCTGACAGCCAGCAGAAACCAACTACTCCCCTACGGACCGGTCAAGGCCGTCAAGGCCGTCAAGGCCGTCAAGCAAGGGCTATCCGGTCAGGCCTGGGGCCGGGTAAGAGGACATCAGCTCGGCCACCTCGGCGCGGATGGAGCTGAGCGCGGCCTCGTCGCCCAAGCCGGCCGCGGTCACGCCTCGGTCGATCCAGTCGGCGACAGCGGTCATATGTTCTGTCCCCAGGCCGCGCGAGGTGAGAGAAGGGGTGCCGATGCGGATACCTGAGGGGTCGAAGGGCTTCCTCGGGTCATAGGGGACGGTGTTGTAGTTCACAACGATCCCGGCCCGGTCGAGAGCCTTGGCGGCGATCTTGCCGGGGACATCCTTGGGGGTGAGGTCCATCAGGATCAGATGGTTGTCCGTGCCGCCGGAGACCAGGTCAAAACCGCGGGCCAGGAGCTCTTCGGCCAGTGCCTGGGCGTTGGCGACAACGGAGTGGGCGTAGCTGCTGAAGGACGGCTGCCCCGCCTCATGGAGGGCGACGGCGATTGCCGCGGTGGTCTGGTTGTGAGGGCCACCCTGTAGTCCGGGGAAGACGGCCTTGTCGATCGCCTTGGCATGCTCTTCACGGGACATCAGCATCGCCCCGCGCGGGCCCGCAGGGTCTTGTGCGTGGTGGTGGAGATGACATCCGCGTGCGGCACGGGTGAGGGATGGGCTCCACCAGCGATCAGACCGGCGATATGGGCGATGTCGGCGACCAGAACAGCACCGGACTCCTGGGCGATCTCCGCGAAGGCGGCGAAGTCGATGGTTCGAGGAAGGGCGGTACCACCACAGAAGATGATCTTCGGGCGTTCCTTGAGGGCTAGCTCACGGACCTCGTCGAAGTCGATCAGCCCGGTGTCCTGGCGCACGCCGTACTGCACACCCCGGAACCAGCGGCCGGTCGCCGAGACACCCCAGCCATGGGTGAGATGGCCGCCCATCGGTAGTGCCATGCCCATGACGGTGTCGCCGGGTTCGGCGAAGGCGAGATAGACGGCGAGGTTGGCCGGGGAGCCGGAGTAGGGCTGCACGTTGGCGTGCTCGACCCCGAACAAACCCTTGGCACGAGTGATGGCGAGCCGCTCCACCTGGTCGATGTTCTGCTGGCCCTCGTAGTAGCGGCGACCGGCGTAACCCTCGCTGTACTTGTTCTGAAGCACCGTGCCGGAGGCCTCCAGAACAGCGGCGGAGACATAGTTCTCGCTGGGGATAAGCCTGAGGGTGGTGGCCTGAAGCTGTTCCTCAGCTCCGATGAGAGCAGCCAGTTCCGGATCGGCGGCTGAGAGGGCCGGATGGGGAAGGGGCAGAGTCATAGGTGTCCTCCGGGTCATCGCTTCGACGGTCCCGGGTACCCAGGCGGGCGGCACCTCGTTTCACTGCTGCGCACATGGTTCCCTCGGGGTTAGCTCCCCGTACGCCAGTCGCCATGTGTGTGCACAACTCTAGCGCCCACGCGTTTCTGCGCACCGAGTACCCGCGGGGCCCGCAACCTGAGGGCGATGTGTGCAGCAAGGTTTCTTCAGCCACTCTACGAGCGACGATAGAAACAGAGGCATCACCCTGCCTCAGCCGGAAGCTTTGTCTTTACCCGACATGCCTCCGCGTGAGCCACCTGAACTACGCGATCGGAGATCCCGTGTCTGTATCTGAGAGCGCCATTGCCGCCGCCGAGGCACACAGCGCGCACAACTACCACCCGCTTCCTGTTGTCGTCGCCTCAGCGGAGGGTGCGTGGATGACCGATGTCGAGGGGCGTCGCTATCTCGACATGCTCGCCGGGTACTCGGCGCTCAATTTCGGCCATGGGAACCGTCGATTGATCGATGCCGCCAAGACGCAGCTGGAGCGGGTCACCCTCACCTCACGGGCTTTCTACCACGACCGATTCGCCGACTTTTGCGAACAGCTCGCCGAGCTGTGCGGTATGGAGTCGGTGCTACCGATGAACACCGGCGCAGAGGCGGTGGAGACGGCCGTGAAGACCGCCCGTAAGTGGGGATACCGGGTGAAGGGCGTCGTCGACAACATGGCGAAGATCGTCGTCGCGTCGAACAACTTCCACGGCCGTACCACCACGGTGATCAGCTTCTCAACGGACCCGGATGCCCGCGCGGACTTCGGCCCCTACACCCCCGGGTTCGAGATCGTGCCGTATGGGGACCTCACGGCGATGGAGGCGGCCCTCACGGAGAACACCGTGGCGGTACTGCTGGAGCCGATCCAGGGTGAGGCAGGGGTGCTGGTGCCCCCGCCCGGATATCTGGCGGGCGTCCGTCGGCTCACCCAGGAACGGAATGTGCTCTTCATCGCGGACGAGATCCAGTCGGGCCTGGGCCGCACCGGCCGGACCTTCGCCCTGGAGCACGAGGGCGTGGTGCCCGACATGTATGTGCTGGGCAAGGCGCTGGGAGGCGGGGTCGTGCCGGTGTCCGCGGTGGTCTCCTCCCAGGAGGTGCTGGGTGTGTACCGGCCCGGGGAGCACGGCTCGACCTTCGGCGGCAACCCACTGGCGTGCGCGGTGGCGCTGGAGGTCATCGCGATGTTGCGCACCGGCGAGTACCAGCAGCGTGCCACGGAGTTGGGCGAGCATCTGCACCATGAGTTGGGACTGCTCACGGGCACCGGGGTGGTGGAAGCGGTACGTGGCCGAGGGCTCTGGGCAGGTGTGGACATCGCACCCCGACACGGCACCGGCCGGGAGATCTCCGAGAAGCTCATGGACCGGGGCGTGCTGGTCAAGGACACCCATGGTTCGACGATCCGTATCGCCCCACCACTGGTGATCAGCAAGGAGGACTTGGACTGGGGACTGGACCAGTTGCGAGCGGTCCTCACAGACTGAGACAGCGCGCCCCAACCGGGGCCGGATGACGGCCTGGCCCTGACCGTTCAATTCCACCTCAGGCCAGGCCACTCCAGCTTCACCAACCCCAGCCCTCCCTAGCCCCAGTTCAAGGCCTACCAACCCCAACCCCAACCCCAACCCCCGCACCCGCACCCGCACCCGCACCCGCACCCGCACCCGCACCCGCAAGGCTCACACCCCGCCCCAACGTCACCCCCGTAAACGAAACCCACCCCTGACTCCCGACCCCCGCCACAGCCGCTTGCCCCTCCTCGCGCAGCTGGCGCAACTGGCGGCCATCGAACCCCTACCGAGCCTGGGTCGCGGTCGCCTACCGCTGGAGGCCAGGTTCCCGGGCGGGGCTCCGTACAACCACAGACAGGGCTCGCGTATCGCTAGAGGCGTGGCGCCCACACTCAGCTAGAGGGGCTCGTGTTCCGCAAGAGTCAGTTGAGGCGCCCGGAAGGGGTCCGCTCCAACAGTCCACGGGATCCGCCCTAGCAGCCCCGCGGACGCCCCGGTAGATGAGTTGGACCCAAGGGCATTGACACAAGAACTGGTCTGGACCAATGATGCGGGCCATGCCGAGACCCCGAGTGCTGCTCGCCGTCCTCGTACCTCTTCTCGCCCTCTTGGGCCTGACCACCCCCGCGCAGGCCGCTTGGCCCGCGCCGGTCCCCGTTGTCTCCAAGATCAGCACCACCGATCCGGTCATCTTCATCACCATTGACGACGGCTGGGCACACGACCCCGCCGCTGCCAGGATCCTGCTCGACCGGAACATCCCCGCGTCCCTGTTCCTGGTGTCGGACGCCGCGAGTAACGGCCCCCAGTACTTCCGCACCCTGCTCGACCACGGCCCCTCGCGGATCGAGAACCACACCGTCAGCCACCCGTCGATGACCACTCTGGATGCCGAGGGGCAGCGCGCTCAGATCTGCGGCGCACGCCAGCGGGCCCTGTCCACCTTCGGCTTCGAGCCGCGGCTGTTCCGCCCGCCGTACGGCGACTACAACGAGCAGACCCGCGTCGCCGCCGGTGCTTGCGGTGCCAAGGCACTGGTGACATGGACCCACGATCAGACCACCTGGGGCACATGGCAGCCCCCCATGCCCCAGTTGCAGTCGGGCGACATCATCTTGCTGCACTTCACGGATGGTCTCGCGGCCGATCTCACCCGGGTGCTGGCGGCTGCCGACGCTGCGGGCCTCAAGCCGGCGCGGCTGCGGGACTACATCGCCGACTGACGGGCGTTGGCCCGACCAGCGGCCCCACCCAGATGCACCAGCCTTGCACCAGCCAGTGCAGACCCACCGCCCCCGGTGACGGAAACGAGTAGGCGGGAACGAGTAAGCAGGGCCTGGCAAGCAGGGCCGAGTGAGCGAGAACGAGTGAGTGGGGCCGAGCAAGACGGCGTAGAAGACTCCCGAATGCCCGACCCCGCTGCCTCATCCCCCAACGAATCCATGCGCCGAGCATCACTCGGTGACGGTCAAGGCCAGGCAGCGGGGCCGAGTCCTGCGAGCGGCCGCTAGCGGCGGGGCTCGTCCCGTAGGACAGGCGCGGTACCCGATGGATGGCGAGTGGCGCCTGCGCCGCCCGGCCATCAGGGGCTCCTTGGCCTAGCCACCTCGGCAGCCAGCTCATTCGGCCCGTCGAGATCGGCGGCAGGCAGATTCCGACGCGGGAGAAAAGGCTCACGCCCGGGATGAGGCTCCTACCGGAGAAGGAGCTCAGGCCCGGGATGAGGCTCCTACCGGAGAAGGAGCTCAAGCCCGGGATGAAGCTCCTACCGGAGAAGGAGCTCAAGCCCGGGATGAAGCTCCTACCGGAGAAGGAGCTCAAGCCCGGGATGAAGCTCCTACCGGGAAAGGGCCTCACTCCAGGGATGGAGCTCCTACAGCGGATAGAGGCCTCGGAGAATCGCCAGCAGTGCCCTGCTAGAGAGCAGCATCAACACCATTGCCCTACTGTCACTTTGTGCTCTTTGGTATGTTCTGCGCGCTTGGTTCCGCGATCTGCTACGGCACCGCATCCGTCCTCCAAGCCATGGCGGCCAAGACGGCCGCACCCGGTTCCGGTTCAGGTGTCGATGCCGCACTACTGCTCCGCGCCCTACGCAACTGGCGCTACCTCCTGGGGCTCGCCCTGGACGGGTGCGGTTTCCTCCTACAGATCGTGGCCCTGCGCTCCCTCCCCATCTACGCGGTCGGCGCAGCGCTCGCCGCCAGCCTCGCGGTCACCGCCCTGGTGGCGTCCCGGCTGCTGAGGACCGAACTGAGCCGCGTGGAGTGGGGCGCGGTCGCCACGGTCTGCGCCGGTCTGGCCCTGCTGGGGCTCGCCTCCGGCGCGGAGGGCGATCGCACCGGCTCAGCCGCGCTGCGTTGGTCGCTGCTGGGTGTGGCCGTCGCCGTACTACTGGTCGGAGCACTGGCGGGACAGCTTCCGACCAGGCCGCGAGCGCTGGTGCTGGGACTGGGGGCTGGCGCGGGTTTCGGCGTGGTGGAGGTCGCCGTTCGGCTGATCGACTCCCTGGCGGTGCCTCAGGTGTTGGCCAATCCGGCGCTCTATGCGCTGCTGCTCGGTGGAGCGGCGGCCTTTCTGCTGTTGACGTCCGCGTTCCAGCGCGGTTCGGTGACCGTGGCAACGGCCGGAATGGTGCTCGGCGAGACCGTTGGCCCGGCCGTGGTGGGTGTGGTGTGGCTCGGCGACCACACCCGTACGGGCCTGGCCTGGTTGGCGGTGCTGGGGTTCACGATCGCGGTGGCGGGCGCGCTGACCCTGGCGAGATTCGGCGAGCCCTGACCTCCCGAGGTCAACCGCGGGGCCCGTAGCGTCACCTGGTCACCCACCCTCACGCGGCAAGTTGGGCGATAAGGCTGCTATCTGTCACCGGCCTCGCCAGACTGTCAGCAAGCTCATGGTGTCGGTACGCGGCCAGCGCAGCCTCACGACACCGAGAAAGCCCGTAGCGGAGGACGATGACCATCAGCTGTACGGGCTTGATATCGCCCCCGGTGAACCGCGATGGCAGTTCAAGGCCGGCGGCCCGGTGCGTTGCGCACCCGTGGTGGTGGACGGCGTGGTCTATGTGGGCAGCGATGACCACCATCTCTACGCGGTCGAGACCCGAAGCGGTCCCAGCCTCCTCTGAGCACGGCACTCGCGGAGAGCCGCCTCTCCCAGCGCCGGTCTGGGCCACCTCTCCCGGCGCCGCCGCGCCTCCTCCCCGCGAATAGATGCCCCTTTCTTTTGCCAGCAGACTCCTTTGATCTTGTGGGGAGTTGGTGCAGTATGAGCGCACTGATGTACGACTGAGTTGGGGGATGTGTGACTACACGCCGGGCGTTCCTGACCGTGGGTGCTGGGACCGTGGCTGTGCTGGGCACGGGAGCGAGCGCCGCCCCGGCGAGCGCGGCCAGTGTGTTCGGCTCGACCGTCGAGCCCACATACGACCAACCGCTCGGTATCGCCATGGAGGGATTCCCGACCGCGTATCCGGTGCGGTTCCTCCAACTGGTCAACCAGGGCGAGACCGTCAACATGGCGTATCTGGACATCGCGCCCACCGGCCCGTCGGTTTCCGGGCGTACGGTCCTCCTGCTCCACGGCAAGAACTTCGACGGCGGGTCATGGACCACCACGGCTCGCGCCCTCGCCACGGCCGGGCACCGGGTCGTGGTGCCGGACCAGATCGGTTTCGGGCGCTCGTCCAAGCCCGCGCTCGACTACGGCTTTGAACTGCTGGCCCAGAACACCGTGGCGCTGCTCGACCACCTCGCCATCGCTGACGTCGATGTGGTCGGCCACTCCATGGGCGGAATGCTCGGGGTGCGGTTCGCGCTGGAGCACCCGACGCGCACCCGCCGGCTGGTGCTGGCGAACCCGGTGGGGCTGGAGGACTACCGGGAGCTGGTGCCCGCGCACACCACCGAGCGGCTGTTCGCTGATGAGCTGGCGAACAACAACCTCGTGGGCATCCGGGCCTTCTACAAGTCCTATGTGGTGAACTGGCGCCGGGCGTACGAGCGGAATGTGGAGCTGCGCTACCGGATCACCCTGAGCGGCGAGTACCCGCGGTGGGCGCTGGCTTCGGCCCGCTCGTATCAGATGGCCTACCACCAGCCGGTGGTTCAGGATCTGCCCCTGCTGAGGCTTCCCGTTCTGCTGGTGATCGGCCAGGAGGACCGGGCCGCGGTGGGCAAGTCGTACGCCACCCCGGAGAACCGCGCCAAGCTGGGGAACTTCCCCGTGCTGGGGAGGCTGGCCGCCGCGGCGATCCCTGGTTCGCGGCTGGTGGAGCTGCCAGGCGTGGGCCACCTCCCGCATCTGGAGGCCAAGAAGCGCTTCGAACGTGAGGTGCGATCCTTCCTCGCGGCAGGCCAGGCATAGTGTCGTCGTACCACCGGGACGAGCGAGCGGTGCGGCATCAGCCCGCTCTGCTGCCGGTGACCTCGCAGGGTGTGGACGAGGGGTACCGGCTGGTGGGGCCGGATGGGCGGCTGACGGCCGTGGTGGAGCATGTGCTCTGGCTGGACAGCCATCCCGCGGGCCCTGACACCCATGTGGTGGTCTCGTTCGAGGACGGCTCTCAGGTGGAGTTCCCCTTCGATGTACCGCTGACGGCGGTGTGGCACGCGGAGACCCGCTCGCTCAACGAGACCGAACTGACCGCCGCGACCCCCGCGCAGTGGGGCAAGCAAGGCCACTTCCACGGAATCGACCCGGACGACTAGCCCGGTTCGGGCCACCGGTCATGCTGCCCTGCGAGGTGGTCGGGAGACGCTCCCGGGCGATGGACCCGGAAACGTCGGCCCATCTGACCGGTTGTTCTGACCGGTTGTTCCTTCTGACCGGGTGTTCTGATCGGTTGTTCCCTCTGACCGGATGTTCTCTCTGACCGGCTGCCCCTTTGAGTGCCTCAGCCGCCCTTGGCGCGGTGCCGCCCATCCGCATCAGGGCCGCCCCCCGAACGGCTACCCACGAAACGATCACCCGCCGGGGCGGCTACAACCCAGCTGACTATCCGCACCCGTTGAGGCAAGATGCCGACAGGGCCGGCAGTACATGAGAGCGCCGCTCGCGCCGGGACATCACCCGGCCAGGGGGGAGAAGGAGACCTTGAGCCAACCGACGCACCGCGACGCCAGAGTCAACGGCGACCACGTCACGCGAAGCACCGTCCACACCACCCGGATATCCCCGAGTGAACGCCTCGGCGGCGCCAACGGGACGCGTCCTGAAGCCGTCGCCACCGACCGGGACGCGACCAGCGCCGAGCACCCCGGTGAGGCCTGATGAGCGAGGACTGGAACGGACCCGACTGGCGGCTGAACCTCCCCGAGTCCTGGCTGCTCTGCGGATTCCTCAAACCGGACCCCACCCTGCGCAGTTGGGGTGCTTGCCATCACTGGGCGATGCTGGAACTCCAGCTGATGGGCGTCATCGAACCCGTCAGCCGGACGAAGATCGAGAAGAAGTACGTCCTCTTCGGGCCGCTGGAGCCGGTGGTGTCCCATGGCTTCGGTGAGGGCCCCCAGTCGCACATCCACCTCCCCGACTACTTCGACCGGGCCAAGGACCGGGTGCTCAGCGGAATGCGCTCCTACGCCGCTTCACCGGTGCTGAGTCAGCACATCTACCACCCGGGCATGATCCGGGAGAACATCTCCGCAGGCGGTCAGTTCAATCGAGAGCTGGTCCGCTCCCTGGCCGATCACGGCCTTCTGCGGATCAAGCGCGACAACTGGTCGGGCGTATCGAGCAAACCGACCGGGGAGACAGCCGCCGTGGTGGGGACGGTCGCGTACAACATCACCCGGGCGCGCGACCAGTTCCCCGGCTGGGTGCGGACGGATCGCGCCCGCGCGCTGGACTTCACCCGCCGGATGGGGGCGTTGGCCCTGATGGTGCCCGCCGTCCACAAGAGCTGGCGGCCCGCGTTGCGGGAGCTCTTCAGGGGAGCGTCGTCCGATGCCGTGGAGCAGTCGGAAGGCGCGCGGCTGGCCGATGCGACCCGGCGCGCCGCGGCCGACGAAGTCCGCAGCGCCGTACGCTCCGAGGTGTTCGGCGGCCTGGCGGACGGCTTCTACGACCAGCCGATGGTGGACATCGCCGACGGCCTGTTGAGCGAGGCTGACTTCTCCGGCGTCTGGGACTTCGCGGGGGTGGACGGCGGCGGCGATGGCGGGGGTGGCGGCGACTAGCCCCATCGGCCTTCCTACAGACGCCGAGGTTTCCCCTGGTCACACCGGATCGCGGCTTTCCGCGACCCGGTGGGCCGCGACCTCGCAGGGTGCGATGTCACCAAAGAACGTTGGGGAAGGACCTTCCAACCACCCCTCCAACTCCCCTGGTCACTCGAACAGGTGACGCGGTGGAATATTCGGGTGGGGGCGCGGTACGTTCGCGCTCACCACAGAAAAAATCAGCCCCCGGCGGGACGGCAATCCCGGACCGAGGGCCTAGTCACCAGGAAGAAAGCAGCTTCCCAATGAGTTCAGTGGATTCTAGCGCGCCCCCGTCCAGCGGTGTGATCCATGTGCGACACCGGCATGACACCCACTTCAGCGTCGTGGGCAACCATCTCGCCCAACATCGCACCCTCTCCGCTACCGCGATCGGGCTCGCCGTGCACATCCAGTCGCTGCCGGATGGGGCCGCGGTCGGCATCAAGGCACTGGCGGCGCGCTTCCCGGAGAGCGAGTACCGCATCGCCGCCGCGTTACGGGAGTTGGAGCGGGCCGGCTATCTCCAGCGCAGCCGGCTGCGGACCCCGGGGCAGCGGATCGTCACCCGCACGACCTACTTCGAACACCCCGGCGCCCCGACTACCGCCTCCGCCCCGGCCGTACAGCGGCGCTCTCGGGTGAGTCTGGTCAAGGCCGTCCGCTCCCCGGCCGCCGATCTTCTGGCCCGGCTGCGCTTGTCCGATCCTCGGCTGACGCTCTCGGTGCGGGACATCGTGTCCCTCTGCCCGGCCGTCACCGCCTGGCTGGAGCGTGCCGTACCGCCCGATCAGGTGCTGCGTACGCTCTCCACCGCGCTGCCCGCCGGTCCCATCCATCGGCCCGCGCGCCTCCTCGCCTACCGGCTCGCCCAGTGGCTGCCGCCCGAGGTTCCGGCCGCTCCCCCTGTCGTACCGCTCCAGGAGTGCGCGGAGTGTGAGCGGCCCTTCCGAGCGGCCGAGCCCCGGGTGCTGCCGGGACTGCCGCTCCGGGCGGGTCGCCGCCTGACATACGACCGCCCCCGGTCACCATCGGCGACCAGGGGCGGGTACGTACGGTCTCAGACCGGGAGGCTCAGACCTGGAGTTCCAGCCTCCGAGCCTCAGGCCCAGCCTCGCAGGCCCAGGCTTTGAGGCTCAGTTCCTTGGGCTTAGATCAGGCCGAGCGCGCGAACGGCGTCGCGCTCCTCCGCCAGCTCCTGCACCGAGGCGTCGATACGGGGACGGGAGAACGCGTTGATCTCCAGGCCCTGGACGATCTCGTACCGGCCGTCCTTCGTGGTCACGGGGAAGGAGGAGATCAGGCCCTCCGGGACACCGTACGAACCGTCCGACGGGATACCCATGGAGGTCCAGTCACCGTCCGCGGTGCCGTTCACCCAGGTGTGGACGTGGTCGATCGCCGCGTTCGCGGCGGAGGCCGCCGAGGACGCGCCACGGGCCTCGATGATCGCCGCGCCGCGCTTGGCGACGGTCGGGATGAACGTGTCGGCGAGCCATGCCTCGTCGCTGACGACCTCGGCCGCGTTCTTGCCGGCGATCTCCGCGTGGAAGATGTCGGGGTACTGGGTCGCCGAGTGGTTGCCCCAGATGGTCAGACGCTTGATGTCGGAGACCGCCGCGCCCGTCTTCGCGGCCAGCTGCGAGATGGCGCGGTTGTGGTCGAGGCGGGTCATCGCGGTGAAGCGATCGGCCGGTACGTCCGGCGCCGCCGCCTGGGCGATCAGCGCGTTGGTGTTGGCCGGGTTACCGACGACGAGGACCTTGATGTCGTCAGCGGCGTGATCGTTGATGGCCTTGCCCTGGGGCTTGAAGATGCCGCCGTTGGCCTCCAGGAGGTCACCGCGCTCCATGCCCTTGGTACGGGGACGAGCGCCCACGAGGAGGGCGACGTTGGCGCCGTCGAACGCGACGTTCGGGTCGTCGGTGATGTCAATGCCCCGCAGGAGCGGGAAGGCACAGTCGTCCAGCTCCATGGCGGTGCCCTGGGCCGCGCCCAGCGCCGGGGTGATCTCTAGGAGGCGCAGCTTGACCGGCACATCCGGGCCGAGCAGGTGGCCGGACGCGATACGGAACAGCAGCGCGTAGCCGATCTGGCCGGCCGCGCCGGTCACGGTGACGTTGACGGGAGTGCGGGTCATGGCGATCTCCGTAAGACAGCTGGCGGTAGGGGCGTCACTGCCCCGGGTCCGGAAGGCCCCTTCGCATCTGTCAGGAAGCTCTGTGACTCCTGATGAATCTTGATGTGAAGAGACATCCATCGGCCAGGCTATCCGACCCGAAGCAGCGTGCTTCGACGGGCCCTGGTGGTGCGGCGCACTCCCCCATGAACGCTTTCAAGCGCGCAGCTCAGCGGGGGTGCACTCGGCGACGGCGCAGTCGGCGGGGCGCTGAGCGCCCGCTCACTGGTCATCCATGCACCCTGCAACCGGCTGAGCACGGGCGACTCACTGGGCACCCGTGCATTTCTTCGTTCCGGTCGCCTGAACGATCGCGCAGGCCTTGGGCTCGGCCCCCGCTGCCACAGCCGTCATCGGCGTATAGGCGTCTTTGTCGGCATTGACCAGACCGGTCTGCCTGCCCTTGGCACGGACGCTGATCTCCACCGTGTCGCCGGGGGCGGCGGCCGTGATCCGCGCCCATGCCGCCTTGCAGATCTCGCTGTAGCGGACCTCGACCTTGGCCTCGCCCACCAGCACGGTCGCCGTGGTCTTGGCGAACTCGCCACCGCAGCCCATCGTCTCCGGGTCCTCGCCGGTGCAGTCCTTGCCGCTGCACTTCACCCCGGCCGGCAGTGTCGGCGTTCCGGTGCTTGCGGCTGGTGAGGGGGTGGCCGCCACGTTCTTGGTCTTGTCGCGGGCGCCACCGAGATCGGTGAGCAGAACCGCACCGGCGATCACCGCGAGCGCGCCGACCACCCCGCCCAGGAACATGCCGACCTTGCGCTTTCCGGGACCGTGCCCGGCGTTGGCGTTGCCCCCACCGGATTGACGTCTGGCCGCCGTGGGCGCGGCTCGATGGCCACCCCGGCTGGCTGTCTGCCCCATGCTGCCCGCCTGCCCCGTGTACGGGGGAACTCCCGCGGGCGTCCCGCCACCCGTCTGACCAGCCGACGTACGACCGCCGGACCGGCCACCGGGTTGGCTGCCCGGCTGACCGCCGAAGGGGCCGCCTGGTTGACCGCTGACCGGAGGGCCGCCGACGGAAGGGCTGCCGGCTGCTGGGCTGCCACCGGGGCCGGTGGAACCGAAGTCACCGAGCGCGGCCCGCGCCTGGGATATCCGTATCTGCTCCATCGTCCGGTCGTGGCGCATCTCCGCCCGGCTCCACGCCCGCTCCGCCAGCTCCCACAGCGTGGTGAGATGGATCGTGCTGGTGCCCGTCACCTCCGCCAGCGCGACGACCGCGCCCTTGGGGGCGAGTATTCGCCCGTTGAGATAGCGCTCCCAGGACGTCTTGCTGTAGCCCGTGCGGTCCGATACCGCCGCGATGCTCAGCCCGCTTCGATCCACGAGCCGCCGTAGATGCTCGGCGAAGTCCCGGACCTCCGGATCGAGCTCATCTGGCAGCGCTTTCCATCGAGGCATGGTCTTAC
Organism: Streptomyces albipurpureus; assembly: GCF_023701525.1. Classification (GTDB taxonomy): domain Bacteria; phylum Actinomycetota; class Actinomycetes; order Streptomycetales; family Streptomycetaceae; genus Streptomyces; species Streptomyces albipurpureus. The sequence goes on from NZ_JAMQAW010000010.1 coordinate 416,582, forward strand.
CCCCCTTGTCCCCCGAACGTAGGTGCAGTGCCCCGCGCCTATTCGCCCCCTGCGCTTTTCATCGGCGTCCGCTGTGCGGACTATCCGATGAGATGCGCAGAGCCAGGATGTCAGTTCCTGGCACCGGCGTGCACGGGAGCATTCGGAATAGCGGTCGCGCCCCTAGTGCGCCCCCAAACCGAGTACGACATCAGTCTCCCACTCCCCGGGCGGCCGGATCACACCTTGCCGGAATGGTCACTTCCATGCCACAGGGCCGTCTTCGCCCCTTGAAAGAGAATTGGCGCGTCCATGACTCTGGAACGCAACCGGCGCCTGTCCTCCCTCGGGGGAGAGGACAGGCGCCGTACGCCTGGGTCATCGGGCAGGGGTTCACACCCCTGCCGGCGCCACGACTAGCGCACCGTGAACTTGACCAGGTCCTTGAGAAATGGCAGTTCCAGCCAGGGTTCCGGCTGCGCCATCATGGCCAGCAGGGTGATGGCTCCACCGAGCAGCCCATAGGTGACCATGTCGGTGAAGCGCGAGCGCACGGCGAGCATGCCGACCGAGGGCAGCACCCTGCGCATCACAGCGCCTGTGATCAGGGCCACACCCACGAGGATCGCGCCGACGCGAAACGCCTCGGCGAAGGGGTCGAGTCCAATGATCAGCAGCCCTGTCCCGGCCAGGGCGAGCACGGTGAGCAGGGGCCACTGACGAGCAGGTGCCGGAGCATCACCGGGGGCCGCCCGTCCACCACCCTCGGGGCGTGCCGTATCGGTGGTGAGGGTGGGCGGCCGCCTCGACGGTGCGGCCTGGGGCGAACTCGGAGTCGGCGCGGTGGACTTCGCCGCGTCCTCAGCCGCGTCCCCGTGCGGTGTCGCTGTCGCATTCTCAACCGCGGCCGCGTTCACGCCCGCGTTCGCGCCCGCGTGCCGGCTCCCGTTCGGTGTGGCGTCCGAGTTCGCGCTCCCGTTCGCCCCCGCACCCGCACCCGCGCTCCCGTCCCCGTTCGCTGTCGCGTTCCCGTTCGCACCCGCGTTCCCGTTCGCACCCGCGTTCGCGATCTCGTCCGCTGTCGCGTTCGCGTCCCCCTTCGGGGAGGGTTCTCCCTCGGCCGAGGCGCCGTCGGTGCCTTCACCATCGGCTGGGCCAACGCCTTCGCCAACACCCTGACCAGTCGCCTGGGCAGGTCCTGTCGTCCCGGGCCGGGGATCCGCGGCATCGCCCCCGGCCTCCGGGGCTCCGGTGGGAGGCCGCGGTCGACCGTTCCTGGAGGGCTCGGCTCCGGAATTCGCGGATTCCGCGGCTCCGGAATTCGCGGGGCTTGCTGAGTTCGCTTCTCCGTTCTGAACCCCTCGACCATCGTGAGCCCCAGCGTCACCAGGCCGCGCAGGTTCCCCAGAGCTAACCGGCTCACCATGTTCGGCGGTTCCCCCGGACCCACCAGGAACACCGTCGGCGGTTCCCCCGGATCCGGCAGGGCGATCCTGGGAACTGGCGCGGCCCAAGGGCCCCCGCGCGGCAGGTTCCGGCTCCGCGCTGCCCGCAGATCCAGCGGACCCCGCCGACACCACGCGATCCCCCGCCTCGGGATCATCGTTCGTACGTACGCCCATCAGGGCAGCCTCTCTCCTGGTCAGCCCGCCACCGCGACCGAGCGTTCCGCCGCCTCGACCACATTCACCAGCAGCTGGGCACGCGTCATCGGGCCGACGCCACCGGGGTTGGGGGCCACCCAGCCCGCGACCTCCGTCACCCCGGGGTGCACATCCCCGACGATCTTGCCGTTCTCGTCCCGGCTGACACCGACATCGAGGACCGCCGCGCCGGGCTTCACATCTTCGGGCTTCACCAAATGCGGTACGCCGGCCGCCGCGACGATGATGTCGGCCTGCCGCAGATGCGCCGAGAGATCGCGCGTTCCGGTGTGACACTGCGTCACCGTGGCGTTCTCTGACTTACGCGTCAGCACCAGCGGCATCGGGCGGCCGATGGTGATCCCCCGCCCCACGACGACCACATTCGCGCCATTGATCTCCACGCCATGGCGGCGCAGCAGCTGAACAATGCCGTACGGGGTGCAGGGCAGCGGGCCCGGCTCCCCCAGCACCAGCTTGCCCAGGCTCATCGGATGCAGCCCATCGGCGTCCTTCTCCGGGTCCATCAGTTCCAGCACCCGGTTGGCGTCGATCCCCTTGGGAAGCGGCAGCTGCACGATGTAGCCCGTGCACTCGGGGTTCTCATTGAGCTCGCGGACGACCTCTTCGATCTCCTCCTGGGTCGCGGTGGCCGGCAGCTCACGCTGGATCGACGCCATGCCGACCTGGGCACAGTCGCGGTGCTTGCCATTGACGTACCAGCGGCTACCCGGGTCGTCTCCGACGAGCAGGGTGCCGAGACCCGGTGTCACCCCCTTCTCCTTGAGGGCCTCCACACGGGCGGCAACTTCGGACTTGATCGCGGCTGCGGTGGCCTTGCCATCGAGAATCTGGGCAGTCATAGACCCATCCTCCCGGATGGACCCGCCCCGGTTCCAATCCCGTCCAGCCCTCGGGGACCCACCGGACCCTCGCATTTACTTCCGGCCATTGGTCGAGGTTGCACTTGCACAACACCTAGGGATACCGACTGGACAAAAAGTAGATGGGAATACCACGATGACGATGCAGACAATCGTGGAAGGTTGGGGGGACGACCGCTCGCTTGACAGTTCCTCCGTCGGCCGCGCGTCCCCGCTTTCTACGGAGGAATCCCCCCATGAGCTTCGGCGACCCGAACAACCCCTACGGTCAGCAACAGGGCGGTCAGCCAGGCTACGGCTACCCCCAGCAAGGTCAGCCTCAGGCACAGCCCTCGTTCGGCTACCCCCAGGCTCCGCCGGTGCAGTCTTTCGGCAGTGGCTACGGCGGCAGCTATGGCGGCCCCCCGACCACGATGCCGGGCGGGGTCAAGGCGGCCCGGGTCATGCTCTATGTCATCGGCGGCTTCCAGATCATCGGCGCGGTGCTCCTTTTCTGGGCGGGCGTCGCGATCGATGAGCTGAAGGACGACCCGGAACTCCGTAACGACCAGGCGTTCCAGGACCTGGCCCAGTACAGCGACAGCTTCGTGGGCGTGGGCGTACTCGCGCTGCTCTGGGGGGTGTTGGCCATATTCCTGGCCGCGAAGCTCGCCAATGGCGGCAGCGCCATCCGGATCACCACCATGGTCTTCGCCGTCATCACGGCAATCCTCGGGGTCTATCCCTTCATTGTTATTATCGTCGGTCTGATCTATACGGTGCTGGCCGTTCTGATCGCGGTGTTCGTCGGCAAATCCGACGGTGGCGCCTGGTTCAACCGTCCCCGCCACTGACCGCTCTCACTGGCCGTTACCGGCCGGATACCGATGTGATGTCGGTGCGCGCCTTTCGGCCCGAGGCCGTGACTCCCGCAACCATTGCGGGAGTCACGGCCTCCGCCCTTTCCGCTCCGCGGTGCGCCGGATACGACTCAGCCACGTTGTGCATTCGTTTATCGACGATTCCTAATCTGGTGGTAACCACCAGGGGAGGGAGTCGACCATGGACAACATCATCGTGGTACCGGTAAAGGGCGGCAGGGGAACCGCCACCCCCATAAACCACTTCCCGGTACGTCGGCATCTCATGAACCGCTCCGCGCCGCCCCTTGGCGTACCGGCGGTGACCATCCGATGAGCCACGGTTCCGCGCCGATCGCCCTTTCCGTGCCCCCGAGTCATCGCATCGGCCGCTGGGAGGTTCGCGAACGGTTGGCGTCCGGACCGTTCGCCACCGTCTACGCCGGCCGTCTCGCGCCCACGGACCCCAGCCACCCGGGCCTGAGCGCTGTCGGCCTGAGCGGTACGGGTTCAGGCGGTGCGGGTTCGGGCGGTGCGGGGCCAAGCGGCACGGACAGCGCTGGCCTGCCCAACCAGGTCGCGCTCAAGTTCCTTCTCCCGGGCACCCGTACCCCCCGTCAACTGCGCCATCTCCAGGACCTCGTCGCACGCGAGCGGGAGGTGCTCCGACGGCTGCGCCGCCCCCGGCTGCTTCGGATGTACGAGTCACTCACGGTCGACGGCCTCGACGAACCACTCCTCAACGGCGCGACCGTGCTCGTACTGGAACGGGCGGAATGCTCACTGGACTCGCTCCTCCGCCGCTGCCCACGCCCCATCACCGGCCCCGGGTTCCTCGCCCAGATCTGTGAGGGTCTGCACCAACTCCATCACGCGGGGTGGGTACACGGCGATCTCAAGCCGACCAATGTGCTGCTGCTCCCCGATCACTCCATCCGGCTGGGCGACTTCCATCTCGCCACCGAACTCCATGGCACCCACGGCTATGCCTCCGCGTTCCAGACCACCGACTACACCCCGCCCGAACTCCTCTGGGCACACAGGGGCGAGCACGGACGGCGCATCGGCACCACCGCGGACATCTGGGCGTTCGGGGTGCTCGCCCATCTGGTGCTCACCGGCACCTTCCCGCTGCCCGGTGCCACACCGGGAGCCCGCAGGGACACCGCCGTACGGTACGCCCGCGGCAAGGGGGAGCTTCTGCTGTCGCCCCTGCTCCCCACCGAGTGGCGGGAGATCGTCGGGGACTGTCTGGCGCGTACGCACGACGAGCGGAACCGACTCGACACGGCTGGGCTGCTGCGCCGAGTGGAGTCCGCGGCGGGCATCGCGCCCTCGCCACCTCTACGTCGCCGACTCCAGGACCTGCTGGGGTACGGCGGCGGAACGTCGTCACGACGGGTGCGGGAACGGGGTCGATGACAGGCAGACGCATCGGCGCGGAACGTGCCACGGGTGCGCGGCGGGCGACTACCGGCGGACGGTCGCGGACACCGGGGTACGGCGGTGTCCGCGACCGTGCCGGCAGATGTCATCGACGCGGCCCGCATCGACGCAGGGCCCTGGGCTGCGCACCATCGGCTGGGTGTGCCGGTGTGCGGGCCACTCGACGGGGGTGGCCCGCAGGTCGGTTCCGACCTGCGGGCCCCACCGCTGGGAACCGTCGGTGACTCGCGCGGTACACCGCCGGCGGATCGGCCGACACGACAGGGCGTCAGCAGCCGACCGGGCGTGGATCAGTGGAAGAAGTGACGCGTGCCCGTGAAGTACATCGTCACTCCGGCCGCCTTCGCCGCCTCGATGACCTGCTCATCACGGACCGAGCCACCCGGCTGGGCCACGGCCCTGATACCGGCGGCCGTCAGGATCTCCAGACCGTCCGGGAACGGGAAGAACGCGTCCGATGCCGCGTAGGAGCCCCTGGCCCGCTCCTCACCAGCGCGTTCCACCGCGAGCTTCGCGGAGTCGACCCGGTTGACCTGCCCCATGCCGACGCCCACCGACCCGCCGTCCTTGGCGAGCAGGATGGCGTTGGACTTGACCGCACGACAGGCCCGCCAGGCGAAGGCCAACTCAGCCAGCTCATCGGCGTCGAGCGCCTCACCGGTCGCCAGCGTCCAGTTCGCCACGTCGTCTCCGGAGGCCTGGAGCCGATCGGTCACCTGCACCAGCGCGCCACCGTCGATCGGCTTGGCCTCGACCGTGGCAGCGGGGGCATCGGGACAGCGCAGCACCCGAATGTTCTTCTTGCGGGCCAGCACCTCGACCGCGCCGTCCTCGTAACCGGGGGCGACGACCACCTCGGTGAAGATCCCCGCGATCTGCTCGGCGAGCGCGACGGAGACCGGGCGGTTGACGGCGATCACACCGCCGTACGCGGAGACCGGGTCGCAGGCGTGGGCCTTGCGGTGCGCCTCGGCGACATCGGCGCCGATCGCGATGCCACAGGGGTTGGCGTGCTTGATGATCGCCACACACGGCTCATCGTGGTCGTACGCGGCGCGACGGGCGGCCTCGGTGTCCGTGTAGTTGTTGTACGACATCTCCTTGCCGTGCAACTGCTCCGCCTCGGCGAGGCCACCGTTGCCACTGGCGTACAGCGCGGCGGCCTGGTGCGGGTTCTCGCCGTAGCGCAGCACATTGGACCGCTCGTAGGTGACGCCGATGAAGTCGGGGAAGCCCGACTCATCGGCGGGGGCGTACGAGGAGGCGAACCAGGAGGCGACGGCCACGTCGTACGCGGCGGTGTGCTGGAACGCCTCAGCCGCAAGGCGCTTGCGGGCGCCCAGGTCAAAGCCGCCGCCCTGAACGGCGGCGAGGACATCGGCATAGCGGTCCGGGCTGGTGACCACGGCGACCGAAGGGTGGTTCTTGGCAGCGGCGCGAACCATGGAGGGGCCGCCGATGTCGATCTGCTCGACACACTCGTCCGGGGTGGCGCCGGAGGCGACGGTCTCCCGGAAGGGGTAGAGGTTGACGATGACGAGTCCGAACGGCTCGACACCGAGTTCGGCGAGCTGCTCACGGTGGGACTCAAGGCGCAGATCGGCGAGGATGCCCGCGTGCACCCGGGGGTGCAGCGTCTTGACCCGGCCGTCCAGGCACTCGGGGAAGCCGGTCAGCTCCTCGACCTTGGTCACCGGGACTCCGGCCGCGGCGATCTTCGCAGCCGTCGAGCCGGTGGAGACCAGCTCCACGCCCGCCTCGTGCAAGCCGCGGGCGAGCTCCTCCAGGCCCGTCTTGTCGTACACGCTGATCAGCGCCCGCCGGATGGCCCGCTTCTCGGCCACGGCAGTCTCAGTAGCCTCAACAGTCACGGGATAACTACCTTTCGTCCCTCAATGCGGTAGCCGTTGCGGGCCAGACGCCCCACGACCTCGACGAGCAGTGCTCGCTCGACTTCCTTGATGCGCTCATGCAGAGCGGCTTCGTCGTCCTCCTGCCGGACCTCCACCACGCCCTGCGCGATGATCGGCCCGGTGTCGACACCGTCGTCGACGAAGTGGACGGTGCATCCGGTGACCTTGGCGCCGTACGCGAGGGCATCGCGCACTCCGTGGGCCCCGGGAAAGCTGGGCAGCAGGGCGGGGTGCGTATTGACGCAGCGCCCGCCGAAACGGGCGAGGAACTCCTTGCCCACGATCTTCATAAAGCCCGCGGAGACCACGAGGTCGGGTGCGTAGGAGGCGGTCGCCTCGGCAAGCGCCCGATCCCATGCCTCGCGGGAGTCGTAGTCCTTCACCCGGCATACGAAGACCGGCAGGCCAGCGCGCTCGGCGCGCTCCAGGCCGACGATGTCGTGCCGGTCAGCCCCGACGGCCACCACCTGGGCGCCAAAGCCCTCCGGGTCGGCGGCGCAGGCGTCGAGCAAAGCCTGGAGGTTCGTACCAGAGCCGGAGACCAGGACCACCAGCCGGGCAGGGCTGGCAACGGAGGGAACGGCGGGCGGGGAGGCCACAGCGGGTCTCTTTCTGCGTGATCGGCTTGGGGTTCTGCGGTAACGGCTTGGGGTCTGCGTCAAACGATTGGAGGTTCTACGTCAGTGCTGCTGCATTGCTGCGTCCGTGCTGCGTCAATGTGCTCACGCGACGAACTCTGATCGGATCGCCTTTGTGTGGTCGTACGAACGAGTCACGTTCCGCCATACGGGGAACCCTACGAAGAGGCCGACCGTCAGCAACGATACCGGCACGCGGGACGGCCCCCACGGGACGGGGGCGGAGCAGGGAGGTAGCGTCAGGGGAGCACCACCCGTCCCACGACGGGCACGACGACACACGACCCCATGTGCACAGGGTCTGAGGGGAAGACGTTCACCAGATGCGGGACCGACGCCGCCGTACGGACCTCCTGTTGCCGCGGGAGCGCCAGTCCACCGACGACAACAACCCCTTCGCGCCACCGCCCGAGGGAAGGCCGGACCAGCCGTGGCAGCCACGGCAACCGTCAAACGACAACCCGTCCGGGTCGGATTCCTCCGGGTCATCCGATGGCTCCGACGGATCTTCGGGCTCCTCAGGTTCATCGGGGTCCTCCGGCTCCTCCGATGAACGCGGCAGATGGGGAAGCCAGTGGAGCAGCCGTCAGCCAGGGCGCTCATCGGGCGGCTTCGGTGGTCGCCCCGGGGGCTCCGATGGCTCGAACGGCGGGCAGAAGGGCCCCGGGGGCACACCTCCTGGGTTGCGCTGGGACCCCACCGACCCGGCCCAGCGACGAGCGCGGTACTCCCTGCTGTCGGGCATGTGGGCGTTCTTCTTCGTCCTCTTCGACTTCACGGAGATCGCGCTGCTGCTCGGTGCGCTGTCGCTGTACTGGGGCATCAGCTCCCTGCGCGCGAAGAACGCCAAGACCAGCCCCGGGGGCTCCGCAGCGGCGAGCACCTCACACTCGGCAGCGACCGCCGGCGCGGCACACCAGGCCGCCGGCCGGTCACAGCGCACAGCGGCCGTGACCGGAGTGGTGATGGGAAGCATCGCGCTGCTGATCGTGGCGGGTGCCTTCGCGGCTCAGCTCGTCTTCCGGGACTTCTACACCTGTGAGCGGGACGCGCTGACCAAGGAAGGTCAGATCTCCTGCAACCAGGAACTCCCGAAGGATCTGCGGGGCTTGCTCGGAGTGAAGGAGTAGGTCTGGGCGGCTTGATGACGGGGCCCGGGCAGCAGCCGGGCCCCAGTCGTCCGGCTGCACCAGAGGCGAGCGAGCGGCAGCCTGCTCTCCTCGCTGGCTGGCTGCGGTAGAGGTGAACGAGCGGCAGCCGGGCCCCTCGCTGGCTGAACCCAGGCAGAGCCCGCGACAGCGGAACCGCCGGGGCAGGCGTCGCAGGCGCGGGCGGAAGCTGGGACCGGCCGGTGCCCGGTGGCACCGAAGGGCAGGCATATTCCCGAGTGGTACCGGCCGCGACCGCCACCGAGGTCAGGCCCGATCAGCCTTCGGCCCCTGATGAGCCGGCCGCCGTTGATGGATCGGGGGCGCTTCCCCGCTCCGAAGGGGCGGCCGCTTCGGCGGGTGGACCCTCCGGCGGCATCGAGCCGGCAGCCGTCGACTCCTTGAGGTGCCCGGGGCGCTCTGCCCGCCCGACGCTGGTGTTGGCCGGCTGCGACTCCGTGCTACGACCGGAACTCCTTGGCCAGGGGCTGATGGGCGCGGCCCACGGCTTGCGCAGGGATACGGAGGGTTGCGTCGCCGGTCTTGAGCCAGGACCGGGCGGGGCTTGACCCGTGCCTTCTGTGAAGGGCTGGACGAGGGGGCGGGCCAGGGGTCCGGCCGGCAATTCTGACCAGAGCCCTGACCGGAGGTCTGGCCGGAGGTCTGGCCGGAGGTCTGGCCGGAGGTCTGGCCGGAGGTCTGGCCGGAGGTCTGGCCGGAGGTCTGGCCGGAGGTCTGGCCGGAGGTCTGGCCGGAGGTCTGACCCAGCTTCGGTACGGCGTTCCGCTGGGGGCTTCCCTTGGGGTTCCGCTGGGGTTTCCGCGCCGGAATCCCGGCCCGGGCCCGTCTTCGGCCGAGGCGCCATCCACGCCGTCCCAATCTCCGGCGGCCCCCAGTCCTGGCGCGGTGTCTGAGCCGGCGAGCGGGGATCCGACTCCTCGTCGAAGTCCTGGGATGCGTCGCGACGGCGGTTGGGAGAAGACGCCGCCAGGGCCTGGGCATCGACCGCGAGGCCTTCCCCGGAGTGCTCCGCGGCATCTGCGTCCTGTCCGGGATGCCCGTCCTGCCCGGGCTGCGTAACGAGGGGTCCGCCCTTTCCCGCCTGGCTCTTCCCAACCTGGGCAGCGGGCACTTTCTCGCTCTTGGCCTCGCCTCTGACCTCGCCCTTGACCCTGGCGGCCAGCCAGCGCAGTCCGGCTGCCGCACTGTCACGTTCCGTCCAGGAATCCGATGGCAGAAAGTCGTAAGCCCCGGGATCTTCCACCGGACGGACATGACCGTTCTGATCGCTACGGCCGCCCCGATCGCCCCGACTGCTCTGGTTGCTCTGGTTGCTCTTCTCAGCCTGCTTCGACGACCGCCCGGTCTGGTCGTCTCGACCGGTTTGGTCGCTCTGGTTGGTTGGGGAGCCCTGGCCGACGCGGGACTGGGACTGCTCGGGTGCCAGGGTCTCCAACGGGACCGGCTCGGCCGACTGACCGCTTCCGCCCCGCCCTCGTGCTCGCCACATCCGTACCACCACGGCCACTGGGACGGCGATGCCGGCTGACCAGAGCAGCGCTGCCCCGCCGCTCTGCCACCACACCGGCCCGAAGTCGACCAGCCGTCCCTTGCCCAGTGAACCCCCGGCGGCCGCGGACATCGCAGCCGTCAGCAGCCCGCACCCCACCGCACCGAGCAGCGCCGTCACGGCGGTCTCCCGATTGCTCCAGATCACCTCGCGCTCAGCGCCCCTCGGGGCGGCGGTGGCCACCGTGAACCAGGCGACCACCAGCGCGGCTGCCACCGGAACCAACCCGGCCGCCCAGTTCAACGGGGTGCCCGCGCCCTCGGTCGGAACCGCGGCCAGCAAGGGAAAGGACGGTAGCGCGGGGTCTCCGATCACGACGACGGGCGTCGCGGTGGCTCCCGTACCGAGGGCGAACCCCGGCCCCAGCCCGTACCCCGCGCCCCACACCGCCGCGTTCGGTACCAGCGCGATCGCCAACAGCAGTACGGCGAGCCGCCCCGACCACTCCGACGCGAGGTGCCGGAAGGAGTCCTGGGTGGCGTCCGAGTGCCACACCAGGGCGGCGGCGACGAGCAGGGCCCCACCGACGATGAGCATCAGCGCCCCCGCCGCGGCGGCCCGCGACGCCACAACGACCCGGGTGCGAGCGAGCCGGCATCGCAGTGGCCCCGGCAGCCATCCGGGGAGTGGGCCACCCGACCGACCACTGGCCGTCCAGGCACCCGCGATCGCGGCGATGACCGTCACCAGCGGGAGGTGCAGCGCTGCGCTCCTGGCGTCCGCCATCAGCGGCCCGCGCGTCGCATAGACCGTCACCAGCGCCCCGACCAGCAGATATCCCGCACTGAGCGCACACACCGCCCCCCTCTCGGAAGGCCGTGGCCGCCCCTTCGCGGGAAGCAGGGCATCACGTACCGCACGGTGAACGAGCCAGGCGGGCAGGGCGATGAGCAGCAGCGGTACGACTCCGACCGGCGCGGGCGGCCCGGCGAGAGTCTCGGGGCGCACAAGCTCCATGCCATGGGCCAGCAACCAGATCCCGGCGGCCACATGGAGAGCGCCTTCCGGCCCGCTGTCCGGGTAGGGCGAGCTGATCCACAGCAGCATCACCAGAACGGCGACCGCACCGAGCCCAAGGCCCGCTGTGGTCGCACCGCGCACAAAGCACGCCACCAGAACGGCCTTGCGCCTGCCTTGGACGAGTACCGGAGTCGGTGCGGGCGAGGGGCCGTGATCAGTCGTCTGGGTCACCGGGCCATGCTCCCAACGACACGCGCTCTATCCATGTAACAGGCGAATGGCCGTTGTGTCGCTCAAGATACGTTTATGTACTTTTACGCCGAGTGCAACGCTTCGGGGAGCCCCACATGACCCAGAGCACGACACACTCCGCTTCCGAGGCTCCGCTGCCCTCGCCCAAGGAACGGCGCAGACTGCGCGAGGCGAAGTCGATGAGCGAGCAGGAGGTCGCCGCCGCGCTCGGCGTGACGAGGGCGACCGTAAGGGCCTGGGAGTCGGGTCGCAGCGACCCTCGGGGCAGACGGCGCGAGGCATACGCCAGGCTGCTGGATCCTTCCAGCCCCCTCCCGGGCACCGCGGGCACGGCCGCCGAAAGGGAGCAGGAGCCCGTGAACATGGTGGTGGAGGCTCCGACCGTGGGAGCTGGGGAGCCGCAGGCCGGGGAAGCCGGAGCTGGTGGGGGTGAACTCCATGGCGCTCCCACCGCTGTTCTGGAGGTGGGGGACGAGCACAGGGGTCACAAGAAACGCGCGGCTCGCAAGCCAGCTGCCGCGGCTGCGGCTGCAACCGGCTCTGGGCCTGGCTCTGGCCCTGGCCCTGGCTCTGAGTTTGCGTCTGCGTCTGCGTCTGGTTCTGGGTCTGGGTCAGGGGACTCGCTCTCCGCCGGTAGGGCGATCGCGGCCGTACCGGAGACAGTCGGGGGCGAGCCGACGGATGACTGGCCCCCCGTACCGCAGGTACCTCCTATGCCCGCGTACCCGCCCGCCGTGCGGGTTGCCCGGGAGGTAGACGCGTCGAAAGCCACTGAAGCCGACCAGACCGGCGGGGCAGTCGAGGCCGACCCGACCGGCGAGACAGAGCTGGCACCATCCAACCCTCAGATCGCACAGGAGCCGCAGCACTTGCAGGCGTTCCGGGTCTCCACCGTGTCCGACGAGTCAGCCCTTTCGGCGAGCTCTCAGCCAACATCGACTTCGGGGACTCCACCGGTCGATCCAACACCTTCTCCCACCACATCGGCACAGCCCCCGCTGGCGGCAACCGACCCCGGCGCGGCCGCGCAGATGTCGAAGCCGCCGAAGTCGCCGCTGGGGCAGACTGCTCAGGCGCCGAAGCCGTCCCGGGGTAAGCAACCGCACTCAGCCACCCGGCCCGTGCCGGCCGTCAAGCGAGCGGCTCGACCCACGCCACCCCATCCGGCCAGCCCTGCGCACCCCGTCCTGCACCCAGCACCCCCCGCTCCGGCCGGGCAGCACAAGGAATCCACCGGGGACACCGCCCACACTCCCCACACCGCTGACACCGCTGACACCGCTGACACCGAACGCTCCGACGGCACTGAACGCTCCGACGACAAAATCGCCGGACCGCCGGACTTCGATGAGCCGTCAGAACACCAACAGCGTCCCGAGACCGCCCGGGAGGAACCATCCTGGCCCCAGTGGGCATCACGTGACTCCCTGCTGGACGCCGTCTCGGGGCTCACCCCCGCGGAAGCGTTTGACGGCCTGTACACACGAGCGGCGCCCGACCTCGTTCGCCAGGCGTTCCTGCTGACGGGTCGTCGGCAGCTCTCCCATGAATCGGTCGAGCGCGCCTTCCACCTCGCCTGGCAGAACTGGCCCGAGGTGGCGACCGATCGAGATCCGGTGGGCTGGGTGAGGTCGGCCGCGTATGAGTACGCCATGTCGCCCTGGCAACGGCTTCGGCCCGCGCATCAGGACCCCGACACCCCACCGCTCGCTCCCGAACGGCGCAAACTGCTCGACGCTCTGCTGGAGCTGCCTCCCGCGTACCGCCGCACCTTGCTGCTCTACGACGGATTGGGCCTCGACCTCCCCGAAACCGCGGCGGAGACCGAGGCGAGCACGCCGGCCACGGCGAATCGGGTACTCCACGCGCGAGATGCCATCGCCGAGCGCCTTCCCCAGCTGAACTCGCCGGAAGCACTGCACGACGAGCTCATCGAGCTGGTGCGCGCCTGTCCGACACCGCGACCGCTACCCGCCCCGATCGTCCGCAGGAACAGCGAACGGCATGTCTGGTTCTGGACGCGAGCCGCTCTGACCATCACCACACTGATCATCTCCGTGACGGGCTTGACGGCCGCGACCGCACCCACCCAGTACCAATCGGTGGTCTCCCCGGGGCAACAGATCGGGGGTGTGCCCGCCCACGCAGGCCCGCAGCGGCTGTCGGAGCACGGTAGGGAGCTACGCGAGCAACTGCTCTCCGATCCGGCACACGGGCCAGGACGCCTGGTACCGCAGACCCGCTGAGAGCTGATCAACCGATCCGTCGGGACGTTGAATCCCCGGATCGGTTGATCCGGGCAGGCAGCAGGAACGGGAAACGGGTGTGGGCCCCGCCGCTATGCGCTGGCGGGGCCCACACCCATCACTCCGTACCGCCTACCCGTGAGCGTCAGCCCTTGAGCAGTTCCCGAGCGAGCACAGCGGTCTCGGTCGGGGTCTTGCCGACCCTGACGCCTGCGGCCTCAAGGGCTTCCTTCTTCGCCTGGGCCGTGCCGGACGAACCGGACACAATGGCGCCCGCGTGGCCCATCGTCTTGCCCTCGGGGGCGGTGAAGCCCGCGACGTAGCCGACGACCGGCTTGGTGACATGGGCCTTGATGAAGTCGGCCGCGCGCTCCTCGGCGTCGCCGCCGATCTCACCGATCATCACGATCAGGTCGGTGTCCGGGTCCGCCTCGAAGGCAGCGAGCGCGTCGATGTGGGTGGTGCCGATGACCGGGTCGCCACCGATGCCGACGGCGGACGAGAAGCCGATGTCCCGCAGCTCGTACATCATCTGGTAGGTCAGCGTGCCGGACTTGGAGACCAGACCGATCCGACCGGGCTTGGTGATGTCACCGGGGATGATGCCGGCGTTGGACGCGCCGGGGGTGATCAGTCCGGGGCAGTTCGGGCCGATGATCCGGGTCTTGTTGCCCGTGCTGGTGGCGTACGCCCAGAAGGCGGCGGAGTCGTGCACCGCGATGCCCTCGGTGATGACGACGGCCAGCGGGATCTCGGCGTCGATCGCCTCGACGACGGCCGCCTTGGCGAAGGCCGGGGGTACGAAGACGACCGAGACGTCAGCGCCGGTCTCCTTGATCGCCTCGGCCACCGAGCCGAATACGGGTACGGAGGTGCCGTCGAAGTCAACGGTCGTACCCGCCTTGCGGGGGTTCACTCCGCCGACGATGTTGGTGCCATCGGCCAGCATGAGCTTGGTGTGCTTCATGCCCGTGGCACCGGTCATGCCCTGGACGATGACCTTGCTGTCCTTGGTGAGGAAGATAGCCATGGTTGTGGAGTCCCTCGTCCCTTACTTCGCAGCCGCGGCGAGCTCAGCAGCCTTGTCGGCCGCGCCGTCCATGGTGTCCACGCGCTGCACGAGCGGGTGGTTCGCGTCGGAGAGGATCTTGCGACCCAGCTCCGCGTTGTTGCCGTCGAGACGCACGACCAGCGGCTTGGTGACGGCCTCGCCCTTGTTCTTCAGCAGCTCCAGGGCCTGGACGATGCCGTTGGCGACCTCGTCACAAGCGGTGATGCCACCGAAGACATTGACGAACACGGACTTGACGTCCGGGTCGCCCAGGATGATCTCCAGGCCGTTTGCCATGACCTCGGCGGAAGCGCCACCACCGATGTCGAGGAAGTTGGCGGGCTTGACGCCGCTGTGGCCCTCACCGGCGTAGGCGACGACGTCCAGGGTGGACATCACCAGACCGGCGCCGTTGCCGATGATGCCGACCTCGCCGTCGAGCTTGACGTAGTTGAGGTTCTTGGCCTTGGCAGCGGCCTCCAGGGGATTGGCCGCAGCCTTGTCCTCAAGAGCCTCGTGGTCGGGCTGACGGAAGTCGGCGTTCTCATCGAGGGAGACCTTGCCGTCGAGCGCGATGACGCGGCCGTCGGCGAGCTTGGCCAGCGGGTTGACCTCGATGAGGAGCGCGTCCTCGGCGATGAAGGTCTTCCAGAGGGTCACCAGGATGTCGGCGACCTGGTCAGCGACCTCGGCCGGGAACTTCGCAGCAGCGACGATCTCAGCGGCCTTCTCCTGAGAGACACCGTCGTTGGCGTCGATCGGGATCTTCGCGAGGGCCTCGGGCTTGGTGGCCGCGACCTCCTCGATGTCCATGCCGCCCTCGACGGAGGCCATGGCCAGGAAGGTCCGGTTGGTCCGGTCGAGGAGGTACGAGACGTAGTACTCCTCGGCGATGTCAGGCGCGGTCTCCGCCAGCATCACCTTGTGGACCGTGTGACCCTTGATGTCCATGCCAAGGATCTGACCGGCCTTCTCGACCGCGTCATCCGGGCTGGAGGCAAGCTTCACACCGCCGGCCTTGCCGCGGCCGCCGACCTTCACCTGCGCCTTGACGACCGACCGGCCGCCGAGTCGCTCGGTCACCGCGCGCGCCGCCTCAGGCGTGTCGATGACTTCACCGGCCAGCACCGGTACACCGTGCTTGGCGAAGAGATCCCTCGCCTGGTACTCGAACAGGTCCACGCGGTCCGTCCCTTTTCTGCTGATCGCGGTTCGTTGTCTGCGTGGGCGTGCCGCGAAGGGCAACGTGACTGCGATGGTCACAGGGGATGCGCACACGGTGTCCGGGCACGCGGCATGTCCGTCTGGCAGGTTATCCCCGTGGACGGTGGCTCCCTAAATCGGAGCTCACACAGGAGTGGTGATAACAGTCACAGATCGATCGCCAAGCCGTGTCGGAGTGGCGCTCCAAGCTCTCAGCCGCCGGTCGCTGCAACCCACTGACCTGCGAACCCTCGGGTAGACAGGGTGCCGATGCAGCACCTCGTCGCCGCCGTCGGGGGACGGCAGCGCCCCGGGCGCCAGGGTGGCCGATGAAGCGCCGACGGCCGCGGGGGGACACGACCGGGGCCCGTGGAACCGGCACGGTCGGCGGACGCCTGTGGTGGCCCAGGAGTGCTGGGGCCATGGTGGCCTGGGGGCTCCGTGTCGGAATACGTCGGTACGGCATACGACGGCGATCGTGAGGGCCGACGAACAGGGTTCCGGCGGACGAGAGATAGACGAAAAGGGGTGGAGAGAAAGGGGTGCCTACGGACGAGGGGTGGACGAAAGATGGGTGACTCCAGGGCTGAACCCATCACCCTCAGATGGGTGAGTCCAGGGCTGAACCCATCACCCTCAGAACCGGGCCCCGGCAGTACCCGCACCACTCACGGGGTCGGGTATCGGAAGGGGGCGCTTCTCGATCGCCGCGGCCATGACGTCCGGGAAGAGGTCGGGTGTGCAGGCGAAGGCCGGTGCGCCCAGTGCCGCCAGAGCGGCGGCATGCTCTCGGTCGTACGCGGGTGTCCCCTCGTCCGAGAGGGCGAGCAGTGCCACGAACTGCACCCCGGACGCCTTCATCGCGGCCACCCGTTTCAGCATCTCGTCGCGGATTCCCCCCTCGTACAGATCGCTGATCAGGACGACCACCGTGTCAGCCGGTCGGGTGATCTGGGACTGGCAGTACGCGAGCGCCCGGTTGATGTCGGTGCCACCGCCGAGTTGGGTGCCGAAGAGCACGTCGACCGGGTCATCGAGCTGGTCGGTGAGGTCCACGACCGCGGTGTCGAAGACCACCAGACGAGTGGCTATCGAGCGCATCGACGCCAGAACCGCGCCGAACACCGAGGCGTAGACAACGGAAGCCGCCATCGAACCCGACTGGTCGATGCAGAGCACCACGTCCTTCCTCACCGCCTGGGAGGCCCGCCCGTAGCCGATGAGTCGCTCGGGAACGACGGTGCGGAACTCGGGGAGGTAGTTCTTGAGGTTGCTCCGGATGGTGCGGTCCCAGTCGATGTCCCGATGCCGGGGCCTGCTGGTCCTGGCCGAACGGTCGAGCGCCCCGGTGAGTGTGGACCTCGTACGGGTGGCGAGCCGCTTCTCCAGATCGTCGACCACCTTCCGCACGACCGCCCGGGCCGTCTCCTTGGTCGTCTCGGGCATGGCCTTGTTGAGGGAGAGCAGGGTGCCGACGAGATGAACGTCCGCTTCCACGGCCTCCAGCGTCTCCGGCTCCAGCAGCAGGGTGGCCAAGCCCAGCCGGTCGATGGCATCACGCTGCATGATGTGGACCACCGAACTGGGGAAGTAGCCACGGATGTCTCCGAGCCAGCGGGCGACGGAAGGCGCTGAGCTGCCGAGCCCGCCAGCACGCTCCTTGGTCCTTCCGCCGCCGCTGGCTGCTCCGCTGCCATACAGAGCGGTGAGTGCTCCGTCCATGGCCACGTCCGCGCCCAGCAGCGAGCAGCCCGTGCCATCGGCGGATTCGCCACCTAGGACAAGTCGCCAGCGGCGCAGTCGCTCATCGGCCGCGGCTTCAGCGGTCAGCACAGCCCGATCCGTCGATGGGACGTCACTCGCGCGGTCCTCCCTCCCGGTACCGGGCCCTGCCGACCCGCTGGCGGCCGCTGGCCCTGCGCTGTGCCCTGTCGCAGGCCCTGTGCTCGGCCCTGTCGGGCCAGCGCCCAGCCCTTCCGTCCCTGCGTCGGGGCCCTCTGCCCCTGTGCTGCTGTCTGCCGTCCTGCTGGCTGCTTCCATTGGGTCGCTCCCCTCTCCTCCTTCGGTGTTTCCGCTTTTCCCGCTCTTCCCGCTCTTCCCGCTCTTCCCGCTCTTCCCGTTGCGCCCCTTCCGCGCCTTCCGCGCCTTCCGCGCTGACGACCTCACCGGCTCCCCCAGCCCGTGCCCCCTGCTGTGGAGATAGGCCCCTCGCCGCTGTCGCACCTGCCGCCGCCTCCGCTTTCGGGCTCACCCCCGGTCCCCCACAAGGGCACTGTCATCGACTCCGAGAAGCAGCCGCAGCACCGGCAGCACGGCGTCCGCCCGCCCCTGATCGAGACCACCGTCAAAATCGCGGTCGAACCCGCCCGCCATCCCTCTGCCCAGGCCCGGTGTCACCGCCCCGGAGCCCGGTCGACCGCTGAAGCGGGTCGTTGACCCGCGTCGAATCTGCTCGCCCAGGGTGCGGCGGACGGTCGACTCATAGGCGGCGAAGGTACGGCGCAGCAGAGGCAGCACATCGGTGAAGGCCTCCGCGCTCACCCCGGTCAGCCAGGCATCGACCAGCCCCAGTAGTCGCTCGTCGTGAACCAGCAGCAGTCCTCCGCCTGATGCTCCGCCGACAAAGCCCTCGATCCAGGCTGCGGCTTCGACCGGCGGGGCGGCGGAGGAGAGCGCCAGACTCATCAAACGGGCGGCCTCGGTCTCTTCGAGACGGCCCTCGTCCAGCAGAAGTCGGGCTGCCCTTCCGCGTATCACCCCGGGCACCGAGTCCTGGGAGGCCAACCGGTGCAGCACTGCCCTCCACCGCGCGGGCAGCTCTTCCGCGGTCGGCAGCAGGCCTATAGCGGTGTGCACGGCATCGACGTGACGGCGCATGGCAGCCGCGCCATCGGCATCGAGACCCGAACAGGCGGGCGGTAGGCCCACGCAGATCCGCTCCGCGAGGCCGGTCGCCACCCCGGCGAG
This sequence comes from Streptomyces albipurpureus, assembly GCF_023701525.1. Taxonomy (GTDB): domain Bacteria; phylum Actinomycetota; class Actinomycetes; order Streptomycetales; family Streptomycetaceae; genus Streptomyces; species Streptomyces albipurpureus. Next base: position 435,321 of record NZ_JAMQAW010000010.1, read on the forward strand.
GGCGCCGGTGTCCGTGGAGCGCACATCGCCGTAGCGCAGGGACCGGGCAAGGGCGGGCAGCGCCTGGGCGAGATGGCCGACGTCGCTGTCCAGCGCGGCCCGATCGGCGAGCGCCTGCATGACCACGGGAAGAGCGTCGGTCAACTCGGCCAGCAGACACTCCTCGGCCAGTGCGGTGATCTCAGCGAGAGCGGTGGCCGAGAGCGCCCGATACTCCGCTTTGGCCGTGGCGGCCAAGAGCACGGTGGTGCCCCAGACTCCGGCCTCCGCAACGCGCACAAACAGCTCAGGCTCCCAGCGCAACCGCCAACTCTCGCGAAACGTGCCGGTACTTGCCCGCCCGGCGGCCGGCTCGCCCCAAGCGACCGAGAGCAGTCGCAGCCGGTGCAGCAGTCGGCTCTTCGCCGCGTCCTGGTCCTTGCGGAGATCGAGATCCAACTGCCGCTCCCATGCCTCCGGCTTCAGCCGGAGCGTCCGCTGGGCCCTGGCAAGATCGCGCTGGAGCGGAACGGCGGGGGCACTGTCCGGCACTTGCCCCAGGACATCGCCCATGATGAGCCGGTCCCTGATCAGATCAAGCGGCACATCAGAGCCATCGCACATCACCGCCCGGACGGCATCGGTCGTTTCCACGAGACCGGCGAGCGGTCGTCCACGCATCGCGGCGAGCGTCTGGGCGAGCCGGACCGCTTCGATGACATGCGCCGAGGAAACGGGCTGGTCCTCGTCTCGCAGCAGCCCGGCGACCTTGGTCATCCATCGCTCGATGGGGCGGTCCTTCGACTGGAAGAGGTGTCCGTACCACCCTGGGGAGTCAATGCCGGCGCCGTATCCGCTGTGTCGGGCCAGTCGGCGGTGGGTCCAAGGAACCCAGGTCATCTCCGTCCTGGTCTTGGGCAGCCCCTTGAGGAGGGCCCGGTCGGCGCTGATCGTGGTCTTCGTCTGGAGGGCGGGCACATGCCAGGCACCGCAGACCACGGCCACGCCGTCCCCGAACTCCTTGCGCGCAGAACGCAACTGGAGCCGCATATGGGCCTCGCGCGCCCCGTCCCGCTCGTGTCCTCCGTGTCCGTACATGGCACGCAGGGCTGCCATGGCCTCCCCCACGGCGAGAAACGGCGCCAAGGTCTCATCCCGTCGCCGCTGCTGACGATCATCTCCGTCCTGTCCGCCCTGTCCGTCGCGCCTGCTCTGTCCGTCGTGTCCTTCCGGGGTGCCTTCCGGGGCACTGTCGTGGCCCGCAGCCGGGGTGCCACGGTGTTCGATGACGTCTTCCCACCAGCGCTCGGGGTCGTCGTATCCAGCGGTTTCAGCGAGCACGGCGATGGGGTCGACCCGCACATCGACTTCCGCAGGTGCTTCGCGGTCAACCGCAGTTGGCTGACGACTCCCTTCAGGGCCGGCTCCGCCATCAACATCGCCATGACCAGCGCCACGACCAGCGACATCGCATTCGCGGTCGCGAGCGCTTTCGTTGTCGGCTTCGGCTTCGGCTTCGGCTTCGGCTTCGGCTTCGGCTTCGGCCAGAGCGTATCGATCCGCCTCCTCAGCTCGCTCCTCCTCGGCAGCGATCGCCAGCGAATGCGCGGCCGGAAGGTCGATGAAGCGGACGGGAACGCCCCGCTCAACCGCCCATCGCATGGCCACCCACTCCGGCGAGAACTCGGCCAGCGGCCAGAACGCCGCCCGCCCCGGATCGTCCACAGCGTGCGCCAGCAGCGCCACCGGGGGTCGCATCGCCTCATCCCCGGCCAACGAGAGCAAGTCGTCTGCCTCTGGCGGACCTTCGATCAGCACGGCCATCGGTGAGATCGCGTCGAGCGCGGCCCGCACCGCGCGCGCCGAGCCCGGTCCATGGTGGCGAACCCCCAGGAGGAACGGGCCGGTCATACGCTCACCTCACGGCAGGCCCGGTAGAAGTCCTTCCAACCGTCGCGCTCGCGCACCACCGTCTCCAAGTACTCCTGCCAGATCACCCGGTCAGCGGCCGGGTCCCGTACCACCGCGCCAAGAATGCCCGCCGCCATGTCCGCGGGCCGCAGCACTCCATCGCCGAAGTGCGCGGCGAGCGCGAGACCGCCGGTGACGACGGAGATCGCCTCGGCGGTGGAGAGGGTGCCAGAGGGGGACTTGAGCTTGGTGCGACCGTCGGCTGACACCCCTTCACGCAGTTCCCTGAACACCGTGACCACTCGACGAATCTCCTCAAGCCCCTCCGGCGCGGCCGGCAGATCGAGGGAGCGCCCGATCTGGTCGACCCGCCGGGACACGATGTCCACTTCGGCGTCGGGCGTTGCGGGCAGTGGCAGCACCACGGTGTTGAAGCGTCGGCGCAGAGCGCTGGAGAGGTCGTTGACCCCGCGGTCGCGGTTATTGGCGGTGGCTATGAGATTGAAGCCCCGGACGGCCTGCACCTCCTGCCCCAGCTCCGGGATGGGCAGGGTCTTCTCGGACAGGATCGTGATGAGCGTGTCCTGCACATCGGCGGGAATTCGGGTCAGCTCCTCAACGCGCGCGGTCATTCCCTCAGCCATGGCGCGCATGACGGGACTCGGCACCAAGGCATCACGGCTGGGGCCGTGGGCCAGCAACCGCGCGTAGTTCCAGCCGTACCGGATCGCCTCTTCGGGGGTGCCTGCCGTGCCCTGCACCAACAGCGTGGAGTCACCGCTGACCGCGGCCGCCAGATGCTCGGACACCCAGGTCTTCGCGGTGCCGGGGACGCCGAGCAGAAGGAGCGCGCGATCGGTGGCGAGGGTGGTGACGGCCACTTCGACGATCCGACGGGGACCCACGTACTTGGGTGTGATCACGGTGCCGTCGGGCAGGGTCCCGCCGAGCAGATAGGTGGCCACCGCCCACGGCGACATACGCCAACTGATGGGGCGCGGGCGGTCATCGGCGGCGGCCAGCGCCGTCAGCTCCTGTGCGAAGGCGACCTCCGCATGGGGGCGCAGCGCCTCGCCGTCGGCCGCCGCGCCGATGCTCGAACCGGTCTCGGGCATGGTCATGTCTCCCCCTCCAGATCGTGCGATCCGATGTGGCTTCCACACTGCACCACACCACTGACAATCGACCGTTCATGCAGGTCAGAGCCGATTGTCAGTGGCAGCACATAGTGTTGTGGTCATGGATGAGGCGGGGGTTCGCTGGACACCAGAACAGGTCCTGGCGCTGGCTTCTGACGCCGCGTCACGGACTGCGGGAAACAAGCTCGGCGTGCGGGGCCCGTGGTCGACCGCGGGCAGTAGCGACACCGGAGCGGTTTGGGGTCTGTGCAAGGGCAGCGGAAAGAAGCCCTACCAGACGGTCATAGACACCACAGGACCTGCGTACAAGTGCAGTTGCCCGAGTAGGAAGTTCCCCTGCAAGCATGCGCTGGGGCTGCTTCTGCTGTGGACCACGGACGAGGAGGCAGTACGGGCGAGCGCGGAGCCGGACTGGGCCGAGGAGTGGCTGAGTGGGCGGCGGAGTCAGGCGGAGAGGGGCCGAGCAGGCCAGGCACAGGCATCGAAGACCATGGACCCAGAGGCGGCCAGGCGCAGGGCGGAGCGCCGGGCCGAGAGGATCACGGCGGGCGCGCTGGAGTTGGAGCAGCGTCTCACCGACCTCCTGCGCGGGGGACTGGCAGCTGCCGAGCAGTCGGGTTACGGGCTCTGGGAGGAGACGGCGGCCCGCATGGTGGATGCACAGGCGCCAGGGCTGGCCTCCCGGGTGCGGGAGTTGGGGGCGATTCCCGGCTCGGGAGCGGGATGGCCCGTGCGGTTGCTGGAGGAGTGCTCATTGGTCCATCTGCTGGACAGCGCCTGGATGAGGATCGAGCGGCTTCCGGAACCACTGGCGATGACGGTGCGCACTCGGGTCGGCCTGCCCTCAGCCGCAGGCAGTCAGTCGATCCGCGATCGCTGGCTGGTCCTCTCTCAATACGACTCAGCAGAAACGAAGATCACCACACGCCGTATATGGGTGTACGGAAGGGAATCCGAACACATGGCATTGCTGCTCTCGTTCGGGGCGGCGGGACGTGCGCCACAGCTGTCGCTGCCCGTGGGGACCATGGTCGACGCCGAGCTGACTCCCCATCTGGGGGCGGGTCAGCTCCGGGCGGAACTCGGCGCGCAGTTCGGGATACCGGTCCCGATGGGCTCACCGCCGCCCGGCGGTCCGGTGGCATCGGCCCTCGAAGCGTACGGGCGGGCACTGAGCGCTGATCCCTGGCTCGACAGTTGGCCGGCGACACTGGCGGAGGTGATCCCCGTCCCGGACGGCGAGGGATGGCAACTGGCCGACGCCGAAGGCGGGGCGGCTCTTCCCATCGCGTCGGCCGCGCTCTCCCGCGCCGGGCTCTGGAGGCTTGCCTCGCTCTCCGGGGGCCGCCCGATCACCGTGTTCGGCGAGTGCGGCCCCGCCGGTGTCACACCGCTCGCGGCCTGGTCCGGTGACGCGTTCGAGACGGTCACGCTGATCTGAGATGAAGGCTCTGGGGGCTGCGACAGCAAGAAGGGACACCATGACCGACAGCAGCAACACCGACCTATGGGAAGGGCTTGTCACTTCCGCGTTGCTGGGCACCGATCGTCGCAGCCCGCCGGAGGCGGTCCTGCCATCGGGCAGGGAGGCCACCGTCGCCCTACTGGACGCGGCAGCCGTATACACGGTGCGCCGCAGGGCAGGCCTGGTGCCGGTCCCGGCGGCACCACGACCCGACCCCGCGCCTTGTGACACCAGACCACAGCCGCCGTTGGCTGCCCGCCGACGACTGGCCCAGTTGTTGGCCGACCGTGCCGTGCCGTCCTCGGGGGGTCGACGCGGGGCGGCTCCCGATTTGACCGAGCTCCTGCCCCAGTGGCTGACCAAGGCCAATGAACACGGCTACCAGGCCCCACCGCCCCTGCTGCCCGCCCTGCTGGACGCTGCCCGTGCCCGTACGGATCTCCGGCCGCAGGTCCTCGCCTTCGCCGGGTCGCGTGGGCTCTGGCTGGCTCGCTTCAACGCCGAGTGGAGGTTCGCGCTCCGTGGCGCTTCGGGCGGTGGCGCACTACTGCCGGACGCGACGGACGCCGGTGCGGTCGCGGCGCTGTGGGAGGAGGGTCTGTTCGCCGAACGGGTCGCCCTGCTGGCTGCCGTCCGGGCTCAGGACGCCGGATCGGCGCTGGCACTGCTCGCCGGGACCTGGTCCACCGAGCGGGCAGAGGACCGGTTGATGTTCCTGGACTCCCTTCGGGCGGGACTATCCGAGGCCGATGAGCCCTTTCTGGAGCAGGCGCTGGGGGATCGCAGCCGCAATGTCCGCGCCACAGCGGCCGAGTTGCTCTCCGCGCTGCCGCACTCCGCACTCGCCGGGCGAATGGCGAAGCGGGCGGTGTCCTGCGTCGGCCCGCACGGGAGTGCCGGGGTGCCGTCCATAGCCGTGGCGGCTCCGCGTGAGTGCGATGCGGGCATGCAGCGGGACGGCGTGGTTCCCACCCCACCGACCGGCCGTGGCGCACGCTCCTGGTGGCTGGGTCAACTGGTGGAGGCAGCTCCGCTGTCGGCCTGGCCAGAGCGGTTCGGGGGACGTTCCGCACGGGAGATCGTCGCGCTCCCGGTGGCTGACGGCTGGAGCGATGAACTCCACGCGGCCTGGTGCCGGGCCGCGGTGCGCCAGCGGGATGCGGAGTGGTCCCGCGCGCTGCTGGATTCACCCGTCACTCCTCCGGAGTCGGGGCTTGGCACTTCCTCACTGGCCGAGCGCGCCATGCTGCTCTCCATACTGCCCGCGGCCGAACGGGCGCTCTGGGTCGCGGAGTTCATTGCGGCACATGGTTTGTCGGAGGCGTTCCAACTCCTCGGGGTGTGTGCCGTTCCGTGGGCGGAGCCGCTGGGACGCTCGGTGGTCGATGCACTCGACATAGCGCGGGAGGCGGGGAGCTATCCCTGGAGCTTCAGCGGAGTGATGGGGCTGGCCGAACGCTGCCTGGACCCCGGTGAGTCGAGCCGCCTTGATCTTCTGACGGCGACTCCGGACGAGGTGGAGGGAGCATCCCCGGGGGCAGGAAGTTACTGGTCGGAGGCGTTCCAGAGACTTGTCTCCACCTTGCGGCTGCGGGAAGCGATGCAGCGGGAGTTGGTGGGGACCCTCCCCGGCTGATGGGCTCCGTGCGAGTGGTCTTCCGGCCTGAAGCCGGAAGGCCACCGCGGCCAGCGGCCTCTCCCCCTTCCTACCGGCGCCCGAACCGCTGTGGGCTCTTGTCGCCCCGCACCCGCATGCTCCGCTGTTCTGCCCCCGTTCCCGGACGCTGTTTCCGTCGGCATACCCGCCCGCGCATCACCGGCTGGCCTCCTGGCCAGCGAGGCCGGGGCTTCCCAGGACGAAACCAGCGCCCGGGGGCCAAGAAGCACAGGCCCACCGACAGCACCACGGTGAGGCGACACCAGCACCAGCACCAGCACCAGCACCAGCACCAGCACCAGCACCAGCACCAGCACCAGCACCAGCACTGGGAGGCAGCACTCCATGGGAGCGGTTCCAACCAGTGGCCACAAACCCACGACCCACATCGAAGACGTGGCGCTTCCCCCCGGTCGCAGTGCTCACGGAGGGGCGCAGAGAAGTGCGGGAAGGCGGCCCGCTGGCAGCGGGCCGCACTGCGTGGCTAGACCGGGGCCGTCGGTACCGTTCAGGGCGCCAAGTCCTCCGGTCACCGGGTGTGATCACCTTCGTACGCACCTTCATGCCTCGGTGCGCAGGTCCACGGCCGCTTCCTCCGCGCCGACCCCGCACCAGAGCCGATCCAGAACGCTCAGCGCCGCATGGGCCCATCACCCCATGAGCACCTGGCGTAACCCGCGCTCAACCAAGAGCGCTGGCCGAGTCGCGTTAGGCCGAACGGCTGAACAGATGGACACCGCCCGAGGTCGTCAGACGCCTTTCACCGTCGCGGACATGGAGCGGTAACCGCGGGATTCCAACCCTCAGGCCAGTGGATCACGCCCCGGCGGGCTCCCGGACGTTCGCATTCACCCAGTCGACGATCGACGTCGTCGTTGCCCCGGGGGTGAAGATCTCGGCCACCCCCAGCTCCTTCAGCGGAGGAATGTCCGCCTCCGGGATGATGCCGCCGCCGAAGACCTTGATGTCCTCGGCCTCCCGCTCCTTCAACAGCTCAATCACCTTGGCAAACAGGGTGTTGTGGGCGCCCGAGAGGATGGAGAGCCCAATCGCATCCGCATCCTCCTGGATCGCTGTGGCCACGATTTGTTCGGGCGTCTGGTGTAGGCCCGTGTAGATGACTTCCATACCTGCATCGCGCAGTGCCCGCGCAATCACCTTGGCACCGCGATCATGGCCGTCGAGCCCCGGCTTGGCCACCACCACGCGGATCGGACCCGTCACACCCATCGCTGCCTCCACATAGCCGACTCCGCCGCAAGTGAACGAACGTTATCTCCAGCATCCCGCACCCACCCGTTTCACAGTGGACAGGGAGGGGGAAATCACACACTGGGACATGTTCGCTATGTGTCGTCCCCGCTCTTCATGCGGGACAACCCGCTGCGGGGTCGGCGCAAGGGAGCCGCTTCAGCGCCGGGCCTCCGCGCCGTCAGCCGCACGGCACGGAGGAACGGCACTCACTGTCGCGAGCGCCGCCGCCATCGGCGACCGGGACAGCGCCTGAGGAGGCCCCATGAGGGCATACGAGGGACGACGACGTCCCCTGTATGTCGTACGGAGGTCGGCCCATGCAGGTCCTGCCCTTCCTTTCCCTCAGCCTGAGCCTGAGCCTGCTCCCCCTACCTCACTGCCTGTCACTGACACCGGGCCTGGGCCCCTGGGATCTGCGCACCGTCAGCCTGCGCACCGCGCAGCAGCTGCTCACCCTCCGTGATCTACGGGGCCCCGCCACCGTCCTGCGCGCCACCGCGCTTGAGTTGGCCATTCTCGCCGGGCACGTACTGCTCTACCCCTCCGGCCTGACCGCCGAGCGCCCCGCACTGGATCAACCCGAGCTTCGGGACCCTGACCAGGAACCACGGAGCCAGGAACCACGGAGCCAGGACCAGGGACCAGAGGGAGGCGGCGGCGGGAAACGCCTGGGGCAGGAAGGTGGACACAAGGCTCCCAGCCGCGGCAAGAGCAAGGGCCGGGCCCCGCAGAACGAGAGACGGGATCAGGAGCAGGGCCGCCCCCAGGCCCCGGCGGCCCGCACGGCACCACGCCAGGCACCGAGCAAACCGCCGAGCCAGTCGCAGAGTCGGCCGCAGCGCGGCAATCGCCCGACTCCACCCCCCCGAGCGTCGGCGCACACCCTGCCGCGCGGCTCGAAGCAAGCCCCCGACCGCGGCGCCGATACCGCGGGGCCTTCCGCCCCCACGTCACTGCCGACCCGCCGGACCCCCGACCACCCTCCTGTCGTGATGCTTCACGGCTTCGTCGACAATCGCTCCGTCTTCGTCCTCTTGCGGCGCTCCCTCGCCCGGCATGGCTGGCACCATCTGGAGTGTCTGAACTACTCGCCCCTCACCTGCGATATCCGTGCCGCGGCCGAGCTGCTCGGTCGCCATATCGAGGAGATCAGCGACCGCACCGGGCAGAGCAGGGTCGATATCGTCGGGCACAGCCTGGGCGGGCTGATCGCGCGCTACTACATCCAGTGCCTCGGTGGTGATCTACGGGTACGCACCCTGGTCACGCTGGGAACCCCGCACTCCGGAACCACCGTCGCCCCGCTCGCCAGCGCACACCCCATCGTGCGGCAGATGCGCCCCGGCTCCTCGGTGATCGAGGAGCTCAGCCGGCCGGCACCCGGATGCCGTACCCGGTTTGTGAGCTTCTGGAGCGATCTCGATCAACTGATGAGCCCGGTCGAGACGGCCCGTCTCGACCACCCCGATCTCAACGCCGAGAACGTCCAAGTCAGCGGCGTCGGCCATCTCGCCCTTCCGGTCCACCCCGCAGTGGCCGCCGGCATCCGGCAAGTACTGGAGCCCGATGACTCCCTCATGGACACCTCGGGTACCGCCTCGGTCGCCTAGCGCCCGCTACGCCCGCGACGCGCGCGGCGGATTCCGGTGGAACCGATCACGGGCACAGCACCTACCCGAGTCCACCTCAAGACCCCCATGCCCATCGGCAATTCACCCGACGACAGCGGCATAACGGACAGCCGAACATCGAACACGTTTCGAACATAGGGCCAAGGCTGTTCCTGTACCCCTCCGAAAGACGCTCGAATGCCCGTTTCCTGATTGGCTAAAACCCCAGGAAGATTGTCGCCGCCGCATACCGCCGGGTACAGTCGCGCCACTGGTTCCCCCCGCTGGGATTCCTCTGCTCCATGGCCCCAGAAAAGCCAGTTCCTGCTGCCGAGGCGAGAGAGAAGTTGGTGAACGACCAGCACGCCCACGCCGGGCACGTCGATTACGACAACAACCCCACCGGCAGCTTTGACATCGATCCGCTCTTCGGTGCGCTCCCCGGCACGTCGGCCGGATACGAGACGAGCCACAGCGGTCACTTCGACACCAGCCAGTGGGACACGGGCTCGCACCAGAGCGCCGGCTACGAGACGTACGCCGAGCAGCAGGTCGAGCACTTCCCTCAGGCCGCCGATCCCTCTGGCCAGTACGACACGACCGGGCAATGGGACGCCTCGGCCTGGAACCAGAGCGGACAGACTGGCCAGTTCAACACGGCGGCGGCAACCTTCGCGGCTGACTCCGGCGGGCAGTGGACAGCCCCCGGCAATGACAGCGGCGCATACGATGCGACCGCGTGGAACGTGGCCGCAGACGCCGTCCTACCGCAACAGTTCACACCGGAACATGATTTCGCCGCAACCGATTTTGGTGTGGACGTCGCGACGGGCTTCGGCTCCGAACCGCCACCAGAGCCGGCACCCGACCTCAGTACCGAATCCGCCCAGGAGTTCAGTACTGAAACGTATGAGACCGACGCGTATGAGACCGATACGTATGAAGCCGATCCGTATGGGGCTGTGGCGTACCAGACGGGCACATACGAGGCCGGACCCTATGAGACGGGGTCCCACGAGACCGCGGCCTACGGCACCGGAACGTATGACGCTGGAACGTACGACGGAGAAGCGTTCGCCACCGGGGTGTACGAGGGACAGAGCGAGGGCGCGCTCCTCACGGAGGAACTCGACAGTACGGGTGAGCTCCTTCTCGATGTCGACCCCGACCACGAGTTCGTGCTCGACACCGACGGCCTCGATCCCGGCCTCCTTGAGGACGGATCCGCCGAGAACGACTTCACCGACGCCGCTGCCGACCACCACCTCGACGCAGAGCTCGGCCTGATCACCCCCGTCACACCGGTATCTCCCCGTCCCGTGCGTCGCGCCAACGGAAGCGGAAACCGCGGTCGACGCCGCACCCCCGCGAAGCGTTCGGCTTTCCTCACCGTCGCCGTCCCGTCCGCCTGTGTCATGGGTGTGGCGGGTATCGCCGCCGCCTCGGTCGGCAGCCTCAGCGGAGGCGACGTCAAGAAGGACGACAGCACCAAGCTCGCCGCCGCGGACGTGGCCACGACGGCCGCCAAGACGGCCGCGGCCAACAACAAGATGGACACTCAACTCGCCGCGCTCCACGCCGAAGCCCGTGACTTCGGCGACCGCGCCTCCCGCACTCAGGAACGTATCGACCTGAAGGCCCGTCAGGCGGCGGACCGCAAGAAGCGCGAGGACGAGGCCAAGCGGCGCGAGGCACTGCGCCCCAAGTTCTCCCTCCCGGTGCGGCAGCCCGGCATCAGCGCCTACTACGGCCAGTCCGGCGTCAACTGGGTCTCGCTGCACACCGGCATTGACTTCCCGGTCGGCTACGGCACAGAGGTGCTCGCCGCAACCGACGGCACCGTACGCACCCAGACCCACTCCGCCTACGGCAACATGGTCATCCTGACCGCTCCCGATGGAACCGAGACCTGGTACTGCCACCTGAGCAGCGCCAGGATTCGCTCGGGCACGGTGAAGGCCGGCGATGTGATCGGTTACGCGGGTGACTCGGGGAACTCGATCGGACCGCACCTCCACTTCGAGGTCAGGCCCGGTGGCGGGGCCGCGATCAACCCCTTGACCTGGCTCCAGAGCCACGGCCTCAATCCAGCGTAGACATCATCGGCCGGTACCCGATTCCCGTCGTCATCCGGACACAGAAGTGACGGCTTGCCAGGAAGGCCCGTGAGCCTGAGCAAGCGTCACTGCCCTGGAGACCCCGCTCGTACGAGAGAACAGTGCGGTCGCTCAGCCACCGCCCGAGGGACGATCGAGCGCCGGGCATCGAGCGCTGGACATCGCCCGGTGGACCATCAAGCGTCGGACGGTCGAGCGTCGAGCCCGACCGGGCAGAGCGCCAACGCCCGCCACCCGGACCTGGCACCGCTCCTTCCCAGCGCCTCCAGCAAACGGGACACGGCACTCCGCGAACGCCAATGGCAACCCGCTGTCCGGAGCGGGCAGCCCTGAAGGCTGGGGCAGACCACACCGGCCAGCCCCCGGGTGGACATCAGACCCGGCGGGGCTGGCAATCCGCTCCTGGCCCTACCTCACAGCTTCTCGACCGGCGCGTACCTCAGCAGCAGCCGCTTGGGCTTCTCGTCCCCGAAGTCGATCGTCGCCTGTGCGTCGGCGCCCACGCCCTTGACCTCGACCACCGTGCCCAGGCCGAACTGGTCATGAGTGACCCGGTCGCCGATCGTCAGCGAGATCACGGGCTTCTCGGCCGCACCACGCCGGGTCGCGAATCCTGCGGCCGCCGTCCGCCCACGCGACGATGAAGCCGACGACAGCCGGGAGCCCAAACCGGACACGGGACCCGCGGGCGCGGCCATCGGACCTGTCCGCTTCCACTCCAGGTACTGGACGGGGATCTCTTCCAGGAACCGCGACGGCGGATTGTAGGCGGGCTGACCCCATGCGCTCCGCATCGAGGACCGGGTGAGATAGAGCCGTTCCCGGGCGCGGGTGATGCCGACATACGCCAGCCTGCGCTCCTCCTCCAACTCCTTCGTCTGGCCGAGGGCGCGCATATGCGGGAAGACCCCGTCTTCCATGCCGGTCAGGAACACCACCGGAAACTCAAGCCCCTTGGCGGTGTGCAAGGTCATCAGGGTGATGACTCCGGAGCCGTCTTCGTCCTCATCCGGGATCTGGTCCGAATCGGCGACCAAAGCGACCTGCTCCAGGAACTCCGCGAGGGTGCCCGCGCCCTGGTCCTCGGAGCGGGCCTGCTCGAACTCCAGCGCGACGGCCGCCAGTTCCTGAAGGTTCTCGATCCGAGTCTCGTCCTGCGGGTCGGTCGAAGCCTGGAGCTCTGCCAGATAGCCCGTCCGCTCCAGCACCGCTTCCAGCACGACCGCGGGCCCCGCGCCCGAGTCGACGATCGTCCGCAACTCCTCCATCAGCGCGTTGAACCGCTTGACGGCATTGGCCGAACGGGCCGCCATTCCATATGCCTCGTCCACCCGCCGCAGTGCCTGCGGGAAGGTGATCTTCTCCCGTAGCGCCAGGGCGTCCATCATCGCCTCGGCACGGTCACCGATACCGCGCTTGGGGACATTGAGGATGCGGCGCAGCGGAACACTGTCTTCGGGGTTGGCCAGGACCCGCAGATACGCCAGGACGTCCCGGACCTCCTTGCGCTCGTAGAAGCGCACTCCGCCGACGACCTTGTACGGCAGTCCGACCCGGATGAAGATCTCTTCGAAGACACGGGACTGGGCGTTCGTCCGGTAGAAGATGGCGACATCGCCCGCCTTGGCGTCCCCGGCGTCCGTCAGGCGGTCGATCTCATCCGCGACGAACTGCGCCTCATCGTGCTCGGTGTCGGCGACATAGCCGGTGATCTGCGCACCCGCCCCGGCGTTCGTCCAGAGGTTCTTGGGACGACGGCTCTCATTGCGCTCGATGACCGCATTGGCCGCGGAGAGGATGGTCTGGGTGGAGCGGTAGTTCTGCTCCAGCAAGATCGTCGTCGCGTCCGGGTAATCCTCCTCGAACCGGAGGATGTTGCGGATCGTCGCACCGCGGAAGGCGTAGATCGACTGGTCGGCGTCGCCGACGACACAGAGCTCTGCGGCCGGTAGGTCCTCATAGCCCGAGCCCACGAGCTCCCGCACCAGCGTGTACTGGGCGTGGTTGGTGTCCTGGTACTCATCGACCAGGACATGGCGAAAGCGCCGCCGATAGTGCTCGGCCACATCCGGAAACGCCTGGAGCAGATGGACGGTGGTCATGATGATGTCGTCGAAGTCCAGGGCGTTGGCCTCGCGCAGCCGCGCCTGGTACATCCGATACGCCTCGGCGAGCGTCTTCTCGAACTGGTCCGCCGCCTGGTCGGCGAAGGACTCCTCGTCGATCAGCTCGTTCTTCAGGTTCGAGACCTTGGCGCTGAACGACTTCGGCGGGAACTTCTTCGGATCGACGTCGAGATCGCGGCAGACCAGGGCCATCAGTCGCTTGGAGTCCGCCGCGTCATAGATCGAGAACGACGAGGTGAAGCCGAGCTTCTTGGACTCCCGGCGCAGGATGCGCACACAGGCGCTGTGGAAGGTGGACACCCACATCGCACTCGCCCGCGGGCCGACGAGCTGTTCGACGCGCTCCTTCATCTCACCGGCGGCCTTGTTGGTGAAGGTGATCGCCAGTATCTGCCCGGGGTGGACGGCCCGGGTCGCCAGCAGATGCGCGATCCGGTGGGTCAGCACCCGGGTCTTGCCCGAGCCGGCTCCGGCGACGATGAGCAGCGGAGAGCCCGTGTGCACGACGGCGGCCCGCTGCTGGTCGTTCAGCCCGTCCAGGAGGGCGTCGGGGTCCACGACGGTGCGGGGCGCACCATCGCGGTGGTACGCGTCCCGAGCCGGGGGCACATCAAACGCGCCCTGGAAGAGGTCGTCCGGGATCGTCTCCCGGGCCTGGCCCTCGGGACCCTCATGGTCCTCGGGCGGCGGGGGCTCCTCCGAGGAGTGCTGGAGGTTCGCCAGGAAGTGTTCGTCAAAGAGGCTGCTCATCGCTCTACGAGTCTAGGCCGCCCCACTGACAGCCCGCCGCCGCATTGCCGGACCGCGCTGAAAGGCGGCCCGACCCATCGCGAATCCATGGCTCAGATGCTCGGGGACCGCCCCCGGCTCACCAGGGGCAGCGGCCAGACGGGAGGCCGTCAGCTGGGGCCAGCGGCACCAGCCAGGACCGCCTTCCGGTCAAGCCATGCCCCGGAGACCGGCCCGATGCCCCGAAAACCGGACCGATGGGGTAACTCCGCGTAACCAGGCGGGCGGGCATGACCAGGCGGACATAAGCAAGCGAATGTGCCAGGGCGGATGCGACCAGGCGCGGGAAAACGCTTTGGCAGGCCCGGGGCAGGCGGGTACCGTCATCGGCGTATCTGCTGTCGTCGTGAGGAGAGGCCGTTGCTCCGCTGAGGTTCGAGATGCCGTGCCCCCGCTCTCTGACGAGTGGTGTGCGCGCATATGACCTCAGAAGTGGGCTGCCTCAGAGCCGACGCTCCCTCGTTCGGCGACTTCCTCCTTCTCTGATCTTCCCTGTGCCGTGGTCAGCGGCGTACGGCATCTCCGCGTGCAGTCCTGTCGGCACATCGAAGTCGGAGATCCGTCTATGTCTCATTCCCCTGCTGCGTCTGTGGTCTGTTCCCACCTCTCGTTTACCTGGCCCGAAGGCACCGACGTGCTGAAGGACATCTCATGCGCCCTCGGCTCGGGTCGTACCGGGCTGATCGGCGACAACGGCAGCGGTAAGACCACACTGCTCCGGCTGATCGCCGGGGTGATCGCGCCCACCAGCGGAACCGTCCAGGTCGGTGGCGAGCTCGGCTACCTCCCCCAGGACCTCACGCTGGCCACCGGACACCGGGTGGAGGAGGTCTTGGACATCGCCCGCACCCGCGCTGCTCTGCATGCCATCGAGGCCGGTGACGCCAGCGCGGAGCACTTCGACGCCATCGGTGACGACTGGGACATCGAGGAACGCACCCTCGCCACCCTGGACCAGCTCGGTTTGGGCCACATCGGGCTGGACCGCACGGTGGGCGAGGTCTCCGGCGGTGAAGCGGTGCTGCTGCGGCTGGCCGCGCTGCTGCTGGCCCGCCCCGATGTGCTGCTGCTGGACGAACCGACCAACAACCTCGACCACTCGGCCCGCCAACGTCTGTACGGGGCGCTCGCCGGCTACTCGGGGGCCGTGGTCATCGTCAGCCATGATCGACACCTACTGGAGCAGGTGGATCAGATCGCCGAGCTGCGGAGCTCGGCGGTGCGTACGTTCACGGGCCCGCTCAGCACCTATCAGGACGCCATCGCCATCGAGCAGGAGGCCGCCACCCGTATGGTCACCGCGGCCGAGGCGCGGGTGACCCGGGAGAAGCGGGAGCTGGATCAGTCCCATAGCCGTCAGGCGCGCAGCGTCCGCTACGGAAGGAAG
The DNA here is from genome assembly GCF_023701525.1 of Streptomyces albipurpureus. Classification (GTDB taxonomy): domain Bacteria; phylum Actinomycetota; class Actinomycetes; order Streptomycetales; family Streptomycetaceae; genus Streptomyces; species Streptomyces albipurpureus. Next base: position 450,755 of record NZ_JAMQAW010000010.1, read on the forward strand.
ATGTACGCCGACAACCGGCTGGACAAACCCACGATGCAGGCCAAGAAGCGGTCCGCCCAGGTGTCCGCGGGCAAGGAGCGCGGTATGCACGAACAGCGGCTGAGCACGGCGCGCGAGCGACTGGAGCAGGCCGAAGCCCAGGTGCGCGAGGACGTGACCATCCGCCTGGACCTACCTGCCACATCCCTCCCTGCGGGCCGGGGTGTGCTCAGCCTGAACCAGGTGCGGCTGCGCTCCGGCGCCTGGCTCGGCTCACTCGATGTCCACGGCCCGCAGCGCATCGCCCTGCTGGGTGGCAACGGAGTGGGCAAGACCACCCTGCTGCGCACCCTCTGCGGCCAGCTCGCCCCGACCGAAGGCCTGGTGTCGGTCCAGGTGCCGCTGCGCTGTCTGCCGCAGCGGTTGGACGTCCTCGACGATGGGCTCACGATCGTCCAGAACGTCACCCGGCTGGCTCCACGGGCCACCGGCAACCAGATCCGCGCCCAACTGGCCCGTTTCCTCTTCCGGGGCGGCCGGGCCGAGCAGCGGGTGAGCACCCTCTCCGGAGGGGAGCGTCTACGTGCCACGCTGGCCGCGCTGTTGCTGGCCGAACCCGCCCCGCAACTGCTGCTGCTGGACGAGCCCACCAACAACCTCGATCTGGCCAGCGTTGATCAACTCACCCAGGCACTGGCCGCTTACCGAGGTGCACTTGTCGTTGCCAGCCATGATCGGCCGTTCCTCCGTGCGGCCGGGATCACCCGTTGGCTCAGTCTGGACGGCGGGGGGCTGACCGAGGTGGAGCGCGAGGAGCTGCACCGGTAGGGCCGGGGGCGGTGGCATTCGTACGGGCGGGGGCCATGGATTGATGGCCCCCGCCACCCTGCGGAATCAGCTGCGGTGGCTTGGTTTCATTGCACCTGATCCCGCTGCACCTGGCTGAGTGCGCAATTTCGCCCACGATCGATCACCCTTCGCACCCACCCGGACGCGAAAGGTGAATTTCTGGGCCCCGATGCCCGCCGATTGCAAAGGTCACGAAAATGTATCGGACAAAACGAACACCAATCTTCACAGCAGCCTCACGTGTTGGCTAGCGTGCTGGTTCAAGCAGCCCGTACTCCTGTGGCGATCCACGTCCATCGGGCCGCCCACGCCTCATTCGGTCTCCGCCCCCATGGGAGACCGGAACTGGGGGACCACCAGGTACCACCAGGGTGAATCGGACCCGAATGTGCGCCGGTCCGTAGGGCTCTTCCGTTCCGCCCGAACCCGACGGCCCACCCGGTAGGCGGACAACGGAAGAAGGAGATGCCGGCCCTTGGTGTCGCATCGCAAGGCCCGAAGTCGTACCGCGAAACCCTCGCCCGCCGTTGGACTCACCACGGCAGCCATCGCATCCGTCGGACTTCTTTCGGCGCAGCCCGCCCAGGCGACGCCGAATGACCCGACCCCCACGGTGGAGGAGGTGCAGAAGAAGATCGACGCCCTCTATCGGCAGGCCGGTACGCGAACACAGCGGTACAACACGGCGCAGCAGGCAGCCACCGACAAGCGCCGACAGGTCGAAGAGGTTCGTGACGACCACGCCACCCGGGCCGAACGGCTCAGCGAACTCCTGAGAGCGGGCGACCCCGCGACCCGGTACCGCTCCGCATCGAATTCCCCGACCGGTAGATCCCTGTTCACCGAAGCGCCACCGACTGCCGGGGACCAGGCCGACGCACAGCACCGGATGAGCGACCGCCAGCGCGGCGTGCCCGCCGATGCTGGGAGCGGGTCGGCCCAGGCCGCCGGGCAGCGGGTCAGGGTGGCCGAAAGGCCTGAGTCCCTCACTCGCTCCCAAGGTGTCCTGCGGGCGGGAAAGCACTCGGTCCAATCGAAGTTGGCCGAGGCACGCACGCTGATGTCGCGATGGGACGCCGACGCCAGGACCCGACTGCTGGCCGTCGAGCAGGAGCAGGCGATCGCTCTCCGCCGTGCGACGGAGGAAGCGGCCAGACAGCAGGCCTCGGCCCGGACCATGGAGGGAGCGGAACTGAGGCGTCTGGAGCAGCAGCGCCGTCAGCACCCGAGTTTCCAGCCGACGACGGGTGCTTCCGCCGCGGCGAAGGCCGAGCGGGTTCTCGCCTTCGCTCGTGCGCAGGTGGGGAAGCCGTATGGCTGGGGTGCGACCGGGCCCAGCTCCTATGACGGCTCGGGGCTGACGCGGGCCGCGTGGAGGGCGGTCGGGGTGGATCTCCCCCGTACCGCCGCGGCTCAGGCGACGGTTGGCCAGCGGGTGGGGACAAGGGATCTACGCCCCGGTGACCTGGTCTTCTACTCGGTAGATCACAGCCATGTGGGCGTCTACGTCGGTGACGGGAAGATGATCCACGCGCCGAGGCCGGGCGCGGACCGCCGCGCGGGTGTCCGGGTCGAGTCGATCTACACCATGCCGATCCAGGGAAGCGTCCGCCCGGCCTGACCGATGCCGGGCCCGGAGCGCTCTCCAGAGTGCGGGGAACGATCGAAGGCCTGGTGCGTCCGACCTCAGACGCACCGGGCCGCACCCGGCGCGGCCAAGTCCACGTCCAGCGGCCAACGCTCACCCGGACCAGGACCAGGACCGGGCCCCGGACCCTCCGGTCCAGAGACTCCAGGACCAGGGGCCCTCAGGTCCAGACGGTGGCGATGAAGATGTTCGCGACGGTCAGTCCGCCCACCGCGGCGAACAGCCCCTTCTCCACGGTCTCCTCGTCGCGCTTGACGTACACCAAGCCCAGGATGACGATCAGCACCGCCATCTTGACGCCGATCTTGATGTTGTTCACGGTCTGGTCGTCCGCCTGGTTGAGGCCGACCAGGGCCACGCCCGTGACCAGCATCGTCAGCGCACCATGAAGCATCGCCGGAGTGAAGCGTGCCGTACCCGCGGATATCGCCTTCATCTGGGTGAGGAAGCCGCCCAGCAGGGACGCGATTCCGATGATGTGCAGGGCCACGAAGACATTGATGAGTGCTTCCATGGGGCGGAGCCTAGCCCTCCCCTTATCACCCCTCTCAGGCCAGGTCAGCCTCATTCGCCGCATCGGTCGTGGTAGTGCGGAGTGGGAGCCTCCGACGCACGAACACCTTCGCAAAGCGGTATCAGTCGTCCAGCTTCGACCAGATTCGATCCATAGCCCTCCTGAACCAGCATTTCGGGCATACGGTCCTGCCGCAGGCGACCTCCCGCCTCCCGGCTCCCCCGGCCGGCAATACGGAAGGACGTGGACACTCTCGTGGCCGCGCACCGGAAGACCCGAGCCCACCGGAAAGACCACCCGCACCCACTCACCGGCACCGCCACCCGGACCGCGACCACCCTGGTACTCGCCGGAGCGGCGGTCGTCACCGCCTTCCAGGGCACTGGAGCGGCCGAGCCGGTGCTCACCCCCGCTCAGATCAAGGCCAGGGTCGACGAGTTGTACCAAGAGGCCGAAGTCGCGACCGAGCACTACAACGGGGCCCGGGAGCGAGCCGCTCGGGAGCGCGCCGCACTGGACCGGCTGCGCGACGAGGCCGTACGGAGCACCGAGCGGCTCAACACCGCCCGCCACGCGCTCGGCTCGATCGCCACCGCCCAGTACCGCGCCGGGGGCATCGACCCCGGGCTCCAACTCGTCCTGTCCTCAGACCCGGACGAGTATCTGGAGCGGGCCGCCTTCGCCGCGCATATCGGCGATCGACAGGCCGCGTCCGTCGCCTCGGCTCAGCAGGAGTTGCGGCATCTCACGGAGGTACGGGAGCGAGCGGGCCGGCGTTCGGCGGCCCTGGGGGCCCACCAGAGGGAGTTGAGCCGCCACAAGAAGACCGTCCAACGCAGGCTCGCCGCCGCTGAGCGTCTGCTGAACACCCTGCCCAGCACTCATGGCACCCCACGCACCGCTTCCGTAGCGCCGGTACTCTCCCCCACCACCGGCACTCGCGCCGCGCACGCGGTCGCCTACGCCTACCGAGCGTTGGGGAAGCCCTATGTCTGGGGCGCGACGGGCCCCGGCGCCTTCGACTGCTCGGGGCTGACCAGAGCGGCCTGGCAGGCGGCCGGGATCTCCCTACCCCGGACCACCTACAGCCAGATCGACGCGGGACAGCGCGTCTCCCGGGCTGCGCTCGCCCCGGGTGATCTGGTCTTCTTCTACTCCGGCGTCAGCCATGTGGGGCTCTACGTCGGTGCTGGCAAGATGATCCACTCGCCCCGGCCCGGTGGGGTGGTCCGTATCGCATCGATCGACGAGATGCCCTTCGCGGGCGCGTCCCGGCCCGGCTGACGGCCCGATCTACGACGCGCCCGGCCGACCGGCGCGAAGCGGGGTTCAAACCCACGTTCAGGTTCGGCTTCGGCTTCGGCTTCGGCTTCGGCTTCGGCTTCGGCTTCGGCTTCGGCTTCGGCTTCGGCTTCGGCTTCGGCTTCGGCTTCGGCGGAGCATCTCATCCCGGGTGCCGACCTCGTTCGGTCAACTGGCGGGTCAACCAGGCGAAGGCATACGGAATCTCCCGCTCCCAGACTCGGGTGCGATGCCCGCCATCGGTTCTGCGTACCTCAACCACCGTCGGCGGCTCAGCCGCCCGACGCAGCGCGAGACCCGGCAGATAGCCGTCCGCCCCCTCCCCGGTGGCCAGCAGCGACACCCTCGGTGGGGTCAGGGCCGAGGTCAGTACGCGCAGTACGTCGTGGCTGCGACGGAGGTCCGGGTCCTTGCCGGTGAGCGAGTCGTTCTCGGCGGCGGGGTCGTTGTAGCCGGAGAGGCTGACGGCGGCGGAGAACCGGTCCGGATGGGCGAACGCCAGTTTGGCGGCGCCGTGCCCGCCCGCGGAGTAGCCCATGACGGCCCAGTCGGCGGGGTCGAGCGAGACGCGGAAGTTGTCGGCGACCATCTTGCGCACATCGACGGTCAGCCAACTGTCCGCGTTGACCGTGCCGGGGATGTTCGCATAGCCGGGGTCCTTCCCGCCGAGCAGCATGGTGCGGGGCGCTACCAGGACATAGGGCTCGACCCGGCCCGATGCGATGAGGGGCCCCAGTTGGGATTGAACCTTCATGGTGCGAAACCAACTGCGTGCGGAGCCGGGAAACCCGGGAAGCAGTTCAATGGCACGGAAGGTGCTGTTCCGGTGGGCGGGTTCGTTGTACTGCGGGGGTAGCCAGACATAGACCTCGCCCTGCGCGCCCGAGATGCCGCCGCGTAGGTGGGTACGGAGAACGCCCTCGCCCATCTCCGGGTCATCCACCGCCGCGAAGGTCTGACGCAGCACCGGGAGGGTCGCCAACGACCGGCCGCCGGTGCCGCTGGGGCCCAGGTCAGGTGCTTCGCCCGCATGATCTGCCATACCGAGCAGATCGCCCCAGCTGTCGTAGAGGCCATTGGCGTTGTTCACCATGACAAAGACCACCAGCACGGCGGTGACCTGGGCGAAGAGCACCATCAGCAGTCGCCACAGGCTTCGGATGGCAGCGGGGCCGCGGACCCGGCTCCACAGCGCGAAGGGCAGGACGACAGCGGCCAGCGCGAGCACGATCGTGAGCGCGAAGAAGGTGTTCCCCGTTAGATCCACCCGTACAGAATGGGACGAAAACCACTGAAAGCCCGTCAGGTGACGGCGTGCGCGGCGGTGTCCTTCTGATGGCTGGGGCACCCGACGCGATGCGCTCGCCAACTCCCTCGTGCCGCCCGTAGAGGACGGGCAACCGCAGGAGGAGGACCAGGCCCTCCGTACCGCGGTCGAATCCCCGGCCGGGGCCCACCGCGCCGAAGGGCCGTGGCCCCGGGACTCACACCAGTCGTCGGGCGGTGGCCCAGCGGGTCAGCTCATGGCGGTTCGACAGCTGAAGCTTGCGCAGCACCGCGGAGACATGCGATTCCACGGTCTTCACCGAGATGAAGAGCTGCTTGGCGATCTCCTTGTAGGCGTATCCCCGGGCGATCAGGCGCAGCACCTCGCGCTCACGCTGGGTGAGCCGATCCAGGTCCTCGTCGACCGGAGGCGCGTCGGTGGAGGCGAAGGCGTCCAGAACAAAGCCCGCGAGCCGGGGGGAGAAGACCGCGTCCCCGTCCTGGACCTGGAAGATCGAGTCCACCAGATCCGTACCCGTGATCGTCTTGGTGACATAGCCGCGGGCGCCGCCGCGGATGACGCCGATCACATCCTCCGCCGCATCGGACACGGAGAGTGCCAGGAATCGAACGGGATCTTCCGGGACCGCCATCAGCGGAGCGCAGCGGCGTAGCACCTCGACCCCACCACCGCCCGGGAGATGGACATCGAGGAGCACGACCTCGGGACGGGTCGCCGTGATCACGGTGACCGCCTGATCCACGTCGGCGGCCTCGCCGACCACTTCCACCCCGGTACGTTCGGTCTCGCCGATCTCCGCCTGCACTCCGGTGCGGAACATACGGTGGTCATCGACGAGCACCACGCGCACCCGCCGCTCGCCGCTCTCCCCTGGCGCCGCTGCTTCGGTCATTCCTCTGCCCTCTCCATGGCCCGCTCCATCTCCAGCTCGACCTCCGTGCCCCCGCCGGGCGCCGGGCGGAGACGGGCCGTGCCGCCGTTGCGCTGCATACGGCCGATGATCGACTCTCTGACGCCCATTCTGTCGTCCGGCACGGAGTCCAGGTCAAAGCCGGGTCCACGATCCCGTACGGAGACATAGACCGTACGGCCGTCGACTTCGGCGAAGACCTGAACGGCACCGCCCTCGCCACCGTACTTGGCCGCGTTCACCATCGCCTCGCGTGCGGCTTGCATTTGTGCGACAAGTCCGTCGTCGAGCGGGCAGTCACCCACCACCACGACCTCCAGGGGGACGCCGTGCTTGTCCTCGACCTCGGCGGCGGACTTCTTCACGGCCTCGGCGAGCGTGTCGGGTTCCTCGGACTCCTCCTTGCCGGTGCCTTCGGGCTTGTAGAGCCAGTTGCGCAACTCGCGCTCCTGGGCGCGGGCGAGTCGGCGGACCTCGCCGCCGTCATCCGCGTTGCGCTGTATCAACGTCAGGGTGTGGAGCACGGAATCATGGACATGGGCGGCGACCTCGGCCCGCTCCTGGGCACGGATGCGCATGGTCCGTTCCTCCGAGAGGTCCTGGCTCATCCGCACCAGCCACGGTCCGGCGAGCAGGGCTATCCCCGCGATGACGGCGATGGCGGCGGTGAGCACATTGCCCAGTTGGGCGGCGGAGCCGCGGACGACGACGAAGACGGTGAAGCCCATGCCGACCAGGGCCACTCCGGCGAGGCCCCGACCCACCTGGAAGAGCCGGCGACGGCGCGTGTTGGCCTCGCTCCAGCGGGCCCGGCGGGCGTTGTCGGCCTGCCGCCACACCAGGACCACGCCCGCGCCGATCAGCAGCGTCGGCCAGACATAGCGGTTGGTGCCGGTGTTGGCGTCGAGGTTGCCCATGAAGATCGCCGCACCGAAGAACAGCGCGATCATGGCGAAGAGCTGCCCCTTGTCGGGCTTGCGGAGCTTACGTCTGCCGTCGCTGGCGAACTCGAAGAGGGAACGCGGCTCGGTCCCCTTACCGCCGAGACCGAGTGGAACCACGATCCAGAAGACCGCGTAGAGCAGAATTCCAAGGCCCTGGGTCATGAACAGCACGAGGAAGACCAGCCGGACCCAGATGACCGGTAGACCGAGATGGCCGGCCAAGCCGCGCGCCACTCCCCCGAAGAAGCGTCCGTCGGCACTGCGGTAGAGCTTGCGCGGCGATGCTTCCTCGGGCGCGGCGGCGCGCGGAGGTGTGGCGGATCGGGGCGTGGCGACGGGCATGGACCGATCGTCACATGAGCGCAGGCCCCGCGGTATCGGGGGCGACCCTGAGACCACCCCGGGAACCACCCCGGGGATTCGTTTCGGACACCCTCGGGATCACCGTGTCGGTGAGCGGGACACCATCAGGGTCGGATCTCAGGGGCGGGCCAGGGTCGGTCTGGGTGCCATCACGGCCCAATGCCCGTCACCATGGACGTATGACTGAGCCGATCACCCTCCCGCGCCAGGTGGTGCACGTATGACCGGGCCGACCGCCGCGCACGGGGCGGGAAGGGGCGGGCAAACGGGACCGGTCGGCTCGGGGGGTGCGTCCGCTGGCGCGCCCCGACCCTCAGGGCCCGGCGCCCAGCCCGGTCAGCAGATCGCCGACCCTCCCGACGGGCGCCCGCTGCGCCGTACGCCCCGCCAGAAGGTCCTGGGCGGGGTCTGCGGCGGCCTCGGCAGATACTGCGACATCGATCCGGTGATCTTCCGGATCGTGATCGGTGTGCTCGCGGTGACCGGTGGAATCGGCCTGATCCTGTACGGCTTCGCCTGGTTGCTGATCCCCCTGGAGGACGAGGAGGAGAACGAGGCCCGGCGGCTGCTCGCCGGCCGGGTCGACGGCGCGGCGCTGACGGCCATCTTCCTCTCGCTCATCGGCTGCGGACTCTTCCTCACCATGTTGAACAGCGGCGGGATGCTCCTCTTCGCCGCGTTGCTCACGCTCACGATCTCGGGCGCGGCCGTGTGGTCGCAGCGCCGCCGTACGGTCACTCCCGAGACCGCCCATCTCGATCCGGCCACGGCACATACGGTGTCCGAGGCCCCGCCGGAGACCAAGGCGCCGCCCACCCCGGAGGGAAGGTCCTGGTGGCGTGACCCCCTCGTCAAGAACCGCACCACGGGTCCCTCCCCGACCGGCTATCTCTGGGGTCCGGAAGACGCCATCGCCGATCCGCCCGGAGAGCGCTCCAAGCCCGCCCCGGGACGGTCGCGGCCCACGAGTCCCCGCCGCATCGGGGGCCTGGTGTTCTCCCTCGCGCTGGCGATGGGCTACCTCGGGACCCGGTTGAGTTGGGACGGCAACCCGCTGGGCACCAGCCTCCAGATCGGGCTGGTCTGTGCGCTGGCGGTGTTCGGCCTGGGGACCGCGATCAGTTCGGTGCTGGGCCGAACCGGCCTCGGCACGGGCATCCTGACGATTCTCACCGCACTCCTCCTGGCGGGCGCCGCGGCGCTCCCCAAGGACATCAGTACCCGGTGGCTGAGTGAGGAGTGGAAACCCGCCACGATCGCGAAGGTCCAACCCCAGTACAGGTTGTCCTCGGGTGACGCGACCCTCGATCTGAGCACCCTCGCCGTCCCGGCCGGGCAGTCGCTCTCCACGACGGCCGAGGTGGGCGCCGGTCGGCTCAGGGTGGTCGTACCGAAGGACGCGCCGGTGAAGGTGTGGGCCACGGCGGACGTCGGCGCGATCTCCCTGCCGGACGATCCCAAGAACGACATCGACATTTCCACCGACCAGGAGCGACGGCAGAGTCTGTCCGCGCCCGAGAACGCCCAGCCGTCGGGCACCATTGAGCTCCGTCTTGAAGTGACCATCGGACAGGTGGAGGTGACCCGTGCCACGTCCTGACATCGAGGACCCCTCGACCGGCCCGTCTGACAGCCCAGGAAGAGGTGACAAGCCGGGCGGAACCCCTTCCGGGGCGCGCCCGCGAGGCGGGGATCAGCAGGGCAGGGGCGGCAAGTGCGTTCCCGGATACCGCAGCAGCCCCCTGGGTGAGTGCGCTACGGGCAGGCAGCGGCGCGGCGATCCGCTGGACCACCTCTCCCCGAGGGAGGTCCCTTCCCGGGTCAGGCATGACTTCGCGCCGGGCAGGCTGGTCGCCGGCCTGACCGCGCTCACCCTCGCCCTGCTGTACAGCGGCGATGCGTCAGGCGCCTGGCACGTCCCCTGGTTCATGGTCTTCCCGGTGCTCACCGGGGGGCTCTTCCTGGCCGGGGCGGCCAGCTTCACGCGCTACAGCGTGCGCCGACGCCGGGCCGCGATGACCGCGTCGAGCGAGAACACCGAGGCGCCCGCGAGCACCAGCGGCAGCCAGGCCATCAGATAGACCAGGTCATTGCCGTAGTAGTACGGCTCGGTCGCCCAGCTCACCGTCAGCCAGAGGCTCAGCGAGATCAGGGCTCCCCCCAGGGCCGCGAGGCGGGCCAGCAACCCTACGAGGGTGCCGATACCGACGGCCAGTTCACCGAGGGCGATGGCGTAGCCGAAGCCCTCGGGGTTCTTCAGGGCGAGATCGACCAGCCAGGGCACGGCAGAGGTGTCCCGGACGTTGCGCATCAGGTCACCGATGGAGCCGGTACCGCTGTCGGCGAGGAACCGACTGTCGGTGAGCTTGTCCAGCCCGGCGTAGACAAAGGTGACCCCGAGGAAGATCCGCAACGGCAGCAGGGCGTACTGGTTCGCCCGCCCCCGCCACCCTTCAGGGGCGCCGTAGCCGGCTGTCGTCCGATGGCTCGCCCTCATGGCTGACTCCACCTCCCGTTGACCCGTCACCTGACATTACGTTCACCCGGGCGGAAAAGCTCACCAGGCGTTCGATTTACGTCGAGAGTTCGGGTGTACGGGTGGGGCGGCGCCGAAGGCGATCCAGCTGGGCGGGTACGGCTTGGACCATGACGTCACCGGACCCGTACCGACTACAGGTGGTCGATCTCGGTGAGGTCGATGTCGACGGTGAAGGGGACCGAGAGCTTGAGCCGGTCGTGGTGGATGCCGGTGAGGGCGTAGGTCCGGGTCACCTCGGAGCGCTCGAAGACCCGGACGACCGGGTGGTGGTCCGCTCCGCCCATCTCCACCAGCCAGAAGTGCGGGATTCCGGCGGCGGCGTACTTGCGCGGCTTGGTGTCGCGGTCCCGGTACTCCGAGTCCGGGGAGACCACCTCGACGGCGAGCACCACATCGGCGACCGAGTAGGAGGTCACCTGGCGACCGGTGACCGCCTCCGAACGGATCACGGAGACATCCGGCTCGGGGGCATTGCCCTTATCGATCACCACGGTCATGTCGCGGGTCGCTCTCAGCTCAGGGGGAGCCGTACGGCGCAGACCGCTCACCAGCACGTCGACCGCAACGCTGTGGAACGAGCTCTGCGGACTGGCGAAGACCAGACCCCCGTCGATCAACTCGGTGCGGGGTGGGAGGCCGGGCAGCGTCAGCAGGTCGTCCACGGTCCAGCCTTCCCGAGGCGGCACCGGCCAACGGGCACCTGACTCCACCGGTCCCGTCGACGGCGTCGACCCGGCGATCGGTTCCGCGGTCATGGTTCCTCCCATGCACGGCATCCTGGTCTGCAATCGAGCTTGGCGAGGCCACACGGCAATGCCGTCGCCCAAAGGAATGAGCGACGGCATCGGGGTTGACCGCGGGGAGGCTCGAAGAGCCTCAGCGGTGGGAGATCACTCCCACTCGATGGTGCCCGGCGGCTTGCTGGTCACATCCAGCACCACCCGGTTGACGTCGGCGACCTCATTGGTGATCCGGGTGGAGATCTTCGCCAGCACGTCGTACGGCATCCGCGTCCAGTCCGCGGTCATCGCGTCCTCGGACGAGACCGGGCGCAGCACGATGGGGTGCCCGTAGGTGCGTCCATCGCCCTGGACACCGACGCTGCGGACATCGGCGAGCAGTACCACCGGGCACTGCCAGATCTCGCGGTCGAGGCCGGCCGCGGTCAGTTCCTCGCGGGCGATGGCATCGGCATGGCGCAGCAGGTCAAGGCGCTCGCGCGTGACGTCGCCGACGATGCGGATGCCGAGGCCCGGGCCGGGGAACGGTTGGCGCTGGACGATCTCGTCGGGCAGGCCCAGCTCTTGGCCGACCATCCGGACCTCGTCCTTGAACAGCTTGCGCAGCGGTTCCACCAGCGCGAACTCAAGGTCCTCGGGGAGGCCGCCCACATTGTGGTGGGACTTGATGTTGGCGGTGCCGCTGCCGCCGCCGGACTCGACGACGTCCGGGTAGAGGGTGCCCTGGACGAGGAAGGCGACGTCCTCGCCGTCAGCCGCGCCCTCGGCCACGATCTCGGCCTGTGCCTGCTCGAAGACGCGGATGAACTCACGACCGATGATCTTGCGCTTCTGCTCGGGGTCGGAGACTCCGGCGAGTGCGTCCAGGAACCGGTCCTGGGCGTCGACCACCTTGAGCTGGACGCCGGTGGCGGCGACGAAGTCCTTCTCGACCTGCTCGGTCTCGCCCTGACGCATCAGCCCGTGATCGACATAGACACAGGTCAGCTGGGAGCCGATGGCCTTCTGGACGAGGGCGGCGGCGACCGCGGAGTCCACTCCACCGGAGAGACCGCAGATGGCCCGCTTGGTGCCGACCTGCTCGCGGATGATCGCGATCTGCTCCTCGATGACATTGCCGGTCGTCCAGACCGGATCGATGCCCGCACCTCGGTAGAGGAAGTGCTCAAGGACCTGCTGGCCGTGCGTGGAGTGCATGACCTCGGGGTGGTACTGGACGCCGTACAGCTTCTTCTCGTCGTTCTCGAAGGCGGCGACCGGTACGACGTCGGTGGACGCGGTGACGGTGAAGCCTTCGGGCGCGGCCGAGCAGGCGTCGCCGTGGGACATCCACACCGGCTGCTCGGCCGGGGTGCCCTCGAAGAGGGTCGAGCCCGGCTTGCTGACGTGCAGCGGCGTCCGTCCGTACTCACGCGAGCCCGTGTTGTCGACGGTGCCGCCGAGGGCGGTCGCCATCAGCTGGAAGCCGTAGCACATGCCGAAGACGGGAACCCCGGCCTCGAAGATGGCGCGGTCCAGGCTGGGTGCGCCCTCGGCGTAGACGGATGAGGGGCCGCCGGAGAGGATGATCCCCTTGGGGTTCTTGGCCAGCATCTCGGCGACGGGCATCGTCGACGGGACGATCTCGCTGTAGACCCGTGCCTCACGGACGCGGCGGGCGATGAGCTGGGCGTACTGCGCGCCGAAGTCGACTACGAGTACGACATCGGGCTCGGCAGCGGGAGACGCTGATGACACTGGCGGCCTTCCGGCGGAACGGGTTTCGGTTCTGCCGATTCTACCGGGGCGCGGAGGGCCGTCCGGCGTCCTCCCACGTTACGGAGGCTCTCGCTCCGTCTCACCATCCGAACCCGGCGTTGGCCTCGCCCTGACGCCGGTCCATACTGTTTTCATGCTTCAGCAGCTGACCTCCGTCTTTACCTATGGCACCGGCCCGTCCGGCTGCCATGGTCGTGCTGTTTGAGCTAGTGACAAACGACTTCCGAGGCGCCCCGGGCCGATATGGCTCGGGGCGTTCTGTCATTCCCGGGCCATTGCCGCCCCGGGGCAGCCCCCTTTCATCAGAGGAGCCCCGCACGATGACCACCACGGCGAAGACGATCACGGAGCAGACCGGCGCCCGCACCGAGGAGGCGGCCGGACTGATCACCGACGCACGGGAGCGGATCGACGCGCTCGACGACCGGATCATCGGTCTCGTTCAGGAACGGATGGCGGTGTCGGCGGTGATCCAGGAGGCTCGGATCACCTCGGGCGGGCGACGGGTGAACCTGTCGCGCGAGATGGAGGTACTGGGCCACTTCCGGGACGCGCTCGGCAAGCCGGGGACGGCACTGGCGATGACGCTCCTTGAACTGTGTCGAGGCCGCGTCTGAGAAGGCCGGCTGCTGCCCGGCAAGGTGGCGTGGCGTATCTGAGTTCGGGTCCGCTCTCACCCGTACGGCGCGTGACCAGTGCCGAGCGGGCTTCGTTTTAACCGGTGTCCGTGCCATCCAGGGGCGGGCCTGGAAGGAAAACCACGCGTGGCTCCGCTGGAGCGTGTGACGTACCGATGGTACGTCGTGGGACCTCGCACCAGCACACGTGACCGGTCGGCAGGGGACAGCAGCCCGGTCACCCCTAGGCGGTCGGCTCCGAGGACGCTCGGGGCCGACCGCAATCCGGTCCAAACGGTTGCGCAAGCCGCACTCCGTACACCACGATGCCAAAAGAAGCGCAACCCACCTCTGCGCAACCCTCCCGCGCGCCCCCACTGCGCCGGGCATCAGACCTTCCTCCCTGCGGCGCACCCCCCGGCGCCGCACCGTCGGCACCGCCGCCGCGCTGACGCCGGCGCCGACGAACAAGGGCCCCGCGGACAGTGTCCGCGGGGCCCTTGGTGCCGTACCGGACTCATTCGTCCAGCACGTTCCACATCACCGTCCGATAATTACACGGACTCACCCATCAGCCGAAGGACATTCCGGCGTAGGGATCAGGCTCTCCTGTCCACGGGTCCAGACCGAGAGCGCGCAGACGCGTTTCCTCACGATCACCCAGGTACATTACCGGCGCGGAATCCCATATGTCGTTTCCACTGAGCGGTGATTCCGCAAGCTCGCCGGAAATGACCGCTCGGAGAAACTCAACCATTCCGCAATCGTAGGTGGCCCAGTGCGGTGAAGAGTGCCTGCCCCAGACCACCACCGGCCATTTATCCGGGTCTTCCCCAGAGATGAGCCAACAGAGAATGTCTCCATCGCTGTCCACGCCCCAGGCGATCACGTCACCATCGGTGCGCAAAGGCTCGGAACCACGGGCGTTCTCGGTCTCCTCCTCCATGGCATCGATCAAGCCGCCAGCTTGGTCGACTTGAGGGCTGAGGACCCGGAGGTACTTCACAAATACACCCGTTCCGTATCTGTGCAGAAAATCGACATAGTCCGCTGGAAAGCGAACCCCCCACTTCTGGCAGGCTGCCGACCAATCCACCGCGTCTCCACCAACCCCAGCAGGAGCGATCAGACCATGGAGCGCTTCAGCTCCGGACGATTGGCTCATCTCCTCATTCCACCTATCTCATGCCACCGACTGGAACGGGCCCAATGTTGGGTGGCCGATCGCTGGTTACCATGCCGATATTCTTCCAGACCCCCGCAGAGCTCAGGAGAGAATTCGGCACGACTTCATTGACGATGGAGAGGCCGGGCCTTCCATCAGCGGTCACTCCGTGAGCGTTCATCAGGAAGGCGACGGGTGCTGTTCGCGCTCCGTTGTACTGTGGCGTGACTCGATAGTGGACGATCTCACCAGCGTCGGTGGCGTCCTTCACCTGTTCCTCGAAGAACACCATGCTCTCGTCGATCCGGCCGGGACCCCTCGCATTGGTGTTGGCCTGCCGGGTGCAGGTGGCCAGATTGTCAAGGTCTGTACCGGAACCACCCAACTGCTTTCCGATCAGATGGCAGTTGTTGATTGCTCGATCCGGGGACAATCCGAGGAATCCGGCATAGCGTCCCGCCCATTCGTACCCCGGAGGCCGGATGTGGCTTTCCGTCTTCGAACCGGGGTTGTCCGCTATGTAGGCACTGTCCAAGCAGGCTTCCCCCTCCACAGCCCTACTGCCGTTGCCGGAGTCCCTGGGCGTCAGATCGATCCACCCTCGACCATCCCGGCGGCAGTCCCGACGGCGTTGGTCGTCATTCCCCTGCCCCGATCCCGGGTCCACACCCGGTGCGGGGTGTGTTTCCGGAGCCTGGGCGGGGTTGAAGTCCAGCCCGTCGATGAGGTCCAGCATCTCCAGCGCACCGACGACCATCTTGAGACCGTCGCCGGGCTGCCAGCCGCCGCCCTTCGGATTCCAGTCCGGCCTCGGGGCCGGACGCACCGGAGCAGGGATCGGGCTACGGCCGTTGTTGGGGTTCTGGTCGATCACCGGGCGGGGCGGGCGGACCGCGGCGCGGACGGACTGGGCGATGCCGCTGCCGGTGCCGGGCCGGGTGAAGACCCGCGGTTGCGAGACGCTCCCGCCATTGCCGCCACCACGTCCGGTCGACTTACTGGTGGAACTGCTGCTACTGCTACTCGCCCCCTTGCTCAGGGCGTTGACCTGGGCCTGGATAAGGCTGGCCACCGCACTGGTCCCCAGCGCGCCGCTGAGGGGGTAGGCGGCATCGGGGGACGAAGAGGGTTCGTAACTGTTCTCCTTGTAGGCCTGGTAAGCCTTGTCTGCCTCTGTCAGGACATAGCCGGCCCCGGCCGTTATGGCTACCCCGGCGCCGACCGCCTTCCAGGCTGCCGCCGCCCCGATGACCACTGGAACGAAGACGATGTGCCCACTGGGGTCAGTCCCGTTCATCGGCGAACCGCCCGCGTACGAATAGCGGTTGGACTGCTGGGTGACCGGGTCCAACTGCCAGGTGTCCCTCGATGCGAACCCGCCCGTGCCCGGCTGGTACCAGCGGGAGGCCATGTTCACATCGCCCGACGCCGGGTCCGTCCAGCCCGACTGGTAGCCCAGCGAGCTTCCCGTACCCGAGGAGGCCGTCACCTCGCCGAAGGGCGAGTAGGCGGTGGAGTTGGTGACGGTGAGGCCGTTCGGTGTCAGGCCCGCCACCAGGTCGGTGTGGTTGTCCGTGACGGACCACCGCTTCGTGGTGCCGGTCTCCATCGCCTGGAGACCGCCCCCGGGCTTGCGGGTGAAGTGGTTGGTGCCGTCGCTCATCAGGTTGTTGGAGCCGCCGTCGTAGGAGAACGACGTCGAGCCGTGCCCGCGCACCCGGTCCAGCGAGTCATAGGCGAAGGACGCCGACCCGTCGCTGATCTTGCGCTCAAAGGCGTCGAAGGTCAGATTGCGGGCCGGTGATCCGGTCGCGGTGACCGAGGAGAGGGTGCCGCGAGGGCTGTAGCTGTAGGTCGATGTGCCGTCCGTCAGCAGCCGGTTGCGCTCGTCGTAGGTGGCGGTCGAGGTGCCTTCCTTGGTTCGGTTGCCGGCCGCGTCCCACTCGTAGGCCGTGGCCGTCGTCCCCTTGGTCCAGGACGTCATCCGGCCGGCCTTGTCATAGGCGTAGGCGTTGGTGCCGGCTCCGGCGGTGCCCGCGGTGTTCTTCTGGGTCACCCGGTCTTCGTGGTCGTAGCCGTAGGTGGTGGACGCCTTCTCCACCAGTTCGGCGGCGTCGGTGATCCGGTCGGTGGTGAGTCGGCCGAGGTCGTCGTAGCCGTACTTCCTGCGCGCCTCCGAGGTCCAGCCCTGGGCGCCGCCGAGGTTGGTGGCGTACTGCTCGATCAGCGGTCGGCCGGCGGCGTCGAAGTCGTGCCAGACCTGTCCGCCGGTGATCGAGTCCCAGGTGTGGTCCAGGCGTCCGGCGGCGTCATAGCCGAAGGTCGCCTGCTTGCCGCCGGAGTCGCGGCTGGTCATCAGGGAGTCGCCGTTGTAGGCGTAGGCCGAACTGCCGCTGGGGCCGGTGCTGGAGAGCAGTTGTCCCCGGTCGTTGTAGCTGTACACATTGCGGCCGGTGGTGCCGTCGGTCCCGGCGGCGGTCATCCGGCCGGCGAGGTCGTACTCCAGCTTGCGCGCCGTGGTCGCGGCCGCTGAGCCGGTGCCGGTCTCGCCGGTGAGCTTGCCGAGCGCGTTGTACGTGCGGTCGCGCCGCACCCCGCCCGGCAGCAGGTCGGCCACGCTCTGGCCGGCCGCGTCGTACGCGGTCTGCCAGGTGCGGTCGGCCGCGTTCGGATGGGCCGTGGTCGCCGGTTCGATGGTGGAGTCGGGCAGTTCCCAGGCGGTGAAGGTGTAGGAGGTGGACTTGCCCCGACCGTCCGTCAGCCGGGTCCGGCTGCCCAGGGCGTTGTAGCCGGATGCGGTGGTGATGGTCGAGGTCGCCGTCACGGGTTCGACCATCTGGGTCACCCGGCCGAGGGCGTCGACCGTGTACTCGGTACGGCTGCCCGACGCCGAGACGGAGGCCGTCTTGTGGCCGTCCGCGTTGTACTCGGCGGAGACCGAGCGGTGTGCGGTCGAGCCGGTGCCGAAGTCGCTCCCTCCGGTCAGATTGCCCAGTGCGTCGTAGCTCATCGTCGAGGTACGGCCGGTGGCGTCGGTGGTCTCGATCTTGCGGCCGAGGCCGTCGTACACGGTCCGGCTGATCCCGCCCAGCGGGTCGGTCACCGCCTTGACCTCGCCCACCGCGTTGTGCTGGGCGGTGGTGGTGTGTCCGCCGGGAGTGGTCGAAGCCGTCTGGTGGCTCGCGTCGTCCCAGACATAGCGGGTGATCAGGTTCTGGAGCGTGGGATGGCGCTCGACCGCGGTCGTGGACACCTGACGGCCCAGTTCGTCGTAGGTGGCCTCCGTCTTGGCCCCGATCTGGTCGGTCACCGAGAGCTGGAGCCCGGTGGGCGTCCAGGTGTGGCGGGTCACTCCCGCGCCGTCCAGATTGACCTGTGCGGTGTTCAGCGGGTTGGGGGCCCGCAGGCCGGGGCCGGCCAGCAGGGGTGTCGTGAGCGGGTCGGTCTTGGTGAGGAGGTTGCCGAGTTGGTCGTAGACGAAGCTGGTCCTGCGACCCAGCGGGTCGACCGACGCCTTGACCTGGCCCGCCTTGTCGTACTCGGTACGGGCCACCGCGTTGATCATGGTGCCACCGGGTGGGACGTATCCCGGCAGGTGGACCGCGGTGGGACGGCCGGTCTTGTCGTACTCGGTACGGGTCAGCTTGCCGCGTGCGTTGCGGACATAGGTCGGCTCGCCGGCGTTGTTGTAGCCGGTGAGGGTGGTGGGCCGAACGGTCTCCGCCGTACCGCCTACCTCCTCGGTCACCACCGGGGGCTCCTTGGTCTCCACCAGGCGGCCCAACGCGTCGAAGCGCTGGCTGGTGGTGAAGGCGGCCGCGTCGGCGCCGGCGACATTGCCGCGCGGGCTGACGGTGGTGAGCCGAAGGCCCCGGTCGTCATAGGTGCTGGTGGTGACCCGCGGGGAGCCGGTGCCATCGGTCAGCGACGCCCGGGTGGGGTTGCCCGCCAGGTCGTACTCGGTGGTGGTGGTGAGCTTCTTGCCCGCGCTGTCGATGGACCGGGTCGACTCGGTCACCAGGTCATCGGCGTTGTAGGCGAAGGTGGAGACGCGGTTGACACCGGCCGGATCGACGACCGTGCGCGTGGTGCGTCCGGTGGCGTCGATGGTGTGGACGGCCGTGGTGCGACCCCCGCCCGTCACCTGCTGGGTCAGATGCCCGGCCGGGTCATAGGAGTTGGACTCCAGGACGATGTTCCGTTTGGTCGCGTCGGCCTGGGTGATCTGGCGGGCCGTCCTGGTCGCCAGGAGGCCGTCGTCGTAGTAGGTGAACGCGGTGGTCGCTCCCATCGCGTCGGTGGAGGAGGCGAGCCGGCCCGCCGGGTCATAGGCGTTGGAGGTGACGACCAGATCACGCGGGGTGCCCGAGGGGTCCCCGGTCCAGTTCTTCAGTGTGGTCTCGGCGAGCTTGCCGAGGGTGGTGAAGCGGTGGGTGAAGTTGGTGCCCACCTCGTTGGTCTCGCTGATCACCCGGCCGAATCCGTCGTAGACGGTGGCGATGGTGCCGCCCTCGGGGTCGGTGACCAGGTTCTGTCGACCGAACGCGTCATATCCGAAGGTGGTGGTACGGGCCGCGTCGGCGCCGGTGGTGTCTTCCAGCGACTCGGTGAGGATCGCGCCGTCCGCGTCGAAGGTACGGGCGATCTTTGTGGTGTGGACGGTGCTGACCAGCTCGTTCTGTACCCCTGGACCGGCCTCCCGGACCACCTTGGACAGGGAGTTGTAGCTGTAGGACGTGGTCACACCGGCCGGGAAGGTGTCCGAGACCTGGGTCTCGGTGATCTTGCGGCCCAGTCCGTCGTACGTGTAGCGGGTGATCAGCCCGGACGGGGAGGTGACCTGGGCCGGGTCACCGCTGGCGTAGTAGCCGTAGGAGGTGACGGCGCCGGCCGCGCTGGTCTTGGTCTTGAGCAGTCCGGCGGGGGTGGTGCCGCCACCGGTCGCGGGCTCGGTCCCCGCGGTGTAGGTGGCCGTGCTGGTACGGCTGTCCGCCTGTCTGCTCGAAGTGGGCAGGCCGAGGGTGTTGTATTCGTGGGTGGTGCGGAAGCGTGTGTCCGAACTGCTGGTGGAACGGGCGTCGGACTCGGTGAGCTTCTTGCCGTTGCGCTGGTCCAGCGGGTCCGCCGCGTTGTTGTGGTAGGTGGCGAACGACGTCCAGCAGGAGTTGGGGTCCCGGCATGTGGTGCGGGAGATCGGATCGCCCGACGCGTCATGCCCGGTGATGACGGAGTGCCCGTTGGGGTTGGTGACCGTGTGCGGGAAACCACCGGTGTCATACGCGTAGGTGGTGAGCCCACCGTCGGCGTCCGTCACCGAGAGCGGACGCTTGCCCCGCAGTGCGTCATAGCTGGTCCTGGTCGCCTTCCCGGCCGGGTCGGTGACGGTGACCGTGGAGGCGAGCGCCGAGCCGCTGCTGTACTCCCGCGCCCGGAAGTGGGTCGCGACCTGCTCGGCCGTCAGCGGGGTGTCGTAGATGGCTGCTTCGTCGAGCTCACCGGTGAGGCGGTAGGTGCCCGAGGGGACGCCCATCCAACCGGAGCTGGCGTATCCCGCGCCCAGGTAGGCGTGGCCCACGGCCTGGTTGGCGATGGTGCCGGTCAGTGAGCCGATCTGGGCACCGTCGAGATAGAGCTGCTGCGTGGTGCCCGAACCACTGAGGACCACATGGTGCCACTCGTTGTCGTTGACGGCGGCCGGGGAGACGATCGGGGTGGCCCCGGCGGCTCCGCTCACCCAGAACTGGCCGCGTAGCCTCCCCGCCTGGTCGATGTTGAGGACGGGTCGCCAGGAGGTCGGTGTGGTGCCGATCGGCTGGTTCTGGAAGCCGAGCAGTACGCCCGATCCGGTGGTGCGGAACCAGAGTTCGGCCGCCAGGGAGGTGTCCCCGGAGACGATCTCGTCGGGAATGGAGACACTGCCGTTCCCCGCGAGGCGGACGGCACCGCCGTCACCCGTACCGAAGATTCCGGTGCGATCCAGAACGGCCTGCTCGTAGCTGCCGTTCGCCCGACCGCCGGCGCTCTGGCTCCGGGCGGTGGTGCCTGAGGTCTCGTCCATCCGCCAGTAGCCCACCGGTGCGTCACCGACGACCGTGCCCCGGTACTGGACGCTGTCACCGCCGACCATGGCGTTGCGCGCCTTGAAGTGGCGCACGACGGCAGCGGCGCTCAGCGGTGCCTGGTAGACGGCGACCTCATCGATCTGACCGGGGAAGTAGCTGACATCGGCGGGTGAACTGGGCCAGGTTCCGCCGGCGAAACCGGCACCCACATAGGTGCGCTTGTTGCCCTGGTGGTTCACCGCTCCGGTCAGCGTTCCCTGCCGGACACCGTCCAGATACAGCGTCTGGGTGGTGCCGGACGCGGAGATCACCGCATGGTGCCACTTGTTGTCGGTGACGGTGTCCGTCGAGCCGAGCCGCACCGGGGTGTTGGCGGTGGTGGAGAAGAACTTGCCGTGGAGTTTGTTGTCGGCGCCGACATAGAGGACAGGGGTACGGGCGCCCGTGGCGGTCGTGGCGTCCTCGATGGAATTGACCTGGTCGCCGACGAGCACCCCGGGTTTCGCGGTGCGGAACCAGAGCTCGACGGCGAGGTCGGTGGAGTGGTGGAGGACGTCCTCCGGTATCTCGGCGTAGTTGCCCTGGCCGAAGGCCGCGGAGGTGTCATCGCCGTCGGCGAAGGCTCCGGCGAGGCCGAGGTCCACATTGCCGTGGTACGAGCCGTCCGTGCCGTCGCCGGTCTGGCTGTGGGCGGTGCCGCCGCCGCGCTCCCCCAGCCGCCAGTATCCGCCCGGGTTCGATGCCCGTACGGAGTCGGAGTAGGCGGCGGAGCCGCTGCTGAACTGCTCGGCGGAGACCTGCCAGACGCCACCGTCCTTGTCGGTGGTGCTGGTGACACGGCTGCTGACCGGGTCGTACTGGACGGTGGCGTGGGTGCGGCCCGAGGGCAGCACGGTCTTGGTCATCCGGCTGGCGACGGTGCGCGCGTCATAGTGCTCGCGGACCGTGCCGGGGTCGAGGTCGTGCCGGTAGACGGCCACCTCGTCGATGGAGCCCTGGAAGTGGTGGGCGCCGGTGGTGGTGCCCGTCCAGCCGGAGTTGCCCCAGCCGCCGCCGACGTAGGCGTGCTGGTCGTCCCGCATCTGGACGGTGCCGGTGAGGCTGCCGACCGCGACGCCGTCGAGGTAGAGCGTCTGGGTGGTGCCGGCGCTGCTGAGGACGGCGTGGTGCCACTGGTTGTCGGTGACGGTCTGGGTGGAGGTGATGGGCTGGGCACCCGTGTGCTCGGCCGTGTAGAACTGCCCCCGCAGCTTGCCCGCCGCGTCCACGCTCAGATAGGGGCTGAAGCGGGTGGGTTTCTGGCCCGGCTCGGAGTCCTGGAGCGTGGCGAGGACGCCACCCGCCTTGGTCGTCTTGAACCACAGTTCGACCGAGACCAGGGCGGAGGTCCGGAAGGTGTTGTCGGGCAGTTCCAGGACGGAGTCGGTGCCGTCGAAGGTGGCGGCGGTGTCCGTGGTCCCGGCGACCGCTGACGGGGAACCGAGGCCGACATCGCGGTAGACGGCCTCGTTGAGGCCGGTGCGCGAGGGGGCCTCACTGCTCGCGGTGGACCCTTCCGACTCGCCCAGACGCCAGTAGGAGACGGGGTTGGAGTCCAGCACGCTGGCCCGGTAGAGCGAGCCGTTCTCATAGGTGTAGAGCGTGCAGGCGGTGGTGGACGCGGGCGGGCAGACCTTGGTCAGCCGATTGCCCGTGTAGCTGTAGGTCCAGGTGAGGCCGGGGGTCGTGCCGTCGATGGCGCTGGTGGTGACGGACGAGACCCGATCACCTGACCAGGTGAAGGAGATGCTGCGGCCGGAGACGGCGTCCGTGGCCCGGGTCAGTGGGCCACCGTCCTCCATGGTGCGCTGGAGGTTCTGCCCTCGGCCCGCGCTGTCGACGATACGGGCGAGGAATCCGGAGTGGGCGAAGTAGTAGGTGTGCCCGGATCTGTCCCGTAGCACCCAACCGTCCACCTTGCGGCTGAGCTTGGCGGTGGAGCCGGACGGTCCGGCGTAGCCGCCACCGGGGTTCTCTCCGTACCGGACCTGGGAACCGTCGGCCACCGTGATCAGCACGGACCTGGTCTTGGGCTCCTCACGCAACCGGGTGTCCCAGCGCGTGGTCCAGCCCGCGCCGAAGGCCCCATCGGTGCGGGGGTCGAGCGAGTTGTAGGTACGGGTCACCGCCAACTCGGGACCCACGGTGCTGATGGTGGCGTCGGTGGCGGCGGTGGTGTAGTTGCCGGTGCGCGCCCCGAGTTCGGCTCCGGTGTCGGCGCCCCCGAGATGGCTGGTGATACCCGGCTGCGGTACCTCGGTGGTGAACAGCGCGGGACCGGGACGGGCCGAGGTCGACGCGCCGTCATAGGCGTAGGGGTACCAGGCGTACGTCTTGCCCCAGGAGAGCCAGCTGGCGGGCACGGCCCACTGCTTGCTGCTGCTCCGGGTGCCGAGGCGGCAGTTCTTACGGGTGTTCTTGCCCTCGGTCTCACAGACCTCGAACTGGTACTGAAGGGCTCCCGGATAGCGGTCCTTGTCGGTGCCGGTGGCCCAGAGCGTGGGGGTGAGCGAGTCGAGGACCACACCGCTGGGCGGGGACGCGGCGGTGATCTGCGGTGGAATGTTGATCGCGGCGAAGTTCACGGCCGGGCCGGGAATGCCCACACTGGTGAAGCGGGTGACTCCGACGTCGTCCATCGTCCACTGGAGGGTGTAGGTGCCCGGTGTCAGTGGGGCGATCTTCGCGCTGAGGGTCACGCTCTCACCGGGTGAGACCGCGGTGGGCAGCGGGGTCCAAAGGATCTTCGCGCTGTCGGTGATCTCGTTGTCAGCGGAGTCGAAGAGGTTGTAGCGGAGCTTGATGTTGCCGCCGGCCGGCCAGGTGTTCTGCCCCCGGTTGGTGACGGTGACCTGCATCGCGCCTTCGGCGGTCGCGGTCACCGGGGTGGTGAACTCGCCGAGCTTGTAGGTCGCTCCGTACGGGGTCCAGGTGATGTCCAGGCTCGGCTTGCCTGCCGGGTAGTCATCGGAGCCGAACTGCTTCCAGCCCCTGGTGTCGGTGGCGGAGGCCTTGACCGCCAGGCCGTAGTTCTTCTTGCGGCCGTGGGTCCAGTCGTCCACCAGTTTCCGGCCGGCGCTGCCGAGCTTGATGCTCTCCCAGGCCGGGCCGCAGGTCCAGGGCGTGGTGCCAGGAGGCCGCCAGCCGTTGGCGAAGCTCTTGGAGGCGAGGGACGGTCCGGTGGCCGGGCCCGGATACCGGGTGGTGGTGCTCTCGGCCCAGTTGGAGGTGATCGGGTGGATGGTCACCGGACGGGCGGTGCAGGAGTACGACCAGGTGTTGTAGAGCGCCAGGTTGGCACTGAGCACCCAGGCGTTGTTGAGCGTGGTCTCCACCCCGCTGAACCTCAGGAAGGAGGCGGCCTTGTGGGTGCCGTCATGGGTGCCGGCCTTCAGCACGGTGTCCGTGGAGTAGTCGGCGTTGTACGGCTGCTGCACATACGTCCCCGAGGTGGCCTGGACCGTCAGCAGCGAGGGGTCGACCCGGACGGGATAGGCGCGCTCGGGGGCGTCGAGCCACTTCTCATCCAGGGTGACGGTGAGGACCTGACGTCCGTTCGACGTGCTCAGGCCGTAGCTGACCCGGTCGGACATGGCCCCCTGGTTGGCGTTGTGGTCGGTCTTGGAATCCTCCATCCAGCCACGGGGTATGCGAGCGCGCTCCTTGCCCGCGCCATCGGTGAAGACCACGGCACCCTGGGCGTCGAGAGCGGCGGTCAGCCCCCGCAGTGCGAGGGGGAAGCGCCACTGGGTGGGCGCCGCACGGTCCTTGAGGACCAGCGTCTCCTTCACCGAACCGGTGCCGGAGAGAAGTTCGAGATCGGCGGATGGGCGAACGTCGGGGTAGGTGACGGTGTTCCCGGCGGCCACACCACGGGCGCGGGCGGCGCCTTCGACTCCATACGCCAGGGAAACGTTGTCGCCGACCTGGATTCGGGCAAGTTCCGCCGCGTCGGAGTGCTCGGCGAAGGTGATTCCGGCCGGAGCGGAGCGTGGTTGCCAGGGTTGTCCGGCGCTGCTTCTGGCCTGGGGTCCACCGGCTCTGACCAGCGTGGTGTCGATCTTCTGCCAGTTGCCGTCGGCCTGACGGAAGTTCACCGGCTCGTTGTAGTACCGGGTGGTGAAGGAGCCGTCCTTGTTGCGGAAGGTGGCGGCCGTCTCGGCGCGCTTGCCGGGGACTTCCTTGCTGGTCTTGGCGTCGAACCCGGCGGGGTTGTCGGGTGCGGGCGGGGAGACCGAGGTGGCCTTGCCCATGGCGGGCGGCTTGGCCGGGTCGGGGAAGAGGCGTTCGGTGACAGCGGGTTCGCGGGGTAGTTGGCCCGGGGCGGCCAGTGCGCCGTCACGGCCCCCCTTCGCCGCCGCGTCCGTGGCCGCCCCGGGGGCCCGGTGGCTTCGACCGTCCGCGGACCCCCATCTCTGATCGGGTGCGTCAGCGGAGGTACTGCCTGGTGGTCCTAGGGGTTGGCCGACGGCTAACGCGGCCTGCTCCGTCCCGGTGATGACGGTCATGAGAAGCGCTGCGGACACGACTAACGGACGTATGGCACGCAAAGAAAAAGCCCCCTCAGAAAATCGTGGAGGCTTCCTTACTAACGACCTTCACAGATATCGCACAAGAAGGCCACAGCCAGTCACCCGTTCGAATGTGACCTGGGTCACGCGATTTTTGGGAACCAATCGCCACCAATCCATGTAGCCACCATGGATTATTACCGGGAAATCACATGTGGCGCACGCCACATAAAGTTTCTGTCAGACCGGGGGCAACCATTGCCCCATGTCGCGGGTCAATCATGCGTACCAACGGCCTCACCCGTGCACTGCAAAGCTCCGGAAGGCCTACCAGACTCGTGCCGCGTCCACGCGGCCCTCAGACATCGCCGAGGTCTTCATGAAGCTCCGCCGCGCTATGGCCATCGCTGCCGCGACCGCCGTCATAGCCCCCGCAACCTTCCTGGCCGCCCCGGCCGCATACGCCGAGCCGAGCCCGTCGTCGAGCGCCTCCGAGACCACGATCGAAAGCCCCTCGTCGAGCGCCTCCGAGAGCACCATCGAAAGCCCCTCGTCGAGCGCCTCCGAGAGCGTCTCCGAAGGCCCGTCCAACAGCGCCTCTGAAAGCGTCTCCGAAGACCCGTCCAACAGCGCCTCCGAGAGCGCCAGCGAAAGCCCGTCCGCCAGCAACACCCCGCCGGTGAAGCCGTCCCCGAGCGCCTCCGAGTCGGAGGAGCCCCCGGCTGAGTGCAACGACTCCGCGGTCGACGTCTCGATCTCCGGTCTCCCCGGCAAGATCGCGGCGGGCAGCGGCTGGCACAAGTTCTCCATGAACGTGCACAACACGTCGGACACCACCCTGAACGACCTGGCCTACTTCGCCGGGGCAGCGGGCGACGAGCTGGGCGAGGATCTCTTCACGAAGAAGCACGTCGAGCTTCAGGCCTACGACCCCGACACCAAGACCTGGGAGGGCCTGGAGGGCCCCGAGGGTGAGGCAGTCGGCTTCGTCGGTTGGAGCGATGAGCTGAAGCCTGACTACGAGGTCACCCTGCCGCTGCGGATCAACGTCAAGGCCGCCGCGCCGGTCGGTGCCGGCTTCTCGCTCGGCGCGAGCCTCTACTCCAGCGGTGACGGTGAGTGCGAGGGCTTCGGCGAGGTCGCCTACAAGTTCCAGATCGTGAAGGCGGGCACGGACACCGGCGGCTCCAAGCCGCAGGAGGGTGGCAAGGTCCCCGTCACCACGGAGAAGCCCTCCAAGGGCAGCAGCGGTGCCGTGGTTGAGGGCAGCCTGGCAGAGACCGGTTCCAGCTCCATCGTCCCGACCATCGGCATCATCGGTGGTATCGCGGTCGTCGCCGGTGCCGGTGTCGTCTTCACGATGAAGCGTCGCCGCGCGAACGGCGCCACCGCGTAACCGGTAACCCGGAACCCAGAGACACGGAGAGGTCGCTGCGCTTGGAGGGGGGCGCAGCGGCCTCTCCGTGTGTCCGGACGCGGGCGTTGCGGGGCGCGTAGGAGACGTAGGCGCTGCGGGCGGCGCGCGAACCGTGCGGGAGCCGCCCGTACACGATGCGTCAGAGCACGATGCGTCGGAGCACGATCCGCCCGCAGACGATCCGTCAGAACAGGATCCGCCCGCACCCGATCCCTCAGAACAAGACCGGGCTGGTCGCAATACCTCGCCGGCGGCTCAAGGCGAGGTGGCGGGTACCGCTGGGCCGCCGGCCCCGGAGGTCATCGGGGGTAGGGCTCCAGGGGCGAGTGCGGCACGGCAACCGCCTCAGCCCTCCCGATCCTCGGGGAGCCCCCGGTCTGCGAGAGGCCCCTTGGACCGCGGGATCGTCGGCATCCCCAGAAAGGGCAGCCGTAGTTCGCCGAACGCCCCTGCCGGCACCGCGGGCGACCTCGGGCGCACCGGAGCCACCCGGGTGTAGACCGCGCCCGGCACTGGACGCGGGTCCTCATCGCCCTTGTTCGGCCACATCGACATCGCCCGTTCCGCCTGGGCTGTGATCGTCAGCGACGGGTTGACACCCAGATTCGCGGTGACCGCGGCACCGTCCACCACCGATACCCCCGGGTGCCCGTACAGCCGGTGGTACGGATCGATCACCCCGGATTCGGCCGTTGCGCCGATCGGGCAGCCACCGAGGAAGTGGGCGGTCAGCGGAGTGCCCATCAGTTCACCGATGTTGGAGCCGGCGAAGCCGTTGATCTCCTTGGCGAGGAGGGACGCGGCACGGGTCGCCGCCGCGAGTTGGCCCGGGTTGGGAGCGCCATGGCCCTGGCGCGCGGTGAGCAGTCCCTTCCCCACGCCATGGGGCTTTCGATAGGTCGTGAGTGAATTGTCCAGGGACTGCATCACCAGTCCGATGATGGTCCGCTCCGACCAGCGCCGGTTGGAGAGCGAGCGGACAGCCCGTAGCGGATGCCGCGCCAGCTGACCGAGCCAGCCCAGCACCCGTGCCCGGGTTCGATACGGCACCTGAAGGATGGTCAGAGCGCCCATGGCGTTGGAGCCCCTGCCGTAGCGCACCGGCTCGATATGGGTGTGGGGGTCCGGGTGGATCGAAGAGGTGATGGCGACCCCGCGGGTGAAGTCCACCTGCCGGGCGCCATGGCGTCGGCGATAGCGCCGGTCGTCGGTCTGAGCGCCCACCAACGCCTCGGAGTTCGTACGGGTGAGTTCCCCGAGCCGCGCCGAGATTCTGGGCAGTCGTCCGGTGTCCTTCATCCGGTGGAGCAGGGTCTGGGTGCCATAGGTACCCGCCGCGACGATCACCCGAGACGCGGTGAACGTACGCCGGACCCCATGGCGCCGTTGGTCGCTCGGCGCGGTTGTGACGGCGAATCCGCCCTGCGGTTCCTCGGTGATGGTGAGTGCCGTCGTCATCGGGTGGACCACGGCACCGGCCCGTTCGGCGAGGTGGAGATAGTTCTCGTTGAGGGTGTTCTTGGCACCGTGCCGGCAGCCGGTCATGCACTCGCCGCACTCCCGACAGGCGCTGCGGGATGGGCCGGCGCCCCCGAAGTAGGGGTCGGGCACCTCGGTACCGGGAGCCGTCTTCGCCGTGCCGTCGGCATCCGCCCCATCGCCGAAGAACACTCCGACCGGCGCCAGGTGGAAGGTGTCGCCGACGCCCATCGCCTCGGCGGTCGCCCGGAGATGGACATCGGACGCGGTCATGGTCGGATTGATCCGGACGCCAAGCATCCGCCTCGCCTGGTCGTAGAAGGGCTTCAACTCCTGCTGCCAGTCGGTGATGTCCTTCCACTGCGGGTCCTGGAAGAAGGGCTCGGGCGGTACGTAGAGGGTGTTGGCGTAGTTCAGCGAGCCGCCACCCACCCCGGCGCCCGCCAGGACCATCACCTTGCCGAGCAGATGGATGCGCTGGATGCCGAAGAGGCCGAGCGCCGGGGCCCAGAGGAAGTTCCGCAGATCCCAGGAGTTCTTGGGCAGGGTCTCCCGGGTGAAGCGCCGGCCCGCCTCCAGCACACCGACCCGGTAGCCCTTCTCGGTGAGCCGCAGTGCCGAGACCGAGCCGCCGAAGCCCGAACCGATCACTATCACGTCGTAATCGTCTTCACCGCCGACGGGAGGGGACGATGGGCGTTTCCGGGCAGGGGGGACCTCGGGCATGGCTCTCCTCGGGCAGAAAGAGATGCTTGATACGGGTGGGTGGCGGCCCTCTTCAGAGCGCTGACCGGCGGTCAGCTCAGGCGCAGGGCCTTCAGTGCGCGCAGTGCGTGGCTCATCACGACCGCGTACTTCTCGTCATCCATGCCCAGCGAGGGTGCCAGCGGCAGCAGTCGTTGCTGGGCGACCGTCTGCGCCTGGGTGAACTTGAGAATCCCCTCCGAGCCGTGCCGCCGCCCCAGACCGGATTCCTTCATCCCGCCCATGGGGGACCGCACGCTTCCGTAGGTCGCCGCATACCCCTCGTTGATGCTGACCGTGCCGGTGCGCAGCCGGACGGCGAGCGCGTGGGCCCGCTTGCCGTCGCGGGTCCAGATACTGGCGTTCAGCCCGAACGCGGTGGCGTTGGCCGCCTCGATGACCTCGTCCTCGTCCGTGAACCGGTAGAGCGAGACCACGGGGCCGAAGGTCTCTTCGGCGCAGACGGCCATCGGCGGCTCGACCCCGTCCAGGATGGTCGGCTCGTAGAAGTAGGGGCCGATGTCGGGCCGGGCCACCCCGCCCGCGACCACGGTGGCGCCCTTCGCCACCGCGTCCTCGACGTGTTGGGTGACGGTCGCGAGTTGGCGTGCACCGGCGAGGGAGCCCATGTCGGCCCCGTACGCGAGCCCGTTGCCCAGCCGCATCGCCCGGGTGCGCTCCGCGAACCGCTCGATGAACCGGTCGGCGATCGAGTCATGGACATAGAGCCGCTCTATGGCCACGCAGAGCTGGCCGGCCGATGAGAAGCAGGACCGGACGGCTCCGGCGGCGGCCTGCTCGATGTCCGCGTCACGCAGCACCAGCATCGGGTTCTTGCCGCCGAGTTCGAGGGAGACTCCGATCAGCCGGGCCGCAGCGCCCTGGGCGACCTCACGTCCGGTCCGGGTGGAGCCGGTGAAGGAGACGTAGTCGGCGTGCCGAACGATCTCAGGGCCTACGACCGGGCCATCGCCGAGGACGACGGGGAAGACCTCAGCCGGCAGGCCCGCCTCGACGAGCAGATCGCGGGCCCACAGGGCGGTCAGCGCGGTCTCGGTGTCTGGTTTCATCACCACGGCGTTCCCCGCGACGAAGGCGGGGAGCGCGTCGCCGATGGAGAGTTCCAGCGGGTAGTTCCAGGGCGCGATCTGCCCGATGACCCCGCGCGGCTGACGGAACTCGGTGACCTTGGTCAGGACGGGAACCACCCCGGTGTGCCGGCGGGGGCGCAGATAGGCCATGGCCCTGCGGCCGTAGTGGCGGGCGGCGACCGCGACGGCCTGCACCTCCTCATGGGCGTGCAGACGTGCCTTGCCGGTCTCCAGCTGGATGAGGTCGAGCACCTCGGCCTGGCGCTCCAGGAGCAGGTCGTGGAAGCGCAGCAGTACGGCTGCCCGGGTGCGGATCGAGGTCGCGGCCCAGCTGGGCTGGGCCGCGCGGGCCCGGGTGAAGGCGAGGGCGACGTCCTCGGGGGTGGCTTCGGGCAGATCGGCCAGCTTGGCCCCGGTGAAGGGGCTGTGGTTGGCGGTACGCCGGGAGCCGATGACGCCACGGATGAGCTGGGCGACCACCTCGGGCGTGACCACGTCTTCGGCGGTGCGCGCACCGGCCGGTGCGGGGGCGGTGGGGTTGGTCCCGAGGGGTTTCGACTCCGTCATGAGGCCGAGGGTACGAGGCGCCGAACACTTTGGGTACCCACGGGTAACAGCTTTGCCCCCGTCCGGCCACCTCGCCAGCGTTCGCTGGCAGATAAGCCCTGATCAGCGGGTTACACCTGCTCGGGCGCCATGGTGAGGACAGGTGAACGGCTCGATCGTCCACTGTCCACCAGCGCCGTGGTGGCACCCGCGCCCCCGCTCCGCAGCCCTCATAGCTCCTGGATGCTCAGATGCCGGACCACCCGGTCGAACAGCTCGCTGCCTTCCTTCGCCGCCCAGCCGTCCGCGGGTCCGGAGACCCGTAGCCGCCAGTACACCTCGGCCGCGCCCTCGCCCGTGGTCACCATCCGCTCCTGCCAGCGCATCCGTGGCTTGTTGTCGCCGTAGGCGTTGGCCGGCAGATAGACGACGGTCGTGTCGAATGCCTTCTTCCCCTGCTGCTCGGCCGCCGTCACCGTCACCTTGGGCTCGTCGATCTCCGTGCCGTTCTCGCCGCCCTTTTCGTAGTGATCGCGCCAGGCGGCCTCGGACGGCGGTAGCTCCTTCTCCACCTTGGCGGTCTCCACCCGCTCCAGATAGATCTGGAAGACCCCGCTGGGGTCGTAGTAGACGACGCTGCTGCCCCGGATACTGCTGCCCTGGTTCTCCTCGACCCGCTTGTACTCGGACGGCACCGCCATGTTCGCGGCCACCACCTCGCGGTCGGAACGGACCTCCCAGCCCGCCGGCATCGCGTCATCCGCCCCGCCGAAGGGGTTGGCGATGACCAGGACGAGGGCGATCGCGGCTGCCAGCAGCCCGCCGCCGAGCCCGTACCGCGCGCCCTTGCTCTGCTGGAGCACCGGCGGCACCCAACGGTTTTCGCTGGTCCCCGGGGACTGCGGAACCCCCGGGTGCGACTGGGTGGGGTCATAGCTGATCTGCGGCGGCCGGGCCACGGTCTCCAACGTCCCCCGGATCTCCGCCGCATCGGGCCGCATGGCCGGATCCTTACGCAGCAGCCGCATCACCAGGGTGCCGAGCGCTCCCGAGCCACGGGCGGGCATCTGCGGCTCTGCGGAGAGCACGGCCTGGAGGGTGGCGGGGATGTGGGAGCGCCGGTAGGGGGACATCCCCTCCACCGCCGCGTACAGCACCACACCGAGCGACCAGAGGTCCGACTCGGGTCCCGGGCGCTGCCCCAGCACCCGCTCGGGTGCGATGAACTCGGGAGAGCCGACGAACGCCCCGGTCTCCGTCAGCCCCTGCTCGCCTTCGACCTGGGCGATGCCGAAATCCGTGAGGACAACGCGCTCGCCCCGCCCCAACAGGACGTTGTCCGGTTTGACATCGCGGTGCAGTACCCCGGCCTCATGGGCGGCCGCGAGGGCGCCGAGCACGGCGAGTCCGATCCGGGCGGCCTCCCGGACATCGAGGGTGCCCTCCTGGAGGCGAGCGGCGAGCGACTGTCCGTGCACCAGCTCCATGACGATCCACGGCTTGCCGTCCTCGATCACCACATCGTGCATGGTGACCACGGCGGGGTGCTCGATCCGGGCGGCGGCGCGGGCCTCGCGCTGCATCCGGAGGTAGACCTTCTCCCGCTCGCCGGCGTTCACATGGTCGGGTACCCGGGGCTCCTTGACCGCCACCTCACGGTCCACCACCTCGTCGTGCGCCCGCCAGACCGTGCCCATCCCGCCATGACCCAGCTTGCCGACGAGCCGATAGCGGCCACCGATCCGACGCCCCATGCCAGGCTCGCCCAGAGGTGCCTGGCCCGTCATCGGTAGGCCAGCGGGCTGCGGAGGCACCGGGGCGCTGGCGCCCGGGGGCGTGGTGGAGTACGGGGGCAGTGGCATACCGGCCGGTGGTGGCACCGGTGTGCCGGGGTACGGCGGAGCTGACCGCGGTGGGGTGGGCGGCGGTGTCTGCGGTGCGTGCGGTGGCCTGAGGTCGTAGCTGGTGGGCTCGTTCCCCTGGCCCCGGTTGTTCGTCATGGACACATCCTGGTCACTTTTCGGCCGCGGATGCTACTCACGTCCTCCAGCGGATGCAGACCCGTGACAGTCCTGGCGAAGGGACAACCGAGGAGGGCCAGGTCAGTTGGGGGGCTGCCAACTGCGCAGCATGATGTCGAACTGCCCGCTGGTCACCGACCAGTCTTCGGCCGGACCGGACATGTAGAGCGCGTACTCGGTGCCGTCGTCGCCGAAGTACATCTGGTCGATGGCGCGCCGAGGACCGGGGAAGGTCTCCCGCTCCGTCCAGCTGAACTCCCAGAGCGCGGCCTTCGCCCGATCCCGGAAGACATTGGGCTCCAGCCTCAGCCGCTGGTACTCAGGGAGCTTCTCCAGCACCTTCTCCAGGTCCACCAGATGGGCATGCGGATTCTCGTAGTCCGGTGCGGGGTCTATCCCGATGCGCAGGAGATGGCGGCCGTTGTCGGGTGTGTAGTCGATCTGGCCGCCCTTCACCCGTCGCTGCCAACCCTGCGGCACCAGCAGGCTGAAGCCCGCCGGGTCCGACACCCGACGCCAGCCCGCCGGCACCTCTTCGGAGCTCTGGGGCGTGTTGGAGACCGCGATGCGCGGGGCTGGATCAGAGGCAGCGGGGCTCGGGGAGGCAGCACCAGCGGCATCGGTGGACGCACCGGGCCCACCAGATGCGGAAGGCGCGGCGGACGCGGTGACCTGCGTCCCTCCCGCTGAGGCCGCGTGATCACCGGGGCGATCATCCTCACCCTTGAGGTAGGCGAAGCCCGCGACCCCGGCCCCGGTCCCCACGATCGCGGCGAGCACCGCAACGACCAGAGCGGTGCGCAGCCGTCCATCGCGCTGCTGAGGTGCCGGTGGGGCCGGCTGCGCGTACGGGGGATACGAAGCGGCCGGGGTCGGCGTGGCAGACGGCGCATAGGGGGGATAGGAAGCGGCAGGCGTCGGAGTGGCAGGCGTCGGCGTGGCAGACGGCGCGTTCGTCGGCGCGGGATAGAGCGGTGCGGGGTGGGCCGGTGCGGGTGGTGGGAGCTGCGGTTGCTGCTGTGACTGGGTCACCGTCCGGGTCGGTGACTGGGCGAACACCGCTGCGGGGTCCCGGCCCTCCAGCGCCGCCTGAAGCATCTGCTCGGCTTCCCGCGCCGATGGTCGGGCCAACGGGTCCTTCCGCAGCAGGGCCATGATCACGGGCCCCAGCGGGCCGGCCTGCCGGGGATAGGCCGGATCTTCGTCTATCACCGCCTGCATGGTCGTCAGCGCCGATGTGCGGCGAAACGGTGACAAGCCCTCCACCGCGGAGTAGAGCGTCGCGCCCAACGACCAGAGGTCGGACGCGGGTCCGGGGTCGGCTCCGCGTACCCGCTCGGGAGCCAGGTAGTCGATCGACCCGACGATCTCACCGGTCCTGGTGATCGTGGAGTCGCCCTCGATGGCGGCGATGCCGAAGTCGGTTATCAGCGCCCGCCCATCCGGTCCCAACAGGATGTTCGCCGGCTTCACATCCCGGTGGAGCACCCCGGCCCCATGGGCGGCGCCGAGCGCCCGAAGCACCTCAAGCCCGATCCGCGCCACCTCCGGGACCGGCATCCGTCCCTCTGGACCATGTTCCGTGATGGCATCGGCAAGTGAGGGTCCGTCAACGTACTGCATGACGATCCAGGGCCGACTGTCGTGGTCAAGCACATCATGGACGGTGACCACACCGGGATGGCTGATTCGAGCCGCGGCTCGTGCCTCTGTCTGGGTACGGGCATGCAGCACGCTGCGGTCCGCCTGGGAGACGAACATGCTCCCGGTGAGTTCCTTGATCGCAACGACGCGATGCAGCACCTCATCGTGTGCGCGCCACACCTGCCCCATACCGCCTCGGCCGATGACCTCCGCCAGCCGATAGCGCCCTGCGAGTACCTGACCTGTGCCGATGCTCTGAGAGTGCACAGCGTCACCGGTGTTGTGAGTGTTTTCCACAGTTCCCCCGACCCGTTCCTAAGAGGCCAGGTTACGGAAGAAGTGCGGCAGTGTGGACAGGCGGGTCACACCCAACTCAGCGTCTTGGCAAGGGCGTCCACCGAGCGAGGCACCGTCACCGGAGGGCCATGGCCCATCGAGGGGGTATCGCTGCACACTCCATCAGTTCTCAGCCAGCGGGACGGTAGCTGTCAGCGGCCTCTCGGTAGGCCTCGTTCACCTTGTCGCGCTGCTCCTCGGGACCGATCACCTGGACGACGTGATAGCGGCCCTTGTGGATCATCGCGAGATTGCGGACGAACACCTGACGGCCGTTGGAGTCCTCCCAGAAGTACTGCCCCTCGGCCATGACCCGCTGACCGACTTCGATCCGCCTCAGCCCGCTGGAGTCGGTCCAGGAAGAGTCGCGGAACGGCTGGAGCTCACGCTCCTTGTCCTGCTGGTACAGAAGCGGGTCATCGCCGTTGGCCTGCACGCTGTCCCGGCCGGGGACCACGATCAGGGTGAAGTCGCCGTTGCTGTAGCGGACCTGGCCGATGTCGTTGATGGGCCGGCGCTGCCAGCTCTTGTCCACGACCACCTGGAAGTCTTCGGAGTCCTTGCGCAGGACATGGCCGGCCGGGAGATCACCGGCGGTGGCGGAGGTCTGGGGCTGCTGGGAACGGGGACTGCCGGAAGGCTCCGGCGCCGTGGAGGCCTTCGTACCGCTCGGCTCCGGGCTCTGCCCGGAAGCACTCGGCTGCGGAGCGGTGCTGCCTGGTGGCGCGCCGCGATCCTGCTCATCGGCCTTCGGCAGGAAGAACAGGGCGTACGCGATGGCCCCGGCCAGCAGCAGGAATATGAGCAGGAGCAGCATCCGGCCGAGCGTCCGAGGGCCGCGCCGCTGCTTCTTCTGCTTCTTGTGGCGGTGGCGGCCGTGGACCATGTCCGAGTTGGTACGGCGCCGACGGACCAACTCACCACGGCGACGCAGGACGGGGAGCCTGCTGCTGTCCGGCTTCATCGGCGGTGCGGCCGGTATCTGGACCACATCCACTCCGGCCTCGGGCTCGGGCGCGGAGCGCACCAGCGAACGCAACCAGCCGCGGAGCTCTTCGAAGTCCGGCCGCTCGGTGGGGTCCTGACGCAGCAGGGATTCCACTACCGGGCGGAGCGGACCGCACTCCTCGGCATAGGCCGGCGGTTCGGAGCAGACCAGCTGAACGAGCTCGGCGGCGTTCTCCTCCGGGTAGGGGGCATGCCCCTGGACCGAGCGGTAGAGCAGCGCACCGAGCGCCCAGAGATCGGTGGCGGGGCCCACCGGCGCGGCCAGTTGCCAGTTCTCATGGACGGGGCCGGCCTGTTCGGGGGCCCAGCGCTCGGTGACGGGGCCCACGACGGCGATCCTGGCCTGGCGGGCGCGCTCGGCCGCGAGCGGGGTGGCGGGGCCCCGGTGGACGGGTGCGTCGGCACCAGCGCGGACCTCGTCCCAGCCCACCGGGGCCGGCGGGGCCACGGCGGGGACGGACTGCCGCTGAGCGTCGGCGCGCAGCGCCTCATGGCCTGCTCCCCCGCTGTCCCAACCCCCGGTGGCCGGCCGGGCGGGGGTGCTGGGCGTACGAGGTGCGGGCAGGGCACGGGCAGTCGAGCCCGCGTCGGAACCATGGCCGCCGCCGTGCCCCCGGCCGTCGCCCGCTGCCTGGCCTGGGGCGCTCTGCGCCGTGCCCTGGGCGGGGAACTCCTCGGGGGGCAGCTGCCGGACGCCGTAGGGGTCGCTGTCGCGATGGGGGTTGTGGCGTGGTTCAAAGCCGCCGCCGGCGGGCAGCGGCGGCGGGCCGTCCTGTCCGGGGAAGGCGTTGTCCTGCCAGCTGCCGATGAGACGGACCTGCCCGGGGCCGCCCGTGCCGTACCCATCGCGGTCATCACCGTACGGGGCGTCGCCAAGGGAGTCGTCGTGGTCGCCCGCGTCGGTGTCGTCCGGATGGCGCTGGGTGAAGCCGGGGACGGGCTCGCCCGGCTTCCGCGCCCACCAGTCGGGGTCATTGCCCGTCTGCACCGGAGGGCCCCCGCGCTGCTGCTCCTCCGAGATGCGGGCGGCTGCCCGCGCACCCGCGCGGTAGGCGGCTATCGCACCGGCCCGGGCCGCCCGGGCGTCTGGCAGCCCACCCGCCGGGCCGGGTTCGGTCCTCGGCGCATAGGGACGCACCAGGCCGGGGTCAGGAGCCATCTCATGGGCGTCCGACCGGCCGACGGGGCGGACCTCGCCGTGCGCGCCGTACTCGCCGTATCCAGCGAGACCGTCCTGGCCGCTGCGACCGCCCTGGTCTTCGCTGTCGTCGCCGTCGTAGCCACTGCCGTGGCCGCCGTCATAGCCGCCGGACTGGTCGTATCCGCCGTACGTCCCGTCGCCACCGACGGTGCCGTAGCCATCCTGGTCGGCGTGGTCGTCAGCGCCCGGGCGGCCTATGTGGTCGACGTACCCGGTGTACCCGGTGTATTCGCCGGGGTCCGGGTACGGAAGGCGCTCGGAGCTCTCGATGGCCTCGACGGGTTCACCGGGCTCGCCCTCTTCGTCGTGGCCGTAGTCGTCGTGGCTGTCATGGCCCTCGTGGTCTTCGTGGTCCTCGTAGGCGTCAGCGGACTCCAGGGCCAGTTGCTCCGGCAGCTCCTGGGGCACCGGCGAGTAGCCGCAGAGCGCCTCCTCTGCGGCTCCGGCCGCAAGCCCGGTGAGCACCACCCGACCGTCTTCGCAGACCAGCACCGTGCGGACGGTGATGTTCCGGTGGGTCCAGCCGTGCGCGTGCAGGACCATCAGGGCGGTCAGTACATCGGATGCGACCTCGGCCGCTCGATAGGGGCTGAGGGGCCTTTCCGCGAGCAGGGCCGCCAGCGGCCGGGCGGCAACGCGCTCGCTCACTATCCACAGGGAGCCGGCTTCGGCAAAGACATCGAAGACCTGGTCCAGGCGCGGGTGATCGGGGATCTGCGCGGCGGCCTGCGCCGCCTCCATGGCCCGCAGCACCGAGGGATCAGCGGGGCTGCGGGCGGCCCGACCCGGGACGCCCCGGCGGGAGGCGGGGGCGCCCAAGGAGCCGTCGGCATCGACGACCTCGGCCTCCACGATCTCCGGCAGCGGTACCTGACGGACCAGGACCTCCTGCCCGCTGTAGGTGTCAAACGCCCGCGTTTCCGCTAGCTCGTACTCATCCGACGGCAGGAGGGGCAGGCGATACCGGTCGGCGAGCACCCTGCCCGCGTACTCGTCCATGTCGCCTCCCCGCAAGCATGCCGCACTGTCTTCGGCTGTCCTTCAACGTGCTTCCGGGAACTGCGACCAAACCCCGGATCCGTCAGATGGTCAATACCCGTCAATTCCGGTCATTCAACGGGATATTACGGCTGCGTACCGTCCGTGCATTCTCACGATACGTGTCCTGGCTCAGTCCTTGGGGGCGAATGTGGCGAACGCCGTCTTACGGAGCGTGTCGCACTCGGCACCGTCCCACTCGTCCTTCTTGCAGGTGATCATGATGGAGTAGCCGTGCGTGGCATCCACCCTGAAACCACGGTTGAGGATACGAACCCGCTCCCCCTTCTGGTTCCGTTCAAACTCCCAGTCGGCGACGGTCGGATAGCCGTTGTACTCGACCGGCTTTATGCCCAGGTGCTTGTAGCCGCTGCTCGTGGCACTGACGATCGCGACCGCGGCGGTCCAGGCAGCGGCGGCGTCGGCCTTGGGGCTGCTGTTGAAGTCGACCTGAAGCTGGGGGAATCCACCGTCCGTGCTGAATATCGCCCCTGAGTTCCTTCCCGCGGTGCCCGTGCGCTTAAAGCCCTTGGGCATGGCGATGGTGAACTTGAACTGGTCGTTGGAGACCTTGGCGTATCCAGCGGGGATGCCGTTGTCCACCGGGGCCGGTGGGGTGGTCTTCGCGGAGGGCTTGGCGCTGCTGCCCTTGTCCGCGGGGCTCTGGCTGTTGCCCTTGGGCTGATCCTTGCCGTCGGTACCCGGCGTCTCCTTCGAGCCCGCGTCGGGGGCCTTCTTGTCCTCGCCTCCGGTGGCTCCGGCTGAGGTACTGGTGTCCTGCTTGCCCTGGTTGTTCTCGCTGTCATCGTCGCCGCCGACGATCGCGTACACCACACCGGCGATCACGGCGAGCGCCACCACCACAGCGATGATCACCAGGGTCCGACGGGGGACGACATCGGTGAGCGAGGCCCGCCCCGCGCCGGCCCGCCGCACCGGCGGGGTGGACGGCTTCGGCGGCTGGGTCGCCGCGGTCTGCTGCTCGGGGGCGGCGGTCTCCGGCTTCACCGCGGCGGCCGCGGCGCTCCTGACCGCCTGGAGCGCTCCGCGCATCCGCTCGGCCGCCGGCTCGGAGGGCTTGGGCGGCGTCGGCTGCGCGGAGGGGGGCGGCGGCACCGATGGAAGAGCCATCGCGCGGGTCGAGTCCTGCGGCGGCTCGGGCACCGGCTCCGGCGCGTACAACACCTTGGTGAGCAGGGCTCGCGCGCCTGCGTCGTCAAGGCGCTGCTCCGGGTCCTTGGCCAGCAGACCGTAGATGACCTCACCCAGCGGGCCCGCGTTCTTCGGTGGGTCCAGCGGCTCGGTCATCACGGCGGTCAGCGTCGCGATCGCCGAGCCCTTGTCGTACGGGGGGCAGCCTTCGACGCTCGCGTAGATCAGTCCACCGAGCGACCAGAGGTCGGCTGCCGGGCCCGGCCGATGACCGCGCGCGCGTTCCGGCGAGATGTAGGAGGGCGCGCCGACGAGCATTCCGGTGGAGGTGATCGAGGGGTCGCCCTCCACCTGTGCGATACCGAAGTCCGTGAGCACCACGCGGCCGTCCTCGGCGATCAGCACATTGGACGGCTTCACATCCCGGTGCAGAATGCCTTCGCGGTGTGCGGAACGCAGAACGTCAAGGATGGCGAGTCCGACCTCGGCGGCCCGGCGCGGGGTCAGAGTGCCGTCCTCACGCACCGCTTCGGCGAGGGACTTGCCCTCGACCAACTCCATCACGATCCAGGGCCGGTCGTCCTCTTCGACGACGTCGTAGACCGTCACCGCGTTGTTGTTGCGGATACGGGCGATGGCCTTGGCCTCGCGGAGGGTGCGGGTGATCAGCCGGCGCTTCTCCTCCTCGTCGATGCTGTTGGGGAAGCGCAGTTCCTTCACCGCGACGGTACGGCCAAGGGTCTCGTCCTCGGCCCGCCAGACCGTGCCCATGCCACCGCGTCCCAGCACCCCTCCGAGGCGGTACCGCCCGGCGAGCAGCCGTCCTTCGGAGTCCTGCCGACCCGAGCCCGGTGCGGAGTCCCGGCCGGAACCCGCCCGGCCGGACCGTCCACCCGGCGCGGCAGCTTCCCTTTCGGGCTTCTCATCCTGTCCTGGCTGCCCACCCGACGCGGATCCAACGGCCTTGGCCGCTGCCCCGCCCGCCGCCGCTGCCCCGCTCTTGGTTGCCGTTGCACCCTCGACCGGCTGGCCATCCCTCGCCTCAGCCCCGTCATCCATGACCGAGGCCCCATCCGTGACCAAAGCTCCGCCGTCCTCGGCCGAGATCCTGTTCTTGGCCAGGGCTACGCCCTTGGCCGGTGACTCGCTCTTTGCCAACGCCGCATCATTTCCGGGCTCATCGGTCCGCTCAGCGGTCATGACGCCCGCGTGTCCGGACCCACCATGGTCAGCTGCCCCGCTCCGACCGGCTACCGCTGTCTCATTCCGCTCGGACGCCAGCGGGGAACCGCTCGCGGCCTCCCGCTCATCGGGGGTGGTTGTGGCGGGCTTCTGCCCCGTCGACTGCCGCGGCACCCGTGCGGACTCCGCCGAACCGGCGGCTACCTGCGAGGGCTTGACACCGGCCGCTGACTCAGCGGCCGGTCCGGGCTGCGGAACGACCGCGTCCGTGACTCCTTGGACAGCGCTGTCGGCTGGGCCGGTCCCACGCTTCCCCGTCGACGACACATCAGCTTCCACTTCCGCACCGGCCTTGGCGCCAGAGCCCGTAACCACATCGGGGTCGGCCGCTTCCCTGCCCGGCGCATCGCCCGCGGTCTTCGCTTCCGGCCGCGCATCAGACCCCGTGCCGGAACCGCCGCCCAGCAGCTCTCGCGGATCCGTGGTGTTGGTCGCCCCCGACGCCGCGTCCCCCCGCTCGCTGGAACCGCTGTCCGAACGCCCCGACGCACCCTGCACCTGGGTGGACGTCTGGGGCTCCTTCGGCTTGTCCCGCTGGGGCTTTCGCGACTGTTCCGCCTCCGACATGCGTCCCCTCTGCGATCCCTGATCTTCGCCCGCGCCTGCCGCTCCCGCGCGATGCGGTAACACGCCCTGGCAGAGGCACCATTGTCCCTCACTCCGGGCTGGGCGTCTCTCCCGGGTCCGCGGAGCACCGGCGCGCAACCCGAACTCGGAGCCACCCGCAGGTTCAACGCTCAACCCATGTCCCAGGGTTCGGACGGTTGCGTCACTGACTCCGCGCGGACCGGGATCGCCGGAACAACAGGATCACAAAGGGGGCGCAATCACAAGGGCACGATGTCCGGCGCCCCCAACCTCGCCGCGTCAGCCGTCAGATCGTCCGGCTGCCGCTGCGATTCCCGCTCCGCCTCAACCCTCTTCTCGTAGTGGGCGACTTCCTTGTCTATCTGCCCCTTGTTCCACCCCAGGACCGATGCCATCAACTCGGCGCACTCACGCGCGCTGCGCATCCCCCGGTCAAAGGTCTCGATGGAGATCCGCGTACGACGAGTGAGCACATCGTCCAGATGCCTGGCCCCTTCGGAGGAGGCGGCGTAGACGATCTCTGCGCGCAGATAGTCATCGGCACCGGTGAGCGGCTCTCCGAGGGAAGGGTCGTCGGCTACGAGGGCCAACACCTCCTCCGTCAATGAGCCGAACCTGTTGAGCAGATGCTCGATCCGGACCACATGGAGACCCGTGCGCGCGGCTATCCTGGCCCGCGCGTTCCACAGCGCGGTGTAGCCCTCGGCGCCGACCAGGGGCACGTTCTCGGTGACGCAGTCGGCGACCCGCTGGTCCAGGCCGTGCACCGCCGCGTCCACCGCGTCCTTGGCCATCACCCGGTACGTCGTGTACTTGCCGCCGGCGACCACGACGAGTCCGGGCACCGGATGGGCCACGGTGTGCTCACGGGAGAGCTTGCTGGTCGCGTCCGACTCCCCGGCGAGCAGCGGCCGGAGCCCGGCGTACACCCCTTCCACGTCATCGCGGGTCAGCGGCACGGCGAGCACCGAGTTGACGTGCTCCAGCAGGTAGTCGATATCGGCGCTGGAGGCGGCGGGATGCGCCTTGTCCAGATCCCAGTCCGTGTCCGTCGTACCGACGATCCAGTGACGGCCCCAGGGGATGACGAAGAGCACCGACTTCTCGGTGCGCAGGATCAGACCGGTGGCGGAGTGGATGCGGTCCTTGGGAACCACCAGGTGGATTCCCTTGGACGCGCGCACATGGAACTGTCCGCGCTCCCCGATCAGGGCCTGGGTGTCATCGGTCCACACTCCGGTGGCGTTGACGATCTGCTTGGCCCGGATCTCGTACTCCTCACCGGACTCGACGTCCTCCACCCGAGCGCCGACGACCCGCTCACCCTCACGGAGAAAGCCGATGACCCGCGCCCTGCTGGCGACCTGCGCCCCATAGCTGGCGGCCGTACGCACCAAGGTCGCCACATACCGGGCGTCGTCCATCTGAGCGTCGTAGTACTGCAACGCCCCGACCAGCGCGTCCTTGCGCAGACAGGGGGCGACTTGCAGCGCGTGACGGCGGGAGAGATGGCGATGGGTGGGCAGGCCCCGGCCATGCCCGGAAGAGATCGACATCGCGTCGTACAGCGCCACACCCGAACCGGCGTAGAGCCGCTCCCAGCCCTTGTGCTGCAACGGATAGAGGAAGGGCACCGGTTTCACCAGATGCGGCGCGAGGCGCTCCAGCAGCAGCCCCCGCTCCTTCAGCGCCTCGCGAACGAGGGCGAAGTCCAGCATCTCCAGATAGCGCAGGCCACCGTGGATGAGCTTGCTGGAGCGACTCGATGTGCCCGACGCCCAGTCACGGGCTTCGACGAGCCCGGTGGAGAGTCCTCTCGTCGCCGCGTCCAGCGCGGTGCCCGCACCGACCACGCCGGCGCCGACCACCAACACATCCAGCTCTCGCTCGGCCATGCCGGCGAGCGCTTGGAAACGCTCTTCAGGTCCCAGTCTCGCTGTCCTCACTGCGATTGCCTCCCGTCGCCCCCGCGTACCCCTGTCGGGGTCTTGTGGCCCCGCGGCCGGACCCCGCTCCGACCGTCTGCCCACGGACATCCGGTCCATGGGCCTGCCCGGCGGGGCGAGAACCCGTGCGGCCGGACGCCATACGCCCGGACCGGCCCGACCCACCGGGCCGGGACCCGCGCACCTGGCCGCCCAAGGCCCCGCGCACGGCCCACGGACCCATGGGCCCATGAGCGCCGGCCGCCGGGTCGAAGGTGCCCCGCGACCAGCCTCACAACATCGATTCTGTCCGCAGTCTCCGACTTCAGCCACCGGCTGTGGATAACACTCCGTCCACCACAGGCCGACAATGCGGCATATCGGTCATATTTACGCCTAGTCTGACATTGCGCACCGCCCGTTCTGCCCACAGGGCTTGCGTCAACGCTCCCCTCCGGTTATGGGAAGGACGGCCAACGCCATGCCCGCAGACCTCGCCGTCATCGGACTCGGACACCACGGCCTACCCCTCGCCCAGGCCGCCGTCGCCGCCGGGATCGAAACCATCGGCTACGACCCCGACCCACGGCATCTCACCGAGCCGGCGGCGGGCCGCACCCCCGCCGATATCCGCAGAATGCTCTCCGGGGGCTTCAGAACCGTCACCGACCCCGCTGAACTGGGCCGGGTGCGCACCGCGGCCATCTGTGTGCCCACCCCACTCGGCGCCGACGGCGACCTCGATCTCAGCGCGCTCGGCGACGCCGCCCGAGCCCTCGCCTCCCGGCTGCGCCCCCACACCACCGTCCTGCTGGAATCCGCCGTTCAGCCCGGCACGACCGAGACATTCCTGCGCCAACTCCTCGAAGAGGGCTCAGGGCTACGCGCCGGCCGTGACTTCCACCTCGCGTACTCCCCCGGCCGAACCGACCCCGGCAGCCGCACCCACGACTACGCCAACACACCCAAGGTCATCGGCGGACTCACCCCCGCCTGCACCGAGTCCGCCGCCGCCTTCTACAGCCGGCTGACCGACAAGGTCGTACGCGCCCGAGGCCCGCGCGAGGCCGAGACCGTACAAGTCCTGGAAACCAACTTCCGACACGTCAACATCGCGCTCGCCAATGAGATGGCGGTGCTCTGCCATGACCTGGGAGTCGATCTGTGGGACGTCATCCGTTGCGCCGAGACCAAGCCGTACGGCTTCCTGGCGTTCCGCCCGGGCCCCGGTGTCGGCGGCCACGGCGTCCCGCTGGACCCCGGGACCCTGCCGCAGGCGGGACGCACCGCGGGCCGGCCGCTGCGCATGGTCGGCCTCGCCCAGGAGA
The DNA here is from genome assembly GCF_023701525.1 of Streptomyces albipurpureus. GTDB lineage: Bacteria > Actinomycetota > Actinomycetes > Streptomycetales > Streptomycetaceae > Streptomyces > Streptomyces albipurpureus. Next base: position 494,743 of record NZ_JAMQAW010000010.1, read on the forward strand.
TCAACACGCGTATGCCGCAGTACGTCAGCCAGCGTTGCGCCACCCTGCTGAACGAACACGGAAAATCGGCCCGTGGTGCGCGCGTCCTGCTCCTCGGCGTCACCTACAAGCCCGATCTGGCCGACCTCCAGGGCTCCCCCGCCACCGAGATCGCCCGCCGGCTGATGGATCTGGGTGCCTCCGTCAGCTACCACGACCCCTATGTCCACGACTGGCGGGTACGGGAGCGACCCGTACCCCGCGCGGACTCGCTGTACGAGGCGGCCGCCGGCGCCGATCTGACCGTACTGCTCCAGCAGCACCGCACCTACGACCTCCAGGGCCTCGCGGTCAAGGCCCAACTGCTGCTGGACACCCGTGGAGCCACCCCGGTGGGCTCCGCGCACCGGCTCTGAGCCGTGGCGGGGACGCACAGCCGCCCTTGGGACACCTCTGCCCACCGGTCTTGGCACAGCAGAAAGCCCCAGCAGTAGGGCCCAGCACCCCCTGAGGATGCCGGGCCCTACCAACAGTCTGTTCGCGCCATGAAGCTCCCCGGGTGACTCACCCCGGGAAAGAGCTACCGCGGTATCCGGTGGCTGCCGTGATCGGCCTTCAAGAGGGCGCGACAGCTGGTCAGCGCTTGTGCTGCGCGTCCGCCACCGTCACCTCGACGCGCTGGAACTCCTTGAGCTCGCTGTAGCCCGTCGTCGCCATCGCGCGCCGCAGCGCCCCGAAGAAGTTCATCGAACCGTCCGGGATGTGCGAGGGCCCGGTGAGGACCTCCTCCGTGGTGCCCACGATGCCGAGATCCACGAGCTTGCCGCGCGGTACGTCCTCATGGACCGCTTCCATGCCCCAGTGGCGGCCACGGCCCGGCGCGTCCGTCGCACGGGCCAGCGGAGAGCCGATCATCACCGCGTCGGCACCACAGGCAATGGCCTTCGGCAGATCGCCGGACCAGCCCACTCCACCGTCCGCGATGACATGCACATAGCGGCCGCCGGACTCGTCCATGTAGTCCCGACGCGCCGCGGCGACATCGGCCACCGCCGTCGCCATCGGCACCTGGATGCCCAGGACGTTGCGGGTGGTGTGCGCGGCCCCGCCGCCGAAGCCGACCAGGACGCCGGCAGCGCCCGTACGCATCAGATGCAGCGCGGCCGTGTAGGTGGCGCAGCCACCGACGATGACCGGAACATCGAGCTCATAGATGAACTGCTTCAGGTTGAGCGGTTCGGCGGCGCCGGAGACATGCTCGGCGGAGACCGTCGTACCGCGGATGACGAAGATGTCCACACCCGCGTCAACGACGGCCTTCGAGAACTGCGCGGTCCGCTGCGGGGAGAGCGCCGCGGCCGTCACCACACCCGAATCGCGCACCTCCTTGATGCGCTGCCCGATCAGCTCTTCCTTGATCGGGGCTTCGTAGATCTCCTGGAGCCGACGGGTCGCGGTCTCGACCGGCAGTTCGGCGATCTCGTCGAGCAGCGACTGCGGGTCCTCGTACCGCGTCCACAGGCCCTCAAGGTTCAGTACGCCGAGGCCACCCATCTCGCCGATGCGGATCGCGGTGCTCGGGGAGACCACGGAGTCCATGGGAGCGGCGAGAAAAGGCAGCTCGAAGCGGTAGGCGTCGATCTGCCAGGCGATCGAGACCTCCTTCGGGTCGCGCGTGCGCCGACTCGGTACGACGGCGATGTCATCGAATGCGTACGCCCTACGACCGCGCTTGCCGCGCCCGATCTCGATCTCAGTCACCTTGTGTGGCCTTTCCCTCTACGTCTGCGCCTACCAGTATCCCCGACGCATACGACAGGGGCGGTTCCGGAGCTCGGACACCGCTGGCGGACCTTCGCCAACAGCCTCCGGCTGGGAATCGCCCCTGCGCGCGTAAGGGTTTCCTGCCTACTTCTTGCCGGTCTCTTCTTGCCGGTCTACTTCTTGCTGTAGTTCGGCGCCTCGACCGTCATCTGAATGTCATGGGGGTGGCTCTCTTTGAGCCCCGCCGAGGTGATTCGCACAAATCGACCGTTGTTCTGTAGCTCGGGTACCGTACGCCCGCCGACGTAGAACATCGACTGGCGCAGCCCGCCGACCAGCTGATGGACGACGGCCGAGAGCGGACCGCGATAGGGCACCTGGCCCTCGATGCCCTCGGGCACCAGCTTCTCGTCGGAGGCCACGCCCTCCTGGAAGTAGCGGTCCTTGGAGAAGGAACGCTGGTCACCACGGGTCTGCATGGCTCCGAGCGAGCCCATGCCCCGGTAGGACTTGAACTGCTTGCCGTTGATGAACAGCAGCTCACCCGGTGACTCTTCACACCCGGCGAGCAGCGAGCCGAGCATCACGGTGTCCGCGCCGGCGACCAGGGCCTTGGCGATATCGCCGGAGTACTGGAGACCACCGTCGCCGATCACCGGAACACCGGCTTCCTTGGCGGCGAGTGAGGCCTCGTAGATCGCCGTGACCTGCGGCACTCCAATGCCGGCGACCACCCGGGTGGTGCAGATGGAGCCCGGTCCCACACCGACCTTGATGCCGTCGACACCGGAGTCGATCAACGCCTGGGCGCCATCGCGGGTGGCGATGTTGCCACCGATGACATCCACGCCCGAGGCATTGGACTTGATCTTGGCGACCATGTCGCCGACCAGCCGGGAGTGGCCGTGGGCGGTGTCGACGACGATGAAGTCGACCCCCGCTTCGACCAGGGCCTGGGCCCGCTCGAAAGCATCTCCCGCAACACCGACGGCGGCACCGACGAGGAGGCGGCCTTCCTTGTCCTTGGCCGCCATGGGGTACTTCTCGGCCTTGACGAAGTCCTTGACGGTGATCAGGCCCTTGAGAACCCCGACCTCGTCGACCAGCGGCAGCTTCTCGATCTTGTGGCGGCGCAGCAGTTCCATGGCGTCAACGCCGGAGATCCCGACCTTGCCGGTGACCAGCGGCATGGGAGTCATGACCTCGCGCACCTGGCGGCTTCGGTCGGACTCGAAGGCCATGTCCCGGTTGGTGACGATGCCGAGCAGCTTGCCGGCCCGGTCCGTCACCGGCACACCGCTGATGCGGAACTTCGCACAGAGCCGGTCGGCATCGGCGAGCGTCGCGTCCGGGTGCACCGTAATCGGGTCGGTGACCATGCCGGACTCGGAACGCTTCACCAGATCGACCTGATTGGCTTGGTCAGCGATGGAGAGATTGCGGTGGAGGACACCCGCGCCGCCCTGCCTGGCCATGGCGATGGCCATCCGGGACTCCGTGACCTTATCCATCGCCGCCGAGAGCAGCGGGATGTTCACCCGCACGTTCTTCGAAAGATACGAGGCGGTGTCGATCTGGTCCGGGGCCATGTTGGACGAGCCCGGCAGCAGCAGTACATCGTCGTAGGTCAGCCCGAGTGTCGCGAATTTCTCGGGCACTCCGTCGACGTTGGTCATGACACCTTCCCCAAATGGCCTTGATCGGTGCGGATGTCCATGCTAACGGCCTGAAACACCGTCCCATTCCACGATCAAGATCACCCAGCCACTTTGTGCGTTCATACGTACGAACGACATCGTGTGAAGTCATACGGAAAGGGGGCCGTGATGACTCATTCCCAGGCTCTGCCGGGTGACCGGGTGGCGATGGTCACTCCGAAGCACCGGGATCGCACCCGCCCCGACACCTCGTACAGGCCGCCGTAGAGGAAGCGACACCGGCCGCGGGGATAGGAGCGACCGCGTGGGCAGGACGGGCCGTGCTGCGCAGCCGGGCGCAACCGCCGCGTTCGTCCCGGACGGTGGACATCGCCGGGCGGCGCGTCACCGAAGGGGCGACCTGGGACGCGGGTCCGGCTGAAGAGCCGGGCGACCACGAGCCGACCCGGGCGGATACAGGGCGCTGAGCTGCCCTGATCCCCCTAGATCGAACCTCGGAACGGCTTCTACTGCTCGGCCAGGGCGCGCAGCCGGCTGAGCGCTCGATGCTGCGCCACCCGTACCGCGCCGGGGGACATCCCCAGCATCTGGCCGGTCTCCTCAGCGGTCAGACCGACCGCGACCCGCAGCACCAGCAGCTCTCGCTGGTTCTCCGGAAGGTTGGCGAGCAGTCTCTTGGCCCACTCCGCGTCATCGCTGAGCAGGGCCCGCTCCTCGGGCCCCAGCGAGTCGTCGGGGCGCTCGGGCATCTCATCGGAGGGAACGGCCGTCGATCCCGGATGGCGCATGGCCGCCCGCTGCAGATCGGCGACCTTGTGCGAGGCGATCGCAAAAACAAACGCCTCAAAGGGTTTTCCGGTATCTCGATAGCGCGGCAAGGCCATCAACACCGCGACACAGACCTCTTGAGCGAGGTCCTCCACAAAGTGGCGCGCATCGCCGGGCAACCGGTTGAGCCGGGTGCGGCAATAGCGCAGCGCCAGCGGATGGACACGTGCGAGTAGATCGTGCGTGGCTTGCTCGTCTCCGTCGACAGCACGGTGAACGAGCGCGCCGATCACCGTGGTCTGGTCGTCACGCATCGGTCCATGGTGCCTTGGCGGCCGCTGATCCGTGGCACCGCGCCCCATGTTGTGCACCGAAGCGTTATGAGCAGGTGCGCCGGAACTCATTGCCTGCGCCCTCCCCTTCCGCTCGCTGGACTCGTCCCCGAGGAACTCCACACCTCAAGGATGCGGCATCGCGAGGGAAACGGGCGCCCGTGCGGGCCGTTTCCCCGCCCACCGTACGGCGGGCGGGGCTGTTCGCACCCCTCGGGCACCCCATGTCGAGGTCTAGCGGACCAGACCCCAGCGGAATCCGAGCGCCACCGCGTGCGCCCGGTCCGAGGCTCCCAGCTTCTTGAACAACCTGCGGGCGTGGGTCTTGACCGTGTCCTCCGAGAGGAACAGCTCGCGGCCGATCTCCGCGTTGGAGCGGCCGTGGCTCATGCCCTCAAGAACCTGGATCTCCCGCGCGGTGAGCGTGGGCGCGGCACCCATCTCGGCCGAGCGCAGCCGCCGCGGGGCGAGCCGCCAGGTCGGGTCGGCGAGCGCCTGGGTGACCGTGGCCCGCAGTTCAGCGCGCGAGGCGTCCTTGTGGAGATAGCCACGGGCCCCGGCGGCGACCGCGAGCGCGACCCCGTCGAGATCCTCGGCGACCGTGAGCATGATGATCCGGGCGCCGGGGTCAGCCGACAACAGACGGCGCACGGTCTCCACGCCGCCCAGACCGGGCATCCGAACATCCATCAGAATCAGGTCCGAGCGGTCCGCACCCCAGCGGCGAAGAACTTCCTCACCGTTGGCCGCGGTCGTCACACGCTCGACGCCGGGCACGGTCGCAACCGCGCGGCGGAGCGCCTCTCGGGCAAGCGGGGAGTCGTCGCAGACGAGGACGGAAGTCATGGCCGCCCTCCGCAGCTGATGCGCGTCACCTTGTGCCTCCAGGCTGGGTACGTTTCGTCACCTGTGCGGTTGAACGCACTCGGACATGTGCCCGAGCGCCTCTTCCTTCAACCGCCTCAGCCTTACCAACGATGGTCACTCGAAAGAGTTACGGGTCGGCCAGCCCTCTTCGGCACCCTATGTGAGGGGTCGCGCACAGCGACACGCGAACCGCGGGAACGGTTCTCCATTCAAGCTTTATGCCCCATTTGGCGCTATTTCTTCACTTTAGATGCCCTATATTCATATATTTCCAATGAGTCATATTTACATCTACTTAGATAGTAGATGTACGGTCGTGGGGCATGGTGCGGTGTCGGATACGACTCGTATCCCCCACTCGTGCGCCAACCGACCGATCACTCAGCACGGTTTCAAGGGGCAAGCGCTATGGCAGATTTCTCCCGCCTTCCCGGACCCAACGCCGATCTGTGGGACTGGCAGCTCCTCGCGGCCTGCCGCGGGGTGGACAGCTCGCTCTTCTTCCATCCCGAAGGAGAGCGGGGCGCCGCACGGAGCGCGCGCGAGAACTCGGCGAAAGAGGTGTGCATGAGATGCCCGGTCCGCGCGGAATGCGCGGCACACGCGCTGGCGGTACGGGAGCCGTACGGCGTCTGGGGCGGGCTCACCGAGGACGAACGCGAAGAGCTGATGGGGCGCGCCCGGCACCGCCTGGTGCCGGCGACAAGCCCTTCCCACGCGACGGGCAGCACCCATGGGACGGCCCACACCCATGAGAACCGCGACACACAGGGGACGAACGAAACGCAGGGAACCAGCGCGACCGGTGCGGCAGCCGGGGCGAGCCGGGGCTGACACCCCCACCCGCCAAGACATCGCAGAAACGTTTCTTCGCCTCTGTCCTGTGTGGTGTACCCAGCTGCCCTGTGTGGTGTACCCATGCGTCGGGCTCCCCCAGGGGGCAGTGGTCCCGGCCTGGGAGCCTCGTGGGATGGGCGCCCACAGGGCTGTGCCCTCCCCTGCGGCAGGCGCGGGCCGAGTGCGCCTGTCCAGGCACTGACCTGCTCGAACAGGCATAGCCCCGGCAGGTGGATCAGGGCGCCACCGACCTATCGGCCTCCAGCTGCGCAGAGGTCCCGCGGACTTCCTCGCGCTCGGGTGACCGGGGTGCCGGCGCGCTCGCTAGCGAGCGGCGGCCAGCGCCAGCCGGTCCAGGGTGGCGGCGACCGCCGGGACACGGGAGAGGTCCGGCAGGGTGAGAGCGACGATCTCCCGCACCACCGGGGGGTCCAGCATGATCGTGCGGGTGCCCTTGGGGCGTACGGATTCCAGCGCGAGCTCCGGCAGCACCGCGACCCCCAGCCCCGCCGCCACCAGGCCGATCACGGCCGGATAGTCATCGGTGGCGAAGTCGATGCGGGGAGTGAAACCGGCCCCTTCGCAGACCTCGACCAACTGACGTCTACAGCGCGGACAGCCCGCGATCCAGGGCTCTTCAGCGAGATCGCCGATGGTGACCGTGCCGGCTTCGGCGAGCCGGTGGCCCTCGGGAACCAGACCGACCAGATGGTCCGTGAGGAGCGGACGGACGACCAGGTCATCCCATTCGGCCGAATCCCCTCCGCTTTCGTCATCCCGCCCGTCGGACGCCCCGCCGTACCGGAAGGCGAGCGCCACATCGCAGTCACCGTCGCGCAGCATCTCCACCGAGCGCGGGGGCTCGGCATCGACCAGTGATACCTGGGTGCCGGGATGGGCGGCGCGCAGTGCGGCCAGCGCGGCGGGGACGAGGGTGGAACTACCGCTGGGAAAGGACACCAGCCGCACCCGGCCGGCCCGAAGCCCGGCGATGGCCGCGATCTCCTCCTCGGCCGCGGTCAGCCCGGCGAGGATGCCGGCCGCATGGCGGACCAGTGCTTCCCCGGCCTGGGTCAGCCGCATCTCACGCCCCGTACGGATGAGCAGCGGGGTTCCGGCCGAGGTCTCCAGCGCCTTCATCTGCTGGCTGACGGCGGGCTGGGTGCAGCCCAGGGTGCGGGCCGCGGCGGAGAAGGAGCCGGTCGTGGCCACCGCGCGCAGCACTCGAAGATGTCGGGCCTCGATCATCCTTTGAATATAAGTGATACTTGGGTGTATCGGCAATTATCCGATGGTTTCTTTGGGATTCAAGCGATTAACGTGTCCTTGTGAAACTGCTGACCGTGAATACGGGCCGTCCCAAGGCCGTGGATTACACCGACAATCCCGGCGGTGCCACCGGAATCGACAAACGTCCGACCGATGGGGCCGTGCTGGTGCGGGACCCGGGTCCGGAGGGAGTCGGCGGTAGCGGTGTCGCCGGGGACGCGGTCTGCGATCTGCGCCATCACGGTGGAAGCGATCAGGCCGTGTATGCGTTTGCCCGCGAGGACCTGGACTTCTGGGAGAGGGAATTGGGGCGCCCCCTCTCCAATGGCTCCTTCGGGGAGAACCTCACCACGGCGGGCGTCGATGTGAACGGCGCGCTGATCGGTGAGCGCTGGCTCATCGGCGAACGGCTGGTGCTGGAGGTGACGAGCGGTCGGGTCCCCTGTCGTACGTTCGCGTCCTGGCTTGGTGCGAACGGTTGGGTCAAGCGCTTCACCCAGCGGGCGGCGCCGGGGGCCTATCTGCGGGTCATCGAGCCCGGGGAGATCCGTGCCGGCGACGCGTTGGAGATCGTGCACCGGCCGGACCATGAGGTCACCGTCGCTCTGGCGTTCCGAGCGGGGACGATCGAGCGCGCCCTGCTGCCCCGGGTGTTGGCGGCGGGCGATGCGCTCCATCCGGTTCTGCGCGGGAAGGCACAGGACTACCTGGCGAGGAACGCGATCACCTCAGGACTGTCCCGCAACCCCTGACGCGCGCGATGGCGGCTGCGGCCCGGGCCCGTACCAGCGGGAAGCGGAACAGCCCGCTCGGGCGCCACCGGGGTGGAGCCGCTGCCGGGTGCGAGGCCTCTCGGGTAGGGGTGGGATCCGCGCCGGTCACGCGTCTTCGAGGCAGGTGGCGGCTGTCTGCGGGGCATTGGCGCATGGGGGAGATCCCTGAGTGGGCGCGGGAGATGGTTCGGGGGCGGCTAGGGGCCACCCCCGATGTTGCCGACGGCCCTGTTTCGCAACGCTCCTGGTATGCCCCGGCTCAAGCGCGTCCTCGTCGTCACCGCATCGGTCAGCGCCGTACTGGCCGTCCTCCTGGGCAGCGGCGCCCTCTGGCTCTACACCAGCGCCGATGTCTCCACCACCGGTGACCGCTTCAGCCGGGAACTCGCGATACCTCCGCTGGCCAAGCCGACCGTGGAAGCCGATGGCACCAAGGTCTTCGATCTGACCATGCAGTCGGGTCAGAAGGAGTTCACAGCCGGGAAGAAGACTCGGACCTGGGGCTTCAACGGCGATCATCTCGGGCCCACCCTCCGTGCCCAGCGCGGTGACAAGGTGAAGGTCAGAATCAGGAACACCCTGGGCGAGGCATCGACCGTCCACTGGCACGGGATGCATCTGCCCGCGAAGATGGACGGCGGGCCCCATCAGATGGTCGCCTCCGGCGCCACCTGGAGCCCGCGGTGGACGGTCGATCAGCCCGCCGCTTCCCTCTGGTACCACCCGCATCCGCACGGCAGGACCGAGAAACATGTACAGCGCGGCCTGGCCGGAATGTTTCTGCTGGACGACGATGCCTCGAATCGGCTGGCACTGCCCAGGGAATACGGGATAAACGACCTCCCGGTCATGGTCCAAGACGTGACATTCGACGGTGCCGAACTCGATTTCGACCGCGGCTTCTTGCGCGACACCGGATTCCTGGGCGAGCGGACCATGGTGAACGGCACTCTCAACCCCTATCGAACCGTCAGCGATGAACTCGTCAGGCTGCGGCTGCTCAATGCCTCCACCGCTCGGATCTATGACTTCGGATTCTCCGACGATCGCTCTTTCACCATGGTCGCCACGGATGGCGGACTGCTGGAGAAGCCACTGCGGCAGGACCGCGTCAAGTTGTCGCCCGGTGAGCGCGCGGAGATTGTCGTACGGATGAAGCCGGGCGAACGCACGGAGCTCCGCAGCTTTCCCCACGGCGGCTACGGAAGCGCCTGGGAAAAGCGGCTCGCGGGCGGCGACGACAGCTTGAGCGTTCTTCAACTGCGGGCGGCGAACACCCTGCGCCCCTCCCCCGCGCTGCCCAGCGAGCTCGCCACCCTGGAGGTACCCGATGGCTCCGACTCGGTGCGGGAGCGGTACTTCGGTCTGACAACCCCTGGGATCAACGGCAGGGAGATGAAGATGGACCGGGTCGATCTGACCGTCACCCGGGGCACGGCCGAGACCTGGGTCGTCCGCAATGAGCACGGCACCCCCCACAACTTCCATGTACACGATGTGCAGTTCCGCGTCCTGGAAGTGAATGGCAAGGAGCCTCCCCCGCAGTTGCGGGGTGCCAAGGACACCGTCTATGTCGCGCCCAACACAACGGTGAAGCTGGCGATGCGCTTCGACGGGCCGGCCGACCCCAACAGCCCCTACATGTATCACTGCCATCTGCTCTACCACGAGGACCTGGGAATGATGGGCCAGTTCGTGGTCGTCGAGAAGGGGCAGAAAGCGGGGACCGTGGGTGCGCGCGACGCCCACGCGGGGCACTAACGTGCGCCTATGACAACTGCACTGATCACGGGAGCCACCGCGGGCATCGGCGCCGCCTTTGCCCGGCGGCTCGCCGCGGATGGACACAATCTGGTACTGGTGGCCCGCGATACCAAACGGTTGCAGGAGCAGGCGACCGAACTCCATGACCGCCATGGCATCGAGGCCGAGGTGCTCACCGCCGACCTGTCGACGGAGGCGGGAATCTCCGCGGTGGAGAAGCGGCTCGGCAATCGAAAGAACCCGGTGGACCTGTTGGTCAACAACGCCGGCTTTGCCAACAAGGGGGGCTTTCTCCAGGTCTCCATGGCCGATGAACTGATGATGTTGAAGGTCCACTGCGAGGCGGTGCTTCGACTCACCGCGGCCGCGGCCGAGCCCATGCGGGAACGCGGCAGGGGCGGGGTGGTCAATGTGGCCTCGGTCGCGGCCTTCGTACCGCGCGGCACCTACGGCGCGTCCAAGGCGTGGGTGGTGCAGTTCACCCAGGGCGCCGCTCGGGACCTGGCCGGATCGGGGGTGCGGCTGATGGCGCTCTGCCCGGGGTTCGTGCGGACCGAGTTCCACCAGCGGGCCGGGATGGGGACGGACAGCATCCCCGGGTGGATGTGGCTGGACGCGGACAAACTGGTGGAGGCAGCGCTGTCGGACCTGGCCCGGGGCAAGACGGTCTCGATCCCCGACCCCCGGTACAAGGCGCTGATGGGACTGGTGAAGCTGGCGCCCCGCGGTGTGCTGGGTGGACTCACCTCCAAGACAGGGCGCAAGTACGGTCCGCAGTAGCGCGGGCGCCGCGCACTCACCTCTCGCACCCTCCCGGTTGGGCCCTCGCACCCTCTCCCCGGGTCATCGCCGGTTTCCCTGGCGGCGGCCGTACCGGGTCAGCGGTCCGTCCCTCGGTTCCCTGCCCTCTCCCTCAGCGCGCCGTCCGCTTTCGGTACGGGTCCGCTCCGTCAGCAGCAGGAAGTTCGCATCCCCATGCACCACACCAGCGACAATCGCCCCGAGGTTCTGCTCGCCATGGGACCGGGGGTGGCCGAGCGGCTCCTCACCGAGCGGCATCTGGAGCGGCTCACCGCCATCGCCCGCACCGAACCGACACTCATCGCCCATGACCTGGCCCGGCCGACGCCCGCGGTTCTGGCCGCGCTCGGCACCGCCGATGTCCTGCTGACCTGTTGGGGAGCTCCCCCGCTCACCGCCTCGGCGCTCGCCCGCGCACCCCGGCTACGGGCGGTCGTCCATGCGGCGGGTTCGGTGAAACACCACATCACCCACGCCTGCTGGGAGCGGGGTATCGCCGTGTCATCCGCGGCGTCCGCCAACGCGCTGCCCGTCGCCGAGTACACCCTCGCCGTGATCCTCCTCGCGGGAAAGGGCGTGCTGCGCGCCGCCCATCGGCTTGGAGAGCTGCGCGCCCCCCACGACTGGGGACGGGAACTCTCCGACGCGGGCAACTACCGCCGTACGGTCGGGATCATCGGCGCTTCGCGGATCGGCCGGCGGGTGATCGAGTTGCTCCGCCCCTTCGATCTGTCCGTACTGCTGCACGACCCCTATGTCACCGAAGCCGAGGCCAGCGCCCTCGGTGCCGCACGGACCGAACTCGATGAGCTGTGCCGCCGCAGTGACATCGTGTCCGTACACGCGCCGGAGTTGGCAGGGACCCATCACATGATCGACGGCCGACGGCTGGCCCTGATGCGGGACGGCGCCACACTGGTCAACACCTCCCGCGGTTCCCTCATCGATGAGCCCGCGCTCCTCGCTGAGCTGATCACGGGCCGGCTGCACGCGGTCCTCGATGTGACCGAGCCCGAGCCACCGCCCGCCGACTCGCCCCTCTACGCCCTGCCGAATGTGCTGCTCACGCCCCATGTGGCGGGTTCACTCGGCAATGAGCTGCACCGGATGGCGGATGCGGCCATCGACGAGTTGGAGCGGTTTAGCCAGGGGCTGCCGTTCTTGGAGCCGGTGCCGATGACGGCGCTCGATCGTTCCGCGTAACGCCCCACCCTGATTCCCGCACGGCACCCGTGGTCAGAAGTGTTCGACAGGGGCTGTCACATTCTTCCCGACAGGTTCGTCATACCGATGGGAACGACCGTAGGAACGGGTTCAGGAGCAGACGCGTGGATGAGAACGATTTTCTGGCGGAGCGCTTCACCGCGGACCGGCCCCGGCTGAAGGCGGTCGCCTATCGGATGCTCGGTTCGTTGAGCGAGGCGGATGACGCCGTGCAGGAGGCCTGGCTGAAGTTACACCGCTCCGAGGCGAGCGAGATCGAGAACCTCAGCGGCTGGTTGACCACCGTGGTGGGGCGGGTCTGCCTCGACATGCTGCGTTCGCGCACCGCACGCCGTGAGGACTCGCTCGAAGTCCGCGTACCCGATCCGGTCGTCCAGGGCGAAGGGGTGCTGGACCCGGAGCAGGAGGTGTTGATGGCCGACTCCGTCGGGCTCGCGCTCCTGGTGGTACTGGAGACACTGGGCCCGGCAGAGCGACTTGCCTTTGTCCTCCACGACATGTTCGGCATGCCCTTCGATGAGCTCTCCCCCATCGTGGGGCGGACCCCGGCGGCCACCCGTCAGCTCGCCAGCCGCGCTCGGCGCCGGGTTCGGGACACCACCGCGGTACCCGATGATCTGCCACGGCAGCGCGAGGTGTTGGACGCCTTCATCGCGGCGTCGCGCGGTGGTGACTTCGAGGCGCTGGTGGCCGTGCTCGACCCCGATGTGGTGCTGCGGGCGGATGTCGGTGGCGCGCCGATGATGGCGTCGAAGGAGGTTCGCGGTGCCCGCCAGGTGGCCGGTCAGGCGATGCTGTTCCGGCAGTACGCGCGGTTCGCCCGGCCGGTACTGGTCAATGGCGGGGTCGGGATCCTCACCGCGCCCGGTGGGCGGCCACTGTCGGTCATGGGCTTCACCGTCGTGGGCGGGAAGGTCGTCGAGATCGACGTCCTCGCCGATCCCGAGCGGCTGAGCAGGCTGGAGCTGGCGTTCCCCGCCGGGTGAGACAGGACCGGTGAGACAAGGCGGGTGAGACAAGACAGCCGGGCCCGGTGCTCCCGCGACGGGAGC
>NZ_JAMQAW010000100.1 GCF_023701525.1 Streptomyces albipurpureus
TCTGGGTTCCTCTCATAAAACCCATCTGACCTGCTATCACCACCCCCCGCATCCCGGGGGAACCTCACATCGTCCCGTTGTCACGCTTCTTCGGGAGGGAGGTCTCCGGGGCTTGGGTGTGGGGGGCGCGGTGTTCCTCTGGGAGAGCAGATCCCTGGGTTGGAGTGGCCGGGGCTTGGGTGTGGGGGCGGGGTGTTCCTCTGGGGGAGTAGATCCCTGGGTTGGAGTGGCCGGGGCTTGGGTGTGGGGGCGGGGTGTTCCTCTGGGGGAGTAGATCCCTGGGGTGGCCGGGGGCTGGGTGTGAGCCGCGCAGTTGCCCCCTTTCCGGCTCCACAGGACAGGGACCCCGGGGCAGAGTGACCAGGCTTGGGCGTGGGGGCGCGCAGGGGGTGTCCCCGGAAGCGATCGACGGCAAGGCAGCCTTGTCGGCTCGGAGTCGCATCAGGCCGTCGACGCTGAGGAGTCACCCCCGATAGCACCCCCCAACCCCAAAAGGACAAGACCCTCACGACAGGAAACCCACGACCTTGAGCACGGGCAGCCCCCACCAAGACAAGCACCCCCCACGGCGACCCACCTCAGCCCGTCCGGCGTTTGAGGACGGAACCCTCCACCCCGGGTGGGGACACCCAACGCGGGGGCGCTCAGCCCGAGGACCCCGTGCCTCGGCCACGGGTATCCCTCGTCGGAGCGTGCACCCCGCCCAGGGGGCACCCTCAGCCTGTCCGGCGTTTGAGGACGGAACCCTCCACCCCGGGTGGGGACACCCGACACAGGGGCGTCGAGCCCGAGGACCCCGTGCCTCGGCCACAGGTATCCCTCGTCGGAGCGTGCACCCCGCCCACGGCGACCCACCTCAGCCCGTCCGGCGTTTGAGGACGGAACCCCCCACCCCCGGTGAGGACACCCGACGCGGGGGCGCTCAGCCCAAGCACCCCGCGCCTCGGCCACAGGCACCCCTCGTCGAAACGAGCACCCCGCCAAGGGGGCACCCCCAGCCCGTCCGGCGTTTGAGGACGGAACCCTCCACCCCGGGTGAGGACACCCGACACAAGGGCGTCGTGCCCAAGGACCCCGTGCCTCGGCCACAAGCACCCCCGTCGAAGCGTGCACCCCGCCAAGGGAGCACCCCCAGCCCGTCCGGCGCTTGAGGACGGAACCCCCACCCCGGTGAGGACACCCAACGCAAGGGCGCCGAGCCCAAGCACCCCGCGCCCCGGCCACAGGCACCCCCCCGGTGAGGACACCCCAAACCCCTCAAACCCCACCCCTCCCCGTCTCTGAGAGACTGGCCCCGATGACCCAGACACCACCACCACCCCGCGGCGGCACCCACCCCCACCCCCGTGCCCGTGCCGAGATCGATCTTGCTGCGTTGCGTGCCAATGTGCGTTCGCTCCGTGCTCGTGCTCCCCATTCCGCCCTGATGGCCGTGGTGAAGTCGGACGGATACGGGCATGGTGCGCTGCCGTGTGCGCTGGCGGCTCGGGAGGCCGGTGCCAGTTGGACGGGGACTGCCACGCCTCAGGAGGCCCTCGCGCTGCGCGCCGCGGGGTTGCCGGGGCGGATCATGTGTTGGCTGTGGACGCCGGGTGACCCGTGGCGTGCGGGTGTTGAGGCCGATCTTGATATGTCGGTCAGCGGGATGTGGGCACTTGCGGAGGTCACCGCTGCCGCGCGGGAGGCCGGGCGCGTCGCGCGTATTCAGTTGAAGGCCGATACGGGGTTGGGCCGCAATGGCTGTCAGCCCGCGGACTGGCCCGAGTTGGTGGCCGCGGCGCTTGTCGCGGAGGCGGCGGGCACGGTGAAGGTCACCGGTTTGTGGTCGCACTTCGCCTGTGCCGATGAGCCCGGTCATCCGTCGATCGCGGTCCAGCTTGAGGTGTTTCGTGAGCTTGTGGAATATGCGGAGAAGGCGGGTGTTGAGCCTGAGGTGCGGCATATCGCCAACTCTCCGGCGACGCTCACCCTCCCCGAGTCGCACTTCGATCTCGTACGGACCGGTATCGCGATGTACGGAGTCTCCCCCGCGCCCGCGTTGGGGACCCATCAGGAGTTGGGGCTGAGGCCCGTCATGACCCTGGCGGCCTCCGTTGCCCTGGTGAAGCAGGTACCTGCCGGCCATGGGGTGAGTTACGGGCACCACTATGTCACTCCGGTGGAGACAGGGCTCGGTCTGATCCCGATCGGATACGGGGACGGCATTCCGCGTCATGCGTCCGGCCGTGGCCCGGTGCTGGTGGGTGGCGAGTGGCATCGGGTAGCCGGGCGGATCGCCATGGATCAGTTTGTGGTGGATCTCGGCCCGGTTGGGGGCGTGGGCGACGGGGCGCGTGGGCACAAGATCGAGGAAGGGGCCGAGGCGGTGCTGTTCGGCCCGGGCGACCGGGGCGAGCCATCGGCTGAGGATTGGGCGCAGTCGGCGGACACCATCGTGTACGAGATCGTCACCCGCATCGGCGCGAGGGTCCCCCGCGTATATCTGCACGAGGACGCCGGCCGTTCGGGCACGGACGTCACCCAGGTCGAGTAGGGAGTACGGCACGGTGAGCGAGACCAGCACGGGCGATGCTGTCGCGGCGGTGGCGAGCGCTGCCTCGACGGGCCATTGGCGCCGCGCCTCGATCGCCGGTGCCGCGATAGGCGTGATCGCCGCGGGAGCGGCTGCTGGTGTCGCCATTGAGCGGCTCACCGTCGGCCGCGGTATGCGCAAGAAGGCCCGGCTGGCGCTGGACGCCTCGGGCCCCTACGGCGCCCTGCGCGGCACCCCCGGCAGGGCGCTCGCCAATGACGGTACCCAGCTCTACTACGAGATCGACGAGATCGATCCGGGGGCTGCCGGCCCGCGTCGGCGCAGGCACTTCGGCCGTAAGGCTCCCGCGCCGGTCACCGTCGTCTTCAGCCATGGCTACTGCCTCAACCAGGACTCCTGGCACTTTCAGCGGGCCGCGCTGCGCGGTCTGGTGCGTACCGTCTACTGGGATCAGCGCAGTCATGGCCGCTCGGCTCGTGGGAGCGCTCAGTCGGGGCCCGATCGGGTACCGGTCTCCATCAACCAGTTGGGCCATGACCTCAAGGCGGTCATCGAAGCCGCAGCACCTGAGGGGCCCCTGGTGTTGGTGGGGCACTCAATGGGCGGGATGACGGTGATGGCGCTAGCCGACCAGTTCCCTGAGCTGGTCGAGGAACGGGTGGTCGGCGCCGCGTTCGTCGGTACGTCGAGCGGGCGGCTCGGCGAGGTCAACTACGGTCTGCCGGTCGCTGGTGTCAATGCCGTACGCAGGGTGCTGCCCGGTGTGCTGAGGGCACTTGGTTCACAGGCGGAGCTCGTGGAGCGGGGGCGGCGGGCCACCGCTGATCTCTTTGCCGGTCTGATCAAGAAGTACTCGTTCTCCTCTCGGGACGTGGATCCGGCCGTGGCCCGGTTCGCCGAGCGGATGATCGAGGCCACGCCGATCGACGTGGTCGCGGAGTTCTATCCGGCCTTCGACGAGCACGACAAAGCGGCTGCTCTTCCGGTGTTCGCCGATGTGCCGGTCCTGGTGCTGGCGGGTGATCGGGATCTGGTCACTCCCAGTGGCCACAGCGAGGCGATCGCCGATCTGCTGCCGGACGCGGAGCTGGTGATCGTGCCCGACGCCGGCCATCTGGTGATGCTGGAGCATCCGGAAGCGGTCACGGACCGGTTGGCCGACCTCTTGGCACGGGTCGGCGCGGTGCCTGAGACGGCAGACGTGAGTGGCGCGGGCAGCGGCTAACGTTGGCGCGTATGGAAGCACCGCAGAGCGCGGCGGCTGGAACCGCAGTCGCACATATCGCCGCTGACTCCCCCCAACAGATGCAGGATCTCGGACGCCGGCTGGCGAAGCTGCTGCGCCCGGGCGATCTGGTGATGCTCACCGGCGAGCTGGGTGCGGGGAAGACGACCCTCACCAGAGGCCTGGGGGAGGGGCTCGGAGTGCGCGGCGCGGTCACCTCGCCCACCTTTGTCATCGCCCGGGTCCATCCGTCGCTGATCGGCGGTCCGGCCCTGGTGCATGTGGACGCCTACCGGCTGGGCGGGGGCTTGGACGAGATGGAGGACCTGGACCTCGATGTCTCGCTGCCGGATTCGGTGGTGGTCGTGGAGTGGGGGGACGGGAAGGTCGAGGACCTCTCGGACGACCGGCTGCATGTCCTGATCCACCGGATCGTCGGGGACACGGACGACGATCGGCGCCAGGTGACTCTGGTGGGGCATGGGCCGCGCTGGGCCGGAGTCGATCTCGGCGGGGCCTGATCCACGGCCTCCGGGGCGCTCACTCTCTCCATCCGTTTCGCTACGTACCGCCCCTTTCTCTACGTACCGCTGTTCTCCACCGCGGATCGCGTGACCTTGTTGGTCGTACGGTGGATATTCCGACAAGGCGTCGGCAAAATGTTGCGCATGCCGTGCCGAGCGTGGTCACATGGCACGGAGGCGTGGTTAGGTCTACCTAACCAGCCTGCCCCCCGGCGACCCAGGAGGCACCATGCCGGCGTCCGAGCGCGAGTTCCCACCGTCGCAGCAGTCCACTGCCGAGCCGCTGACGGTGTTTTCATCGGCCTCGTCCGCCGGGTCCGCGCGGACCCGGCCAGCAGCCCCGTCGATGCGTGAGCTGCTGGCGTCGTGTGCGGCGGCGGAGGCGGTCTCCACTCCACCGCGCGAGAGAGATCCCGGGATGCCCTCGGTCTCCCGGAGCGGTGAGAGGCGCGACGCCGCGTAACCCATACGGGTGATGCACCCCCGGGGGGCGTGCCATCGGGGGTGCGGTCGCATGCGGTGGGCGAACAGTCGCGCGTAACGGGAACAGCACAGCCGGACCGCGCGGGGCCATGGGGTCCCGGGCCGGAGCCACGAAGGTCGGCCCCTCAGGAGAACACCGAACAGGGGCGCCGTCGCCCGGCCGCGGTGGCTAGGGGACCACGACCACCTTGGTGCCGATGGTGGCGAAGCGCCACATCGCGTCCCCGTCCGCCCGCTTCATCCGTACGCCGCCGGTCTTCTTCGACGGGTTCGGAGTGGCCATCGTCCCGTCCACCGCCGCGCTGAAGCCGATCGAGATATCGCCCACGCTCGCAAACCGCACCACATGCTCGATCGCGACCCCGTCCGAGCCCGCCACCTGGCCGGATCGTGAGGTCACGGTGTATGAGCCGGGCGGCGGGTTGACCGTCGACGGCATGACCGGGAAGGTCTTGTTGACCTTGCTACCAGCGTCGACCAGCCAGACACGGCGCTCCTTGAGCGCGTACACCACCCGCAGTCCGGTGCCCGATGTCAAGGGAAGAGCCAGCGGGTCCTTCCGCTTCTCCTGCGGGCTCTTGGTGATGGCCGGCGCGTTGGGGGTGCGCGGTTTGCCGGTGCTGGCCGGGGCGCTCGCCGATGCCTGGTAGGCGAGGAAACAGACGGCGGTCAGGGCGGCTGCCGTGAGCCCGGCTACCAGTCCCGAGCTGCTCCGTGCCACCGTGCTCACCTCTCGGTATGTTGTGTCAGTTCTTCGGATGAACGTCTTCCGGGGCGACGGTAGCAGCCATGGCCCCTCAGGGACGGGGCGCCGTGCCTGCGGCGCGGGAGCCGTAGGCTGTTCGCGTGCTCTTGCTTGCCGTGGATACCGCCACTCCCGCCGTCACCGCCGCGCTGCACGACGGTCACTCCGTCGTCGCCGAGTCCAGCAGTGTGGACGCCCGCAGGCACGGTGAACTGCTGTTGCCCGCCATCGATCGGGTACTCGCCGAGGCCGGTGTGAAGATCGATTCCGTCACGGCCGTGGTGACCGGGGTCGGCCCCGGCCCCTACACCGGCCTTCGGGTGGGTCTGGTGACCGCTGCCACCTTCGGTTCGGCGCTGGGGGTGCCGGTGTACGGACTGTGCACGCTCGATGGCCTCGCCTACGCCAGTTCTCTGGACGGCCCCTTCGTGGTGGCGACGGACGCCCGCCGCAAAGAGGTGTACTGGGCGCGCTATGACTCCCCGCGCCAGCGCGTCGGTGAACCGGCCGTTGACCGGCCGGCCGATATCGCCGGGCAGGTCGCGGGTCTGCCCGCCGTCGGTGCCGGCGCGCGGCTCTATCCCGAGACGTTCCTGGACGCCCGCGACCCCGAACACGTATCGGCGGGCGCGCTCGCCTGTCTCGCCGTGGAGAAGCTGGCCGCCGGCGAGGAGTTCCTGCCGCCGCAGCCGCTCTATCTGCGCAGGCCGGATGCGCAGGTGCCGAAGAACTACAAGGTGGTCACCCCGAAGTGACCGCCGCACCGGAACCCGTACTGCGCGAGATGCGCTGGTGGGACCTTGAGCCCGTACTCGACCTGGAGCAGCGGCTCTTCCCCGAAGACGCCTGGTCCCCCGGGATGTTCTGGTCCGAGCTGGCGCATGCGCGCGGACCCCGGGCCACCCGTCGCTATGTCGTCGCCGAACTGGGCACGGACAGCGGTGCGGGTGAGATCGTGGGATATGCGGGGCTCGCCGCGGCCGGTGACCTAGGCGACGTCCAGACGATCGCCGTGGCCCCCACGCAGCAGGGGACCGGATTGGGCTCCCGGCTGCTCACCGATCTGCTCCAGCACGCCACCGCCTTCGAGTGCGACGAGGTCTTCCTCGAAGTACGGGTGGACAACACCAGGGCCCAGAAGTTGTACGAGCGCTTCGGCTTCGAGCCCGTTGGATTCCGTCGCGGCTACTACAAGCCCGGCAATGTCGACGCGCTCGTCATGCGGCTCCATCTGCAAGGGAATGTTCACTGATGGTTGACGAACCGCTCGTACTGGGCATCGAGACCTCCTGCGACGAGACCGGTGTCGGCATCGTGCGCGGCACCACACTGCTCGCCGACGCGATCGCCTCCAGTGTCGACACCCATGCCCGCTTCGGCGGGGTGGTGCCGGAGATCGCCTCCCGAGCGCATCTGGAGGCGATGGTTCCCACCATCGAGCGCGCACTGAAAGAAGCGGGCGTCTCGGCCCGTGATCTTGACGGGATCGCGGTCACCGCGGGCCCCGGGCTCGCGGGCGCGCTGCTGGTGGGGGTCTCGGCTGCCAAGGCCTACGCCTATGCCCTCGGCAAACCGCTCTACGGCGTCAACCACCTCGCCTCCCATATCTGCGTCGACCAGTTGGAACACGGCAAGCTGCCCGAGCCGACGATGGCGCTGCTGGTTTCCGGCGGCCACTCGTCCCTGCTGCTCGCGCCGGACATCACCAGCGATGTACGGCCACTGGGCGCGACGATCGACGACGCGGCGGGCGAGGCGTTCGACAAGATCGCCCGGGTGCTGAACCTCGGCTTCCCCGGCGGTCCGGTGATCGACCGGTTGGCGAAGGAGGGCGATGCCCGGGCCATCGCGTTCCCGCGCGGACTCAGTGGCTCGCGAGACCCCGCGTATGACTTCTCCTTCTCCGGGCTGAAGACGGCGGTGGCGCGCTGGATCGAGGCCAAGCGGGCCGCGGGCGAGGAAGTTCCGGTCCGCGATGTGGCGGCCTCCTTCCAGGAGGCGGTCGTCGACGTACTGACCCGCAAGGCCGTACGGGCCTGTGTGGACGAGGGCGTCGACCATCTGATGATCGGCGGCGGTGTGGCGGCCAACTCACGGCTGCGAGCACTGGCCACGGAGCGTTGCGAACGGGCGGGCATTCGCCTGCGGGTACCCCGGCCGGGGCTCTGTACGGACAACGGCGCGATGGTGGCCGCCCTCGGGGCGGAGATGGTGGCCCGCAACCGGCCCGCCTCCGACCTGGAACTGTCCGCGGACTCCTCATTGCCGGTGACCGACCCCCATGTGCCCGGTGCATCCCATGGGCACGCACACGGGCACGGTCATGACCACGACCATGTGCATGAGATCAGCAAGGACAATCTGTACTCATGAGCTCCGAGTCGACCGTGGTGGCGATGATGTGGGAGGCCCGGGCGGTGCGCGGCCGGGGTGTGGAGCTGCTGGAGTGGGCGCGCGCGCAGGAACTGGCCGTTGAGCCACTGCGTCGCGAGTCCTTCCGGGCGTCACAGGACCGAGTGCTGGTGATCACCTGGTGGGCGGTGACGGACCCGGGAGCACCGGTTCCCGAGCTGCCCGAGCCGGCGGCGGACCTGATCACCAGGCCGGTGCACCGATGGCGGTTCGAGTCCCTGGGGACGGACGGCGGCTGACGCCAGTCGGTCGGCCCGCCGGGGAGCGGCTGGAGACGGCACCGAGGGGCCAAGCTCCCGAAAGCTCCGAGAAGCAGGCCCCGGCTAGTCGACCGGCTGCGATGTCGACCCCCCACCCGGTTGCGGCCTCTCGGCTCGGCTCAGCAGCCCATCGATGATCGCCGCCAACTGCTCCCGGATGTCGTACTCCCCGACCTTGTCCCACCGGGAGGCCAACTCGGTCAGCCGTGGCAGCTGTGCGGCGTCCTCGTCGGTCAGCATGGTGGGGAAGTTCCACTGACGCTCCGGTTCCGCCGCGCGCCGGGCCATCGCCGCGGTGAAGACCAGATTCCCGTAGACGAAGTGCCAGATGGTCCGGTAGGCCCGTACGGCCTGCTCGGGGCTCAGCCCGCAGGCGATCGAGGACGCGAGGATCTCCTCGACCATCCAGAGCGCGCCCTTGTCGGTGAGATCGCCCAGCGCGAGGATCTCCAGCACCCAGGGGAGCTGCTCCAGCACCTGGTGCATATGCACTGAGACATCGATCAGTCTCTCGCGCGGATCGGCCGGCAGCTCGGGGCGCGGGAAGGTGGCCGCTGTCCCCGAGAGCGTGAGCATCAGCAACTCGTCCTTGTCCCGGACATGGTGGTAGAGCGCCATCGGGGTAACGCCGACCTCCCTGGCCACCCGACGCATGGAGAGGGCCGCCACGCCCTCCTCCTCGATGATGCGCCGCGCGGTGGCCACGATCGTCTCGGGGTCAAGTCGGCGGGGGCGCCCGACGGCGCGCTTGGCCCGGGCGTCGCCCGGGGGTTTCTGCTCTGCTGCCACCTGCTCATTCTCCCGCTCCTATTTTCTATACGCGTATAGTAATGTGCGGTCCTGCCCAGGGCATACCGGGAAGGGGAACCCATGAACGACCAGGCGCGGCTTACGCGCTGGGTATTGACGGTGGCGCTGATCGTGCAGTTCCTGGTGGCGCTGGACATGTCCGTCGTCAATGTGGCGCTGCCCGATATGCGCGATGACCTCGGCTTCACACCCGACGGCCTGCAATGGGTGGTCGGCGCCTATGCGCTCACCTTCGGCGGGTTGCTGATGCTCGGCGGCCGGCTCACCGATATCGCGGGCCGCCGCCGCATCCTGATCGCCGGGCTGGTGATCTTCGGTGCGGCAAGCCTGATCGGCGGTCTCGTCCAGTCCCCCGGCCAGTTGATCGCCGCCCGCGCGGCCCAGGGCATCGGCGCGGCGGCCCTCGCACCCGGCGCCTTCACCCTGATCACCGTCACCTACCCACCGGGCCCCGAGCGCTCCAAGGCGCTCGGCCTCTGGGGCATGGCCGGTGCGGCGGGCGGCGCCTTCGGCGTACTGGCGGGCGGGCTGCTCACCGATGCGGCAGGTTGGCGGGCGGTGATGCTGGTCAACGTACCCATCGTGGTCTTCGCCCTCTTCGGTGTGGTCCGCGCGGCGCTGCCGGCGGCACCCGAGCGCGGCAGCGCGCCCCGACTCGATATCGCCGGGGCGCTGCTGGTCACCGGAGGAATGTCGCTGCTCGTCCTCGGCGTGACCCGCACCGAGGACGCCGGCTGGGGCGCACCGAGCACGCTGCTGACGCTGAGCGCCTCCGCCGCCCTGCTCATCGCCTTCGCCCTGGTCGAACGGCGGGTACGGCAGCCCCTGCTGCGGCTGGGGCTCCTGGCGAACCGCCCGGTGCTCGGTGCGAACCTCTTCTCGCTGCTCCTGAGTTCGGCGCAGTTCGCGTCCTTCTACTTCTGCTCGCTCTATATGCAGCAGGTGCTGGAGTACGGGGCTTCGACGACGGGTGTGGCGTTCCTGCCCTTCTGCGCGGGAGTGGTGGCCGGCTCGCTGATCGGCACCAGGGCCGTCGCGGTCGTCGGCATCCGTCTGCTGCTGGTCGCGGGTGGACTGCTGGGCGCCGCTGGGGTCGCCGGGTTCGCCCTCACCGCGGTACCGGATGGGAGCTTCGCCTACTCCATCCTGTGGCCGTCGCTGCTGGGCAGCGTGGGCATCGGGCTGTGCTTCATCCCGCTGGGCACCGCGGCGACCAAGGACGTCATATCGACGGAGGCGGGCATGGCTTCGGGGTTGCTCAACAGCTCCCGTCAGATCGGCGGCTCGCTGGGGCTGGCGATCCTGGTGACCGTCGCCGCCTCGGTCGGCGGCACCGGAGGCGGGGCCGCGGCGCTGGCGAACGGCTACAGCACGGCCTACTGGGTGTGTGCGGGACTGCTGGTGGTGGCCTGTCTGGTAGCGGTTGTCCTGCTGCCGGGCCGGGATCAGCCGCTGGCATCGGCTGGGGGTTCCGCGCGGATACCGTCGGTGTCCGGGCCCGCGGCCGAGGCGGCCGGTCCGGTGTCGGCGGGCGGGTGAACCGGGCTCGGTGGCCGGTCCGCGGGGTGCTTTCGAGGACCCGTCCCGAGTCCCTGCGGGCTGGTCCGGAGCCTGCGGTGGCCGATCTGGAAGATTCTCAGAACAATTCTGGGTGGGGTGTCGATCCGGTCGTCTCCCGTTCGACATAAGGGTGAGCGGCGGGGAAACGACCCCGCCGCCGACCCAGAGGAACCGAGGAGTCACCATGCCGCGCTTTCTGACGATGATCCGCATCGATGAGAACAACATTCCGGCCGGGGGCCACAGCCCCGAGATGGACGAGCGCATGGGTGCGCTGCTTGAGGAGATCACCAAGGCGGGAGTCATGCTCGACACGGCCGGACTCACGCCCAGCGCCGATGGCACCCGGGTCACCTTCTCCGGTGGCAAGCTCAGCTACACGGACGGCCCCTTCACGGAGAGCAAGGAGGTCGTCGGCGGCTACTCCATCGTCCAGGCCAAGGACATGGCCGAAGCGGTGGAGTGGACCAAGCGGTTCCTCCAGGTCCACGACGATGTGTGGACCGTGACCGCCGAGGTCAGGCAGATCGCGGAGAACTGATCCGACGTCGCTTGCCCGCGCCCGTCGCTGCTGTTCTGATGAAGCGGTGACGACTCTGGGCGCGGTGGAAGCGGTATTCAGGATCGAGTCGGCGCGCATCATCGCCGGTGTCGCCCGGATTGTGCGGGATGTGGGCATCGCCGAGGAGATCGCGCAGGACGCTCTGGTCGCCGCGCTGGAGCAGTGGCCGGAGTCGGGCGTCCCGGATAATCCAGGCGCCTGGCTCATGGCCACGGCCAAGCACCGGGCGATCGATCTCGTACGCCGCAAGGAGAACTACGCCCGCAAGCTGGTGGAGGTCGGGCGGACACTGGAGGACGTACCGCCACCGGAGGTGTCGGGCCCCGGTGACATCGATGACGACCTACTGCGGTTGATCTTCACGGCATGCCATCCGGTCCTGTCGACGGATGCCCGGATCGCGCTCACCCTCAGGCTCCTGGGCGGACTGACCACCGAGGAGATCGCCCGGGCCTTCCTCACGGCCGATGCGACGGTGGCCCAGCGGATCGTGCGGGCGAAGCGGTCGCTGGCGAAGGCCGGGGTGGCCTTTGAAGTGCCGTACGGGCCGGACCGGTCGGCGCGGCTGGACTCGGTGCTCGAGGTCATCTACCTGATCTTCAACGAGGGTTACTCGGCGACCACGGGCGACGACTGGACACGGCCCGCGCTCTGTGAGGACGCCCTGCGGCTGGCCCGGGTGTTGGCCGCGCTGATGCCGCAGGAGCCCGAGGTGCATGGTTTGGTGGCACTGGTCGAGATCCAGGCGTCACGGATCGCCGCCCGGGTGGGTCCGGACGGTGAACCGGTGCTCCTCGCGGACCAGATCCGCACCCGCTGGGACCAACTGCTCATCCACCGGGGCTTCTCCGCCCTCTCCCGGGCGAACGCGGTGGGTGATGTGCCCGGTCCCTACACCCTCCAGGCCGCCATCGCCGCCTGCCATGCGCGGGCGGTTCGCTACGAGGACACGGACTGGCGGACCGTCGCCACCCTGTACGGACAGCTGGCGGCGCTGGTTCCGTCCCCGGTGGTGGAGTTGAACCGGGCGGTCGCCGTGGCCATGGCGGACGGCCCGACGCCGGCGCTGGCCCTGGTGGACGCGCTGGTATCGGAGCCGGCGCTGAAGGAGTACCACCTGCTGCCGAGTGTGCGCGGGGATCTGCTGGCCCGGTTGGAGCGGTTCGGCGAGGCGCGGGAGGAGTTCGCTCGGGCGGCGGCCCTGACGCGCAATGAGAAGGAGCGGGAGTTGCTGCTGGGGCGGGCGAGGGCAGCGGGAGTTGCCGCATCGGATCGGGGCGCCTAGCGTCAGCCCCTGCGGTGGTCGCCGGTGCTCAGTCCTTCGGCTTCAGCAGCACCAGGAAATCCCGGAACGCGGCGCTCATGTCGACCGCCTCCGGGTCCAGCAGCCACTGGTACTGCAGACCGTCCATGACCGCCGTCAGCAGCGGTGCCGCCTGCTCCGGGGTGAGCCCGCCCGCGAGCTCCTCCCCGAAGGCGGCCCGGAGAGCGGCTGCCATGCTCTCGCGGGTCTGAACGTAGCGGCGGGTGAAGAAGTCCCGGGCCGGGTGGTCATCGGCGACGCTCTCGCCGAGCAGCGCCGAGAAGGTCTGGACGACCCCCCGCCGCATGGCGTTGTACTCCACCAGGGTGGCCAGCAGTTCGATGTTCCAGGTCTCGGGTGTGTGCGGGACGCCTGCGGTGTCCCACTGGTCGCGCACCTCCAGAACGGCGATGAGCAGGGCTTCCTTGGTGGGGAAGTAGTGCAGCAGGCCCTGCTGGGTGAGCCCGACCCGCTCGGCGACCGCGCCCAGCGATGTGCCTCGGTACCCCCGCTCCGAGATCACTTCGAGGGTGGCGCGCAGGATGTCCGCCCGACGTTCCTCGCCTCTGGTTCTGGCCATTGCCCCTGGCCCCTTTCCCTGCGTCGGCGCTGCTGAGAGGACCGTACGCCATCTGATAATAACGAAAAGGTCACAAACCCTACTTCTCTACAGGTAATGCGGTAACCATGGATCGCGACCGCTGTTCAGCGCCGCAAGGAAGAGGTACGGCCGTGGCTGACGCATCTGCTCCCGCTCCCGACTACATCGATGCCATCGAGAGCGCCCTGGGCAAACTCGACCTCGACGCCAAGGCCCGGCTGCTGGCCGGACAGGACGTCTGGTCGCTGCCGGCGCTCCCCGAGATCGGGCTGGAGTCGCTGGTGATGTCCGACGGCCCCATCGGGGTGCGCGGCACCCAGTGGTCCGCGGACGACCCCTCCATCGCACTGCCATCGCCGACCGCGCTCGCCGCCACCTGGGACCCGTCGCTCGCCCGTCGCGCCGGCCGGCTCCTCGCCCAGGAGGCCCGCCGCAAGGGAGTGCACGTACTGCTCGCCCCGACGGTCAATCTGCATCGCTCGCCGGTGGGCGGCCGGCACTTCGAGTGCTACTCCGAGGACCCCTATCTGACGGGTGAGATCGGCACCGGCTATGTGGCCGGTGTCCAGGACGGGGGAGTCGGCACCACGGTCAAGCACTTCGTGGCCAATGACGCCGAGACCGACCGCTTCACCGTCAACAATGTCGTCGCCCCGCGCCCGCTGCGTGAGCTCTATCTCGCCCCGTTCGAGGCCATCGTCAAAAACGCCCATCCCTGGGGCATCATGGCCGCGTACAACCAGGTCAACGGCTCAACGATGACCGAGCACCGCTATCTTCAGAACGCCGTTCTCCGCGGCGAATGGGGTTTTGACGGGTACATCGTCTCCGACTGGCTGGCCGCTCGATCCACCCGGGGCGCCATCACCGGCGGGCTCGATGTGGCCATGCCCGGACCCCAGACCGTGTACGGCGAGGCCCTGGCCGCCGCCGTCCGCTCCGGCGAGGTCGAGGAGTCCGACGTGGACGGCGCGGTACGGAACGTACTGCGGCTCGCCGCCCGCGTCGGCGTCCTCGAAGGCGCCGGCCCCGCCGTCACCGAACTCCCCGCCACCATCGACGGCCGTGCCCTCGCCCATGAGATCGCCCGCCGCTCCTTCGTCCTGCTCGGCAACAACCCCGTGGCCGGTGGGGACCCGGTGCTGCCCATCGACCCGACCGCGGTCCGCGAGGTCGCCCTGATCGGGGCGGCCGCGCGCGATGCCCGGGTGCTCGGCGGCGGCTCCGCCACCGTCTTCCCCGAGCAGATCGTCTCCCCGCTGGACGGCCTTGCCGCCGCCCTGCCCGACGGGGTGCTGACCCACACGGTCGGTGCTGACCCCAGCGATGAACTCAGCCCCGCCGGCAAGGGCTTCACCCTCTCCGTCCGCTGCCGTGACCAGAGCGGGCGGCTGCTGGGCGAGAGCGGGCTGCCCACCGGCCACATCCAGTGGATCGGCGACGACCTCCCGGCCGGAGTCACCCACGAAAGCCTCCACTCCCTGGAGATCCTCGGCACCCTGACACCCCGGGAGAGCGGAGAGCACACCTTCGGCACCCGAGGCCTCGGGGCCTTCCGGCTCACCGTGGACGGCGAAGTGCTCTGGGCCGGCGGACAGCCGGCCGAAGAGGCCTCCGACCCCTTTGAGGCCTTCTTCGGCAAGCCCGCCGAGCGGGCCCGCGTCCAGCTCACCGCGGGCGAGCCGGTCGAGGTCTCGCTGTCCTACACGGTCCCCGAGATCACCGGGGCGCCGATGTCCGGAGTCGTGGTCTCCCTGCTGCACCAGGAACCGGTGCGGGCCGCCGATGAACTCATCGCCGAGGCCGTACTGGCCGCGCGGAGCGCCGATGTGGCGGTCGTGGTCGTCGCCACCACCGAGAGCGTCGAATCCGAGGGCTTCGACCGCGAGGACCTGCGGCTGCCGGGGCGTCAGGACGATCTGGTGCGCGCCGTCGTCGCCGTCAACCCGCGGACCGTCGTGGTGGTCAACGCGGGCTCCCCGGTCGAACTGCCCTGGCGCGATGATGTCGCGGCCGTGCTGCTGAGCTGGTTCCCCGGGCAGGAGGGCGGTGCGGCCCTCGCCGATGTGCTGCTCGGAGCGGCCGAGCCGGGCGGACGGCTGCCCACCACCTGGCCGGCCGTCTTCGCGGACGCACCGGTGTCCCAGGTCGTCCCGGAGTCCGGCGAACTCGACTACCGGGAAGGCCTGTTCATCGGCTATCGCGCCTATGACAAGGCCGGGACGACTCCCGCCTACGCCTTCGGCCACGGCCTGGGCTACACCACCTGGGAGTACGAGTCCCTGGAGGTCACCCCCGGCCGGGCCGCGGTCCGGATACGCAACACCGGTTCGCGCACCGGCCGTGAGATCGTCCAGATCTATCTCGCCCCGACCTCTGGCGGCGAGGTCGAGCGCCCGGCCCGCTGGCTGGCCGGTTTCGCCTCCGTCGAGGCGGCGGCGGGAAGCAGTGTGGAGGTGGAGATCGAACTGCCGCCCCGCGCCTTCGAGATCTGGGACGAGCAGTCGAACTCCTGGGCCCACCAGGGCGGTTTCTACCAGGTCCAGGCGGCACACGCGCTGGACGACCAGCGGCTGACCGCCACCCTGGAGGTCTGAGCCACCGCCCCCTTGGGGCCACTCGTTCGGCTCAGGCCGGGGCGCCGATCAACATGGTCGGCGCCCCGGCCACCCTGGTCAGAAACACCGTTGCCGCGTTCGGTCCCCGCAGCTTGACCCGGCGGCGCAGCTCCTCCGGTTCCACGGCCGATCCGCGCTTCTTGACCGTGAGAATCCCGACCTCCCGGGTGCGCAGCAGCGCCTTCAGCCTCTTCAGGCTGAACGGCAGTTCATCGCTGATCTCATACGCGGTGGCGAACGGGGTGGGGCGCAGTTCGTCCGACGTGATGTAAGCGATCGTCGCGTCGATCAGACCGCCGTTCAGCTCCGCCGCGACCTCGGCGACCAGATGGGCGCGGATCACCGCGCCGTCGGGCTCGTAGAGATAGCGGCCGAGCGGGCGTACGGGCGGGTCGGGCAGTGCGCGCGAGGGCAGCGAGTGCGGGCCGGGTAGCAGGGTCGCGGTGATCGACGGCGTCGCGTCGACCCAGGGTGATCCGTACCAGAGCACCGCCTCCTTCACATCGCCTCCGTCCGAGATCCACTCCGCGCCGAAGTCGTCCGGCACCAGTTCGTGCGGCACCCCCGGCGCGATCTTGAGCGCGGCGTGCGGGCGGCTGCGGGCGGCTTCGATCGCCCAGGACAGGGGTGGGGAGTAGGCCTCCGGGTCGAAGATCCTGCCCCGCCCGCCTCTGCGGGCCGGGTCGACGAAGACCGCGTCGTAGGGGCTGGTGTCCGTCTCCGTCACATCCGCGCACCGGACCTCGATCAGCCCGGTAAGACCCAGTGCCTCGGCGTTGGCGCGGGCGGTGGCCGCCGTGAGCGGGTCGCGGTCCACGGCCAGCACCCGTACCCCGGCGCGGGCCAGTGCGATCGCGTCGCCGCCGATACCGCTACAGAGATCGGCGACGCTGCCCACACCGAGCGCGGTGAAGCGCGCGGCCCGGTACTCGGCGACCGATCTGCGGGTCGCCTGCTCGACCCCGTTCGACGTGAAGTACATCCGATACGCGTCCTCAGCACCGAACTTCGCCACCGCCCGCTGACGCAGTCGCGCCTGCCCCAGGGCCGCCGAAACCAGCTCGGGCGGATGCTCACGCCGTAGCCGGGTGGCGATCGCCAGTTCCTGGGCGGGGCTGTGGTCGCGCAGCTGGGCGAGTAGGGCCTGGCCCTCGTCGGTGCGGAGCGCGGAGAGGGAAGGGAGGTCGTTCACCCGATCCATTGTGGGCCAGCCGGGGGACGGACCAGCTTCGGCGGCGGTGTCGCCCCGGTCGCGGTGATGGGGGCTGACAGTATCCAGCGCCATGCAGCTAAAAGGACAAAACGTAAAGAATCCTGCTAAAGGTATCGAGTCGAATGGTGGTTGCATGCCGCTGCCACTCGACCGGGGGGCTTCCCTGGGCCGTTCCTGTGCTGGGCCCGCCGGACCATCGGCGCGTGCTCGGGGGGCCCGGGCCCGGGTACGTCTGCGGATGATCGCGGCCGGGCTGCTGGTGGCCCTGCTCGGTTCGGCCTGTGCCGCTGAGCCCTCCAGAAGTGACCACGGCCCCGATGGCTCGCGCCCCCACCCCGGGCAGCAGGCCAAGGAGCGGACCGGCGCGTCCGGCGCGCTGGCCGCCCGTGCTGAACGAGCCAAGCGCAGCCAGGCCGCACGGGTGGCCGCGGCCAGGAAGTGGGGGCTCACCAGCACCCCGCTGGCGGCTCCCGCGCCACCCGCGGTCAAGCCGCAACTCACCACCCGCAAGGGCTTTGAGGTGGAAGACGGCGAAACCCTGCCGCCGGTCTTCACCACGGTGCCCGTGACGGAGCGGGTCGTCTTCCTGACCATCGACGACGGCACGGAGAAGGACCCCGAACTCCTGCGCATGATGGACGAACTCCAGATCCCGTACAGCGCCTTCCTCAGCGACTACGTGATCAACGACAACTACGGCTACTTCCGCCAGATGCGTGACCAGGGCGTCTCGCTCCACAACCACACCCTCAACCACCGCTATATGCCCGGCCTGTCCTACGAGGCGCAGCGGCGCGAGATCTGCGGCCAGCAGGACAATCTGCAGAAGCTGTACGGCAAGCGCCCGGCGCTCTTCCGTCCGCCGTACGGCAACTACAACCAGGACACCCTGCGCGCCGCCCAGGGGTGTGGCGTCAAGGCGGTGCCGCTCTGGGCGGCCGAGGCGTTCCCCGACCACATGGAGTGGCGGGAATGGGACCGGGACCTGCACCCCGGCGACATCATCCTCACCCACTTCCGGGGACGGAAGGACTGGCAGGGCACCATGCCCGACATGATCCGGCAGGTGATGAAGACCGTCACGGAGAAGGGGTACGCCGTGGCCCGCCTGGAGGACTACGTATGAGCGAGGGCCACGGATGAGCGAGGGCCACGGATGAGTGGGACGGCGTGCGGGGCGGCGGCGGGGGAGGGCCGGGAGACGGCCCGGGGTCATGGGTAGACCGCGGCCGGTACGCGGCCAGCGGGACCGCCCGCGGACCCTGGCCCTTGTCGCGGCCGTGTCCGGCGCGCTGTTGGCCTGTTCCGGATGCGCGGCGTCCGCCCTGGGGCCGTCCGCTGCCATGGACCCTTTTGAACGGCTTGGCCGCAAGGCGGTCCAGCGGGCCGATCCGTCCCGGGAGGCGCACGGCCATCGCGGAACGGTAGGAGCCTTGGGCGCCTCCGGTGGACGGCCGGGATCTTCGGAAGGGCCCGGATCCATGGGCCAGGACCGCGGAGCGGATGGAGCGCCCGCGGGAGCCGTAGGGCAGAACGGAAACCGGAAGCCTCACCAACGCCTTCGGGCGCCGAGCCCGGAGCGGTCGCGCCCGCCGGGACGACCTGCCCGGGTCGGTGGCGCTCTGGAGCATGGCGGGCCCCGGGCCGTGGGTGGTCAGCTGAGCCTGGTGGTGCCCCCGTTCCCACCGGACCGAAATGCCGCCCCGGCGCCCCGAGTCCCCGCACCTGGAGCCCCGGCCCGAGGGACGGCCGGGACCTCGCTCCCCGACCAGCCTGCACCCATCCCGGACGCCGCACGCCCCGATGGCCTTCCGACCGCCCGAGCCCGGGCACTGGTCTCCGGCCGTGGCCCGCAAGACCGCCATCACCCCCAGCGCCGCTCCCACGGCCGCCCCCAGCGCCAGTCGCGCGACCTCGCGGTCACCGCCTTCGCTGATCCCGCCGCTCGACTACTGGACCGCATTCGCCGTACGGGACTGCGGGCGCTGCTGCCCTGACCCGTTCACGGCAGCAGCGTCGCCGGGCCGTCCGGCCCGGCTGGTACGCGTCATCCGCAGGTGTGACGTGCTCGGGAATTCCCTTGTCGGCTACGCCCTTGCAGCCACCCCCGCAACGCCTGGACCAGGCCTTATGGGCAAGCGGACGGCTTTGGTGGCCGGGTGGACCGAGCTCCGGGGACCCGCCAGCATTGGCACTCCGCTTGACCGAGTGCTAATCACAGTCATAGTGTCGGCTCTGGCACTCCCCACCGGAGAGTGCCAACACAGCGACAGGCAGGTCCGGCACCCGCGACGACGGATCGACCTGGTCGCCACCTCAGATCAGTTAACCCCGTGAGATCTCCGAAGGGGGAGGTCGGATCGTGACGACCACCAGCTCCAAGGTTGCCATCAAGCCGCTTGAAGACCGCATTGTGGTCCAGCCGCTCGACGCCGAGCAGACCACGGCCTCTGGCCTGGTCATCCCGGACACCGCGAAGGAGAAGCCCCAGGAGGGCGTCGTCCTTGCGGTCGGTCCGGGTCGCTTTGAGAACGGCGAGCGACTTCCGCTCGACGTTAAGACCGGCGATGTCGTGCTCTACAGCAAGTACGGCGGCACCGAGGTGAAGTACAGCGGCGAGGAATACCTCGTCCTTTCGGCTCGCGACGTGCTCGCTATCGTCGAGAAGTAGGTCGGGTTTCCGGGTCTGCCCGGAACACTTCGTACCCCGTTTGTTATTGAACTGCGCCCCTGGCCCCCCGCTGACATTCATATCCGGGCGCTGGGGGCGCAGTTCGTCTCAGAAGAGGACTGAAACGCTCCCATGGCGAAGATCCTGAAGTTCGACGAGGACGCCCGTCGCGCCCTTGAGCGCGGCGTCAACAAGCTTGCCGACACCGTGAAGGTGACGATCGGCCCCCGTGGCCGCAATGTCGTCATCGACAAGAAGTTCGGCGCCCCCACCATCACCAACGACGGTGTCACGATCGCGCGCGAGGTCGAGCTCGACGACCCGTACGAGAACCTTGGCGCCCAGCTGGTCAAGGAAGTGGCGACCAAGACCAACGACATCGCGGGTGACGGCACCACCACCGCCACCGTGCTCGCCCAGGCGCTGGTCCGCGAGGGCCTGCGCAATGTGGCGGCCGGCGCCTCCCCGGCCTCCCTGAAGAAGGGGATCGACGCGGCCGTCAAGGCCGTGTCCGAGGAGCTGCTCGCGACCGCCCGCCCGATCGAGGACAAGGCCGACATCGCCGCCGTCGCCGCCCTCTCCGCTCAGGACCAGCAGGTCGGTGAGCTGATCGGCGAGGCCATGGACAAGGTGGGCAAGGACGGTGTCATCACCGTCGAGGAGTCCAACACCTTCGGCCTGGAGCTCGACTTCACCGAGGGCATGGCCTTCGACAAGGGCTACCTCTCCCCGTACATGGTGACCGACCAGGAGCGTATGGAGGCCGTCCTCGACGACCCGTACATCCTGATCAACCAGGGGAAGATCTCCTCCATCCAGGACCTGCTTCCGCTGCTGGAGAAGGTCATCCAGTCGGGTGGCTCCAAGCCGCTGCTGGTCATCGCCGAGGACGTCGAGGGCGAAGCCCTCTCCACCCTCGTGGTGAACAAGATCCGCGGCACGTTCAACGCCGTGGCCGTCAAGGCTCCCGGCTTCGGTGACCGCCGCAAGGCGATGCTCCAGGACATGGCCACCCTCACCGGTGCCACCGTCATCTCCGAAGAGGTCGGCCTCAAGCTCGACCAGGCCGGTCTGGACGTGCTGGGCTCCGCCCGCCGCGTCACGATCAGCAAGGACGACACGGTCATCGTCGATGGCGGCGGCAACGCCGGCGACATCGCGGGCCGGGTCAACCAGATCAAGGCCGAGATCGACTCCACCGACTCCGACTGGGACCGCGAGAAGCTCCAGGAGCGCCTCGCGAAGCTCGCCGGTGGTGTGTGTGTGATCCGCGTCGGCGCCGCCACTGAGGTGGAGCTGAAGGAGAAGAAGCACCGTCTGGAGGACGCCATCTCCGCGACCCGCGCCGCGGTCGAGGAGGGCATCGTCTCCGGTGGTGGCTCCGCGCTCGTCCACGCCGTCAAGGTGCTGGAGGGCAACCTCGGCAAGACGGGTGACGAGGCCACCGGTGTCGCCGTCGTCCGCCGCGCCGCCGTCGAGCCGCTGCGCTGGATCGCGGAGAACGCCGGCCTGGAGGGCTATGTCATCACCTCCAAGGTCGCCGAGCTGGAGAAGGGTCAGGGCTTCAACGCCGCGACCGGCGAGTACGGCGACCTGGTGAAGGCCGGCGTCATCGACCCGGTCAAGGTCACCCGCTCCGCCCTGGAGAACGCCGCTTCCATCGCCTCCCTGCTGCTCACGACCGAGACCCTGGTCGTCGAGAAGCCGGCCGACGACGAGGGCGACTCCGGTCACGGCGGTCACGGCCACTCCCACTGACGCATCAGCGCCGGTAGTGCGCCGGCGGGTCGGCCTCAGCCGTCCCGCCGGTGGTACACCAGCCTGACGTCAGCGGTCACACCAGTACAGAGCCGGGCCCGGTGCTCCCGTCGCGGGAGCACC
>NZ_JAMQAW010000101.1 GCF_023701525.1 Streptomyces albipurpureus
TCGTCCAGTCGTTGCAGACCGTGGCCGAGGAAGTGCGCGTTCAGCTCATCTGACCGCGATCACGAGACCTGTGGCTCCCGGGACAGCCCCAACACGCGCTCCGCGATGGCGTTCACGAACCCGTCCGTGCCGCCACCGATGCACGACAGCGCGGAGCCGCAGGCAAATGCCTGCGGCTCCGCGCTGAAGTCCGTGCGTATGCAGCCCCGAGTCGACTGCCGTGCGGCTCGCCGCGATCGCGGTACGGGGCTCGTTCGTGCCGCGGTTCTCCGGTGCCGGAGCGTGCCGCGCGAATCGGGCCGAGCCCGCGGCCACCGAGCGATACCGTGACGTACAGCACGGCTTTCACCGGAGCAGGGTGAGTACGACCGGGGACTGACCCGGCCCCCGAGGCTACGCCCGGCTCTGCGGGAAGTGCTCGTTGATCCACTCAGTGATCACATCGGCAACCCGGGCGCGGGCACCCTCGGGCTCCTGGAAGTAGTGGTCGCCGGGCAGGTCGAGCCGCTTCTTGTCGTCACTCGCGATGGCGTCGTACAGCGCGTCGGCGTCGCTCGGGTACACGCCGGCGTCCCCGTGCGGGTTGATGACGATCGCGGGAATCTTCATCTTGCCCAGGTGCTCTTCCGCCCGGCACTGGGACTCGGACAGGCTCCACATGTCCAGCCAGTTCCGCAGTGTCGTTTCGCTGCCCAGGCCTCGGCCGCTGCGGTTTGCCACGGCCGGCACACCGCGGTAGCACCAGTTGTCCGGTCGGTCCGACGGGTCGACCGTCGAGTCGACCATCCGTGGGTCCGCCCATGCACGCTGCACAGTGAAGGGACGGTCCTGGAAGCCCAGCGCCTCGATCCTGGCCAGCTCGGCCTTGGCCCACGCAGTGATCCGGTGGTTGCGAGCGACCTGTGCCGTCCGGTAGCGCTCCAGGAACTCCGCCGAGAACGGCGGGCCGTTCTCGGGGTTGAACAGGTCCAGTTCCGGGTCGGTCAGCGTCGGGTCGTGCTCGTCTGTGACCGAGGCGTCCAGCCAGCCGGTGATGACCTCGGGACGTCCGAGGTGCGCGGCGAGGGACACGTAGGCGTCGCCAGGGATCAGGTCGTCCAGTCCGGCGGCCGGTTCCCTGCCGATCCCCGGGCGCAGGGACGGTTCGACCGCCTGCGCGTGGTAGGCGCCCATGAGCGATCCGCCGCCGGAGTTGCCGAGCAGGATCACGTGCTCGACCTCGGCCTCTTCCTTGAGCCAGCGCACCCCGACGCCGATGTCCACCACGGCCCGGTCGAGAACGAAGTCCGACTCGTACCCCCGGTAGCGGGTGTTCCAGCCCAGGAACCCGATGCCGCGCTCGGCCAGGTACTCGGCAAGGTAGTGCTCGGAGAAATCGATCTGGTAATGCGTGGTGATCACGGCCACGCGCGGCTTGACACCCTCGGGGGTGTAGTAGACACCCTGGCAGGGCATCCCGCCCGCACCGGCCCGAGGGGCACCGGGGGATTCGCTGCTGACGAAGGTTTTGCTGATCATCGGAGAGGGACCGCCTCGGTTGAATTCAACTGTGCGTACTTTCGGAGGTTCCGGAAGAGCAGTGCGATGCGTTCGATCGCCAGGGAATCGGTCAACTTGCCGTGCTCGTCGAAGTGTTGGTGTGCGTGTCCCAACAGCAACTCGGGACCGGGCATGACCGGGGAGCGGGAGAAGAGGAACATGTTCCGCAGCTCGAACTGGGCGCGCGCCGTGCCGAGGCGACCCGGGCTCGTCCCCATCAGGGCCACCGGCTTGCCTTCCAGTGCTGCTCCCCCCAGGGGAAGCGAGAGCCAGTCCAGGGCGTTCTTCAGGACGCCGGGCGCACCGCCGTTGTACTCGGGGGTGGCGATCATGAGCGCGTCCGCGGAGGCGACCTCCTCGCGCAACCGCAGGACCGCCGCGGGCTCGCTGCCGACCAGGTCCTCGTTGAACAGCGGGATGTCGTCGAACGCCTTGCTTATCCGGAGTTCCGTGTCGATCGGAGCCAGCGCCTCGGCGGCCTCCAGCAGCTTGCGGTTCCAGGAGTTACGCCGAAGGCTGCCGACAATGCCGCAGACGGCCAAGGTGTCGCTGGTCATGCTGGCCCTCCAGGGCGACTACTGCTTCGCTGTAAGTGAGTTGCCTAGAAACCCAACGCGGACTTGAGCTGCCCGTAGTCGAAGTACTCCTCGATCCGGTACACCTGACCGTCTTCTACATAGACGCGCAGGATCGCGGGGACGTGGGCACGCTTGCCATTGCGCGAGGCCTTGATGACGTGCTGGCGCAGGAAGCCGCCCTCGATCGGCGTGTGCCGGATCTCGGCGTACTCGAAGGTGTCGTAGCGGTCCGGGATGCTCGCCAGGGTGGCGACATTCGTCGCCTTGTCCTGCTCCAGGTTGTCGAAGTTGTGCCAGACCTTGACGTCGTCGCGGTAGTAGCGCCGGACGGCGTCGATGTCTCCGTTGGCGACTGCGCCGAAGAAGTCGTCGGCGAATGTGACGATGTCGGTCATCTCAGGCTCCTGCGGTGGTCCAGGCGGGGACCCCGTTGCTGTCGACGGGGGCGTGCTGCACGTCGGTCTCCCGCAACTCGCGGGTCCAGGCCGCGAATTCCAGGAGGATGCCGTCGGGGTCGAAGAAGTACATCGAGCGCTGGAAGGTGGTCTCGGTGATCTCCAGCGACCAGCCGCGCTCGCTTTCGTCGTGGTTCAGGATCGGCGCGGTGACCACGCCCTTGGCTTCGAGCTTGGCCTTGTACTCCTCGAACTTGCCGGCCGGGATCTTGAACGACACGTGGTTCATCGAGCCGTGCGCCGTGCGGATGTCACCCTTGCCGGGAAGCGCGGTCGGCGAGGCGATCCCCGGGGAGTGCTCCGGGGCCCCGGCGAACCAGAAGAACGCGATGAACTGGCCGCCTCCCATGTCGAAGAAGAAGTGTTGGCCGCCGCTCGGGAGGTCGAGCGTCATGGCGAGTTTCATGCCGAGAACGTTCGTGTAGAAGTCGACCGTGCGTTGCATGTCCTTGCAGACAAGCGCGAGATGACACACACCGCCGAGCTCGAACTCAGTGTTGGTCATGGGCTTCCAGCCTCCCTGTGCCGATACCGGTGGTGTGACGCTAGCCGGGGCCGATCGGCGGGTCAAGAGTGAACGATCGCTAAGTGGATATCAGAGTCCATTTCTGCTATTCAGAAAATCTGACCCCCGGTTCGGCATCGCGTTTGACGCGTGCGGTCGACCTGTCATACGCTCAACTGAGCGACCGATCAGTAGTGAGGTGGGAGAGTCGATTGTCTGCGACACCTGACCGGGATGCCGATCACTCTGGGGGATGGCGTACGTATGCCCCGCTGGACCTGCACCCGGTCCTTCTCCACGCGATGGCCGCGTTCAACGAGCACGGCTATCACGGCACCACCGTGCGTGACATTGCGCGCCGCGTCGGCGTCACGGTGCCGGCGCTGTACTACCACTACGAGAATAAGCAGGCGCTGCTCGTCACCCTCCTCGAAACCTCGATGAGCGACGTGCTGGGCCGCTGTCGGGCCGCCGTGGCGGAGGCCGGGGACGACCCGGTCGATCGCTTCTCCGCCATCGTCGAGTGCATCGTGGTCTACATGGCCAACCGTCGAGGGCTCGCGTTCCTGGACTCCGAGATCCGCAGCCTGGAACCGGAGAACCGGGCCCGCTATGTCGAGCTCCGCGACAGCCTCCAGTACATGCTCCTCGACACCGTCGAGGCGGGCATCGAGCAGGGCAGCTTCACGACCCCGATCCCCGCCGATGCGAGCCGCGCGATTCTCACGATGTGCCAGGGTGTCGCCAACTGGTACCGCTCGGACGGGGCGCTCACCCCGTCCGATGTCGCGGAGCGCCATGTACTGCTCTGCCTGGGTACGGTTGGCTACCTCGCCCCGCGCGAACCCGCGAAGCCCGCCAGCCTACGGCAGGCCCGGGAGAACGCCGGTGCCCGCACCCGGGATTCGGTCGGCTGACGTCGACGCCGATCGCGCCCCGGCGTGTCCGCGACCTGGAACGGGTCGACCCGGCGCAGCGCTCGAAGTCGCTTACCACGATGGCCGATTCGACCAAGCGCCGGGTCCCGCCCACGATGCCGCAGCACATCTACTCGTTCGCGTACGACTCGCTGTGGCTGCTGCACCGGGCCGTGGACCAGGCGAAGGCGTCGGATACGAAGTCGGTCATGTCGGCGCTTGAGTAGTTGAAGCCGCCCGCCGAGGTCCCGTGGGTCAGCTTCCAGAACTTCGGCTACTCGAACGCGAGCCGCTTTGTGAGCCCCAGCGCCACCGACTACGCGTTCATCGCCCCGGGCGCCGTCGTGGACGGGATGACCAGCCCGCGGGCTGAGGCCGTCATCCCACGGAGGACGGCCGAGCCCGGCCCCGGCGCAGGCACGACTGTTATGTCGTATTCCTGGTGGCCGCTCATCGGGCTGATCCTGGTGCTGTTTCTGCCTGTTGCTGCGCTACCTCGGCCTGGAGCCTCTTCTGGCAGCGTCAGTTGGTGCTGGTCGCTGTCTTCTCGCTCGTGGTCTGCGGACTCAACCTCTCGATGGGCCCGCGGGTGAGTTCGCGCTCGGCCAGGGCGCGGCCTTCGCCATCGGCGCGTACGTCGCCGGCGCTCTTGGCGCGCACAGGCAACCTGACCACCTTCTGGGCATCGCGCCGTCGAGATTGACCCAGTGGATGTCCTGGACCGTGGCCCAGGCGAGTCCCCGTTCACGTGGCCCGCGGCAGCGCACGAACACGGTGGTGTCGTCGATGCGGATGATGTGACCGAGGTACCCCGGTGGCAAGACCACGCGCGGCGAGCTCCCGCTGTGCCGGTGTCATGCGTCGGCCCCCGAGAGGCTGCCGAGGGACGTGCCGCCGCACAGGCCGGACTCCAGGTCACGCCACGCGGCGCCCTCGCGGGTGACGGTCAACCGTCCCCGGCTTCCCGTGATCCCGGGCACCCCGACCCATCAGGCACCGGACGCCCTCGCCCTCGTGCATGTCCGGGACGGCCCTCGCGACGTCGGCGCTCAGAGACCTGGTCATCGGGAGCGGCTGCGGGTCGACCATGGTCACCTCCAGGTCGAGCCCGCGCGCCGTGGAGGCGACCTCGGTCCCGACGAACCCCGCCCCGATCACCACGAGGCAGCCGCCGGCGGCCAGGTCGCGGCGCAGCCCGGCCGCGTCGGCCGGGGTGCGCATGACACGCTCTCTACTCACTGGGGTGTCCCGGCAAGCCCGAGGATGTGGGTCCCGTGCGGGACGGGCCGTGTGCGCGGCCGTGAAGGAACGGTGAACCCGCAGGCCGCGCGCCCGGTCGCGGCGTCTGCCGGGGGCGATAAACTTCGGCTCACTGACAACGGGGTCGATCACACCGGTAGATGAGCGGTTGTCGGTTTGGCCGCAACGTCCGGACCGTTGCGCGCGATCCCCCGTTCCCCGGGATCGTGTAGGCCTCACGGCGTGTTCAGGACATCGCACGTACTAGACGAGAGGAGGAGGGGGCGGGTTCGCGAGCACCGCACCCCGACACCAATGACGGACAAGCAGGACGGGCCGCGGCGGAACAAAGCGCCGCAGTATCCGATCGAGTCGGTGGACAAC
>NZ_JAMQAW010000102.1 GCF_023701525.1 Streptomyces albipurpureus
CTGGGTTCCTCTCATAAAACCCATCTGACCTGCTATCACCACCCCCCGCATCCCGGGGGAACCTCAGGGTGGCATGT
Source organism: Streptomyces albipurpureus (assembly GCF_023701525.1). Classification (GTDB taxonomy): domain Bacteria; phylum Actinomycetota; class Actinomycetes; order Streptomycetales; family Streptomycetaceae; genus Streptomyces; species Streptomyces albipurpureus. The sequence goes on from NZ_JAMQAW010000102.1 coordinate 78, forward strand.
GGGTGCAGGTTTCGGATGGGGTGTGCGGGGGGTGTCCGCTGGTTTCTCGGCGGGGTAGGTGTCCAGGTGGCAAGCGGGTGCAAGTCTCGGCGTGGGGGCGCGCAGGGGGTGTCCCCGGAAGCGATCGACGGCAAGACCCGCATGCCGGATCAAAGGAGCTTCGGGCCGTCGACGCTGAGGAGTCACCCCCGATAGCACCCCCACCCCCACCAACAAAGGCACCCCCGCCCCAAGGGCCAAGCCCCCACCCCAGGTGACGCCGCCAGAGCAGGCTCCCCACCCCGAGCAATGGTCACCGTGTCAGGACCGGTCCCTGTCGGGGCCGCTACCTCAGCCTGTCCGGCGTTTGAGGACGGAACCCTCCACCCCGGGTGAGGTCACTCAACGCAGTGGCGTCCAGCTGAGGGGCCCAAGGCCCTTGCAATGGTCACCGTGTCAGGACCGGTCCCTGTCGGGGCCGCTACCTCAGCCTGTCCGGCGTTTGAGGACGGAACCCTCCACCCCGGGTGAGGACACCCAACACAGCCGCCCCCAGCCCAAGAGCCAAGACCCTCAGTCCAGGACCCCAGTCCAGGACCCCAGCCCAAGACCCCCCCAGCACCCCCCTGACTCCTTGACGATCAGGACGCGCCCGATCAAGATTCGTTCAACAGTTCGTCGAAGCCGATACTGGGGGCGTGCGTGGTCGACCAGCGCGGGGAACTGCGGTTGCGTTCCATGCGGGTGGTCACCCCGGACGGAACCCGGCCCGCCACGGTGGCCGTGTCCGATGGCAGGATCACCGCGGTACTACCCCATGACAGCGCAGTGCCCCCCGGCGTTCCCTGCGAGGACTTCGGTGCTGACGCCCTGCTTCCCGGTCTCGTTGACACCCACGTCCATGTGAATGACCCCGGTCGCACGGAGTGGGAAGGGTTCGCGACCGCCACCCGCGCCGCGGCAGCCGGAGGTATCACCACCCTGCTCGATATGCCCCTCAACTCACTGCCACCCACCACCACCGTCGCCCATCTGCGGACCAAGCAGCTCACCGCCCGCCCGCAGGTGCACATCGACACCGGCTTCTGGGGTGGTGCGATCCCGGGCAATACCGCTGACCTGCGGGAGCTTTACGCGGCCGGAGTCTTCGGTTTCAAGTGCTTTCTGTCTCCATCCGGGGTGGAGGAGTTCCCCGCACTCGACGAGGAACAGTTCGCGGGCACGATGGCCGAGACCGCGGCCCTTGGCGCACTCCTGCTCGTGCACGCCGAGGACCCCCACCAACTGGCCACCGCCCCTCAGCGGGGCGGCCCCCGCTACGCCGACTTCCTCGCCTCCCGTCCCCGTACCGCCGAGCACACCGCCATCGAGACGGTGATCTCCCACGCACGGCGGCTCAACGCACGGGTCCACATACTCCATGTGTCATCCGTCGGCGCGCTCCCGCTCATCGCGGCGGCAAAGGAGGAAGGCGTACGGATTAGCGCCGAGTCCTGCCCTCACTTCCTGACCCTCACAGCTGAGGAAGTCCCCGATGGCGCGACCCAGTTCAAGTGCTGCCCGCCGATTCGTGAGTCGGCGAACCGGGATGCGCTCTGGGCCGGTCTGGCCGCTGGCACCCTCGACTGCGTGGTCTCTGATCACTCGCCGAGCACCGTCGATCTGAAGACCCGGGACTTCGCCTTGGCCTGGGGTGGTATCTCCTCGCTCCAACTGGGCCTTTCCGCGGTCTGGACCGAGGCCCGTCGGCGCGGACACACCCTCGATGAGATGGCCGTCTGGATGGCCGCGGGTCCCGCGCGGCTGGCCGGGCTCAGTCACAAGGGCGCCATCGAGGTCGGCCGAGACGCCGATTTCGCGGTCTTCGCCTCCGAGGAGACCTTCACCGTCGACCCCGCTCGGCTTCACCATCGCAACCAGATCACCGCCTATGCGGGCCGGACTCTTCGCGGTGTGGTCCGATCGACCTGGCTGCGCGGTAGCCGTATAGCTGACCACGGCACCCCGTCCGAGCCAGTGGGCCGGCTGCTCGAAAGGAGCGCCTGAGCATGACGGACCAACTGGGTCCCGCGCGGTCGTGGAGCGCGAGCGACCCCCTGAGCGGCAACCACCCCCTGAGCAGGCCCGCCCTCCTCAGCGCGACCGAACTGCTGAAGGCAACCGACCCGCCGAGCGGCATTGATCAGCCGACCACCTCCGACCGGCTGCCTCTGATGGGGAAGGGCCCACTGAGCATGTCCGTAGCGCCATCCGCGTCCACCGTGTCGCTTCCGCCCTCCTTCACCGGCGCCGCTGCTCCCTTCAGGGGCGGTGACGCCTTTGCCGACTACCGCACGGCTGACTTCCCGTTCCTCCTCCACCCCGATCTCGCCGCGCGAGAGCTCGGCGCGGCGGTCATCGCCGCCAACGACGAGTTCTTCGCCGAGCGGGAGAATCTGCTGAAGCCGGGGCCCGCACTGTTCGATCCAGGGGACTTCGGCCACAAGGGCAAGGTCATGGACGGCTGGGAGACCCGTCGTCGCCGCGGTGCGGACGCCCAGACGCCGCATCCCGCCGACGGCGACCACGACTGGGCGCTCGTCCGGCTCGGGGCCCCCGGAATCATCCGGGGGATCGTCGTCGACACCGCTCACTTCCGGGGCAACCACCCCCAGGCCATCTCGGTCGAGGCAACCGCTGTCGCCGGTTCACCCGCACCGGAGGAACTCCTGGCAGCAGGGGTGCGGTGGACCGTACTCGTCCCCCCTACCTCCGTGGGTGGCCATGCCGCGAACGGCTTCGTTGTCGACGCCCAGGCGCGATTCACCCATCTACGGCTCAACCAGTACCCCGACGGCGGCATCGCACGACTCAGGGCATACGGCGAGGTGGCGCCGGACCCCGGCTGGCTGTCGGCGTTGGGCACCTTCGACGTCGCGGCCCTGAAGAACGGCGGAGTGGTCGAGGACGCCTCCGACCGCTTCTACTCCCCGCCCACCAACACCATCTGGCCCGGTCGATCCCGCAAGATGAACGACGGCTGGGAGACCCGCCGCCGTCGCGACCACGGCCATGACTGGATTCGCTACCGGCTGCTCGAACAGGCCGAGATCCGTGCCGTGGAGATCGACACCGCCTACCTGAAGGGGAACAGCGCGGGCTGGGCCGCGCTGTGGGCCCAGGACGGACCTGATCAGCCCTGGGTCGAACTGCTGCCGAGGACCCGACTCCAGCCCGACACCAACCATCGCCGCGTCCTTCAGAACCCCGTGGTCGCCCGCCATGTCCGGCTCGACATCTACCCGGACGGCGGGATCTCCCGGCTGCGGCTGCACGGCTCCCTGTCGCCCGCTGGCGCGGCCCGACTCATGGCCCGCCACCAGGAGCTCGACGGCTGAGCCGGCCTACCGCGGACGGTTCCGACCGCCGTTCGGGTTCCGCCTGGATCCGTTCGAGAGCCGCCGATGAATTTCGGGCACGTATCCGGTCTCAGTTGATGACCGCAACACCACCGGCACCACCGGATACGCAACGAAAGCAGGCACCGGCCATGGCAAAGCTCTCGATCACCACCTTCCTCAGCCTCGACGGCGTCATGCAGGCACCCGGCGGGCCCGGTGAGGACCCCAGCGGAGGCTTTGACTCCGGCGGTTGGTCCGTGCCCTACGGCGATGACGACTTCGGTCGCTTCGCCACGGAGGTCTTCGATCGCTCCGGCGCGTTTCTCCTGGGCCGGCGGACCTATGAGATCTTCGCCGGGTACTGGCCCAAGATGACCGACCCCGACGACCCGATCGCCTCCCGGCTCAACTCCTTGCCCAAGTACGTCGCGTCCACCACCTTGGACCACGCGGACTGGGCCGGCACCACCGTCATCGGTACCGACCTCGTACGGGAAGTCACCGACATCAAGAGGCGCACCGAGGGAGAGGTGCAGATCCACGGCAGCGGCTCACTCGCCCGCTCCCTGATGGCGCACGATCTGATTGACACCTTCCATCTGCTGTTCTTTCCCGTGGTCCTCGGCAAGGGGCTGCGACTCTTCGCCGATGACGCGGTACCCACCGCCCTACGGCACACCGAAGCCCGCACCACCAGCACGGGCGTCGCCATCCACACCTACGAGCTCGCCGGCCGCCCCACCTACGGCAGCTACTAGGGGTTCGCCCGCAATCCCCACCACGAAGTACGGGAAGGCCCTGAGGCTTGAAACGGCCTACGCATATCGCTCATCTGACCGTACGACAGTTGTACGGTCGAGGCGTTGCCCCGTGGCGGTACCCATGATGAGGTAGCCCCTCAAGGGGGAGCGATCCGGGTGGTTCAGCCGTCTTCGGGGAGGAGACGGCCCGGTGTGCGGACGATGGGGCAGCAGATCCGTACGGCAGACGATCCGGTGCTCTCGGGGCGTACCCGAAGTGCTGGAGACGGAGCTGAGCCGTGCAGGGACTGGGGTACTACATACCTGCCATCATCGGGATCGCGATCTTCGCCTTCAAGCTTCCCGATCTGATCCGGGCCTGGCACGATCCACTGCTGCGCGCGGTCGAGGGACTACTTCTCGTCGCCAGCGCCGTCTGGGTCTTCGCGGCGCCCCCGACCATTTCCACGGTCAACCGTCTCACCGGCATCCCCAACTTCTCCGCGCCGCTGGTCTACTGCATCCTGACCGCGTTCTGCGCCTCCTGTCTCATACTGATCATCACCTGGCGTGGTGAGGACCCCGAGAAGACCCGGCGCGCCACGCGCTGGGTCTTCTCCGTCTACTCGGTGGTGATCGTCACCCTGCTGGTGTTGTTCGCCCTCGCGGACGCGCCCGTTGAGCGGCTGCGCGATCTGGACACGTACTACGCCAACACGCCTTACATGCGCGAGATGATCGTGCTCTACCTGCTGGCCCACACCGCCGCGGTCGTGGTCACCACCGTGATGTGCTGGCGCTGGTCGAAACGGGTCCAGGGCTGGCTGCGTACCGGACTGGTGCTGATCGTCATCGGCTACTTCGGCAATGTCGGCTATGACGCGGCCAAGTTCGGCGCGGTGTTCGCCCGTTGGACCGGCCGGGACTGGGACTGGCTCAGCACCGACGCCGCACCGCCCCTGGCCTTTGTCTCCGCCCGCTTCATCGGTGCCGGGTTCTTCCTGCCGCTGATCGGACAGCGCTTCCAGGCCCGCTGGAGCGATGAGCGCACCTATCGGCGCCTCGGCCCGCTCCTGCGTGAGTTGCGCTCGGCCTCCGCCAGCCGGCCGGCACCGGAGATGGTCGCCCCCTGGGCCCCCGCCGAACTCCGCCTGACCTACCGGGAGGCGGACATCCACGACCACATCCTGTTGCTCAACCCCTACTTCGACCACGCCTTACGGGAGAAGGCCGCGCTGGCCGCCCGCCTCCACCGCCTACCCGCCGACCAGGTATGGGCCATCGGCACCGCGGCGATGCTCGTCGGTGCCGTACGGGCCAGGATCGCCGACCCCGATGGGACCGTTGTGGGTGCCGCGGAGGCGTACAGCCTCGAATCGATCGAGAAACCCGAAGACCTGGTACGCGTCTCCCGGGCGTTACGCCACCCCCTTGTCTTCGCCGTACAACACCAGCGCCCCGGCAGGAGAACGGCCACCGATGCCTCGCACGGATAACGCAGATAACGCAGAAAATACGAACAACACGGAAAACACGGACAACACAGATAGTGCCGACAACGCGGACAGCGCCACGCCGTCCCCTCGTCGGATCGTCATCATCGGTGGCAGCCTCGCGGGCCTGCTCGCCGCGGCCGCCACCGCCGAACACGCCGATGAGGTGATCGTGCTCGAACGCGACACCCTTCCCGTCGGCCCCCAGCCGCGCATCGGACTGCCCCAGGCCAGCCATGTCCATCTGCTCTGGTCGGGTGGCGCGCGGGCGATGGAGGCACTGCTCCCCGGTACGGTGCACGCCCTCCTGGCCGCTGGAGCCCGCCGGGTTCCCGTACCGACCGATATGGTCGCCTATGCTCCGCGAGGCTGGTTCCGGCGCTGGAACCGCCCCACCTCCCACTACGTCATGACATGTAGCCGCGATCTCCTTGACTCCGTGATCCGATCCCGTATCCGCCCCCACCCACGGATCACCATCCGCGAACAGACCCAGGTGCTCGGTCTCACCGGGGGACGCCGGCAGATCACCGGCGTACGCGTCAGAACACGCGACGGCGTGGCAGGGACCATCCGAGCCTCCCTGGTCATCGACGCCAGCGGCCGGGGCTCGCGCGCACCCCAGTGGCTGGCCGCCCTCGGCGCACCCCGACCCGATGAGCGGTCCGTCGACTCCGGACTCGTCTACGCCAGCCGCACCTATCGGGCCCCTGACGGCACCCCTCACTTCCCCATCGTGAACGTGCAGGCCGATCCCCGAGGCCCGGGTCCGGGCCGGTCCGCCGCACTGCTGCCCATCGAGCAGGGGCGCTGGCTGGTCACCCTGGCCGGCACCCGCGGTGGCGAACCCTCCGGCGACCCGGACGCCTTCCTCGCGTTCGCCTGGTCGCTGCGCCATCCGATCGTGGGTGATCTGATCGCCGGCGCGAAGCCACTGACCGAGGTGACGGTCACCCGCAGCACGGTCAACCGCCGCCGTTTCTACGAGCGGATGAAGAACCCGCCGGAGGGTTTCGCCGTCCTCGGTGACGCGGTCGCCAGCTACAACCCCGTCTATGGACACGGGATGTCCGTCGCAGCGCAGGGCGCGCTCGCCCTACGGGAGACGCTGCGCCGACATGTGCCGGGCACCCCAGGACTCACCCGCACCCTCCAGCAGGAGCTCGCCCGGCCCGTGAGCGCCGCCTGGTCCCTGGCGACCAGCCAGGACGCGCTCTACCCGGGAACGGGCCGAAGACCCTCCGCGGTCGAGCGAATACAGGCGGCCTATGCCAGCAGACTCCAACTGGTCTCCGCATCCAACTACCGGGTCGCCGTGGCACTCACCGATGTGATGAGCCTCCAACGCCCCGCCTCCAGGCTGCTGCGCCCCGATGTGGTGCTGGCGGCTCTACTGGGCCCGCAGTTCACCCCGCTCGACGGCCCACCGCTCACCCGCGCCGAACTGGCGGTGGCACACGGCCGCACGGAAGGCCCCTGGTCCGCCCCTGAGGGTCCGTCGCCTACTTGAGACTGTCGCCGATCATGCACAGTGCGAACCCCACCACCGCGATCACGATATTGGCGAACAGCGCGCGATCCTCCAGAAAGCCCACGTTCTCCGTGAGCAGGCGGGTGGCCGCCATCAGGTCGAACCAACCGGTCAACTCGCGCAGCACACCGCACCCACCGAGGAACACCAGGAGCCCGCCGACGCCTTCGAGAGTCTTCTTCATGGTTCCGATCCTGAGCCGCGATCTCGATGGCCCGCGTCGGTCCTCGGGATGTGTCCGTGCGCCAGAAGTCTCCACTACGCAGACTTTGGTAGCTTCCCCACTCCGACGGCTCGGCGCCCCGCTGCGCGCTGCGTAGATTGGCCGATATGACGCGTACGGAATACCGCTGGCTGCTGCCCTCGGCCATGGCGGGCTCCCTCGATCCGCAACTGCCGGGCAGGGGGCCGAGCGGCGACCCCGCCCGACCCAGGGCCAGACCGCGGCGTACCGTACGCGACTGGATCGTCGACACCGTCACCTTCGTCCTCGCCGCGCTCGTCGGAATGGCCGCCGCCGACGTCAGCGACCAGGTGAACCACTCCGAGGCCGTCGTCCTCATCGACCAACTCGTGGGCGCCGCCACCTGCTGCGCCCTGTGGCTGCGCCGCCGCTGGCCCGGGGAGCTCGCCGTGCTGCTCGCCGTCGTCAGTGTGCTGAGCCCGGTCGCCGGCGGCGCGTTCATCATCAGTCTCTTCAGCCTCGCCGTGCACCGGCCCTTCCGGCCGGTCGCCCTTATCGGTCTCCTGTCGCTGGCCGCCGCCCTGGCCAGCCCCGTGCTCCGACCGGACCCCACCACCGATCTGCTGACCTCGATCATCGGCGGCGCCGTCTTCGTGCTCCTCGCGATCGGCTGGGGCATGTTGGTCAGGGCCAGGCGCCAACTCGTCATCGTCCTCCGCGAGCGGGCCCACCGCGCCGAGACCGAGGCCGAACTGCGTGCCCAGCAAGCCCAACGCCTCGCCCGCGAGGCCATCGCCCGTGAGATGCACGATGTACTCGCCCATCGACTGAGCCTGCTCAGCGTCCACGCCGGCGCGCTGGAGTTCCGCCCCGACGCACCACCCGCCCAGGTCGCCCGCGCCGCCGGGGTGATCCGCGACAGCGCACATGAGGCGCTGCAAGACCTACGCGAGATCATCGGGGTGCTCCGTGCCCCGGGCGACAGCGATGGAGGCGACCGGCCGCAACCGACGCTCGCCTCCTTGGACGCGCTGATCACCGAGTCCCGGCAGGCCGGTATGAGCGTCCTCCTCGACAACACCATCAACGAGCCGGTCGCCGTCCCCGCCGCCATCGGGCGCACGGTCTACCGCATCGCTCAGGAAGCCCTGACCAACGCCCGCAAGCACGCCCCAGGGGCGGAAGTCACCCTGGCCGTCACCGGTGGGCCGGGCGACGGCCTCGTCGTCGCCGTGGACAACCCCGCCCCCAACGGTGAGATCGTCCCGGTTCCCGGTTCGGGCCAGGGACTGATCGGGCTGAGCGAACGCGCGATGCTCGCCGGCGGCACCTTGGAGCACGGCAGGACGGGGGACGGCGGATTCCATGTACGGGCATGGCTACCGTGGGCCGCATGACTATCCGGCTGCTCGTCGTCGATGACGACCCCCTGGTCCGTGCGGGCCTCTCCCTGATGCTCGGCGGAGCCGACGATCTGGAGATCGTGGGGGAGGGGAGCGACGGTGGAGAGGTTCCGGGACTGATCGAGCGGCTGGCGCCCGATGTGGTGCTGATGGACATCCGCATGGAGACCGTGGACGGACTCACCGCCACCGAGGAGTTGCGCCGTAGACCCCACGCCCCCGAGGTGCTCGTCCTCACCACCTTCCACGCGGACGACCAGGTGCTACGCGCCCTGCGGGCCGGAGCCGCCGGCTTTGTCCTGAAGGACACTCCGCCCGCCGAGATCGTTGCCGCGGTCCGCCGAGTGGCGTCCGGAGATCCCGTGCTCTCCCCTGCGGTGACCCGACAGCTGATGAGCCATGTCGCCGAGCAGGCCCCTGACCGAGGCCCGGACCCACGGAGAACGGCTGCGGCGGTCCGCATCGACGGCCTCGCCGAGCGGGAGCGGGAGGTGGTCATGGCCGTGGGGCGGGGCCAGTCCAACGCCGAGATCGCCGGAGCCCTCTATATGAGCGTGCCCACCGTCAAAACGCATGTCTCGCGCGTACTGGCCAAACTCGGTCTCAACAACAGGGTGCAGATCGCCCTTCTCGCCCATGACGCCGGTCTGTTGGACGACCAGCCGTAGAGCAGGGCGAATGAGGACCTTTGAGCCGGAGGCGCACCGGACTTCACCGCCGAACCGCCCCGCTGGCGGCACTCTGATCCCCGCCGGGGGGTTCTCGTGGGACTGGCGATGGTAGGGCCCGTCAGCGACGACGTCTCAACGGGTCCGGATCTCCTCGATCTCGACCGGTCGGTGCTCACGACGGGACAGCTCACACGCCTCAGCGATCCTGAGCGCCGCCAGTGCCTCCCGGCCGTCACAGGGATTCTCCCCACGGCCCACCACCATCCGCAGAAAGGCGTCCAGCTCGGCTTCGTAGGCGGGGGCGAACCTCTCCAAGAACCCCGGCCACGGTTTGTCGGCGGCCCGCGGGCCCCTGGGTTCGGTTGAGCTGATCGGCGTACGGTCATCCAGCCCGACCGTCACCTGGTCCAACTCCCCGGCCAGCTCCATCCGTACGTCATAGCCCGCGCCATTGCACCGGGTCGCGGTCGCGGTCGCCAGGGTGCCGTCGTTCAAGGTCAGCACCGCCGCCGCGGTGTCCACATCGCCCGCTGCCCGGAACATCGCGGGTCCGGCGTCCGAACCGGTCGCGTACACCTCCACCACCTCGCGGCCGGTCACCCAGCGCAGTATGTCGAAGTCATGCACCAGGCAGTCCCGGTACAGCCCGCCGGAGAGGGGGAGATAGTCAGCCGGCGGTGGTGCGGGGTCCGATGTCATCGCTCGTACGGTGTGCAGTCTGCCCAGCCGGCCCGAGCGCACCAGTTCCCGGGCAGTCCGGTACCCGGCGTCAAAACGGCGCATGAATCCCAGCTGAAGCTGGGTGCCCGCGGCTTCCACCTCCGAGAGCGCGGCGAGCGTCCCCGGGATGTCCGCGGCGATCGGCTTCTCACAGAAGGTCGGCAGCCCCATGCGTGCCGCCCGGGCGATCAGCTCGGCGTGCGATGCCGTCGCGGAGGCGATGACCAGCGCGTCCACTCCCCAGGTGAAGATCTCCCGGGCACTGGGGGCGGCGGTGGAACCCGTACGGTCGGCCACGACTGCCGCGCGCACCGGATCGGCGTCGGCCACCACCAGCGAACCCACCTCCCGGTGGCGGCTGAGCACGTTCGCGTGGAAGGTGCCGATACGTCCCGTACCGATGAGTCCGATGCGCATGGGGAAAAAATGGGGGCGGGCACACCACCGTGTCAAGGCTTTGTCCTGACAACATGACTTCATGTCTTCCCGTCACCAGGGGCGACGACTACGCTCTGCCCGTGCCCAAGCAGCCCAGATCCGGGACGGACGCCGCCCCGTCCCTCCAGCTGAGTGTGGACCGCACCAGTCCGGTTCCGCTCTACTTCCAGCTTGCCCAGCAGCTGGAGACGGCCATTGAGCAGGGGATACTCACCCCCGGCAGACTCCTCGGCAATGAGATCGAGCTCGCCGGCCGACTGGGTCTCTCGCGGCCCACCGTGCGCCAGGCCATTCAGTCGTTGGTCGACAAAGGACTGCTGGTGCGCCGTCGTGGCGTTGGCACCCAAGTGGTCCACAGCCACGTCAGACGCCCGCTGGAGCTCAGCAGCCTCTACGACGACCTGGCAGCGGCGGGCCAGCGCCCGGCCACCGTCGTCCTGCACCTCACCACCGAGGCCGCGAGCCCCGCGGTCGCCGCGGCGCTCGGGGTCGTCGAAGGTGTGGAGGTACAGCGCATCGGGCGGGTGCGATACGCCCATGGAGAGCCCATGGCGCTGCTCACCAACCATCTGCCCGCCGGACTGCTCGACTGCCGCACGGCCGAACTGGAGGCCACTGGCCTCTATCGGATGATGCGAGCCGCCGGGATATCCCTGCACAGCGCCCGGCAGGCCATCGGCGCGCGCCCAGCCACGGCGGCGGAGGCCGAACTGCTCTCCGAAGGCCCGGGTGGACCGGTGCTGACCATGGAGCGCACCACCTTCGACGCCACCGGGCGGGCCGTCGAGTTCGGCTCCCATGTCTACCGCGCCTCGCGGTACACCTTCGAGTTCCAGCTGCTGGTACGCCCCTGACGGCACCCGGCCGGCCATCGTCGGCCCGTCGGCGGGGACAGGGCGATGACACCAGGACGCCCCCTTCGCCCGCCTCGCTCCGTTCTTGCGTCAGGATGTCCGGACAAACCCTTGACGGCGTTCACCACCCGCCGTACAACTCCCGAAGCCGTAGTCGTGCGGCCCGCGACCACCGGGCGGCCCCCACCGCTCCCCGTCGCGTCGAATCCGGCACCAGGAGTGTCCGATGACCTACCCGGCGTACCCGATGCCCACCCCCCGACCTGCCGTGACCCATACTTGGGCGGCCGGGGCGAGCCATTCCGCTTCCCGGCCGCAGCAAACAGCAGTAGGGCAAGAAGGACAGGGGCACGGCGTCGTGGCAAGGGCAAGGACAGGGGTACGCGTACTTGGCGCGGTGCTGGCGGCGGTGCTCGGAGCCTCCCTGATGGGATGCAGCAGCACCGGCGGCAAACGTGCCGAGGATGCCCGCAAGGCCCAGGCCGCCGCCGGGAAGGCCGCGGTCAGCACACCGCGCTGGACCTTCGCCATGGTCACCCACTCGGGTGATGGCGACACCTTCTGGGACATCGTCCAGAAGGGCGCGCGCGAGGCTGCGGCCAAGGACAACATCAACTTCCTCTACTCCAAGAGCGATGAGGGCCAGCAGCAGGCACAGCTGGTCCAGGCCGCCATCGACAAGAAGGTCGACGGGCTGATCGTCACCCTCGCCAAGCCGGACGCGATGAAGGCAGTCGTCACCAAGGCCGTCGCCGCTGGCATCCCCGTGATCACCGTGAACTCCGGGTCGGAGCAGTCCACGGCATACGGCGCGATCACCCACATCGGCCAGGACGAGACCATCGCCGGCGAAGCCGTCGGCGAGGAACTGAATGAGCGCGGCCGAAAGAAGGCGCTCTGTGTCCTGCACGAGCAGGGCAACGTCGGCCATGAGCAGCGGTGTGCCGGAGTGAAGAGCACCTTCGACGGTACGTTGCAGAACCTCTATGTCGATGGCACCAACATGCCCGACGTCCAGGCGTCCATCGAAGCGAAACTCCAGGCCGACCGCTCCGTGGACGCGGTCGTCACCCTGGGCGCGCCCTTCGCGGACACCGCAGTCAAGGCGAAGAAGACCGCCGGCAGCAAGGCCGAGATCGACACCTTCGACCTCAACGCCAAGGTCGTGACCGGTCTCCAGGACGGCAGTCTGGGCTTTGCCGTCGACCAGCAGCCCTATCTCCAGGGCTATGAGGCGGTGGACCTGCTCTGGCTCTACCGCTACAACGCCGATGTGCTCGGCGGTGGGAAGCCCGTACTGACCGGACCGCAGATCATCACCAAGGCGGACGCCGCCAAGCTGGAGGACTACACCAGGCGGGGGACCCGATGAGTGCGTCCGCACCCCCGGCCCCCACCCAGGAGCCGGGCGCGGCCGATGAGCGGCTGCTGCACACCTCGGCGCTCCGCAGGCTGATGGGCCGGCCCGAACTGGGCTCGGTCGTCGGAGCCGTCGCGGTCTTCCTCTTCTTCTCCCTGGTCGCCGACTCGTTCCTCCAGGCCTCCAGCCTCTCCACCGTGCTCTACGCGTCCTCGACGATCGGGATCATGGCGGTGCCGGTGGCGCTGCTGATGATCGGCGGCGAGTTCGATCTCTCGGCCGGTGTGCTGGTCACCAGCTCCGCCCTGATCTCCTCGATGTTCAGCTATCAGATGACGGCGAACGTCTGGGTGGGCGTCTTTGTCTCGCTGCTGGTCACCCTGGCCGTGGGAGTCTTCAACGGGGTCATGCTCACCCGTACCAAGCTGCCCAGCTTCATCATCACGCTGGGCACGTTCCTGATGCTCACCGGCCTGAACCTCGGCTTCACCAAACTGATCAGTGGCACGGTCTCCACCAAGTCGATCGCCGACATGGAGGGCTTCGAGTCGGCGAAGGCCCTCTTCGCCCATGAGTTCGTCCTGGGCGATGTCACGATCAAGGTCACCATCCTGTGGTGGATCGCGCTGGTGGCCATCGCCACCTGGGTTCTGCTGCGCACCCGCTTCGGCAACTGGATCTACGCGGTCGGCGGTGGGGCGCACGCGGCCCGCGCGGTCGGTGTGCCGGTCACCCGGACCAAGATCGGCCTCTATATGGGCGTGGCCTTCGCCGCCTGGGTCTCCGGCCAGCACCTGCTGTTCTCCTTCGACGTGGTGCAGTCCGGCGAAGGCGTGGGCAATGAGCTGATCTACATCATCGCGGCCGTCATCGGAGGCTGTCTGATCACCGGGGGCTACGGTTCCGCGATCGGATCGGCCGTCGGCGCGTTCATCTTCGGAATGACCAGCAAGGGCATCGTGTACGCGGAGTGGGACCCCGACTGGTTCAAGTTCTTCCTCGGGGCGATGCTGCTGCTGGCCACTCTGCTCAACGCATGGGTCCGCAAGCGGGCGGAGGCGACACGATGACACAGGTCTCCCTGGTCGAGTTGGAGAACGTCAGCAAGTTCTACGGGAACATCCGCGCCCTCGAAGGGGTCTCCCTGGCTGTCCACGCCGGTGAGATCACCTGCGTACTCGGTGACAACGGCGCGGGAAAGTCCACCCTCATCAAGATCATCGCGGGCTTGCACCAGCATGACTCCGGCAGTTTTCTGATCGACGGCGAAGAGACCCGGCTGGCCAGCCCGCGCGAGGCGCTGGACCGGGGCATCGCCACCGTCTATCAGGACCTCGCCGTGGTTCCGCTGATGCCGGTGTGGCGGAACTTCTTCCTCGGCTCGGAGCCGACCTTGGGCAAGGGGCCCTTCAAACGGCTCGATGTGCAGAAGATGCGCGAGACCACCCGGTCCGAGCTGTTGCGGATGGGCATCGACCTACGGGATGTGGACCAGCCGATCGGCACCCTCTCGGGCGGCGAACGACAGTGTGTGGCCATCGCCCGGGCGGTTCACTTCGGTGCCAAGGCGCTGGTCCTGGACGAGCCGACCGCGGCACTCGGCGTCAAGCAGTCGGGTGTGGTGCTCAAGTACGTGGCCGCCGCGCGGGACGCCGGGCTCGGCGTGGTGCTGATCACCCACAACCCCCACCACGCCTTTCTGGTCGGGGACCGATTCGTCCTCCTCAAGCGCGGGGTGATGGCGGCAAGCCACACCAAGGAGTCGGTGACCCTGGATGAGCTCACCCGCCAGATGGCGGGCGGTAGCGAGTTGGATGACCTCCGCCATGAGCTGGAACGCGCTCCGACCCCGCCGATCCCCAAGAACCCAGGCCGCGCGGACTGATCGAGCCGAGTGACGCTCCGGTCCCGGAGCGAAGGTCTGGGACCGAAGCGTCACTTGCCTCCGACTCCGGGCCCTCACCTCGACGCCGGTGCCTGCCCCGGGCGGCCGGGGGCTAGAGCCGTCTGACCATCATCCCCAGGACCTGGTCCACCGGGCACGGCCCGTACTGCTTGGAGTCCTGACTCAACGGATGGTCCCCGATGGCCACGAAGTGGCCGGGCGGCACCCGCTCGGCGTCACCCGCCACCCCCTTGGGCATCGCGTCCCCCTCTATGGCCACCACTCGCTTGATGAACCAGGACACGGCACCCAGATCCCGGGAGACCGGGGGCTGCTCCCGCCACCCGCGTGCCGGATCGGGGTCCGGCGAGGCGATCACCGCGATACCACCCGGCCGTAGTCCGCTCACACCGCGACGGATCAACACCCGGCCCCCGGGCAGCAGCGTCGGCGCCATACTGTCGCCCCTGACGGTGATCGCCACAAAACTGCGATGGACGAACCACGCGCCACCGGCGACGATCAGCACACCCGCGCCCGCACCGCCGAGCCCCCAGCCTCCCCATGTGGTCAGCACCGGCCCTCCGTTTCCGCTCTCTCGGTGTATCCGGACGCCTGGAGCCGGAAGAGACGCGCATAGGTTCCCGAGCCTTGGACCAGCTCCGCGTGGCGGCCCGACTCGATGATCCGGCCCTCGGCGAGCACCACGATCCGGTCGGCCCTGCGCACGGTGCCCAGCCGGTGGGAGATCAGCAGACTGGTGGCGTCCTCGCGGTACGCGCTCAGTTGCCGATGCACCCGCTGCTCGGCCTCCGGGTCCAGGCCAGCGCTCGGTTCATCGAGGATCAGCAGGTCCCGGCCCTCGCGCATCATCGCGCGCGCCAGGGCCAGCCGCTGCCACTGCCCTCCGGACAGCGTCATCCCGGCCCCTTCCGCACCCTCGTCTCCCGGCTCGTCGAAGATCCGGGACAGCAGTGTTCCGTACCCTTGGGGCAGCGCCGTCACCACGTCGTGCACCTCGGCCCGCCGGGCGGCTGCCATGACCCGATCCATCTCGGTACGGTGCGCGAGGTCGCCGATACCGATGTTGTCGGCCGCGGAGAAGTCGTACTCCACGTAGTCCTGGAACACCGCGCTGATGCGATCCCGCAACTCGGCCGGGTCCAGATCGCGGAGATCAACCCCATCCCAGCGGATGGCACCCCGGATCGGGTCGTACAGCCGGCAGAGCAGTTTCACCACAGTGGACTTGCCCGCCCCATTGAGCCCGACGAGCGCGAGCGACGAGCCGTGGGGGAGCGTGAAACTCACCCCGCGCAGCACCCAAGGTGCCGCTTCGCCATAGCGGAACCAGACATCGTCGAACTCGATCCCCTGACTCAGCTTCGGTGTGCTCAGCGGAGCGCTTGGCACCGGTAGATCGGGTTCCGTGCGGGTCAGATCCGTGTAGTGCCCGAGGAGCAGCAGCGCCTGGTACGCACCGGTGCCCTGGAGGATGGTGGCGGTCAGCGCGCCCTGCACTCCCGAGACGGTGGCGATGAAGGCCGACACCTCACCCACGGTGTGTTCTCCCCGGAGGGCACCGGTGATCATCCAGGCCAGTCCGCCCGCGGCGATGACCGCTCCGAGTGCGCACAGAGGCCCCTGACGCACCAGGGTCCTTCGATCCAGCCGCTCCTCGGCCGCGTTGATGTGCCGGGTTTCGTGGTGCATCCGCCCCAGCAGAAAGCCACCGAGCCCAAACAGGCGGACCTCTTTGATCGCGGTCAGATCCAGCAGCATCCGCTGGTAGAAGAGCTGCCGGCGATTGCGGGGGCTGATCGAGTACATCAGCCGCGCCCGCTCCCTGCTCAGGGAGAGCTCCACCGCCAGCGCGGGCAGCGCGGCGACCACCGTGATGACGGTCATCAGGGGGGAGACGGTGGCGAGCACGGCGATCAGGGACACCACGGTGAGGAACTGCTGGACGACGGCGAAGAGCGACATCGTGATCCGGTCAGGTGCGGAGAAGGCGGCGTCCTGCGCCAGCCGCATTCGGTCCAGGAAGGCCGGGGACTCAAATCTGCTGAGTCCGATGAAACGATTCACCGCGCCATAGAGTTGATCTTGAACCAGAAGGATGATGCCGCGCTGAAGTCGCGAGCGCGCGTAGTCGGAGACTCCTGGCAGCAGCGCGTACAGCGTGGTCAGTACCCCCAGCGTGGCCACCAGGGGCAGGGCGGCGGGGCCATGGAGTCCCTCGCCGGGTGCGATGCGGTCGAGGACCTTCATCGTGCAGAGGGTGATTCCCGCGGGCAGCAGCCCCTGGGCGATGGTCAGCAGCAGAAAGGCGAGACAACTGCCCGGTCCCGCCCGCCAGGTCAGCGCCATCGCCTCGACGGTGCGGCGGATGAGATCCCGCCGGCCGCCGGAGGTGTCCAGGGCGTGCGGGGTCATGCCGCGACCATGTCTTCCAGCGGTCGGGCGCCCGCTTCGGCATGGGTGACGATGCCATCGGCGTCGACCAGGACGGTCGTGGGTGTGGCGGATATCCGGAACGCGGCGCTCAGTTCACCGGGGAAGGGCTCCACGACCAGACTCGCCACCCCGGCCAGCGGCTCGGTCAACTCCTCCGCATCGGATACCTCCCCGACGACGACCACGATCATTCGATCGGCTGCGAGACCGGTCGACCTGGCGTGTGCCACCAGATGGGGGACGAGCGCGGGACAGGCCGGACAGTTCGTGGACAGAAAGGCCAGGACGGCGGGCCGTCCGGTGAGGTCCGCCCGGCTGATGCCCCGGCCGGAGAGCGTGGTGGTGGCGAAGTCCGGCAGTTCCTGGCCGGGGCGAGGCCCGCTCTCCAGGGGCCTGTTCCGCTCCTCTTCCTGTCGGCGCAGCCGTCGGATCACCGCGGTGAGCAGCAACAGGTTGACTAAGCCGAGCGCTCCGACGAGTACCAGGCCGGCAACGACGAAAGCCATCTTTCAACTCCAGTTGAACGGGTGCGGGTGGGAGCCACCGGGGACGGGCGTGGAGGATCGCGCGCACGCTGAGAACGGGAGGGCCCGCTGTCCTCGCGCGCCGGATCAGGATTCAGGTCTGCTGCGGCGGTCGCGAAAGCCACCGGGGGTGGCCGACGAGGTGCCGCACGTCCCTGGTCGGCATCGCCGCGCGGCGATCAGAACGTGTTCGCGCGGGGAGACGGGTCTTCCGCGGCGGGTCCGACCGCCGCGGCGGGGAACTGGGCCGTCTGGCGTCGAGGCCCTGGCGGGGCGCCCGGTGGCGCGGGCAGAGAACGTCTCGTGGTGCGTCCCGGCCAGGTGCGGGGGAGTGCCGGGGGCATCGCGGTGATCAGAGGGCCCGACGAGGGGTACGCGCGGCAACGCGGTCGATGCCAGCGCCGGGGAATCGACCTGGCGGGGTCGCGGCGGCCCTGGTGGGGGAGCGACCGGCGCTCCCGGCGACCGGGCCGGCAGTCCCCGCGATCGGCGGCCCGACCTCGGCGGCACAGTCATGGGAGGTCTTCGCGACTGCGTCAGGTGAACGTCGGGCTGACCGTGTGCACGCCTGGCCTCGGCCGCGCGCAGACGGGTGAGGGGTGTCAGTGGAAAGAGGGGCTGTACGTGCGATGGCACCGGCTGCCGCCCCCGCCGGCTACTGGCTGACCACAGCCGGACCGCATCCGGCATACCACTCCTTTCGAACCTCGCTCCGCGTACCGGTGCCGGCCCGCTCCGCTCGGACACCGCCGAAGCGGGCCGGCACTCGCTCCTAGCACCAACCCGTGTGTCGCCAGGCGGAGCAGTAGGGCTGGGTGCAGTGGTAGCAGCAGCGCTCGAACCGGCGTAAACCGTATTTGCAGTCGTACTCCTTGTACGAAGGGCAGCCGGTGGCGCAGCTTGCGGCCTGTGCCTCCGCCTCGGGTACGAATTTGCTCAGTAGTGCATCGCCGATCTTCCTCAGGGCGTTCACAGGGTCCCTCTCATCGGAGATGAAGCGTGTGAAGTGGATCACTGGACTAGACCTATTCGCAATGTGCTCCTGCTATTTGTGACTCGGGTCACATTCCGTTTGTGTGCCTTCGTGGGCAGCTCTCGCTCCCCATGTCCTATGAGCGCCAAAGTGGCAGAATCGGCCCTGGCGGGCGCCGTCCGCCGCCGGGCCCGAGGTGATGCTGCTCATCGCGTGCCGACCGGCCCCCACGACACCAGGGACGATGCGACCCGTGCGAGCACCTGCCCCCCTCCGCTCGGCAACTCCAGGCGGCGCCCGGTGAGCACCTACCGCGACTTCGCGCACCGCGGCTCCGCCCGTGCCACCGTTCTGCGCACCGTCGGCACCCGTGAGCGCCGCTCCCACCTCACGGCACCGCGCGTGCCCACCGTCGGCATCGACATCGGCGGTACGAAGGTGATGGCGGGCGTCGTCGACGCGGACGGGGTGATCCTGGAGAAGCTCCGCACCGAGACCCCCGACAAGTCCAAGAGCCCCAAGGTCGTCGAGGACACCATCTGCGAACTCGTCCTCGACCTCTCCGACCGCCACGATGTGCACGCGGTGGGCATCGGAGCGGCCGGCTGGGTCGACGCCGACCGCTCCAAAGTCCTCTTCGCACCCCACCTCGCCTGGCGCAACGAACCCCTGCGCGATGCGCTCTCCGCACGCCTCGCCGTCCCCGTGCTGGTGGACAACGACGCCAACACCGCGGCCTGGGCCGAATGGCGCTTCGGCGCCGGCCGGGGCGAAGACCATCTGGTGATGATCACCCTGGGTACCGGTATCGGCGGCGCCATTCTGGAGGATGGACAGGTCAAACGAGGCAAGTACGGGGTCGCCGGCGAGTTCGGGCATATGCAGGTGGTGCCCGGGGGGCATCGTTGCCCCTGCGGCAACCGAGGCTGCTGGGAGCAGTACAGCTCGGGAAACGCGCTGGTCCGCGAGGCCCGCGAGCTGGCCGCTGCGGACTCGCCCGTCGCCCACTCCCTGATCGACCGGGTCGGCGGCAACATCGGTGACATCACCGGCCCGCTCATCACCGAGCTGGCCCGGGAGGGCGACGCCATGTGCGTCGAGTTGTTCCAGGACATCGGCCAGTGGCTCGGCGTGGGCATCGCCAATCTGGCCGCCGCCCTCGACCCGTCCTGCTTTGTCATCGGCGGCGGCGTCAGCGCCGCCGACGACCTGCTCATCGGCCCCGCTCGGGACGCCTTCCGCCGCCATCTCACCGGCCGCGGCTACCGCCCGGAGGCCCGTATCGCCAAGGCGGAGCTGGGTCCCGAAGCCGGCATGGTGGGGGCCGCGGATCTGGCCCGGCTGGTCGCCCGCCGCTTCCGCCGCGCCAACCGGAGGCGGGTGGAACGCCATGAGCGCTATGAGCGGTACGCCCAGGCCCTCCGCAACTCCACATCGGTGCGCCCCACCCCGGAGCCCTAGCGCTGCCACACCACCGGCGGCTTCCCGAGTGCACCGGGGCGCCCGCAGCCATGGAGGGGAGCGGGGCGTGCGCTCGCGTAGATGTCTTCACCCAAGCGCCGGTCGGTCTCGGCGAGCTCCCAGCCAACGGCCGCGCCGCCCCACCGGGCTCAGGGGCCTTCCGGCGGCCCCTCGGGTGGCGTCCCGCCGCCCCCTACCGCTCGGGAATCGAAGAGTCCGCTTCCATGCCCCCTGCTGGGGGCCCGTACACTTCAGTTCCGATCGAGCACCCCCAGGAACCCACGTCATGACCGTGCCCCGCCAGCCCACGTCCCCGGACGAGAGCTTCCGCCCCCCCGAGGGCAGGCGGCATATGCTCCTCCGCCGCTGGCTGACCGCGATCATCATCGTGCTCCTGGTGGGCATCCCGGCCGGCTATCTGGTGATCTCCGCGGAGCAGAGCCGCGACAGCGGGCGCGACAAGGCAACCGAGTCCTCGGCACAGGGGCTGCGCGACAGTTGGCCGTCCCAGATGAAGCGGCGCATCTTCGAGGTGCCCATCCCGCCGAAATCCAAGAAGGTCGCCTACTTCGAAACCAGCAACTGGAAGACCAGTCGACTGTATGTGCAGTTCAACACCACCGCGGAGGGTCTTGACCTCTTCCTGGAAGGCGTCGGCACCAGCCGGGCCGAGCTCCTCTACGGTGAGATCACCATCGGGTCGCGAGATGCCCGGACGGTCGGTTGGAACTTCACCTCCGAGAAGATCTGGGCCGGTGCCACCCATGACCAGAGCAGGCCGCGACCCAGCCTGGACATCACGGTCGACCTGACCAATTCCAGCCACCCCAGGGTGTATGTCGTCTCCCAAACCACCCCTTAACACCCTTGCGGCGGACCGTAGAAGACGGCTGCGGGCTGCGAGCGATGCCGCCTTCCGGGCCGCGGCTCGCCAGGGGACCGCGGCCCGTCGCACCGCGATTAGTCCCGGTAGCGCAAACTCACTACCGTGGAGCGGGTGAGTGAGACGCAGACTCCCCCCAACGAACAGAACCCCACCGGTGAGCAGGCTTCTGCTGACGCCTGGATAGCGGACGGCGGTCGGACTCCCTTCGACGGGCAGCTTCCCGCCGCCGGACAGGCGCCACCCGAAGTGGTTCCCGATGCCTCCGTGACGACACAGAACTCCCCGCAGACGCTCCAGTACCGGATCGACGGCGCGGAGGACGCGCCCGTGCTCATCCTGGGGCCGTCCCTCGGGACGACCTGGCATAGGTAGTGCATCGCGTCCTGTGTGATCCAGTTGGTCCAATTCGGTCGCGTAGGTCCAGGTCGGAGCCTGACGTCCCGGGGGAATCCGGCCAGTCTGTGAGATCTGTGTGAGAGATTGAGAGCCGCTTGTAGCAGCAGATGGCGGCGGCGAGGCCAAGAAGACCATCACCTGACAGTGAGGATTAGTAATGGCATCGCCCGGAGGTCTGACTCTTCCCCTGACTGATGCTTCGGTTGTCCTTCGCGGGAGTCGTCGGCCTGGCGGGTGACCGGTCGGCGCGGATGATCCTGGGCGCCCCCGCCCGCAGGGGGCGCCCAGCGGATCCGGCATGGCACGTGGGCCCGTCGGGCTTGTCACTGCTGGGTCTGGTCGGTTCTCTCAGCAGAGTGGCGGGATGGACAGCGACGAGGTGCCTCAAGCTGGTTGGTGACCTGCGTGCGGCTCTCGGAGAGTTCCCTAGTCACGACGTATTCAAGCGTCGAGGAAGGCCGATGTACCCGTCCTGACCGACGAACTCTCTGTGCGCAGCCGACGAACCACTGCCGCCCGTCTGACCCTGGCCCAACCTGCCGGCCGATGGCCGTCACACGTCGGCCTGGATCCCGGCCGACGAGTTGCACGGTGAAGTGAGGGCTGAGGCATGGGTCGCCGAACTCGACTGGGGCCTTATCGCCTGAGGTCGACGGGGAAGCGGCCGGTCGACCTCAGGAAACGTCCGCATCCAGGAGATCAGTTGAAGATCACGGACGCGGACGGCAACACGCCAGACCGTCCGATTGCGGGACTCGAACTCCGTCACCGGCTGTGGTCCCGCGCGGAGGGCCGTAGCCGGGGCCGCCGGGCGACGGGGCTGCGGAACTTGCTCCTGCACGGCACCCGCCCGCAAGTGGACCTGGCTGGAGATCCTCCAGATCCCTCTCGAACTACTGGCTTGGGTGCCCATGCCCGCCCTGACCGGTCAACCCGGAGCTGCTAGAGCGCCGCACCTCATCTACAAGCCGTTGCGTAATAGTTGTGACAGCGACCTACAGACGCATATTCCTCAATCTCGCTAACCTCGGTCTTTCATGCATCCCCGGCAGGGCACTGCCGGGGATGCATGAAAGACCGAGGTTAGGCCCGGGCAGCATTGTATTCTGGCTCTCCACTGTCAAGCACACGTAGCAGGGACGCGGTGACCACACGAGTTGAGCAGCCAACCTTGAGTACCCGACAGGGGAACTCGCCCCGACGGGCCAGTTCATAGCCCTTCGCCCGCGAAAACCCCAATGCCTTCGATGCGTCCGCGATGCTTCCTGTTCCGTCCCACGTAGCTCGAATGCGTGCGGGACTGTACTGCGATTCCGTTAGCTCGGCGGTCTCTTGTCGCAATTTAACACTCCAGATAACTCTCGGGTCGCGTTCAGCGAATCGGGCTAAGAGCCTGTGTGCCTTCCAGGTCGTAAGCGCTGACCGGGCGTAGTAATGACGTATCCGTGATCCGTAGGATTCACCAGCTTGATGGCTGGCGTTGACGCCACAGTCGGCTGACGGGTGGTCTTGGTGTAGTGCTGCGGACGCTGTGCAACAGCGATGGTGGCGAGCCGAGTTGGTGCCCGGCAAGTATCGAGTACCCGCTATCGCCCTCCCTCGATACTCCTATCGGTTTTCACTTAGCAAGATTATGTCAGGCGTCTCGATTGGTCAATCAGTTCTTTCGGGGTCCATATGGAGTGCCACTTGATTGCCTAGTCGGCGTCTATGGTGATTGTCGGTCTCTTGGTTCGCGGCGCTGCGGTAGAGCCTTCGTGGCAAGGTCAGCAACTTCAACGGTGAGTCGCTGCTTGGAGATGTCTGGCCCCCGCCAGGCGGCAGGTGCAGCGCGGGTGGAGCCGCGGATCGCACAGCCGAACTCCGGACCGTGTCTAGTTGCGCTTGGTGCGCTTCGCGATGACCTGATTGATGTAGACGCCCTGTCGAGGGCACGTTGTCGTCCGGGAGCATCGTTCCGGAGCCGTGCGGGAACGGAGCTGACGCGGTCAGGTGGCGCGGGGGCATCTCGGATGTGACCGCAGACCGGGACCACAGTTTCATTCCGTCCGTGGGTCAAGTCTGGACTGGGGGTCACACCCCACCCGTGTGGGTTCGGTTGCCACGCCAGGTGAGCGCACGGCAACCACACGAGATAGGGCCCTGGTTCCCGCCCGCTTGTCGGTCTGCCACGTACGTCGCAAACCGCGACTGTCTCGCGTCGCTACACGGCACGGGCCAGACTGGGGATCGCCTTCGATGTGGGGCTCGCCGCCGGCGCTCTGAACCGCTGGCACCTTCTACGGCGCGTCCCCGCTGATGGGCTTGCGGTGCTGTCCAGGCGGCGGGGTCGCGACCACGAAGTCCGCGCTCAGTACGTCGGCATACGCGCCAGATCCTCCTGCGTGACCACCACGGCGCGCACGATCCGGTTGATAGTGTCGGAGCGGGCCAGGCGCGCGCCCCGGGCGCGGTTGGCCGACCCTGTCAGCAGCCCGCCCCATCCCCTCCGACCAGCTCACCGGCCTACTCGATCGGGTCTCCACCCCGATGGGCAAGGCCATCGTCGTCCTCGTCGCGATTCATGCCCGCGGCGCAACCGAAATCCGGCACATCCTCCTGAGCGATCTTGACCGCACCCGCGGCCGGCTCGTGGTCCGACGCGGAGGCCGCAGACACACGATCATCCTGGACGAGCTCACCACGGTCGTCCTGACCGACTGGCTCCGAGAGCGCTGGCGGCGCTGGCCCCACAGCACCAACCCGCACCTGTTCATCACCCAGATGACGGCACACGACCCCTCGGGACCGCCGATGAGCCAGTACGCCTACCAGCGGATCTTCCGCAAAATCGGCCCTCAGCCGAGCAAACTCCGCAGCGACCGCTTCCTCGACGAGGCCCACGAAACCGAAGACCCCATCCACCTCATGCGCGTGTTCGGGATCTCGGATGCAACCGCAATGAAGTACCTCCAAGCGGCTCATCCGCACCCCTTCAAACAGGACCCAACACAGGCCTGACCAGCGCTGGTCTCCGGCGCCATGCCACCGGAGACCACAGGGCGATCAGACTGCCAGATGCTTCGCGAGGTCGGTGAGGCTGCTGAAGATCGGAGTGCTGAACTCCTTGTCGAGATGGGCACGGTTGACCACGGTGTCCCACGCCTTCTTATCCGTGACGACTACGTCGCAGTACGGAATCGCAATCGACAGCGCGGCTATGTCGCGCAGATCGTTGATCGTCCAGTTCCGGTGCACGTCCTTGAGATAGTGGAAGTGCATCATCGTGACGACCTTGCGGGACGGAAGCGCCATCAGGAAGCTGGTGCGATCGTCCCGACTGTGAAACGGACCCTGCTTCACGAAGCCGGCGCTCATGAGCGCACGGGTGTAATTGTCGATGATGTCGAAGCTGAGCTGGCGGGCGACGATGGCGTCCATCGGTCGCCTAGCGACTTCCGGGACGGTGCGCAGCGTGTTGATCATGACGCTGAAACTGGCGAGCTGATCGTCCGCGACGCGCCGGGCCGCATAGGGGTCATAATTCTCGATTGCTGAGCGCAGAGTCCCGGGCGGCCCCCTCAGGACCCAGTACTCGGTGGTCGCGTTCGCCGAGGCCTCGAACTCCGACACTGACATCCCCAGGCCAGTCTCCAGCTCCTGACGGTTCTCCTCCGTGATTCCCGTCAGCACCATCCGCTTGGCCTCGCCGAACGCGAACCCCACGCCGATACCGAATTTCGTCACCTTCTTGGGGAAGGCAGGTCGGCCGAGTCGGCGGTTGAGCTCCAGCGCCAGTTCCTCATCGAGGATCTTAGACCCGGGTGCCATGGTCACGAACCTGGACAACAAGGCCATCGCGTCCGCCGCCCGCTCGCGGTGAGCGTCCCGGGGATTCTCGGTCAACTCCATGTAGTGCACGGTCGAGAGGGGAAACATGACCTCTCCCCGCTCGACATGGCCCTGCAACTGCTTCAGAGCCGTGACGTGGTCGGGGTTCTGAGGTTTGCCCGCGAGTGCGTCTCCGAGGGCATACCAGTGGTTGAGGTCGAGATAGACCATCAGCGGAAGGGGTGTTGCCATGCCCGCGATGCTAGGTCGCCCAATCGCCTGATGCATCGGACTTTTCCCGTTGCGCGAAGCCCGTCCGGCAACGAGTGGATCAGCTGGTATATCTCCATCTTGAGAACGGAACCCGCCGGTCTCTTCGCCCTGAAGAGATCCGACACCTCCGAGTTCGGCTCGACAGGGCCTCAGGAATCTGCGAACCCGTCGGCTTCGCTCACCGGGGAACTCCTCGACTAGCGTTGGCGTGGCTGGGACCTGACCGACCCTTACTGCCCTGCCACCCTGGAACCTGGCGCCGTGCCCCTGCCCCAACCGGCCACCCGAGCGAGCCCCAGTCGCATGTGCCTGACGTGCCACCACCATCGCCCAGTTCACCCAGCAGGGCGGACGGCAATCGGTCAAGCCCGTCCCAACGTTCTTTGCCCGCCTGCGAAGCTGTGCCGTTGAGCCAGCCCGGTATGAGACCAGGAAGCGCACTATGCAGTCGAAGACGCCCATCACCTCAGTCGCCTACCGCCGCGTGGAGTGGAAGGTGCTCGACCGCGCCCTGGCTCCCTACGACACCGACTCTCTGATCGTGCTGCTCCAGGCGGCGCTCACCTCGCCGGACTGCCAACGCCTCGCCGACCACCTGCTGCTGATGCTCACTCGCGTCCTGCGCACTCCGCCCCGCGCCGGTACATTCGCCGGCGCCGAGGACCTGCCCCGCTTGGTCGAAGCCGTTGTGCGTGCCGCACCCGGCCGCGGCGTCGTCACCGACCGCCACCCCAGCGACCTGCGCCCAGGCGTACGCCATCACCTCGCAGGCGAGCATCTGCTCGTCCACCCCGGGCAGCTCGCTCACCCCCTCCTCGTGCTGCGCAGCCTGCAGCTGACGGCCTTGGCCGTCGACGAACCCCTGTGCACGGCCTCCGGGTTCGGGATCGGCGACGTCCTTGATCTGGCCCTGCGTCTAACCGACCGGGCCCTGAGCGCCCTCACCCCGGTATGGCCCGAACCTGTCATTGGGGACACCGAGGGGCAGGTCGCCTGCCACCTCACCCCGGCCGAGGTCGACGCCGCCACCGCGATCGCCACGGCCGACCCGAACGGCCTGGTCCCCGCCTGCCAGTACCCGGAGCGCGCCGGACGCGCCCTCGCTTGGCTGACCCGGCCGGTCAAGGACCTGCCGCTGCGCTACCACCCCGACGCCCCCCTGCTCGGCCCGGTCCTGGCCGTCACCGCGCACGGCCGACGACTGCCCGTACCCGCCGCCGCGGCGACCGACGGCCTCGCCCCGGCCGCCGGCCGCCTGCTTGGCCTGCTGCCACCGGATCAACTGCCAACGGCGGAGGCCAGGTTGCAGGAGCTGACTGTTTCCCGGCTCGCCCAGCTCCTCGGTCTGGACCACGTCCCCGCCCGCTCTGGCCCGGTGTGCCGGCTGACCTCGCCGACCCACCGCTACGACATCGCCGTCGTCAGCGCCCTCGCCGATGGCCTCCTCGGCGCCCGCGTCGAGGAAGGCCGCGCAGCCCTCGCCGACACCCCGCCCGGCCGCGGCCGCCTCGTCGTCTACGGCGGACCTCGCTTCCTGGGGCGCGAGCTGATCCGCGACACTGCCCTCCTCCACGTCGAGGAACTCGCCGAGATCCTGCACGCCGCCGACGGCGACCCGACGCTCACGGCGCTTTTCCTCCTGGAGCTCACCGAGCACCCCGGCGTGCACGGCGTGGCCTACGACGACGCCCTCGACGCCTGGACCGCCTGGTACCACCACGCCACCCTGCTGCTGCCCGGCCCCGACAGCGATGACGTCGTCTACGTCCCCGCTGCCCCGTATGACGACGTCTGGGAGCGCGCTGCCGACCATGCGGCCACCGATCGCGTCCTGACCGCCGCCGGCCTGCCCGCGGTACGGGAGTTCAGACACGCCCGGCGCACCCCGCCCGAGGCCGGAGCGAGCGGCATCCACACCGACCTTGAGCACCGTACGGACGACGGCACGCTGCTCATCCGCACCTCCACCGTCCCCCCGGCGGCGATCGTCGCCGTCCCCTCCCGCCACCTCGGCGCCCTGCTCGACGCCAGCGGCATGGCCGCCTTCGCCGACTCCCTGCGCACCACCCTTACCACCCTCAAGCCCGTCACCGCGCACGCCACGCTCCCCGACGGCACACCCCTCGTCATCGAGGTGACCGTCACCGACCAGCCCCACCAGCCACCCGCCAACGCCAAGACCCCGGCAGGCGAGACCGGCGAGGTGGGGGAGCGGCTCCTGCTGCGCGCCGGGGCTGACCCGGCCGCTGCCCGGATCGGCCTCGTCATCGACCCACCCTTGCTCGCCGCGTTCAACGGCGACGGACAGCGGGGACACGACATCCTGGGCATGCTCGTCCACGACCTGATCACCCAGGTCCGCTCCGGCCGTGACGCCGATCCCGGCACCGACGCGGACACCTTCACCGCCGCCTGGTACACCGCCCACCCCGTGCTGCGGATGGCCGCCACCGTCCACTCCTGGCCCGCCACCGCCCCCGCCTACACCCTGCCGCGCACCCCTCACCTGCACGCCCGCGCCCTGCGCACTGCGGCCGCCGCCGTCCGGCGCGCCCGCGTTCCGGCCGGCAGCTGGCGCGGCGCCGACGCCCTGCGCCCCGGCGGGCCCGCCGAGCAGCTCCTCCATGCGCTGGAGAATGCCCTCGTTGACCAGCTCCGTGCCCACCAGCCCGCCCTGTTCGGCGAACTGGCCCGCCAGGTGAACGCCGCCTGGGCGCAGCGCACCCGCTCGCTCACCGAGACTGCGGTCAACCTCGCCGCCCCGTGGGCCGCGAACTGGATCGCCGAGGCCCGCCGCCGGCAGACCGAGGCCGCCACCGCCACCTCCGCCCTGCACCTGCTGCTGCAGCAGGCCCTCATCACCGGGCCCACCGGCACCCGGTCCGTCGACGTTCTTGCCGTCGCCGAGCTCGTCGCCCTCGCCGAGCTCGTCCTCGACAGCGGCATCACCGCGGTCGCCGCCGCCCGCCGCCTGCACGACGTGAGCCTGGACATCGACCCCACCGGCGTGTTCACCCTCACCACTGGTCCCGACGGCGCGAAGGCCTCCCCGGCCAAGCCCCAAGGCGGTGAACACCTGGGGTTCGACCTCGGCGCCTACCAGCGCGCCCGCCAGCAGAGCATGATCGCGGCCGCCGTCGACGCCGAGCCCGAACTCCTCGACGCCAGCACCCTGCTCGCCTCCCCACCCGTGCGCACTGAGACCCCCTTCACCGCGCCCGTCCTTCCGTCCGGCAGCCAACTTGCCCAAGCCGACCGGCTTCTGCGCCAGCAGTGGGGATGTGGCCTGGACGCACTTGGCGCCATCCTCGCGACTGCCTCCGACTGGCCCACCAGCGAACACGGCACAGCTACAGTCACCGTCGAGGCCCTGGTCGCCGAAAGCGTCGCATGGTCCGGGCTGCCCGCCGAACACCTCCGCGCCGCCGTCGACCGCCTGCGCCTGCACCCCGGCAACGCAGCCAGCACCACCGAGCACGCCTACACCGAGGTCGAACGCCGCACCCGCCCCCTGACCCACCCCCTCATAGCCGACGGCGAGGACCTCCTCGTCCTGCCCTGGCTCGCCCACGCCGCCCGCGAGGCCTACGCGGCCTCCCTCGACGACGGCCGCCTCCCGCACCCTGAGCTCCCTGACCCCGTCGACAAAGCCCTCACCCGCCACCGCCAGCAACTCGACCAGCGCTTGGAGTCCGACGTCCGCGAAGCCGCCCGCGCTGCAGGCATGCCGCACCGCTTCCGCCTACTGGAGAAGACGGCCGCTCAGCTCGGCGTCCCTGGCCTGACTGGCGAGATCGACCTCTTGGTCGCCGACCCCGACACGGGCCGCCTCTGGGTGATTGAGGCGAAGAACCCCACCCGGGCCGTCGCGGTGCACGCCCTGCAGCAGCACATCAAGAAGTTCACCACCCGCTACCGGGACAAACTGCTCGCCAAGGCCGCCACCGTCGCCCAGTACGCGGCCCACGCAGCGGCGGCCTGCGGTGCCACGGCCGAAGTCCCGTGGCGGGTGTTGCCGTTGATGGTCACCCGCACCATCGAGCCGGCCGCGTTCCTCGCCGACCCCCGCATCCCTTACACCACCGCCGACCGCCTCACCATGGTCCTGACCCACCCGGCCGACCCGGAACCCGGATGGATCGCAGCCACCCCATGACCCCGCCACAGCTGCCGGCGCACGGCACTCCACCCGGACCTGGGGCTGGGCGTTCCCTCCGCGGCCGCACTCGCCGCAGCGGGGCAGTGCGACGTTCTGGGCGCCGGCCTCGTGCAGGGCCATCAGCAGTTTCGCGACGCAGTAGGGCGCCGGTGGCTGTCCGGTCTGCAACAGTGACGGGTCGTCGTGCAGGGCCTGGGCGAGGCTGCGGCGACCGGCTCGTGCGCGTACGACCGTGAGGACGATGTCGCGGACGCGCTCGGCGG
The DNA here is from genome assembly GCF_023701525.1 of Streptomyces albipurpureus. Taxonomy (GTDB): domain Bacteria; phylum Actinomycetota; class Actinomycetes; order Streptomycetales; family Streptomycetaceae; genus Streptomyces; species Streptomyces albipurpureus. Next base: position 29,918 of record NZ_JAMQAW010000102.1, read on the forward strand.
GCAGGTGCTTTTCGACGTTCCCGATCAGCCGCACGACCAGGCCGACCGGATTGTGTGCTCGGCCGCAAACTGCCCCGCTGCGAGACTGCCACTCCGGACCGGCTCTGGCGGGACCCATCACCCGGTCCTCGTCGAAGTAGGCTTTGCCGGCCTGGAGACCCCCACCCTCTGGTGGAACGACCGCACCCTGCACTTCTGCTTCCCACCACGCTGAGCGAGGCAGCCAACCTCAAGCGAATCTCCGCATCGGGAATCGCGGCCCGGTCAGCGTGGATGGTATCTCTCCCGGGACCCGTTACGGGTCTATGTGACGACGGCCGAGAGCTATGTGACAACCCACCTGGGGCCGCGCAGAGCACGCCTATGATCGATGCATGCCGTCGCCCCTTCCCACGTCCCTTGCTGTGTCCGACGCCATCACCCACTATCGTCAGCTGCGCGAGCTGACCATCGACGAGCTGGCCTATGTGCTCTTGATGCTCGATCACCCGATCTCTGCCGACGCTCTTGCGGAGATGGAGCGATGTGCTCGCCCCGTGACCGTCGACGATCTCGTCTCGATCGCCTATGCACTCGACACGACCCCCGCGGTGCTGTTGTCGCACATCCCCATCGACATGCCAGATCCCGAGGGGCCTCTCGCCACCGGGCTCCCCAGTGACATCGACCAGACCGAGCTCCGCGCCTGGCTTGAAGGGAAGACCGCGCTCGACCGCCAGTCGCGGGTGAGCTGGTGGAAAGAGCGGGCTGGCCGCCTCAGGGTCCGGTCTGCACACCACGAGGAGCAGCTGCAAGGTGCGTATGCAGAGCTGCGCGAGCTCGGCGATCTGGCGGTCGAAGAAGCAGACGCCCCGCCCGTGCAGCGTCTGCAGTGGCGCATTCAAGACGGTGAACACGCGCTCAACCAGTCCGAGGTCGCGCTGGCGCTGACTGAGCATCGGCTCCACAGCCTCCGAGGAGATGTCTGATAGCCGGTCACGGCCAGTCAAAATCGTCTTTCCATAGGCGACTTTGATTGGGCTTCTGTTGTGGAGGGGGTACACCTAGTACAGCAAGCTGCAGCACTGTTAGTGCGCTTGTGAATGCGATTGCAAGCGCTGATGCACGAGAAGAAAGCTCGGAAGTCGGTCAGTTCGTCCTCAAGGATGCCTGCTACGGCTCCCGAGGGTGGTCGGGCGCCATCCTGACGATCCTCCCCCGGCTGTAGTGGTCTCGCACTACCACCGGGGCCAACCGCCTCTCCGGAACGAACGAAGGGAAGACACCATGAACACCACCAGGACCGCGCGTGCGACGCGGACCAAGATCGCCGTGTCCATCGCGGCCCTGGCCGCGGGCTCACTCGTACTCACCGCCTGCAGCGGAAGCAGCGGCAGCGCCAGAAAGCTCGACGGTACCTACTACGTCAAGGACGTCAACGGCACGTCCGAACTCGGCCAGATGGTCGTCAAGGGCAACAGCGTCTCGCACCATGAGTACACCTGCGATGGTGTCTACGAGAAGCCGGACGTGACCAGCACCGGCGAGTTAAACAAGGATCAGTCTCAGATCATCTGGACGGTCGCCGGAGAGGACAGCCGCAACAAGCGGACCGGCAGCGAGCCCATCGCAACCAGCGACACTTCGATCAGCATCAGCGGCAGCGCGTATGTTCGTGACAACTCCGATGCAGGCAAGGCTCTGCTGGATGCCTTCAAGGTCAAGTGCGGGAAGTAGCGTTGATGTCTCGCTCGGCCGACCAAGCAGCACAGAACCCCGTGGGCATCGCGTCCACGGGGTTCTCTCTTCCCTCGGCTGATCAAGCCTCTGACGCCCACTCCTGAAGCTGCTGCGCCCGGTTCTCCTCGATCGTCTCCAGCGGGCGGCCGTACTTCGGAGCACACCGCTGGACGAAATCGAGCTCGTTCCACGCGGCTGGCCTCCGAATCCTCGACTGGGCCGCCACGACGAACACCGCAGTACTGACGCCGATGTTGGACAGGCACCACCCGGTCTGGAGCACCATCAGCGCCACAGGCAGACCATCCTCGATCGCCATGGTGACCGAAGCTCTTACGCCTGCAACGTTAGGCAGAATGCTCGACACGCCCCCCGAGTGTGCCGATCAGACGCGCCAGAGTCTGCGGCGGCTCGTTGCGATGCCGCACGGCGCTTACCATCTCGCAGGTGAACACCGCCCTGGTCACGGCCGCCAATCGCGCCGAGCGCCACCAGTCACGCGGGAACTCGTCGCGAAGCCTCGATGCGAGCCTCATGTTCCCCTCCTTCTCCTCACACTGCTCAAAGGACGACGCACCAGGTGGAACGATCATCCTCACCTGGTGCGTCGTCCCTCCAGGTTTGCCCTCGACCGGACGATCAGTCCTGGGGCTCCTGGGTCCCCCGGCGAGGTTGACCCTCCGGCCGCTGCTGCGGCTCGGGTGTCACCACGCTCTGAGCGGCCGGATTAGTGACCCGGCGAGGGCGACGAACCGGAGCCTGCTGCGGCGAAGGAGCCGGTCCAGAAGCTGACTGCTGCGGAGCCTGAGCCCGCGGGGCAGGTGTTTGGCGCGGTGTAGGCGTCGACGACTGAGTCGAGCTCTGCTGACGCTCTGCCTGCGTCCGAGCCGGAGTCCGTGCACTAGGAGCGGCCGGATTCTGGCCCGGAGTAACTGAGGGATGGTTGGTGGGGGTTCCCTGCTGCCTCTGGGCCGAGGTGCTCTGGGTGGAGCGTGTGGGATGCGTGCTCGACGAAGCCTGCTGTCCAGAATCAGGAACGGGCACAGGAGTAGGAGTAGCGCCGGTGCTGAGGTGCTGCGGTGCGGTCTGCTGATTCCCGCCCGAGGAGTTCTGCGTCGGGGTACCCGTGCCGAGCTGCGTCTGGACCGTGTGACCGGCGGCAGCCTCTGCGCTGGTCGGGACAGAACCAGCGCCGCGGGCGCCGTTCTGACCCTGAGCGGCGCCGCGAGAGCTCGACGGCTCCGTGGACGGGGCCAGGACTTTGCTGGGGATGGCCTTGCCGCCGCCCGAGGTGTACCCGAGATTCGACAGGCCGCCCTGGTTGCTCAGACCCTGCGCCGTCTGCTTGTCAGAGTGCGAGCTGCCCGCTCCACCACTCGTCAGCTGCAGCGGTCCCCCTTTGTCGGCGGGGTCGTCGCCCTGAGCGCCGGCGGGACCGCTGCCGCCCGGCAGAGCCCTACTGCTTCCGCCGGAGCCACCACCACCGGGACCACCACCCAGAGCCGGGCCGTGCTGGCCGCCGCCCCCGAGGGCCTGTTGTTGCGGACCAGCGGTCAGCGCTGTGGTGTGACCGTTCGTGCCGCCGGCGTTCGTCGAGGGTGTCTTGCCCGCGGACTTGCCCGTGCTCGGGGATGCCGGACCGCTGGTCTTGCTGTTGAACCCGTTGGCGAGCTTGTTGCCCATGGCCATACCCGCACCAGCCCCCGCACCCGCGGCCAGAGCAGGCATCAGCCCGCCCTTGTCCGGCTTCGGCGTGGTGTTCGTCTCGAGGAACTTGTCCACGAGCTTGGTGACCACCTCGTCCATCGCCTGCAGGACAGTCTTGCGAACCCGTAGCAGGGCGAAGGTGATGCCCATGATCACCAGTGAGGAGATCAGGGTGAGGATTACCACGATGACCCCGCCGAGCGCAGAGCTGCCCCACAAGCCGCCGGGGCTCATGAAACTCGACACGGGTCCAGCCATAATGCCCGGGACCGAGATCAGGAACTCCGAGACGAACTGGTAGATGAACAGCGTGATGAGGACCTCCAGGATCAGCGCAATGGAGTAGACGATCACTTTGGCGATCGCCTGCAGCGCGCCCAGCGTCGCGAACGGCACGGCGGCCACCAAGCCGAAGATCCGCTTGACCGATCCTGCCAGCATGCCGATGGCGTACCAGAAGCCGAGCAGGACGATGGAGCCCAGGACCGTGGCCGCGTTGCTCCAGTACATGAACTTCGCCGGCCCCGTGCCCACCTGGCTGACGGCCATGTGGTTCTCGCGGGTGAACCCGCTCGTGGCGTTGTTCGAGCTGTACATCGTCAGCGAGGCGGGACCGAAACCGGTGTTGAGGTAGTTGTACGCCGTAAGCGGGGCCAGGTTGCACGAGGAGGGCGTCTTGCCCACCGTGAAGCCGCAGCCTCCCTTCGTCCCCGTCGTCGTGAAGACCGTCGAGTCCTTACCGGGACGAGAGGAGGTCAGGCCCGTGCCGTCGGTCGAGATCACCGGGTGATCGACCGGCTTCGGTCCCTTCTCCTCACCGAACTCCTCCACGTCGCCGTAGCTGCTCTTGTCGACGAACCAGCTCTTCTTGGCATCCGAGCTCTCGTCAAGCTGCGTGATCGAGCTCTTGATCCCCGACTCGAAGTCGGAGGCCGTTACCTCGCTGCTGGCGATGTACTTGCCGATGATCCCGAAGGTCGAGAACACCGCCTGGAAGTCGTCCGAGGCACTGCCGCCGGCGGAGACCATGCCGTCCTTCCACGCCGACTCGGCGTCGTTGGCCTTCGTTCCGATACTGATGCCGTCGAACGTCGACCCGTGGGACTGCTTGTTGATCGCCAGCGCGCTCGTGCGCACAGACATCATCGCGTCCGGGCTCGCCTGGTCGCCGTTCCAGGAAACGGTTGCCTGGTCCGGGATGCCGAGGCGGTCGTTCATCATCCACGCCTCGAAGTCGACGTAGGTGCTCAGCACGACGCGCGTCGGGCCGGCGTGCTGACCGAGAACGGAGTCGTCGAACTTTCCGAGCACGCTGGAGTACATCGAGCCGACGAGCGGCAGGCCGACGCCGATGAAGACGACGCGCACGATGAGCTTCTTGATCGCCGAGCCCCGGTTCATCTTCTTGAACAGGACCAGGCTGATGAGCAGGAAGCCGATGAAGATCGGCACGAGCGCCTGCCATGCGATGTCGACGAGCAGGCCGTACCAGCCGCTGATCCAGTGCTGCAGACCCGAGAGCGCGCCGCCTCCGGTCTCACCTCCGGTCATACCCTCGGCAAAAGTCGGATTGATCGCCGCGACCGCCTGGTAGAACCACATGAAGGGGTTGATGAGCTTCAGGAACTGGATGATGACGTAGAACAGCGTGCCGACCGCCAGCGCCAGGGCGTAGAGGACCCAGATGATCGACCCCCCGATCACGCTCACGATCTGGCCGCCGATACCCGAGGACATCGTGTCCAGGCCCAGGTCGTTGTTGGCCGCCCCGAAGTGCGCGTAGTCGAGCATGCCCGAGTACTTCGCGTCGCCCTTGTCATCCTTCGCGGCAAGGGTCTCGTAGGTAACGGTCTGCGAGGACCCTGACACCTCGGCGAAGAACCAGCCCACGACGTTGCCCAGGCTGAACTCCGGGTCGGCGTAGCCGAGCATGGAACCGCCCGAGGCCGGGCTGGACGTGACCGGCTTCCAGTTCTCGTGCATGCCTTTGTCGTTCTGCGGCGAGTTCTTCTCGCTGAAGTACGAGCTCGCGTTCGAGGTCAGCTGGTACAGGCTGTAGTTGTCGCGCTCCTTCTTGTCGTCCGCGGACGCCGGCGAAGAGGTCGCCATCATGAAGACCGGCACGAGCAGCGCCGCCAGGAGCACGAGGGCGAGCCCGCGTGTGAGCCGACCCGGGCGGACTGCGCCACCGCCGTGGCGGGCCCAGGCGCGCAGCCTCGCCACCGCCGTGATCGTCCCGTTCATCGTCGCTCCTCTACTCCTCGCTCTCGTATCAGTGCTGACCCCGTTCATGTCTTGACCAGCTTCTTCGGCTTGGTCTTCTCTGCTGGGCGCCTTGCGTCGTTTTCGGGCTGCCGCAGGCTCTTGCCGTCGTTGCGCCTGCTCGCGTCGTCCTGGCCCGTGTCAGCCTCACCGTCACCGCCCGTGCTGTGCTTCCGAATGCTGGTCAGGTTCGCGCCCGGTGCCGGTTTGTCGCGCATGATCGTGTCCATCCGCGCCACCTCTTCGGCCCTGGCTGCCTCCAGGCGGACCTTCCTGCGCTGGGCCTCGCGGTAGGGGTTGATCCCCAGTGCCAGATCCAGGTGGAAGACGACGTTGGAGACGCCCCGGCGCAGGTACGTGAGGTTCTCACCCTTGGTCGTGATGAGCTGGGCGAGATCCGGGGGGATCCGCTGGTGCAGCTGCTTTTGGTACTCCACCACTGTCCCGTCGCGCATCGGGCCGAAGAGTGTGTAGTCCGCAGCGTCGAACGTGTTGAAATCGCTGTCGGCCAGCGTCTTGTCGACGTCGTTGTAGCTGTAGACCACCCGGCCGCCCCGCTCGTGCATGTGGTCGAACTGATCCTGGATGTACCTCTTCACCCGGTCGTCGACGTGTTCGGTGCCGTGGATGATCACCGTGTCGCCGAGCCCCAGCTTGCCGACGGCGAATCCGACGATGTTCACCAGCTGTGCCATCGCCACGCCCTTGCCGCGGCGCATGAGCCGTGAGAAGTCGTAGACCACGCGCCGGGAGTCCCGGACCCCGTCCACAGCCGAGGCCGTGTGGTTGTTGAAGAGGTCGCCGTTCGTGCTCAGCATCGCGTTGGCGATGCCCTTGAGCACGTTGTACGCCCGCAGCTGGTCCGCGTCGGTCCTGCTGGAGTTCAGCAGTGCCTTGTGTGCGGTCGCCAGGTAGGAGACGAACATCTGAAGACGCGGCACCTGGGTGTGCGGGATGTTCACCACACGCAGTCGGTGCCGCTGTTCCTTGGCGTTGTGCCGCCACATACCCTGCTCGATGTAGAAGTCCGTGGCGGTGTCTTCGAGGGCACTGCGGATGATCGAGCCGACGGCACCATCGGTGGTCTCGTAGAGCTGCTCGAACATCAGCTTGAGCTTCTCCATCTGGGCGGAGAAGACCGTCAGTTCGTCCTCCTCCTCGCCGAACATCTCGAACATGTTCACATCGCCCTGGTTCAGGTCCACGCGCGAGGTGAGACGTTCGAACGTCGGGCCGAGCGTGTCGAGGTTCGCTCCGTCGAGGACGAGGTGGACGACTTGGCCGTTGTTCAGCAGCGTGGCCTGCGAGATCTTCGAGCACCACATGTTGGCCACCCGTTGGCGGTCGAGGTACTCGCTGAGCGTGGCGTCGGCGACGATCACGTGGTGCTCGTAGGCGTCGACGTCCATGAGCACGGCGCTGTTGTTGACGTCGCCGACCATGTAGCCGACGTACTCGCCGCCCTTGTCGTTGAGGCCGTTGGTCACCAGCGAGTACGAGCCCGCCAGCTCGGTCGAGGTGAAGTGGAAGCCCTTGCCCTTCTTCTTCTCGTTGTTCTTCCACAGGCCCGAGAGCTCTTGGCGCTGCTCGCCGGCGTAGGGCGCAGCCTTCAGGGTGCCGAAGCGGTCGATGTACAGGCGCGTGACCCGGTCGACCGTGTCGTCCAGGGTCGCCAGGTCGGGGGCCTTGAGGAAGAGCCGGTTGTGCACGGAGAGATAGCTCGCGCCGTCCTGCAGCTCTCCGATCGTTACCCCGAGGTCACTGGAGATCTTCGCGGCCTTGCGCTTGGAGGAGGCCGTGCCCGTCTCCTCCTGCTCGCTGGTATCGAGTCGTTCCAGCTTCTCCGACTGCTTCGTGTACGAGTCGATCCACTTGTCGTCCATCCGCCTGACCTGCTCGAGCACGATCGCGGTGACCCGCTCGTCCAGGCCGTCCGGGATCCGGTCGATGCCCCAGAAGGCTGCGAAGTTGTCGTGCGCGGCGTCGTCGTGGAAGTACGCCAGGATGCAGGCGACCGAGCTGTCGACCTCGAAGTAGTCGGAACGGAAGAGGTACTTCTCCTTCGGCTTCAGCGCGAGCAGATGCAGATAGGCGTCGAACGTGCCCTGGAGGTGCTTGACCTCCCGACGGCGCTGCCACCAGTTCTTCTTCGGCTCAGGGGCTTCATCGGCCACGCCGTCAGCTGCCTCAGCGCCCCGCACGCCCTCAGCCTCAGCAGCGCCGTCCGCGCGCGGGTCATCGACCACAGACTCCGCGGTGTCATACGTCCCGCCAGGCTTCTTCCCCGGGATGCCGAGCTGTGCCCGGACCTTCGTCTTCAGCGCCATGGTGTCCTTCGTTCGTTCCTGGTCGTGTCGGTCGGCCTAACGCCGTTCAGTTCAGCGACACCTTGAGGCTGGGCAGTTCGTCGTCGATGCCCTGGTAGAAGACCCGCAGCATCGGCTCCGCCTCCTCGCGGTCGAGCCTCGCGGCTTCCTTGATCATGAAAGTGGAGCCGCCGACCTCGGCATGGAGGACCTGGTGCCCCTTGCGCAGTGCATCGTTGTTTTTGCCCTTGAGTAGCAGGTACTGGTGGATCGAGGGGAACTTCCCGCCCACGTGCTGCGTGAGGATGTCGTACTGCTCGTTCTGCAGCTCGACCAGGTCGGGGTCACGGACCTCCAGAGCCTGGTTGCGCCGCTCCAGGTTCGCCACCTGGTGGTAGACCCGCTGCGGTTCCTTCGTTGTGATGAAGGTGTGCTCGCAGGTCGTCTCGACCTTGCGCCAGAAGGAGTCGACCCGGTCGAGGATCCGGATTCGGTCCTCGTCGAAGAGTAGATAGCTCGCCGAGCCGACGACCAGGTATACGCGGCCTTTGCCGCCGTCGGAGAAGTGGATCAGCCCGTCCTTGTCGATCCCGTCGATGCCGACGATCGAGTAGAAGTCCGTCGGGTTCGAGCTACGACGGGCGAGGACGTGCCGGGCCTTGTGAGGCAGATACGCCAGGAAGGCCGGCACCCGCATGATGCGCAACTCCTTCGTCTCCATCAGCCCGCCGAAGTACGCGATCGCCGCCAGCCCCCAGAGGACGAAGAACGTGATGGCGACTAGGCCTGAGCTCGCGACGAACGTCGACGTGCTGAACCACAGCAGAGCGAGGAGGCCGCCGCCGAAGAAGAGCAGCTGCTTGATCGGGGAGGGCTTCGCCGCCCAGCCTCCCTTGCTCAGTGTGATCTCGTGGTCGAGGAAGCTCCTGTTCAGCGAACTCGGCACCTTGTAGGACAGTTTCGCCATGAACCTCTCATCTCCCCTGCTATCTGAATGGCCAGTGATTGCCCTATCCAAAAGACCTCATATGTGAAGTGTATGGACGGCATCCTATCTTAGAGAGGCCATTTGAATCGAGCGTGAAAGGCTCTTGAGTGGCGACGTATGGCGAGTTGGACTAGCGGGTTCTAGTGGCCCGATGGCTGACAGGCCAGTCGCGCCGCGGGAGCCGAGGCGCTCAGCCCACCGCTACCGCTTCGAAGCGCGGGACGTCGTCGCCCAGGTCGAGGGCGGCCATCGCATCGGCTCAGTCGTCCTGGTCGAGGGACTTTTGGCGGGTCGGTATCAAGGGGCGGGGTCGGCAGGGGCGTCTGTCCGGGGTGTCGCGCACCTCTGGGGAGTCAGGTGGGTGGAGAGGTCCGCCCCGCCCGGGTATGGCGGCCAGCAGGTCCTAGCCGTGAGCGAAGCGGCTCACCCCGCCGAGCTCCGAAGCCCCGGTCCGATCGAAGATGACCATGGGGCGACTGATCGACCGGCGCGACTTCGACGCCCAGCACACCGCCGGCGCCCTCAGTCTCAACTGGCCCCCGACCTCCCTACCCGTTGTCTCCCTCGCCGCCCTTGGGGTATTTGCCCGATGGCGGGGTCGCGGCGATGAAGTCGGCGCTCAGCACGTCCCCGTGGGGGGCCAACTCCTCGTGGGAGGCCACCACGGCGCGCACGATCCGGCTAACCGTGTCGGAGCGGGCCAGGCGAGTGTTGAGCGTCATTGAAAATGCCTATGAGTGCGGCAGTTTGGGCAGCTTGGTGCCGACAAGATC
>NZ_JAMQAW010000103.1 GCF_023701525.1 Streptomyces albipurpureus
TCTTACCTGCACTTAACTACTGTGGGGCTAACAGGATTTGAACCTGTGGCCTCATCCTTATCAGGGATGCGCTCTAACCAACTGAGCTATAGCCCCGCCGCGCTCTGCGCTGACCTCTGAAGATTAGCGCACGTCGGGCGCAGCTCCCAAATCCCGGGGCCAAGGGCCCCGGACCTGGGCCTACTCGTCCTCCGCGAGCGTCAGCTCCACACCACCGACGAAGCCCGCCGAGAGGTTGTAGATAAACGCTCCGAGCGTCGCCAACGCGGTCGCGAGCACCACATCGATCACCGCGATGATCGATGTGAAGATAAGCACCCGCGGCAGCGACAAGAACGACTGCAGGTCAAAGCCATTGCTGTCGGTCGAGCCCGTGGCCTCGCTAATCGTTCCGCCGACCGTGGAGAAGACGCCCATGGCGTCCATAACCATCCACAGCACCGCGGCCGCGATCACCGTACAGATGCCCAGCGCGATCGAGAGCAGAAAGCTGACCTTCATCACGGACCACGGGTCGGCCTTGGCCACCCGCAGTCGTGCCTTGCGGGTGCGCGGGGTCGTACGCGCACCCGTCCGGGGAAACCGCACACCCGTCTGGGTCCCCTCGTCGCCCTCGGGCGACGGGTAGGCCTGCGGCGGGCGGTACGGCTGCCCCGACTGCTGAGGCGCCGGCTGAGCGCCGGCGAAGGTCTCATACGGGGGCTTTGGCCCCCGGGTGTCTGTCACGGTAACCCCCTGGGAGTCCGTGGCAGCGCCACGGGCACCGTTCGCTCCAGAAGCTCCGGCAGCGGCCGAACCGGCGCCCGTGGCTCCACTCACGCTCTACTCCTCGTGCTCCCCGGCCGAAGGCTCGGTGCCCTCGGCTGCCGCTTCAGCCGAAGCGACGAAGGTTTCATCGGTCTCCGGGGCCTCGTCAGCCCCATCGACCTCTTCTGCCTCCCGACCGGCCTCGGCGTTACGTGCGATACCGACCACGGCATCGCGCTTGCCCAGGTTGATCAGTTGGACGCCCATGGTGTCACGGCCTGTCTCCCTGACTTCATTGACTCGCGTGCGAATCACACCGCCGCCGAGGGTGATGGCGAGGATCTCGTCCGTCTCCTCGACCACCAGAGCGCCCACGAGCGACCCACGGTCCTCCACGATCTTGGCAGCCTTGATGCCGAGGCCGCCACGACCCTGAACGCGGTACTCGTCGACAGCGGTCCGCTTCGCGTAACCACCATCGGTAGCAGTGAACACGAACGTACCGGGCCGCACCACATTCATCGACAGAAGCTCGTCTCCCTCGCGGAAACTCATCCCCTTGACACCGGATGTGGCACGCCCCATGGGACGCAGCGCCTCGTCCGTTGCGGTGAATCGGATCGACTGGGCCTTCTTGCTGATAAGTAGCAGATCGTCCTCGGCCGACACCAGCTCGGCACCGATCAGCTCGTCATCGCCGCCGGCTTCGGTCTCCCGGAGGTTGATAGCGATGACACCACCGGACCGAGGTGAGTCATAGTCCTTCAACGGAGTCTTCTTGACCAGACCGCCCTTGGTGGCGAGCACCAGATAGGGCACGGCCTCGTAGTTGCGAATGGCAAGGATCTCGGCGATCTGCTCATCCGGCTGGAAGGCCAGCAGATTGGCCACGTGCTGACCACGCGCGTCACGACCCGCGTCCGGCAGCTCATAGGCCTTGGCGCGGTAGACCCTGCCCTTGTTGGTGAAGAAGAGCAGCCAGTGGTGGGTGGTGGAGACGAAGAAGTGGTCGACGATGTCGTCTTCCCTGAGCTTGGTGCCCCGGACTCCCTTGCCGCCGCGCTTCTGCGAGCGGTAGTCGTCCGTCTTCGTACGCTTCACATAGCCGCCGCGAGAGATCGTGACGACGATGTCCTCTTCGGCGATCAGATCCTCGATGGACATGTCGCCGTCGAAGGGAACCAGCGCGGAGCGCCGGTCGTCACCGAACTTGTCGACGATCACAGCCAACTCGTCGCTGACGATCCCGCGCTGCTTCTCGGGCGACGCGAGGATCGCGTTGTACTCGTTGATCTTGGTCTGGAGCTCGTCGTGCTCCTGGACGATCTTCTGTCGCTCCAGGGCCGCCAACCGGCGCAGCTGCATCTCCAGGATCGCGTTCGCCTGGATCTCGTCGATCAGCAGCAGGCCCATCAGGCCCTCGCGCGCGATGTCGACCGTGTCGCTGCGCCGGATCAGCGCGATGACCTCGTCGATCGCGTCCAGCGCCTTGAGCAGGCCGCGCAGGATGTGCGCCCGCTCCTCGGCCTTGCGCAGACGAAAGCGCGTACGCCGGACGATGACCTCGATCTGGTGGGTCACCCAGTGCCGGATGAAGGCGTCCAGCGACAGCGTCCGCGGCACCCCGTCGACCAGGGCCAGCATGTTGGCGCCGAAGTTCGTCTGGAGGTCGGTGTGCTTGTAGAGGTTGTTCAGGACGACCTTGGCGACCGCGTCGCGCTTGAGCACGATGACCAGTCGCTGCCCGGTGCGGGACGAGGTCTCATCGCGGACGTCGGCGATACCGCCGACCTTGGCGTCCTTCACCAGGTCGGCAATCTTCTGCGCGAGATTGTCCGGGTTGACCTGGTACGGAAGCTCGGTGACCACCAGACACTGGCGGTTCTGGATCTCCTCGACCGCGACGACGGCACGCATCGTGATGGAGCCACGGCCGGTGCGGTACGCCTCCTCGATGCCCTTGCGGCCCACGACCAGCGCGCCGCTGGGGAAGTCCGGGCCCTTGATGCGCTCGATCAGCGCGTCGAGCAGTTCCTCATGACTGGCGTCCGGGTGCTCAAGCGCCCACTGGGCACCCGCCGCGACCTCCCGCAGATTGTGCGGGGGGATATTGGTCGCCATGCCGACCGCGATGCCCGCCGAGCCATTGACCAGCAGGTTCGGGAAACGCGCCGGGAGGACCGTCGGCTCCTGGTTACGGCCGTCGTAGTTGTCCTGGAAGTCGACGGTCTCCTCGTCGATGTCCCGGAGCATCTCCATCGACAGCGGCTTGAGCTTGCACTCGGTGTACCGCATGGCGGCTGCGGGGTCATTGCCCGGGGAGCCGAAGTTGCCGTTGGAGTCCACCAGCGGCATCCGCATCGACCACGGCTGCGCCAGTCGCACCAGGGCGTCATAGATCGAGGAGTCGCCGTGCGGGTGGTAGGTGCCCATGACGTCGCCGACGACACGGGCGCACTTGTAGAAGCCCTTCTCGGGCCGGTAGCCGCCGTCGTACATCGCGTAGAGCACACGGCGGTGGACGGGCTTCAGTCCATCCCGTACGTCCGGAAGCGCGCGGGAGACGATGACGGACATCGCGTAGTCGAGATACGAGCGCTGCATCTCGGTCTCAAGCCCGACGGGCTCGATCCGCATCGTGAACTCTTCGGTCGGAGCAGAATTGGGTGTCTCGTCGGCCATTGCTGGTCTTCGGTCCTTTCGTGCGGTCAGCTGAGGCCGACTCAGATGTCGAGGAAGCGGACGTCCTTGGCGTTGCGCTGGATGAAGGAGCGTCGGGCTTCGACG
>NZ_JAMQAW010000104.1 GCF_023701525.1 Streptomyces albipurpureus
TCTGGGTTCCTCTCATAAAACCCATCTGACCTGCTATCACCACCCCCCGCATCCCGGGGGAACCTCACCCGGGCCAAGGCCCCAGAGACACGCCCCCCTCAAAATGTGAGAACCAAAACAAGCCCAGCCAACCTCGTCCTCACATCAGCCCCACCCACAACAGGCGCAACCGATCAGGCAAAATACCCCAAACCTCTATCAAACCTTACCGTTCGGTTTTGTACGGGCCCGCAACAATCACACGTAGTGGACTAGACCTTTCGGGGCCTCTCGCGCCAGACTGTCCACGTGAGACACGTCATCGCCCTCGATGTGGGCGGCACCGGCATGAAGGCCGCCCTCGTCGGGGTGGACGGGACCCTCCTCTACGAGGCCCGCCGCCGCACGGGGCGGGACCGTGGGCCCGATGCCGTCGTCCAGTCCATCCTCGACTTCGCCGACGACCTCCGCGCCTACGGCAAGGAGCAGCTGGACTATCCCGCACTCGCCGCCGGTGTCGCCGTCCCCGGGATCGTCGACTCCGAGCGAGGCATCGCCACCTACGCGGCCAACCTCGGCTGGACGAACGTCCCCCTGCGCTCGCTCCTCAGCGACCGGCTGGCAGGGATCCCCGTCGCCCTCGGCCACGATGTCCGCACCGGCGGTCTCGCCGAAGGACGTATCGGCGCTGGGCGAGGCGCCGACCGCTTTCTGTTCGTACCCCTCGGGACCGGCATCGCCGGCGCCATCGGCATCGCGGGTTCCATCGAGGCCGGCGCCCATGGGTACGCGGGCGAGATCGGCCATGTGGTGGTGCGCCCCGATGGGCCCCTGTGCGGCTGCGGTCAGCGCGGCTGTCTGGAGACCCTCGCCTCCGCAGCCGCCGTCACCCGTGCCTGGGCCAAGGCCAGCGGCGACCCCACCGCGGATGCCGCGGACTGCGCCAAGGCGGTGGAGTCCGGTGACCCCAGGGCGATCGCCGTCTGGCAGGACGCGGTGGACGCCCTCGCTGCCGGGCTCGTCACCGCGATCACTCTGCTGGACCCGCGCACCCTGATCATCGGTGGCGGGCTGGCCGAGGCCAGGGAAACCTTGTTCACACCCCTGCGGGCTGCGGTTGAGAAGCGGGTGACGTTCCAGAAACTGCCCTCGATCGTCCCGGCAGCCCTGGGAGACAACGCTGGATGCCTGGGCGCGGGGCTGCTCGCCTGGGATCTGATCGCCACCGACTCGGAGGTAACCGCCTAATGGCCGCACGCGCCGCACTTGCCGATAGCGCCGCACGCGTCGCACACGGGGCATCCGGCGACAGCACGATCCTCACCGGAGCCCGGGTCGTGCTACCCACCGGCACTGTCGAGAACGGGCAGGTGATCATCGAGGGCACAAAGATCGCCAGCGCCGCCCCCGACAGCGCCCCCAGCCGTGATCTGACCGGTCACTGGATCGTCCCCGGCTTCGTCGATATCCATAACCACGGAGGCGGCGGAGGCTCGTTCACCGGCGGCAGCGCCGAGGATGTGTTGCAGGGCGTACGGACACACCGGGAGCACGGGACGACCACACTGGTGGCCTCCCTGGTGACCGCCGAGATCGACTACCTCGTCCAGCGCGCCAGCGCCCTCTCCGAACTGGTCCAGCAGGGCGACCTGGCGGGTATTCACTTCGAGGGCCCCTTCATCTCCCCGTGCCGCAAGGGCGCACACAGCGAGGAGCTGCTGCGCCACCCCGACCCGGCCGAGGTCCGCAAGCTTGTCGACGCCGCCCGCGGCACGGCGAAGATGGTGACGCTGGCCGCCGAGCTACCCGGCGGTATCGACTCCGTACGGCTGCTCGCAGAGCACGGGGTCATTGCGGCGATCGGACACACCGACGCCAGCTATGAGCAGACCGTCGAGGCCATCAACGCCGGCGCGACGGTGGCCACGCACCTGTTCAACGCGATGCCCCCACTCGGCCACCGCTCCCCCGGTCCGATCGTCGCGCTGCTGGAGGACGAGCGGATCACCGTCGAGCTGATCAACGACGGCACGCATCTGCACCCCGCCGCCCTCGAACTGGCCTTCCATCGGGCGGGTGCCTCCCGGGTCGCCTTCATCACCGATGCCATGGACGCGGCGGGCTTCGGTGACGGCCGCTACCAGCTCGGCCCGCTGGCCGTCGATGTCATCGACGGGGTGGCCCGGCTCACCGAGGGCGGTTCGATCGCGGGCTCGACGCTCACCCTGGACACCGCGTTCAGACGAGCGGCCACCGTGGACCGACTGCCGGTCGGCGACATCGTCCAGGCGATCTCCGTGAACCCGGCGAAGCTCCTGGGCGCCTATGACCGGATCGGTTCGCTGGAGCCGGGCAAGGACGCCGACCTGGTGGTCCTGGATGAGGAGTTCCACCTCAAGGGCGTTATGCGACAGGGCACCTGGGTGATCGAACCGAAGTAGGTTTTATCCAGTATTGGCTGCACATCGTGGCCATGTCGGCGAGGCGGTCGGTCCGGGGTCTGGGCCGACCGCCTTCCGTTTGGCATGATCAGTACCGGTGATCAGTACCGGCGCTGGTCACCCGTACTGATCGGAACCAGAGATCAGAACCGGCCAGTGGTTCAGTGCAGCAGGGGGTGTCGCGGTGATCCTCACGGTCACGCTCAACACCGCCCTCGATATCACCTACCGGGTCGATGCCCTGATCCCGCACGGCAGCCATCGCGTCCACGAGGTCGTCGAGCGCCCTGGCGGCAAGGGTGTGAACGTGGCCCGGGTGCTCTCCGCTCTCGGCCAGGAGTGCATCGTCACCGGCTTCGCGGGCGGCGCGGTCGGAGCCGTGGTGCGCCAACTACTCGCCCCACTGACCGTGCAGGACGCACTCGTCCCGATCGCGGGGTCCACCCGCCGCACCATCGCGGTCGTCGACGGGGCGAGCGGTGACACCACCCAACTCAATGAGCCCGGTCCCACCATCACCGCCGAGGAGTGGGCCTCCTTCCTCCGTGCGTACGGAGTACTGCTGCACCATGCCAACGCCGTGGCTCTCTGCGGCAGCCTGCCGCAGGGAGTCCATGTCGGCGCCTACGCCGAACTGATCCGCAGGGCCCACGCCGCTCAGGTGCCGGTCCTCCTCGACACCAGCGGCGAACCGCTGCGACGGGGTATCGCCGCCCGCCCTGACCTGGTCAAACCGAACCTCGATGAACTCGCCCAGCTCACCGGATCCCGTGAGCCCCTGCGCGCCACCCGCGAGGCACGCCGTCGTGGGGCGCACACGGTCGTCACCTCGCTGGGCGCCGCTGGGTTGTTGGCCGCCACCGGACAGGGCGTCTGGCACGCGTCCCCACCCGCACCGGTGAAGGGCAATCCGACCGGCGCCGGCGACTCCGTGGTCGCCGCGCTGCTCGCCGGGCTGGTGGAAGGCGTGGCCTGGCCGGAACGGCTGGCTCACGCGGTGGCCCTCTCGGCGGCGACCGTACTGGCCCCGACGGCCGGGGAGTTCGACCGTACGGGGTACGAGACGTTGCTGCCCCTGGTCACGGTGACCGAGCAGGAGGCAACGGCATGAGTGGTGGATCGCCGTTTCGGCTTCTCCAGCCCCCGGTGGCCACTCCAGCACCGCGCACCACCGCACCATCGGGGCGCGCCCGCACGCACCACGGGCCCAACGCCCGGGAAATGGGACAGCACCATGCCACTCGTCAGCACCGGTGAACTCGTCTCGGCCGCCGCGGCCGATGGCCGGGGCGTAGCCGCCTTCAACGTCATCACGCTGGAGCACGCGGAGGCCATCGCGGCGGGCGCCGAGAGCGCGGGGGCGCCCGCGATCCTCCAGATCTCCGAGAACGCGGTGCGGTTCCACGGCGGGAGGCTCTCCGCGATAGCCGCGGCGACCGCCGCCACCGCCCGTACGTCGACCGCCCGGCTCGCCCTCCACCTCGACCATGTGGTCTCCCCCGACCTGCTGCGCGCGGCGGACGGCGAGGGCTTCAGCTCGGTGATGTTCGACGCGTCAAAGCTGTCCTACGAGAAGAACGTCGAGGCCACGGCGGACGCGGTCCGCTGGGGCCGTGAACGGGGCATCTGGGTCGAGGCGGAGTTGGGCAGGGTCGGTGGCAAGGAGGGCGAGAGCCCGCTCGACGCACATGCTCCGGGGGTGCGTACGGACCCGGCGGAGGCGGCGGCCTATGTGGCGGCGACCGGGGTGGACGCGCTGGCGGTCGCGGTCGGCTCGTCCCATGCGATGACCGAGCGCACGGCGACCTTGGACCATCCCCTGATCACCCGACTGCGAACCGCGGTCCCGGTCCCCTTGGTGCTCCATGGCTCATCCGGCGTCCCGGACGACGAGATCCGCGCGGCCGTCGCGGCCGGAATGGTGAAGATCAATGTCGGTACGGCGCTCAACACGGCCTTTACGGCCGCGGTCCGCGGCTATCTGACGGCGAACCCTCACACGGTGGACCCACGGAAGTACCTGGGGCCGGGGCGGGAGGCGATGGCGGGGACGGTGGAAGCTTTTCTGACGCTCATGCGCGCGGCCGAATAGCAGCCCCTAGCCCAGCGCCCCGATGCGTTCACACTGACGCGGGCATTACGTGGCAACGGTGGACGGAAGCTCCCTCAAGAGCGGCCGCACCGCCCGGGCGCATTTCTGGTCTCCACCAGGTAAAGCCCTGTTACGCCGGGCGCGACAGGGCTCTACCTCCGACCGGTCACGAACTTGAGCGCTTCTCGCCGGCTTCCAGCCGGACCTGGTCGAGCACGGCTTCGCACTGGTTGCCCTGCTCACAGGAGATCTTGAGGTCGTTCTTGCCCTGCTTGAGCTGGATCCAGACGAAGGTGCGCGTCCAGCCCTTCTCCCAGTCACCGGCGGCGGCCTTCGCGAAGTTCGACATATTGATCTTGCGAGGGGTGCCGCCGTTGATGGTCAGCGACGTTTCGGCGTCCTTGCCCGGCACACCGTAGGTGATGAACATCGTGTACGGGCCATCGGCGGGTACGTCCACCGACCAGCTTGCCGAGCCCCCGACGCCGTTGAACTTCACATAGGCGCCGTCCGCGCCCTTGGCGCCCTTGATGACCGTGTCCAGTTGGGCCGGAGCACCCAGCTTGAGCGTCGCCGCGTCCTGCTTCGGCAGACCCGCCGGCTTCTCTTCCTTGGACTCGGGCTCGCTGGACCGGGTCGACTCCGTCTGGCTCGGCGCGGTGCTGGGCTTGACCTCGCCACCGGCTTTGTCGTCCTTGTCGTCGGGGCTGATCAGGGCGGCGGCGATACCGGCGACGACGACCGCGAGCACCACGAGCGCGCCGATCAGCAGCCCCTTGGTGTTGGGTCCCCGACCGCTTCCGCGACCGCCGGTGGGCTGCTGCTGAGCGGACCGGGGCGTCACGCCGCCGGGGTAGGTCTCAGGCGCCGCGTACTGGGCGGTGGGATGGCCGTATCCCTGCTGGGGGTGACCCTGCTGCTGGGGGAACTGCTGGCCGTGGCCCTGGGTGTGGCTGACCTGGCGGTCACCGACGGCGCGTACGTGGTTGTAGGAGGTGCGGGGCACACCAGGCTGTGGAGCGGGACCGGGATAGCCATAGCCGCGGCCCCGGCCCGAGGGCGCTGTGGCGCCCGCTGCCTGTCCGTCCTCGTACAGATAGCCGAAAGGATCGTCGTCCTCGGGCGTATTCGCGCCGTTGTTCCCGGCCGTCATGCCTGGTACCTCCTCACCCTCGTCAGCCCTACGCCGACCCCGGCGAGCCTACCCGGTTTGGATTAACCGGACGGATGGCCTTGACCTCGATCGGTTACTCGTCACAAGACCAGGACAGAACCACTACACAAGAAGGGAACAGGCCGAGCTGGTGTTCTCGGGCCCTGCGCTCAGCCCGCACGCCGGTGCACCTTGGACCGGGAACGCTTCTCTATGTACATCCGCTGGTCGGCGGATTGGAGCACCTCGTCGACCGTCATTCCGCAGCTCGCCCAGCTGATGCCGAAGCTCGCCCCGACCCGCACTCCGCGTCCCCCGACCCGTATCGGCAGGATGATGGCGTTGCGGAGCCGTACGGCGAGATCGGCGGCGTCGGCGGAACCGAGGCCGTCGGCGAGGACCACGAATTCATCGCCGCCCAGGCGGGCCACCGTGTCGCCCTCCCGCACCCCCGTGGTGAGCCGACGGGCGACCTCGACGAGTACCGCGTCGCCGGTCTGGTGCCCGTACCGGTCGTTGATCGACTTGAAGCCGTCCAGGTCGCAGAAGAGGACCGCGAGCCCCTTCGTGCCGTCGTCGACCTCTTCATCGGGGGCGATCAGATGTACGTGGTGGTCAAAGGCCGCGCCCGCCGGGCCGAAGTCGAAGCCGTCGCGGAACAGCCCCCCGGTCTCCTGGTCGTACCCCGCGCCGACGGTCTCCAGCTCCTGGTCGCGGGAGGCCGACCGTTCGCACAGCTTGGCGCTCAACCGGGTGCGTAGCTCGGCGCTGTTGGGGAGACCGGTGAGGGCGTCGTGCGAGGCCCGGTGCGCCAGTTGGAGCTCATGGCGCTTGCGATCCTCTATGTCCTCGATGTGGGTCAGCAGGAAGCGGGGGCCGTCCGCGGTGTCCGCGACCACGGAGTTTCGCAGGGAGACCCATACATAGGTGCCGTCGCGCCGGCCGAGTCGAAGCTCTGCCCTGCCCCCCTCGGCGGAGGTACGCAGCAGGGTTCCGACGTCGTCCTGGTGCACCAGGTCGGCGAAGGAGTAGCGCCGCATCGCGGAGGCGGGCCGCCCGAGCAGTCGGCACAGGGCGTCGTTGGTGCGGAGCAGCCGGCCGTGCTGGTCGCCACCCATCTCGGCGATCGCCATGCCGCTGGGGGCGTACTCGAACGCCTGCCGGAAGGACTCCTCGCTCGCCCTCAGCGCCTGCTGTTCGCGCTCCAGCCGAACCAGCGCGCGCTGCATATTTGCTCTGAGGCGAGCATTGCTGATCGCAATTGCGGCCTGGGAGGCGTACATCTGGAGGGCTTCCTGTCCCCAGGAGCCGGGACGACGGCCGTTACGCGGCCGATCGACGGAGATGACGCCCAAGAGCTCGCGGCCGCCGCCTGATGCGTACATGGGGGCGTAGAGGCGGTCCTGGGGGTGCCACTCGCCCTCGAAGCGGGGGTCCGGTCCCTCGGTGTGCCACTGCGGGACATCGTCCTCGATGAGCACCCAGCCCTCGGTGTGGGGTATGAACCGCAGTTCGCCCCACGCCTCCCCCATGGACAGCCGGCGTTCCCAGGAGGGGCGGGAACCGACCCTGCCGGTGATCAGAGCCTCCGCGGCGGCACTACCTGCGAAGGCGGCGACGACCAGGTCTCCGTCCGCGCGGACGAGGTTGACGCAGGCGAGCTCGTAACCGAGGCCTGC
Organism: Streptomyces albipurpureus; assembly: GCF_023701525.1. Lineage (GTDB taxonomy): Bacteria > Actinomycetota > Actinomycetes > Streptomycetales > Streptomycetaceae > Streptomyces > Streptomyces albipurpureus. Next base: position 7,345 of record NZ_JAMQAW010000104.1, read on the forward strand.
CACAATGCCGTCGGCAACGGTCTGAAGCGTGTCAGCAAGGCTGCGGGCGGTGTTGAGGTCCGCGACCACCTTGTGCAGCTGCCGCAGGGTAGCAAGACGGACGTACGGCTCCGACTCGGTCTCCATGCTCGCTCTCCCCGAGACCTCGACAGCAAACTCCAGAAACTCCAGGTTTATCTTCGGCCTTCTTGTTGCGGTTTCCCGGCCACTGAATCACAGCGAGCTCTTCACCCGGTACACAGGGTCAACAAATACCGCCCTCTGTGACTCAAGTCACATCATCAGATGGAGGGCGGGTCTGGCCGAATGTATGTGCGTTTGGTCTCTACCAGTGTTCTACGAACGCAAATCCGCTCGTTTCCGCCGTACGGGCGCACTCCTCACAAGAGCCTCCCAGAGTCGGTCCATGGAAGGGTAATGCGCCTCCACGACATGTTCGCGACATATTTGGGATCGGGGGCATACCGGGGTCCTAGGACTTTCGCCGGTCCTCAGGGCCGATGCGCCGACCGGGTGGGCGCGGTTAGCGTTACATGTGTGCTGCATACGACTTCGCCCTCGTTGACCGCTAGCCCCTCGGGTCTCTCAGGCCCCTTGCATCCACCGAGTCCCGCCCACCCGGACTCGGCTGCGCTCATCCCCCATGCTGAGGGGGTGAGCAATGAGGAGTTCCGCGCTGCGATGTCCCAGTTGGCCGCTGGTGTGGTCCTGGTGACCGCGCACGACAGCGACGACGGCCCGCACGGCGAGGACGTCGGCATGACGGCGACCGCCTTCCTCTCGGTGTCGCTCGACCCCCCGCTGGTGATGGTCAGCCTCCGCAACGGCTCGCGCATGGACGATCTACTGGCGGAACAGCCCCTGTGGGGGGTGTCCGTTCTGTCGGAGAGCCAACGTCATATCGCCGGGCGATTCGCGATGAAGGGGCGGATCAGCGATCGGCTGCTGTTCGAGGACATCCCCTATACCCGGGGGAAGGTGAGCGGCGCCCTGCTGGTGCGTGGAGCGCTGGCGACACTGGAATGCCGTACGGAGAACCGGGTGGTCGCGGGTGACCACACCCTGGTGATCGGGCGGGTGCTGGAGGTGGAGCTCCCGAGCCCGTCGGGTGGACCACTGATGTACTTCCGGGGCCGCTACCGCCAGTTGGGCTGAGCGGGCTCACCCGGCGAAACCCCGCTGACGGAACCCGCTGACGGAACCCGCTGCTGAAACCCGCTGACGGAACCTGCTGACGGACAACGGCGTCCGTCCCACCCCGAGCGTCCCCGCTCGTGGACACGGCAAGTCCATCGGTCATGGCGAAGAGACCACCGATCACGACGAGACGACCGGTCACGGCATCGAGGCTGCGAGCGGATCCCGCCATCCGAGCGGTTGAGAGCTCGTAGTACGCGGTGGGTTCAGTGCCAGTCCCGGCCCGAGCGACCGCGTTTGACGTCCGCGCGCTGCTTCTTCTCCCGTAGCCGCTTCTCGTTGAGACCCCGCGGGACCCGTGCGGTGCGCCGGGGCTTCGGGGGCGGCGCTGTCGCGTCCGCGAGCAGCGAGGCGAGGCGGACGGCTGCCATCTCCCGGTTGCGCCACTGGGAGCGGTGCTCGGATGAGCGAACGGCGACCACACCGCCGACCAGCCGCCCGGCCAACCGCTCCAGCGCGCGTTCCTTCCACACCTGCGGCAGGGCTTCCGTCTTGGCGAGGTCGAAACGCAGCTCGACTTGTGAGTCGGTGGTGTTCACATGTTGGCCGCCAGGCCCTGACGATCTGGAGAAACGCCAGATCAGCTCGGCCTCCGGCAGGGAGACCGAACCACGGATGACATAGGGCCCGGACATGCCCCCATGGTCCCGCGACGGTGGTGTCCACGTCACCCCGTTTTCCGAGCGTGTCGTACCTCTCGCAGAGCGTCGGGCCGAAACCGGACCCGGGGCGCGTGGCGCGAACCCGGCGAAGAACCTGCATCCACATGGAACCTGGTAGTCCCCTGACTGCGTTATGACGGGTACCGGTAGTTTCGTACGAGAAGAAGCCGGCAGACTCGAATACGAAGGGGACTTCCCAATGGCAGTTAGCCTGACCAAGGGCGGCAACGTCTCGCTCACCAAGGAGGCACCGGGCCTGACCGCCGTTACGGTCGGCCTCGGCTGGGACGTCCGCACCACGACCGGCACCGACTTTGACCTCGACGCCTCCGCGATCGGCGTGAACCCCGCGGGCAAGGTCGCGTCGGACAACCACTTCATCTTCTTCAACAACCGGGCCACGCCCGACCAGACCATCGTCCACACCGGTGACAACCGCACCGGCGAGGGCGGCGGCGACGACGAGCAGATCAATGTGAACCTCGCGGGCCTGCCCGTCGACGTCGACAAGATCGTCTTCCCGGTCTCGATCTACGACGCCGTCACCCGCTCGCAGAACTTCGGCCAGGTGCGCAACGCCTACATCCGCATCCTCAACCAGGCCGGTGGCGCCGAGATCGCCCGCTATGACCTGAGCGAGGACGCGGCGGTCGAGACCGCCATGGTCTTCGGCGAGCTGTACCGCAACGGCGCCGAGTGGAAGTTCCGCGCGGTGGGCCAGGGTTACGCCGCCGGGCTTGAGGGCATCGCCCGCGACTTCGGTGTGAACCTCTAGTCGTCGTGCATCGCTAGTCGTTCGAAGCGCTGTGCCCCGGCCGGGAAGGATCCGGCCGGGGCACGGTGCTTCCGGGCCACACCCCGCACAACCCCGAACCCGCCCGCTACTCCTGTCGCCTGGTGCGCATCCCACCTCGTCCCCGCGCCACACAGCTGGGGACGACGAGCCCGCCCACAACCCCCAGAGCGACCCCGTCAGGGCCGAGCCGGGCGGTCGTCCCCGTACAGCCAGACGCGCCAGAGGTCATCGAGCTTGCGGCCCGCCGACTTCTCGGCGTACGTGGTGAAGTCCGCGGTCGACGCGTTGCCGTGACGGTGTTTCGCGGGCCAGCCCTTCAGGATCGCGGTGAAGGTCCGCTCGCCGACCGCCTGGCGGAGTTTGTGGAGGACCATCGCCCCTCGCCCGTACACCGGGGCGCTGGAGATGCGGGCGGATGAGGGGAGGTCGGCGGGTGGGAAGTCCCAGTTGGCCGACTCCTCGAAGGCCTCCTCAAAGCTCTGTTGCGCCGGTACCCCGTCGAAGTCCTCCACCCAGAGCCACTCGGCGTAGGTGGCGAACCCCTCGTTCAGCCATATGTCCCGCCAGCTGGCCGGGGTGACGGAGTTGCCGTACCAGTGGTGGGCGATCTCATGGACGAGGATGTCGAGCTGGAAGTACTCGGCGGGGAAGACCGGGCGGTTCTGGGTCTCCAGGGCGTAGCCGACCTCGCCGTCGGGGACGACGATCGCGCCGATGGAGGAGTAGGGGTACGGGCCGAACTTCTCCGTTGACCAGCGCATGATCTCCGGGATGCGGGCGAGCAGCTCCGCGCTGTCGTCGGCTACCGAGGGGGCCGCCGCCGTGAAGACGGGCAGGCCCGCTGGTGTGTGCGAGGCGTCGGTCTCATAGGCGCCGATGGCCAGCGTCGCGAGGTAGCTCGCCATCGGCCGGCCCGACTTCCAGACGAAGGTGGTGCGGCCGGCGCGGGTGGTCTCGCTGGTCAGCTCTCCGTTGGAGATGGCGTCCAGGCCGCTGGGGACGGTGGCGGCGATCTCGTAGGTGGCCTTGTCGCTCGGGTGGTGGTTGCCGGGGAACCAGGCCATGGACCCGGCGGGTTCACCGACGGCCAGTGCGCCGTCTTCGGTGCGCAGCCAGCCCTCCTGTGAGCCATCGGGGTCGGTGATGGTCTTCGGGGTGCCGAAGTAGCGGACGACGGTACGGAAGGTCTTGCCGCGGGTGAGGTCCCGGCGCGGGCGCACGGTCAGTTCGTCGCCGCTCTGGTGGGCGGTGGAGGGTGCGCCGTCGACGCTGACCCGGTCGACGGTCAGCCCATGCAGATCGAGGTTGAAGGCGCTGAGGTCCTGGCTGGCGCGTGCGGTGATCTCGGCGAGGCCGCTGAGCCGTCCGGTGCTCGGCTCATAGCCCAGGGTGAGGGCGTAGTGCTGGACGTCGTAGCCGCCGTTGCCGAGCCGTGGGAAGAGGGGGTCCCGTACGCCGACCCCGCCCGGGGCGCCCTGGACACCCCGCGGTCCTGACCCGCCGCCGCTGCATCCCAGGAGGAGGGTGAGGGCGATGACGGGCGCGAGGACGCGCGGGGGTGTCGGCAGGCGCACGCGGTGATCCTAGTGAGGGCCGGGTGCCAGGGGCCGGCAAGCGCGCTCAGCGGGTCAGTGCGGCGACGCCCGCACGGGCGAACTCCTCGTCCTGTGCGCCGCTCGGAGCGCCCGCCACCCCGATGCCGGCGATCGGTGCGCCCTTGACCTGGACCGGAGCTCCGCCGCCGAGGAAGAGGGTGCCCGGGATGTCCTTCAGGTTCGGCGTGGACCCGAGGCGCTTGACGAGCTCCGATGTGGGGGCGTTCCAGGAGACCGCGGTGAACGCCTTCTGCTCCGCCGACTCATACGACTGCGGTCCCGCGCCGTCGCCGCGCAGGGTGACGATCGTGTTGCCGTTGCGGTCGACCACGGCGACGGTGACGCGCTGGCCGGCCCGCTCGGCGGCGTCGAGGGTGGCCTGGGCCGCCCTGGACGCGGCGTCGACCGTGAGGTGGGTGGTCTGCTGGAGGTGACGGTTCGAGGTGTCGGCCTTGACCGCGGCGCGGGACTCGGCGGCGGGTGCGTCGGCGCTGGCGGAGACGGCCCCGAAGGTGCCCGCGCTGAGCGCTGCGGCGGCGACGGCACCGGTGAGGACGCGGGTGCGGAGCGATATCGACGACAGCTTCTTCATGGTTGTTGACTCCTGTGGGGCTGGGTTCCTGTGGTCCGTGGGTCCTGCTGTCTTCGATCTTGGGGTTCACCGGGCCTGGTGGGCGTCGGCGTACTGGCTCCTCGCCGCAGGCATGATGGTGGAGGGGCGGGTCAACCGATCAGCTGATGCGGCCGTGGCCCCACCGGGTCACGATGCAGAGAAGTGCCCCAGATCGATACGCAGGAGATGGCCATGTCCCCGATACCGCGGGCCGAAGCACCCCGCGACGGGCGGGGAGTAGAAACCCGTACCCGGGGGAACGGGACCTGGGGCGCGGCACCGGAGGGCGGCCACACACAGGACGGGGAGTGGGACACCCGGTGGCTGGAGCGGCTGATGAACATCGCGTTCATCGCCCTGCTCGCCGGATCGCTGCTGCGCTATCTGATCAAGCACCCCGACAGCCCCTGGCTGCCCTGGGTCATCGGGTTGAGCGCCGCCCTCGCCCTGCTTCAGCTCGTCGGTCACCGGCTGACCTCGCGGTATCGCCACGCGGATCTGGTGCGGCTCGGTCTGATCGTGGGCTGCTGGACGGTGATCGTGCTGCTGGCGCCCAGCTTCGCCTGGTGTGCGGTCCCGTTGATCTACACCGGTCTACGGTCCCTGCCGACCCGGGCCGCGGTCGCCATGGTGGCCGTCCTCTGCGCCCTGGTCATGATCGCGGAGTGGCGGCTGCGGGACGGGGTGGACCCCAATCTCTTTCTGGTGCCGCCCGCCGTCGCCGTGCTCGCCACCGCCGTCTTCATCCATATGCGCCGCCAGGCCGACCGACTCCAGGCGTTGATCGACGAGTCGGTCCGTACGCGTCGGGAGTTGGCCGCCACCGAACGGCGCGAGGGAACCCTCGCGGAACGCGAACGTCTCTCGATGGAGATCCACGACACCCTCGCCCAGAGCCTGTCCAGCCAGCAGATGCTGCTCCAGGCCGCGGACCGTACCTGGGTGAGCGATCCCGAGGCCGCGCGCGGCCATGTCCGTACCGCCGAGTCGATCGCGGAGCGCAGCCTCGCCGAGGCCAGACGCTTTGTCCATGATCTCGCCCCCGCCGATCTGGCGGCGGGTGGCGGGCTGGCCCAGGCGCTGCGGGCGCTCGCCGAGCGGGAGTCCTCGGACTCCCTACGGGTCCGTTTCCATCTGGAGGGCACCCCGGAGCGGCTGCCCGACCGGGTGCAGTCGGCGTTGCTGAGGATCGCTCAGGGTGCGTTGGCCAACGTTCGGGAACATGCGGGCGCGACGGCGGCGGCGCTGACCCTGAGCCATCTCGATGACCAGGTGGTACTGGACATCGCGGATGACGGCTCGGGGTTCGTCCCGGGTGGGGCGGTGCCGGGGGTGCGCGGGCATGGGTTGGCGGCGATGCGGGCCCGGGTGAGACAGCTCGGCGGCACTCTGACGATCGAGTCGACACCGGCCGAGGGCACGGTCGTGTCCGCGGCGATTCCTTGGGAGCGGACATGACCGCGGTACGGATTCTGCTCTGCGACGACCACGCGGTGGTACGTGCCGGACTGCTGGCGCTGCTGGGCAGTGAGCCGGACATCGAGGTGGTCGGCGAGGCGGGCAGCGGTGAGGAGGCCGTCGCCATGGCCGCGAAGCTGGAGCCCGATGTGGTGCTGATGGATCTCCAGCTCGGGGCCGGGATCGACGGGGTGGCGGCCACCCGCCGGATCGCCTCACCACGGGTGCACGTACTGGTGCTGACGACCTATGACACGGACGCGGACATCACCCGGGCGATCGAGGCGGGGGCGACGGGGTATCTGCTGAAGGCGGAGCGCCCGGAGGAACTGTTCGCGGCGATCCGCGCGGCGGCTGTGGGCCGTACGGCGTTGTCCGCGCCGGTGGCGAGCCGGGTCATGGACCGGATGCGGGGCACGGGCAGTCCCACACTCACCGAGCGGGAACGGGACATTCTCGGGCAGCTGGGGCGGGGGCTCGGGAACAGGGAGATCGCCAGGGCGCTGTTCATCAGCGAGGCGACGGTGAAGACGCATCTGGGCCGGATCTACGCCAAGCTCGGGGTGGACACCCGGGCCGGTGCGGTGGCGGTGGCGAAGGAGCAACGGCTCCTTCCGTGATGCCGCCGGCTCACCCCAGGGCCGCTGCGGGGCCGTCTGGGCGGCCGGTGGTGACCCGCCCGACGGTCGATGCGGGCCCGTCTTGCCATCGGATGGTGACCTGTCTGGTAGTCGACGCGGACACCCGCCCGGCGGTCGGTGCGACCCCGCCCCCGGGGGCTCACCCGGCGGGGGAGGCGCGGCCGCCGCCGATCCTCGCTCCGGGGCGTGACACCATCGGGCGGTGCTCGATATCGGCTACTCCCTCTCCCGGCGCTTCCCCGACCCCCCGCAGACCGACTACCGCCGCGCGGACACCCGGTCCCTGCGCCACGATCTGTTCTGCGGCGATGTCTATCTCGCCGACACCAAGGCCGACCGCGAGTTGTCCACCGCCTGGGGATGGGTTCCGGTGCTGGACTTCGCCTGGGCCCTGTGCGACATCGTCGAGCGCATCGACCGCGATCCGCGCGGCAATCGCGCCTCCGTTCCCCAGTACGCCGAGTTGGACTTCACCGAGTCCAGCGATGTCATGATCTTTGAACGGCGCTTTGGCTGGGTCGAGGTGGAAGCCGACTGGATGCCCGGTGATGAGCCACCGCTGACCTTCAGCCACCGCGATCTACGGCGGGAATCCCGCGACTTCCTCCAGGATCTGCTCGCCGACCTCTTCGACCTCCATGAGGGACTGGCCGACAACCCGGTGATCTGGGACCTCCAGTCCCGTTTTCCCCGTATGTGACGCTGCCGCGCTCCTCCCCGAGGCCTCGGACCGCGCTCCCACCTCATTGATGTCCGGGACCGGACCGCTGACGCCCCAGACCGCTGACGCCCTGCCGGCTCCGCGGCCCTGGCCCTGGCCGCGCGCCGATGTCACATAACCGGCCACCGCGATCGTCTTCTCTCCAAGAGCCCTGAGAGCTCATGGAAGGGATGTTCCCCATGCACCGCATCACCGTGATCGGCGGCGGCTTCGCCGGACTCACCGCGTCCATTGCCGCCGCCGAGTCGGGAGCCGACGTCCGGCTGTACGAGGCCCACCAGACCCTCGGCGGCCGGGCCCGCACCAGTGACGGCCCCTACCGTACGAACGACGGCCCGCACGCCCTCTACCGCCGCGGCCCGCACTGGGACTGGCTGAGGCGGCGCGATCTGATCGGTCCGCTGGCCGCGATTCCCCCGCGGGAGGGCGTACGGTTCCGGTTCCGCCGTGGTGGGGCGTTGCGCAAGGTGCCGCCGCTGGCCATGGTCCGACTCGCCTACGGGAACCGTGGGCGGGCACCGGTGGGTTGCGACTTCCTGAGCTGGGCGAGTGACCGGGTCGGTGTCGAGGGCGCCCGGGCGGCGGCCCGCTATACGGGGGTCGCGCTCTTTCACCATGATCCCGGCTCGCTGTCCGCGGCCTTCGTCCAGGAGCGGCTGAGGCGCGCCACCTCGCTTCCCCCGGAGGCCAGCTATCCGCGGGGTGGTTGGGGCCAGGTCATCGAGCGGATGGTCGACCGTGCCCGGCGGTTGGGCGTACGGATCGAGAGTGGCTCCCGGGTCGATGTGCTGCCGGAGCGGGAGGGTCCGGTGATCGTCGCCACCTCGCTCGACGCGGCGCGCGGGCTGCTGAAGGATGATTCACTGCGCTGGCCGAGCGGCCGTACGACCCTGATCGACCTGGTGTTGAGCGCCCATCGCGAGGACCCGTTCATCCTCTCCGACCTGGACGCCCCCGGTTGGCTGGAGCGCTTCACCGCACAGGACCCTTCCCTCGCCCCGGCCGGGTACTCGCTGATCCAGGGCCAGCTGCCGATCGCGCCGAAGGAGTCCAAGGCCGACGGGGTAACCCATGCCGAGGACCTGCTTGACCTGGGGTTTCCTCACTGGCGCGAGCGTACGGTCTGGCGGCGGGAGAGCCTGGCCCAGGGCCGCACCGGAGCGGTCGACGCGCCGGGGACCACCTGGCGGGACCGCCCGGCGATCGACCGCGGGGGCGGGGTGTATCTGGTGGGCGATCAGGTGGCGGCGCCGGGCGTGCTGTCGGAGGTGTCCTTCACCAGCGCCCTCTCGGCGGTTTCGCTGGTGTCCCAGCGGGCTCCGGGTCCAACGGGGTCCCAGATCCACTGAACCCGGGGCTTGACCTCAAGCGAACTTGAGGTTGGAAGCTGGACCCAGACCACGGACCCGGCGTTCGGAACAGTCACATCCCAGGGGAGCCCGCCTTGTATGCCATCCGCCTCCACGCCTTCGGCCCCGCCGAGAACCTCGTCCATGAGCACGCTGACGACCCGGTCCCAGGCCCGGGCCAGGTACGGATCGCCGTCGCCGCGGCGGGTGTCCACTACCTCGACACGGTCCTGCGGGGCGGGCTCGAAGGCCACCCGGCCGCACCCGCCGAGCTGCCGACCGTCCCCGGCCGTGAGGTCGCCGGGGTCGTCGACGCGCTCGGCGATGGCACCGACCCGGCCTGGCTCGGCAAGCGGGTCGTGGCGCATCTGGGCATGGTCCCCGGCGGCTATGCCGAACTCGCCGTCACCGACGCGGCCAGGCTCCATGAGATCCCGTCGAACCTCGACGCCGCCGAGGCGGTCGCGATGATCGGCACCGGCCGTACGACCCTGGGCATCCTCCTCTTCACCGAACTGGGCCCCGGCGATGTGGCGATCGTCCCGGCGGCGGCCGGTGGGATCGGCACGCTCCTGGTCCAGTACGCCAAGAACGCGGGGGCCACCGTGATCGCCCTCGCCGGTGGGCCGGCCAAGGCAGCCCTGGCGCTCGCCAACGGCGCCGATCTCGCCCTGGACTACCGAAGCCCCGGGTGGGTCGAGCAGGTGCGCGGCTATCTCGGCGACACCCGCGCCACCGTTGTCTTTGACTCGGTGGGTGGCGACACCGCCCGAGCGGCCGTCGATCTGCTGGGCAGGGGCGGCCGGCACATCGTGTTCGGCGGGTTCGGGGACGAGGTGACCTTCACCGACGAGGAGCTCGTCCAGCGGGGCATCACCTCGGAAGGCGTACTCGGCCCGGTGATGATCGAGAAGGCGGGCGGGGACCTTCGCTTCCTGGAGGAGCGCGCCCTCGCCGAGGCGGCGTCCGGTCGGCTGCGCCCCGCGGTCCAACGCTTCCCCCTCGCCGACGCGGCGGGCGCCCATCGCGCGCTGGAGACCCGGGGCACGGTCGGCAAGGTGGTCCTCATCCCCTGACCCGTACGGCCGCTGGCCCGCACGGACCCGGCATCTCGTCGATCGGCAGGCACACCGTCCCCGTGTTCTACGGGCGGGAGCACGGGCCGGCGCGTCGACGGGGTGCTGCGGTTTCTCCCCACCCCGGACACCCGCCCCGCACCGGCGCTAGGAAGCCGCGCCCAGCTCGCCGAGCGCCTCATCCGTCAGCCGGTACACCGTCCACTCATCCTGCGGCTTCGCCCCCAGCGACTCGTAGAACGCGATCGACGGGGTGTTCCAGTTCAACACCGACCACTCAAGACGCTGGTAGCCACGCGCCACACAGATCCGGGCCAACTCCGTCAGCAGCGCCTTGCCATGGCCTCCGCCACGGCGGTCGGGGCGGACGTAGAGGTCTTCCAGATAGATGCCGTGCACCCCGCGCCAGGTGGAGAAGTTCAGGAACCAGAGCGCGAATCCGACCGTCTCACCGTCGTCCGTCTCCGCGATATGCGCATACGCGGCAGGGCGCTCGCCGAACAGGGCCTCACGCAGCTGCTCCTCCGTCGCATGGACCTCGTCCAGGGCCTTCTCGTACTCGGCGAGTTCGCGGACCATGCGATGGATCTCGGGGATATCTGCGGGCGTAGCGTTACGAATCATAGGATTTAGCCTGCCTTACCCGCTGATCAGCGGGCCAGTAGCGTCCGAGCGATGGACAACTCCCGCTCCTCCAACCCTGACCCGCCGTCCGCCAGGTGCCACAGGCTGTTCTGGAGTACCCGTCCCAGCGTCCATGCTCTGGCCCGCTCGCGATCGAGGCCCAGCGTCTCGGTCAGCAGATCGAACCGCCACCGCGTCTCGGCCGGGTCGAAGAGATTGGTGAGCGCCGGCATCAGCTCGAAACCGGGGTCCCCGGCCAGCGGCTTGGGGTCGATGGCGAGCCAGGGCTCCCGGTCGGCCGCGAGGATGTTGTCGTAGTGCAGGTCCCAGTGCAGCAGTCGGTCCCCGCTCCCATCGGCCACCTCCCTGACGGCGGCGGCACAGTCGAGCAGCAGCCGGCGCTCACTGCCATCGCGCAGGCGCTGCGCGGCGTCCGGGGCGTCGGCGAGCAGCCCGGCGGTGATCTGCCCCAGGCCGCGCATTCCCGGCGGCGCGGGCCGGGCGGCCAGTCGGGCCAGCAACTCCGCCAGGACGCGGACCGCTTCGCGGGTGTCCGGGAGCGATGACAGAGGGCGGGCGGAGACCAGCCGCTCCAGCAGCAGGGTGTTGGTGTCGGGATCATGCTCCAGGAGATGAACGGCGCCGTCCCCGTCCCAGGCCCGCAGTGCCGCGGGTTCCCCGGCGTTCTCCTCGTCGAGGGACTGGAGCTTGAGCACGGCGGGTGTGCCGTCGGCGCGCTGGACCGGGAGGGCGAGTGCGGTCTGACCGTGCATGGCGTCCCCGGTGCGCCGTAGATCCCAACGTTCCAGGAACTGCGCCGCCCGCTCGGGCAGTACCGCGACAAAGGCGCGGCCCGCCTCCCCGCCATGCTCCTGGTGGAGTTCGGCCAGTGCTTCCGGTACCTCGATCATGACTGCGATCGTATGGACACAGTGCCGACTCGCTCGCCTCATTTTCCGGCATCCGCACCGGCGCGCAGGGGGGCGGTTTTACGTACAGTCGTCCGCTATGGCGGGCGCGGCACGGCCCGGGGCCACCGGATCGGCATACGCAGCGAGCCCAGAGCGGCAGGAACACCATGACCACGAGCACCGTGAACGGCGGCATTTCGTTCTGGTACGCGCAGGACGGCCTCCCCGCACCCCGTGAGCCCCTTCCCGGTGACTCCTCGGCCGACGTGTGCGTCATCGGCGGTGGCTACACCGGTCTGTGGACGGCCTACTACCTCAAGAAGGCGGCCCCAGATCTGAGGATCACTGTCCTTGAGGGCAGGTTCTGCGGCTATGGCGCGTCGGGCCGCAACGGCGGCTGGCTCTTCAACGGCATCGCGGGACGCGACCGCTACGCCCGGCTGCACGGCCGGGACTCCGCGGTCCGGCTCCAGCAGGCCATGAACGACACCGTCGACGAGGTGATCCGGGTCGCCGCCGAGGAAGGCATCGACGCTGACATCCATCGTGGTGGAGTCCTTGAGGTCGCCTACACCCCGGCGCAGGCCGCCCGCCTCAAGGCGTTCCACTCGGCGGAAGTCGCCTTCGGCGAGAAGGAGCGGGTACTGCTCGGGGCCCAGGAGACCGCGGAGCGCATCCGGGTGAGCGGTGCGGTCACCTCCTCGTGGACTCCCTACGGCGCCCGGGTGCATCCCGTGAAGCTGGTCAAGGGGTTGGCCGCGGCGGTGGAAGCGCTGGGGGTCACCATCCATGAGTCCACTCCGGTGACGCAGATCCGCCCCCAGCACGCCGTCACCCCTTACGGCACGGTCCGCGCGCCCTATGTACTGCGCTGCACCGAGGGGTTCACCGCCGCCATCAAGGGCCAGCGCCGGGCCTGGCTCCCGATGAACTCCTCCATGATCGCCACCGAACCGCTGTCCCCGGAGTTGTGGGACACCATCGGTTGGGAGGGCCGCGAGGCGCTGGGCGATATGGCGCACGCCTATGTCTACGCCCAACGCACCGCCGATGACCGGATCGCGCTCGGCGGCCGGGGAGTGCCCTACCGCTACGGCTCCCGCACCGACAACGACGGCCGCACCCAGCCGGTGACCATCGAGGCGCTGCGCGAGATGCTGGTGCGGCTCTTCCCGACGACCGCCGGAGTACGGATTGACCATGCCTGGTCGGGGGTGTTGGGCGTACCGCGCGACTGGTGCGCCACGGTCACCCTGGATCGCTCCACCGGGCTTGGCTGGGCGGGCGGCTATGTCGGCTCCGGCGTCGCCACCACCAACCTCGCCGGCCGTACGCTGCGCGATCTGATCCAACAGGATTCCGGTCAGTCGGGAGCGACCGACCTCAGCACGCTGCCTTGGGTGGGGCACAAGGTACGCAAGTGGGAGCCGGAGCCGCTGCGCTGGCTCGGGGTGCAGGCGATGTACGCGGCCTACCGAGGCGCCGATCGGCGGGAGTCAGCGGCCCGTAGCGCACGGACGGACCGGGTGGCGCGAGTCGCGGACCGCGTCTCGGGCCGCCACTGAGCAGCCCGAGACGGGTTTCCCGCGGGGGGAGTCAGGGGGCTCCCCCCGGGGGTTTGCGATGCGCGGGGTGGCTCAGCCCGCTCGGTGAGCCCGGCGACGGTGCTCCTTCAGCGGGCAGGACTCCTTCGGATGTCGACCCGACCCCGGGTTCCTTCGATCCGGGGCCCGTCAGGGGCGGTTGCCCCAACCCGGGCCCCTCCGACCGGGCTCCTTCGGTCCGCGGTCCTTCAGGCACGGCCCACCCCCTCGCCATCGCCCGGGTACCGCTCAGGTCCGCCCAGGTCCGCCCAGGTCCGCTCAGTCGGTGAAGCGGGTCAGGATCCCGCCGAGCGACTCCCAACCCTGGAGGCTCGGCCCCCACGCTCGGCCGTCCCACCACTTGTGGTGCAGCCCCGAGTCCGTGCCCCGGACGAAGAGATCGAGTCTGCCCGGCTCCCAGGAGACCGCTTCGGGTGAGCTGGTGCAGATCCCGCCGAGCGACTCCCAACCCTGGAGGCTCGGCCCCCACGCTCGGCCGTCCCACCACTTGTGGTGCAGCGCCGAATCCGTACCGATGACAAACACATCGAGCCGATCGCGGCCCCAGGAGACAGCCGTGGGGGTGCCCGTACAGACGCCGCCCAGGGACTCCCAGCCCTGGAGGCTCGGGCCCCAGGCACGGCCGTCCCACCATTTGTGGTGCAGCGCGGAATCCGTGCCGATGACAAAGAGATCGAGCCGGTCGGGCCCCCAGGAGACCGCGGCGGGCGCTCCCATACAGGTGCCGCCGAGCGATTCCCAACCGGAGATGGATGGCCCCCAGGCCCTTCCGTCCCACCACTTGTGATAGAGCTCCGAATCGGTCCCGATCACAAAGAGATCAAGTCGGTTCGCGCCCCAGGAAACCGCTACCGGATCGCTGGTGGAAATTCCACCGAGGGATTCCCAACCCTGTACCGAAGGCCCCCACCGGTTTCCGTCCCACCACTTGTGGTGGATCGCGGAATCCGTGCCTCGTACAAAGAGATCGAGCCGGTCGGGTGCCCAGGAGATTGCTTCCGGTGGGCTGGTGCAGATTCCCCCCAGGGATTCCCAACCCTGCGCACTCGGGCCCCAGGCATTCCCGTCCCACCATTTGTGGTGCAGGGCCGAATCCGTGCCGATGACAAACACATCGAGCCGGTCATGGCCCCAGGACAGCGCGGTGGGGCGGCTGGTGGCGATTCCGCCCAGCGACTCCCAGCCCTGCACGCTCGGGCCCCAGGCGCTGCCGTCCCACCACTTGTGGAAGAGCGCGGAGTCGGTGCCGATACCGAAGACGTCCAGCCGGGCGGATTCCCAGGAGACGGCGGGCCCGGAGGCGGGTGAGGGACCGTACATGGCCCGGATCGCCGCGATGTCATCGGTGCTCAGCCCGGTCCGCTGGCCGATCACGGCACCCGCCGCGGTGGGCACGATCGTGTCCTGCCCATTGCTGGAGAAAGCGGTGCGCGGGTAGTGCATGATCGACCCGTAGTCATACGGGCCCACATCATCGCCATCGGTGATGTGCTGGTTGAAGTTGTGCTCGAAGCCGGGGCTGATGTTGGCCCAGACGATCGAGACGAATCGGTCGCGGTCCTCCCGGCTCTGCTCATGCCAGAGCCCGACCGCGTGACCGATCTCATGGATGGTGTTCCCGGTCGTACAGCCGGCGCCGAGGGTGATGTTCTGCTGTCCGCGCTGCCGTCCGACGAACGAGGAGCAACCGCCCCCCGGTACGAACCGTACGAAGTCGGGGTACTGGGCGGCGTTCGCCGCCGTCCGCTGGACGAAGCGGATCGGGGTACGGCCCTGCCAGTGCGCGATGGCATCGGTGACCCGCTGCTGATTGGGCAGGTTCGCATCGATCTCAAAGGGCACCAGCGCGGCCGGCCAGCGAAACTGCTTCCCGGAGATGATGACCGCGGACTCGGGGAGATCGGCGTCCCCCCGCGCCATGAGTTCCTCGTTCCGTCGATCAACATCCTCGACGGAACCGAGAATGATGTCTCCCTCGAAGACGGCCTGCCCGTCGATCTCGACATACTGCACGGACTTGGCCTGGAAACTGACTCCGTCGATCAGCGCGGTTCTGACCTCTGCCGAGGAATGGAATTCACCGTGACTCTCTCCAGCCCCACTGGTCTCTGCATTGGACATGAGTTCCCCCTGCGGTTCGACTTCCTGTCCTCGCATTCCGCAAAGAGTTTTACGGAACGTACTGTGGAATATCAGGATGAGCAGGGGCCGACAAGGGGGTACGCAAGCGTATGCCGACCGTAGAAATCACGGTGAAACTCGCGCCGGGTATAACCGCCCCCGGCGCGGAAGTCACCCTGCGCGCCCAGGTGGAGGAAGTGAGCGCGGTGGACGCCCCGGCTCGGGTGGTGGCCCGCGAGGTCCTGCACGGCGTACGACTGGAGCGGCCTCAACGCCTTCTGCTGGAGGCACCACCGCCGGACCCGCGGGCCCGCTACACGGTCCGGGTGCACGCGGACAGCGACGGCTCGGGGCTGGTGGCAACCGATGACCTGGTCACCACCCGCGCCTATCCGGTGCTCACCGACGGGCATCCGAACCGCGTCGTGGTGGAGCTGAGCGCGGCGAGCTGACCAGAGCGGTGAGCGCGGCGAAGGCACCGGGACGGGTCATCGGCTGGTGCCGTACAAGGGGCGGAGCGGGCCAACAGGACGGGATAGCCGGGAGGGGAGCCTTGGGCGTGAAGCCGCTCCGGGCAGAAATATGTCCCGGACCACAGTGATCCGGGACACATCTGCGAACCTCTAGAGCCCCCTGTCGGATTCGAACCGACGACCTACGCATTACAAGTGCGTTGCTCTGGCCAGCTGAGCTAAGGAGGCAGCCGTAGCAGTGTAACCAACAGCGGGCCGGTCCTGGTCGAAAAACTGGTTGCCTACGGCAGCTGACAGATCAGAAAAGGCCAGGTAGCGTCACCCCACGTCCACACAGGTGGACTAAACCACTCCTTTACTCGGATCGTCCGGCACGTTCCTGCCGGTGAAGGGAAACATCAGCATGGCCAGCGTTACTTTCGACAAGGCAACCCGCATCTACCCCGGCGGCGACAAGCCTGCGGTCGACCAGCTCCAGATCGAGATCGAAGACGGCGAGTTCCTCGTCCTCGTCGGCCCCTCCGGTTGTGGCAAGTCCACTTCTCTCCGGATGCTCGCGGGACTTGAGGACGTCAACGGCGGAGCAATCCGCATCGGCGACCGTGACGTCACACATCTGCCGCCCAAGGACCGGGACATCGCCATGGTGTTCCAGAACTACGCGCTCTACCCGCACATGAGCGTCGCCGACAACATGGGCTTCGCGCTCAAGATCGCCGGCGTCAACAAGGCCGAGATCCGCAAGAAGGTCGAAGAGGCCGCCAAGATCCTCGACCTCACCCCGTACCTGGACCGCAAGCCGAAGGCGCTCTCCGGTGGTCAGCGCCAGCGGGTCGCGATGGGCCGCGCGATCGTCCGTGAGCCGCAGGTCTTCCTCATGGACGAGCCGCTGTCCAACCTCGACGCCAAGCTCCGTGTGTCCACCCGTACCCAGATCGCCTCGCTCCAGCGGCGGCTGGGCATCACCACCGTGTACGTGACCCACGACCAGGTCGAGGCGCTCACCATGGGCGACCGGGTCGCGGTGCTCAAGGACGGTCTGCTCCAGCAGGTCGACTCCCCGCGCAACATGTACGACCGCCCGGCCAACCTCTTCGTCGCCGGCTTCATCGGCTCCCCCGCCATGAACCTGGTCGAGGTCCCGATCACCGACGGCGGAGTGAAGTTCGGCAACAGCGTGGTGCCGGTCTCCCGTGAGGCCCTCAGCGCCGCCGAAGCCCGCGGTGACAGCACCGTCACCGTCGGTGTCCGCCCCGAGCACTTCGACGTCGTCGAGCACAACGGCGCCGCCGCCCGGTCGCTGTCCAAGGACACCCAGGACGCCCCGGCCGGCCTGGCCATCTCCGTCAACGTCGTGGAAGAACTCGGCGCCGACGGTTTTGTGTACGGCTCCTCCGAGGTCGGCGGCAAGTACCAGGACCTGGTCGTCCGCGTCGGCGGTCGCTCCGTGCCCGACAAGGGCGCCGAGCTGCACGTCGTACCGCGCCCGGACGAGCTGCACGTCTTCGCGACCTCGACCGGTGAGCGCCTCACCGACTGAGTCCGCCTGACGAGCTCAACGCACAGTGACGGCCCCGCAGTTCCGGCGGGGCCGTTTCGCGTATCCGACCAAAAGCCCCACCGCTCCGGGCATTTCGGCACTCGACGTCAACACGGGATTCGAAAGGGCTCGTCGAACCGTCCCCCGCCCGAGTGACTAAATGTCGCCAAATCATCACTGACCGCTACGCTCGCTCGCGTGACCCACTCAGCCCGCCGAATCGGCCGCACTCTCGCTCTCGTTCTGCCCGTCGTCCTGGTGCTCTCCGGAACCCTCGCAGTTACCAGCGTTCCGTGGGCAGGCCAGCCGAGCCAGTCGCAGATGCTCACCGCCTCCTCGCAGAACGTCTCCGTGCCCGCCAAGCCCCGCGCGCCCCATGACGTCCTGCGCGACCGGCTCCTGACCGAACTCCAGGAGAAGGACCCCGGCACCGCCCTCACCCACCTCCAGCGCGAGGTGGAAGCCCGTCCGTCGCTCGCCAAGCACTGCATGTCGATCGCCCGCGACCTCGGCCGCGCCGCCGTGGAGCGCCTTGGCCCCACCCGCGCCCAGTCCTTCTCCAAGCCCGTCTGCGACACGTCCTTCGCCACCGGGGTCGCCGCACAGACCCAGGGCAGCTGAGCGCCTCTGGGGAGCCACGGCCCGCGCGGCATATCGTCCAGGGCATGAGTACGCCCACGTATCCGACGCAGGCCGTAATCCTGGCGGGTGGCCAGGGCTCACGGCTACGCCCGTACACCGACGACCGCCCCAAGCCGATGGTCGAGATCCCCGGAACCGGGACCCCGATCATCGGCCATCAGCTTTCCTGGCTCGCCGCGGAAGGCGTCACCGACGCCGTCATCTCCTGTGGCCATCTCGCCGAGGTGCTCCAGAAGTGGCTCGCGAGCACCGAGTTGCCGCTGCGCGTCACCACCGTCGTCGAACCCGAACCCCTCGGCCGCGGCGGCGGCCTCAAGTACGCCGCCGCCCGCCTACCCCGGCCCGATCTGCCCTGGTACGCCACCAACGGCGACATCTGGACCCGTTTCCCGCTGCGGGACATGGCCGCCTTCCACGGTGAGCGTGACGCCGCCGCCACACTCGCGCTAGCCCGGCCCCGTATCCCCTGGGGAGCGGTCGAGACGGACGCGTTCGGCCACATCACGGACTTCATCGAAGCCCCGCCGTCGCCCTATCTGATCAACGCGGGCGTCTATGTGTTCTCCGCGGCCTTCGCCGAACTGCTGCCGGACCGCGGCGACCATGAGCGCACCACCTTCCCCAAGCTGGCCCGCGAGCGCCTGCTGGCGGGCTTCCCACTGCCCCAGGGGGCCTACTGGCGGGCGATCGACACCGCCAAGGACCTGACCGAGGCCGCGAAGGAACTGGCCGCTCAGCAGGCCACGTAGGGCGTTTGCCCATCGGTCGATCCCACCGGCAGATCAGCCCGGTCAGCCCGCAGGGCGGTCAGGGCGGTCACGGCGGTCACATGCGAGCCGCCGCAGCGCCGAAGGGCCACCGTCGAGCCTCTCCCTCCGCTCTCCCGGAGCCGCTGAACGCTTTCAGCGAGGACGTTCCGTCCGCGGGCCCCACCGAGGGTGGACACAGCAGGAAGGAGGCGGCCACCGGAATCCCTCCGGTGGCCGCCTCCTCGCGGTGCGCGTCAGCGCGTTCCTCAGCCGAGCAGCCCGCCGATCACCCGTTCGTTGCCCCCGCTACCGGAACCGCCCGTGCCCGAGCCGCCGCCGCTGCCGGCCCCCGGGTCCGCGGAGCCACTGTCGGCCGCACCGCTGCCGCCGCTGCCACCGCCCGAAGAGGACGGGCCCGAGCTCGTCGTTGGGGCCTGCTGGACGGGCTCTGAGCGGCTCGGCGCCTGTCGGGTGTCGCCCCCGTTGCCCTGGGGCTCGCTGGACCGCTGCTGCGCCGTACGGCCGGGCTCACGCGCCTCCTCACCGGACGGGGTGGCCTGCTCCTTCTTCGGAGCCTCCACCCGGCTCACCGACGGCTCGGGCTTGGCGTCCTTCTCACCGACCGGGCCCGATGAGCTGCGCTCACCCGTGGGCTCGTCCTGCGGCAGCGAGGAGCCGGGCAGATGGTTGGTGGGGTCCTGGTTGGGACCGGGCACCGTGACCATGTCCGTGGAGCGAACGGCCCCGCCCAGCAGCGAACCGACGAGCAGGGTGAGCCCGACGACCACCGTGGCGACGACCGCACCCCGCCGCAGCACCCGCTGCCGCAGCTGCCAGAGCTCGGAGCGCGGTCCGAGCTTGCGCCATGCCTCGCTCGCCAGTCTGCCGTCCACGGAGTAGACGGGTGCGCCGGCGATGATCAGCGGGGACCAGGCGGCGAGATAGATGATGTCGGGGGCGTCATAGGCGGGGACGGTCCGCCAGCTGACCGTCAGGATCAGCGCGGCCGACAGCAGCGCCCCCACGACGGCGGCGACCCGCTGCCACAGGCCGAGCACCGTCAGGACACCGACGACCACCTGGAGGAAGGCGACGGTCAGACCGCTGCCCACGGGGTGGGAGAGCGCGAAGTCGCGCAGCGGCTCGGCCAGTCCCCACGGGTGCAGCGAGGTGAGCCACTTCACCATGGAGCCGCGCTCGCCGCCGTCGAAGTAGACGGGATCGCTGAGCTTGCCCATGCCGGCGTAGATGGAGATGAAGCCGAGGAAGACCCGCATCGGCAGCAGCACCACGCCGAGGTTCATCCGCCGGCCGGGGTAGTAGCCGTGCCGGACCGCGTCCTGACCGGCCCGGTGCGGCCGGGTGTCCCCGACGGCATCGTCCGACTCGTCCGACTCGTCCAACTCGTCCTCGTAGGGACCCTGTTCATACGAGGAGTACGAGTCATAGCCGTCGTAGGCGCCGACCGCCTGCCGCATCGGGGGCAGCAGGGGGCTCTCCGAGCGGCTGTGCGGCACGGCGAGCGGGTGGGGCGCGGTCGGATCGTCCACCGAGCCGCCCAGGTCGACTCGCGGGATCACCTGGGTCGACCCGCCGTCATAGCGGTCGTGGCCCTCGTGTCCGGTGTGCTGGTATCCGGTGGTGGCCGTGTTGCGCACGGCCTGGAGCAGCCCGGTCGCCCCGACGTCCCCCGGTGCGGACCTGCCGCTCCAGACGACGGGAGCCCGCCGCCGCCCCGCCTGGGCCGCGCCCAGATGGGGGACACGCGAGGTGTCCGCCATGGCGCGTGCGGGGCGCGGGCTCTGGGCGAGCCGCACCCGGAAGCTGGCGTGGTTCACGATGACCTGCGCGGGGTCGCAGTCAACCTTGACCATGCTCAACGCAGGCTGATCATCGAACCCGGGCCGGGGCGTTCTGGTGTCCACACTCATCTAACCGAGTGACAAGGTGTTTGGACACTGCCACGGAGGACCCGATCTGTCCGAGGCCCGTCAAGGCTGGTGAGCGCCCTGTGAACGGCGTGGCGGGCCGGCGTCAACCCGCCACGCGGGGTCAGGCGCGCCGCTTGGCAGCCTCGTAGAGGACCACGCCCGCCGCGACGCCCGCGTTCAGCGATTCGGCTCCGCCCGGCATGGGAATGCGCACGAGGAAGTCACAGGTCTCGCCGACCAGCCGGGACAGGCCCTTGCCCTCGCTGCCGACCACGATCACCACCGGACCGCCGAGGGCCGCGAGCTCGCCGACCTCGTGCTCACCGTCCGCGGCCAGTCCGACCACGGTGATGCCCGCCTTCTGGTACCCCTCAAGGGCGCGGGTCAGGTTGGTCGCGCGGGCCACCGGCGTACGGGCCGCGGTGCCCGCCGAGGACTTCCAGGCGCCCGCGGTCATACCCGCGGCGCGGCGCTCGGGCACCACCACTCCGTGGCCGCCGAAGGCGGCGACCGAGCGTACGACGGCGCCCAGGTTGCGCGGGTCGGTCACCCCGTCGAGCGCGACGATCAGCGGGTCCTCGCCCTCGTCGTGCGCGGCTACCGCCAGGTCCTCCGGGTGGGCGTACTCATACGGCGGGACCTGGAGCACCATTCCCTGGTGGTTGAGGCCACCCGTCATCCGGTCCAGCTCGGGCCGGGGGGCCTCCATCAGATGGATGTTGCCGCGCTTGGCCGCCAGCTGAAGGGCCTCCCGGACCCGCTCGTCGTTGTCGATGAACTGCTGGACGTAGAGCGTGTTGGCCGGCACCCCATCGCGCAGCGCCTCGAAGACGGGGTTGCGGCCGACGACCATCTCGGAGCTGCCCTTGCCGCCGCGTCGGGCGACGGGACGGCGGGCGGTCTGCTTGGCCTTGGCGTTGGCGACGCGGTTCTTGACGTGTCCCTTGCGGGCTGAGGCGGGGGGGGTCGGTCCCTTGCCCTCAAGCGAGCGGCGCCGATTGCCACCGCTGCCGACCTGCGCGCCCTTCTTGTTGGACGTGCGGCGGTTCCTGCGCTGGCTGTTCCCGGCCATGGCTACTACCTGTTTCCTGAAAGCTCGAAGGCGTACGTACGTATGAGGGAAAGTGTGCCGCCCTCAGAGCCGGGCGGCACATCGCGGATGGGTCAGCGCGGTCCGAGGGTCCAGCGCGGTCCGTCCAGGCCGTCCTCGATGACCAGGCCGGACTGCTGGAGCTGGTCGCGGATGGCGTCGGCGGTGGCCCAGTCCTTGCGGCTGCGGGCGGATTCGCGTTGCTGGAGGACCAGCCGGACGAGGGTGTCGACCGCGCCATGGAGGTCTTCGCCGCTCTCCGTCTCGCCCGCCCAGTGGGGATCGAGCGGGTCGAGGCCCAGGACACCGAGCATGGCACGGACCTCGGCCAGCCGGGCGACGGCGCTTTCCTTGTCATCCGCCGCGAGCGCCGAATTGCCCTGCCGGACGGTGGTGTGGATGACGGCGAGGGCCTGCGGGACGCCGAGGTCGTCGTCCATGGCCTCGGCGAAGGCGAGCGGCACCTCGGTGGCGGGCTCGACGCTGCCCCCCGCCTTCTCGGCGACGCGCTGCATGAAGCCGACGATCCGCGAGAAGGCGGATTCGGCCTCGCGCAGGGCTTCCTCGCTGTACTCGATCATCGAGCGGTAGTGCGGGGTGCCCAGGTAGTAGCGCAGGACGATGGGCTTCCAGTGCTTGACCATCTCGGAGACGAGGACCGAGTTCCCGAGGGACTTGGACATCTTCTCACCGCTCATGGTGACCCAGGCGTTGTGCACCCAGTACTGGGCGAAGTCATCGCCGAAGGCCTTGGCCTGCGCGATCTCATTCTCATGGTGCGGGAAGACCAGGTCGATTCCGCCGCCATGGATGTCAAAGCTGGAGCCGAGGTACTTGTGCACCATGGCCGAGCACTCCAGATGCCAGCCGGGGCGGCCACGGCCCCA
The DNA here is from genome assembly GCF_023701525.1 of Streptomyces albipurpureus. Classification (GTDB taxonomy): domain Bacteria; phylum Actinomycetota; class Actinomycetes; order Streptomycetales; family Streptomycetaceae; genus Streptomyces; species Streptomyces albipurpureus. Next base: position 30,025 of record NZ_JAMQAW010000104.1, read on the forward strand.
GGGCGTCTCCCAGCTGGGCTCGCCGGGCTTGACGCTTTTCCACATGGCGAAGTCGCGCGGGTCGCGCTTACCGGTCTCGCCTTCGCCGGAAGGCTGACGCAGTTCGTCGATGTCCTGGTTGGAGAGCTGGAGATAGCCGGGGAAGGACCGGACGTCGAAATAGACATTGCCGTCGGCTTCATAGGCGTGTCCGCGCTCGATGAGTCCGCGCATCATTTCGACCATTTCGGTGATGTGGCCGGTGGCGCGGGGCTCATAAGTGGGCGGAAGGCAGCCGAGTGCGGCGTAGCCGTCGTTGAAGGCGCGCTCGTTCTCGTAGCCGATCGACCACCAGGGGCGGTTCTGTTCCGCCGACTTCTGAATGATCTTGTCGTCGATGTCGGTGACATTGCGGATGAACGTCACGTCATAGCCGCGGTACTCGAACCAGCGGCGCATGATGTCGAAGTTGAGTCCCGAGCGGATATGGCCGATGTGCGGTGCGGCCTGCACGGTCGCGCCACAGAGGTAGATCGAGACACAGCCCTGCGTGAGCGGGACGAAGTCACGGATCTGCCGGGCGCTGGTGTCGTACAGGCGAATGGTCACGCAACAAGGGTAGTGGGCGCATGGCAGTGCCCCGCGACCCAGTGTGGGACGCGGGGCCAAACTTTGCGATTGTGGCCTTTGGGGCCCTTGACTTTGTCGGGTTCAGATACGTCCGACAACCTTGCGCGGAGTGATCCGGACAACCACCCGTTCGTCGTCCTGGCCCGCGGCGGGATTGAACTCCGCGTACTTCTTGCCCACGTACTTCACGGCCAGTTCGTCGATGAGTTCCTGCCCGCCCTCCTTGGTGAGGGTCGCGGTGCCACGGATCTCGGCGTAGGTGTACGGGGCGTCGAAGGGCTGCACCAGGACCGTCACCCGGGGATCACGGCGCAGATTCTGCTCCTTGCGACGACCGACGGTCGTCGAGATCAGAACGTCGTCGCCGTCCCGCTTCACCCAGACCGGCGACACCTGAGGACTGCCGTCGGGCTGAATGGTCGCGATGTTCACAAAAACGGGGGAGTCGAGAAGCGTCTTCAGTTCGTCCGAGAGTTCGGCGGTCATATACGCGGCCTTTCGGGTTGGGTGAACGCCAAGGAGTGCGGGTTCGATGAAACATGATCGAACCCGGTCGTGTCTGCTCGTGTCCCGCAAAGCCCGGTCCGGCTGAGAACTCGTCGCCGCGGTTCGGGGGTGGGGTCCCCCTACGCCTACCCGCCGCGAACAGCGCCTCACACCCGCCGGATGTTTCAGACTGACGAACTACTCACCCGTTCGGAACACCAGGGCGGTGGCGATGGCGGCGATGCCCTCGGCCCGCCCCGTCAGCCCCAGTCCGTCCGTTGTCGTACCGGAGACGGACACCGCTGCGCCGATCGCGGCACCCAACGCCTTCTGGGCCTCGGCACGGCGCTTTCCGATCTTCGGGCGCACTCCGATCACCTGAATGGCCACATTGCCGATCTCCAGGCCCTCGGCGCGCACCAGCCGGGCCGCCTCGGCGAGCAGGGTGGCGCCGGAGGCACCGGACCACTCGGGGCGGTCGGTGCCGAAGTGGGCGCCGAGGTCGCCGATGCCCGCGGCGGAGAAGAGTGCGTCGCAGGCGGCATGGGCGGCCACATCGGCGTCGGAGTGGCCGGCGAGGCCCGTCTCGCCCTCCCAGAACAGCCCGGCACACCACAGCTCACGGCCCGCCTCGAAGGCGTGCACATCGGTGCCGATGCCCACCAGCGGAATGCTAGAAGCCGTCATTGGCCCTCCTGCGGGCGAGCACTGCCTCGGCGAGTACGAGATCGAGCGGTCGGGTCACCTTGAAGGCTTCTTCGTGGCCGGGCACCACCACCACGGGAGCACCCAGTCGCTCCACCATGCCGGCGCAGTCGGTGGCGCCGTCGCCGCCGGCGGCCGCCATGGTGCGGTGGGCGTTGACGAGGGTGTCGCGGTCGAAGCCCTGAGGGGTCTGGACGGCCCGTAGCCGGGCGCGCTCCGGAGTGGCGACCACGGGCTCGGGGTCGGTGGGGTGCCCTGGCGGTGCCGGCTCGACCTCCTTGACGGTGTCCGTGAGCGGCAGTGCCGGTACGACGGCCGGAGCCCCGTCCCGTACGGCCTCGATGACGGCGTCCACGGTGTCGACGGGGACCAGCGGACGGGCGGCGTCGTGGACGAGGACGATCTCGATGTCGTCGGGGATGGCTTCGAGCCCGAGCCGTACCGACTCCTGTCGGGTTTCACCGCCGGGGACGACGGCGATATCGGTGCGGTCGGGCAGCGCGAGATCCGTCAGGAGGGTTTTCACTCCCGGCGCGTCATCGGGCGGGGCGACGACCACCACCAGGGTGACCGCCCGGGAGGCCGCCATGGCTCGTACGGCGTGGATGAGCATCGGCGTGCCGTTCAGCGTGCGGAGCGCCTTGGGGGCGCCGGGGCCGAGCCTCACCCCTCGTCCGGCGGCTGGAATCACCGCTGCGGTGCGGGGCGGATGCGATACGTCTGACATCGGTTGCACTCCGGCAGGTTTGTTTCCTCGGCCGACATGGGTATGGCCTCAAGCGTGCCGGGCGCGACGCCTTGACGGACCCTTCCGTGACTACTGGTCTGCGCCAGCCGCCCGGGCCCGGCACACCATAGGGATTCGGTGCTGTGATTCCTAGGGGGCGGTAGTGGGTAGCGGCACGGCGCGGGCCAGCACGGGTAGTACCAGCACCACACCTGGGCGGACCACGAAACATGCCGCAGCGCCCGGCGACAAGGCCATGATCAATGGTGATCATGACATGTCATCGGGCACCGCGGCATTGGTGCGTCACGCGTCAGGACGCGAGGACCTCGTCGAGCAGAGCCTCGGCCTTGTCTTCGTTGGTGTTCTCCGCGAGAGCAAGCTCGCTCACCAGGATCTGGCGAGCCTTGGCGAGCATGCGCTTCTCACCTGCGGAGAGTCCGCGCTCACGCTCACGACGCCACAGGTCACGAACCACTTCAGCGACCTTGATGACATCACCGGAGGCAAGCTTCTCCAGATTTGCCTTATAGCGACGGGACCAGTTAGTCGGCTCTTCGGCGTATGGTGCGCGAAGCACCTCGAAGACCCGGTCGAGCCCGTCCTGACCGACCACATCGCGTACGCCGACGAACTCCGCATTGTCCGCTGGCACGCGAACTGTCAGGTCGCCCTGAGCGACCTTGAGCACCAAGTAGGTCTTGTCCACGCCTTTGATCTGGCGAGTTTCGATGGCCTCGATCAGCGCGGCCCCGTGATGGGGATAGACCACGGTGTCGCCAACCTTGAACGTCATGTGACAGGTACCCCTTCCGTGGCTATCCAGGGTAACACGGATACGGCTTCTTCTGAATGGCGTTTTCGCAGGTCAGGGCATATCTCGGGGCTTGACAACAGCAACAGGAACGTGCTGCGAACGGCTTCCGGAAGGCGGTATTCGCAGGTCGGAGCCGCTGCACGGGCAAAGCGAAACGCGCACGTTACGCCCCGTACCGACCCCTTAGACGGGGCCTAACGTCCCGATATGCCGGGTTCTTCATGGTGAACTTCCCGTACTCCGTTCGGCCGTCGTTCACCCGTTCGGCCTGATGGGCGGGTGAATCCCGAATTGATCAACACAGGCGTGCGGAGGTGTGACTAAGTCCTGGGGGAGGTTTTCACGCCGAAGGTATTCGGAAGGAATGCGGAGCGGCTCCGGCAATTGATCACCGGTGATTTGTGAGCGTCATCGGAAACAGTGCCGCCGACTTCCGGTCGGGTAGTCGGAAGACGCCTTCGGAGTTGCGTTCGGGGCCGGTGCGGCGCGAAGGGGCGGGTCGGGTGCAGGGCCGGAGAGGCGGCTCTGTAATCTGGCGACGAACTGATGTCGTCTCGGCCGGTATCGCGAACTGTCGCGGTCCCGGCCGGTATTGCGCCGGTTCAGCCGGCCCGCCCACCGTCAGTCGGCAGGCGTTGGCCCGACCCGTCCGCAGTCCGTACGTCCAAGGAGATGCCGCCGCCGTGAGCCTCCATCACACTCCGTCGGGAGGCCGCAACCGCGGCCTTCGACGCGGTGCCCTCGCCGTGACCGCTGCCGCGCTGTCGATCGCCGCGCTCACCGCTTGCGGTGCGGGCAACAACGCCCAGTCCCTCGGCGTCAAGCCGGACACGGCAGCGGTGACGGTCGACACGATCAGTGTCCAGAACGCGAACGTCATCACCCAGCCGAAGGCCGACTCCGAGGGGCCCGCAGCCGTCTCCGCCACGGTCTTCAACAACGGCCGGGCCGCCCAGACGATCGACTCGATCACCCTGCCCGGCGCCGGCACGGTGAAGCTGAAGCCGGCGAAGGGATCGGGTCCGATCAGCGTTCCGGCCCAGGGCTCGATCGTCATCGGCGGCAAGGGCAACGCCTCCGCGGTCGTCGACAACGGGCGCGATCTGACGAAGAACATCGGCGGGGTGCAGGAGACGGTCTTCCGCTTCAGCGCCACCGGCGACGTGAAGCTCAAGGCCTTTGTGATGGCCTCGACGGGCGACTTCAAGGACTTCGGTCCGACCGCACCGCCGAAGCCGGCCCCCACGAAGCCCGCTGAGTCCCCGAAGCCGTCGGAGTCCGCCGGTGAGCCGGGGAGCTCTCCGTCCGGGAACGCCGAGAACGCCGGGAACGCCGAGAACCCGGCGAACCCCGCGAACTCCGGCCAGCCGGGCACGGAGGGCCAGCCCGGCACCGAGGGCGACCAGGCCGACCAGGCGCAGGGCGAGCAGCAGAACGAGCAGGGCCGGAACGAAGAGGGCGACGGCGAGGCGGAGGGCGACTCCGCCGACTCCGCTCTGCGCTAGCCCCTCCGGGGCGTCTTGGCCGCTCCCGGCCGGCACCTCGGTGCCTCCGGTGGCTCAGCGAAGCACCCACAGCGACGGGAAATGCCCCACCGGGCGATTCGGTGGGGCATTTCCCGTTACCCGGGCCCAAGGGGTCCTATGGGACCCCAGGCTGCTAGGGCTCGAACTTGTAGCCCAGGCCACGGACCGTCACCAGATAGCGCGGCGCCCCCGGGTCCGGCTCGATCTTGGCGCGCAGCCGCTTCACATGGACGTCCAGGGTCTTGGTGTCGCCCACGTAGTCGGCGCCCCAGACCCGGTCGATCAGCTGCATCCGGGTGAGCACCCGCCCGGCGTTGCGCAGCAGCATCTCCAGTAGGTCGAACTCCTTCAGGGGGAGGTCGACCTTGCCGCCGGAGACGGTGACGACATGGCGGTCCACGTCCATCCGGACCGGACCGGCCTCCAGGGCGGCCGGGGTGGCCTCCTCCGGCTCTCCGCGGCGGCGCAGCACCGCGCGGATGCGGGCGACCAGTTCCCGCGAGGAGAAGGGCTTGGTGACATAGTCATCCGCTCCTATCTCCAGCCCGACAACCTTGTCGATCTCGCTGTCCTTGGCGGTCACCATGATGACGGGCACATTGGATCGACCGCGCAACTGGCGGCAGACCTCGGTGCCCGGCAGCCCGGGCAGCATCAGGTCGAGGAGGACGAGGTCGGCGCCATTGCGCTCGAACTCGTCGAGCCCCTCGGGGCCGGTGGTCGCCACGGCGACCTCAAAGCCCTCCTTGCGGAGCATGTAGGACAGGGCGTCGCTGAAGGATTCCTCATCCTCGACGACGAGCACTCGGGTCACGGAAGGACCTCCGGGGCAGGGGTTTCGGTGTTCGGATCGGTGTCGTAGGGCCGGTTGTCGTCCTCGGCAGGGCGATCCGTGCCGTTGGCGGGTCGACCGTCGGGCGGGTTGTCGCCGTCGGGCCCATCCGTACGGGTGGCTGGGACCTGGCTGGTGGCCGGGTCCTGGCCGATGGTCGAGCGGTCCCTGGCGGTGCCGGCTTCGGGTAGCCGCAGGGTGAAGGTGGAGCCCTGTCCTTCGGTACTCCAGACGGTGACCTCCCCGCCGTGCGAGGCGGCCACATGCTTAACGATCGCCAACCCGAGTCCGGTGCCCCCGGTGGCGCGGGAGCGAGCGGGATCGACGCGGTAGAACCGTTCGAAGATCCGCTCACGGTCCTTCTCGGGGATGCCGATGCCCTGATCGGTGATGGCGATCTCGATCAGGTCGACGCCCAGATCGGAGACCCGGCGTGCGGAGATCCCGACGCGGGTGCGGGCGGGCGAGTAGTTGACGGCGTTCTCGACGAGATTGCCGAGGGCGGCTGCGAGCTGGCCGCGATTGCCCCAGATGCGGAGTTCCTCTGCTCCCGCGGCGGCCATGGTGATCTGTTTGGTGGACGCGGGGTGCCGGGAGCGGTCGATGGCCTCGGCGACCAGTTCTTCCACCCGTACCGGCTCGGCGTCGTCCAGTGGATCGTCATTCTGCACCCGGGAGAGGTCGATCAGCTCCTGTACGAGATTGGTGAGCCTGGTCGCCTCGATCTGCATCCGTCCGGCGAACCGGGTGACCGCCTCCGGGTCTTCCGATGCGTCCATCACGGCTTCGGAGAGCAGCGAGAGGGCGCCCACCGGGGTCTTGAGTTCATGGCTGACGTTGGCGACGAAGTCGCGCCGTACCGCGTCTATCCTGCGGGCTTCGGTGAGGTCCTCGACCAGCAGCAGCACCAGCCGCGACCCGAGGGGCGCGACTCGGGCCGAGACCGCGAGGGCCTCGCCTCGGCCGGTGCCCCGCCGGGGTAGATCCAGCTCCACCTGGCGTATCTCTCCGTCACGACGGGTGTCACGGGCCATGTTCAGCATCGCGTCAACAGTGAGTTTTCCGCCACGGACCAGCCCTAGGGCATATGCGGCGGAACTGGCCTTGACCACGGAGTCGCCCTCGTCGAGGACGACCGCGGATGAGCGCAGCACGGAGAGGACCGTGTCCACGCCAGGTGGCAGTACGGCATCCGTGTGCAACGAGCTACGGGTGGGTGTGCGCTGCTCCCGCTCGCTCCAGCGGAACGCCAGCATCGCGATCACGCCGGTCAGCAGACCGGCTATCGCTGCTGCTGCGGCAACCGCCGCGTTCACGTCCATGCATCCAGGTTATGCGTGGTCACGGACATGGTCACAGCCAATCGGGTGGCACCGGGAACACTCGTCGCCCAGAGTTCACCAAGGGGACGGAACCGGTTCATTTGGCTGGGAGGCTCTGGACCGGTTATCACCGCACCGTGGGAGCGTGGGGGTCTGAGTTCCCCACCCGGACCTCTGTTCACAGCCAGAAAGGGAACCCGATGCGGGACGCGTACCACGAGGAACTGGATTCCATCGGCGAAGGTCTTGTCGAGATGGCCCGGCTGGTGGGGTCGGCGATTGGACGCGCCACCACGGCCATGCTGGACGCCGATCTGAAACTGGCCGAAACCGTGATCGCCGCCGATCAGCGCGTCGATGACCTTCAGCACGATCTGGAGGCGCGCGCCATCGCCCTGCTGGCGCGGCAGCAGCCGGTGGCCACGGACCTACGGATCGTGGTGACCTCGCTGCGGATGAGCGCCGATCTGGAGCGCTCGGGCGATCTGGCCCAGCATGTGGCCAAGCTGGCTAGGCTGCGCTTCCCGGATTCGGCTGTGCCCCTGGACCTCCAGGCGACGATCCTGGAGATGGGGCAGCTGGCGCAGCGGCTGATGGCCAAGGCGGGCGAGGTCATCATCACCAAGGACGTCGATCTGGCCCTCCAGCTGGAGACGGACGACGATGAGATGGATCTGCTGCACCGGACGCTCTTCCAGCACCTGATGGACGACCGGTGGAAGCACGGTATCGAGACCGCGGTGGATGTGACGCTGCTGGGCCGCTACTACGAGCGGTTCGCGGACCATGCGGTGTCGGTGGCCAAGCGGGTCGTCTATCTGGTCACGGGCGAGCACGCGGACGAGATCCAGCCCGTGACCCCGGTGGACGCCACCTAGGGCTTCTCGTTTGGATCTTGCCGGGCTCGATCCAGACGACAGACCCTGGGGCAGCTGGGGAGTTCACATCGCACGGGGTTTCGACGGCGGGGCCGTACGCCGGATCGCATGATGGCCGCCGGGCGGACGGTCGTGCCTCCGCGCGCTGTTGATGCGCCCGCTTCGGCGGGCATGAAAGGGCGAGAGGCGGCAATTCTCGTACGTCTTGTACGGCTCGTACGCCCATCAGGAGGGACCCATGGCCGATTCCCCCATGCCAGACCCCCAGCAGGACACCACCACCGAAGCGAGGCGACTGCCCCTGCTCGGCGCCTGCGGCTGCGGCGCGGGCTGCGGCTGCGGCTGCCAGTCCGGCGGCTCATGCCAGTGCGGCGGCAGCTGCTGAAATTGCGCACGGGCCCTGTACGGCGATGTCGTACAGGGCCTGGCGTCGGCGGAGAGTGCGGGCCGTGGCGATGGCAGAGACCGTGCGGGGACCAGGGGATGGCGCCTAGCCTCCGCCATGAGCCTGTCGCTGAATCTGCTTGCCGTCCTCATAGCCCTGGCGGCGTTGGCAACCTCGGTAGCCGTCGCACATCGTCAGCTGCGTCTCGCCTGAACTCCCATGTGCTGCCCATAGTCATCGAGCTGTTTCGAGAGACTCGCGAACCAGAGTTCTCAGAAGCGATCGCGTACATCGGAACTCGACTGGCGATCGAACACTCGCCTGAGCACGGGTATCGAAGGCTGCCCCCGGAGGTTCTGCGCCGGGTCAGCCTGTTCTACGACGACGTGGGCAAGCTCGTCGCCCATGGCGTGGTGGACGAGCGGCTGGTGATCGGCTCGTACGGCCTGAACATCGTGACCATGTGGGATGCCCTGGCTCCCTACATCTGCCGGGAGCGGGCGCTCACCACCCACGCCATGAGCTACTTCGAAGACCTCGCCGCGAGAGCGAAGGCGCGGCCCATGTCCGCGGTTCATGCCTCGATCCGCCTCGCGCGATGCCCGCCGCTGCCCGCAGCCGGCCCCTAGCCGGCCCCGCGACCGAGGCAAGCCCCCTATCTGCGGAGCAACCGCGGATAGGTGCCCCAGGCCGTGAAAATGCCCCCGTCTCGCGCTGTAAGCGCAGGTCGGGGGCATGATCACAAAGGCTACTTCTTCTTGCCCTGGTTCTTGACCGCCTCGATCGCCGCCGCGGCCGCGGCCGGGTCGAGGTAGGTGCCGCCCCGCTTGAGCGGCTTGAAGTCGGCGTCGAGCTCATACGCCAGCGGGATGCCGGTCGGGATGTTCAGACCGGCGATGTCCTCATCCGAGACGCCGTCGAGGTGCTTGACCAGCCCGCGCAGCGAGTTGCCATGGGCGGCGACCAGGACGGTACGTCCGGCCAGCAGGTCCGGGACGATGCCGTCGTACCAGTACGGGAGCATCCGGTCGACGACGTCCTTGAGGCACTCGGTGCGCGGGCGCAGCTCCGGCGGAATGGTGGCGTAGCGCGGGTCGTCGCTCTGCGAGAACTCGGTGCCGTCCTCCAGCGCCGGGGGCGGGGTGTCGTAGGAGCGGCGCCAGAGCATGAACTGCTCCTCGCCGAACTCGGCGAGGGTCTGCGCCTTGTCCTTGCCCTGGAGCGCGCCGTAGTGCCGCTCGTTGAGCCGCCAGGAGCGGTGGACGGGGATCCAGTGCCGGTCCGCGGAGTCCAGTGCGAGCTGGGCGGTGCGGATGGCGCGCCGCTGGAGCGAGGTGTGCAGTACATCGGGGAGCAGGCCGGCGTCCTTGAGCAGCTCTCCGCCGCGGACCGCCTCCTTCTCGCCCTTCTCGGTGAGATTGACGTCCACCCAGCCGGTGAACAGGTTCTTGGCGTTCCACTCGCTCTCGCCGTGACGGAGGAGGATCAGCTTGTACGGTGCGTCGGCCATGTGTCCGAGCCTAGTGGACGCCCTTCGCCGTCTCGCTGGATGGTCCGCGTCAACTCCCTGGCGACCGGAAGTCAGCATATGTAATGTGCCCTATACCGATAGAGCTATTACATGACCTGATCCGGGCCACTGGGGGGATATATGCCGATCGCTCGGCTCAGACGCGCGTTCAAGGACTCCGTCTCCGGGTTGCCCCGCGAGTTCTGGTGGCTGTGGACCAGCACCCTGGTCAATCGGCTCGGAGGGTTCGTCGCGACCTTCATGACCCTGTATCTCACCCTGGACCGGGGCTACTCGGCCTCGTACGCGGGGTTGGTGGCCTCGCTGTACGGGCTCGGCGGCATGGTCTCGTCGATCGGTGCGGGGGTGATGACCGACCGGCTGGGGCGGCGCCCCACCCTGCTGATCTCCCAGGGCTCCTCGGCCGTGTCGGTGGCGGTGCTGGGGTTTGTGCAGCATCCGGTGGCCATCGCCGTCGTCGCCACGGTGGTGGGCGCGGCGACCAACGCCTCCAGGCCCGCCGTGCAGGCGATGATGGCCGACATCGTGCCGCCCAAGGACCGGGTGCGGGCGTTCTCCCTGAACTACTGGGCGATCAACCTGGGCTTCGCCGTCTCGGCCGTGGCGGCGGGGTTCATCGCGGAGTACAGCTATCTGGTGGGCTTCCTCGGGGAGGCCGTCATGACCCTGGCCTGCGCGATCTTCATCTATGTGAAGGTGCCCGAGTCCCAGCCGGGGAGCACCGACGCAGCGGGGCCGACCCGGCCGGCGGTGCCCGAGGAGCGGGTGAGCCTGGGCACGGTGCTGCGGGACAGGCGCTTCATGGGCACGGTCGGGCTGTCGTTCCTGATCGCGCTCATCTTTATGCAGGGGTTCGTCGGGCTGCCGCTGGCCATGGGGGCGGCTGGTTTCTCGGCGGCCGACTTCGGTCTGGTGATGGCCCTCAACGGCGTGCTGATCGTCTCGTTGCAGATTCCGCTCACCCGCTTTATCGAGCACCGCGACTCACGACGACTGCTGATCTTCTCGGCACTGATGGCGGGGTACGGCTTCGGGCTGACCGCGTTCGCCGGGTCGATCGCGGTGTACGCGCTGACGGTGTGCGTCTGGACGCTGGCGGAGATGGTGAACGCGCCGACGCAGATGGGCTTGGTGGTCAGGCTCTCGCCGGTGCGCGGCCGGGGGCGCTACCAGGGCGTGTACACCCTGTCCTGGGCCACGGCGGCCATGGTCGCCCCGGTGCTCGCCGGTACGGTCGTGGATGGGCTGGGGGCCCAGTGGCTGTGGGGGATGTGCGCGGTCCTGGGGACGGCGGCCGGTGCGGGGTACTGGGGGCTGATGCGCAAGCTGCCCCCGGAGCAGCCTGATGGCGAGCCGGCGGCCTCGGACGCTTCGAACGGTGAGGGGGCGAGCGGTGGTGAGAAGTCGCCCACCGCTGCCGGCTCCTCTTCTCTCTAGGACTCCTCCGCTCTCCGGGACTTCCGCGCTGGAGGCCTGGCGTGCGATCTCCGGGAAGAACGCGATGGGGCCCTCCTCGGCCGGGATGGGACAGTTCTCAGCCTCGTTGGCCCTGGACAGCACCATGACGCGGCGGGGCGGGCGCATGGTGATCGCCGAGGGTGATCGCGCCTGGACTGCCGGCCTGAAGGGCGGCCCCCGCGCTCGGAGTGTGGCCGGAGTGCTGCTGGGGGCCGGCGTGGGCCGCGGCGAGTCCGCCCGTTCCCGACACCAGGAGCGTGGCGAGGAGCGGGGGCAGGATGATGCGTCTGGTCCGGCGCATGTGTCTCTCCCTTTTCGGCAGGTGGGTGTGGAGCGAACAATCGCACTGTTCCGAGTCGGGAGTTATTCCTGATGACGGGTGATGGCGGGTAATTTAACGAAGCCGTACGCCTGCAAACAGAGTGCACAACAGGGTAGTTGCACACGGTACCCATATGAGGAAGCGTCATCTGTGGCCGAATGAGCGCGGTTGGCCTGTGCGACTCATGCGGTGGAGTTCACAAGCGGATTCACCGCCGACAACGGCATTGTGTTGCAGGTCACCTCGAATCGATGGTTCCGCATTTCCCCATGGCGCGCTCTCTACCCCTGCCCCTCAACCTTCGGTGGTTGTTGTGCCTGCCGTGACCCGGGTACCCGGGTGGGCCAGCGCGCACACGAACGCAAGGCCGAGGGCGATCGCCATCCCGTAGAACACCCACTGGTTGGCCTCGGCGAAGTCCATGCGCAACGCCTGGGACGACTTCCTCACCAATTCGGCGATGGGCCCCTCCCCCGCGGGCTCACGGCCGTCCCCGTGGCCGGTCACCGACTGGGCGACGTTCCGCGCGGCCTGCCGCGCCAGTTGCTCCGGCAGCCCGCGCGACTCCAGTGTCTGGGCCACCCGGTCGGTGGTGACATGGGCGAGCACGGTCCCAAAGACGGCGAGGCCCACCGCGGCCGCGTAGTTGCGCACGGTCTGGGTGATGCCGGTGACCTCGCCGTAGGAGGCGTTGATCGAGCGGTTCACCGCGTCCGTCGACGCCGGGGCGAGCAGAAAACCGATGCCCGCGCCGGCGAGAACCACATAGGGCCACTGGGCACTGAAGGAGAGGTCTGTCAGCTTTCCGGCCCACAGGGCGAATCCGGCCGCGCCCAGCGCGCAGCCGAGCAGCATTGCCGGCCTGGCTCCGCGCTTGTCCAGAATGCGTCCACCGATCTGGGAGGTGACCGCAAATCCGATGAAGAAGTAGAGGAGATAGAGAGCGGCCTCATTGGGGGTGGAGCCGAGGGACACCTGCGCGTACACGGAGGCGAAGAAGAAGAGTGGCACAAAGGCCAGCATCGCGAAGAAGAGCACCGCGGAATCGGCGGCGAAGGCGCGATCGCGGAAGACCTGAAGCTTGATCAGGGGATTTTCGGCGACACGGAGTTCGTACAGGCAGAAGATGACCAGGACGGCGAGTCCGCCGCCGACGCAGAGCCAGGTGGTGGCGGCGCCCCAGCCCCACCCGGACGCCTGCTGAAGTCCCAGCACACTGAGCCCCATGCCAACGGCCACCAGCGCCGCGCCCGGGACATCGAGCCGTTCGCGCCGTACGACGTTGGGAATGTGGGCCAGTACGGTCAGGGCGATCGCGATCAGCGCGACCGGCACATTGACCCAGAAGATCGCCCGCCAGGTCCAGGTGGTGAGCCAACCGCCCAGCAGCGGTCCCAACGCGGTGAGACCACCGGAGACACCGAAGAAGAGGGCAAGCGCCCGCCCGCGCCGCTCGACCGGGAAGACCGCGACGACCACGGCGAGGGCGGCCGGAAACATCAGCGCGGCACCCAGCCCCTGGGTCGCCCGGAAGATGATCATCCATGATTGGGCGAAACCGCCCGCCGGTACGCAGCCGCACAGGATCGACGAGACGACGAAGACCAGGGTGCCGACGAGCATCACCCGGCGATGGCCGAAGACGTCGGCCAGTCGCCCGCCGAGCGCGAAGAACGCCGCGAGGGCCAGCAGATAGGCATTGACCACCCATCGCATTCCGGCCGAGGAGAGACCCAGTTCATCGGTGATGTCGGGAGCGGCGATGGCGACGATCGTCTGGTCGATGAAGGTCATCGACACCGCGAACATCATGGCCGCAAGGGCGAGCCGCTGGTGAGGGGCCCGATCCTGTGGTGCCGCGGCTCCCTTCACAGGTCGCCCGAACCCGGACTCACCGGACATTTGACTCATGCGCAGATTCTGACCCGTACCGGTCCGGGGCGCATCAAGGGGCGGTCCACCAGAGCAAGATCAAGACAGTGGGCCGTCCCATCCCCGCCCCTGCGGGGTGCCCTGGGCCTGGTGGGACAGGAGGGCCCACCAGCATCACCGCGGAGGCTACGGCTCACCAGCCTCGCCACAGCGGGCTGGGCGAACGTCAGGCAGACCTGCCCCGTCCTGCTCCTGGCCCTGTTCCCTAGTCTTGGTCCTTGTCCTCGCCGAGTCCCTCGGGGGGTCCGGCGGGCAGCCCGGCGGTCAGCCCGGTGAACGCGTCCAGGTTCCTGGTGGACTCACCGCGCGACACCCGCCAGGCGTACTCCTTGCGAATGGCGGTCGCGAACCCCAACTCCAGCAGGGTGTTGAACGCCCCGTCCGATGCTTCGAGGACCGATCCCAGCAGTCGGTCCAGCTCATCGGCGGTGATCACCGAGAGCGGAAGCCGTCCGGTCACATAGACATCGCCCAGCCGGTCGACCGCGTAACTGACTCCATAGAGCTTGAGATTGCGCTCCAGCAGCCAGCGGTGCACCACGGCGGCGTTCTCGTCGGGATGGCGGATGACGAAGGCGTTCACCGACAGGGAGTGCTTGCCGATCCGGAGCGAGCAGGCCGTCGACAACTTGCGGGTGCCCGGGAGGGTGACCACATAGGAGCCGCTCGCCGGGCTCTCCCACTCCAGGCCCGCGTCGTCGAGCGCGCTCTCGATGATCCCTGCGGGCTGTCGTACGTCAGACATGTTGCGAGCGTACCCGGCGGCGGCGTTCGCACATCGCGGCGGTGTAGACGTCCGCGGTGGCCGCCGCGGCGGTGTCCCAGCCGAAGTGCTCGGCATGGCGGGCGGCCTCCGCGCCCATCCGGGTGACCAGGCCGGGATCGAGGAGGAGCCGGTGGAGGGCCGCCGCGTAGTCGGAGGGGTCATGGCCGTCGACGAGGATGCCGGTACGCCCGTCGCGGACCGCGACCGGTAGTCCACCGACCGCGGCGGCGATCACCGGGGTGCCCGCGGCCTGCGCCTCGATCGCGACCAGGCCGAAGGATTCGCTGTACGAGGGCATCACCAGGGTGGACGCGGCACGGAACCAGTCGGCGAGCAGTTCCTGGCCCACCGGGGGGTGGAAGTGGACGATATCGGCGATGCCCAGTCGAGCGGCCAACTTCTGCAGCCCCTCGGGCCTCGCCAGCCCGCTGCCGCTCGGACCGCCGACGATGGGTACGTACATCCGTGCGCGCAGGGAAGGTTCCCGCACCAGTAGTTGCGCGACCGCCCGTAGCACGATGTCGGGGGCCTTGAGCGGCTGGATGCGTCCCGCGAAGAGGGGGACGAAGGCGTTCTGGGGAACCCCGAGCCGGGCGCGGGCGGCGGCACGTCCATCGGCGGGGCGGAACCGGTCGAGATTGACCCCGGGGTGGACGACGGCGACCTTGGCCGGGTCTGCCTCGTAGAAGCGAACGAGTTCGTCGGCCTCTTCGGCGGTGTTGGCGATCAGCCGGTCGGCGGCGTTGACGATCTGGGTCTCCCCGATGACACGGGACGCGGGCTCGGCGACGTCACCGTCGGCGAGTGCGGCGTTCTTGACCTTGGCCATGGTGTGCATGGCGTGCACCAGCGGCACTCCCCAACGCTCGGCGGCGAGCCAGCCGACATGGCCGGAGAGCCAGTAGTGGGAGTGGACGAGGTCGTAGTGGCCGGGGCGATGCCCTGCCCAGGCCTGCATCACACCATGGGTGAAGGCGCACAGCTGGCCCGGTAGCTCTTCCTTGGCCAGGCCCTCGTAGGGGCCGGCGTCCACATGGCGTACGAGCACCCCGGGGTCGAGCTCGACGACGGGGGGCAGGCCGCCCGCGGTGGCCCGGGTGAAGATCTCGACTTCGATGTTGATGGCGGCCAGTCGCTTGGCCAGCTCGACGATGTAGACGTTCATACCGCCCGCGTCGCCGGTCCCCGGCTGGTGGAGGGGCGAGGTGTGGACGCTGAGCATGGCGATGCGGCGCGGCTTGCGGTGACCGCCGGGAAATCTGATGCGGGGAGCCATGAACGTGCTGGAGAGGCGGGAGACATACTGGCTCACCTCGAAGGTCCTCCTCGCTCAGGGCATGTCAAGCTGCGGCCACAGGCAGCCCTCCACCCGCCGTCAACAGCGGACCGACCTCTTCCATTTCCGGCGGATGTCCGCTTTACCAAATTATTACCAACGAGCTGAGCTCTCCGCAGCGAGTCGCCTTGTGCCGCTTTGGGGCGATTAGCTATGGCTCACTCTTCGAGGGGCCTACGGTCTACCGTTCGCCCGGGACGGGAGTCTGTCCAGAACTCCCTCATCGCCATCGGGCGGGCAGCCGGACCAGACGGCTCCGACCGCACACCACGGCGCATACGCTCGAACGCATGACCCGCCCCGTAGGCACCGCGACCCGCGGGACCACCAACCCCAACCGGCTGCGCCGGATGGACCGCTGGATCGCTGCCGTCCACGGCCCCGCGCTGCGCCGCTGCGATCGCCCGACGGCCGTCGACCTCGGCTACGGAGCCGCCCCGTGGACCACCCTCGAACTACTGCGAAGGCTGCGAACCGCCGACCCGCGCTGCGAGGTCGTGGGCATCGAGATCGATCCGGCGCGAGTCAGCGCGGCCAAGCCCTACGAACGCGAAGGGCTGAGCTTTCGGCACGGCGGCTTTGAGATCCCCATCGAGCCCGCGCCCGCCCTGATCCGCGCGGCCAATGTGCTGCGCCAGTACGAGGAGGGGGACGTGGCTTCGGTCTGGGCGCGGCTGTGTGGGCGGCTCGCCCCCGGCGGACTGCTGGTCGAGGGCACCTGCGATGAGATCGGACGTCGGCATGTGTGGGTGGCCCTGGGGCCCGGTGGCCCGCGCACGGTGACCTTCGCGGCCCGGCTGGGTTCCCTGGCTCGCCCGTCCGACCTCGCGGAGCGACTGCCCAAGGCGCTGATCCACCGCAATGTGCCGGGCGAGCCGATCCATGCGTTCCTCCGTGATTTCGACCGCGCCTGGGCGACGGCCGCACCCTATGCCTCACTCAGTGCACGGCAGCGCTGGATCACGGCGGTTCGCGCCCTGGGAACCGACTGGCCGCTGAGCGACGACAGCAGAAGGTGGCGTCAGGGAGAGGTCACGGTGGAGTGGGAAGCACTCGCGCCGCGTTCCGGGTGACCGTCCCGACGACCGGAGGTGCGCGGGCCGCGGGACGGCGGTGTGAGTGACATCGCCCATGGGCGCCATGGCAGGGGCCCTGTTGAGGGGTGAGCAGGGTGCGCGATGGGAACGGCTAGGTGGGAACGCCCAGGTGGTGCCGTTCGTCAGTGACTTCGGGGGATCAATGGGGTGACTCCGCCGCATGGAGGAACGCCAACACAGCATCACGACAGCGCCGACAGGTACTGACGGTCAATCAACTGTGTTACTGGAGGGGAAGGCGTGAATCGACGCCACTGTGCCACCGCGGCGATCGCACTGGTCTGCGCGCTGACTGTCCTGACGGCACCCGGCACGGCTTTCGCCTCTCCTCTCGCTCCTGGGCCACCCGCCGCGGCCCCCGGCGCGCCCCTGCTGCCGAAGGCTCCCGAACCGCTCCCGAGGGGCGGCGCGAGCGGCACGGCCCCCGCCGCGAAGAAGACGCTGGACGAGGTCCGCCTGGAGATAGAGGGCCTCTACCACCAGGCGGTATCGGCGACCGACGCCTACAACCTCGCCGAGGAACAGGCCAAGAAGCAGTCGGCGGAGATCGGGAAACTGGCCCAGCGAATCATCCAGGGCCAGGCCCGCATCGACGATCTCAAACTCCGTGCGGGAGCGGCCGCCCGCGCTCAGTACCAGAGCGGTGGGCTGCCCCCCGAAGCCCACCTCATGCTCACCGATGATCCTCGACTCTTCCTCGACGGCGCGAGCCGGATCAAGGACGGGATGAAGGCGACCCGGGATCTGATGCGCGAGTTGGAGCAGACCCAGGCCGACTTGGAGTCGTACACCAAGGACGCCGGCACCGAGTGGCGCAAGCTGGAGGCCAATCGCGTCCGGCAGGCGAAGGCGAAGAAGGAGATCGCCACCAAGATCGCCGCCGCGGAGGCGATAGAGGGCCGGCTGAAGACGGTAGAGCACGAGCGCATGCTGGTGCTTGAGCGGCAGGCCGCGGAGAAGGCACAACGGGAGTGGATGAGATCCACTCCGCTTCAGGAGACCGCCGCCGCTCCCGGGGCGGCGGCTTCCCAGGGCGAGACCGCGGTGGAGTTCGCCAGGTCGCAGATCGGCAAGCCGTATGAATGGGGTGCGGAGGGGCCGGGGTCCTATGACTGCTCGGGGCTGACCTCCCAGGCGTGGGCGGCGGCCGGGCAGCCCATCCCCAGGACCTCACAGGAGCAGTGGCGACAACTGCCCAAGGTCGCGGTGGAGAGCATGCAGCCCGGCGACCTGATCATCTACCACGCGGACGCCAGTCATGTGGGGATGTACGTCGGAGACGGGACGATCGTGCACGCCCCGCGCCCGGGACGGAATGTGACACTGACGGGTGCGGGTTCGATGAAGATCCTCGGAGTCGTACGCCCCTGATCCTGACGACACCGGGAGGGCTGATGTGCCCCGGAGCGGGCGCCGGTCCGGCTCCGGTGGTGGCCACGGTGGCGGTCGAACGTCGGCGCTCGCGGTGGGTGAGCATGCCGTCCGGGTGCCACCGGCCGGCTGGAGTGCTACCGGCCAGCGCCGGGCGGTGTCAGGCAGCGTGGGCGGTACGGCTGGCGCGGGGCGGTGCGGGGAGTGGCTGGAAGAGCGGCATCGGCTGTGCCCTCACGACCAGTTTCCTGGAGAGCCCCTGCCAACTACGTCTCGTGGACAAACTCGACTTGCGAACCACTCGGTCTCGCGAACGACACATAAGGGACGTTTCACGGCAGCCCCTTCATTGAGTACTCCCGCGAACCATCGCGCGAAGAGACCAGAATCAGCCATGCGTGGGCCGTCCCGGTGAAACAGTTGGGACCCACGAGGCTGGTGAGCAATCGCAGCGCCCCGTAGAGCGCCGAGCACGCTCGGTAGCCCAGGAAAGTCCGGGATGGCCCGCAGAGGCCGTTGGGAACACCGTGGAGGGCTGTTGAGACCCCTCCCGGCGCCATGGGAAGCCAGACGAACGGGCGGATGGCATCCCGAAGAGGGCCGCGAGCAGCACCGCGCGACAGACCGGCGCAGGCTGCTGAGACCACCCCGTCTCCTGCCACCCCACCTGCCATACTTCCCCCCTGCCCACCCCCAGGGCGGCTCTCGCATCCCGCTCAGGGGCCTGATGGCCGTCTCGGGGCCCGCCACCCGCGCGACAGCGACGCCCTGAGTCCCCCGCCCCCAGTAACCGAACGTGCCCGACGGGCGTGATGTTCGTCATGGAGCCCCGCCAACCGCCTTCTTATCCCGGTCAGATGACGCCACCCCCACCCCCGCCGCCATTCCGCAACCGCCGGGGCTAGCGCTATGGTCCCCGTCTGGCGGGTTGTCGAACGTCGTCCCGCCGTGCCCTCGGGGGAGGGAAGGAAACCGGATCAATGCCAGTACCCGTACCGCGGCAGCGGAAAGTCCCCGCCGCGGAGACCGCGCTTGGCGGCGCCGCAACCGTCGGCGCACCCACTGGCGGTGCTCCAGGCGCCAGCCGTACCGCTGGCGACAGCGTCCACAGAGCCAGCCTCGGCAGCCACAGCGCGCAGTCCGCTGCCCCTGCCGGACCCGGCAACACCGATCTCACCCTGCTGGTGATCGAGGAAGATCCCACCGGGCCCTTCTCGGTTCCCGAGCTGCCCGCCACCGCGGGCACTCGGGTACGCATCCGCAGCGCCCGCAACCTCACCGAGGCCGAGCGGCTGCTCACCGATGACGTCCACTGCGTGCTGGTCGATCTCGCCCTGCCCACCTCGGGCGATGATGCGTTGGCAGCGCTCAAACAGGTGCTGCGCCTCGCGCCACGGCACGC
The DNA here is from genome assembly GCF_023701525.1 of Streptomyces albipurpureus. Taxonomy (GTDB): domain Bacteria; phylum Actinomycetota; class Actinomycetes; order Streptomycetales; family Streptomycetaceae; genus Streptomyces; species Streptomyces albipurpureus. The sequence goes on from NZ_JAMQAW010000104.1 coordinate 49,527, forward strand.
CGTCCTCGCCCTGACCACCTCGGACGACGCGGAACGCGCCACAGAGGCCGTACGCGTGGGGGCGCAGGACCATATCTTCCGCGATGAGCTGGACGAACGGCTGCTGAGCCGGACCGTGAGGTACGCGGTGGAGCGCAAGCGCGCCGACACCGCGCAGATCAAGTTGGCGGAGTCCCGACTCCGGGCCCAGGAGAACGCCCGGCTTGAGCGCGGGCTGCTACCGACGCCCCTGCTCGAAGGCTCGAACCTGAGGTTCGCCGCCCGCTATCGCCCCGGCCGCTCCCGGGCGCTGCTCGGCGGCGACTTCTACGACACCGTCCGCACCCCGGACGGCACGGTCCACGCCATGATCGGTGATGTCTGCGGCCATGGCCCGGACGAGGCGGCGCTCGGTGTGGAGCTGCGTATCGCATGGCGGGCGTTGACCTTCGCCGGACTCTGCGGGGACGAACTGCTGTCGACCCTCCAGCGGGTGTTGGAGCACGAGCGGGAGAGCGAAGAGATCTTCGCGACGCTCTGCACGGTCGACATCGCACCGGATGGGCGACGGGCGGGGCTGTGTCTGGCCGGTCACCCATCGCCACTGATCACGCGGGCGGGCCGGGCCGCGCAGTTGCTGCCGTACGAGAGCGGTGGCCCGGCGCTCGGTCTGCTGTCCAAGGCCCGCTGGCCGCGCCTCCAGGTGGAGCTGGGCGGGGCATGGAGCCTGATGATGTACACGGACGGGCTGATCGAGGGCCGCTCGGGCCCGGGCCAGAAGCAGCGCCTGGGCGACGAGGGCATGGTTCAGATGATCAACCGGCAGCTGGCGGCGGGACTGCAGGGCGAGGAACTGCTGGACTCGGCGGTGACCGAGGTGCGGGAACTCAACGGCGGAGAGCTCACCGATGATGTGGCGGTACTGCTGCTGAGCAGGGGCTAGCCCCTGCTCAGCGCCGGGCCGGTTCGGTCACCTACCGCCGTTGTACGGGCCGTAGGGGCCATCGCTGCTGGAACCGCCGCGCTTACCGCCACCGCCGCCCGCGACCTGCTTGAGGGCAGGGCGCACATCGACGAGGAAGACGATGGTGGCGATCAACCCGGCGATGGACAGGAACAGGATGTTCAGGAGCAGGTTCACCACGACGGTGACGCCGAGGAGGATCAACCAGAAGTTCTTCGTCTGCTTCTCAGCGGCGCGGTAGGCGTCCTCGCGCGCCATCGCAGCCATGACCAGCGCGGTCACCGACGACACCACGAAGACCAGGAAGAGCACGAGCGAGAGGGACGCGTCGAAGTTCTCGCGAAGCATGGGGAGCACCGCCTTGTCTGATATGGCACCTCGCCGCAAAGGTACCTGGAGAACGGGCCGGACACCCCAAAGGTGCCCGGCCCATTCTGACCCTACGCATATGCCTACTGGGCGGGCGGGGGCGTCTTCTTGGCCGCCGGCTTGCGGGCCGTGGTGCTCTTGCCGGGGGCCGGCGAAGCCTTCCGGGCCGCGGGCTTGGGCTGCGGCGCCTTGACCCCGTTCCTCACCTCGGTCTTCGGCTCCGTCTTCGGCTCCGTCTTCGGCTCGGTCTTCGGCTCGGTCTTCGGCTCGGTCTTCGGCTGCGAGCGGACCGCGGTCTTGGAGGGAGCGGACCTGGCAGGGCGGGCCTTCGCCGGCTGAGGCTTCGCCGGCTCGGGCTCGACGGCGACGGCGATCTCGGTGATCTCCTCGGCCGCCTCACCGCGCCAGTTGCGCACGGCCTGCTCGCCGTGCTCGGCGACCTTCTCGTAGGTCTCCCGGGCCTTGACCGCGTACTCAGCCGCGACGCCGACACTGCGCAGCGCCAGGTCCTGAGCGGTTTCGCTGAGCTTCCTGAAGTCGGCGTCGAACCCCCCGAGCACCTCATTGACCTTGGTCTGCACGGTGACCTGGGCCTCCTTGGCCTGGACGGTCACCTTCTCCTGCACGGTCTTGGGGTCGGTGTTGCGCACTGCCTCGATCCGCCCGGGCGCCTCGGCCGCGAGCTGCTCAAGGATCGCGGGCACCTTCCTGGCCTCCTGGACTGCCAGGTCAGCTGTGCCGGCGAAGAAGTAGAGGGGCTTGGGGTCGGTCAGGGTCTTGCGGAGGTCATCGGTGATGGCCATGAGGTTGGTCCTCCTGGGACGCAGATCAGCTTGAGGGTCGGTCGGACCCAGGGCCGTCGGCCGCGCTCGGGCCGTCGGCGGTGGGGTCCGGGTCGATGTCCATGCGGGTGTCCTCGCCAGTTCCGGTTCCGGTACCCCTGTGGGTTCCGGTACCCACTCCGGCGTCCTCGACCGCACCCGGGGCATCCGGATCATCCGTCCCCGTGGCGGTCTCGAATCCGTTCTCCTTGCGGAAGGACTCGTAGATCTGGAGCAGTACGGCCTTCTGCCGCTCGGTTATGGAGGGGTCCGCGATGATCACGGCGCGCGTCTCCAACTCATCCCGGTTCCGCTCGTCGAGGATGCCGGCCCGCACATACAGCGTCTCCGCGGAGATCCGCAGCGCCTTGGCGACCTGCTGAAGCACCTCCGCGCTCGGCTTGCGCAGCCCGCGCTCGATCTGGCTCAGATATGGATTGGACACCCCGGCGGCATCGGCGAGCTGCCGAAGCGAGAGCTGGGCGTTTCGCCGCTGCTCGCGGAGGTACTCACCGAGATTGCCGACGTTGAGTGATGCCATGGATCGATGGTGCAACATGCTTGCTAACTATTGCAAGCAAGTGCTTGCAAAAGTGTTACGCGCAACAGTTCGATATCGGCGAGGGCACCCATTGAGGCCCGCACCCGGCCCCCTACCCGGGGTCCAGTCAGGGTGAGCCCCATCTACATCCACCGGAGAGAATCCGGACCTCCGCCAGCGCGGCAGCCGCCCACCCGGGGCAGGGGGCTGCCGCGGCAGCGGGCAGACCCGCATCGGCGCCGGTCAGCCCTCGCCGTCCTCGCCACGGGGATGCGGATGACGATCCTCGACGGCAGCATCGTGACCGTGGCCATGCCCGCCATCCAGGACGATCCGGGCTTCTCCCCCGCCGGTCTCAGCTGGGTCGTCAACGCCTGTCTGATCGCGTTCGAAAGTCTGCCGCTGCTCGCCGGACGACTCGGCGACCTGCCCGGCCGCAAGGGGATGCTCCTCGGCGGAACCGCGGTGTTCACCGTGGCATCGCTCATCGCGGGCGCCGCCACCACACCCTCGGTGCTCATCGCCGCCCGCTTCCTCCAAGGCGCGGGAAGCGCCATGGCGTCCGCTGCCAGTCCGGGGATCCTGGTCACCCTCCTCACCGAGCCCGGGGAACGCGCCAAAGCCATCGCCGCCTTCAGCTCCACCGGTGCGGTCGGCGCTTCCCTCGCTCAAGTGGCCGGCGGCATACTCACCGACGCCCTCGACTGGCACTGGGTCTTCTTCATCAATCGGCCCATCGGTATCGCTGCCCTCGCCTTCGCCGTAGGCGCGCTCCCCACCGACCGCGGGCTCGGCCTCAAGGCCGGTGCGGACGCCATCGGAGCCGCCCTCATCACCCCAGGGTTGACGATCGTTATCTACGCGGCGGTCAAAGCCGAGGAGCGCGGCTGGAGTTCGGCGCACACCCTTGGGCTCGGCGCCCTCGCCCGCTGTCAGTGGCCCGCCTTAGCATTTGAGCATGAGCATGATCGCCGAGTATGTACGTGTGACCGCCGCCGAACTCGAACGGGCCGTCAAGGACCCGGAATGGGCATCGGACTTCATTGATGAGCTGATCGAGGAGGAGCTGAGCGACGAGGCGGATGAGACGGGGAGGAGCGAGCCGGCACAGTCCCGCTCCCTCGACATCGACACGGCCTGGGACGCCCTGGGGTTCCTGCTCCGCCGCAGGGACTTCCCCGTGGACATCACCCGGGGCGAGGAGTCGGTCCCCGGAGCGGACGACTGGGGGTACGGGCCACCTCGCTACCTCACCCCGCCGCAGGTCGAGGTGGCCGCCGCAGCCCTCGCCGAACTGACGGGGGAAGAACTCATCGCGGGGGTCACCGCACAGGAGTTGGCCCGCGCCGACGTCTATCCCCGGGTGCTCTGGGAGCGGGGCGAATCCCTGGAGTACGTACGCGAACACTTCACGGCCCTGGTCTCGTTCTTCCAAGCGGCGGCTCTCGATGGCAATGGAATGCTCATCTGGCTGGATTGACCCCCCAACGACCCAATGGGGCACAGCGACTCAATACCATGACATCCGGACAATGAGACCTTATTATTTCGGCCAGATCCAGATCGGATAGACCCGTCCGAATAGGGCGACACGCCGAGCCTGAGGCCCGACAATCACTCCCTCCAGTGGGGGATTTACCCCTTTCGCTAGCTATGTAGGCCTTCCCTGGCCCTAGCGAAGGTGTGGCGCACATCTCTTCCCTGGCTCGCTTGACCATCCGTCAGCCCACCGAGGTGGCCAGTAGACGCCCCCGGCGTGTCGCATTCGAGCCAGCGCGGCCAGCAGCCCGCCATCAGGGCATCTTCGGGCGCCAGCGGCGCAAACATGGGGCGCACCAACGGCGCAATTCCCCGTCGCCGATACACGCCGGAGCGAATAGCGGTCGCGTACAGACTGTCAGGCGTGGCGTGAAGGCCCCATTGGAGACCCCCTGACCAGTGAGTACTATGCGCCGTAGTTGATCAGTCGCGTGGTGTCACTCGACGCACCAGCAATGGGTGACACGCACATCACACTTGCAGAGAGGTGGCCGAAGGTGGGGCCAGAACTGACCGTTCCGCCGATCTTCTCGCCAATACCCCCAGCCATCCATCCCCGCCATGCGGCAATTGACGCCCAGACAGCCGCCTGGGCCGAGGCGTTCAGCATCGGCAATCCGGAGCTCCGTGCGCGGCTCGTACGCCATGACATAGGCACCTTCTCGGCCATGATCCTTCCCGACGGCCAAGAAGAGGTCGTCAGCATCCTGGCGGACTTCGTTCTCTGGCTCTTCGGCGTCGACGACGGCTACTGCGAGGAGAGTGATCTCGGCCACCGGCCAGGTGACCTGACGGCCGTGCTCCACCGCTTGCTACGGGTCGCCCAGAACCCCGACACAGCGCTACTGGCCACCGATCCACTCGCCACCGGGCTGCGCGACCTGCGTGCCCGTATCTCCCGCCACGGCACCCATGGACAGGCCGCGCGCTGGATAGACGCCCTGCGCGAGTACTTCTTCTCCGTCACCTGGGAGGCGGATCACCGCCGGGCCGGAACCGTCCCCGATCTCAACGACTACACCCTGATGCGGCTCTACGACGGTGCCACCACCGTCGTGCTCCCCTTGCTGGAGATCGCCCACGGCTATGAACTCCAGCCGCATGAGAGGGACCACCCCGCCACGCGCGCCGCAGCCGAAATGGCATCCTTCATCATCACCTGGGACAACGACATCCTCTCCCACCACAAGGAGAGCCGGTCTCGTGGCTACTGGCTCAATGTGCTGCGCGTACTGGAGCACCACCACCAGCTCAGTCCCGATGAGGCGTTGACCACCGCGGTGGCCCAACGCGACCGGGTGATGTGCCTCTACATGAGGCTCCACCAGCACCTCACAGCACACGCCAGCCCGCAGTTGCACCGATATCTGGCCAGCATCACCCACTTCATCCGAGGCGCACAGGATTGGGGCATCAGCTCCCACCGCTACACGACCCCGGAAGACCCCGCCGACCTCCCGACGACCTTCAGTGACGTCCCGACGGACAGCAGCGATCAGCCGCTCGACATCCCCGTCATCACCTGGTGGTGGAGCCTGGTCCCGGAGACCGTCGGTCGCGGGTACCTGGAGACCTCCGGTACGAGGGAAGCCCCGGCAACCCCGTCCCGGCTGGCCGCACCGGCCTAGTAGCGCTTCTCCAGCGCGTCGCGGATCGCGCAGCATCCGACTTCAGCCGGCCGGGGCCGCCCCTCAAGCAACCCGGATCACCGGGGTGGCCGTCCGTGGAGACACGGGCGGCCACCTGCTGCCCCTTGCCGCTGTCACCGCTCTGGCCTGGGACCCAACCCGCCCCGCTCAGCCCCCGCGTTCCCCGCTCCTCCTGGCGATCAGTACGTCCACTCCGTCCAGGACCGTCCCCAGCCCGAACTCGAAGTCGAAGTCCGGTTCATCCGCGCCGGTGAAGACCCCAGCACTGAGCATCCGCGCCACCGCCGGATAGCGCGCGGGGTCCGCCAGCCGCTTCAGGGTGCGCTCATAGCGGCGCATGACCTCCTCCGGCCCCGTCCCACTGGATGCGACGGCCTCGCCGATCTCCGTCAGCAGCAGCACCTCATTGCGGACAAAGCCGCTGACCAGCAGGATCACCGAGATCTTCGCGCCCTCGTCCAGCTTGGTCCCTTCGAGTGCGCAAAGGCCCTGCTCCCACCAGGCCACCGAGTTGGGGGTCGCGGGCGGGCCGGAGATGGGAATGCGCAGCACCCAGCTGTTGCGGCGCAGTGCCCCCCGATGCGCCCGCGCCCACCCCGCCAGCGCCTGCCGCCACCCCGCCTCCGGCGCGGGAGCCGGCGGGGGCGGGCCGACCGCCGCATCCAGCATGAGGACATAGAGCTCGTCCTTGGCGGCCACATACCGGTACAGCGACATCGTGGCGACGCCCAACTCCTTGGCGACACGCCCCATCGACACCGCGCCCAGCCCCTCCGCCGCCGCGAGCGCGACCGCCGCATCGACGATCCGATCAAGGCTCAGGCCGGGCCTGGGGCCTTTCGCGGGACGTTCACGCAGGCCCCACGCCGCCTCCAGGCTGGCGGGCAGGCCCGTCTGTGCGTCATCCCCGCTGTGCGTCATCGCCGCCGCCTCATATCGGTTGGGGCCTTCCCTCTTGACTCCCATCCTAGTAATGCGTAAGCCTTACGCAATAGAGCGTATGCCATACGCAGTAAGGGAGCCATGACATCGACCCCGCAGACACTCGCCATCGAAGCCGACGGCCTCACCAAGGCGTACGGCGAACTCACCGTCCTCGACGCCCTCCACCTCCAGGTCGAACGCGGCGCAGTCTTCGCCCTGCTCGGACCCAACGGGGCGGGCAAGACCACCACCGTCCGCATCCTCACCACCCTCACCCGCGCCACCGCGGGCCGAGCGCGGGTCGCCGGGCACGACATCGTCGCCGAGCGCTCCCGAGTACGCCGTGCCATCAGCCTGACCGGCCAGTTCGTCGCCATCGACGAGAAGCAGTCGGGCGAGGAGAACCTCCGCATGATGGGCAGGCTGCGCGGGCTGTCCCGCGCGGCGGCCCGCCGCCGCGCCATCGAACTGCTGGAACGGTTCGACCTCACCGACGCCGCCCACCGCAGAACCGAAACCTACTCAGGAGGTATGCGGCGCCGGCTCGACCTCGCCTCGGGCCTCGTCGGCGATCCGGAGGTCGTCTTCCTCGACGAGCCGACGACCGGCCTGGACCCGCGCAGCAGAATGGAGTTGTGGCAGTTGGTGCGGGAGCTGGCGAGAAGCGGCTCCACGATCTTTCTGACCACGCAGTATCTGGAGGAGGCCGACCGGCTCGCGAACCGCATCGGTCTCGTGGACAACGGAAGGCTGGTCGCCCAAGGCACGGCGGATGAGTTGAAGGCTCGGGTCTCCGGGCATCGGCTCGATCTCACGGCGGTCGACCCATCGGCGTATCTGCGGATCGTGCAGCGCACGGAAAACACATCGCGCCGACTCCACCACATCCCGGAGACTCTCACCATCGGCCTTCCCACGGACGGATCGGCCGCTGGGGTCCGCGCGTTGCTGGACGAAGCGGACCCGGACCGTTGTGACCTTCTGCGCTTCTCGGTCCATCAAGCAACGCTCGACGACGTCTTCCTCACCCTGACGGGAAAGGAGCCTCAGCATGTCTGACGTACTGGGCGGCCTGGGCCATGCGACCACCATGGCCGGCCGCAGCATCCGCATCAGCGGACGCAATCTCGACGCGCTCATCTCCTCCATGGTGCTGCCGGTGATGTTGATGCTGGTCTTCGTCTACCTCTTCGGTGGAGCGATCGAGACCGGCACCGACTATGTGACCTATGTGGTGCCCGGCATCCTGATCCTCTGCGCGTCCTTCGGCGGGGCGACCACCGCGATGGGGGTGAGCGAGGACATGAAGGGCGGAATCATCGACCGCTTCCGCTCCCTCGACGTGGGTGGGACCTCGATACTGGCCGGGCATGTCGCCGCCAGCACCCTGCGCAATCTCGCCTCCACCGTCCTGGTACTCACCGTGGGGCTGCTGATCGGGTTCCAGCCCTCGGCCACGGTCAGCGGTTGGCTGGCCGCGGCAGGCCTGTTGATCGCGTTCCTGGTGGCGATCTCCTGGCTCTCGGCGGCCTTCGGACTGCTGGCCCGTACCCCGGAGGCCGCGGGTGGCTTCACCTTCTTCATGACGTTCCTGCCCTATCCCAGCAGTGCCTTCGTTCCCATCGACACCATGCCCACCTGGCTGCATGGCTTTGCCGACCATCAGCCGGTGACCTCGCTGATCGAGTCCCTGCGCGGTCTCCTGCTCGACGAACCGGTCGGCACGGCTCCCTGGACCGCGTTGACCTGGTGCGCGGGAATTCTGCTGGTGGCAGTGGGACTGTCGGGTGCGCTCTTCAAGGTGCGGACCCGATGAACGCCACCCACGTAGCCATCCAGAAGCGGGGTCCCTCAGATGCCCGGAAGGCGGTTCCCACGGCCTGGTGGGGGCCGGGTCCCAGCGGTCTCGACACGGTCGGCTTCATCGCCGTGAGCGGCGATGACTCACCGGGCCCCGGTGAATGGGACCCCGGAGCCCGGCCCCGGGAGTCCTCGCTCAACCTCCCCGGGCCCTAAGCCAATCCGTGTACACGGCCATCACCTGCGGAAGGTTCGGCACTTCCCGCAGCCTCAGCGGCCGCCGGGCTGCCACCAAGGCGCGCCGAACCTTCCAGGCCGCGGCCGGCAGCCCGGTCCAGTGCGGATCGGTGCCGGCGCCCAGCGCCCTTGCCGTACGGATGACATCGGTGAAGACCGACTGGGTGCGCTTGTAGGCCAGCAGATGGGGCAGATCCCGCTCCCAACCACGCGCACTGCCCGGGAGCATGCTCTCCACCGCCCGCGCCCACAGGCCCCCGATGCGCTGTGCGTCCCGCCGTGAGTAGCGCATCAGATGCAGATGGGTGGCCAGTTCATAGAGCGGGTCGCCGATCATCGCGAGTTCCCAGTCGATGGTCCAGAGATCGCCCATGGTGTCGACGATGAAGTTGCGCCGGTGGAGATCGCCGTGAACCAGGGTGAACGGACGCGCGGTAAAAGGGCGCACGGGCGCTCTGAGGGCTTCAAGAGACACCCCGCGGACGCCCAATCGGTCGAAGATCTCGCCGTATTCGTCGAGTCCGTCCCGGTAGACGTGGTCCTCGGTGAAGTCGATCATCCGTTGGAGGAACGCCGTGGAGTCATCGCTGTCCGCACAGGGGCGGGCAGGCTCACAGGTGCGCGGCACACCGTCGAGTTCACTGGCCTTCACGGTCACCAACTCCTGGAAGAGCTGCATGAGTTGCCGCTCCTGCCGCGCTATCAAGGGGCGGCCGGGTAGCGCTCCGACGCTCGGCGGCGCCCCTTCGACAAAGCCCTGGAGGAAGATGTTCTCGGCCACTTCAACGGTGTCCGGAATCCGGGAGATCCGTCCCTGGAGCGCGGTCAGCAGACGGTCCTCGGAGGCGAAGCACCGTCGGTCGTACCAGAACACTCCCAGCCGGGGCGCGCGTAGTTTGCCGCGCTTGTACCGCGCGCAGAGCGGGTTGCCCTCGGGCAGCGAGAAGGCGTAGGTCTCATGGTGGTAGCCCTTGAGCGGGCCGAAGACCTCACCATCGCCGTTGCTCAGCTCGACGGCCTGTCGATGAGCTGCTGAAGCCGTCTCATCTGTCATCGCTACTGCCTCTGGTGCTCTTGCATGCTGGTGCCCGTGCTCGGTGCCTATGGCCTGGTTGGGGTTGCCGCACTGCTCACGCTACGGCCGTCCTGCTCGTACCGCTGACTTCCCTCACGGCGGGTCCACCCGGGCGCCCGCCGACTCGTCGGACCCGCCGATAGGACTGATCCGCCGATAGGACTGGCGTCTCTCCCAACCCTGATGCCTCTGATGCCTGTGGTTCTCCTGGTGTCACCGATAAGCCAGTGACCGAAAAGTGATGTGAGAGGAAGCTACCCTTCCGACTCCGCCGCGGAGGCCGTTTCCTCGGATATGGCGCGCACCAGAACACCCGCTCCGGGAGGAGATCTCCCGGCATGCCCCACGCCGGCCAACTCAAAGAGAGTTGGTCGAACTTGGTTGACCGTCCCATGGCAGGCCAGGTTCCAGCCCGTCGAGCAGCGGCAGTAGCTCCACCATCGAGGAGACGACCACCACCGCCCCCGCGCGGTGGAGCCGTTCCCGTCTGGCCTCATCACGGGCGTATCCGAGGAAGGACACCCCCAGCCGTGCCGCGGCCTCGCCGTCGGCCACCGAGTCTCCGATCATCAACGACTCCTGGGAAGTGGACCCCGTGGTGGCGAGGGCGCTGCGCAGACAGTGCGGATCGGGCTTCATCAACTGCGGCCCCCGCGGGACCCGGCCGTGCACATGCCCGCCGAAGTACTCCGAGAGTCCCACCCGAGCGAGATACCGGCGGGCCGCGTCCGGCGCGTTGTTGGTGGTGACGGCAAGCCGGAAGCCGGCCTCGTGGAGCCCCCGTATCAGCGCGTTCGCACCCTCGGTGGGCTGCGCGGTCAGTGCGGCCCGCAGTTCCTGTTCGGTCAGCCGCCGCTCCAGCTCCTGGACGAGAGGGCCATCCGGATGCCGGTCGGCCACGGCTCGCAACAGGGCGAGCGGGTCACCCTCATCGCCTTGTTCCACCGGCACCCCGCCCGGGACCCGACGCTCCACCCAGTCCCTCAGGCCCGCGGCGACCACCGGGGCCGGATGGTGGGCAAAGAGACGGCAGATCGGCCCGTCGAAGTCGAAGAGGACGCATTTGGCAGCGGCGAAGAGGTCGGTTGCAGCGGCTGAGGGCGAGCCAGTCACTTCGCTCCGTCCGTCGAGGCGGGCAGGGCCGGTCTCCCGGTGCGGTCCCTTCCATACTGCCCGCAACGGCCCCCGAAGGGGGGCGCGGTGGGTAGCCACTCCATCGGACCGATGGGGTCAACCGAGGGTGATCTCCTTGGCCAGCGTGCCCCACAGACCGTCGAACCACGCCTGGGACTGCGTCACAAAGGCCTCGTCCCGAGTCCCGCCGCCGCCCTCGAAGGGGAAGAGGACCGACTCGCTGCCCAGAGCGTCGTAGATCTCGGTCGAGGTGTCCTCGATCTGCTCCCTGCGCTTGGTGACGGTGTAGAAGGCGAAGAGAGCGGTGCACTCGTTCAACAGGTACAACTTCATGGGCGGGGTGAAGGGCAGCACCCGCAGCGTCACCTCCACATCGATGTCCCGGGTGGTGCGCAGCGCCCGCAGGCTGGAGCGCAGCACCCGGCCATGGCTGTTGCGCAGCGACAGCCAGTGCTCATGCACGAGCCGGCTGTCCCCGGAGTCCTCCGCGGGGCGCGGGAAGGCGAGCGCCAGGTCCCGGGACGGCAGCATCAGCCGGACCTTCACGGTCTCGGGCGTCAACTGTCCGGTACGCATCAACCGCAGCGGTTCGGCGATGGCGAGGTTGAGCGATTCCGCGGTCAGCGACACGGCGTCGACGCGGACATGGGGCTCGCGGAACGCGGACAGGATCCGCGGTCCCAGCCCGGCGTCGGTCGGCTGTGGCTCATCGGTGGAGGCGCTGCCCACGACCGGCTGGGTGATTCTTGCCGGGGCGCCCTTGATCGCGGCACTGAGCAGCCCCTCCTGCCGCAGCAGATCCAACGCCTGCCGGATCGCCCGGCGTTCCACGCCGAACTCCTCGGCCAACTGCTCCTGGGTCGGCATCCGCTGACCGTGCTGGAGGTGTCCGGCGCGAATGCGCCCGGTGAGGATCTCGGCCACCTCGGTGGGTGAGGGCTTGTGCGGGCCGCTCGTCGCTTGCTGTCCGTCCGCAGAGTTCACAACAGAACGTTATAACTTCTGGCCATCTAGGGCGAGATATCTGCAAGTTGTTTAACGATCGCAGCCAAGTGGGGACAACTTTATTGAAGTTGGTTGTTAGTTGGCCAACCCTATGCGCTATCTCAGCGCCTTCGGCTTCCCGTCCAGCGTCGTACGGGTGCTCTCTGCGGCTCGTTCCGCATGACCTGCCTCTCCCCGACCCGCTGCCCCATCCCCGTGCCTCGCCGCCTGCTCGACTCCGCTCGCCGCGACCCGGGGACGACGACCATGAGGAGGGACGCCGTGCCCCTGATCACCCTGTTTATCGAGCAGTATGTGCAGGTGCGGTTCGGCTTTGTGGCCGCCGTTGGATTCGCCCTGTTCATGGTGGGAGTGAAGGCCGAGAACCCCACCTGTGCGGGCATCGGAGGGTTGCTCCTGGCAGCTCCGCTTGTCTCCTCCGGCAGCTGACCCGCCCCTGGGTACACCGGCTGGGACCGCGAACGCGACCAACACCCCAGCGCTGCGGAGCCGGTCACGACCCCGGAGAACGGAACGCCCGGGGTCGGCCGGCACCGACACGCGCCGACCAACCCCGGGCGCCCGCAACCGTCACGGCCGCACGCCGCGATCTCCGCACCGCCACCGAGCGGGCGCCTCAGCGAAGTCATCGGGGGAAGACGGCAGGGCGACCGATGGAGTGCTCAGAAGATGTCCGGGCACCAGGGCCGCGTCGGTGTGCTGAACATCCGCTCCGCATCCAGCACCGCCCCCGCCCTGTTCTCCTCCAGGGCCCCCAGCGCCTTCAACCGCACCGCCGACTCATCGCCCAGATACATCGCACCCAACTCCCTGACATCGAGGGTGAGATCCGGTGTCGCGGTCGTCGTGGCGCACTCGGCGCCCTGGGGTGTCACCTCAAGGCGGAAGCGTCCGGCCGACAGGCCCAGCCCATCGTGGAGTTCCAGCACCAGTGTCCCGGTGGTGCCATAAGTGCGTGCCTCCAGAGCTCGCGCCACATCGAGGATCCGTACCCAGAGGAAGTCCGCCTGGGTCAGCACCCTGGCCGCCCGGGGATCGGGCAGCAGCAGGGGCAGCACATCATCGGGGGCCCGGTAGCCCGAGCGCACCTTGGCGACCCAGTCGATCGAGCAGACATAGGTCCACAGGGCCCGTTCGGCAGCGGGCGTCAGCGCGATCATCTCGCGGACCTGGGCGGTGTTCAGCGGCTGCTTGGCATCGCCCCAGTTGTCGTCGGACTGGTAGGCGAGCAGCCCTTCCACCCCACCGGTCGCCGAGCGGTACACCGCGTAGAAGGGCTCCGTCCAGGGCTGGCTCGGCACCCTCAGCTGGCCGGTGTTCAGCTGCCACCAGCGCTCCGTGCGGCTCACGGTGCCCGGCTGGCTCGCCGCGAGGCAGGCGTGCACTTCCGGGCCGAGCTTGCGGACGTCCTGGACATCCACCAGATCGATCCGTCCGCCGTCGGTCGGACCCGACCAACGACGATCGAGAGCGGCGCGCGGGACATCGATCTCCCACTCGGTCATCCAGGCGGCCGGACCGAAGCCGTACCGCCCGTAGATCGGATACTCGGCCGCGATCAACGACGACACCACATCGCCGCGCTCCTTCGCCACCGCCAGATCCGCGGTGATCAACGTACTGAGCAGACCGCGCCGACGATGGGTCGGGGAGACCGTGACATTGGTGAGGGCGTTCGATGCGACGGTGGCGCCGCCGACCACGGTGAGTCGTTGGGGGAACGTACGGTACGTCGCCACACAGCGGCCGCCGTCGAAGGCGCCGAGCGTGCGGGCCAGCTCCACCCCCGGTCGGCGGGCCTCGACCTCCTCGTCGGAAGGGGTCGGCGGGCGGAGGAATCCGGTGGCCACGGCCCGTAGCCAGTCAGGGAACTCGGACTCCTTCACCGCACGGGTCTCTAGGGTCATACCGACCACGCTAGGCGCAGCCGGCTCAGAAAGTCGCGCGAATTTCTCCGACCTCCACACCGCCTCCGAGCAGCGGTGATCGACCGATTCGAGCCAGAACCGGAGCATCTACGCCCATCAGTGCCAGGGCCTGTGCCAGCACCGGCCCCAGCGCCCGGGGGCCACCGTCATCGATCTTGAAGGCAAGGGCGCGCCCGTCCCCGAGCGCCACCGCCTGGACCGCCTCCGCGCCCATCTTGGCCAGTGTGCCCGGCACCTCGCGCATCAGCCAGGTGTCGGCGCGACGGGTACCCGCCACGTACTCGGGGTGCTCCCGCATCGCGTCGGCGACCCGCCGCTCGGCCGACCCCGGCTCGGCCCGTACCAGCGAGCTGAAGGCCCGCGCCAGCCCGACCAGGCTGATCGCCATCAGCGGGGCGCCGCAGCCGTCCGTCCCGGTGGCGGCGATCCGCTCGCCCGAGAGGTCCTCCACCACCTCGCCCACCAGCAGCTGGAGCGGATGCGCCGGGTCGAGATAGGTCGCACGGTCCCAGCCCTGGGTCGCACAGGCCGCCAACATCGCCGCGTGCTTGCCGGAACAGTTCATGGTGATCCGCTCCCGCACCCGCCCTGCCGCGAGATAGCTCTCGGCCTCGACCGGGTCCAGTGGCAGATCGGGCGGGGTGCGCAGCTCATCGACCGCGATGCCGTGCTCGGTGAGCATCCGGCGGACGAGAGCGAGGTGGAAGTCCTCACCGGAGTGGCTCGCGGCGGCCAGGGCCAATCGCTCGCCCGTCAGATCGAGTCCGGCGCGCAGCACGGCCACGGCCTGGAACGGCTTGCTGCTGGACCGCGGGAACACCGGTGTCAGGGGATCGCCGAGCGCGAGCTCCACTTCACCGTCGGGTGCGAGGACGACCAGGGAGCCACGGTGACGGCCCTCGGTGAATCCGGACCGTACGACTTCGGCGAGCACAGGGGGTACGGCAGGAGTGATGCTCATCGTCGGCCCTCCGGGGCGGTGGCCCGCCTCCCGAAGGATCGCTTCAGGTCAGCAGGTCGTCTACTTGCGCTTCACCGTCACGGTACCTGCGGGCGATCTCCGCACTGCATTCGTCCGCGGTGCGCTGGAGCAGCTGTCGGCGCTGGGAAACCTGCTGCTCATAGCGGGTGAGCTGACCGAGGCCCGCCCGTAGCTCGTCGTCCGTACGGGCTTCGAGGTCGGACAGCTCCACATCGGCGAGCATGTCGGACGCGAGCCGTCGGTACTCCTCGCCATGGGGTGTGGAAAGCGTCACATGGCGGGCCGAGGTGCGGTGGCGGGAAGGGGCGTCGGCAAGGATCTCGGAGAGCCGATCCACGACCGGGGCCTCGGGGTCGATGGGCGTCTCGGGTTCGCTGCGGCGGGCCAGTTCGGCCCGGAGGATATCGATCCGCCCCTGGAGCAGCCGTCGTACATAGCTCAGATCGGCCTCGTCCCGCTGGGAGTCCCGGCGCAGGGTGCGCAGTTCGGGCAGCCGCAGCGTGGGGAGGTCATGGCGAACGGGCGCGGACAGCACATTCGGTCGGCAGCCGTCCACGGGTGAGACTTCCGGGCGGGAGGCTTCCAGGGGTGCGGCGTTCGTTTGGAGGCCGTCCGCGGAGGGGGCCTTCTGGACGGGTTCGTCCGATTCATCGGGGCGGGCGGGGGCCGGGCGCGGGTTCTCCGTACGGGAGGGCTCGGTGCGCGATGTGGTGGCGATGGCGCGCTGTTGGGGCGGAAGGGCGGGCCGGGCCGTTGCCATCGTCAGTGGAGAGGTGGCAATCGATACGGGACCGGCGGGCTGTCCGGTGCCAGGTGTATTCATATGCGTATTCCGTCTCCTCGACCGGTGCATGGGATGTCCCCAGGCCCGGAGGGCCGAAGGTGGTGCCTCCCTCGACCAGAAAGGCCGAGGGTGGGGCTCCCCCGGTCGCGGGGCCGGGGGTTGGGGGTTGCGCTCTCCCCCGGGCACAGGGCTGAGGGGAAGCACCGCCTCTGAGTGCATCGTGCCATTCCGCTACCGTCTGACGCAGGTGCTCTGCACCCGTTCAGCCCCAGATAGGTTGGTCTGTATGCGTGCGGTGGTGCAGAGAGTGGACGGCGCGAGCGTCGTCGTGGCAGCTGGGTCCGGGACCGAGACGGTGGGCGAGATCATCGGTGAGGGGTTGTGTGTGCTGGTGGGGGTCACCCATGAGGACACCCCGGAGAAGGCGGCGCAACTGGCCCGCAAGCTCTGGTCACTGAGGATTCTGGCAGATGAAAGGTCCTGCTCCGATGCGAATGCGCCCTTGTTGGTGATTTCGCAGTTCACTCTCTACGGGGACGCCCGCAAGGGCCGCCGCCCCACCTGGAACGCCGCGGCACCGGGGCCGGTGGCCCAACCGCTGGTGGACGAGGTGGTGGCGCAGTTGAGGAAGCTGGGCGCACGGGTGGAGACGGGCCGGTTCGGCGCGGACATGCGGGTGTCGCTCACCAACCAGGGCCCGTTCACGGTCCTGCTGGACATATAGCGCTCGGGCCGATCGGCCCGCTCGGGCCGCTCGATACAGCCGTGCGGTCCCGCCCGGCCGCCTACTCCTGAAAACCGTGCGGGCCCGCCCGGCAGATCACGCCGACCGGTACCCCCGGCACCAGCCACCGCGGCCTCGACGGTCGGAGGCGCTGGGCATGGATGGACGCGGACGGCACGGAACAGGGGTCCGGACGTACTGGCGGTACGCCGGGGTGGACCCTGGGCCCGGCACGGTCCAACCGAGAGGCCCTAGGGCTCCACGACGGTCTCCTGGGCGGCTGCCGTGTCGCCCGCCATCAGTTGGGCGTCCACCGGCACGTTCCGCTTCACCAGGGCGAGGGCGATCGGGCCCAACTCGTGGTGGCGGACGGATGTGGTGATGAAGCCGAGCTTGCGGCCGTCCTCGCCGCTGTCCGACGCGAGCCGCACCGCGGTGCCCGGCGTCGGCAGATGTACGTCGCTGCCGTCCAGGTGGAGAAAGACCAGCCGGCGCGGCGGTTTACCCAGGTTCTCCACGCGCGCCACGGTCTCCTGGCCCCGATAGCAGCCCTTCTGGAGATGGACCGCGCTGCCGATCAGCCCCAGCTCATGCGGGATGGTGCGGTGGTCGGTCTCAAAGCCGACCCGTGGGCGATGGCCTTCGACGCGCAGTGCCTCATGGGCCAGCGTCCCGGCGAGCGGGCCGTTCGTGGTCGCGTAGGACTCCAGATCGACCCGGGGCAGAAAGAGGTCACGGCCGTAGGGGACCTCCCGTACGGCGACACCGTCGGGGACCTCGGCGATGGAACCAGCGGGCAGATGGACGATGGCGATGTCATCGGTACGGTCGGCGACCTCGACCCGGTAGAAGAACTTCATCGAGTCCAGATAGGCGATCAGCTCCTGCTGACTGCCCGGTTCGACATGGGCCCAGAGGGTGTCACCGGTGTCGACGAGATAGAGGGCGTGCTCGATGTGGCCGTTGGCGGAGAGGACCAGCGCCTCGGTGGCCTGGCCGGGGCGGAGCTCGGTCAGGTGCTGGGTCACCAGCAGATGCAGCCACGCCAGCCGGTCGTCCCCGGTGACGGTGAGTACTCCGCGGTGCGAGAGGTCGACCAGGCCCTTGCCGTCCGCGAGGGCACGCTGTTCACGGAAGAGATCGCCGTAGTGCGCGGCGACTCCTTCATCGACTCCTTCAGCGGGGACGGCACCGGGAAGGGACAGCAATGGGCTCTTCATAGAGGCAAGCCTACGACTCGGTAGTTGAAGACTGAGCGGTGCACTTCTGGCAACGGCCGAAGATCGCGAAGTGCTTCATATCCGTATCGAACCCGAAGGTCTCCCGCAGCTTGGCCGTGAACTCGGCGGCGACCTCGATATCCGCCTCGATCACGCTGGTGCAGTCCCGGCAGACCAGGTGCATATGGTGATGGCGATCGGCGAGATGGTAGGTCGGAGCGCCATGGCCCAGATGGGCGTGGGAGACCAGGCCCAGCTCCTCCAGCAGTTCCAGCGTCCGGTAGACGGTGGAGATGTTCACTCCCGACGCGGTCTTGCGCACCTCGCAGAGGATGTCGTCGGGGGTCGCGTGTTCCAGGGTGTCGACGGCTTCGAGGACAAGCTGTCGCTGCGGGGTCAGGCGGTAGCCGCGCTGCCGCAGATCGCTCTTCCAGTCGGTGCTCACCACACCCCCAGTGTAGGCAGGGGAAGCAAAGGCCCCAGGGGGATGCGGCGGCGAAGTCCTGTCCAAGGGAGGGCCCGGCGCGGGGAGGCCCTCCGCGAGGGCCCGCCCTGCGGTTGATCCCTACTTGAAGAACGCGATTCCGTCGTCCGGGAGGTCGCCGAGGTCCTTGGCCCAGGACTCGACCTGCTCCGGGGTGACGATCTTCTTCAGATGCGCGGACATATACGGCCGCAGCGGCACATCGGGGGTGGCCTTCTCGCCCACCCACATCAGATCGCCCTTCACATAGCCGTAGAGCCGCTTGCCACCGCTGTAGGGCCCGGAGGCGGCGGTACGGGCGACGGCGTCGGTCACCAGGTCGATCTGCGGCTTCTGCTGGCCCAGCTCCCCGTACCAGATCTCGACGATGCCCTGGTCGCGGACCATGACGATCTCGACCTTGCGGTCCTTGTCGACGCGCCAGTAGCCGTGCTCGCTCTCCAGGGGCCGGACCTTGTTGCCCTCGGCGTCGAGCACCCAGGAGCGCGAGGTGTACTCGACGAAGTCGCGACCGTCATGGCTGAAGGTGACGGATTGGCCGAAGTTGCACTTCTCAGCGCCGGGGAAGTCGGAGACTCCCACGCCCTCCCAGGTGCCGAGGAGGAAAGCGAGGGGGACGAGGTCCGGGTTCAGGTCGGACGGAATCTCGATCATGAGGGCTCTGGCGATCTGTAGGGGTGCGGTGCGGCTGGCAGGCGGTGGGAGCGCGAGGGGACTAGCGCTGGCCCTGGTAGAGCTTCTTCACGGTCAGCCATGCGAAGGCGCCGACGCCGACGCAGACCAGGACCAGGAGGGCTTCGAAGAAAATCTCAAGCACGGTGTGCTCCTCGCGGTGACTCGATATGAGCTGTGGTGAGCGGTGGACCGACGAGAACCAGCCCGGGCCCAGCCTAATGGGTTGGGGCCCGGGCAGTGGTGTGAGGTCGTCCAACGCGGCACGGGAGCACCCCGCAGCTCGTACGGGACCGTCCTTGTACGGGATCGGCCGGCTCGGCGCGGCCAGCCGGGTTGGCGGGCTCGGCGAAGGCGTCGGTGGAGTCGGGGCTGAGGTCGGCGGGGTGGGCACTGAACGCGGTGGCTCCCGTGGGCTCAGCCGTTCCGATGGGTTGTACGGGTGGTGCGCGCTGAGCCCCTGGCGTGGCGCATTACAGTTCGGGCATGGCCAAGAAGCTCGTGATCAAGGTGACCTCCGGCGCGGATGCGCCCGAACGCTGTTCACAGGCGTTCACCGTGGCGGCCGTGGCCGTGGCAAGTGGTGTTGAGGTGTCGCTCTGGCTGACCGGGGAGTCCGCGTGGTTCGCGCTACCTGACCGAGCCGCGGAATTCGAACTTCCGCATGCCGCGCCGCTGCCTGACCTGATCGCGGCCATCCAGGCGGCCGGAACGATCACTCTCTGCACACAGTGCGCCGCCCGTCGGGACATCACCGAGAAGGACGTGCTGGACGGCGTACGGATCGCTGGAGCACAGGTATTCGTCAGCGAGGTCATGGCGGAGGACGTCCAGGCCCTCGTCTACTGACGGGACGTCACCCACCCCTGGGCGCCTGGGGTCAACGACGCTTCTTGCCGTCCAACTCGTCCCACCAGTCATCGGACTCCGGGTCTCCGCTGGGATCGTCCCACCAGCGGTCGTCGGGGCCGCGCCGGTTGGCGATGATCGCGGCGACCGGCGGAATGACCATGGCGACCACACACATGGCGACCGCGGCCGGTACCGACCACAGCCGTACGAATGCCCAGGCGGACACGAAGAGAACGAGGCATCCGCCCATCAGCAGGAAATAGGCACGCCGACGCCGTGCGTACATGTCTCCAGGGTACGGCCGTGACGCGGGCCGAGGGCACCTGGCGTCCCGTGGAAGAGAGGGAACGGGCCACCGCGGCTACGGCGGCCTGCTCCCTCCGCGGGCACGACCGAAGGGCCGCACCCCAATCCCAGTGGCGTCCAACCCCCGGGGGTGCGGCCCTTCGGCCGGTCAAGCGGCGCGGCCCTCAGACCGCGCTGAGACGGCGAGCGTCTCGACCGCGGTCGTTCAGACCGCGATCGCGACCTCGGCGAGGCCGCCCGTCTGTGCCACGACCGTACGGTCAGCGGTACCGCCAGGCACCAGGGCGCGTACGGTCCAGGTGCCCTCGGCCGCGTAGAAACGGAACTGTCCGGTCGCGGAGGTCGGAACCTCAGCGGTGAACTCGCCCGTCGAGTCCAGCAGGCGGACATAACCGGTGACGGGCTCGCCGTCGCGGGTCACCTGGCCCTGGATCGTGGTCTCACCAGGCTTGATCGTCGAGGCGTCGGGGCCGCCCGCCTTCGCTCCACACATACAGCTCTCCAAAAGGTCCGGAAGTCGGGAAGTCGGGATTTACTTGTTGGCGCCGAGCTCGATCGGCACACCGACGAGGGAGCCGTACTCGGTCCACGAGCCGTCGTAGTTCTTGACGTTCTCGACACCGAGCAGCTCGTGCAGCACAAACCAGGTCAGGGCGGAGCGCTCACCGATGCGGCAGTAGGCGACGGTGTCCTTCGAGAGGTCCACCTGCTCGTTCTCGTACAGGGCCTTCAGGTCGTCGTCCGACTTGAAGGTGCCGTCGTCGTTGGCGTTCTTCGACCACGGGATGTTGCGGGCCGTGGGGATGTGGCCGGGGCGCTGGGACTGCTCCTGCGGGAGGTGCGCGGGGGCGAGCAGCTTGCCGCTGAACTCATCGGGCGACCGCACGTCGACCAGGTTCTGGGTGCCGATCGCGGCGACGGCGTCATCGCGGAAGGCACGGATCGCGGTGTTCTGCGGCTTGGCCTTGTACTCGGTGGCCGCACGAGAGGGCACCTGCGCGCCATCCACCAGGTCACGGGAGTCGAGCTCCCACTTCTTGCGGCCACCGTCGAGCAGCTTGACGCTGTCGTGGCCGTAGAGCTTGAAGTACCAGTAGGCGTAGGACGCGAACCAGTTGTTGTTGCCGCCGTAGAGGACGACGGTGGTGTCGTTCCCGATGCCCTTGGCGGAGAGGAGCTTCTCGAAGCCCTCCTGGTCGATGAAGTCGCGGCGAACCGGGTCCTGGAGGTCCTTGGTCCAGTCGATCCGGATCGCGTTCTTGATGTGGTTCTTCTCGTAGGCCGAGGTGTCCTCGTCGACCTCGACAATGGCGACCTGCGGGTCGTCAATGTGGGCCTCGACCCAGTCTGCGTCTACCAGGACGTCGCTGCGGCTCATGCTTTTCTCCTCCGGGGCAGTGTGCGGCGGGTTCTGCGATGAAGATCAAGTGGAGTGCGGATACGCGCAAAACGCGGGGAGGCGGGCGTACCGCACGGGGCGGCCCTGAGCAGAGGTCGAAGGGCCGGGGATACGGGAGCGAGGCTCCCGCTCAGATGGCGCGACAGAGCATGGCGGCGACGCGGCACAGGTCTACTGCCCGCCGCTTCGTAAGGTCCGCCTGTCGCTTCATGGGTCCGATCGTAGGGACGATCCGGGCGCCATGTCACCGGCGTGTCGAATATTGAGACGCGATCATCCACTATGTAAGACTATTTTTGAATCCAGACGACCCCGACCGACCTCGGGGCGGCCTGCACCTGCCCACTTCCTGCTCAGCGGACACAGCCGTCTCACCATACGGAATATGCCCATGGATGGGGATCGATTGGGGCGTGGCGGGCGATAACCGCTGCCGGCCCCCGCGCTGGGGCGCCGGGAGAGCTCATGGACTCAGGTCCCCAGGGGGTCAACGGACCGCGCGGTCCATGGGTCACGTGCGCTCCCCGTGGCCGCTGCGGCTCCCGTACGACGGATTCGACCTTGCTCCGGCTCGGGCCCGTGTACCGGCGGGAAACGGTTTCGGACGACCGGTGTTCGTTCTGTACAGAACGAACACCTGTACAGAACGCTCGGTTCAGAACCGAGCCACCCGGACACCGAAGAACGACCGCTGAAGAACGACAGCAGAAGAACAGCCACCGGAGAGCGGTCGGTCGTGAGAGAGGCGAGTCGGGAGCGGCTCGGCAAGCGCGGCTGCCACCCGTGCACCCGCCGGTGGCGGTCACTCCTCGCCGCCACCCGGCGTCACGGTCGAGGATCGACGAGACACCGGACAGGGCCGGAGCCGTCAGCCCACCAGGGAGACATTGGTGCCCGTGCCGGAGAACTTCAGTCCGTCCTCCGTGGTCTCCGCCCGATCGAGCTTCAGCCCTGCGGGCATTCCTTCGATCTTCAGGTCGTAGTCGAGGGCCCGGCGCACCTCGTCGTCAAAGCCCGGCACCGGCAGCTTCGGCAGCGAGTCGGCCTTGAGCTTGACCGCGTTGTCGCTCCCCAACTCGACCACGCTGTAGGCGGTGACCGTGCGCCCCTTCAACAGGTCCTCAAAAGTGCTCGGCACCCCGATTCCCGCGCCTTCCAGCACTTCGAGGAGCGGTCCTGAGACCTTGACCTGGCCCTTTGCCGCCCGTTCGGCGCCGGCATAGCTGACCTGGGCTCCCTTGGGCGCGGCCAGGCTGAGATCCGCGTAGGAGATCCGGGCGGAACCCTTGGCGCTGGCGGCGACGGCGGACGAGTAGTTGCTGTCGATCCTCACATCGACGAGTGCGGCCCTGACCTCGGTGACATTGACGGTACGGCCGCCGGCGACCGCCGTGATGCCCGAGAGGCTGATGCCGACCTCGTCGAGCTCCTTGGCCGCGACCTGGGTCAGAAAGGGAAAGCCCTTGATGGACACCTCCGGAGTCGAACGCAGCCCCTGGGAGGTTCTGACCTTCTCCGCCGCCTCGGATTCGGCGAAGTTGACCGCCAACCGATCCGCGGCGATGAAGATGCCGCCGAGTATGACGGAGATGATCAGAAGTATTCGCACTGCGCGCATTGCCCGGTGTCCCCCACCTTGGTGTGCCCTTCCGCGTGACGCCCGAGGGAATTGGCTGAGTCCGGACGACGCCTTGTCATCAGCGAACGACGTATGGGCACTGGCTTTGGTTCCTGATCACCGCGTGGCAGGTCTAGGCCAAGACCCGGCCGATCAGATAGACGGCCGGTGCCGCCGCCGTCAGGGGAAGCGCCACCCCGGCGGTGAAGTGAACGAACCGCGACGGGTAGTCATAGCTGGCCACCCGTAGGCCGACCAACGCCATCACACCGGCGACCACTCCCAGCAGAGCGCCCCCCGACCCCAGGTCGGTCATGCCCCCCACCACGGCGCCCGCGCCCGCGGCGGCGAGCAGCGACACCACGATGGAGGCCGGCCCCGGCAGCGGTAGCGCCCTGACCACGGTGGCGACCGCTACCGCGATGGCGCCGACCGTCACCGCGTCATCGGACGCGGCGAAGTAGCCGGCGGCGAGGATCGCCAGCGCCGCCGATGCCACGGTCGCCATCAGCCCGTACATCCGCTCGTCCGCGCCCGCGTGGCTGCGGAGTTGGAGTACGAGGGTGAGCAGCACCCACACTCCGAGGGTGCCGAGGATCGCGGCCGGGGCGTTCTCCCGACCGGCCCACAGCAGTACGCCATCGGCGGCGAGCCCGCCCGCGAAAGCCAGCGCGATGCCCTGGCGCGCGGGCCACATGCCGTTCAGCCGGAACCAGCCGGCCGCGGTGACCGCCTGGAGCAGCACCAGCGGCAGCAGCATCGCGTAGGAACCGAGAGCCGCACCGACCGCGAGGAGCAGACCGAGCCCGGCGGTCAGCGCGGCCGGCTGGATTCCGGGCGCGATGATCGGTGAGCGCCCTTCGGCCCTGGCGCGCTGGGCATCGGTGATCCGGGTGTTCCCAGCGGTGGTCGGAGTGCTGTAGCCCTCCCCGGGACTTCCCTGCGCCGCCGCGGGCGCGGGGGCCGCGTGCCCACCCGGCGGGCGCGGAGCGGTAGGGCGGGCCTCGGGCGGCAGCGGGGAACCAGGGCCGTGGGGGGTGGCCTGACGGGTGTCGCGCACGGGCGGCAGATAGGCGGTCTCCGCGGGCGCCGGGCCGGGCTGGTGATCACGCACCGGGGGCATGTACGCCGTCTCGGCGGCCGCGGGCGACGGCGCGGCCGGCGCGGTGTGGGGCGGCACCGCGGGTTGGTAGGTCGTGTCCCAGGTCTCGCCCTCCCAGGTCTGGGCGGAGGGGTCCTGGTGTCCTGGTGCGGCCTGAGCGTAGGGCTGCCCATACGGCGACTGCTGCTGCTGCTGTTGCTGTTGCTGCTGGAACGGCTGCGGCGCTGGCTGCTGGGGGGTGTAGGGCCCCGGCTGCTGGTACGGCTGCGGCTGCGGTTGGTGGGCCTGGTCGCCGTACGGGGTCTGCTGGCCGTCCTGCTGACCCGGCTGCGCCTGACCTTGGTAGGAGTCCGCGTAGGGGTCGTACGGCTGCCCCTGCTGGCCGGGTTGTGGCGGGTAGGGGTACTGCTGATCGCTGCTCATGCTGTGGGGTTCACCCTCCTGCGAACGGCGGGAGCACCTCGACCGTGCCGCCCTCGGCAAGCCGTACGGTCTCATGGTCACGGGTCCCCACGGGCGCACCGTCCACGAGGAACGACGACCGGCTGAGCACCCGCGTCAGCTCCCCCGGGTGCCGCTGCCGGACTCCGGCCAGGGCCTCGGCGAGCGTGAGCGCCGTACAGGGCTCCTCCGCGATCCCGGCGGCCGCCTTCGCCGCGGCCCAGTAGCGGATCGTGACCGCCGCCATATGCCACTCCTCTCGTCGGCATCCATCATCGTCCATCCGCCCGGCTACTCCTGGGCCAGCCAGTGGGCGATCCGACCGAGAAGGCCTTCGTCGGCCGCGTTCTCGGCATGGCCCATGCCCGCCTCAAGCCAGAGCTCCGCCTCGCCGGCCGCCGCCAGCGTGCGGGGGTGATCCAGCGGGAAGTACGGATCGCGGTCGCCGTGCACGATCAGCAGCGGGGTCGGCGCGATCAGCGGTACGGCCTCAACCGGGGAGAGCGGCACCGGGTCCCAGGCGGTGCCGGACCGGTGGATACGGGTGCCCAGCCCGTAGCGGCTGACCAGCCGACCGACCGGGCGGCTGACCACCCAGTTCAACCGGCGCATCGGAGCCGTACCCCGGTAGTACCAGCGGGCCGGGGCGCTGATCGCGACCACCGCGTCCGTCCCGGCTTCGGGGCGCTCCCCGCGGCCGGGGCCGTACAAGGCGGCGTGCCGCAGGACCACCGAGCCGCCCATGGAGAAGCCGACGGTCACCACCCGGGAGTGGCCGAAGGTCCGTGCCCACTCGACAGCCGCCGCGAGATCCAGCACCTCGCGGTCACCGATGGTGGAGCGGCCACCCGAATGGCCGTGTCCTCGAAAGGAGAAGGCGACCACGTTCGCGTGCTGGGCAAGCACATCAGCCGCACGTCGGAGCGCCGGACGGTGAATCGAACCGGTGAAACCGTGAGCGACGACGACCGCGATATCGCTCACACTCCGCGTACAGGGTTGGTAAAACGCTTCGATCTGTACCCCGTCAGAGGTACGAAGGAAGCGGCGCCGAGGGCCGTAAGTGATCTGGGGAACATCCACAGAGTGAAATCGGCCCTCTGGCTCGGAAGTCATGTGGGCTATTGTGCTGGGAAGAGACCCGGGCGATGCAGCCCCCGGGTCCTTTTGTGTTTTCTCGCCGTTGTTACAGGCAGATGAACACAAGGAGTCACTGGTGATCGGCAGTAGTGATCGCCAGCCGCAGCACCAAGAGCAAAACGTACAGAACGCGCAATATGGAAGCAGCAGGGCCGCAGAACGTCCTCGCAGGGACCGAGGAGGAACCGACGTTATGGGCGAGCGAACCGTGCACCATCACACAACGACGACCCCGGCAGGTGAAACTCGATGAGTTCACTGCTTCTCCTGACCAACGCCCTCCAGCCATCGGCGGAGGTGCTCCCCGCGCTCGGGCTGCTGCTGCACAACGTGCGCGTGGCCCCGGCAGAGGGCTCCGCCCTCCTCAACACCCCCGGCGCCGATGTGATCCTCATCGACGGCCGCCGCGACCTGCCGCAGGTGCGATCCCTGTGTCAGTTGCTGCGCTCCACCGGGCCCGGTTGCCCCCTGATCCTCGTCGTCACCGAAGGCGGGCTCGCGGCCGTCACCGCGGACTGGGGCATCGACGACGTACTCCTGGACACCGCGGGTCCCGCGGAGGTCGAAGCCCGGCTGCGGCTCGCGATGGGCCGCCAGCAGATCACCACCGACGACTCCCCGATGGAGATCCGCAACGGCGATCTCTCGGTCGACGAGGCCACCTACAGCGCCAAGCTCAAGGGGCGGGTGCTCGATCTGACCTTCAAGGAGTTCGAGCTGCTGAAGTATCTGGCACAGCACCCGGGCCGGGTCTTCACCCGTGCCCAGCTCCTCCAGGAGGTCTGGGGCTACGACTACTTCGGCGGCACCCGCACCGTCGACGTCCATGTACGGCGGCTGCGCGCCAAGCTCGGCCCGGAACATGAGTCCCTGATCGGAACCGTACGTAATGTCGGCTATCGCTTCGTTGCACCGGAAAAAGTGGAGCGGGCGGCCGAAGAAGCCGCTGCTTCTGTCGTCACTCGTACGGAGGAAGCCTCCGGAGCCGAAGCCGCATACGTACGGCCCGCCCGGAGGTAGGACACCGCGCGTAGACTCCGCTCGTGGCCAAGGTGACGAGGGACGACGTGGCACGACTGGCGGGGACTTCAACCGCCGTCGTGAGCTATGTCATCAACAACGGACCCCGGCCGGTCGCACCGGCCACCAGAGAGCGCGTCCTCGCGGCGATCAAGGAGTTGGGGTATCGACCCGACCGGGTCGCCCAGGCCATGGCCTCGCGGCGAACCGACCTGATAGGCATGATCGTCCCCGATGCCCGGCAGCCCTTCTTCGCGGAGCTGGCACACGCGGTGGAGCAGGCGGCGGCCGAGCGCGGGAAAATGGTGCTGGTCGGTAACTCCGACTACCGCCATGAGCGCGAGGTCCACTATCTGCGGGCCTTCCTGGGCATGCGGGTCTCGGGGCTGATCCTGGTGAGCCAAGGCCTCACCGAGAAGGCCGCGGCCGAGATCGAAGCCTGGGAAGCCCGCGTGGTGTTGCTGCACGACCGTCCCGAGGCGATGGACGATGTCGCCGTCGTGACCGACGACATCGGGGGCGCCCAGATGGCGACCCGGCACCTACTGGAGCACGGGTACGCCTATGTGGCCTGCCTCGGCGGGCCCGAGGCCCTGCCCTCGGTGGGCGACCCGGTCAACGACCATGTCGAGGGCTGGCGACGGGCGATGCTGGAGTCCGGCCGATCGGTCGAAGGGCGCCTGTTCGAGGCGCCGTTCAACCGCTACGACGCCTACCGTGTCGCGTTGAGACTGCTGGCCGGCCCGGATCGGCCGCCCGCGATCTTCTGCTCGACCGATGACCAGGCCATCGGGGTGCTCCGGGCGGCCCGTGAGCTACGGATCGATGTGCCCCGGGAGTTGGCGGTGGCCGGCTTCGACGATGTGAAGGAAGCCCATCTCACCGACCCGCCCCTGACCACGGTCTCCTCCGACCGACCGGCCATGGCCCGCGCGGCGGTGGACCTGGTGCTGGATGAGAGCCTGCGGCTGACGGGGTCACGGCGGGAGCGGGTGAAGCAGTTCCCTTCGGGGCTGGTGATCCGGCAGTCCTGCGGCTGCGAGTAGCAGCAAGGCGGGATCGCTGCCAGCTGTGGGGTGCGGGCACCCATGCCAGGAGAGCAACCGGCTCGTTCTCTCCGGTATGAGGAGAGAACAGTTGATCGTGTTCGGGGCTGCCGATGATCGCCTCGGCTTCGGGGTCGCGATAGGCGAAGCTGTGGACGCCGGGGTGGCAGAGCGCCGCGGAGAGCGGCGCGATCATGTGATCGAGCTTGTCCTGCTGCATCTCTGACAGATACGGCTGTCCATTGAGCACCGCCACATCGACTTCCAGCGCGCGAGCCACCGCCGCCACCATGGCGGGTGTCGCTGGGCTGAGTCCGGCCTCGACCTTCGCGATCGTGCCCCTGGAGACAAAAGCGCGCTGAGCCAGTCCGATCTGGGTGAGCTGGCGCAGCTTCCGGTAGTCGGCAATACGCGCGCCGATGTGTTCGTCAGTGCCACCGGACATGCTGGCATCTCCGTTCGCCGAGTCGACACCGAAACCGTACCCAGGGCGCATTCCGCAGGAACGACGATCAGCCAGCGCCGGCGCAGACCGCCGGACCGAGGCTCCTTATGCCGGGCATACGGGGTTCTTCGCCCCTTCTTACCGAGGACTCAGACTCCTCTCATCTACGGCCGGGACAGTCATTGCCATGACGGACTTCCCTCAGACACCGCCGCAGTCGCCCTACTGGCCGCCTCAGCCCCCTCAGCCTCCCGAGCCCCAGTCCCGTCGTCGTGCCCGGCGGCCGGTGGGGCTCATCGTGGCCGTCGCGATCGCGGCGGCGGCCATCGGGGGCGGAGCGTCGGCGCTCCTTGGCCAGGTCACCGGGGAGAAGGAGAGTCCGGGCCCCACCGGGGTGAGCGGGACCAATGTGTCCACCAGCAGCGCGGGCACCGTCGCCGGTGTGGCGCAGGCCGTTTCGCCCAGCATCGTCGAGATCTCGGCGAACAGCACAGCGGGTGGTTCCACCGGGTCGGGAGTGATCATCTCCGGGGACGGCGAGATCATCACCAACAACCACGTCGTCTCCGGGGCCGACTCCGTCAAGGTGCGGCTCAGCGACGGCAAGGCCTACACCGCCAAGGTCACCGGCACCGACGCGAGCAAGGACCTGGCACTGATCAAGCTCCAGGGGGCGAGCGGGCTGAAGGCGGCGGCGCTGGGGGACTCCAGCAAGCTGAAGGTCGGTGAGGAGGTCGTCGCCATCGGCTCCCCCGAGGGGCTGACGGGAACGGTGACCAGTGGGATCGTCTCGGCACTCGACCGTGATGTCACCGTCGCCAAGGAACGCGAGAGCCAGCCGCAACAGCAGGAGTGGCCGTTTGAGTTCGGCGGGCGGGAGTTCAACGGGGACACCGGCGACTCCAGGACCACCTACAAGGCCATTCAGACGGACGCCTCGCTCAACCCGGGCAATTCCGGTGGGGCACTGATCAATATGCGCGGCGAGATCATCGGCATCAACTCCGCCATGTACGCACCGAGCGCGGCCAACGGTTCCACCGCCGGCAGCGTCGGGCTCGGCTTCGCGATCCCCGTCGACACGGTGAAGGACGTACTGGGCGCCCTCCGGTCCGGCGCCAGCGTCTAGACGCGTGCAAGGCTGGCCCCATGACGAGCTCCCGTGAAGCCGAACGCATCCTCATCGTCGATGACGAACCGGCTGTGCGTGAGGCGCTCCAACGCTCTCTCGCCTTTGAGGGCTACGCCACCGAGATGGCCATCGACGGCATCGACGCGCTGGCGAAAGCGGAGTCGTACGCCCCTGATCTGATCGTCCTCGACATCCAGATGCCCAGGATGGACGGGCTCACAGCGGCCCGCCGCATTCGGGCCGCCGGCTCGACCGTACCGATTCTGATGCTGACCGCCCGCGACACCGTGGGCGACCGGGTCACGGGGCTGGACGCGGGCGCGGACGACTATCTGGTGAAGCCGTTCGAGTTGGACGAGCTCTTCGCCCGGATTCGCGCACTGCTGCGGCGCAGTGCCTACCAGGCGGCGGCGGAAGCGGGCGACGACGACGGCCATGAGGTGCTGTACTTCGCCGATCTACGGATGGATCTGGCCACCCGTGAGGTGCATCGCGGAAGCCGCGTGGTGGATCTGACCCGTACCGAGTTCACCCTGCTGGAACTTCTGCTGGCCCATCCCCGCCAGGTACTCACCCGGGAGCAGATCCTGAAGTCCGTCTGGGGTTTTGACTTTGAGCCGAGCTCGAACTCGCTGGATGTGTATGTGATGTACCTGCGACGCAAGACAGAGGCGGGCGGCGAGCCCCGAGTGGTGCACACCGTACGGGGGGTCGGCTATGTGCTGCGGGCCGGCGGCGGTGAGACATGAGCGCGGTGGCCGGCCGGATCCGCGGGCTCGCGCTGAGATCCCGGCTCGCTCTGCTGGTCGCCACCGCGGTCGCGGTCGCCGTGGCGGCCGTCTCGGTCGCCTGCTGGCTGCTGACCCGGACCCAGTTGAACGATGAACTGGACACCACGCTGGAGAACACCCGGGCATCACAGGAGTCGGTGCAGGCGGCCTGGGACCTCTGCTTCATCGGTGGGAAACCGGCGGAGAACTATCTGCTCTTCGCCTACCTGCAGATCGTCGACTCGGCGGGCAACCGCTGTGTGGGGCCCGAATCCAAGGCGGTCGAGGTCACCTCGCAGGACATCGCCGTGGCCAGCGGACTGCGCAAGAGCGCTCTGCACAACGGCACCACGGACGACGGGGACGCGGTCCGTGTCCACACCACCCAGCAGCAACTCCGCGGGAGCGGGGTGGTGCTCGCGGTCTCGGTGTCCCGGCCGCTCGATGAGATCAGCACCTCGCTGAACCGACTGGCCCTGCTGCTCACCGGTCTGGCCGGCATCGGCGTCCTGGGGGCGGGCGCGGCCGGACTGTGGGTCGCACGCGCCGGACTACGGCCGGTCGACCACCTCACGGAGACGGTCGAACACGTGGCGCGCACCGAGGATCTGACCGTTCGCATCCCGGTGGAGGGCGAGGACGAGATCGCCCGGCTGTCCCGGTCCTTCAACGCGATGACCGCGGCACTCGCCTCCTCACGAGACCGCCAGGCACGGCTGATCGGGGACGCGGGCCATGAACTGCGTACGCCACTGACCTCGCTACGGACGAACATCGAGTTGCTGGCACGCAGCGAGGAGACCGGGCGGGAGATTCCGCCGGAGGACCGGCGAGCGCTGATGGCGTCGGTGAAGGCGCAGATGACCGAGTTGGCGTCGCTCATCGGAGACCTTCAGGAGCTATCGCGTCCGGATGCGGTCCAGGGCGGTCCGCTGATGGTGGTGGCCCTGCACGAGATCACCGAATCCGCGCTGGAGCGGGCCCGGTTGCGCGGCCCTGAGCTGTCCTTCGAGACCCTGCTGCGCCCCTGGTACGTGCGGGCGGAGCCGGCCGCTCTGGAGCGCGCCATCGTCAATGTGCTGGACAACGCGGTGAAGTTCTCGCCACCGGGTGGCACCGTGGAAGTGCGGCTCACCTCGGGTGAACTGACCGTACGGGACCACGGTCCGGGCATCGGGGTCGACGAGCTGCCGCATGTCTTCGAGCGGTTCTGGCGCTCGTCCTCCGCACGGGCCCTACCGGGGTCGGGGCTCGGTCTGTCGATCGTGGCCCGCACCATCCAGCAGGCTGGGGGCGAGGTGGAACTGCGGCCGGCGTCCGGTGGGGGAACCCAAGCGGCGATCCGGCTGCCCGGGGCCGCGCACCCGCCGCCTTCGCTGGGGTGAGCTCACGCCCCGCCATGAGCTCACGGGCAGCAGGGGGTAGGCGGGCTCAGCTTGCCGCCTACCCCTACCCCTGCCCGGGTCTACCCCTGTTCGGCGAGCCAGGCGTCGAAGGTGGTCGGCGCGATCCGGGCGTCCTCGCCGGGCAGCAGCACATCGCCGGCCATGGAGAGGCCGAACAGGCCCGACCACGTCGGCACGAGCCGCACCGAGCGCCCGTGCTTCGCGAGGGTGCGCCGGGCCATGTCCACCAGGTCCTGGGTTTCGGGCCCCGCGATATCGACATGGCGTCCCTGCGGTTCGCCGACCGCGATCTCGGCGAGGATGCCGGCCACGTCCGCGGGCGCGATCGGCTGGACGAGCAGCGGAGCGATCGGGGCAACACCGTCCTGCTCGGTCCAGCCCGTCACCATCGCGGCGAAGTCATGGAACTGGGTGGCCGGGACGACGGTCCACGGCACCGGCCCCGCGGCGACCAACCGCTCCTGCTCCCGCTTGCCCGCGTAGTGAGCGTTGCCCTCGATATGGGCGATCCCGGCGATCGAGAGCAGCACATGGTGCCGGACACCGGCCCGCTCCTCGGCCGCGAGCAGGTTCCTGGTGGTGGTGCCGAAGTAGTCCACCGTCCCGGTCCGGTCGGCCACCGGGCTGTTGGTGACGTCGATGACCGCGTCGGCGCCCACCAGGGCGTCGTCGAGCCCGGCGCCGGTCGACAGATCCACGCCGAGCGAGCGGCTGATGCGCCGGACGTCATGCCCGTCCCGCTCCAGGGCCCCCACGGTGAGGGCCCCGATGTTCCCGGTCGCACCGGCGACGGCGATCCGCATGATGATCTCTCTTCTTCTCTCGGAGGTTCTTCCCGGAAGCTACTCGGGTCTCCTCGGACCTACTGAGCTCTTCTCGGCTCTAGCTTCTCCCGGCTCGTCCCAGCTTCTGCCGCCACCGCACGGAAGTCGTGCCGGCGAACCCGGGCACATGAGCCGAACAGGTCAGGCCCACCAGCGCGACTCGGCCGCACCGCCCCTGGAGGCTTTTTCACCAGGTCAACGCCAGCTGCCTGGCACTTCTGCGTACACCCACACAGAAAGTCTCACCGGGAGGTTCAGTGAAACGATAGAAGGCATGAAGTTCGTACTGGAAGTGGACTTGCAGCCCTCGGCGAGCGCCGATGACCGGGCCAGGGAATTGGGCCGGATTCTGCGGTACTGGGCCGGAAACCTCTCGCACTACGCACTGGAGCCGGGCGATGGCGAGACGGTGAGCGACTCGGCGTACCGCGAGGTCGGCCGCTGGAGCGTCACCACGGGGAAGTGACCCCCAAGGGCCTCCGTCTCGCGTGGGGTTTTCGGGGTGCTCCACCGAGGGACGCTGACGCTCGTCGCCGTGTTCGACGGCTGCGGGATCGTTTCGCGGACAGCGGTTGGAGCTCACAGCGGTTCCCGCCCCCCATGAGGGAATCCGCACCCGTGCCGAGGCGGTCTCAGCAGCGGAGAGGGGGTGGTGGGCCCCTCCCGGGCCCGCCACCCCCTCTCCGGATCGGTGACTACCGGACGACCGTGATCCGGCCGAGCGCCGGCGGGGCCAGCGGTGTGGCCGCGCTGGAGTTGGCCGTGAAGTAGTCGAGCAATACGTCGAGGTCGGACGCGCCGACCAGCTTGTTGGTGTGCTCCTTCAGTACGGAGAAGCCGTCACCGCCACCGGTGAGGAACTCGTTCATCGCCACCCGGTAGGTCTGGGCCGGGTCGATCGGCACACCGTTCAGCCGCACCGAACCGGTGACGATCCGATCCGCACCGGCCCTCGTCAGATCCAGGGTGTAGGTGAAGCCCCTCGACACCTGGAGGATCTTGGGGGATGCCTGGTTGAGGCCGCTCACCTGCTGCTGAAGTGCGGTGATCAGCTGGGCACCGGTCAGATCCACCACATGCATCATGTTGGTGAACGGCTGGACGGTGAACGCCTCGCCATAGGTCACCACACCGTCGCCCTCGGTCCCGGTGCTCTTGTGCACCAGGCTCGCCCGAATGCCGCCGGGGTTCATCAGCGCGAGTTGGGCCCCGCCCTTGTCGGTGGGCGAGAGACCCGCGAGTTGGGCATCGGCGATCAGATTGCCCAACGGGCGCTCGGGAGTCGTCGAGTTCTCGATGTCGGCGGAGATATGACCGATCGGACGGCTCGCGATGGGCGCGGCCAGGGTGTTCCAGCGCTGGATCAGCTGGGTCATGTCCGCGGCCTTGGGGACGTCACGGGTGACGACATGGTTCGCCGAGGTGACCGCGGTGCGGACGATGTCCTTGGTGCGCCGGTCGTACGTCAGGGTGGTGTCGGTGTACAGCCGGCCGAAGGAGGCCGCCGAGGTCACCGTGCGCGGCTTGCCCGCCGGGTCCGGGATGCTGCACGCGTACGCCTGGTGGGTGTGACCGGTGACCAGGGCGTCGACCTGCGGGCTGATCCGCTTGGCGATGTCCACGATCGGGCCGGAGATGCCGTCACCGGGGCCGGGGCTGTCGCAGTTGAAGTTGTACGAGGTCGAGGCGGGTGCGCCGCCCTCGTGCAGCAGCGCGACGATGGACTTGACGCCCTTGCGCTCCAGGATGCGGGTGTACTTGTTGATGGCCTCGGCCTCATCGCCGAACTTCAGGCCCTTGACGCCGGCCGCGTTGACGATGTTGCCCGTGCCTTCGAGGGTCACCCCGATGAAGCCGATCCTGACTCCATTGCGTTCCCAGACGAAGTACGGGTCCAGGAGCGGACGGCCGGTCTTCTCATGGGTCACATTGGCGGTCAGATAGGGGTAGTCGGCACCCTTGAACTTCTTGCCGCGCTCGAAACAGCCCTCGGTGGGGTGGCAGCCGCCGTTCTGGATGCGGGCCAGTTCCTTGGCGCCCTCGTCGAACTCGTGGTTGCCGACGGAGGAGACGTCCAGGTCCAGCTTGTTCAACGCCTCGACGATGGGCTCGTCGTGGAAGAGGGCGGAGAGCAGCGGAGTGGCACCGATGAGGTCGCCCGCAGCCGCCGTGACCGAGTAGGGGTTGCCCTTGCGCGCCTTGCGCAGATGGGTGGCGAGGTACTCGACACCGCCCGCGTCGACGGTGCTGGTGGTGCCGTCGGGATTGGTCTTGGTGACCCGGCCGGATGACCCGGACGGCGGCTCCAGATGGCCGTGGATGTCATTGAAGGAGAGCAACTGGACGTCCACGGTACGACCGTGACCGTGCCCATGACCGCCGCCCTTGCCTTGACGGTCGTCGCGTTCCTGAGCCCCGGCGGGCATCGCGGCGACCAGTGCGCCGACGGTGGTGAACGCGGCGACCGCGGTGAGCAGGCGGCGTCGGTTTCTCTGAAGTTTCGTCTGACGCGATCTTGCTGTCATTTGTCCCCTTAGTCCCCTTGCGGCTCGGCCGTGGCGGTACCGCTGCGAGCGGAAGCCTAGAGTCAACGCGCGTAGCGCGACAGGGGTATGCGGTTACGAGCTGATTGCCTTCTCAGGGATCCGCACCCGATTGCAGCGCCGATCCGCACCCGATTGCAGCGCCGATCCGGGCCCACCCAGGACGCCGATCGGGGCCGTGGAGCGACCCTGGAGCACCCGCCGCACAGCACACTCCCGGACTCGCCGATCAGCCCAGGAAACCTCCCGTGAGCTGCACCGGCATAGGGTACGACCGGGCGGATCAGACGCCGGGAGGCCCGGCGCCCCATCGCCCCCGCGATCGGGTCACGTCGGCCATCGACCCATCACCTCGGCGCCACCCCCGCCACAACCGGCCCAGCAGCCCGCCGAGTTCGGGGAGATCGAAGGCTGCTTCGAGACGGTTCACCAGGACCATCGGCCCTGACGGCCGCCTACGGCCACTTTCGGCCATCCAGTGGGGCCAACTCCGCACCATGCCACCCCAGAGCGCCCAAAGGGTCAGCAACCCTCCTTTACTCCCACTGGCCGCACTCCGGTAATCCCCAAGGGGCTTAAATCCGGACAACCGTACGACATAGATCAACCTGTACGGCCCTGTCCGCAGTCCTCTTCCACAGTGTCGGCGGGGTCCGACCGGGGCTCCCCGGTGTGCCGGCGCCGGTCACCGCTTTCGCAGACACCCGGTCACGGGAACGGCTAAGGAGCAACGCATGGCAGCACGACGGTGGGCGCGCACCGGCGCGGTGGGCACGGTCGCGGCGGCAATGGCCGCAACCGCCTTCACCACTCCGGCGCAGGCCGATTCTCCGGCCCCACGGCACACAGGACATCAAGCGACCCAGCGCGCCATGGATGAGCTGGTCGCCGCCGGTATCCCCGGCATCACCGCGGGCGCTCGGGACAAGAACGGCAGCTGGCAGAGCACTTCGGGCGTCGGCAACCTCAAGACGGGCGCACCGCGCGGGGTCAATGACCGCTTCCGTATCGCCAGCATCACCAAGACGTTCGTCGCGACCGTGCTGCTCCAGATGGAGACCGAGGGCAGACTCAGCCTGGACGACAAGGTGGAACGCCATCTACCAGGAGTCGTCCGGGGCCATGGCAACGACGGCCGGAAGATCACCGTCCGACAGCTGCTGAACCACACCAGCGGACTCTTCGACTATCTCGGCGACCCCGGCTACCAGAAGAAGTACGTCGAAGCCGAAGGCTTCCTCAAGCACCGCTACGACACGGTGACCCCGGATCTGGCCGTGCGAACCGCGCTCTCGCACCGGCCGAACTTCCAGCCGGGCGCCCGGCACAGCTACTCCAACACCAACTACGTACTCTCCGCGCTGATCATCGAGGCCGTCGGCGGCAGGACCTACGAGGACGAGGTGCGGGGGCGCATCATCAGGCCCCTCGGGCTACGGGGCACGATCATGCCCGGCAGTACGTCGGACATGCCGAACCCGCACAGCAAGGCGTACTCCAAGCTGTCCGACGTGGCGGCGACCAAGATCTACGACGTCACCCGGCAGAACGCCTCGCAGTCGTGGGCGGACGGCGACATGATCTCCACCACGACGGACCTCAACCGATTCTTCAGCGCGCTGATGCGCGGCAGGCTGCTGCCCAAGAAGCAACTGGCCGCCATGAAGACCACGGTCCGTGACTCCGAGGACCCCACGACGGGATACGGCCTGGGTCTGTTGACCTTCACCACCAGCTGCGGCGTCAAGCTGTGGGGCCATAGCGGTGGCTGGCTCGGGTCGCTCTCCCACGCCCTGACGACGGAGGACGGCCGGCACACGCTCTCCTACAACCTCAACGGCGACTGGAACTGGTCCGCCTATATCGCCGAAGGCGAGTTCTGCGGCACCAAGGCCAAGCGCCTCACCTCCGCCAACGGGTCCGCGCCCAAGCGCTGACCGGGCGCACCCCGGGGGACCGGCGCCGGACGGGCACCGCGGTAGCCGGCCGCTGCCGACGGCCCGAACCCAACGGGTTCCCAGCTCGGGGGGGCGGTCGCGAGAGCGCGACCGCCCCGCCGCCCCTCAGTGCGCCTGGCCTGCGCCGTACCCTCTCCACATGAGGACTGACGCAGTGATCCCGGAGCCCGGCCGCCAAATCCACACCTATGACGAGCTGTCTCAGGAACAGGCGGACGAGGTGTCCACCCTGCTCGCCGAGGCCGCGGCCGTCGATGGCACCCAGGCCGTCTCCGAGCAGGGGCGGCTTCAACTGCGCGGCGGAAAGCGCGAGGGCGTGCGTCATCTTCTGCTCACCGTCGGCGGCGAGCTGACGGGTTACGCCCAGCTGGAGGACACCGACCCCGTCGAGGCTCCGGCCGCCGAACTCGTCGTGCACCCCTCGCTTCGGGGTCGTGGCCATGGCCGGGCCCTGGGCAACGCGCTGCTCGCCGCGTCGGGCAAGCGGCTGCGGGTGTGGGCACACGGAGGTAAGTCCGCCGCTCGGCATCTCGCACAGGTGCTCGGGCTGACCCTCTTCCGCGAGCTGCGTCAGATGCGCCGGCCCCTGACCTCAGCGTCCGAAATCTCCGAGCCGGTGTTCCCGCCGGGGGTCACGGTGCGCACCTTTGTCCCCGGGCAGGACGACGCCGCCTGGCTCGCGGTGAACGCGGCCGCCTTCGCCCACCACCCCGAGCAGGGCTCGCTCACCCAGCGTGACCTGGACGACCGGATGAATGAGTCGTGGTTCGACCCGCAGGGCTTCTTCCTCGCCGAGCGCGACGGCCAGCTCGTCGGATTCCACTGGACCAAGGTCCATGCCGCCGAACAGCTCGGTGAGGTCTATGTCGTCGGCGTACGACCCGACGCCCAGGGCGGCGGCCTCGGCAAGGCGCTCACGGGAATCGGTCTGCGTCACCTCGCGGCCCAGCGGCTGCCCACGGCGATGCTGTACGTCGACGCGGACAACAAGGCCGCGGTGACGGTCTACGAACGGCTGGGCTTCACCACGCACGAGGTGGACCTGATGTACCGCACGGAGTCCTGACCTGGGCTTCCCGCCCCCGTAACAGCGGCCCGAGCCGCTCGCCCAGCAGGTCTCCACCGGGGCACGGGTGCGGCATGGGCCGCTCCGGCCTGCCCACCCCATCGCCGCCGTGGGCCGGACAGCCGATCCAGCCCTTCGAGAAGATCCGTCTCGTCAGGCTGAGCCATCTCGTCAAGCCAGGGCCCCCGGATCGCCCGAAGGGCATCCGAGCGGCGTCCACGGCCCACCCGCAGGGCCCTCACCAGGTCTCCCGCCGGCCACCCCGCCGTCATCTGGCATTCAGACTCGGCTGAGACCCTCGCCCCATGCAGCATGCTGTGCCCGACTCCGTACGCTCTGTCCCGTCACCGCCAGCCGGGAGAATCCACCCCATCTCGGCCCGCTCCGACGCGCCTACAGTGCACTTCACGCGGAAGAATGGGTTCATGAGTAAGCAGCCTGCCGATGCCTCGGTCCAGCACCCCCAGCCGTCCGTCGGTTCCATAGCCGCGCACCGACCCCACACAGTTGCGGCAACGGTCTCCGATCTGGAGCCCGATCTCGATGCGGACCTCGACACCTACGAAGAGGACGACCGCACCGGATCGGGGGACGCGCTGCCCCAGGGCAGGTTCCTGGATCGGGAGCGCAGTTGGCTGGCGTTCAACGAGCGGGTGCTGGAACTGGCCGAGGACCCGGCCACGCCCCTACTCGAACGGGCTAACTTCCTCGCCATCTTTGCGTCAAACCTCGACGAGTTCTTCATGGTCCGGGTCGCCGGGCTGAAGCGCCGTATCGCCACCGGTGTCGCCACCCGCTCCGCCTCCGGCCTCCAACCCCGTGAGGTGCTGGATCTGATCTGGACCCGCTCACGTGAGCTGATGGCCCGGCATGCCGCCACCTTCCAGCAGGATGTCTCCCCGGCCCTGGCCGACGAAGGCATCCACCTCATCCGCTGGCCCGATCTGACCGAGAAGGAGCAGGCCCGCCTGTTCACCCTCTTCCGGCACCAGATCTTCCCGGTGCTGACCCCGCTGGCGGTGGACCCGGCGCACCCGTTCCCGTACATCTCCGGGCTCTCGCTCAATCTCGCCGTCGTCGTGCGCAATCCGGTCAGCGGTCACCGGCACTTCGCCCGGGTGAAGGTCCCACCGCTGCTCTCCCGCTTCCTGGAGGCGTCCCCCCAGCGCTATGTGCCGCTGGAGGACGTCATCGCGGCCCATCTGGAGGAGCTGTTCCCGGGCATGGAGGTGCTGGCGCACCATATGTTCCGGGTGACCAGGAACGAGGACCTGGAGGTCGAGGAGGACGACGCCGAGAACCTGCTCCAGGCGCTGGAGAAGGAGCTCATGCGGCGCCGCTTCGGACCTCCGGTGCGCCTTGAGGTCGAAGAGTCGATCGATCCTTACGTCCTTGACCTGCTGGTACGCGAGCTGAAGATCACGGACGCCGAGGTCTATCCGCTGCCGGGACCGCTCGATCTGACCGGGCTCTTCGGTATCGCCGCCCAGGACCGACCGGAGCTGAAGTACCAGAAGTTCATCGCGGGCACCCATCGGGACCTCGCCGAGGTCGAATCGTCGTCGGCGCCGGACATATTCATGGCGCTGCGCGAGCGGGATGTGCTGCTGCACCACCCGTACGACAGCTTCTCCACCTCCGTACAGGCGTTCCTTGAGCAGGCCGCGGCGGATCCGGATGTGCTGGCGATCAAGCAGACGCTCTACCGGACCTCCGGCGACTCCCCCATAGTCGACGCCCTCATCGACGCGGCCGAATCCGGCAAGCAGGTCCTCGTTCTCGTGGAGATCAAGGCCCGCTTCGATGAGCAGGCCAACATCAAATGGGCGCGGAAGCTGGAGGAGTCGGGCTGCCATGTCGTGTACGGGCTGGTCGGGCTGAAGACGCACTGCAAGCTCTCGCTGGTCGTGCGCCAGGAGGGCGAGTTGCTGCGCCGCTACTCCCATGTCGGCACCGGCAACTACCACCCCAAGACCGCGCGACTCTACGAGGACCTGGGGCTGCTGACCGCCGATCCGCAGGTGGGGGCGGACCTCTCCGACCTGTTCAACCGGCTCTCCGGGTACTCGCGGCGCGAGACCTACCGCCGGCTGCTGGTCGCCCCCAAGTCGCTTCGGGACGGACTGGTCTCACGGATAAACAAGGAGGCCGCGCACCACCGTGCCGGCCGGCCGGCGTATGTCCGCATCAAGGTCAACTCCATGGTGGACGAGGCCATCATCGACGCCTGCTACCGAGCGTCGATGGCGGGCGTGCAGGTGGACATATGGGTACGGGGCATCTGCGCCATCCGGCCCGGGGTCATCGGCATGTCGGAGAACATCCGGGTGCGGTCCGTCCTCGGTCGGTTCCTGGAGCACTCCCGGCTCTTCGCCTTCGGCAACGGCGGCGAGCCCGAGGTGTGGCTGGGCAGCGCCGACATGATGCACCGCAACCTCGACCGTCGGATCGAAGCGCTGGTACGGGTCACCGACCCGGCCCACCGGGCGGCCCTGACCCGATTCATGGAGAGCGGTATGTCCGACTCCGTCTCGTCCTGGCATCTGGGGCCTGACGGCGAGTGGACCCGACACTCCACGGACGCGGAAGGGCAACCGCTCAAGCATGTCCAGGAGATGTTGATCGATGCGCGGAGGCGCAGGCGTGTCAAGAATTGAATCGTCCCCGGCCCCCCGAACCCCGTCCGGGGACGGGACTTCCCCGGGGGGCCAACTGCTCGCCGCGTATCTCCACGCGCGCGCGGGGGACTTTCTGCGCGGGCTCAGGCTGTACGGGGAGCGCGGCGCCGAATCGGCGGGTGCGGCCGGTACGACGGGGGCCGCGCTGTCGCTGCGGATGGCGGCCCGGCGCATCAGCGCCACCCTGCACACCTTCCGTCCGCTGCTGGACGTGGCCTGGGCGGACGGGCTGAGGACGGAACTGGCCTGGGTCTCCGGCACGCTGGCACAGGAACATGCCTGTACGGCACGGCTGGAGCGGCTGTTGGAGGCGCTGGGGCGGCTGTCGGGCACCGGTGAGGCGGTTTCGGGAGCGGAGGCACAACCGGAATCAGAATCAGAATCGGAATCGGTGCCGGGGCAGCGCGGGCAGTCGCGGAACAAGGCCACCGCAGGAGCCCTCGCCATAGGTGCCGCCCGCGCCGGGGCGTTGCTGGAGCGTCAGTTGAACCTCGCCAGGACGAGGGCGCACTCCACGACGCTCCAGGCACTGGGGTCCGCCCGGCTGCACGCGGTGGCCGACGGGGTCGCCCTGCTCGCCTCCGAACTACCGCTCAGCCCGGCTGCGAAGCCGCACCGCAACGGCAGCGCGGGCATCTTGGACGGGCTGGGCGGGCTGGATGTCCTGGAGGGGCAGGCGCTGCTGGCCGAGGAACGGCTGTGGAAGGCCGTTTCCTTGCTGCCGCTGGCCCGGGCCGGGCATCCCTACAACGCCGACGCGCTCGTCAACGGCCTTGCCACAGCATCTGCCGAGGAGGTCCAGGACACTCCTTGGCATCAGGTCCGTATCCTGCTGCGCCTGCACCGGTACGCCGGTGAGGTGCTTCAGCAACCAGCGGCCCAGGGGTTCG
This sequence comes from Streptomyces albipurpureus, assembly GCF_023701525.1. Taxonomy (GTDB): domain Bacteria; phylum Actinomycetota; class Actinomycetes; order Streptomycetales; family Streptomycetaceae; genus Streptomyces; species Streptomyces albipurpureus. Next base: position 90,994 of record NZ_JAMQAW010000104.1, read on the forward strand.
GTGGCATGGCCACCGAGGTTGAGCTGCGCCTCGACGGCAGGGATCCAAGGGCCGGTCTGGGGTTCGGCGGCAGGGATCCGGCGGCCTCGGCGGCCCTTCGGCGCGCGGGCCGGCTGCTTGATCGCCATCGCGACGCGGCCGAGGCAGCCGCCGCAGCGACCGCGGCTGCCCGAACCCCGCGCATCGCCCCGGCGACCGCCTATGCGTTGGGGGTCCTCCACGCGGACCAGCGCCATGAGGTCGAGGCGGCCAGGTTCGCCTTCCATGAGGTCTGGCAGACGTCCTTCGCGGTGCAGGCGGGCCGATGAGTGATGCACCGGTACCGCAGGGGCCGGCGTGACCAAGGGCAGCCGGGTCAGCCCATGCCCCGGGCCTCACTCGCCGACGTTCCCTGTACGGACTGTGCTGGTGGGACTGCTGGACTGCGCTGTATGGACTGCTCCGCGTGGACTGCGCTGTATGGACTGCTCCGCGTGGACTGCTCCGCGTGGACTGCTCCGCACTGCGCGGACCGCTATGACCTGCGAGGTGCCGCACGGCCTGTTACGCCCCGCCACGGTCCGCCAGAAAGGACCGCCGTAGACAAACCCCTCTCTCCACAGACTTCAACGACTCGGCGAGGAGCGGTCAGATGACCGATGGGATGAGTGCCCCCAGCCATGGATCGGGCGACATGGAGCCGCTGCTGGCCGCGGGGTGTGTGCTCTGGCGACGGACCCCGGGGGCCGGCGGCGAACGGCCGCCCGGCGAGGGGCTCACCGCCGAGGCGCTCACCACCGAGGCGGCGAACGGAGTGGTTCCGTCGGCGGGTGGAAGCCCCGCGACCACCCTCCAGCCCCCGTCAGCGGATTCGCTGGCCGTCTGCCTCGTACACCGCCCCAAGTACGACGACTGGTCGCACCCCAAGGGGAAGCTCAAGCGGAACGAAGACGCTCTGGCGGGAGCGCTGCGGGAGGTGCGCGAGGAGACCGGTTGTGACTGTGTGCCGGGGGCGGAGCTGCCCACCGTCCACTATCTGGTCGATGGGCGCCCCAAGGAGGTCCGTTACTGGGCGGCGGAAGCGGGGAAGGGCTCGTTCGAGGCGAGCGACGAGGTGGACCGGGTGGAATGGCTCGCCCCCGAGGCGGCGCGCGCCCGGCTGACCCAGGAGCGGGACCGGGAGTTGGTTGACGCCCTCCTGGACACCCTGCGCCGGTCCTGACCAGCCGATCGAGGGGCAGCCGGCGGGGCTAGCGGGAAACGGTGGTCCCCCAGAGCCGGGCGAGCAGCGTGGTCAGGGCGTCGACGATCGACTCTTCGGAGGCTTCCGGGTGCTCCAGCGCCCAACGGTCCAGCGCGTCGAAGACCCCGCGGGTGGCGGTGGCGACCAGTTCGGCATCGGGCCCCGGGTCGATCACCTCGATCCGTACGCCGTTGGCGATGAGTCGCCCCATCCAGTCCCCCGCCGGCTCATCGCTCCGGCCGCCGTCGCGCCCCTGCCGCATCTCGGCGAGTACCGCCCGATCGTCCGGGTGCTCGCGCAGCTGCGCCCGGAGCCGACCGGTACCGGTCGTCAGCTGCTGCCACAGCTCGGCCGCGGTGCTCACCTCCCGCCAGGGCCCGAGTGCGGTGAGGGTGCGTTCCGCCGCGTCGTCGGCGACGGCGTCGAACAGATCGTCCTTGCCGTCGAAGTAGTGGTACGCGGACGTCTTGGAGATCTTGGCCTCGGCGATGATCCGGTTGAACGAGGCCGCTTCCTTGCCGTCCCGGGCGAAGTGGGCACGGGCGACGGCCAGGATGGCGGCCCGGGTTTCGGCCGGAAGCCGGTGGTATCGAGGCAGGGGCATGGGTTCCCTAGGGGTGGTGGGCGGCGAGCGGGGCGGCCGGCCGCCGATCGGCGAGCCGTCGATTGAACCGGACCGTCATGATCCAGTGTGCCGCCCACAACACCAGGGCGACCGCACCCCCCAGATAGCCGGCTGCTCCCGGGAAGAGGGAGAGGATCTGCGCGGCGCACCAGCCGTATCCGACGGTCGCCCAGCGCCGGACGACCGGGGTGGGGATGACGGGGTCGGCGGTGAGCGAGGCCGCGATGCTGCGGACGATGAAGAAGTCCTCGGTGAAGTTGTAGGGGATCGCGAACATCCACCACACCGAGGCGGGAGCCGCGGTTCTGGCCGTGGACGGCAGCAGGGTCAGGGTCCGTTGGAGGGCCCGGCAGTAGAGCGCGACGAGCCCGAAGAAGATGGCGACGGCGATCAGCGCGCCGGGCATCCCCTGACTCTCCACCTCGCCGAGGATGCCGCGCCCCCACTCGGGCGCCCAGAGCGGATACATCAGCGGGACCAGGACGAGAAGTGTTCCGATGACCTTCAGAATGATAGTACGCACAGAAAGAGCGTACTACCAGTACACCCCAGTGGTTTAGCGCTGTTGGAGTGATCACCCGGGTGGGTATTACCGGCGATTCACCGCCGGGCTCGCGCTACTTTGCGCAAGGGACTCGATCACCCGGCCCAGGACGCTGCTCGCGCCCTGGGCCGAGGGCGGTCCGAGATGACGACCACGGGGCGCCGACAGCGCCCTTCGGCCGGGGGAAGAGCACCAGGGGAAGGTGACACGGGTTGGGCAAGGGGCGGGTGCGGCACCCTCCGTACGGCACCCATGTACGGCACCGGCGTACGGGATCTACATCGACATCGACATCGACATCGACGGGGCATCGGGCATACGAGCGGGCCCGCCAGCGAGCGGTGCGCCAACACGCGAGCGACAACGGACCCCCCGCCGAGAACGGCCCGGCGGTCACAGCGCCGGTGAACACGGCCTCAGGCCAGAACGCGGACCAGACGCCAGATCGGGCGGCGGGTCGGGCGGCGGGTCGGGAAGCACTCGGCCGGAGGTCAGATGCAGGTCCTCCCCCACCACGAAAACGGATTCGCGGCCGGGAACGGGAGCCGTCGGGAGCGGCGGTGATCGCGATCCGCTCCTGGGCAGCGACCATCCGGCAGATGTGGATCACCCCGCCAGCAGCGGACATCGGTCATCGCCCGCGGCAGGACACCGACCACCCTCCGGTGACAGCACCGCCCAGCGACACCGCCCGTTCGGGCGGACTGCCCAGCCACCAGCCGCCCAGCGGCGCCCCGTCACCCTCCGCCCCAACGCGCCTGGTCACCGCGGTGATACCCAAGCGCCCGGCCCCCTCGTAACGCTGCTGACCCGCCCCCGGGAGCCCGGGCACCGAGCCGCCCGACACGGTTCACCTCCTGTTCACTCACCCCCATGAGCAGCTTCACCTGATCTGCCTAATTTCGGACTTACGCGGTATCCGGCACTCAGCCGGCTCCCCACCACCCCCGACATCTGCCGCCAGGCGAGCACCCGACAACGGTCGGCGTCCCGGCGGTCTCTGGAAGGAACACCCGAAAGTGAAGCTTCAGCGCAAGAACGGGCTTCGCGCCTCGGCGCTCGGTGCCCTCGCCGTGTCCGGCGCCCTGGTTCTCACCGCGTGTGGTTCGGACGACAACTCCGACAGCACGGGCGGTAGCGGCGCCAAGACCAGCGCCGCGTCGAACATCAAGTGCGACGGCGCCCAGGGCAAGCTCCTCGCCTCCGGTTCCAGTGCGCAGAAGAACGCCATGGACCTCTGGGTCAAAAACTACATGGCGGCCTGCTCGGGCGTGGAGATCAACTACAAGTCCTCGTCGTCCGGTGAGGGCATCGTCGCCTTCAACCAGGGCACGGTGGGCTTCGCCGGCTCCGACTCGGCGCTCAAGCCCGAAGAGGTCGACGAGTCCAAGAAGATCTGCAAGAGCGGCCAGGGCATCAATCTGCCGATGGTCGGCGGCCCGATCGCGATCGGCTACAACCTCGCCGGCGTGGACGAGCTGAGCCTGGACGCCCCCACCATCGCCAACATCTTCAACGGCAAGATCAAGAAGTGGAACGACCCGGCGATCGTCAAGCAGAACGAGGGCACCTCGCTCCCGGACAAGGCGATCCAGGCGTTCCACCGCTCGGAGGACTCCGGCACCACGCAGAACCTGGGCAAGTACCTGGGAGCGGCGGCCAAGAGCGAATGGCCCTATGAGGCCGAGAAGAAGTGGCCGGCACCCGGCGGCCAGGCGGCCTCCGGCTCCTCCGGTGTCGCCGCCCAGGTCAAGCAGGTGGACGGCGCGATCGGCTACTTCGAGCTGTCCTACGCCACCTCGCAGTCCATCCCGGCCGTGAAGATCGACACCGGTGCGACGGCACCGGTGGAGGCCACCTCCGAGAACGCGTCCAAGGCGATCGCCGCCGCCAAGGTCAAGGGCACGGGCAAGGACCTCGCCCTGGAACTCGACTACGCCACCAAGGCGGACGGCGCGTATCCGATCGTGCTGGTGACCTATGAGGTCGTCTGCGACACCGGCAACAAGCCGGAGACCCTGGACACGGTCAAGTCCTTCCTGACGTACACGGCGAGCGACGAGGGTCAGAAGGTCCTCTCGACCGCCGGCTACGCCCCGATTCCCACGGAGATCAACGCCAAGGTGCGGGAGACCGTGGCAGGTCTGAAGTAGCACGGGTCGCCGAACCGGGATCGACCGGCCGGTGCGTCGACCATGGGCGCACCGGAGGGAGCTCCGGGTCGGATGCGCCCAGGCCAGAACGCGGCGGCATCCCTCTCCGGGCGACTCGGCCCGGCCCCGGCCCGGGGCCGACGGACCGGGCGGCCAAAGCTCCTGGTTCCGGCCTTGGCTACCGGCCTCGGCTCAGGCCTTGGTTCCAGCGGCCGAAGGCGCCCCGAAAGGATCGGACCCCCGGGTTGGGGCGCCCCAGGCGCCAGGCGATCGAGTCGCTGTCGGTCTTCGAGACGACACCCGGCTCGGCCCCGACCTCAACCAAGCGTGATCGGCCGTCGCCCCGCCCCGGAGCGCGGCCCAGCCCCTGGACTCCACCGACTTCACCCACCCCATCCGGTGCACCGCCGCCAGGGGAGGCCCCACCCGGGGACTCCCCCACACAGACCGGAAAGACCATGGCATCAACCACACCCGTAGACGCACCTCCACCCCCCTCGCCCCCGACCCAGCCGCTCGACGCGAAGAGCGGCTCCACCGGACGTGCGGGCGACAAGATCTTCCTGGGCCTCTCCCGAGGCTCGGGCATCCTGCTGCTGGTGATCATGGCGTCGATCGCCGCGTTCCTCGCGTACCGCGCCAGCGTCGCCATCTCCCAGGACGAGGGCAACTTCCTCACCACCTTCGACTGGAACCCGGCCGGTAACCCGCCCGTCTTCGGCATCGCGGTCCTGCTCTTCGGCACCATCGTCAGCTCGCTGATCGCCATGGTGATCGCGGTACCGGTCGCGGTGGGCATCGCCCTGTTCATCTCGCACTACGCGCCGCGCCGACTCGCCGCACCGATCGCCTATGTGGTCGATCTCCTGGCCGCCGTACCGTCGATCATCTACGGCATCTGGGGCGCGCTCTTCCTCGTCCCGTACCTCGAAGGCCTCAACCTCTGGCTGGACGAGTTCTTCGGCTGGACGTACCTCTTCGAGAAGACCGAGATCGGGGTCGCCCGCTCGCTGTTCACCGTGGGCATCCTGCTCGCGATCATGATCCTGCCGATTGTGACCAGCGTCAGCCGGGAGGTCTTCCTCCAGGTCCCGAAGATCAACGAAGAGGCGGCACTGGCACTCGGCGCGACCCGCTGGGAGGTCATCCGAATGGCCGTACTGCCCTTCGGTCGTTCGGGAGTCATCTCCGCCTCGATGCTGGGACTCGGCAGGGCGCTCGGCGAGACGATGGCCGTGGCCACCGTCCTCTCCCCGAGTTTTGTGATCTCCCTGCATCTGCTCAACCCGGGCGGAGGCACCTTCGCCCAGAACATCGCGGCCAAGTTCGACGAGGCCAATGAGCTGGGACGAGACGCTCTGATCGCCTCCGGTCTGGTGCTCTTCATCCTGACCCTGCTGGTCAACGGCGCGGCACGGCTGATCATCGCCCGCCGCAAGGAGTATTCGGGGGCCAACGCATGAGCCGGACAGCGGTGCAGCACCAGCAGAACAAGCCCACCGACCCGACGCCTCCCCCAACGGACAGCCTGAGCGGACGGACACTGCCGCGCTGGGCCCCCCTGGGCTTCGCGGCGGGAGCGATCGCGCTGGGCTGTGGACTGGGGGCGGCAGCCGGCTGGCAGAGCGAGATCCAGTGGGGCCTGGTCTCCGCGATCTTCTTCGTCGTCCTCTCCTATGTGACGACCTCCCTGGTGGAGAACCGGCGACAGGCCAAGGACCGGCTGGCCACCAGCGTGGTCTGGGTCTGCTTCATCCTGGCCGTCGTACCCCTGTTCTCGCTGATCTGGGTGACCGTCAGCCGCGGTATCAAGGTCTTCGACGGCTACTTCCTCACCCACTCGATGGCCGGAGTCCCCGGCTTCGAGGCGGGCGGTGGTGTCTACCACGCCATCATCGGCACCCTGGAGCAGGTCGGACTGGCCACGCTGGTGTCCGTACCGATCGGACTGCTGACGGCGGTCTACCTCGTCGAGTACGGGGGTGGGGCGCTGGCCAAGGCCGTCACCTTCTTCGTCGATGTGATGACCGGCATCCCCTCGATCGTCGCGGGACTCTTCATCCTGTCGATCATGCTGCTGTTCGAACTCAGCCCGTCCGGGCTGATGGGCGCACTGGCACTGGCGATCCTGATGCTGCCGGTCGTGGTCCGCTCCACCGAGGAGATGCTCAAGCTCGTCCCGAACGAGCTGCGCGAGGCATCACTCGCACTGGGCGTGCCGAAGTGGCGAACGATCGTGAAGGTCGTCATCCCGACCGCGCTCGGCGGTATCACCACCGGTGTGATGCTCGCCATCGCGCGGATCGCGGGCGAGACCGCCCCGATCATGCTGCTGGTCTTCGGTAGTCAGCTGATCAACGCCAATCCCTTCGAAGGTGCGCAGTCCTCGCTCCCGTTCTACATCTGGGAGCAGTACCGAGTCGGCAGTGAGGCGTCCTACGACCGCGCCTGGGCCGCCGCCCTGGTCCTGATCGCCTTCGTCATGCTCCTCAACCTGGTGGCCCGCGGCATCGCCCGCTGGAAGGCACCGAAGACCGGCCGCTGAGCGGCCCACTGGAAGTGATCACAAAGATGGCCAAGCGCATCGACATCAGCGGACTGACCGCCTACTACGGCTCCCACAAAGCCATCGAGGACATCTCGATGACCGTGGAGCCCCGCTCGGTGACGGCATTCATCGGCCCGTCCGGCTGCGGCAAGTCCACCTTCCTGCGCACCCTGAACCGGATGCACGAGGTCACCCCCGGCGGCCGGGTCGAGGGCAAGGTGCTCCTCGACGACGAGAATCTGTACGGGGCACAGGTCGACCCGGTCGCGGTCCGCCGCACGGTCGGCATGGTCTTCCAACGCCCCAACCCCTTCCCCACCATGTCGATCTTCGACAATGTGGCGGCCGGCCTCCGGCTGAACGGCTCGTTCAAGAAGAGCCAGCTGCCGGACATCGTCGAGAAGTCCCTACGGGGCGCCAACCTCTGGAACGAGGTCAAGGACCGCCTCCACAAGCCGGGCTCGGGCCTCTCCGGCGGCCAGCAGCAGCGCCTGTGCATCGCCCGAGCGATCGCGGTCGAGCCCCAGGTACTCCTGATGGACGAACCCTGCTCGGCCCTGGACCCCATCTCCACCCTCGCGATCGAAGACCTGATCGGACAGCTGAAGGAGCGCTTCACGATCGTCATCGTGACGCACAACATGCAGCAGGCGGCCCGGGTCTCGGACCGGACGGCATTCTTCAATCTCTCCGCGGTGGGCCAGCCGGGGAGGCTCATCGAAATAGACGAAACCGAGCGCATCTTCGCCAACCCGTCGGTCCAGGCCACGGAGGACTACATCTCGGGCCGCTTCGGCTGACCACCGCTCCACCAGTTCGTCTCGCGGTGCTGCCTGGCGGTGCCACCGCAAGACACCGGGCCCGCCCTCTCCTCAGGGGGCGGGCCCACCTGTTTTCCCGGCGCCAGCCTGTTTGATGGGTGAGGGGTCTCTGGAGGCGTTGCTGTCCAGTGGGAGACACGAGAAAAGGTGGCTGACGGGCCGTCCACCAATCGCAGCCGGCCGCCCGGCCCGATGCCCCTTTACTGCGGCACACAGAGCAAGAGGATTGGGTAAGACATGATCAATAGCAGCAGCCGGACCAGAAGAGCCAAGTCAGGAGTACGGCCCGGTACCTCAGCCCTCAAGGCTCAGGTACCGAACTCCCCCACCCACCTGGTCGCCGATCCTCAGAATCCTCAGCCAAACACCAGATACACAACCCCGTAACTCAACGCGGCCACCGCACCAGCCGCCGGCATGGTGATGAACCACCCCAGGACGATGTTCTTCGCGACTCCCCAGCGAACCGCGTTCACCCGCTTTGTCGCCCCCACGCCCATGATCGCCGAAGTGATCACATGGGTCGTCGAGATCGGGGCGTGGAACAGGAACGCGGAGCCGAACATGATCGACGCTCCCGTGGTCTCCGCGGCGAATCCCTGTGGCGGGTCAAGCTCGATGATCTTGCGACCCAGGGTTCGCATGATCCGCCAGCCGCCCGCGTAGGTACCCAGCGAGAGCATCACCGCACAGGCGACCTTCACCCATGCCGGGATCGCGTCGCCCTGGTTCTCCACATCGGCGATGACCAGCGCCATCACCACGATGCCCATCGTCTTCTGGGCGTCCTGGAGGCCGTGGCCCAGCGCCATCGCGGCCGCCGATACGGTCTGCGCGATACGGAAACCGCGCTTCGCCTTGGAGGGGTTGGACTTACGGAAGATCCACATGATGGCGACCATCACCAGATAGCCGGCGACCAGCCCGACGATCGGCGAGATGAACATCGGGATGACGACCTTCTCCAGGACGCCCGACCAGATCACCTCCGTACCGCCGGCGAGTGCCGCTCCCACCATGCCGCCGAAGAGGGCGTGCGAGGAGGAGGACGGCAGGCCGAAGTACCAGGTGACCAGGTTCCAGACGATCGCGCCGAGCAACGCGGCGAAGAGGATGCCCATTCCCTTGCTGCCCTGCGGTGTGGCGATCAAGCCCTCACTGACCGTCTTGGCCACGCCCTGCCCGAGGAACGCTCCGGCCAGGTTCATCACGGCCGCCATGGCCAGCGCGGCGCGGGGTGTCAGCGCGCGGGTGGAGACCGAGGTCGCGATCGCGTTCGCGGAGTCGTGGAAGCCGTTGGTGTAGGTGAATCCGAGCGCGACACCAATGGTCACGATCAGAGCAAAGGTGTCCACGGGGTTCAGGACTCCTTGACCGCAATGGTCTCCACGGTGTTCGCGACGTGCTCGAAGGCGTCGGCCGCCTCCTCCAGCACATCCACGATCTGCTTGAGCTTGAGTACTTCCATCGCGTCGTACTTGCCGTTGAAGAGCTGGGCGAGGAGCTTGCGGTGGATCTGGTCGGCCTGGTTCTCCAGCCGGTTGACCTCGATCCAGTATTCGGTGAGGTTGTCCATGGTCCGCAGATGCGGCATCGCCTCGGCTGTCAGTTCCGCCGCCCGCGCCAGGACCTCAATTTGCTGCTCAACCCCCTTGGGCAGCTCCTGTACCTGGTACAGCACGACGAGGTCGACGGCCTCCTCCATGAAGTCCATGATGTCGTCGAGGGAGGACGCGAGCTTGTAGATGTCCTCACGGTCGAACGGCGTGATGAACGAGGAGTTCAATTGGTGGAAGATGGCATGGGTGGCGTCATCGCCCGCGTGCTCCGCCGCCCGCATGCGTTCCGCGATCTCGGCCCGGGAAGATGCATCGGCCCCGAGCAGTTCCATCAGGAGCTTGGAGCCCGTGACGATGTTGTCCGCGGACGCCGCGAACATCTCGTAGAAGCTCGTCTCCCTGGGGGTCAGACGAAAGCGCACGTGGGGTCCTCAGGGTGCTTTGGATTCGGACAGGCTGATGCTAGGCGCATTCTTCCGGCCACGGCCAACCATCGTTCCTCAGTGTCGCCCATCGGGCACAGTGATCAGCATGGGGCCCCGGCCGCACCCCCAGAGATTAGGTACCATATACCCACGAGGGGTATACGGCCCCGCTCAACACAGCAGTTTCCGGATAAGTACGGCAGGACTACGGGAGGACCCGATGACGACCACCGAGGCGGCAGGCCCCCCGGCCACCGACACCATCCCCGTCACAGATCACGATCGGGGCGTGCACGGCTACCACAAGCAGAAGGACGAGCACCTCAAGCGACTGCGCCGGATCGAGGGCCAGGTTCGCGGCCTTCAGCGGATGGTCGATGAGGATGTCTACTGCATCGACATACTCACTCAGGTCTCCGCCTCGACCAAGGCGCTCCAGTCCTTCGCGCTCCAACTGCTCGAAGAGCATCTGCGGCACTGCGTCGCCGATGCGGCGGTCAAGGGTGGCAGCGAGGTGGACGCCAAGGTCGAAGAGGCCACCAAGGCGATCGCCCGCCTGCTCCGCAGCTGATTCACCAAGAGCCTGGCCAGCACTCAGCCAGCCTCAACGGGCTCGCGACACGGAGCGTCTCGCTTCATGCGGTCGATCCGGTAGGGAGCCGGCGCGGTCCATGGCCCACCTGAATCGAGGCCGGCCGGTCCCGGTCGGCCAGTCCCGCTTGAACAGTCCCAGTTGAACAGTCCCGGTTGAACAGTCCCGGTCGAACAGCCTCTCAGCCGCTTCGACCGCATCGGCCTCCGTGGCAGCCGTCTCATCCAAGACGCTTCCACATCGATGCGTGCACAGGGTCGATGAGCACACACAGACGGTGGACGGCATGCAGTGACGGCGGACGGTGTGCAGGTCGGGGCGCACCGTCACCCCGACCCGCGAGCGATCACCCCTGGTGGGAGGACCGCTCGACCGCCACCTTCAGCACCTCGTCGATACGGTCCGAACTGAGCCGCTCCCCATCGGCGGCCGAAGCCGCGATGATCAACTCGCCGCACAGCTCGATCTCGGCGAGGGCCACGTGGTCCTGGACCAATGTCGTACTGGGCGGAGCCACGTGCATTCACCTCTTCCTGCCGGTACCGGCTTCCTAGCGTAGGGAGTGATGCACACACTGCGCATGGCACGTCCGGACCATTTAGCCCCTGATCCTCCCGGCATAAATGTCGCGTTCGGCCGGCAGCCGCACGGCCACCCGCGCCCCGAACCCATGCAGCATGGTCGTCGAGGTGACCATGACCGTTCCGCTCCCATTGGCGAAGGCGAAGCGGTGACGCACCTTCCGCATCCGTCCCTCGTCATCGACGAAGACGTCGAAAGCCACCAGATCCCTGGCAAACCCATTCGCCGCCGCCGCCAGTGACGCCCGCGCGGGGGGCCGAGCGACACGCGCCGCCCGCTCGATGTCGGCGATTCCCCGATAGTGACGCACGCTCCCGCCGTCCATGGTCCGCTCACCCACATACGTCACATCCCGCGCCCCCCGCAGCAGCTCGGCCGCAGCCAACGGATCGGTCGCCCCGCCCGTGACCAGATTCCCATCGCCCAGGGCGGCCGTGTCGATGCGCACCCACTTGTCGGCAGGCACTCCGGCACCACGGTTCTTCATGTACAGCGCCCCCGGAGCCATCAGCTCAATCACCGGACGGTTTTCCTCCGCACCCGCGAGGTCCTCGGGAAGGGTGACCGTGAGCCGCCCCATCCCCCGGGCGAAGTCATAGCCGCCCTCCCCCCTGAGGGTCACCCGGGTACCCCCGGTGACGGTCTCCATGGAGGTGCGCGCCCAAGCACTACGCGCCGCCAGCAGTACATCAGCAGCGGACCGCACGACATCAGCCGCCGAGCGACCAGAGGGCGCCTTCTCCCCGGGCGCCACACCCTGCCGCATCGCATCGGCCGGCGCCTTGCCGTCCCTCGCCTGGTCGGCGGGATCATCGACCTCCGCGTCCGCCCGGGACCCGTTCGGCGCTGTCTGACCCCCGCCGAGCTGCCCCTGAGCGCTCTCGAACCCCGGACGTTGATCTGCGGCCACGCCACCCACCGCCCCGGTGTTCTCGCCTACTGAGCAACCACCGGAGGCGGTCACCACCCCCAGCACCACGACGGCCGCGACCAGCCCGCCCCTATGCCCGTGCTGTCGCACCACCATCGCTGCTAACCCCCAACAACCGGAACTACCGCTTCTGCTTCTGGAGAACGCTGGAGAGCGTTCACGAGAGGCCTCCGCCCGTCTCGCCTAACGAGTGCCAGGGCCCGCCGTCACGCGAAGCGGACGGCCTAGACGCCCCCGACACCGCGCCCTACGCCCCCAGTACCGTGGTCAGGTGATTCCGCAAGACCTCCCGGACAACGAGTCGGCGCCCCATCGGCCGACCACCACCGAACGCGGCTCCTTCACGCTGGCCCACTGCCCATGCGGCTGGAGTGGACCGGCCCGACGCTCACGCGAGCGCGCTCGTACGGACGCCAGCTCGCATACCTCACCCTCCGCCACGACGACCGGCTAGCAGAGAGCCGAGAGCGGGCCGGCCGGCGCTGGCCACCCGGGCCCGGACCCGTACGACCACAGACGACGCCCCACCGGTTCGACGACGAAGCGCCTCCGCATCCGGGACATCCCGGGAGATCTGGTGACATCGGAGAAGTCAGCAGCCCAAGGCCTGGTGACATATCGCCCGACGACCGGAACACTCAGCCCCCAACACAGTCCTGCCCCGGGGGAGGCCAGATGGACCGGCGTGCGTTGCTCACATCAACCGCCGCCCTCACCGCTACCGCGGCCTGCTCCAAACCCACGGCCACGCCCGGCGGCGATGGGACCTCGCCCCGGAGCACATCGCCCGGCACCGCCGCACCCCCGAGTCCCCCACCGGCCAGGACACCGCCCCCCTCCCGCGCGGCCCACGACTGGAAGGCACTGGCGACCGGCCTCGACGGGCGTCTGATAGGCCCCAAGGACGCCGACTACCCGACCGCACGCCAACTCTTCAACACCCGGTTCGACGACCAGCGGCCCGCCGCCGTCGCCTATGTCACCGGTGAGGCGGACGTCCAGGAGTGCCTGGCCTACGCCAGGGCCCACCGCACCCCCGTATCGATCCGCAACGGCGGCCATTCCTACGCGGGCACCTCCTCGGGCAACGGCCGCCTCGTGATCGACGTATCCGCCCTGAACCGCGTCTCGTCAGACGGTGCCCTGGGCGCTGGCGCGAAGCTCATCGAGGTGTATGACGCGCTTGGCAGAACCGGCCGCACCATCCCCGCCGGGTCCTGCCCCTCCGTCGGCATCTCCGGCCTCGCCCTCGGCGGCGGACACGGTGTCGCATCGCGGGCCTACGGACTGACCTGCGACAGCCTCACGGCCGCCACCATCGTGACCGCCGACGGAAGGGTGCTGACCGCGTCCGCCCAGCAGGAGAAGGAGCTTTTCTGGGCGCTACGCGGCGCGGGCAACGGCAATTTCGGTGTGGTGACGGCCTTCCGCTTCCGCACCCGCCCGGCCCCACCCGTCGTACTGGGCTATCTCAACTGGCCCTGGTCAAAGGCCGCCGCGGTGTTGGCGACCTGGCAGCGCTGGGGCCCCGACCAACCGGACGCGATCTGGTCGTCGATGCGGCTGACGGCGGGACCCGGCGGCGGCAGGCCCACCTGTTCGGTGTCGCTGCTCTCGTTCGCGACCGAGGGCGAGACCCAGAACGCCGTCGACCGGCTCATGGATGACGTGGGTTCCCCGGCCACCTCGGTCTCCCTGCGCCGGCGCACCTATCACGACGCGATGCTCGGGTACGCGGGCTGCTCGACGTTCAGTACCCGGCAGTGCCACCTCCCGGGCACCCTTCCAGGGCGCACGGCACAGGGCGCGCTCCGACGCGCCACGTACACGGCCGCCTCCGACTTCTTCCACCGGGAGATGCCCTCGGGGGGTATCCGCACGCTACTCATCGCGGTCGAGCGGTTCACCCGGCTTCCAGCCGGTCAGGGCGAGGGCTCCATCGCCCTGACCGCGCTCGGCGGCGCGATCAACCGGGTCCAGCCGCTGGCGACCGCGTTCGTCCATCGCCGCTCCCGCGTGCTGGCCCAGTACAACGCCGCCTGGCGGGCCGGCACCCCGGGCCGGGCCGAACGGTCCTGGTTGCAGCAGACGCATGGGGTGATGCGACGCTACGCGTCCGGGGAGGCGTATCAGAACTACGCGGACCCCACGCTCGCGAACTGGCGGCGGGCGTACTACGGGGCTGCGGCGGAGCGCCTCACGACGCTGAAGCGGCGGTATGACCCCGACCGCCTCTTCGACTTCCCACAGGCGCTGTAGTCCGGCGTACGGGCGAACGGGTGCAACATCCCCCGGACGGCGGCATCCGGATGGCCGCGATGGCCTCGGGGCGGTGCCCTGGTCCTACGGGGTCTTCCCGACCCGGTGGTTCGGGTAGATCCCGGCGGTTCTGACGGATCTCAGTGGCTCAAGCAGGTCCCGGTGGTTCTGACGGATCTCAGTGGTTCAAGCAGGTCCCGGTGGTGCAGGCAGATCCCGGCGGTTCGGGCAGACAAGGCAACCGCGCCAGCTCTGTGCCTGCGCTGCGCGGATGTGCTCGGTACCTGCTCGCGCTTGGACGGCCGCTCGTGCCCCAGGCGGCCCGCTCGCACCGGACTTGCTGGGGGTCGCCAGGTTTTCGAGCCCCCAAGCGACCCGCTGAAGTCCGTTGGTCCGCCGTTCCGGCACTCCTTCAGTTCGCCCAGTTCCGCCAGCCACCATCCCGGGCTCCGGTATCCCATCCAGCGAGGACGCCAGCAATGAACCGTTCCCCCAGCCGCTTCGGCCGAATAGCCGCCTTCACCGCGACCACGGCACTCACCGTCGCCCTCCCCCTCTGCGGCTCCGCCGCCGCCCCATCGACCCGGGGGCCAGCCTCCAACGGCCAGACCGATCTGGCCTCCAGCGGACCGGTCACCACTGAACCGGTTTCGATCACCGGGGCCTCCGGCCCCCTCGTATCCGCACAGCCGCCCACCACCGGGGTAGCGCTGCCCAGCGCCTCCAAGCCGGACGGGCCCATCGAAAGCTCACTCTCCGTCGCCGCCACGGGAGCGATAGCCGGGGCGGCGACCGTGATGATCGTGCGCCGCCATCAACGCCGCAGCCGCAACAGTCGGCGCTGACCCCCGGCCCCGCGACGACCCGCCCGCCCCGTCCTGGCCGGATGCGATTCGCCGGCGGACCAGCCGCAGAAACGAGCAACGGCCACCGCTCAGCCGGGCGATCGGGCATATCGCGATGACCGTTTCCGACCGGGCCCATGCGCCCGCCGGATATCGGGGCGGCCCTTAGGCCGCGAGGTCCTTCTCGCCGGTCCCCTCGGCCCGGGGCTCGGGGATGCCGAGCGGCGTCGCCCGTCCGCCGTCCCGGTCGAGGACCTGGGAACGGACGAGCCATCCGGCACGCGATCCGGCGATCGCCGCGACCAGCGGGGTCAGCAGGGCCATCGCGAGCGGAGCGAGCAGCAGGGTGGCGGCCGTGCCGAGGGCGAATCCGCCGATCACATCCGAGGGGTAGTGGACACCCATGTAGACGCGGAGGAAACCCTCGGTGAGAGCGAGACCGAGCGCGGCGTACCCGAGTGCGCGATGGGCGAGGAAGATCCCGACGGCGATCGCCATGGCCATCGTGGAGTGATCGCTGACGAACGAGTAGTCGGTCTTACCGAGGACGAGGACTTCCAGGCCCTTGTGGTCGACAAAGGGTCTCGGCCGCTCGACAAAACCGCGGATGGGAATGTTGATGACGATCGCAACCGCCGCGGCCAGGGGTGCCCAGGCCAGAGCGGCGACAGCCGTGACGGAATCCTCGGCGCTTCCGCGGCGGCGAACGCTCCACCAACTCCAGAGCCCGACGGCGACCAGACCGAACATGATCCCGTACTCGCCGACGAATCCCATGATGCGGTCGAACCAGGGCGGGGCGGCTTTGGAGAGGTTGTTGATGTCATAGAGGAGGCTGACATCGGGACCCGTCCCATTTCCCGCTTCCGCGAGGGAGAACCTCGTGTCCGCGCTGGGGAGTCCCGTCCTTGGCTCCGCGAGGGGAATCCCCGATGCGAGTCCAGACATCTGCTGCGGCCCCTGCCTTCTGTTGCCCTGTAGTGCCCTGTCCACCGCGGCGCACACCGAGGTGCACCGCTTCTGCCACCCCCGTGATCAGTGTCATGTGACTGCTGCATGGTCAGCGCGGTTGCTCAGTCCAGGGAACGACCTATTGCTCATGGACGTTCCATACTCCACCGAAAGATCACCATGACGTTACCGAAGAGAGACACATAGCCGCAGCTCAGGGCCTTGGCTTAGTGGAGGGTTCCGGCCATGCAGAAGCCCGCGTCAGGCCGTCGGGGGGTGTGTTGGAAGCGATTTCGCGCCGTCCTCGGTGACCCGGGTCGCGCCAAAGTAGTCCGGGGTGTCGATTTTGTCGAAACGAATCACGGCACCAGGACGTGGCGCATTGATCATGTATCCGCCACCCACATAGATCCCGACATGGCGGATGGCCCGCGAATTGGTCAAGTCATCGGAGAAGAAGACCAGGTCACCGGGGAGCAGTTCATCGCGTGATGGGTGGGGTCCGGCGTTGTACTGGTCGTTGGCCACCCGAGGCAATTCAATGTTGACCGTACGATAAGCGGCCTGGGTAAGACCGGAGCAGTCGAAGCGCCCATCCTGCTCGGGGGTGCCGTTGCCGCCCCACAGGTACTTCTTACCGAGTTGCTGCTGCGAGAACTCAATGGCCCCCGCGGCTTGACGCGAGGGATCAACCCGCCCGACAGGCCGGGCGAAACTCTTCTCCAGGGTGCGGATGACCTTCACATAGTTCTGCGTCTCCTTGTACGGGGGTACCCCCCGGTACTTGATGACGGCATAGGGCCCGGCGTTGTACGCGGCGAGCATGTTGTTGGTGGAGTCACCGCCGGCCTTCTTCACGTATCCGGCCAGCGCGCAGTCATAGCTCGCGGCGGACGGAATCGCGTCGGCCGGGTCCCAGACGTCCCTGTCCCCGTCCTTGTCCCCGTCGACGCCGTGCGTAGCCCAGGTGCCGGGAATGAACTGCGCGATGCCCTGCGCGGCTGCGGGGCTCTGCGCCCGGGGGTTCCAACCACTCTCCTGGTAGAGCTGGGCCGCGAGCAGGGCGGGGTTGATCGCGGGGCAGAGATTGCCCCAGGTCTGCACCAGCGCCTGGTACCGCGCGGGCACAGCGCCCTTGGCCAGCCCCACGGCGCCGGACTTCCCGTTGGCGCCACCGCCGAAGAGGCCGGAGGAGGCCGAGTAGGTCCCCACGAACAGCAGCGCGACAAACGCAAGGCAGGCTCCCATGGACGCCCCCGCGACCAGCCAGGCCTTACGCACCGTCAACCACCCTTCACCCCATGGGAGTACACCCTGCGCCAGTGTAGGCGGCGACGCGGCGTTTCAGGAGATGGTCTAGGGGGGTGGTACACGGGGTGTTGGCCCACCGGAAACATCCGTCGCGATGACGGACCGTCACCACGACTCCGGGGACGCCAGGCACCACCACCGCGCCATCCCCTCCTTCCGCCCACGCCCCTCGCCCACCCACGTCGGAGCCTCCGCATCTCCTTCGGCTGGCGATCTGGACGCCGCCACTCCGCCGGGCCGACAGCTCCTGGCTACGCGGCGGGGGAAGGATCGTCACCCGCCCTCGACGGCATCCACGTCCCGATGACGGCAGGGGAGCTCATCCTGATATGCCGTCACAGCGACCACTCCTTGCAACTTGCCACCATGAGCAACAGCTTGTCCGCAGCGGCGGCAGCCTCGTCGCCGTAGGGAGGTTTCGGAGCGGCCACCACCGGCCTCGCGCACCATCGGGACAGACGGGGCGCAGGTAGCACCAAAGTGGACAGTGCGCGTCCGAAACGTGAGGAGCACCCCAAAGGTGGAACAACGACAGTCATTGCCCGGAGTCACGCTCCGTGATACACAGAGTGACGGTACGGGCTCCTCGCAGTGAACTGGTCCCCTTCACCGCAGGTCAGGGCGGGTTGGATCGGTCATACGTGCGGAGATCGGGTAAAGAGACCCCCCAAGTCGGCATACGAGGGCGGTTTCATCAGCGAAGATAGAGCGATGACCCATGCCGACGGGCACGGGCGGCGAACAACCCGACAGGGGCGGTGACTTACACATGATCCTGGCAGCCGAAAAGGGCGACATCAACACCATCATCGGCGGAATCGCTCCAGATTGGGGACCCTTCGGGGGCCTGGGCAATGAGGCCCGGGTGATGATCGAGGTAGTGATGGCCGTGGCCATCTTGCTCTGCCTGGGCATCGCGATCTGGGGTGCGGCCAAACAGCGCATCGGCGCGACCGCACTACGCGACACCTTCAGCGCGGAGCAAGGGAAGGGGCTGATTGTCGCCGGCCTGACCGGCGTCTTCATCATCGGGTCCCTGGGGACCGTCTTCACCATCGTGTACGGGATGGCCGTCTGACCCGTTCCACTCCCGTTCCCACCACACCCGACCCCACCTCATCGCACCCCATTCCTTCCCTCTCCGCAGAGGTTGCGTCTCCCTGATGTCGAGTCACCACACCGCGCCCACGCGGAACCCAGCGCGACTACCGTCGTCGTACGACACGGAGCACGACTCGGATGACGACAGGCAGTGCGGCACGGAGTCGGCCTCCGCGGATCTGCACACGGTTGAGGGAGGGCGTCTCCCCCAGCGGAGCGAGGGGACGGGCACAAGATGAGCCACGGGGACGAACACGGCTACCGCGGCGACCCCGGCAGCCATACCGACGACGATTTCGGCGGCATGGGCCAGACCCGCACCCGGCTACCGGGCACGGACGCCGACGAGTACGGCGCGGCCCGCCGTCCTGCCCGCAGCTCCCGCTCGCTGATCATGGTGGTCGGGGTCGTGGTCCTGCTGATCGCGGCCATCGCCTTCGCCAACCAAGGCGGCGGAGACGACGACGAACCGGGCGCCTCCTCCAAGGGCACCGGCTCCCAGCCGACATCGGCGACGGGCGTGACCCCCGTAAAAGGCAAGTCGATGGGCATCCCCACCGGCCACTCCCGCGATGAACAGGGCGCCCAGAGCGCGGCGGCGAACTACGCCGTGGCACTGGGTTCTGACGGGATGTACAACCAACTGGCCCGCAACGGCATCGTGGACACGGTGTACGCCCCTGAAGTGGCAAAGGCGCGCAGAGACGACCTGGACAAGGTGTACTCCGACGAAAAGTTCCTCAGCGGCATCGGGTTGAAGGCGGACGGCACACCGCCCGATGGAATGACCTTCGTGACGCGAACCAACCCCATGGGCGCGAAGGTGGACAGCTTCAGCGACAGCGCGGCCCGGGTCTCAGTCTGGTACTCCGAACTTTTCGGACTTGCCGGCGAATCCTCCAAGACCCCGGTGACCCAGAGCTGGTACACGAACACGTTCGACCTGAAGTGGATCAACGGTGACTGGAAGGTCACCAACTTCACGCAGAAGGACGGCCCCGTACCGGTAGGCCGCGATCAGACCGCTTCCGGCGCCAAGGAGATGGCCGATGCCGTCGAACAGTTCGGAGGGTTCACCTATGCCCGCTAATCGCCGACGTATCGTCTCCGTCGCTGCCGCGTTCGCTGGTGCCCAGACTGCGGCAGTCCTCCTCGCCTCCCGAGCAGTCGCAGCGCCGACCCCCAGCCCTACGCCGAGCCCCAGCAAGAGCAATGAGTCCTGCGAGTTGGTACGCGGTCCCGCGCGTGACTTCTGCGACAACGGCGAATCAGGAGGCGCTCGTCGAAGTAGTCCCCTCGACGACCCCGCCAACGCCGCCGACCCCCTCTCCGCCCTCGCCCGCGGCTGCGCCGACGCCGCCGCCTGGACCGTCGACACCCTCTCCAAAGCCGTGAAGTCCACCGCGACCGTCGACTTCACCAACACCACGTTCCTCTCCCAGTACGCCATCGTCTTCGCCGCCGCCACGATCCTCACGCTGATCCTCTGGCTACTCGCCGTCGCCAAACGCGCCATCCGTGGCGTCCCCCTGATGACCGCCATCTCCGAAGCCATCGGTTTCCTCTGGCTCACGGTCCTCGCCTCGGCCTTCACCCCGCTGATCCTCTACACCTTGGTCTCCGCCACCGACGGCATCACCGACGTCATCGCGGGCGGCACCAGCAGAGACACCGATGTGTTCTTCGGAACCTTCTCGGAAGCCCTCAAGAAGGGCACCGACATCGGCGGCGGGCCGATCATGCTGATCGTGGTCTCCCTCGTCACGATCGTGGCCGCCGGCGTCCTCTACCTGGAACTCTTCATCCGCGCGATCCTGCTGTACGTCGGCGCCCTGCTCGGCGTCGTCGTCTACTCGGGGCTCGTGGACAAGAACATGTGGGGCAATGTCCGCCGCTGGGTCGGCATCATGATCGCGATCATTCTGGTCAAACCAGTCATTGTGATCGTCCTGGGCCTCGCGGGCGCGCTCTCAGCCGATGACGGGCCGGACTCCTTCTCCGCCGTGGTCTCCGGACTCGCGATCATCATCCTGGCCATCGTCGCCTCCGCGATGATCTACCGCTTCGTCCCCGGCTTCGGCGATGAGATCGCGGCCTCCCGCAACAACCGCCTCCAAGGCGGCGTCGAGAACCGCGCAGCCGCCGTCATCAGCTCCCCCGCCGCCCTGGTCTCCCAGGGCATCAAGACCCATAGCGCCCGCGGTAACGGCGGCGAGAACAGCAGCGCCGCCCGCCCCGCCAACCCTGTCGGCGGTGGCATGGCCGCCCATGGCAACCGTTCCGGCGGAGGGTCCGGCAGCGCCGCACCGCCGCCGCGTAGCGCGCCTCCCGGCACCGCTACCCCGCACAGCAACCGCAAGAGCACAGGAGGTGCAGGGCGTTGAGCACCCAGGCCCACCCCATCACGCCCCGCCGTACGTATCTCATCGGTCGAGCTCGGCCGAATGCGATCATCGGCAAGAACCGTGAGACCGGCGAGATCGCACTGATCATCGCCGGCGCGTTCCTCGGCATGATGAGCGGGCTGCTGGTCCCCATGCTCACCCTGCGGATCGTGCTGCTGATGGGCTTCCCACTGCTCGCGCTGGCCGCGGTGTACGTCCCGTACAAGCACCGGACCTTCTACAAGTGGTTCGAGATCAACCGGAGCTTCAAGCGGACCGTCCGCGCCAACACCGTCTACCGTTCCGCCGCCGCGGAGGCCGGCACCCGGATGGACGGCCGCGAGGTCGAGATCGGGCCGCCGCCCGGCATCGGCCGGATCAACTGGCTCGCCGCTCCCTTCGGCCCCGATGAGATCGCCGTCCTCCTGCACGCCGATCGCCGTACGGTCACCGCGGCCATCGAGATCGAGGGCCCGGGCGTCGGACTGCGTGACAGTGAGGATCAGGAAGCACTCGTCGACCGCTTCGGCACCCTGCTGAAGCACGTCGCCAACGGCGATGGCTTTGTGACCCGTATCCAGATGCTCGCGCGCACCCTCCCCGCCGACCCCGACGCCCACGCCAAGGACGTCGCTCAGCGCGGTGACATCCACTCCCCGGTCTGGCTGCGCGACTCCTACGACCAGCTCCAGTCGATGGTCTCCACCTCCAGCGAGCAGCACCGCGCGTACCTCGTCGCCTGTATGCACTACACCCGCGACCTCGCCGCCGAAGCGCACGCGATGGCCCGTGCCGCCCGCGCGGCCACCAAGTCCCGCAAGTTGGACAAGGACGCCGGGCTCGCGGTCGTCATGGCCCGTGAGCTCACCGATATCTGCGCCCGTCTCGCCGAAGCCGACATCCGGGTACGCCAGCCGCTCGGCCAGAGCCGACTCGCCTCCCTCGTCCACTCCATGTACGACCCCGACCACCCCATCGACCACATCCAGGCCATGTCCAAGCGCAATGCCTGGCCCGCCGAACTCGACGCCATGGAGCCCACCTTCCTCCAGGCCAAGACCCGCGAGTCCTCCACCCGCGCTCCGTGGTGTCACGCCACCGCCTGGGTGAAGGAGTGGCCGATGACCCCGGTCGGCGTGAACTTCCTCGCGCCGCTCCTGGTCCACACACCCGATGTGATTCGTACGGTCGCCGTCACCATGGACCTCGAACCCACCGAAGTGGCCATCGAACGCATGCTCACCGAGAAGACCAACGACGAGGCCGACGCCAGCCGAGCGGCCAAGATGAACCGCACGGTCGACCCACGGGACATCGCCGCCCACGGCCGACTCGACCAGCGGGGTGAAGATCTCGCCAGCGGTGCGGCGGGGGTCAACCTGGTCGGGTACATCACTGTGTCGTCCCGTTCGCCCGAGACCCTGGCCAGGGACAAGCGAACGATCAGAGCCTCGGCCGGTAAGTCGTACCTCAAGCTGGAGTGGTGCGACCGCGAGCACCACCGGGCCTTTGTGAACACCTTGCCGTTCGCGACCGGCATTCGGCGTTAGGGGCCCTTGTGCGAGATCCGATGACCGTCCTCACCGAGGCATTCACCGCCTTCGTCCTGGGGAAGGTGGAGACCACGCGGATGCCCGTACGCACCTCCACCGGGCAGGCCCAGGCCGTCTATCTGCCGACCGCTGCCCCTGGCCTCGGTGACTCGGGTGTGATCATCGGCCGTGAGGTCTACAGCGGGAAGGGCTACATCTACGACCCGTTCCAGCTGTACGGGCAACAGCTCCCGGCCCCTCACTGGCTCGTACTCGGCGAATCCGGCAATGGGAAGTCAGCGCTGGAGAAGACCTACGTCCTACGCCAACTCCGCTTCCGCGACCGCCAGGTCGTGGTGCTCGACGCCCAGGGCGAGGACGGTGTCGGCGAATGGAACCTCATCGCCCAGGAGCTGGGAATAACCCCTATCCGGCTCGACCCGATGACCGCCATGGACGACGGCATCCGGCTGAACCCGCTCGACCCCGCGATCACCTCGACCGGTCAGCTCGCCCTGCTGCGCACGATCATCGAGGTCGCCATGGGCCACGGTCTGGACGAACGCTCCGGCTTCGCCCTGAAGGTCGCCCACGCCTATGTCCGGGAGACCATCACCACCCGCCAGCCGGTCCTCACCGACATCGTCGAACAGCTACGCCATCCCGAAGCGGAGTCGGCAGAGGCGATGAATGTCGACATAGACGATGTACGCGCCTGGGGACTCGATGTCGCCCTCGTACTGGACCGCCTTGTCGATGGTGACCTCAGGGGCATGTTCGACGGCCCGACCACCGTCGGCATCGACCTCGACGCCCCGCTGATCGTCTTCGACCTCTCACACATCGACCGCAACTCCATCGCCATGCCCATCCTGATGGCGATCGTGGGGGTGTGGCTGGAGCACACCTGGATTCGCCCAGACCGGAAGAAACGCATCTTCCTGGTGGAAGAGGCCTGGCACATCATCAATTCGCCCTTTGTCGCGCAACTCTTCCAGCGGCTCCTCAAGTTCGGTCGACGGCTCGGTCTCTCCTTCGTCGCCGTCGTCCACCATCTCTCCGATGTCGTCGACGGCGCGGCGGCCCGGGAGGCGGCGGCCATCCTCAAGATGGCCTCCACCCGCACGATCTACGCCCAGAAGGCCGATGAGGCCAGAGCGACCGGCCAGGTACTCGGCCTACCTCGCTGGGCAGTGGAGATCATTCCGACCCTCACTCCCGGCATCGCGGTCTGGGACGTCAACGGGAACGTCCAGGTGGTCAAGCATCTGATCACCGAGGCGGAACGTCCGCTGGTCTTCACCGACCGTGCCATGACCGAGTCCTCTGGCCCGATCCTTCCGGAGGATCTGCAAGCCGCGGAGTGGGAGACGGAACAGCGAGCAGCCCTCATCGACCAACAGCGCTTCAACGGGTCGGCCGAGTCCTCAGAGTCAACTGTCGCCTGAGGTCCGCAGGTGAAGGAGTGAGATGAGGGAACACCAACAGCCCCGCGAACGGACCGGTGGAGTCCCTGACGGTCTCCTGGTGGGCCTGATCGGTCTTCTCTTCGGTTCACTGGTGATGGCCTGGACGGCCACCGGTCTGGCCGGCCTCTTCGCCCATGGGTCCTGGCCCACCCAGGTGACCTTCAAGAACACCCCGGGGGCCCTGCGCTCCCTGATCTCCGCCCCGCAAGACCTCTCCGCGGCCTGGCCAGCGACCCCTCAAGGCGAGCTCTCGGGGTACGGAATGTTCTGGGGCATCCTGATCGGCGAGCTGATGGTGCTGGCCGTGCTGGCGATCTTCGCCGTGGGCACCTTGGCCCGGTGGAAGTCGGTACGGGCAGCAGCTCGCTCGGGGCGGCCTCTTGCGGAGCAGACCGCAGATCCGACGCACCAGCACCCGCCCGTACCGGGACAGGGGGTTGAGCGCTCCCCTCGGGAGGCCGTCACCGGCCCGACCCATGGTGTCTGGGACCCTTACGGCCCCTCCACACCGACGGCAAGCGCCCCTCCAGAACCCCAGCACCCTCAGCCGGGAACTCCACCGGGATCTGCCGGCCAGCAGGTCACTCCGATGGCTTCGCCGGCGACCAGCCCCCCGCCTGCCCTTTCCGTTTCGCCTTCCGTTTCCGTGCCTCCGCTCTTCGTGCCTCCCCCTTCGGCGGCTTCACTTCCGACGTCTTCGCTGATGGCACCCATCGTCGTCCCCGCACCGCGTGCCCAGCGTCTGATCTATGGCGATGCAGACACCCGGCGTCCCACCGCGGTCCAGAGCATCCTGGACGCGGCAGGTCCCGCACTCGTGATCACATCCGAGCCCGGCGTCTGGGCCGAGACCAAGGACGCCCGGTCCAAGCTCGGACCGGTCCATGTCTATGACCCGGGCCACCTCTGTGACACTCCGGCCCGCCTCCACTGGTCTCCGATCGCGCGCTGTGAGGACGCCGCTGTCGCTGCCGACAGGGCCACGGCCCTACTGGCGCCCGTGCGGCCGCGCGCGATCATCGACACGGCGATGGCCGACACCGCCGAGACCCTGTTGCGTTGCTGGTTGCATGCGGCAGCCGTGGACAACCGCCCGTTCAAACAGGTCCATCGCTGGGCCCAGGGCGGCGGTATCCAGGAGGCGGTACGTATCCTCCGTACGCATCCCAAAGCCGCGGCGGGCCTGGCCGGTCTCTTGGAGTCAGCGCTCACAGCGCATCCAGAACGCCGGGAGATCGCCCAGCAGTTGACCGCTCGGGCTCTCTCGGCGCTCTCTGCGGTACATATCCGCGAGGCTTGCACACCGAATCGAAATGATGCCCTCGCCTTGGAATCATTCGTAAACGAAGGGGGAACCCTCTATCTGGTGGGGGAACCCATCGAGGATCCCCGCTCCCAGCCTGGAGCGATGCCATTGCTGACAGCACTGGCCTCAGACGTGGTCGAGCACGGCCGCCGCATGGCCGCACGGTCATCCGCCGGCCGGCTCGACCCACCAATGACGCTGGTCCTCGATGATGTGGCAGCCGTAGCTCCCCTTCCGCGCCTTCCGGAGCTGCTGGCGAGCGGCCAGGACCAGGGCATGCCGACCCTGGTCCTCCTTCGCTCGGCAGAGCAGGCCCGCGCCCGCTGGTCGCAGCCCCTGCCCCAGTAGCAAGCACAGAGTCCGGGTAAAGGTCGTGTCGTCTGCCGTCTTGGGTCATGGGCACGATTCCCCTACCCGCTACCCGTGAAATACCGGGCGGGCCCCATGGAATACAAGGCAGGAAAAAAGTGGGGGCCTCTACGTGTTGAACGCAGAAATATGTCTTGAACGCAGAAATGCCTCAACCCCCGCACCGATGGTGCGGGGGTTGAGGCTAAAGATTGTTCGGCGGTGTCCTACTCTCCCACAGGGTCCCCCCTGCAGTACCATCGGC
>NZ_JAMQAW010000105.1:0-7993 GCF_023701525.1 Streptomyces albipurpureus
CTCGCGTTGCGGGCCAAGATCGTGCTGCGCTGCGCGGAGGGCGGGACGAACCAGCAGACTGCGGACGACCTTGGCATCGACAGGTCGACCGTGGACCGGTGGCGCCACCCACAACACCACCGAGATCAGGACCTGGCTCGGCAAGCACCCCCGCTTCCACGTCCACTTCACCCCCACCGGCTCCTCCTGGATGAACCAGGTCGAGCGGTGGTTCGGCCTGCTGACCGACAAACTCATCCGCCGCGGCGTCCACAAGTCCGTGAAGGCCCTGGAGGCCGACATCACCGCGTGGATCAACACTTGGAACGAGAACCCACGGCCCTTCACCTGGACCAAGACTGCCGACGAGATCCTCAACTCCCTGGCCGACTACCTCACCAAGGTCGGGACCACCAGCCAGCAAACAGAGCAGAACCAACCATCAGGATTTCTGGCGCATCACACTAGGACGGCGACATCGTCATCGCCCAGTACCGTCCACGGCTCAAGCCGCGTGATCGGCGACAGGACACGGTGAACCAGCATGCTTCTTCCGGGGATCTACGTGATGGACGGCGGCAGATAACCACATCCATCTGGCAGGTCCTCCGGGCACGGAAGACCCGTCACCTACGTGGAAGACAGTGATTCAAAGCCTCAAGATAATGGTCATTTATGAGAATGACCATCTGTGACGACCGTGGCCGAGGTCGCCGGGCTGTGACTTCGCTCGAGACTTGGGTCGCCATTAAAGAGGATCTCAACTCCCCACGGGGTAGTTCACCCAGTCGTGTGGGAAGCGCGTGTCCAAGATGCAGAGCCTGGGGTCTCTTGATAACGTGGCCGGGAGGTTCGCCGAATGGTCGAAGGCGCGCGCAAAACGCATAGAGAATTCCTACCTCGCCCCCCTTCCACTCTCAACGCATTCAGGGAGTATTTCGGTGCAAAATTCTGTAATGCTTCTGGACCATCTTAGGGGCGGAGCCACATACTATCCCCTGGACTCTCCGGCAAAATGGCCTTCCCTTCAGAACGAGGTGATCGGGCTTAGGCAAAGCACGCTCGCCGATCTCACCTTGCGCTCAGAGTCTTCATGCAAGGAATCGAGCAAATCTGCGTACGAGATGCGGCAGATTTTCTCCACAGATCTCGCGACCCGGCGGAGGCTGATGACCCATCCAGCCATGATCATCTGGCTGCAGCAAACGGTGCGAATTCTCCAAACAGAGGGGCTCGCATCGAAGGGGGCGGTACGGCAGTTTGAGCAGTTTGCAGAGGTTCGCGATCGATGCCTAAGCGGGGAAGACTCAAAGCATTATATTGTGGCCGGTTCGGTACAAGTACGTCGATACCATGTTGACCCGCTCATCACCGCAGTTGCGCCGCCGACATTCGATTTCCCAGCAAACCCAGAGGACATCGGCGACGAGCAGCGCGCTACAGCGTCTCGGGTGTACCCGCTGGATTTCTTCACCGAAGTTGCCGAGATTGCCCTTGAACAGGTCGCCACAACATGGCCTGAACTAGGATCAATGTTTCCACGCTTCGTGCATACATTGATCCATGTTCCGGACGGCACCTTCCGCAGTGCATCTGCTGCCCGCTACAGCGGTGTCGTCTTCCTCTCATCTGATGACGCGACGCTGCTCGATTTGGAAGAATCGCTCGTTCACGAATTCGGGCATCAAGTCCTCTATTGGATTATGGAGCTCGACCCCCTATTCCTCAATGACGATAACACCGAGTTCGAACTGCCGTGGTCTGGCGCCGAGCGTGACTTCTACGGCTTCTATCATGCCTTCTACATTTACATTCTCCTCGCTCACTACTATCAGCGAGTTGCTTTGCTGCGCCCCCCCTGTCGCGAGAAAGCGCTGGATCGACTAAGAGAGATCACAGACGGACTCGAATCGGCAATTTTGCAGATTCAATCAATTGGGAACTTTACGCAGCACGGTCAGCTTTTCACCGAAAATATCTGCACTGCAGCGCGAGCGGTAATGTCGAAGTAATAAACTCCAGCTATCGGAAGGGAATGGCATGTCGGAGACAATCGAGGGCGGGCGTGCAGCATTTCAGCCCGGAACGGTGGTGCAACAAGGTCTAGGCGTAAAAGGACTAAACGTTGACGGCGAGGTTGTTCTTTATGACGCCCTGCGCAACAAAAGCTACAGACTCAACGCAAGCGGTGCTGAGATCTGGCATTTTTTGCGGCAGAGCCTAACATTTTCCGTCATTGCAAATGCATTTCCCGCTATCGAAACGGAGAGGTTGATTTCGTTTCTTTCCGGACTTGCCGAACGGGACCTCATTGGCACCAATCGCTCGGTGAGTACCCACAGCCAGAGCAAAGGAAGGGCCTATGAGCAACGACCAACCGGAGATCACTGACCTGGGGGCATTCGGCGACCAGGCGCTCCGTGCAGATACTCAGCAGCAGCAACAACAACAACAGCAACAAGCGAAGCAGCGGTCCGTCAACCGGTCTCTGGACCCAGAGACATCCCTGCCGCAAGAAGAGGTAGTGGAGACCCTGACCACCGAGGTGCGTCAGGTCAACACTCTGGCGCCCTCTGAGGGACGACGCTACACCGACAAACCTCCGCGAAGTGCCAAGTGAAGGTGATCGGTGAGGCGCCCGCACGAGACGTGCGGCCCAGCAGACAGTACGCCTGGGTCCGCCCGATGCTGAACTTCGCGCGTTAGCCTCGCGGCCTTCCGTGATCGGCCGTCAACTTCGGTTGGCGGCCGATCTGGATGTGGAGCCTGTTCCCGGTGCGCGGATGGCCGGGCTGCGACGTGGCCTGTCGCCCCTTCCGACCTCCCCGCTTCGAAGCGGCTGACCAAGGGCGGCGGCCCACAAGCTGATCGGCACCCTGGCCGGTACCTGACGCCGTCAGAAGTGGCCCGTATCTGGCCCGGGTGCCCGGTGTCCCTGCGGATGGTGCCGTCCACCGGCCCCGCCGAAGCCCGCGCTGGCGTCGTCTAGGTCCGCCATCGGGGTGCAGCCGGTGAAGTCTCCCGCACGCTGCCGCTCGATCGACGCGTCGATCTCGTCCCACGCCTGCCGCGGCAACGCGTACGCCGCCCACGAAAGCGGGCAACTCCAGAGCCGGCGTGGTCCCGAGTTGCGCATCGAACTCCGCCAGGCGCTCCGGGTCGGAGGTGAGGGCAGCGCGGACCGCGTCTATCGTCGCGGAAATCTCTACCAGCTGGTCACTGACGTGAGCACGCCACGTCGGCTCGTCAACCTCGTTCATCCCGCCGCCCATTCCTCGAATCTTGTGCTCGCCGCCACGGAACGTGGCGGAGGAACATCCCCGCTGCGCGGGGCCGACACTTGTTGACCTGGGCTTTTGCTAGCGGTTATGAGGGTTTTCATTTAGTTGTGTTTGGTGCGACTGCGGGTTGGTGCGTTGTGTGGGTGCACCGTATCGGTTGGGGAGCCGTTGGCGGTACTGGGCTCCCGGGGCCGTCTCGTCCGGGAGGGGCCCGGAACCTTGCGGGGAGTCTGGCGGGCAGTGCGCACGATGTGTTCAGGGCCAGCCGAGGAGCCAGACGAGTTCGACTTCGACGCGGTCGGTGTAGATCCGGTACGCGATGGGGACTCCGGCTTGGCGGAGTTCCAGGAGCCGGAGTGCTTCGGGGCCTTTGCCTTGGAGTTCGGTGCCGGCTGGAGGGGGTGTTGGGCGAGGGGGCCGCGTCCAGCGGCGTGGACCGCGGTGCGGCGCTCGGGGGTGAGGCCGGCCATGCCGCGTTTGGCTTTGGCGCTGTAGACGACGCGGTAGGTCATGCCTCCCGCCCCTCAGCGGTACCGGGCTGGCCGGTCGGATGGAGGGGTTCGAAGGTGACGGGGTCGTAGTCGGCCCACACGGTCTCGGACGGGATGGTGTCGGAGGTCCCGCCCTCGGATTCGGCGATGGCGGCCTGGATCTCGGGATGGGTGAGCATCATCCAGCGGACCCGGTGGGCGGTCACGACGCTCAGCACCTCAGCGAACGGAGCGGCTTCCAATTCCGCGGTGAACGCCATCAAGTGCTGCGGCCACAGGGCAAGAGCGGCCTTCAACTCGCCGATGCTCTGCGGCCCTTCGTCCTCACCGAGTTGATGCGGCGATCGTGTGGGTCCTGGTTCTTCGCCGGACTGCGGACGCGACTCACTCATCGAGGGGTTCCTCCCTGCTTGGTGGCGGCAGCCCCTCAGTGTTGCCTCTGCCCGGGCCCGAATCCCGGGTCGTCACCCGATCAGATGGCGGGGCTGCGACTCCCACAGTGCAGTCGGCTGAACACCGCCCCGCCCTACGCGCCTCGCACTCATCGGGCGGATGGCGGATGGACCACCAGCCGGGGACTTGCCATGACCCCAGCTTCCCCTTAGCCCTTACGGCCAACACCGCAAGCGCCAGCTCCCACGCACCCCACCCTAGGCGTGCAAGAAGTCCGGACTCCGCCGATGGGGTCGGCGGGACTGGGCCAGTGGCACGCTTCCCTTTCGCAGAGGCGAGGCAACGTTGCGATTCGATCACGTGCAAGGCCAGGGGCGTGGTGATTGTCGGTTTCGGTAACTAAGGAGAGACATGTGCTCTTGCGCGGTGATTTCCTGACTGGTGGTCTTCTCGCGCCCGAGCATCGGGATTTGTTGTGAAATCGCTTCGTGATCGAAGCGGGTGAAGGGAACGTGGACGTTGCCGCACATACGAAGACAACGCGCACTATCGCGATTTGCTCTGGGAGCCGCCCTGGTGATGGCTGCGCAGGGGCTGGGATCGGCGAGTGTCTCCGCACAGCCGCTGACAGCGGACAAACCGAGGCCGTCCACCGGGGTGGTGAAGGCGAAGCTGAAGGCCGACACCAACCCAGGTGAGGTACCGAAAGCGCGCGTCAAGGCACGCGCGACGGGCAAGCCGGTCGAGCTGATCTCAGAACGTACTGAAACCTCTCGTACCCTCGCTAATCCGAACGGCAGCTTCACCACGGAGCTTACGCCAGGGCCGGAGCGCATCAAGCGCGACGGCGTATGGCGCCCAGTGGATGTGACCCTGCACGAGCAGGACGGCCGGGTGGTTGCCAAGAACCACCCCACTGGCCTGGTGTTGGCGGGGGCGGGTGGCAACGTCCCGCGCTCGCTGTCTGCGGCCGCCCAAGCAGCGCCACGCGACCTCGTGACTCTTGGAACCGGCGACAGTCAAGTCACGCTCCAGTGGAAGGGCGGGCTGCCCGAACCTCAACTGGACGGCACTGTCGCTCGCTACCCCGATGCGGTGCCGGGCGCTGATGTGATCGTTGAGGCCACGCGAACCGGTTTCGAGCAGTTCGTCGAGATCGGCTCCAAGCCCGCAGCCAAGGACTACTCCTACACGTTGCCGGTCAAGGCGACTGGTCTACAGGCCAAGGAGCAGGCTGACGGCTCGGTCCTGTTCACCGATGCGGCAGGCAAGAAGCGGGCCGTCATGCCCACGCCGGTGATGTGGGACGCCAGTGTCGATGCCCGCTCCGGAAAGCACACCCGCCGGGTGACCGTGGACATGGAGGTCATTGACCAGGGCAATGGACAGATCGACCTCGTGGTCACCCCGGACGCCGCCTTCCTGGCAGATGAGAAGACCAAGTACCCGGTGACCGTCGATCCGTCTACCTCCGCGTTGTCGAACACATTCGACACCTACGTGCAGCGGGGCGAGACGGTCGACTGGTCCACTGACACCGAACTGGACTTCGGTGACCCCGGCACCACGAACCCCGACGGCACGACCCGCGCGGCGCGTTCATTCATCCACTGGAACACCACGCCGATCAAAGACGCGCTCGTCTCCAGTGCCACTCTCCAGCTGTACAACTTCCACTCCGGCAACACCGATTGCACGGACCAAGCCTGGACAGTGTGGTCCACCGGCGCCGCCTCCACGTCGTCGCGATGGACCAGCCAGCCCGCCTGGAACACCCAGTACGCCACCTCCACCGAGACCAAGGGCCATCCCTCCTGCGGCACGGATGGCTGGATCAAGGCCAACGTCACCGACCTTGCCCAGTTCTGGGCGTCCGGACAGGTATCCACAGGCCACATGGGCCTGCGAACGGCTACCTCCGACGCGCGGGCGTGGAAGCGGGTGAACTCCGCGAACAACGCAGCGAACCAGCCCAAACTGTCGGTGACCTACAACTTCCGTCCGGAGACGGCCACCAACCAGCAGGCCGGCCCGCCGTTCTCGGCCACCGACGGGGTGTGGATCGTCAGCACGACCACTCCCGTGCTTCGAGCGACCTTCGGCGACGCGGACGGTGACCAGGTCAACGGCACATTCGAAGTCCGTGACAAGGTCACTGGCGCCACGGTCGGTGACTACCTTGTCTCCCCTTGGACCGCGCCCCAGGTGCCGGCTCAGGTGACGGTGCCTTCGGGGCTCCTACAGGAGGGCAGGACGTACGAGTTCCGCACCTCTCCGTACGACGGCACCCACTACAACCTCGGCTGGTCCGCCTGGACGTCGTTCACGGTGAACACCGCGACCGCCGCCAGCCTGACGCGAATCGGTGGGAGCACCACGATCGACACGTCAGTGAAGATCTCGCAGGCCCACTGGAAGGGCAGCACCGCTGCCACTGGCAATGCCGCGAACGCCGCCGTGATCGCACCCGCCGACAGCTACAAGGACGGCGCCTCCGCTATCCCGCTGGCCAAGTCCAAGAGCGGACCGCTGCTCATCACCGACAAGGCCGCGCTCGACCCGAAGGTCAGTGCCGAGCTGCAACGCATGCTGCCGGCCGGGAAGACCGTCTACCTCTCCGGCGGCACCATCACCGCCACTGTCGCGCAGGCCATCGAGGCCCTCGGCTATACCACCGTGCGCTACTCCGGTGCCAACGCGCAGGAGACCTCGCTGGCGATCGCACGCGACGGCGTCGTCAACCCCCAGCACGTCGCGGTCGTCACCGCGAACAACTGGAAGGAAGCCCTCACTGCGGCTAGCGCCGTCGCCTCAGCCGACGGCGCAGTGATCCTCAGCAACGACGCTTCCCTGCCGACCTCGGCCGAGACCTGGCTGAACGGGCTGCCCAGCACGGTCAGCAGGACCGTCGTGGGCAAGGGCGCGGCCAACGCCTACGCCAGCACCTTCGGCGACGTCGCGGGCCGCGATGACATCGAGACCAGCGCCATGGTCGGCGACAAGTACATGCCCAACCCGGCGCGCGTGGCCCTCACGACCACGAGCAGCTACAGCGACGCCATCAGCGCCGGTGCGTACGCCGCGACGGTCGAAATGCCCCTGCTGCTGAACTCGCCGACGGTGTTCGACCAGGGCGGCAGTTGGTTCTCCGAAGAGCACAGCGCCACCACCAGGAACGTCACCGTGATCGGCGGAACCACCGCGATCTCGAACACCGTCGCCGGTGCGGCACGGACCGCCGCCACCGAGAAGTTCATCAGTGGCGAGATCGTCCCACCGGGGGAAGGGCCCGCCACGCCTGCTGACATCCAGCACATGGCCATCGAACCGGACTGGAACGGACTGCCGGCAGTCCAACCCTTCAGCTACGGCGGCGGCATGAACGACGCCGAGGGAGAGTACTGCAAGTGGCCCAGCCGATGGCGTATCTGCGCCATCGCCTACGACAAGTCCGTTCTCGCCAAGAACCTTGCGCTGCGCGAGGTTGCTACCACCGGATTCTGGCCCGGAAGCAGGACCAACGGCGGCAAAGCCGACGCCTACCGGCACTGCACCTGGAACGCCCTCATGGCCTACAGAATGGGGGCGAAGACCGCCAAGGGGTTTGGCGATCGCCACGAGAAAGGCCCCAAGCCTCAAGGCATGAGCGACGCACTCGCCGAACGGCACCACCGCATGGACTACCACAACAACTCCTGGGGACGCTTCTTCGGCCAGTACGGCAAGGACGTCGGCATGTCGCAGTCCGAGGCAGAATCCATCCTCCCGGGCTGGTGCCTGCAAACCGTCAGCGACGGAACGCTCAACTACCTGTGGTATTAACACCACACGCACCAGTCGCCAACCACT
>NZ_JAMQAW010000105.1:8038-21063 GCF_023701525.1 Streptomyces albipurpureus
GCACCCCGCCCGACCGATAGGGAGCAAGGTGCCAACCAAGTACCGCACCGTACTCGTCGCCACCACCCTGCTGCTCATCGTTGAGAGCCTTGCTGTAGCGGCCTTTGCCTTCTTCTGGTTCCCGGTCTTCAGCAGGGGGTTCATGACGCCTCTGGACGAGCCGGACTCGATGCACCCCGCAGTCATACCTGGCGTCATCCTGGGACTCGTTGTGGTCACGGCGAACACCTGGACCTGCTGGCGGCTGATCCGATCCCGCCAGGGAAGGGTCTCAAACAGGCATGCTCTCTGGGCGGCGCTGGTCCTCCAGGCCGTACTGTTCACAGTCTCCGCACTGGTCGGATCCGTTACAGGGATAGTCGGCACCATCCTCCTCGCTACCATGCTGGTGACCTGCTACCGACTCAGCCTCAAGCAGTACATCCACGTGCGATGAACGGCATATCGGGGCAGCCGAACAGAGGCCGTGTCGCGTTTGGCTTTGGCGCTGTAGACGACGCAGCAGGTCATGACTCCCGCCCCTCAGCCTGGTCAGGATTGTCGGCCGGGTGAAGGGGCGGGGTCCTAGTCGGCCCACATGGTCTCGGACGGGTCCAGGGCAACGTCGCTGGTGGGCGCAAGTGACCCAATCCGCGTCCTCAGTGCGACCTGATCGGCCCGGCGCCCCGGACAGCCCTGTGTCGGAAATGCCCTCCGGTCCACCCGCGAGGGAGCCGCGCCGCCTACCACTGACCCGCAAGGCGGCCGAGTCAGAAAGCTGCGCACGGCGCGGCTGGCGTGGTGCGCGCCGGAAACCGTGCCCGGTGCCGTCGCTCAATGTGTGACCGCCGAGATACGGTCCGGGCAGCGGCCTGCTCGCGCAGCTGCCCCACCCCGGACCACCCAGACACCGAGCAGCAGTTGGAGACGCTGCGCCTCCGGCGCCGGATCCAGGCCCAGGAGCTCGCACGGACCGAACGATGGATACGCGAGGCGGAACAGCGTGCAACTCTCGGCGGTCAAACAGACCCCGGTCGCCCAGCGGTCCATCCGGCCCCGGCCGGACCCCCACGCCCGGCAACACCGCCGCCGGACTGGGTGCTGGAGAAGAACATCACCGGCCCATCGGCGTCCACACCGGCGACTGCTGGGTACCCGCCGACAACAGGCAACCCCTCACCCGCGACCAAGCCCGACAAGCCATCGCCCAAGGCGCAGCAGGATGCCCCGCCTGCCACGCCCACACAACCCTCGGCCTACCAGAGCAGAACGAATAGCACGGGCACCCCCGCAACGCGGGGACCACAGTGGCGACCGACTTCGGCGCCCGGTAGGGCAGGGACCATCCCCGCAGCGCGGGGACACCTGTGACATGCATGTCACAGAAATCGAGGTCCCGGACCATCCCCGCAGCGCGGGGACCACACTTCCTGAGCTGCGACTTTATCGGCGGTGGGCGCGGCTTTTACTCACTTCGGTGAAGGGCCGCACCAGCACGCAGGAACGCCGAAATCGGTGTGATGCCCGGTCTGCCTTACTGCACCTGGCCCGCGAGTGCTGCGGCGAGGTCGCCGACCTGCTGATTGCGGTCTGGGCGCCGGTCCCCTCTCCAAGGCCGACCAGGAGATAGGCGTCCCCGTCACCGTCGAGCTTCAGGCGTACCGCCGCGACGTTGCCGCTGTCGGTGACGACCGCGTCTCCGGTCTTGGCAGCGCCGGCCTTCTCTATGTAGCCGGCCAACTCGTCGACAGATGATCCGGACAGCGTCTGGACCACCGGTACCAGCGGGGCGATCGCCGAAGGCTTGCGGGTAGCGACGGTGTGCACCTGCACGTCGTCCTTGCCGATGTGCAGGTGCAGCTCACCAGGACACCCGGGTTCTCGCGGCCAACGACTCCCCGGGCTTGACCCGCTTGCCGCCCTCGGCCGTGGCCACGGGATCGCCGTCGTCCTGCGCGGGGCCGGCTCCGGCCGCCTCGTTCAGGCCCGCGGTCTTCGCCGCCTCGGCCACGTCATAGGGCAGCGGGCAGGGAGTCGCCCCGTCGTCAGACATCCCGTCGGCGGTCTTGGTCAGTCCGATGAGACTCAGCGGCGTCGCACCATCTCCGGTGCCTCCGGCGTCGCTCTGACAGCCGGTCACCAACGCCGCCGCCAGGGCGGCCGCGATCAGCCCAGTGATGGTCACAAGTTGCGTAACGGGGCCGTCCCTTGGTACCCGCAGCCTAGGATCGATGTGGCGTCGATGAGGAATGGGGAGCGCTGTGGACTGTCGCGTGCCCTTACCGGGGAACCGCTCAATACTGCCTTTGGCTTTGATCGCCATGGTGCTGACAGGCTGCTCCAGTACGGCGGACGGCTCCGGAGAGGCTGAGGAGCGGAGTGCTCCGGCGAACGGAGGGGCGGGGGCGGGTTCAGGCGGTAGCACCGGGGCCGGGCAGTCAGCCGACGCCACGGAGGCTTTCCGGCCCGACACAGCCCGGCTCCCGAGAACCCCTGCGGCGGCGCGCTCTCTCATCGACCGTGTCATTGCCGACGCCGACAGTTTCGGGGCCGAGGTGGTGAAGCGGAGCCCGTACGAGAGCGACCCGGCGACCTGGCCCGTGATCGACGAGGACTGCGTCTGGCAGCGGCGGAAGCCTGCGGACAGCGTCCTGGCCACCCTCACCCGGTCGTTCGAGGTGCCCGCCGTGGCAGGCAGGGGCCCGCTGCGTCTCGCCGCCGTGGTCACCGTCCACCGCACCCGTGAGGACGCGACCTGGGAGATGGCGGAGTCGATCGAGGAGTCGATGCGCTGCCCCACCCAGAAGCTGCGCGAGGGTGAGCTGATCGGCCCTCTGCTCGCCGCCGCACTCCTGGGCGGCGAGGCCACCCAGACGCACTCCGAGGACTCCCTCAGCGAGACGGGTCAGTATCAGAGCTCCGAGCTGGGCGGGCCCCATCACTACTCCTGGCAGCAGGCGCAGAACCTGCAGTTCACCGTCGCCGTGACCGGCAAGGGCGCGAAGGGCCGCACCGAGCGGGAGGTGGACGAACTGGTCGTGCAGGCGCAGTCCGCCATGCTGGCCCGGCTGGAATCCGCCGTCGAGAAGCAGAGCTGAGGCCGGACGATGGACGATCTGCGACCCGGCGACCCCGCCCGGATCGGCGGGCACCGGCTCGTCGGCCGCCTCGGCGCGGGCGGCATGGGAGTCGTCTACCTCGGACGCACCGACGCCGGAGCGCTCGCCGCGATCAAGGTGATCCTGCCCGAACACGCCGGGGACGAGGACTTCCGTGCCCGTTTCCGCCGTGAGGCCGAGGCCGCCCGCCGGGTCGACAGCCCCTGGGCCGTTCCGGTCACCGACGCCGACACCGAGGCCGAACGTCCCTGGATCGCCACGGAGTTCGTCCCCGGGCCGACGCTCTCCGGCGTCGTCGCCCGCCGGGGGCCGCTGCCCGTGCGCAGCGTCATGGCCCTGGGCCGGCTGCTGTCCCGCGCCCTGGCCGCCGTGCACGGCGCCGGGCTCGTCCACCGCGACGTCAAACCGGGCAATGTCCTGCTGACGGCCGACGGCCCTCGGCTGATCGACTTCGGGATCGCCCGCGCCGCCGACACCACCGCCCTGACCGCCACCGGTCTCCTCGTCGGCACCCCTGGCTTCCTCGCGCCCGAGCAGGTGTCCGGGAGCACGGCCGGGCCGGAGGGGGACGTCTTCTCGCTCGGCTGCCTCCTGGCGTACGCGGCCACCGGCCGGACGCCGTTCGGCGGTGGGGCGGTCGACGCCGTCCTCTACCGTACGGTGCGCGCCGCACCCGACCTCGACGGCGTCGACGACGCATCCTTGCGCGCGCTGTTAGAGCACTGCCTCGCCAAGGAGCCCGGCGAGCGTCCGTCCGCCGTCGGCCTCGACACCCTGATACCCCAGGACGTGCCCGCCGGGGCCGCCGCCGGCTGGCTGCCCGAGGACGTCGTCCGCCTCATCGCCGACCTCTCCATCGCTCTCCTCGCCCTGCCCGGCATCGACGCCACCGTCACCGACGAGCGGCCCGGGCCGCCGCGCCCCGGCTCCACCCGACGACGGACCCTGCTGTTCGCGGCCGGCGGCGCGGTGCTCCTCGGCACGGGCGTCTTCGGTGCCGTGCGCCTCACCCGTGAGGAGGCCGCACCTCGGGGAAAGAGCGGAAAGAGCTGGGTCATCGGCGTGCACGCCGACCTGACCGGGCCGGGGGCCGCCGCCGGCCGGGCCCAGGAACGCGGTGTCCGGCTCGCCGTCGACCGCTTCAACTCCCGTGACGGACACCCCTTCCGGCTCGCCGTGAAGGTCCTCGACGACCGTGGCGGCGCCGGTCGCTCCACCCGGGTCGCCGAGGAGTTCACCCGCGACCCGGAAGTCCTGGCGGTCATCGGGCCCACGGGCGACGCGGCGGCCGAGGCCGCCTTGCCCGCCTACGACGAAGCCGCGCTGCCGGTCCTGACCGTCTCGGCCCTCCAGATCGCCTTCCCGGCCCGGGCCAACGGCTCCTTCTTCCAGGCTGCCCCCTCCTACGCGGCACTGTCCGTCCCCGTCGTCAGCCGTATCCTTCCGCGCACCGGGGTGAAACGGCTGGGCATTCTGATCAACCGGTCCGGCGGACAGGCGGCCTATCAGGCGGGCTACACAGCCAACCTGATGGCGCGCGATCTCACCGGCGCCACGACCCACCCCCGGGTGGTGCCCCCCGGAACCACCGACTTCGGCCCGGTCGTCGCCGACCTGCTCGCCCACCGCCGCGACGCCGTCTTCTACGCCGGTGACGCCGCCGGCGCCGCCAGGGTCGCCCACGCGCTGGCTTCCCTCTCCTTCACCGGACCGCGCATGGCCCAGCACACGGTCATGGGAGCGGAGTTCCTGGAGCGGGCGGGCGCGGCGGCGGAGGGCTGGGAGTTCGTCGCGCCGTTCACCCATGCGACCGCACCCGCCGCGGCGACATTCGCCGCCGCCCACCAGGGGCGCTTCGACGCCGAACCGGCGGCGTGGTCGGCCGAGGCGTACGACGCGGCGGAACTCGTCGCCCGCGCTCTGGCCGGCCTGGTCGGCGGCGGCGCCGACGGGACCGGGGCGAGGGCCACTCCGTCCGGCGACGGCGGATCCGCCCGACCTACACGGCCTCCCCGGAAGGCAGAGACCGTCCCGCCCACCCGGTCCGCGCTCACCGCCGCGGTCGCCGCGACCCGGTACGAGGGGATCTCCCGTTCCTACACCTTCGACAAGGACAATCAGAGCCTCGTCGGCCGGCACGCCCACCTGTACCGGGTCGAGAACCGCCGCTACCGCTACCTGGGCCCGGCCCCGGAGTGGAAGAGCTGACGTGCGGCCCCTCACCTCTGAGGACCCACGCACCGTAGGTCCGTACCGCACGCTCGTCCGGCTCGGCGCGGGCGGCATGGGCGTCGTCTATTTGGCCCGCTCGGCAGGCGGGGCGCTCGCCGCCGTCAAGGTCATCCGGGCCGAGCACGCCGCCGACCCCGGCTTCCGGGCGCGCTTCCGGCGCGAGGCCGAGGCGGCAGCCCGGGTGACCGGCCCCTGGCTGGTGCCGGTGCTCGGTACGGACACCGAGGCCCGCGAGCCATGGCTGGCGACCGAGTTCGTCCCCGGACCCTCGCTCGGCGAGGTGGTGGGCACCGGCGGTGCACTGCCCACGGCCACCGTCCGGGCGCTCGGGCGCCGACTCGCCCAAGCCCTCGTAGCGGTCCACCACACCGGGCTGGTCCACCGCGACGTCAAGCCCGGCAATGTACTCCTCGCCCTCGACGGCCCCCGCCTCATCGACTTCGGGATCGCCCGCCACGAGAACGCCACTACGCTGACCGCCACCGGCGCGGTGATCGGGACACCCGGCTTCCTCGCCCCCGAACACGCGTCGGACGGAACGCCCGGGCCGCCATCCGACGTGTTCTCGCTCGGCTGCGTCCTCGCGTACGCGGCGACAGGGAGGGGGCCGTTCGGCGGTGGCGGCGGCGCGGGCGCGCTGTTCCGGACAATCCACGAGGAGGCGGATCTGACGGGCATCCCGCCGAGTCTGGTTCCCCTGATCACCGCCTGCCTCGCCAAGGCCCCGGCCGACCGGCCGACCGCGAGCGAGGTCCGCGAGACGCTGACGGCGGGCGACGAGGAGGGGCCCGGAGACCCACGCGAGTACCCGGGTCGGCCGGGGGCACCGGACCCGCGCGAGTCTCCCCGTACAGCTCCGGCTCCCTGGCGGATGCCGGCCGGGCTGCCCGCGCTGATCGCCGACCGGTCGGCGGCGGCCCTCGCGCTCCCGGACCCCGGGCCGCCGCCCGCCGCACCCGCCCCGGCGGCCGGCCCTTCCCATCGCTCCCGCCGGGGACTGCTGACGGCCGGGGCGGCCCTCCTGGCCGGCGGCCCCACCACGGCCTGGCTCGCCCTGCGGGAGCACGACACCACCGCAGGCGGCCCGCCTACCGGGTCCCTGAGGACACCCGCCCACACGATCGGGCTCCACGCCGACCTCAGCGGACCCGGCCGCGCCACCGGGCTGGCCCACCAGCGCGGCATGCAGCTCGCCGTCGCCGACCACAACGCCCACGAGAACAAGGCGTTCCGGCTCGCCCTGCGCACTGAGGACGACGCGGGGAACCCGGCAACAGCGCTCCGGGCAGCCGACCGGCTGGCGGCGGACCCCACTGTCGTCGCCGTCGTCGGGCCGACCGGGCACGTACTGCGCGAGGAGTTGGTCGCGCAGTACGGCGCGGCACGACTCGCCCTGGTCGTCGTCGCGGCGGGCACCAGCACCGTCGAGACCGGCACCGGCCTCCACCACTGTGTGACCCGCCCTCTGGACCGGGCGCTCGTCCCCGGCATGATCAGCTATCTGACCCGCACCCGCCCCGCCGAGCGCGTCCTGCTGGTCGAGGACACGGCCGACGCGGGGCTCGGCGGCCACCTCGGACGGGCGTTCCGCAACGCCGTCCCGGCCCAGACCACGCTCATGGGGCAGAGGCTCGCCCGGGGAGGTGGGGACTTCGCCGTGGCGGCCCGGAAGGCCGTGACCGGCCGCGTGGACGCCGTGGTGTTCGCGGGCGGTACCGCCTCCCGGGCCGCCCTCCTGGCCACCGCCCTGGCAGTCGAAGCTTTCACCGGCACCCGCGTCGGCTCCGGCCCCGCTCTCGGGCCCGCCTTCCTCCGCGAAGCGGGCGAAGCCGCCGAGGGCTGGGTCTTCGCCGAAGCGTACGCCGACCCCACTGCCCTCACATCAGCCCGCGCCTTCACCGCCGCCCATCGCCGGCGCTTCGGCGTACCACCGGCCACTTGGGCCGCCGAGGCGTACGACGCCGTCAGCCTGATCACCCGCGCCACCAGTAGCACCAGCGCATCGGGAGAGGCCCGCAAAGGCATCGCCCAACGGCTCGTACGGACCGAACACCGAGGCATCGTGCGCACCCTCGCCTTCCACTCCACGACCCGCGCGGTACGGTACGAGAACGGGATCTTCCTCTACCGGGTCGAGAACAGCCGCCCCCGCTTCCTTGGTCCGTACGGAGAAGTGTGAGACGAGAGGTGTCGATGCACGCCTTCTGGCACACCCTGCGCGGTCCAGAGCTGGTGGCCGCCAGGATGGAACTCAAGCAGAGCACCCTCGACTAGTGTGATGCGCCAGAGATCCTGATGGTTAGTTACTACCCTGTCGCCATGTCGCATCCGGGCCCTTCTGCTGTGGAGATCACGTTGTCCGAGGCCGAGCGTGCCGAGTTGGTGCGCCGGACGGGGATGTCGAACCGGCGCTCGGCCGAGAAGGCCCGCATCATCCTGGCGTGCGCTGAAGGCATGTCAAACGCGGGTGCCGCACGGATCGTCGGTGTCCAGGCCAAGACGGGGGGGCAAGTAGCGTCGGGCTATCGCCCCGCAACGGATTGCCGGGCTTGAGGACGCCGGCTGGATCGGGCGGCCGAAGGCTGACCTGGTCCTGGACGAAGCCGAGCGGAGGCAGCTGACGCAGTGGGCCCGGCGGGCGAAGACCGCCCAGTTCCTCGCGTTGCGGGCCAAGATCGTGCTGCGCTGCGCGGAGGGCGGGACGAACCAGCAGACTGCGGAGTTCGGATCTCGTTGAGGCCTGGGCGGGGTGCCGGGTGAGGCTGGTAGATCTCGTGTGTGGCGCGTTTTGATGTGACGGATGCTGAGTGGGCGTTGATCGAGGGCTGTCTGCCGGTGGCGGCAACGGGTCCGCTGCCCCGGCGGGTGCGGGATCAGTTCAACGGGGTGTTGTGGCGGGTTCCGCGCCGGCACTGGCTGGCGTGACGTGCCGGAACGGTACGGTCCCTGGTCGACGGTGTACTCCCGGTTCAGCGTCTGGGCGAAGGCGGGGGTGTTCCAGGCTCTGGTGGACGCGCTGATCGCCGAAGCGGCGGCCCGGGCGAAGGCCGCCGGACTCGGCCGGTCCCGGGGCGGCCTGAGCAGCAAGGTCCACGCCGTGGTCCACGCCTCGGGCCTGCCGCTGGCCTTCGTCCTGACACCCGGCCAGGCCGCGAACAGCCCGCAGTTCCGGGCCGTACTCGACGGAATCCGGATCGCCGGCCGGGTCGGCCGCCCGCGCACCCGGCCCGGCGCGGTGGCCGCCGACAAGGCCTACTCCTCCCAGGCCAACCGCACCTATCTGCGCAGACGGGGGATCACCGCGGTCATCCCGAGAAGAACGATCAGGCCGCCAACCGCAGAAGGAAGGGCTCGGCCGGTGGCCGGCCCGTCACCTTCGAGCCGCACCGGTACCGGCAGCGCAACACCGTGGAACGCTGCTTCCAGAAGATCAAAACCTGGCGCGGACTCGCCACCCGCTACGACGAATCCCCGGAAAGCTACGAAGCGGGACTCCACCTCCGAGGATCGATCATGTGGCTGAAGCACCTCACATCAGCCCCATGATTCGAACCCCAAACAGCTCCTGGCACCGGGGCTCGCTCCTTGCCCCTATGGGAGACGAATGGGAGAAAGATCTTGCCCGTCAGGGCTAAGTAAGGCCAGAACAAGCTAACTTGGGCTCGATGCCTACCAGACGTTGCAGCACGTAAGCCGCTGACCAGCGACTTTCTGGGTCGCACCGTTAACCCAGACGATCACGGTTCCCCCTCATGGATAGCCGGCAGTGGATTACCCGGAATACCCTGCCACGGAAGCCCGGGACGCGGACGGGTGGCCTCCGCCTGCCGGGCGGTTCGCTTGCGCGTCGACCCGGTGAATCCACGGCGAGGCTGGCCAAGGGCCCGGGGAGCCCGAACAGTTGCGCGCGGAGCCTCCCCGGGTGCCTTTCCCCCTCCGCTCGTTCTCAAGCCCCGACGATGGCCGCCGCCCCCCGTCTCCCCAGACCCGCGGCTGCTGCTGCCCCCACCAAACCGGCGTTGGCACCCGTGAGCGCGGGCGTGACGGTCAACTGCTGGACGAAGCGAAGGGTGGCGTACTTGCGCAGAGCGAACCGAAGAGGGGTGAAGAGCACATCGCCAGCACCCGCAACTCCTCCGCCCACAACGGCTATGTCGATCTCGACGAGTGTCGCGG
Organism: Streptomyces albipurpureus; assembly: GCF_023701525.1. Classification (GTDB taxonomy): domain Bacteria; phylum Actinomycetota; class Actinomycetes; order Streptomycetales; family Streptomycetaceae; genus Streptomyces; species Streptomyces albipurpureus. The sequence continues at coordinate 17,545 of NZ_JAMQAW010000105.1, forward strand.
TGGCCGCTATTCCGGCAGCGAGGGCCTGTGCCGCTCGCACGAAGGAGGCGGTGGCGACCGTATCCCCCGCGCGGGCCGCCGCGGCCACGGCCGCCGCCGAGCTGTCGCCATCGGAGCCTGGACGCCAGCCGGCCTCCAAGGCGCGCCGGGCGATGTTGGGGCCACTGGCGATCCCCTCCACACAGCCGCGAGCTCCGCACGGACAGAGGTCTCCGTCAAGATCGACACTGATGTGGCCGATGTGACCGGCGTTGCCCGTCGGTCCGGGATGCAGTCGGCCGCCGAGTACGAGACCACCACCGACACCGGTGGAGACCACCATGCAGAGCGCGTTCGCATGGCCACGGGCTGCGCCTTGCCAGTGTTCGGCTGCCGTCATCGCGACTCCGTCGCCCACGAGTTGGATGGGTAGCGCTCCGGTGACCTGGCAGACCCGCGCCACAAGCGGGAAGTCCCGCCATGACGGCACATTCACCGGGCTGACCGTGCCGGCCGAAGCGTCCACCGGCCCTGCGCTGCCGATACCAACCGCTGTTGACCGCCCCCACAACGGCGAGAGCGCGAGCTCATGCAGGACCGCTTCCACGGCCCTCATCACCGTCTCGGCATCCTCTTGTGCCGGGGTGGGACGCTGCACTCTCACCAGCAGACGGCCCTTGCCATCCACCAGCGCTCCGGCGATCTTGGTTCCCCCTATGTCCAGCGCGACGACGAGGTCGGTAAGCATCGGCGTGGCATCCCCCGGTGAACTGGTCGGACATGCTGCGTGGGATTAGTTTCCGTGCCCCTGACAACGTTGTCCAGGCCCTATGCTCGACCCGCTGCACCTTCACACATACCGTATGACGACAGGACTACACACTGTGGCCGGTACCGATCGTTTTCCGCGTGTGCCAGGACGGACACGATCGCCTGAGCTCCGCTACGGCAATCGGCCCACCATGAAGGACGTCGCTGCGCGTGCCGGGGTCGGTCTCAAGACCGTCTCGCGTGTAGTCAACGGCGAGCCGGGTGTCACCGTGGAGACAGAGCGGCGCGTGCAGGAAGCCATTGACTCCCTCGGCTTTCGCCGCAATGACAGCGCCCGTGTACTGCGGAAAGGCCGAACAGCCTCCATTGGGCTGGTGCTTGAGGACTTGGCTGACCCTTTCTACGGTCCTCTGAGCCGCGCGGTGGAGGAAGTGGCAAGGGCACATGGCGCACTGCTCATCAACGGGTCGAGCGCGGAAGACCCCGAGCGCGAGCAGGAGTTGGCGCTGGCTTTGTGCGCCCGTCGGGTGGACGGACTGATCGTCATTCCGGCCGGTGATGACCACCGCTACTTGGAGCCGGAGATCAAGGCAGGCGTCGCAACGGTGTTCGTGGATCGCCCGGCCGGGCGGATCGACGCCGACGCCGTACTGTCCGACAGTTTCGGCGGATCCCGGGCCGGCGTGGCCCACCTGATCGCGCACGGACACCGCCGCATCGGCTTCATCGGGGATCAACCGCGCATCCACACGGCCACCGAGCGATTGCGCGGATATCGCACGGCGATGGAGGACGCGGAACTGCCCGTGGCCCCCTCCTGGGTGGCGCTCGGCTCCACCGCACCGGAAGCAGTGCGCGATGCGGTCGTTGACATGGTGGCTGGACCGGAGCCGGTCACCGCGCTCTTCGCCGGGAACAACCGAGTGACGGTCACCGCCCTACGCGCCCTGGCAGACCATCAGCAGCGGATCGCCCTGGTCGGCTTCGACGACCTTGAACTCGCCGATCTCCTGCATATCACCGTGATCGCCCAGGATGCGGCGGCGCTCGGCCGCACCGCGGCGGAGCGGCTGTTCCGCCGGCTGGACGGCATCGACGACCGACCGGCTCAGGTAACCCTCAAGACGACTCTCATACCTCGGGGCTCCGGTGAGATCCCGCCGGGAACCATCCACTAGCCATCTCCCCGGGAACCATCCTCTAGTGATCCGTGCGCACCGGTGAGGCGAATCCACCGAGCTCAACCCGACCTAGGCCAGTGAGCTCGGTGACCTCAGCCGCGTCCAGGGCTCCGCAGTCGATGCCCCTCAGGAGGTAGGCGCTGAGCGCCCTGGCAGTGGCCGGCTCGTCCATGACATCACCGCTGATCCGGTCGACATAGGCCGAGAGTCTGGCCGCTGCCTGCTCAAAACCCTCCCGGTAGAACGCGCAGACGGCGGCGAAACGGGTCGGCAGGTGCCCCGGGTGCATGTCCCAGCCCTGGTAGTACGCACGGGCGAGTGCTCTACGAGTGAGCCCGTAGTGGAGTCGCCAGGCGTCATGGACCTGAGCGGTGGGGCCCACCGGGAGTACGTTCGTGGAACCGTCGGACACCCTGACGCCGGTGCCCGCGGCGGCGACTTGCATGACCGCCTTGGCGTGGTCGGCCACGGGATGGTCGCTTGCCTGGTAGGCCGCGCTCACACCGAGACCCGCGCTGTAGTCGAAGGTGCCGTAGTGCAGTCCGGTGGCACGTCCCTCAGCGGCCCTGATCATCCTGGCAACGGTGGCCGTGCCGTCCGCGGCGAGGATGGACTGGCTGGTCTCGATCTGGATCTCGAAACCAAGCCGGCGCGCGGACAGCCCATGAGCCTTCTCGATGGCTTCGAGGAGCCGCACAAAGGCACTGACCTGCTCGGCATAGGTGACCTTGGGAAGAGTGAGGACGAGCCCATCGGGCAATCCACCGGACTCCATCAGGCCGGTGAGGAAGACATCGAGCGTACGGATACCCCGATCGCGCACGCCGGCTTCAAGGCACTTCATGCGAATGCCCATAAAGGGAGCTGCGGTGCCGTTCTTGTACGCGGTCGAGATGAGTCGAGCGGCATGGACGGCTGCGGCGTCCTCCTCCGCGTCCGTCCGCAGCCCGTAACCGTCCTCGAAGTCAACGCGTAGGTCGTCAATGGGCGCATGCTCCAGCCGGGCCCGGACACGCGCGTAGACGGGTTCGGCGAGTTCTTCCGAAAGCCCGAGCACGGCCGCGAAGGAGGCGGCGTCTGGAGCATGCTCGTCGAGTGCGGCAAGCGCCTGGTCACCCCAGGAACGGATGGTGTTGGCGGCGAAGGCGTCGGCTGGCACATAGACGGTGTGCACGGGCTGACGGGTGCCGGGGTCTCCGGGGTAGCGACGCCCCAACTCGGCGTCGATCGGAGCGAGGGATGCACTGATCTCCCGAGTGACCGCGCTATCGAGGCTCGTCGCTGCCTTCTCCTGGCTCTCCCTTGCCATACACCCCTCCACCTTTCCGTTGAACGGAAACAGTAATCCGTATAGCGAAGCTAATGGGCGATCTTGCTTCACGTCAACGGTCGACAAGGAATGAAATACCCCAGAACGCCCGAGGGTCGCGTGGCGACCCCACGCGACCCAAGCGGGCAGTCTCGACCATTGCCCTTTTTAGCCTGCTTCAACAGTTTTGTTTAGTTTTTGTGGGTTTTGATGCGGGTGGTGAGTTGGGGGATGACGGTGAAGAGGTCGCCGATGATGCCGTAGTCGGCGAGGTCGAAG
>NZ_JAMQAW010000106.1 GCF_023701525.1 Streptomyces albipurpureus
GATTTCGCCGAGTTCGATGCGGTGGCCGCGGATTTTGATTTGGTGGTCGGTGCGGCCGAGGTATTCGATGTTTCCGTTGGTGTGTCGGCGGGCGAGGTCGCCGGTGCGGTACATGCGGGTGCCGGGTGGGCCGTAGGGGTTGGCGATGAAGCGTTCTGCGGTGAGTGCGTGGCGGTTGAGGTAGCCGTGGGCGTTTTGTGGGCCTGCTAGGTAGAGTTCGCCGGTTGTGCCGTTGGGTACGGGGTGGAGTCGGTTGTCGAGGATGTGGGTGTGGGTGTTGGTGAGGGGGTGGCCGATGATGGGTGTGGGGTGGTCGGTGGTGCGGGCGGTGAGTGCGTCGACGGTGTGTTCGGTGGGTCCGTAGTAGTTGATGGTTTGGGTGTTGGGGTGTGTTTGTAGTTGTTTCCAGAGGGTGGTTGGGATGGGTTCTCCGCCGAGGAGGAGGAGGGGGAGTGGGTGGGGTCCTTGGAGGAGTCCGGTGTCGAGGAGTTGTTGTGCGTAGGTGGGGGTGATGTCGAGGGTGTCGATGTGGTGGGTGTGGGTGTAGGTGGTGACGGTTTGGGCGTCTCGGCGGTCGTATTCGTCGAGGATGTGGAGTTCGTGTCCGGCGATGAGCCAGAGGAGTTGTTCCCAGGAGGAGTCGAAGGAGAAGGATGCGGTGTGGAGGGCGCGGATGCGGCGGCCTAGTTGTTGGGTGAGTGGTTGGTAGAGGTCGTGTTCGTGGTCTCGGTAGAGGTGGGTGAGGCCGTGGTGGTGGAGGAGGACGCCTTTGGGTTGGCCGGTGGAGCCTGAGGTGTAGATGATGTAGGCGGGTTGTTGGGGGTGGATGGTGGGGAGTGGGGTGTTGTTGGGTGTGGTGAGTTTGGTGGTGGTTT
>NZ_JAMQAW010000107.1 GCF_023701525.1 Streptomyces albipurpureus
TGACCAGTGAGCTATTACGCACTCTTTCAAGGGTGGCTGCTTCTAAGCCAACCTCCTGGTTGTCTCTGCGACTCCACATCCTTTCCCACTTAGCGTACGCTTAGGGGCCTTAGTCGATGCTCTGGGCTGTTTCCCTCTCGACCATGGAGCTTATCCCCCACAGTCTCACTGCCGCGCTCTCACTTACCGGCATTCGGAGTTTGGCTAAGGTCAGTAACCCGGTAGGGCCCATCGCCTATCCAGTGCTCTACCTCCGGCAAGAAACACACGACGCTGCACCTAAATGCATTTCGGGGAGAACCAGCTATCACGGAGTTTGATTGGCCTTTCACCCCTAACCACAGGTCATCCCCCAGGTTTTCAACCCTGGTGGGTTCGGTCCTCCACGACCTCTTACAGCCGCTTCAACCTGCCCATGGCTAGATCACTCCGCTTCGGGTCTTGAGCATGCTACTAAAACGCCCTATTCGGACTCGCTTTCGCTACGGCTCCCCCACACGGGTTAACCTCGCAACACACCGCAAACTCGCAGGCTCATTCTTCAAAAGGCACGCAGTCACGACACAAAAGAACAAGTCTCCTGTGCGACGCTCCCACGGCTTGTAGGCACACGGTTTCAGGTACTATTTCACTCCGCTCCCGCGGTACTTTTCACCATTCCCTCACGGTACTATCCGCTATCGGTCACCAGGGAATATTTAGGCTTAACGGGTGGTCCCGCCAGATTCACACGGGATTTCTCGGGCCCCGTGCTACTTGGGTGTCTCTCAAACGAGCCGCAATCATTTCAGCTACGGGGGTCTTACCCTCTACGCCGGACCTTTCGCATGTCCTTCGCCTATGACTACGGTTTCTGACTCGTCTCACGGCCGGCAGACCGTAAAAGAGAGATCCCACAACCCCGCATACGCAACCCCTGCCGGGTATCACACATATACGGTTTGGCCTCATCCAGTTTCGCTCGCCACTACTCCCGGAATCACGGTTGTTTTCTCTTCCTGAGGGTACTGAGATGTTTCACTTCCCCTCGTTCCCTCCACATGCCCTATGTGTTCAGGCATGGGTGACAGCCCATGACGACTGCCGGGTTTCCCCATTCGGAAACCCCCGGATCAAAGCCTGGTTGACGACTCCCCGGGGACTATCGCGGCCTCCCACGTCCTTCATCGGTTCCTGGTGCCAAGGCATCCACCGTGCGCCCTTAAAAACTTG
>NZ_JAMQAW010000108.1 GCF_023701525.1 Streptomyces albipurpureus
CGCATGCCCTTCTCGCTGCGGATCCGGGCACGTTCACGCCGTTGTGCGGCCAGCACATCGGGGTGTCGGGCATTGGCATTGCGCCAACGTAGATAGGTGTGAAGTGCCCGCGTCTGGACGGTGTGGTTGGGGTGGTTCGAGTTAGCCAGGGTGAATTGCCTCAGCGGCCCGAAATGCGCCTCGATCGGGTCGGCCCACGAGGCGTTGGTCGGGGTGAAGCACAGCTCGACCCGGTGTCTCTTCGCCCAGGCGCGGATCTGAGTGCCTTTGTGCGCGGAGAGGTTATCCATGATCACGTAGATGGGGTCGCCGTCCGGACGGGCCGCGCGGATCGATCTGAGCGCGGCCAGGGAGTTCACCGCGCCCTTGCGGCGCCGGTTGACACCCCACAATGTGTCGTCGCCGATGGAGTAACAGCCGTGGAAGTAGGTCACGCCGTGGGTGCGGCGATAGGTCGCCGGCACCCGATCCGGTCGGTTGTGCTTCGCCCAACAGGACCCGCCGGTCGGGCGGATACCCAGCGGCCCGAACTCGTCGAACGCGAAAACACGGTCGGGTAAATGCTCTAGGACGTGCTCGATACGGTCGAGCTTGGCGTCCCGGTCAGGGTCGGTGGACTCCTTCCAGGTTTTGGTCCGCTGGAAGGTGACACCGCGTCGGGCGAGCAGGCATCGCAGGGCCTCGCGCCCGATGCAGATCGTCCGGCCGTGGAGCTTGCGCAGGTAGGCGGCGAGTTTGCGGATCGACCAGCGGGTGAAGGGCTGGCCGAGCTTGGCCGGGCGGGTGGTGGCCGTCGCGACGACGAAGTCCTCGGCGTCAGGACTGAGCAGGCGGGGACGGCCTCCCGCCCAACGAGGGTCCAGGCAGGCCAGCCCGATCGCGTTGAAGCGGTGGATGACGTCTCGCACAGTGTCCTCGTCGGCCGCCACCAACTGGGCGATGACCGGCACCCGGTTGCCGCCGGCCGACGCCAGCAGCATCATCGCTCGCCGGTAGCGAACCGTGCTGGTGCTGCCCCGCCGAACGATCTGCTGCAGCCGCTGCCCCTCCTGGTCGGTCAGTCGGCGCACTTTGACCGGTCCCGTCACCACGCCTCCACACTCTGGATGGGATGTCAGCCCCC
>NZ_JAMQAW010000109.1 GCF_023701525.1 Streptomyces albipurpureus
TCGGGTCCGAATTCGCGGCCGATGCCGGAGTTTTTGTAGCCGCCGAAGGGGCCGGCGGTGTCGAAGCGTTGGCAGTTGACGGAGTAGGTGCCGGTGCGGATCTGTCGGGCGATGTTGGTGCCGTGTGTGTCGTCGGCGGTGAAGACGGTGCCGGCGAGGCCGTAGTCGGAGTCGTTGGCGATGTGGATGGCTTCGGTTTCGTCTTGGTAGCGGATGAGGCATACCACGGGGCCGAAGATCTCCTCGCGGGCGATCCTCATGTCGTTGGTGACTTCGCCGAAGAGGGTCGGTTCGACGTACCAGCCGGTTTTGTGGTCGTGGGGGGTGCCGCCGCCGGTGAGGAGTTTGGCGCCTTCTTCTTGGCCGATGCGGATGTAGTCGAGGACTCGTTGTTGCTGGGTGCGGGTGACCATGGGGCCGATGGCGGTTGCGGGGTTCATGGGGTCGCCGACGGTGAGGGCGGCGACGGCTGTGGTGTATTTGGCGGCGATTTCGTCGTAGCGGGATGCTGGGACGAGGATGCGGGTGAGTGCGACACAGGCTTGGCCGCTGTTGGGGAATGAGCCGCTGATGAGTTGGGGGAGTGCGGTGTCGAGGTCGGCGTCCTCCAGGATGATGCCGGCGGATTTGCCGCCCAGTTCCAGGGTGACGCGGGTGAGGTTCTGTGCGGCGGCGGCCATTACCTTCTTGCCCGCGGTGACTGAGCCGGTGAAGGCGACTTTGT
>NZ_JAMQAW010000011.1:0-22779 GCF_023701525.1 Streptomyces albipurpureus
GTTGTCCACCGACTCGATCGGATACTGCGGCGCTTTGTTCCGCCGCGGCCCGTCCTGCTTGTCCGCCATACGTCGTCAGGGCCGCGGAGCTCTCGCGAGCCCGCTTCCCGTCCCCCTCTCGATTGCGTGCGATGTACCGCACACGGCCTGCCGACGATTTCCTCGACATAAATACCGTTGCGTTCGGGTGTGAAGGTGCTGGTCAAGGGGATTGAATGAGGCAACGAAACATCTGAGGATCAACGATCGGCGAAGAGAGTAGGTCAAGGTCAGGGGTCACGCTGCAGGAGCAGTTTGTCATCACGCGCACGATCGAGACAGCTAGAAGTGTGTACGCGCCCGGCCACCTGGGAGAGTTCACCCAGATCGTGGACTTCGCCCTGGTGGACGCCCGTGATGGAAGACCGGGACACAGGAGAAGCCGCTGCGGCTGCTGCCCTCGCGGGTTCGCCGGCCCTGTTCGAGCACGCCTCCTACCGGATGGCCTGGAACGCGTTGACCGCCTCGTTGCAGGGGCTGCCCTTGGTACGCCCGGCCCTCTCGTACCATGTCCCGGGCCCGGCGGCGCATCGATTCTGCCCCGCCCGAGGCCCTGTTAGACACCCTGGCCGACCCGGTCGACCGCCCGCGGGATGCGGGGATCACCTGTGCGGCCCTGGACGGCACCCTTCTGCACGTCGCCGACGACGAACAGCTCACCTGACGCTCCCCCGAACGCAGGGGCGAGAGGCTGCGAGTTCGGCTACCCGCTGCTGCGGATGGTCGGGCTGGTCGAGTACGGCAGCCGCGCACTGCTGAACGCCGCCTTCGGCTCGGAATCCACCGGCGAACTCGACTGCGCCGACCCGATGTTGGACACCTCGGACTCCTTGATGCTGCTGCTGGCCGATGCCGCCTTTGACGCACGTCTTCCTGAACGAGGTGACACAGCATGACGCACAGTTCCTCATACGCTCCTCCGCCCGCCGGGTGCCCACCTCCTTCCGGCACCTCGGCGACGGTTCCGGCCCCGGGAGGCCGTGCACGAGCCGGACGGCGGCTGCGGCCCCCGGCGGCATGGGGAGTCCGATGCAAAGTGTGATCCGGAGCTTGCCGGTTACACTCTAATGAGTAGAGAGTATCTCTGACAGACAGAACTATCGAAATCGAGGCTGAGCCGCCATGCGAGATCACGGAAGCGTCCTCGACAACGTTCGTCGCGGGATGACACCTGCGTACATCTACAACGACCGCGAGATCTTCGAACTGGAGAAGGAGCGGCTGTTCAGCCGGGCATGGATGTTCGTGGGTCACGAATCGGAAGTGCCCGAGCCCGGCGACTACGTCGTGCGCCGCGTGCTGGAGGACTCCTTCATCCTCGCCCGGGGCAACGACGGCCAGGTCAGGGCCATGTTCAACATGTGCCTACACCGGGGCATGCAGGTGTGCCGCGCGTAGATGGGCAACGCGACCCACTTCCGGTGCCCCTACCACGGCTGGTCCTACCGCAATGACGGACGGATCACCGGCCTGCCCTTCCACCAGGAGGCGTACGGCGGCGAGGAAGGTTTCCGCCGCAAGGGCCAGGCCCTGCTGCCGGCCCCCGCGATCGACATCTACAACGGGCTGATCTTCGTCAGCCTGGATCCCGACGCCCCGCCGCTCACCGAGTACCTCGGCGACTTCACGTTCTACCTGGATTACTACACAAAGCAGTCGGCGAGCGGCCTCGAGCTCCGCGGACCGCAGCGCTGGCGGGTGAAGTCGAACTGGAAACGGCGTCGAGAACTTCGCCGGTGACATGTACCACACGCCGCAGACCCACACCAGCGTGGTCGAGATCGGCCTCTTCCGCGAGCCCAAGGCGGAGAAGCGCAAGGACGGTTGCACCTATTGGGCCGGACGCGGTGGCGGCACGACGTACAAGCTGCCCCCGGCAACCTGGAGGAGCGACTGCGCTACGTCGGCTACCCCGACGAGATGATCGAGCGGATGAAGACCATGTGGTCGAAGGAGCAGTTGCCCCTCATCGGGGACAACGGCTTCATGATCTCCGCGGCATCGGCCTTCCCGAACCTGAGCTTCGTGCACAACTGGCCGAAGGTCGAGGACTCCGAGGACGTGATCCCGTTCATCTCGATCCGCCAGTGGCAGGCGATCAGCGAGGACGAGACCGAGGTCCTGTCCTGGTTCGCCGTCGACAAGGAGGCGCCGGAGGAGTTCAAAGCGCTGTCCTACAAGGCGTACCTCATGTGCTTCGGCAGCTCGGGCATGTTCGAGCAGGACGACGTGGAGAACTGGGTCTCGCTCACCACCACCGCAGCCGGATCGATGGCGCGCCGACTGCTGCTCAACAACCGGATGGGCTTGCTCAGCGACAACCGCCCGGTGGTCCCGGCCCTGACGGACAACGAGTTCTCCGGCCCCGGCGTGGCCCGGATCGGTTACGGCGAGTACAACCAGCGGTTCCTACTCGCGGACTGGGCCGACCATCTGGAGCGACCTGCGGCCACCCAACCGCCGGTCGAGGTCGGGACGCCCGATTCACCACGCGGAGCCACCACCGGCGAGGACGACGAGCTTGCGGAGGCCAGCCGATGAACGCCAACCACATCCGGGTCGACTCCCGCAAGTCCCCGCTGGGAGCGCACGCCTCGACCACGAGCCGGGTGGGAGCCTCGCTCGCATTCGACGACACGTGGCATCTGACCGCCCACAAGTGGCTGGTCGACGAGGCGTACCTCCTCGACGCCCAGGACTACACCAGTTGGCTCAAGGTGCTCACCGAGGACATCCACTACTTCATGCCGGTGAAAGTGACGACCGCGCTGGGCAGCGGCTACGACACCGCACCGGGAATGGCGCATTTCGACGAGAACATGTACTCCCTCCGTCAGCGGGTGGCCCGGTTCGCGACCGAGCACGCCTGGACCGAGGACCCGCCGTCCCGGCTCCGCCACTTCGTCACCAACGTGCGGACGTTCACCACCGATCGCGACGACGAACTCATCGTCGAATCGGCGGTGTTGCTGTTCCGCAGCCGCGGCGACGTGGCGGAGTCCGCGCTCGTCTCCGCAGGCCGCGAGGACCTGCTGCGCCAGTGCGACGGCGAGTGGAAGCTGGCCCGCCGCCTGATCGACGCCGATGAGTCGGTGATCCGCATGCAGAACCTGGCGATCTTCCTATGAGCGAGGAACCCATCACCTCCGGGCCGGAGCCCGAAGCGACGGAACCAGCCGACGTCCGACGGCAGCGCTTCCTCGACAACGCGGTCGGGGAACCGATCGTGATCGCGAACGAGTTCGCCGAGATCCGCGTCGTATGTGTGCAGACCCGCAACGGAACCCGTCTGCTGATCGGCTCCCCCAAGTCCGGGCAATGGAACACCCTCGACCCCCTGGAGCTCGAAGCCCTGACGTGGCAGGGCCCGGCGACCTTCTCCGCCATGGTGGGTCATCCCTTCGAGTCTCTGCTCAGGGAAATCCCCTGACGCCTCGCGGCCCCAGGAAGCCGGGGCAGGGACGCCACAGCGGCCCGCGCGCACGCGGCCGCCCAGGTTGTGATCCCCGGCTTGCGCAGAAGTCCCCTTCACCGAACACCCGTTCCTCTAAAGCAAGGAGCTTTCCCTCATGACCGGTTGGATGGACGGCCAGCGCGCACTCGTCGTCGTCGGCGGCGGATCCGGTATCGGACGCGCCGTCGTCGACGCCTTCCTTTCGGAGGGCGCCCAGGTCGCGGTTCCCGAACACGACCGGGCCAAGGTCGACCGCCTCGCCGCGGACCTTCCCAAGGTGCCGGTCGTCACCGGGGACGCGACCCTCGCCGCGGACAACCGCGCCGCGGTGGACCGCGCCGTACAGCAGTTCGGCGGCCTCGACGTGCTGGTCGGCTGCGTCGGGATATTCGACTTCTACCGGGGGCTGACGGAGCTCGGCGAGGACGAGATCGACGGAGCATTCGACGAGATCTTCGCCGTCAACGTCAAGAGCCACCTCCACTCGGTGAAGGCCGCGCTGCCGGAGCTGCGCAAGTCGCGCGGGTCGGTGATCCTCACGGAGTCGACCTCGGCCTACTACCCCGCGCGCGGCGGCGTGATGTACGTCGCTTCCAAGCATGCGGTCCGCGGCCTCACCACCGCGCTGGCGCACGAACTCGCCCCCGAGGTCAGGGTCAACGCGGTCGCGCCGGGCGGGACCATGAACACCGACCTGCGCGGCGCCGACGCGCTCGGCCTGAGCGACAAGCGGCTCAACGACATGCCGGGGCGCGAGGCCGAACTCGCCGGACGGGTGCCGCTCGGCATCGCCATGTCCGGCACGGACCACGCGTGGAGCTACGTCTTCCTGGCCTCCCGCCGGGCACGGGGCATCACCGGGGACGTCGTTCATTCCGACGGCGGCATCCGGATCAAGTAACGGACCTTCAGAACCCGATCTTCACGAACTTCCAGCAGGAGTGACGTACATGGCAGTCATCAGGGCCGCTCTGGGGGCGTGCCAGGGCTACGCGAACTGCGTTGTCGGCGCCGACGATTACTACGAAATCGACGACGACGGCATTGTGGTCGTTCTCAGGGCCGAGGTGCCGGAAGCGGACCGCAAGCGCGTCGAAGAGGCGGCGCGCAGCTGCCCGGTCTCCGCACTCGAGGTGACCGACGCATGACGCGCACGCTGATCGTCGGCGGCTCCGTCGGAGGCGTCCGCACGGCGCAGGCGCTGCGCGCGGGCGGGTACGACGGGGAGATCGTCCTCGCCGAAGCGGAGGCGGAGGCGCCGTACGACAAGCCTCCGCTCAGCAAGGGCCTGCTGACCGGGTCGTCCGGAGCGGACGACATCCGCCTGCTGACGCGGGAGCAGGCGGATACAGCGGGCATCGGGCTGCGCCTCGGAGTGCGCGCCACCGGACTGGAACCGCGGGGCCGCCCGGTCTCGTTCGACGACGGAAGCAGCATCGGGTACGACCATCTCGTGGTCGCCACCGGTGCAACGGCTCGCCGTTCGCCCTGGGGGGACATCGACGGAGTGCACGTCGTCCGCACCCTGGCCGGGGCGGACGCGCTGCGGACGGACCTCCTCGGCGGGGGCCCGCTCGTGGTCATCGGCGCCGGGTTCATCGGGGAGTCGCCTCCACGGGACGTCGGCTGGGCCTCGACGTGACGATGGCCGATCCGCAGACGCTTCCGATGACCAGGTCCCTGAGCACGGACGTCGCCGGTGCGGCGATGGCCATGCACGAGGCCGCGGGGGTCCGGTGCCTGATGGGCGTCGGCGTCACCGGCATCACCGGGCGCAAGGGGCAGCTGACCGTCACCCTCGACGACGGCACCGAGCTGAGGGCCGCAACCGTCGTCGTCGGTATCGGCGCGGTCCCCAACGACGGCTGGCTCGCCGGGTCCGGACTCACGGTGGAGAACGGCGTGGTCTGCGACGAGTACTGCAGGGCGGTCGGTACCACCCACGTCTACGCGGTCGGCGACGTCGCCCGCTGGTTCGACCGGGCACGCGGGGCGCACGTCCGTGCCGAGCACTGGACCAACGCGGTCGACCAAGCGGCCTGCGTGGCACACAACATCCTCCACCCCACGAACCTGCGGGCCTACGAACCCGTCGAGTTCGTCTGGAGCGACCAGCACGGCTGGAAGATCCAGGTGGTCGGCGACACCACCGGATCGGCCGCCACCACACTGTTGGGCGACCCGACGGCCGATCGACGCTTTGCCGCGCTCTACGCCGACGGTCAGGGCCTACTCCGCGGTACCGTCGTCGTTAACTGGCCTCGGGTCATGGTGCAGTGCCGCAAGGCGCTGCGCGAGGGCACCGCCTGGAGCGACCTCGAACCCGGCCTCCGCGCCGTCGTGAACGCCGCCAGCCGACCGGAGACCAAGGCATGACACCGACACCAGCCCCACGCGAACTGATCGCGCGCGCCTGCCGGGTGCTCACCGCACGCGGACTCGCCGACGGAGTCCTCGGTCACATCAGCCTGCGGATCGACGAGAACACCCTGCTCGTCCGCTGCCGCGGGCCGCAGGAGCGCGGGCTCGCCTCCACCACGGCCGCGGACGTCCACTGGGTCGACCTCGACGGCGCGCCAGCCGCCGTCGGCGAGCTCGCCGACGGCTACACGGTGCCCAACGAACTCCCTCTGCACACAGAGCTGCTGCGCAGGCGACCCGAGGTCAACGCGGTCCTGCACGCGCACCCTTCGAACGTGGTGGCCGCCGACCTGGCGGGGTTGGGGGTCCGCCCGATCCTGGGGTCGTTCGACATCCCCGGGGCCCACCTCGCCGCCGGGGGCGTCCCGGTCTACGCGAAGGCTGTGCTGGTGCGCAGCCGCACCCTCGCCACCGAGGTGTGCGAGGCCATGGGCGACCGGCCGGTGGTGGTAATGCGCGGCCACGGCCTCACCAGCGTCGCCGACATCGTCGAACGCGCGGTTCTCCAGGCCGTCAGCGTCGACACCATCAGCCGGTTCTCCCTCCAGGTGGCGTCTGCGGGCGGCACCCTCGTCGACATCGCCGAGGAGGACTGGGCGGATCTCCCCGACCTCGGCGGATCGTTCAACGTCGCCACCTCCTGGCGCCACGAGCTCGCCCGCCTCCACGACTGCGGCTGCTGAGCAGCACGACAGCCCGCGCCCGCGGACCTTGGACCGAGACGGCACAAGGCCGCGGCGCGGGTCAGTGGCGTGGCCGGTCCGGCATGGCAAGGTGGGCGGTCGGATTGTCCACCACTTTCCTGGCGACGCGGGAAGCCTGCACGGTTCCGCGCAGGTAGTCGTGGAGGACGACCATGTATCGGCCTTCCTTCTCACGGAGTTCGGCCCCAGGTACTCGCACAGGCAGTGGTGGTGGAAGGCGTACTGCGTGGCGGCGTCAGCGTGGGTGTCCCAGCCGTCGTCGGGATTCTCCTGCGTGCACCCAGCAGATCGTCATGCGCAGCCTCGTCGGCGCGCCACCCGGGGCCGACAGGTCGTGGCTCAGCGCGTCGGAGGAGCCGGTGTCGTCGGCCTAGGTGTATTGCCCTGTGGGGTCGTGATCAATTTCGGGTTCTGGTCCCGTGCGGGGGCAGGACCTGGTAGGACGCCGGGTGTGACGCGTAGGCAACTCAACAACGAGCAATAAGAGTTCATCGAGCCGTACCTGCCGATAGGCGAGTACGGTCCGTACCCGAGAGGCTGCGGGAGCAGTTCGAGGGGGTGATCTGGCGGTTCCGGTCCAGTGCCCAGTGGCGTGAGACGCCCTCCGAGTTCGGACCGTGGCCGACGGTCTACGGGCGCTTTCGCGTCTGGCGGGACGCCGGGGTCTTCTCCACTCTTCTGGAAGGCATGATCGCGGAGGCCGCCCGCCGGGAGCAGACGGACTTGTCCCTGGTCAGCGTGGACTCCACCACTGCCCGCGCCCATCACGACGCCGCCGGGATGCGTATAGGCAAGGAGGTCATGGACGCCCTTGAAGAAGCTGCCGCCGAGCAGGAGCGGGCCCGGCAAAAGGGGGCGGCCCGCCAGAACAGAACGGACAGGACGGCAGGGACGGCCCCGAGCGGGAAGAGCGGCGGTGTGTCAGACGACGGCGCAAGCTCCGCTCGAACCAGGCCCTGCTCGGCAGGTCCCGTGGTGGGCTGACGAGCAAGGTTCATCTCGCCGCGGACCGCAAGTGCCGTCCGCTGTCGCTCGTACTGACCGCAGGACAGGCCGCCGACACCCCGCGTTCGTCCCCCTGCTGCAGAAGGTGCGGGTCCGTCTGCCGGTCGGCCGCCCTCGAACCCGGCCCGACGCTGTCGCTGGGGACAAGGCCCACTCATCCCGCGCTATCCGCTCGTACCTGCGAAAACGCAACATCAAGGCCGTCATCCCGGAGAAGAAGGACCAGGCCGCCAACCGGAAGAAGAAGGGCCGCCGGGGCGGCCGCCCCACATGCCACGACATCGATCTCCACAAGGAGCGGAACACCGTCGAGCGGCTCATCAACAAGTGAAGGCATGGCGAGGCGTCGCGACTCGATACGACAAGATGCCCGAGAGCTACCTCGCCGGCCTCCACCTCCGTGCCTCGATGATCTGGATCAAGACCTCCTGAAGGCGACTGGCTGAGCACGACGTCACACAGTCCCTATCGGCAGCGAAGCGATGTGGCGGTTGCTACCCGGTGACGGAGGCGGGCCCCGGGACACCGCATGTGCGTCGCCGCCGAGGACGTCGACCTCCACGGCTCCCGCATCCGCACGGGCGACGCCGTCCGGTTCATCCTCGTCTCGGCGAACCGCGACCTGTGCCGCCGCCCCGTCCCGGACCGCCTGGGCATCACACGCGGCGCCGACGAACAGTCCGGGGGCACATCGCTCTCGGCCACAGCATCCGCTACTGCCTCGGTGCTTCCCTCGCCCGCCTTCCATGCGAAGCAACCCTGGGTGCCCTGCTCGCCCGCTACCCCGACCTCCCCTTGCCGTACCCGCGGCCCGCTTGGCACGGAGGGTCATCGCAGGCACGGCTCCCCGCCCCACCGAACTGCCTCTGGCGGTGTAGCGCGGGATTCTCGGGGCGTCCTGGAACCGCGCTCCCGGTATTGCCGTCAGCCGCAACGGCGGGGCCGGTGTGCCGTCCCGTCCATGTGGACGGACAGCGCGCGCCGGACCTGCTTGCACCTCAAGCCGGTCTCTTCTCGTTCTCTTCGCGGGAGAACGAGAGGAGCGTCGCCGTCACGTGCCGGAGAATCGAGGCGCCCGCTTCTGGCGGAAGGCCGCGACTCCTTCGGCGAAATCCGCGGTCCGGAACAATGCGGACTGCCCTTCGCGCTCAGCTTCCAGCGCCTGGGGTAGCTGCGCCAGAACGGTGGCGTTGAAAGCTCGTTTGGTTTCCGCGTACGCCACGGTCGGACCTTCCGCGAGCCGCGTCGCGAGCTGGTCGACCTCGGTTTCGAACGCATCGTCGGGGAAGGTCGCCGCGATCAGCCCCCATTCGACGGCGAGGGATGCCGGGATGCGTTCGGCGAGCATGGCCATCCGGTTGGCCCGTGCCCGGCCGACCGCGGCCGGAATCAAGGCGGTCGCTCCCCCATCCGGCATCAGCCCGGCGTTGGCGAAGGCCAGCAGGAAATACGCCGATTCCTTGGCGACGGTGAAGTCGGCGGCAATCGCGAACGAGCAACCCACGCCGACCGCCGGGCCGTTCACCGCGGTGATAACCGGTTTGGGAACCCGGCACACCGCCATGGTCAACCGGTTGGCCGCGTCGATGATCACGGGATCGGGGGTTCCCTCCTCTCCCACCTCTCCGTTCGCGGCGAGGTCGGCGCCGGAGCTGAAGGCCCGGCCGGTCCCGGTGAGCACGATCGCACGTACGCCCGCGTCCGTGCCGCTGTTCTCGATGGCGCGAGCCGCCGTGTTCAGCATCGGCGTGGTGAGCGCGTTCAGGCTCCGGGGCCGGTTGAACGCCACCCGCAGGATCGTGCCGGTTCGGGCAACGAGTACGTCGTTGTTGCGTAGTGTGGACATCGTCGGCCTTTCTCGAAGCACCCAGAGGTGTCGCGCGGAACTACCGCCCGCCGAATGTGTCACGCAGCGCGCCCTTGACGACCTTGCCCCCCGCATTGCGCGGCAGTTCGCGGACGATGTGGACCTCGGTCGGCAACTTGTACTTCGCAAGGCGGCCTTGGGCCCACTGGCGGATCTCCGCGACGGTGAGGCCCGCGACGGGGTCCCTGGGGACGATCACCGCGACCGGTGTCTCGCCCCAGCGTTCGTGCGGGCGTCCGATGACGCTGATCTCAAGGACGTTCGGGTGCGCGGCGAGCGCGTTTTCGACCTCGGCGCAGTAGATGTTCTCGCCGCCGGAAATGATCATGTCCTTCGTGCGGTCCACGACGTAGAAGAAGCCCTCGTCGTCGACCCTCACCAGGTCTCCGGAGTGGAACCAGCCGCCCTCGAACGCTTCCGCGGTCGCCCGGGGGTTGTTCCAGTAGCTCGTCATCATGGTCGGGCCCCGGTAGACGATCTCACCGACCTCGCCGGGAGCGACGTCGTTCATCCGGTCGTCGACCACCCGGACCGCCAGGCTGCTGATCGGCTTGCCCACCGAGCCGAGCTTGCGCAGTGCGTCCTTTCCGTCCAGCACGCAGGTGACCGGGGACATCTCGGTCTGCCCGAACAATGCGACATTGACGGCTCCGGGGAAGACCTCGGCCATCCTGTTCAGCAGCGTGTCCGTCGCGGGTGCGGCTCCCCAGCTCGTGATCCTCAGGTACGAGAGGTCACGCGAGGAAACCGAGGGGTCGTCGCAGAGGGACTGCCAGAGGGTCGGCACCAGGAAGGCGCTCGTCACCTTCTCGGATTCGAGGGTGTCGAGCACCTGGCCGGCCGAGAGCTGCCCGGTGGGCATGATGACGAGGCAGCCGCCGATCAGGATCAGCGGTATGACGCTGCCGATGGCGCCGCTGTGGAAGAGCGGTGAGGCGCACAGGCTGATCTCGTCGCCGTCCCATAGCCGCCAGGCCCGGGTGATCGTCAGGGCCTGGCCCTGGAGGTTCTGATGGGAGAGCACCGCCCCCTTGGGACGCCCGGTGGTGCCGGAGGTGTAGAGGATCAGCGCCGGTGCGGCCTCGTCGACGTCGACCGCCGGGTGCGGGTCGCCGACGTCGTCCATGAGGTGCGCGTAGAGTTCGGCGTTCTCCCCGGCTGCCCCGGTGTCAGCGCCGGACACCACCAGCCGCAACGACCCGGGCATGTGCGCACAAGCATCCACGGCAGCGGCAGCCAACGCGTTCTCGGCGACGAGGAGGTCGGCGCCGCAGTCGTCGAGGATGAAGGCCATCTCCTTGGGACTCAACCGGAAGTTGACCGGGACGGCGATCGCCCCCAGGCGGTTCGTGGCGAGCATGGTCTCGATGAACTCAGGGCGGTTGTACATCAGGATGGCGACCCGGTCGCCGTACCCGACACCCCGCCGCGACAAGGCGTCCGCCAGGGCGGCGACGCGCTCGCGCAGCTCGCCCCAGGCGGTCGTCACGCCTGCGAACCGCAGGGCCGGCCGATCCGGAATCTGGAAGCCGTGCCGCTCCAGGTGGTTCACCCAGTGGTTGCGCCGCGAACTGAGCGGCGCGTCGACGCTACGGCCCGTCAACTGGCCCATCATCCGAGGTGTCCTCTCTGCGTCATCAGGTCCGTTGTGAGCCCCGCACGATCACCACCACGACTCCGTGATCGCCAGTCGTCGGAGTACGGTCTGGTCACAGGCCATGGCGAGGTTTGGGGCGATGTCACCGCGCAGTGTGTGCCGCGGTGTCCGTGCTCCTGCCCGGGCCGGTGAGCGCGCCGATGGGCACGGGCCCATCGGCGTGCCGCCTTCGGCGGCCTCGCCTACCTGGGGGCCATCCGGATCGCGCCGTCGAGGCGGATGACCTCGCCGTTGAGCATCGGGTTCTCGGTGATGTGCTGGACCAGCGCGGCGTACTCCTCGGGACGGCCGAGGCGGCTGGGGTGCGGCACCTGGGCACCCAGGGACTGCTTGGCCTCTTCCGGGAGCGAGGCCAGCATGGGTGTCTCGAACAGACCGGGCGCGATGGTGACCACGCGGATGTGTCGGCTGGCCAGGTCGCGGGCGACCGGCAGGGTGAGGCCGACGACGCCGCCCTTGGAAGCGGAGTACGCGGCCTGGCCGATCTGCCCTTCGAACGCGGCGACCGACGCGGTGTTGACGATGACCCCGCAGTCGCCGTCAACCGGCTGGTTGGCGCTCATCCGCTCGGCAGCCAGGCGGATGACGTTGAACGTACCGATCAGGTTGACCTGGATGACCCGGGCGAAGAGGTCCAGAGCCAGCGGCCCGTTCTTGCCCAGCACCCGGGCCGGGTTGCCGATGCCGGCACAGTTCACCACGATGCGCACCTGCCCGAGCTGACCGGCGGCGTCGAGGGCGGCGGCCACGTCCTGCTCGCTGGTCACATCGGCAGCGGCGAAGACGGCCCGGTCGCCGAGCTTGGCGGCCACGGCCGCGCCACCGGAGCCCGGGAGGTCCACCAGGGCTACCGAGGCTCCGGCGTCCAGCAGCCGCTGGGCAGTGGCCAGGCCCAGGCCGGAGGCCCCGCCTGTGATGACTGCGACGCTGCCTTCGATGATCACGATGCTTTCTCCATGAGAGGTGATGGTGGATCAGATGCGCTCGATGATGGTGGCGTTGGCCATGCCGCCGCCCTCACACATGGTTTGCAGGCCGTAGCGTCCGCCAGTCGCCTCCAGCTGCCCCAGCAGTGTGGCCAGCAGGCGTCCACCGGAGGCGCCGAGCGGGTGTCCGAGCGCGATCGCGCCGCCGCGCGGGTTCAGCCTGTCCAGGTCGGCGCCGACCTCACGCTGCCACACCAGCGGCACGGGCGCGAATGCCTCGTTGACCTCGTACGCGTCGATGTCGTCGATCGTCAGGCCCGAGCGCGCGAGGATCTTCTCGGTGGCCGGGACGATACCGGTGAGCATCAGCAGCGGGTCCGAGCCGGTGACCGCGAAGGAGTGGAACCGGGCGCGAGGCGTGAGGCCCAGCCGCTCGGCAGTGACGGCGCTCATGATGAGGGCGGCGGACGCGCCGTCGGTGAGCGGCGAGGAGTTGCCGGGGGTGATCCGCCAGTCGATCTCCGGGAAGCGCGCGGCCTCCGGTGCCCCGGTGAACGCGGGCTTCAGGCCCGCCAGGCCCTCCGCCGTGGTGTCCGGCCGCACGGTCTCGTCCACGGTGTGACCGCCAATCGGGACGATCTCCCGGTCGAAGCCGCCGGATGCCGCAGTGGCTGCGGCCAACTGGTGGGAGCGTGCCGAGAAGGCGTCGAGCTCCTCACGGTCCAACTTCCAGCGAGCGGCTATCAGTTCGGCGGAGACGCCCTGCGGGATCAGTCCCTCGGGGTAGCGGCGGCCCAGCAGCGTGCCGGAGGTGTCCGCTCCCCGCGCGTTGGAGAACATCGGGACGCGGCTCATCGACTCCACGCCGCAGGCGATCACGACGTCGTAGGCGCCTGCGATGACGCCCTGGGCTGCGAAGGACGCGGCCTGCTGGCTGGAGCCGCACTGACGGTCGATCGTGATGGCCGGGACCGACTCCGGGAAGCCGGCGGCGAGCAGGGCAGTGCGGGTGATGTTGAGGGCCTGTTCGTCGGTCTGCGAGACGCAGCCGCCGATCACGTCCTCGACCAGCGCGGCGTCGAGGCCGTTACGCTCAACGAGGGCCTGGAGGACCGTGGCAAGCAGGTCCACCGGGTGCACCAAGGACAGGGCACCCCCGGGCTTGCCCTTGCCGGACGCGGTGCGCACCACGTCGACGATGACTGCGTCGTTCATTTGGTGTCCTTTCAGGGATGGATCAGGGACGGATCGCGAGCGGTTCAGGGGGTTCGGGGTCGGGCATCCGCGGCTCGGCGGTACGCCCGGCGGTCTGGATGCGGGGTGCTCAGATGCCCCGCCACACCGGAGCGCGCTTCTCGGCGAACGCACGCGAACCTTCCTGGGCGTCCTCGCTCGCGAATACGGCCTGCCATTCGCGCTCGCTCTCGTCCCACATCGCAGGTTCCCAGTCGGAGCCGAAGTCCTCGCTACGGTGGATGAGCCGCTTGCTGGCCTGGAGGGCCAGCGGGGCACCCTCGCTGACAGTCCCGGCCAGCTCCAGCGCCACCTCGACCGCCGTGCCGGCCGGTGCGACCCGGTTGACCAGCCCCCACCGAGCGGCGGTGGCGGCATCCAGGGGCTGGCCGGTGAGCGCCATCTCCAGCGCGATCTTCTTCGGCACCTGGCGCGGCAGCCGCAGCACGCCGCCCGCGGCGGCGAACAGGCCGCGACGCACCTCGGGAAGGCCGAAATGCGCGTTCTCGTCGGCCACGACGAGGTCGCAGGCGAGCGCGATCTCGGTGCCGCCGCCGAGGGCGAAGCCGTTGACCGCCCCGATGACCGGCTTGGCGATGAAGTGGTTGACCAGGCCGGCGAAGCCCCAGTCCTCGTGCCCGGGAGCCATGACGGACCCGCCGGCTGCCACCTCCTTCAGGTCCATTCCGGCGCAGAACGCCCGCCCGGCGCCGGTGATCACGGCGACCCGTAGCCCGGGATCGGCGGCGACCTCCTCCAGCGCCTCGCCCACGGCAGCCGACAGCGCGGCGTTGACCGCGTTGAGGACCCGGGGCCGGTTGAGGGTGATAAGCGCGACAGCGCCGCGACGCTCCAGTAGCGCCGCCGGCTCAGCAGCCTCGGGGTTCCTGTCCATCATCACCAACCTCCGCACTTACTTATCGATCGCTAAACAGGGAACGTAGGCCGCAGGACCCCGGGCGTCAAGCCCTGGACCAGCGGATGAAACCGGCAAGGGGCGATTCCACAATGCGCATTGCAACGGTGCGCACCGGGGGATTGCCCGTCTGGGCCAAGCGCGTGGGGGTGGTCCCGCGGGCCTTTCCTGGCGCCCGCCCGGCCTGACAGCGCGCCACACGCGCCTGTCACACCCCGTCAGTCGGCGTCGGCCGCCCGACCGCACACACGACGGCCCTCCAGCAGCTGGCTGACGGGCCATCGCAGAATGCGATGCCGCTGCGCGTGTCCAGCACCGAACCGGCCCATTGCCGGGAGTCCAGCGCCGGTTCGACGCGGTCTAGATTCCACTCAGACCGTGCATGGTCGCGGTGATGCCGACCTCGTCCATCGCGTCCAGCGGCAGGACGAAGTCGGTGTGGTCGAGTGCGGTGTCGAAGTTCTCCCGAACGTCGTCCGGGGTCAGGTCGGCATTGAAGTAGCCGCGCGCGGCGCCGAGGAACACCTCGCCCACCCGGCCGCCGCCGACCGAGATCACCCGGCCGGTGACCGGGCAGTCCGCGTGTGCAAGGTAGGCCACGACGGGCGACACCCGCGCCGGGTCGAGGTGCTCGTCGAGAGCGCCGAACACGGTACCGGCCATCCGGGTGGCCGCGATCGGGGCAATGGCGTTGACCTTGATCCCACTCACCTCACCCTCGACGGCCAACGAGCGTGTCAGGCCGACGATCCCCATCTTCGCGGCCGCGTACGCCACTCCCTTGCCCATCCCGAACAGACCGACGCCGGACGTGGTGTTCACGATCCGCCCGTACCCCTGCGCCACCATCGGTCCCCAGGCCGCGCGGGATACGTTGAAGCAGCCGATCAGGTGCGAGCCGAGCACGGACATCAGCCGCTCGTCGTCGAGGTCGCCGAAGCCGACGAGGCCGCCGGTGGTCCCGGCGTTGTTCACGACGATGTCGACGCGGCCGAACTCGCGCAGCGCTGTCCCGACGATCTCAGCGCCCCCGGCCGAGGTCGCCACACTGTCGGCGTTCGCGACCGCGATCCCGCCAGCGAGGGTGATCTCGGCGACGACCGACTCGGCGGTCTCGGCGGATCCTCCCGAGCCGTCCAGCCCACCGCCGAGGTCGTTCACGACCACTGCGGCGCCCAGGGAGGCGAGCAACAACGCGTGTGCCCGGCCCAGGCCGCGCCCGGCACCGGTGACGACCGCGACTCTGCCAGTGAGTTCCATCATTTCCTTACACTCCTCGTGTTTTCCGGGCATGGCACCCCGCCTCGCGCTCGCCGTACAGCAGCCCTGTCACATAGGTCCGGCCACACGCTGTGGGGCTGCGCTGCACAAGACGCGGTGCCCGGCGACGCGACCTGACCCGGCGGGGTGTTCGAAGGTGACCTACTGGGCGCGTCCCAGCACCACGACCTGCCAGTTGCCGGTGGTCCAGCGGCGGGTGACCTTGATGCTGCGGATCAGCCAGCGGCCGTCAGCCTTCACCAGCCGCCTGTCGTACTGGCCGCCCAGCACCCACGACGAGTCGCCGGTCGTGTTGGGCAGCGTGTGGGTCGCCTGGAACTGGGAGACACACCTCGCCTGGTCGCCGGAGCCTTCGACGATGTGCGACGCCACGAGGTGCCGGGTGATCGGATCGTTCACCAGGAGAGCCGCCGCGTGCTTCTCGTACTCGGCACGGGTGAACCGCTCCAGGCCGCGGTTGCTGACATCCGTGTAGTCCAGTTCGATCTCGTCGGCCATGAGCGCGGCGAGTTCGGGCCAGCGCTTCTCGTCGATGTACAGCGCCATCCGATTGCAGGTGTCCATGATGGCGAGCCGGCCCACCACATCGAGCGAGTTTTCCGTCACAGTCACTGTCCCTCTCCATCAGGTCGGCACCCAGGCGCCGACGTCGAAACCTGCCCGGCGATGGAGCCGTATCCACCGGGCACGGGGAACTCCGCCGGGCCGGCCGGGATCCGCGGAGGCGACGCCATCGCCCCGTCTCGGGGTGGCGTTACCGGTGTCACAGGTACAGTTCCGCCACGGCCGCGCTCTGAGCCCGCAGTTCGGCGACGGGCCCGGACAGCGCCATCTTTCCGCGCCGCAACACGTAGGCCCGCTGGGCGCTTTCCAGCGCCAGCCGGGTCTGCTGTTCGACGATGAGCACGGCCGCACCGTCGACAGCAGCCGCGGTCAGCGCGTCGAGCAGGCGCCGGACGATCAGCGGCGCCAGGCCCAGGGAGAGCTCGTCGGCGATCAGCACATTCGGGCGGGCCGCGAGGATACGCGCCAGCGCCAGCATCTGCTGTTCGCCGCCGGAGATCAGGCCGGCCCGCACGTCCAACCGCCGCTCCAGTTCCGGGAAATGCGCCAGCGCGTCGTCCATGGGGCCGCGGCCGAGCCGCAGGTTCTCCCGGACCGTCAGACCCATGAACACGCACCGCGACTCGGTCAACAGCCCCATGCCGCCGCGGATACGCTTGAACAGCGGTCCGGGCCGCTCCGAACCGTTCAACCGCACGTGGCCGCCGAGCAACCCGATCTGGCCCGCGCACGCCCGGATGGTCGTGGTCTTGCCGGCGCCGTTGGGGCCGAGCAGCGCGACGACCTCACCGGCGTGCACCTCAAGGTCGATATCCGACACCGCCGCCACCCCGTGGTAGCCGGCCGACATGCCTATTGCCTGCAATGCCGCCTCGGTCATTGCGCACTCCGTTCCATGGTCTCGTCGGTGCCGCGGGTGCAGCCGTCGCCTGCGGCCACGGCTGCATCGTCCTCTCCGAGGTAGGAGCGGATGACTTCCGGATGACGTCGGACCTCCTCCGGCGAGGCGTGTGCCGTCACGGTGCCGAAGTTGAGGGCCAGGATGCGGTCCGAGACGGACATGACGAGGTCGACGTCGTGCTCGATGAGCAGGACCGCGATTCCCCAGCTCTCCGACAGCCGCCGCACCAGTGCCTTCAGGGCCTGCCGGTCGACGTCGTCGAGGCCGGCCGCCGGTTCGTCCAGCAGCAGAACGGTGGGGTTGCAGGCGACGGCGCGTGAGATCGCCAGCAGTCGGCGCTGCCCGTAGCTCAGATCACCCGGCGCTCCGTCGAGCGCGTCGCCGAGCCCGAACTCCTGCACCGCCGCTGGCGCGGCGCCGTCCAAAGCCGGTCGCTTCGGCCAGAACATCGCGCCGAGCGCCCTGCGGAAGGTGAGCTTCTCCGACGCCACCAGCAGGTTCTCACCCACCGACAGGTCCTCGAACAGCTCCAGCGACTGGAAGGAGCGGATCACACCGAGTCGGCTGCGATGGTGCGGCGCGGTGCCTTGCAACTGCTCGCCGTCCAGCGTGACCGAGCCCTTGGACGGGACATATCCGGTGAGCGCGTCGATGAGGGTGGTCTTACCGGCGCCGTTCGGCCCGATGACGCCGAGCACCTCGCCGCTGCGCAGCTCGAAATCCACCCCGTTGACGGCGGTGACCGCGCCGAACTGCACGGTCAGACCGCTCACCGCCAGCACCTTGGCCTCGCCGCGGCCAGGCGCGTCGCCGACCACGGACTGAACCGCGATCGAGCTCTTCGCCGCATGCGACGACGCCTTGGCCGGGAACAGCTTGCGCTTGACCGCCCGCGCCTGTTCGAGGCCGCTGCCGACCATGCCGTCCGGGTTGAAGATCACCGTGAGCAGCAACAGCAAACCCCCGACCAGGGTCAGCCAGTCGCCGAGACCGGCACTGTGGATCGCCTTGCTGCCCAGGCCGCTCGGTTCGAGCATGCCGCCAGCCGCGGCGCCGGGCACGAAGCCGACACCGCCGATGACGGACTGCACCACGTAGTTGACCGACTGGAACGGCTCGAAGCTGGTGAACAGCGCGTTGGGGAACCGAAACGCGACCAGGATCGCGCCGAGGGTGGCGATCACCGACGACATCACGAACGCCGCAAGCTTCGCGCCGACCACGTTGACACCGAGTGAGGCCGCGGCCCGCTCGTTGCTGCGCACCGAGATCATCCAGCGGCCCAGCCCGGAACGGCGCAGATTGCACAGGGCGATGCCCACGAGGACGAACAGCGCGAGAGCGACCAGGGCGTACCGGCGCGGGTATGTGGTCTCGTCGAACTCGAACCCGAGCAGGGACGGGAAGCCCACATCGATGCCGACGTCCCCGCCGGTCAGCTTCACCGTACTGAACACCAGGGAGTTGAGGGCGGCGGCCAGGCCCAACGTCACCACGGCGAGCGTCGCGCCGCGGGTGCGTACCGCCGGGAGGCCCACCAGAATCCCGACCGGCACCGCGACGGCGAGACCGACCAGTACCGCCAGCGGCAGCGGCCAGTCGGCCGAGGCGACCAGGCGGGCGGTGACCAGTGCTCCCAGGCCGCCGATCGACAGCTGTGCGAGCGAGAGCTGGCCCGCGTAGCCGATCAGGAGGACCAGGGACAGCACGATGATCCCGGCGATGAGGGTGGACGTCGTGGCCATGACCCATTCGAGCGGCAGCATCCACTGGATCAGCAGCACCGCGACGAGCACGGCCGGCAGCAGAGTGCGCAGCCGCACGCGGCCGGAACCGAGCGAGGGCAGCCTCGACTCGACAAAGTCACGGGTGGGCAGCGTCTTTCCGCGCGCCACCAGGATCACGATGATCAGCAGGAACGGCACAGCTTCCGGCAGGTTGGGGAGGTCGCGCAGTACCGGTGCTTGCCCGTAGAACGTCAGCTCGGACTGGATGACGCCGATGAGCAGCGCGCCGAGGGTCGCGACGGGGAAGGAGCTGAGCCTGCCGAACAGGGCGGCGGCCAGCGCCGGTAGCAGCAGCGAGGTCATCGACGGCAGGCTCACCCCGGTGGTCGGGGCGAGCAGCACCCCGGAGAGCGCGGCCAGGGTTCCGGCGATCGCCCAGTTGCCGCGCGCGACCAGGGTTGAGGACCAGCCGAGCGTGCCGAGGGCTTCCTCGTTGTCCGACACCGCGGTGGTGGCCAGGCCGAAACGGGTGCGCCGGTAGACGACCCACAGCACGGCGGCCAGTACCAGCGCGATCGCCAGCATGATCAGGTAGTCGACGGTGACGTACGCGCCGAAGATGGTGACGCCGTTCTGCGGCAGGAAGCTCTCCACCAGCTGCGGCTGGGAGCCGAACTTCAGCTGGGCACTGGCTTGCAGCACCACCAGGATCCCGAGGGTGGAAATCGCCTTGGTCAGGGTACTGGCGTTCCGCAGCGGCGTCATGACCAGGAGTTGGATCAGAACGCCCAGCACCAGACCGGACAGGATGGCCAATACCACCGAGACCAGGATCGGTATCGATTTCGACTCGCAGTAGACCAGGACATACCCGGCCGTGACGGCGATCGCGCCGTGCGCGAAGTTGATCGCACCGGACGTGCGATGCACAACGATGAGACCAAGTGCCATCAAGGCATACAGCCCGCCGCTGGCCATGCCGAGGATCGCGAAGTGAATCGCGTTGGACATCAGACGGTCCTTTCACTGACTGCGTGCTGGTGGTCCGCCGGCGGCATGCGCCGGCGGCCGTTTGGCGAGAGTCCGCCCGAAGTGCGGGATCCGCTCACGGGCGGCGATTCGGCCGAGCCGGGCAACGAGCCACGGGCGGGTCACGGCGGGATCGGTGACCGCATCGGTTGCGCGATCGGCGGTCAGGGGACGGTGATCGGGTCGCCGCTCAGCTGCAACCTCGTACCCGTCCAGGAGTAGGTGATCGCCGTGGTGGCGTGGACCTGCGGTGATCCGTCGATCGGGCCCTTGCCGGAGAAGTCGATCGGCGCGGTGAGCCCGGTGTCGCTCTTGAAGCTGCCCATCGCCTTGAGTACCTTCTCCGCCGTGATGTCCGGCATCGTCTTGGCGAGCGCGGCGAAGAGCAGGACGCTGTTGTAGCCGTTGATCGAGGGGCCGTCGATCGCCGCTGCCTGGCCGGTGGCCTTCGTCCCGGCAATGTCAGCGACGTACTGCTCAAGCACCTGCTGGGTCCGGCCGGTGGCACCGGCGTCCGGCATGTAGAACAAGCCGTCGGCGGTGAGCTTGCCGGCCGGGAACGCGACCTTCTTGAGCAGTTCGGGCACGATGTTCGAGAGAATGGTGTTGATCGGCGTGATGGTGCCGCTCTTCTTCACCGCGAGCATGATCCCGGCCAGGGCCTGCGGGCCGGCGCTGATTCCGATGCACTCCGCCCCGGCCGCCTGGGCGGTGCCGACCAGCGAGCTGAAGTTGCTGGTGCTGGTCGGGAACTTGTACGGCTTGACCTCCGTCACGCCGGACTGGTTGAGACCGCGGGTAATGTTCTTGATCGCCATGTCCACACCCGGCTGGTCGACCGCGAAGATGGCGGCCTTCTTGCAGCCGTTGCGCGCCATCGCCTTCCCGCTGGCCGTGTAGCTGACCGCGCCCGAGCTGACCGGGAACGACACCGGGTTGGTGTTGTTGATCGGCGCGGTGCCGGTCGATCCGATGTACGGGATCTTGGCGGCCTCCAGGGTCGGGATGAACTGGTTGTCGTACGTCGACAGACCGCCGACGACGGCGGCGACCTTCTCCGAGATCGCCTTGCGGCCACACGCCTTGGCGTTGTTCGGGTTGCCCTGGTCGTCGCAGGGGATCAACTTCAGGTTGCGGCCGTTGATGCCGCCCTCGGAGTTGATCCGGTTCACTGCGGCCTGCGCGCCGGTCACCATCTCGGGCACCGCGTAGACCGGTCCGGAGATCGCGCCTTGGACCATGAGCTTGATCGGTGCACCGCCATCGGACGACGAACCCTTCTCGCCGTCGCCATCCGAACTGCACCCCGAAGCGATGACCGTGAAGGCCACGATCGCGGCACTGACCGCGGCGAAGCGCCTGCTCTTCTTCGGCATGCGGCTGCCGTCGGCGGTGCCCGCCGTGGTCGCCGAGTCGTGAGCTGATGCTCTGTCGAGTCCCATGGGATCTCCTTGTTGGCGGTGACAGGACTGACTGCGTCCGGGTCGCGAAAGTTCTTTAGAGCAGAATGCGTCTCTGCTGAGTGCCGGAACGCTATAGCACCTGAGCGAGCCGAGCAATGGTTCCGAACGGAACTCAGCGGTTAGATGCAGAATCGAGTTCTGATAATCAGAGAGTCGAACCGGAAAGATCGCAAGACTCCAACCGGTTCACCGGAATTCCGGCGAAGGGAGCCGGGGAACGCCGATTCGGCCTGTACCGATGCGTGAACGCGCCGGGTTCCGCAGCCGTCCGAGCTGGGGTCACTGGTGTGTTCCCACCGTTGGACGCACCGTGACACGACGTTCGGGCAGTGGGCGCGCTCACCAGCGTTTCGGCCGAATACCCGCCGCACATTGGTTTTGGTATCCGCTGCCGAAAGATTGCGGGGCAGTGCTTGGCAGATCTCACCGCCGAAAATGATCACGCTGCCGACGGCCGACCGTAGGGAAAGAGAAATCGCAGAGGCGGGTCGCCGCCGATGGGGACGTGCCTTCATCCAGCGGAAGGCCCGCTTGCCCGGTCCGTCGGGGGTGAGGGTGCGCTCATCCGCGACGGAGGGTAAGGCCGCACTGGGGCCGGCGCTTGGCCCGCACCGGAGGGGACAGGCGGGATGCTCAGCCGAGGACCTTTCCGCCCGTGGCGTTGATGGCGTCGCCGGTGATGTAGCTGGCGCCGTCGCCGCACAGGAAGGCGACGATCGAGGCGATCTCCTCCGCTTCACCGAATCGCCGCAGCGGGATGCTCCCGATCACCGCGTCGGTACGTCCGCTGCGCTCGAACTGCTCGCGCACCGGGGCCGACGCCTGGGTGCCTATCATGCCCGGCGACACCGCGTTCACGTTGATCCCGTGCGGGCCCAGTTCGGCGGCGAGGTTCTGAGTGAGCGTGATGACGCCGGCCTTGGCCGCCGCGTACACCCCCATTCCGGTGTTGCCGTTGGTGCCGACGAGCGCGGCAGACGACGCGATCGTGACGATCCGGCCTCCACGTCCGGCAGCGACCATGGCGCGCCCCGCGGCGGCGGCGGTGAGCCAGGTGCCCTTCAGGTTGACGTCGATGACCCAGTTCCAGGACGGCTCGTCCAGACTGAGCAGCGGGGCGATGCCGTTGCCGTAGCCGACCCCGCCGGCCATCGCGCAGCAGAGGTCGAGACTGCCCAGCTCGACCACGGTGCGATCCACCGCCTCATTGACCTGAGCTCCGTTGGTGACGTCGGCGGTGACGGCGATGGCCCGGCGTCCTTTGGCCTCGATCTCGGCGACCAGCTCCGCGAGTTCGCCCGGCGAACCGACGCCGTGCTCGGGTGCGTGCTCCGGTGGCCGCGCAACGTCCAGGCAGGCGATGTCCGCGCCGAGATCCGCAAGCAGCAGGGCGGTCGTGCGGCCGATGCCGCCGCGGCGCGCGGCGCCGGTCACGAGCGCGACCTTGCCGGTGAGTTCCTGGCTTCCCATGTGCTCCTCCTGAGTTTTCGTACTATACATACTGCTTTGCGAAGCGGCCCTTCGGGCCGTAACCAATCGGCCTCACGCGGGCACGATGACGAAGGCTGCGATGTGGTCACGGCCCGCGCTGT
>NZ_JAMQAW010000011.1:22808-94049 GCF_023701525.1 Streptomyces albipurpureus
GACCGACGTACCTGGTCGCGACACTCGATCCCGCCGCGGGAGACCGCATCAGCGGATGCCCAGGCCCAGGCGCATGACTTCGAAGTTCCCGGTGCACCAGCGCTGCGTCGCGGTGACGGAGCTGATGAGCCAGGTGCCGTCGGTCCGCACCAGTCGCAGGTCGTACTGGCCGCCGCAGGTCCACATCGGATCACCGGTCGTGGTCGGCAGGTAGTGCGCCGCCTGCACCTGCGACGTGCAGTGGGCCTCATCACCCGAACCCGTGACGATATGGCCGGAGACCAGGTGCTGTGTCGCCGCGAAGTTGGGCATCCGCTTGCTGACGCGGGTGATGAACTGTTCGCGGGTCACCCGCTCCGGCTCGCCACCGAAGATGCCGGTGTAGTCGCGGTCGATGACGTCGGTGAACAGCGTACCGAGCTCGTCCCAGCGATGGTGGTCGATGTACAGCGCCATCCGCGTGCAGCCATCGATGATGCCGAGACGGTCCTTCACATCAAGTGCGTTGTCAGCCACGGGCGTTCCCTTCCGATATCTCCGTCGACCCGTCGGGTCCACGTCGTGCGCCGAGCCGATTCGTTCGGCCGGCGTTCCGGTTGCCGCGCGAAAAGCTCGTGGCATCACCGGACTTCGCGATCACTGCGCCGTACCGTCGGCGGACGTCGGTGCGGCCTCGTGGCTGGGGGCCTCGCAGGAGGCGTTGCCGTATTCGTCGAGCACGCAGACCGGGCACTCCTCGGGCTCGTCGAGCGTGCCCACCACGGCCGCAACCGCCTCGGCGAAGGCGGGACCCCGCTCGGAAACCGCGGGCAGCCGTGGATCCTTGGCGTGCGTCAGGCCGAGGAGCAGCATCGACTCCAGGGACCGGTAGCCCGCCGCCGTCGGGTCGATCACCGGCACCGAGGAGCGCGCGGCGAGGATGCTGGCGACCGGGCTCATGCAGTTGCAGCCGAGCACGATCGACTGCGCGCCCTCGGCGACCGCGGCCTCGATCTCGGCGAGAATGCGGAGCATCATGCCTTCCCGCCCGGCCTGCATCTGCTGGTAGAAGCCGTCTTCGTCGGCGATCTCAGCCTGCTCGGCAACGGTGCTCACGTAGCGGACCGACACGCACTGGCGGCCGACCGGGTTGTCACGCAGGATCCGGTCGTACGTGAACGCCGTGGTCTCCGGCCAGATGGTGACGATGCCGAACTTGTCGCCGATGCCGGCCGCGGTCAGCAGGCCGGCCTGCCCGCAGCCGAAGACCGGGATGTCGACGGAGGCGCGTATCGTGCAGAGGCCGTAGTCGGCGACCGCCCCGATCACGATGCCGTCGAACCCTTGCCGCTGCGCGCGCATGGCGGCTTCGACATACGCCAGGTCGGTGATCATCAAGTCGGCCGGATCGTTCACCAGCGTCGGGGTGCCGATCTGCACGAACTCCATCTGGAAACCGGGGGTGACGATCCCGGGCGCGACGCCGCGCCGGTCGGTCGGACCCGGCGAGGTGAGGTAGGCGATGCGCTTGATCATCAGATGCTCCTAGGGTTGCGCGCATTGCGGGACTGCGGATGGATACGGTCGGCTCGGAAACTCGATCAAGGAGCGCGCCGTGTCTGACGCCGGGAACCAGACCGAGCATCAATTCTGCTCTCCAGATCTAACATCTACTACCCAGAGATCTAGCTCTGTTCTCGCATCCGCGTCGAGGGGTTCGTCGAGCCTCTCTCGCGCCGCTCCGGGGACGCGGCCGCCAGGGGGTGCCGACCGCCTCCGAAGTGTCGTCAGGGCTCCGGCGATCGCTCCGCCCCCGGTCCGCCGATCGCGGCGAGACCCGCGTCGATGATTTGCGGGACCGACGCGCCTGCGCGGTCGAAACCGGAGCCCACCGTGATGCCCTGGGTGTACCGGGAGTGAACGCCCTCGGCGATGACGGCGACCTTGAAATACGCCAGAGCGAGGTAGAACGACAACTGCGTGATGTCCCGTCCGCTCGACCGGGCGTACCTCTCCGCCAGTTGCGACTGGATCGGGAATCCGGGGGCGGTGGCCGCGGGACCGTCCAGGAGCGCGTCGACGGCCGGGTCGCGGTAGACGAGGAACGTGGCGAGGTCCGCGAGCGGGTCGCCGAGGGTGGACAGCTCCCAGTCGACGACCGCGCGGACCCGGGACAGGTCGTCGGGGTCGAGGATGGTGTTGTCCACGCGAAAGTCGCCATGGACGATCGACGATTCGCCGGTGCCGGGCATCGCCGCGTCCAACGCCGCGAAGAGAGCGCCGACCGTGGGCAGCGGGCGGGTGGCGACCAGGTCCCATTGAGCACGCCAGCGGGTGAGCTGCCGCCGCAGGTAGCCGTCCGGGCGGCCGAGAGTCTCCAAGCCGAACTCACGATACGGGACGGCGTGGAGGCGTACCAGCTGGTCCAGCAGGCCGTCCGAGCACCGCGCGAGGTCGTCGACGGTCAGCGCGTCGGCGTCGGCGCGGGTGCGCAGGACGCGGCCGTCGACCCACGCCGCGACGCTGAACGGCGCACCGATGACGTCGGTGCCGTCGCAGTACGCGACGGCCTCGGCGACCGCGACGCCGCTGCCGCGCAGTCCGGACGTCACCCGGTGTTCGCGGCCGATGTCGTGCGCCGACGGGGTGAGACCGCCCAGGGGCGGGCGGCGGACGGCCCAGGTACTGCCGCCGTCCGTCACCCGGTAGGTGAGGTTGGATCGGCCGCCCGCGACGACTTCGGCGCGCAGCGATCCCCGGTAGCCGGGGACGTGCACCTGGAAGTACTCCCCCAGAGCGCCGAGTTCGAGTCCGGGAGGGCTGGTGACGGGGCCGGAACCGGTGGTCATCGCACAGCCTTTCGCTTCGCCAGGTCGCGGCCGATGATCTCTTTCATGATCTCGGTCGTGCCGCCGTAGATGGTCTGGATACGGGAGTCGAGGAAGGCCCTCGCGATGGGGTACTCCAGCATGTAGCCGTAGCCCCCGTGCAGTTGTACGCAGCGGTCGACGACCTTGGTCTGGAGTTCGGTGGCCCACCACTTGGCCTTGGCGGCGTCGACCGCCGTGAGCGTCCCGGCGTTCAACGCGAGGATCGCGGAGTCGAGGTACGCCCTGGTCACCTCCGCCTCGGTGACCAGTTCGGCGAGCAGGAACCTGCTGTGCTGGAAGTCCCGGATCGGCTGGCCGAACGCGGTTCGCTCGGCGCAGTAGTCCAGGGTCCAGTCCAGCGCCGCCTCGATGGCGCACTGCGCGGCCACGGCGATCGACAGGCGTTCGCGCGGGAGCCGTTCCACGAGGTGGATGAAGCCCTGGCCCTCCGTCCCGATGAGGTTCGCGGCCGGGACCCGGACCCCGTCGAAGAAGAGTTCCGCGGTGTCCTGCGCGTGGAGGCCCACCTTGTCGAGCTTGCGCCCCCGCGTGAAGCCCGGGGTGTCGCGTTCGACTGCGAACAGGCTCATGCCCTTCGCCCCGGCGTCGGGGTCGGTGCGGGTGAGCAGGATGACGAGGTCGGCGTGGATGCCGTTGGTGATGAAGGTCTTCGCGCCGTCGATGATCCAGCCGTCGCCCTCCCGTCGGGCGGTGGCCCGAATGCCTTGCAGGTCGCTGCCGGCTCCGGGCTCGGTCATGGCGATCGCCGTGACCGCCTCGCCCGCGCAGATGCCGGGAAGCCAGCGCTGCTTCTGCTCGTCGGTGGCGAGGTCGAGCAGGTAGGGCAGGACGATGTCGTCCTGGATGGCGAAGCCGGCCGCCAGTGACGCGGCGCCTACCCGGGCCAGTTCCTCCTTCACGACCGAGCGGTAGCGGAAGTCGTCCTGACCCGCGCCGCCGTACTCGCCGGGCACGGCGATGCCGAGCAGGCCCTGCCGCCCGGCTGCCGTCCACACCGACCGGTCGATGAGGCGTTCCTGCTCCCACCGTTGTTGGTTCGGAACGACCTCACGAGCGACGAACTGCCGGACCATCGCCCGGAAGTCCTGGTGGTCTCTGTCGTAGAGCGTGCGTTGCACGGATGGTGCTCCTTAGGACGGGCGCAGGTCAGGGACGTTCGGCGACGGCGCCGCGCGCGGTCAGGTCAGCCACGGCACCGGCGTCGACGCCCCAGGCGAGCAGGGCGGCCGCCGTGTCCTGGCCGGGCGCCGGGGCGGGGGTGCCGACCGTGCCCGCGGTGCGCTCGAGTCGCGGCGCGGGTGCGGGCTGGCGCGAGCCGACGAGGTCGGTGAAGACACCGCGCGCCGCGTTGTGGGGGTGCAGGTGGGCTTCCCAGGGGCTGAGGACGGGTGTCACGCAGGCATCGGTGCCGTCGAAGACCGCCGTCCACTCGTCGCGGGTACGCGTCGCGAACGCGGCGGTGAAGCGGGCCCGTAGTTCGGACCACCGGTCGCGGTCGTCCTGCTCGGGCAGGTTCGCGTCGGCTAGCCCGAGCCCGGCCAGCAGTTGCGCGTAGAAGTTCGGTTCAAGCGCGCCCACCGCCATGTACCGGCCGTCGGCCGTCTCGTAGGTGTCGTAGAACGGCGCACCGCCGTCCAGCAGGTTGTGCCCGCGAGGGTTGTCCCATTGGCCGGTGGCGCGCAGCCCGTGCAGGGGTGCGGTGAGCAGCGCGGCGCCGTCGACCATGGCCGCGTCGACCACCTGGCCCAGGCCGGAGTGCTCGCGTTCGTAGAGCGCGGCGAGGATACCGACGGCGAGCAGCATGCCGCCGCCGCCGAAGTCGCCGACCAGGTTCAGCGGCGGCACCGGACGTTCGCCGGCGCGGCCGATGGGTTCGAGGGCGCCCGCGAGCCCGATGTAGTTGATGTCGTGGCCCGCGCGGTGGGCGAGCGGGCCGGTCTGGCCCCAGCCGGTCATGCGTCCGTACACCAGGCGCCGGTTGGCGGCCCGGAGGTCGGCGGGCCCAATCCCGAGGCGTTCCGTCACACCGGGACGGAAACCTTCGACGAACACGTCCGCCGTGGCCGCGAGTCGGCGCACGAGCGCGGCGCCGTCGGGGTTCTTGAGGTCCACCGCCACCGAGCGTCGGCCGCGGTGGAGCGGGTCGCCGGTCGGCTGCGGACGGTCGTCGACATCGGTGACCCGGTCGATGCGCAGGATGTCCGCTCCGAGGTCTGCGAGGACCATGCACGCGAACGGCGCGGGCGCGAGGCTCGCGATCTCCAGGACGCGGACGCCGTGCAGCGGTCCCGGTCCGGATGCTGGCCGCGCGTCCCACCCGGTCATGCGCCGTCCTGCCTGGCAGCGCGGATGGCTCGCCGGGCGAGCGACCAGCGGTGCACCTCGGAGGGCCCGTCGTAGATGCGGAAGGCACGGACTTCGCGCAGGTACGCTGCGAGCGGGAGATCGCCGGAGACGCCGAGCCCGCCGCAGATCTGGATCGAGCGGTCGACGACCCGCCCGACGGCTTCGGCCACGAACGTCTTCGCGATGGACGTCTCGCGCTTGCCGGAAGCGCCGGTGTCGAGCACCCAGGCGGCCTCGCGGATCAGCGCGCGGCCCGCCGCCAAGTCGATCTCGCTGTCCGCGATGTGGGCCTGCGTCATGCCGAGGTCGCCGAGGCGACTGCCGAACGCGGTGCGGTTCGCGGCGTAGCGGACGGCGATGTCGTGAGCGTGCCGTGCGACGCCGAGCCAGCGCATGCAGTGGGTCAACCGCGCCGGAGCGAGCCGTATCTGGGCGTATGCGAAGCCCTTGCCCGGCTCCCCCAGTACCGCGTTGTCACCGACGCGCAGACCGTCGAACCGGAGTTCGCAGTGCCCGCCGACGAAGCCGTTGTCCAGCGTGGGCATGTGGCGTTCCAGCGTGTACCCGGGGGTGTCCGTCGGGACGAGAAACATCGTCGCCTCAGGCGAGCGGTCACCGCCTCCGGTGCGGGCCATGACGATGGCGAACGCCGCACCGTCGGCGCCGGTGATGAAGCGCTTGAGTCCGTCGATGACCCACTCGTCGCCATCCTGGCGGGCGGTAGTGGTGAGCTGCGCCGGATCGGACCCGGCGCCCGGGGCCGGCTCGGTCATGCCGAAGCACGAGCGCACCTGCCCGACCGCCAGCGGGCGGAGGAACCTCTCGCGCTGCGCGGGCGTGGCGGCCTTCTCCAGCAGGTGCATGTTGCCCTCGTCGGGCGCCGCGCAGTTCAGGGCGAGCGGGCCGAGCAGGCTGTATCCGGCCTCCTCCAGGACGACCGACTGGCCGCGCATGTCCAGGCCGAGCCCGCCCAGCTCCGAAGCGACGGTCGGGGCGAACAAACCTGCCTCGCGTGCGGCCTGCTGGAGCCTGGCGCGCAGGCCGTCGTCCGGCGCGGCCTGGCTGGCGAGCAGGGCCTCCTCCGCAGGCATTACGGTCTCGCGGACGAACCCTGCGATGCGTTCGCGAAGGTCCGCGAGGTGCGGTTCCAGAGTGAAGTCGATCGCCATCACAGTCCTCGGATCTCTGCGGCGAGTTTACCGATCGCTCGCTCAGTGGGAATGTGCAGGAAGGTAGGCGATTGCCTTCTTCCGGTCAACCCTTCGCCGACCGGACTTGACGGGCGCATGGGCGCCCCCTAGTGTCGCCACTGAGCGAGCGATAAGTAAGTCACTTGCGGAAGTTCTGTGCCGTGCCAGGCCGAAGGGGAGCAGGCCGAGGCCCTGAAAGGCGACGGCGGCGTGGCGATGATCACGATCACGAGGTCGCCACCGGTCGGCGCGGGGCCGGACGCGGAGCTCACCACCGACGCGAACGCGTGCCGCGCCGACCACGCGCGGAAACCGGCCGCCCCGAAGAGAGGTACCACCGTGGACACCGCACCCACGCTCGAAACGCGCCCGGCAGCCCTGGTGACGGGAGCTTCGCGCGGCATCGGCTATGCGATCGCCCACCGGCTGGCGTCCGAAGGCTACGACCTGACCCTCAGCGCCCGTGACGCGCTCACGCTCGACGAGGCCGCCAAGCACCTGACCGAGCTGGGCGTCCGGGTCGAGACGGCGCCGGGGGACATGGCGGCCGAGAAGGACGTACGGCGGGTCGCCGCGGCGCACGCCGAGTACTTCGGCCGCCTGGACGCCCTGGTGATCAGCGCTGGAGTGGGCTCCGCCGCGCCGGTGGCGGGCTATCCGCTCAAGCGCTTCGACAAGCAGTTCGCGGTGAACATCCGGTCCCCGTTCCTGCTCATCGGCGAATCCCTCGACCTGCTGCGGGCAACCGCCGCGCAGCAGCCGGTGACCGGAACGAAGATCATCGCGGTGTCCTCGTTGACCGCGCTCGCACCCGAGCCCGGCCTGGCCGCGTACGCCGCCAGCAAGGCCGCACTGGTCGCCCTGTGTGCTTCCGTCAACACCGAGGAGTCCGCGCACGGCGTCTCGGCCACCGCGATCTGCCCGGGCTATGTCAACACCGACATGAGCGCCTGGACGCACGACCGGATCGCGCCCGAGGAGATGATCTCGGCCGCCGACATCGCCGAACTAGGCTTCGCAGTCACGAGGTTGTCCCGGCACGCCGTCGTGCCCCAGCTGCCGGTGGTCCGGTCCGGCGCCGAACTCTGGCGCGCCTGACCCCCAAGCCGTGCTTCCATCCCCCGCCGAGTAAGCCGCCCCGCCCGGTGCCGCGCATCGCACGGACGGAAGAGGCATTCAGTACAAAGACGTTCACTCGGCGCTTATTGACCGGGAGAATTCCTCAAGACAGAATTAAGTTCTGCTATGCGCACCCGTGGGCATACTCAACGACCGCTGTCCGTCGTCCAGCCAACGGCGCCGTGCGCTTAGCCGCCCCGGACGTCGCACCGATCGCTGTTGCTACAGGTACCACAGCCCGATCAGCCAACTCAGCCGGATCATGCGAAGGAGAACATCTGTGAGCCACCCGTCGAGCCACCCCCTGGGCAACATCGGCGACGGCGACCTCACCGTCGCCAACATCCTCCGGCACGGCTCGACCTGGCATTCCCGGCGGTCGGTCCGGACGGTCGGTGCCGACGCCTCCGAAATGCTCTACGGCGACGTGGCCGGGCAGGTGGCGGCCCTCGCTCGTGGCCTCCAGGCGCTGGGGGTCCGGGCCGGTTCCGTCGTGGGCTCGTTCCTGTGGAATACCCGCGAGCACTTCGAGGCGTACTTCGCGGTCCCGGCCATGGGCGCGCTGCTGCACACGATCAACCCGCGCCTGTCCGCGGAACAGCTCGTGTTCACCATCAACCAAGCCGCCGACGAAGTCGTGATCGCGGACGCCTCGTTCCTCGACCGCCTCGCGGAGATCGCCGACCGACTGCCCACCGTCCGCGTGGTCGTCGTGGTCGGCGGGTTCGAGGACGGCGCCCTGGGTGCCTGGCCCGGCGAGGTGCTGCGCTACCAAGACGTCGTCGCCGGGCAGCCGACCGACTTCCCGTGGCCCGAGGTCAACGAGAAGGCCCCCGCGACCCTGTGCTTCACGACCGGGACCACCGGCGACCCCAAGGGAGTCGCCTACAGTCACCGGTCGATCTGGCTCCACGCGATGTCGCTGTGCACGGCCAACGCCGTCGCGCTCAACTCGCGGGACTGCGGCTACATCATCACGCCGATGTTCCACGCCAACGCGTGGGGCTACCCGTTCGCAACGTTCTGGGCCGGTGGCGATCTGCTGCTGTGCAACCGCCACGTGGACCCCGCGACCGTGGTCGAGGCGATCGAGCGCTACCAGCCGACGTTCTCCAACGGCGTGCCCACCGTCTGGAACGAGATCCTCAACTACGCGGACGCGGACCCGTCGCGCGACCTAAAGACGCTCAACCGCGTCATCCTCGGAGGCGCGCCCATCCCGCGCACGCTGCGCGCCGGATTGGACCGCTACGGGGTGGCGGCGCTGCAGGGCTGGGGCATGACGGAGACCTCGCCGCTCATCACGATGAACCGGCCGCCACGGACCGAGGAGGACACTGACCCGGAGCGCCGCGCCGACGGCCAGGGCCGCGTCCTCGCCGGTGTGGAGATCCGCCTCGTCCAGCCGGACACCGGCGAGATCCTGCCCGCGGACGGGTACGCGGTCGGCGAGTTCGAACTCCGCGGGCCCTGGATCGCCGACTCGTACTACGGCCTCGAATCCGACGACAGGTTCCGGAACGGCTGGCTGCGCACCGGGGACGTCGGCACGCTCGACCCACTCGGGTACGCGACCCTCACCGACCGGGCCAAGGACGTCATCAAGTCCGGCGGCGAGTGGATCTCCTCCAACGAGCTGGAACTCACCATCGCCCGGCACCCCGACGTACTCCAGACGGCGGTGATCGGAGTGCCCGACGACCGCTGGGACGAACGCCCGTGCGTCCTGGTCGTGATGCGCGACGGCGCCGAGACGACCCTGGCCGACCTGCGCGACACCCTGCTCGGCTCGGTGCCCAAGTGGTGGATACCCGAGCGCTGGGTGGAGCTCGACGAGCTGCCGCTGACCAGCGTCGGCAAGTTCGACAAGAAGCGCATGCGCGCGAACTACGCAGAGGGGAAGCTGAACGTCCAGCGCCCGTGAATCGGCCGTGCCGACCGCAGGGATCCCCGTCGGCTCCGGTCGAGCGGGCTCCCCTCGCTTCGGTACCAACAGAATACCCTTCCGTGCAACAGAGAATTGGAACGGGGCCCTGTAGCCCTACACATCGGGCTGCGCGACGAACCGGAGTGCATGCTGCGCGACACGCTCTGGTCCTCACTCCTGGTCACGCGCCGCGCGTCGTGGAAGTCCCCGCCGAACGGCCGCAGCTCGATCTCGTGGAGGGGGCGCGGCAGCTTCGCGGTGCTCTGGTCACCGCGGTCACCCGCCGCGCGCACCGCTATGAGGCCCTGTCGGCCGACCTGTCCGGTGGAGTGGACAGCAGCCTCGTCACCTGCCTGGCAGCCGCAGCGCGAGGGCTGTCGGCCCTCACCTACACCGACGCGGTCATGGCACAGGACGACGATGTCCGCTACGCCCGCCGTGTCGCGGCCGAGGTCGGCGGTATCACCCATCGGGTTCTCGACGGTAAGGAGCCGAGTGTGTGGAGGTCGCGCATGTGGGTGAGGACGCGCAGTCGGGGCCATGGGGTGGGGTCGTAGCCGTAGCTGTTGGTGAAGTCGGTGATCTGTTGGGGGGTTCGTCCGAAGCGGGTGCCTTGGACGGTGTTGGCGAGGTCGAGTTCGCGGGGTCCGTATGCGGCTTCGTCCCAGTCGCCGAGTCGTACGTTGTCGCCGTCCCAGAGGGTGTTACCGGGGTAGGCGTCGCCGTGGATGAATCCGTGCCCGAGGGGGAACTCAAGGTGTCGGTAGGCGTGGAGTGCGTCGTCGACCGCGGTGGTGAGCCATTGCCGCTGCGCAGGGTCGAGACAGATGCTGACCTCAACGGCGGACCTGAGTGAGGTGAGTGGTTGATAGGTGGGCAGGGCGATCGGTGGCGTGGGCAGGTGGTGGTGTGTCCCGTTGGGGATAGTGCACCCAGAAGGTCACGATGTGGGCGGTGGTGGTGACCGGTGGTGCCAGCGGTTCGACGGCGGGGAACCCGCGTCCGGTGAGCCATCTCAGGAGCGCGACGATCTTGGTGACGTGCGCGGCTTCCGTGATGGGTCTCACCCGGGCGACGGCGTTGATCTCCGGGAGGTGGTAGACGTCGGTGGCGTGGCTGCGTATCTCGGTCATGCCGCGGGTGGAGATGCCGAGTTCGCGAGAGGCGTCCCGGACGGAAGACTCAGAATCGCTGCGCTGGGTGGTCACTGGGGAGACGGTAGCGCGCCTGCGTCGAGGACTTGGTAGTCGCTGGTCAGTTCGAGGAGTTCGCGGGTGGCGGGCTCGGGGAGCTGGGACTGGTGGAGGGCGTGGGTGACGTGGTGGAGGCCGCGGCTGAGCTGTTGGATCCGATGTGAGCGGATTGGGCGCTGCCAGCGAGCTGTTGGAGATGACGTTCACGCGGTTGAAGGTGCCGTACACCGGTCGAAGAGCGGCAACGGTTGACCCCCGCTGGACGGGATTCGACTGTCAGGCATCCCGCCGGCGCAAGACCAGATAGCCGCCGATCAGGGCGGCGGCAGTCCAAGCCGACAGGATGACGAGCGCGATCCCGGGGCCGTAGTCGGGACCGACGCTGGTGTCGTCGGGTGGTGAAGCAATGCGCATCAGTTCCATGCCGGCCTGATCGGGCAGGTACTGGAGAACGGGCTTGAGCGCGGGAATGTTGCCCAAGCCCTGTGAACCGAGGAACAACAGCGGAAGCAGTACACCCAGCGAGATGGCCGAGCTGCGCACGATGGTCGCCACTCCCATGGAGAAGCCGCAGATCAGGGTCAGATAGACCACTGCACCGACGAGCGCGATCGGGACATCGTCCCTGCTGAGAGTGGTTCCATGGGGTCCGAACGCCGCTTGGGCGCTGATGAACGTGACGATGACGGTGCACATGGAGCAAACGAGGGCGACGAGTGTGCCCGCGAGGATCTTGCCGCTGAAAAACAGCCCACGTTGGGGCACTGCTGCGAGCGAGGCCCGTATCGACCCCGAAGAGTACTCGGAACCGACGATGAGCACACCGAATACGACCAGTGCGAGCTGTCCGAGCGTCACACCGTACAGTCCCACGAACAACGAATCGAAGTTGATGACGTCCTCAAGGCTATCGCGGTAGCTGAACCCGATGAGGGTACTGACTCCG
This sequence comes from Streptomyces albipurpureus, assembly GCF_023701525.1. Taxonomy (GTDB): domain Bacteria; phylum Actinomycetota; class Actinomycetes; order Streptomycetales; family Streptomycetaceae; genus Streptomyces; species Streptomyces albipurpureus. Next base: position 34,400 of record NZ_JAMQAW010000011.1, read on the forward strand.
GTGCTGAGGACTAGCGTCAACAGCAAAGTGAGGCTGGTCGACCGGATGCTCCACATCTTGGTCCACTCGGCGGCGAACACCGCGCGGGGCGTGTTGCTGGTCATCGATGCGTTCCCCTTGACTGCTCTGCCCGGTAGACGACCGTGTCGGCGGTGAGGCGCATGAACGCCTCTTCGAGAGAGGCTGTGTTCCGTCTCACCTCATGTACCGTCACCGCATGCGCCGCGGCGAGTACGCCGATCCGCTCAGCCTCGGCGGCCACCTGAAGACTGCCGTCGGCGCAGGCGGTGACCGTGATTCCGGCTCCGGCCAGCACATCGTGCAGTCGCTGCGGCTCCGGTGTTCGCACCTGCACCCCCGCGTCCGATTGCTGGTCGATGAAGGCGGTCATACTGGTGTCCGCGAGCAGTCGACCGCGGCCGATGATGATGAGGTGGTCGACGCTGAGTGCCACCTCGCTCATCAGATGGCTGGACACGAAGACGGTGCGCCCCTGCGTCGCCAGGTCCCGCATGAGCTTCCGAATCCACAGGACGCCTTCCGGGTCGAGCCCGTTGACAGGCTCGTCGAGCACCAGGATGGCGGGGTCACCCAGCAGCGCCGCGGCGATTCCCAGCCGTTGACTCATGCCGAGGGAAAACGTCCTGGCCTGTCGGTGCGCGACGCTCGACAGCCCGGTCAGCTCGATCACCTCCCGTACCCGGCGTGCCGGGATTCCATTGCTGCGAGCCAGAATTCGCAGGTGGTTCAGTGCGGTCCGGCGTGGGTGCACAGCTCTGGCATCGAGCAAGGCACCCACCGTGCGCAATGGGTCGGACAGCCGTTGGTATGGCACGCCGTCGATGCTGACCGTCCCGCTCGTGGGCCGGTCAAGGCCCAGCATCATGCGCATCGTGGTCGACTTTCCTGCGCCGTTGGGTCCCAGAAATCCCGTGACACGGCCGGGCTGCACCTGGAAGGAAAGCCCGTCCACAGCGGTGCATCTCCCGAAGCGCTTGGTCAGGTCGTTAGCTTCGATCATGCTGGTGATGGTCTGCGACCCACGGCGGCCTGCGCATCCGGCTGGACGCTGACCCTCCTTCCTCCGCCTCCAAGGGGAGCCAGGGCGTCAACTGCGCCCACGCATCCCCCTGTGGGCGGAGCGACCGTCACGGCCGCCGGGGGGAGGCGCATCAGCCATACACCTGGATAGGGTCGAGCGGTGCAAGCAGGTACCGCGATGGACCCCGACGATCATCCGATCCTGGCCCGGCGGCTGAGCCGGCGCCGGCGCATCGCCCTGGACAGCCTGCTCGTCTTCGCTTACCTGGCCGCGCTGTTGCTGACCGGTTCGACCGGTGCCGCCGCCGCCACGCCCTCGTTGGAGGTGCCGTGGGAGCAGCTCACCCTCGTCGTCGCGGCTATCGTGCCGCTCGTCGTACGGCGGATCTGGCCGTTGCCCGTGTTCGCAGTCGTGCTGGCGGTGAGCGTCTTGGCCGTCGCACGTGATGTGTTGTGGGACCCCTTTCTGCCAGCGTCCTTCGCCATCTACATCGTCGCCGTCAGGCTGCCGTTGCACCGTTGGTGGCAGCGATGGCTGCCCGGTCTGACGATCGCCTCGTTGGCCCTGGCCGACCTTGCCGCACGGGCGATCGCAGATGAGGCGTTTGGGCGGCGTGGCAGTCCAGGTCTGCTGCCGCTCGGCTTCGCCGCACTCCTCGGCGCCTGGCAGCTGGGGCGCTCCGCACACCAGAAGCGCGCAGTTGCCATTCGGGTTGCCGAGCACATCGCGCAGCGCGCCGCCACGGAGGAGCGTCTGCGGATCGCCCGCGAACTCCATGACGTCGTCACCCACAGCATGGGTCTGATCGCGGTCAAGGCCGGCGTGGCCAACCATGTGCTGCCCACCAATCCGCAGGAGGCGTATGACGCGCTGCGGGTGATCGAGCACACGAGCCGTACCGCGCTGAACGACATGCGTCGGATGCTTGGTGTGCTGCGTACCTCCGAGGGCGGACACCAGTCTGCGGCTCTCGGCCCCGTTCCCGGCGCAGTTGCGCTGCCGGAGCTTGTCGGGGCGGCGGGTGCGCAGCTGACGATGCGCGGTGTGGAACGTCTGCCTGATGGGGTTGGGCTGGCCGTCTACCGCATCGTGCAGGAGGCGCTCACCAATGTTGCCAAGCATGCCGGCGCGGCGGCGCGTTGCCAGGTGGTGATCGATGCGGACGGCCATCGAGTTCGGCTCGACATCACCGACGACGGAGGCAACGGGACGATCCTCGCGACGGCGCCCGGTGGTCACGGCATCGTCGGCATGCGCGAACGCGTCGCTCTGTACGGCGGTACCTTCACCGCCGGACCGCATCCGCAGGGTGGCTTCGCGATACGCGTGTCCCTGCCGTACAAGGAGAACGCATGACCCCGAGCCCGGAACTATCCGCGAATCCCGTGAAGGTTCTGATCGCCGACGATCAGGTGCTGCTCCGCGGCAGTCTACGAGTCCTCGTCGACGCGGAACCTGGTCTGGTGACGACGGCGGAGGCAGCGACCGGGACCGAGGCGGTGCGATCTGCCCGGCAGAACCCACCGGACGTGGTCCTGATGGACGTCCGTATGCCCGGAATGGACGGCATCGAGGCGACCCGGCACATCTGTGGCTCCCCCGAGACAGCGAACGTCAAGGTGCTGATCTTGACCATGTTCGACCTGGACGGGTACGTCTACGCCGCCCTGCGAGCGGGAGCCAGCGGGTTCCTCCTCAAGGACACGCCCCCGGCCGAGCTGCTTGCGGCGGTTCGGGTCATCGCAGCCGGCGATGCCCTACTGGCACCGGCCGTGACGAGACGCCTGATCGCAGAGTTCGCCCGCAGGCCTGGGCCCACGCGACCGCTACCGCGCACCCTGGACGGCGTTACCGAGCGCGAACGTGAGGTTCTGGCGCTCATTGCCCGTGGGCTGTCCAATACAGAGATCGCCGAGCGGCTGTACCTCGGTATCGCCACCGTGAAGACCCATGTCAGCCATCTACTGGCCAAGCTCGACGCTCGGGATCGCGCCCAGTTGGTGATCGTCGCGTATGAGAGTGGCCTGGTTGCGGTGGCACGACCACCGATCGGCCCCTGACGGGGCCCTGTCAGCAGCACCGGGCGTGCTCCGCGTGCGGCTGCTGCCCTTTGAGGCGACCGCGTCATATGTCCAACGCCGCGCTACGGCCTACCAGCTGACGCTGCCCCAGCTCCTCCACGGTGTCGGCATCGCCCTCCACGGCCACGGCACCCTGCCGGCAGCCGAACTCCACCTCAACCACAACGCGGCCCGTCACCTCGCCGCACCCCACTCCCCCACCTCACGCGCGCCCTGCCCCACTCATCCGCAACGACACCGCCCACGACACCGAGGCGGCCGCGCTCTGGAAGCGGCTCGTGGCAGGGCAGCAGCCAGTTCTTGCCTGCGCGCTGTGCACCCGCCACCGCAGCCGCAGCGCAACACCCACCGCCTGGGTACACCCACCGCCGTACCGGCTGGTGTGCCCGCGCCACCAGCAAGCCACTCCCGACCCAGGGCGCAGCCCGCGCGTCGTCGCCAGCGCGGGGTTCCGCTCGCACAGTTCGTCGAGAGCTTTTCGCTCAACGTCTGTGAGGCGCTCGGGCCGACGCATGATCCAGTCGGTGACCCTGCGCACGGTCAAGTGGGGCAAGGGGGCGGTGGCCGGGATCGCACCGTTACGGTAGGGCTTCTGGTGCCGGCGGACGGTGTTGACGTCGCCGTGGTAGCCGAGCCGCCGGATCTCCCGGGTGAGCGCCGAGGCATTGGTGCAGCCTTCCATCCAGCGGTGGTGCAGGTAGAGGCGGTAATCGTCGATCAGCGTGGGCCGGTGGATGGCTGCGATGAGAAGTTCATCGACTTCTGCGGCGCGTGCGAAGCGGTTGACCGTGCCGCGGCTGAGCTGGAGGTCGCGTGCGATAGCGCGAAGGCTGTCACCGCGTTCGATGCGTTCGTGGATCAGTTGGTGGCGTTCGCGAGTGCGGGCGACCAGAGGCCGCGGCCGTCCGTGGATGTCCAGCTCTGCCCGGTCGTGGCCTTCATGGGGTGGGCCGTCTTCGATGCGGTCGTCGTGGGAAGTGAGGGGTTGTCGCGGGTCAGCGCGATACCGCCCAATGACGCGTTCGACTGCTTGCGCCAGGTTGTTCAGAAGGTGCCATGCATCGGCTACCTGTCTGGCCTGCGGAGCGCCGGTCTGGGCCCCGTCGCGGAAGGATCAGGCCCGGTCGCGGCAGATGATCCGGACCTCAGGGTGATCCCGCAGCCAGGACGCGAAGGTACCCGCGGCCCGGTCGGCCAGGACATCGACCGGGCGGCGGGTTGCCATGTCGACGAGGATCGTCGCGTAGGTGCGTCCCCTTCGAACGGCGAACTCGTCGACGCCGAGATGCGGCACCAGTCCCGATGAAGGGAGCGGAAGCGCCCGGATCAGCCGGAGCAGCGTGTCCTTGCAGGTGTCGATTGCCATGAGCTCGGACAGGCGAGCTCCTGGCCGGCCGCCCAGGAACAGGGCCACGTCGGTGAGCTGGGTGGTGAGAGCGTCCGTGCGGCGTGCGTGGCGACGGGTCAGGGCAGGTATCTGCTCGGCAAACGTCCGGCGGGCGCAGTGCTGGTTCCCGCATACAAGTCGACGCGCTCGCAGTTCGATGCGTTCGCGTCGGCCGGCGACCGGACGATCCGCAAGAGTCCGCTGGTAGTAGCAGTGCACTCTCGAAGATCTCTGCCCGCATCCGGAACAGGCCGCCGACACGGCCCGTGAACGCACGGCGACCCGGGCCTCCGCATCCGTCAGCACCAGTTGGTCGACCTTCACACCGACACCAGGCAGTAGAAGGTCCGCGACCTGCACCCCACTCGTCACGCCTGATGGCTGCCCAACCACCCCCAAATTCGCGACAGAGCCCGAAAGCTGAGCCAGAGCCGTCTCTCGTGAATAGAGCCAGGCGTCACGGGCCGCAGCGACGTGGCCCCGGAACCGGACGCAGAGCGTCGCGAAACGCTCAACGTCTCGAGCACACCTTGGGGGGAACCACCTGCTGGAGACCGGACTCAGTCCGTATCAGCCCCGCAGTTGAGGCGAGATGTCTGCAGGAAGTCCTGCAGTTCCTCTGTCTTCTGGACGAATTGACGGTCCAGAAGGGAGATCGGGGCGCGTAGAAAGACGCTCCGCCCGTCCCTCAGGGACACCCGCACCCGGTCGATGCCCGCGCTGCGGCGTACGGTGATGTCGCGGACGTCCGTCCAGTCGGCCCTGCCCCGATCGCCCTTGCCGAAGGCGAGGAAACGCGGCGTGGCGGTGACCGCCTCCGGGCGCGGCAGTACCAGAATGCCCAGAGCGGCTGAGCCGATCACCCGCAGATGGTTCCGTATCCCCGCGACGGTCACCGGCTCACCCGTGACCAGCAGGATGACCTGGAAGAGCAGCCCACCGAGCAGCAGTGCGCTGACGAGCGGAAGAGCGAACTGTCCCATACCCATGATCGCTTCTTCCTCGTGCCCGGCGCCGGTGGCGCCTCCCACGGGAGGCGCCACCGGCAGGTCATGGGACCGAGCGGCCGAGAGGCCGCCGTACCCCTACTTCTTACAGTGCTTGTGCCGCTTGCCCACGTTCCCGGGCTTGGCCCAGGGCCGCACACCTATGCTCACGCTCGCTCCCATGGCCCAGGCAAAGCAGCCTTGGCGAGCCGCGGCTGCATTGATGTGATGCACGGCCCAAGCCGTGTACGCCCAGGCCAACCCTCCACGAGCCAGGACTCACCAGGAACTTAACTCGCTCCCATAATCGCCGTGGTCACCTGCTGGGGCCGCCCGGCGGCTAGCGGCCGGGCCTGCCTCAGTCGATGGTCGAGGCGCGGAATCAGTAGCGGTCTCCCTCGTAGATGGCGACTGTCAGTTCCATGGGTCTCGCATCCTGGTTGAAGGCAAGTTGCGTCGCCACCAGCACGGGGGGCGGTGAGTTCCAGCAGTCCTCGTTCCTCCACGGTCCGTTGTCGTGCCTCGACCGAGTAGTCCGCGACGTGCGGCACCTGTGACGGGGCGCCTGAAGCAGGGTCGCGTAGAGGGTTGAGTGTGTGAAATCGGTGTCCGCCCGGCTCGTCAGAGGTCTATGCTCAGCTCCTGACCAGCGGTGATGCGTTGGCCGTTTGAGGTCGCCACCGTTAGGCAACCGCCTGATGCAGGAGTTCCTGGATGCGCAGGCCGCGGTGGGCGTCGATGGCGTGGCTGGTCCCCGAGCGTACGGCGGCGGCGAACTCCCGTCGCAGCACCGGCCAGCACTCCTCGTGATCTAGCCCGGCCGTGTCATACAGGAGGGGGCCATTGGCGCCGTACAGCTCCACCTGGGTGCGGGCCCGGGGCAGCGGGACGGCTCCGGACAGGGACGCCTGGCTGACGGCTCCGTTGGCGTGCTCGCAGGTCAGCTCGATCCAGCGGCGTGGATCTCCGGTGCTGCGGACGGTAGTGATGGGGCCGATGGCGGCATCGAGCAGGTCCAGGAGGTGAGGGCCGAGGTCGAGCAGAGCGCCGTGTTCCAGTCGCCAGGCGGTGGCCAGGTCGCCGTCGAGGAAGGCGCCGTGGAGATAGCAGGAGCGCGCTCCGGTGACGGTGATGTCCTCGGCCGCACGCAGGAAGGCACGTGTGGCGGGGTGGTAGCGCTTGGTCAGGACGAGCTGGGTGACCACCCGGTGTTCGGAGACCGCGTCGGCGACCGCCCGGGCCGACGCGAGGTCGGGGCCAAGCGGTTTCTCAAGCAGCATGGGCTTGCCGGCCCTGGCCGCTCGGACGGCGAGTTCTGCCTGAATGGCCGGGGGCACGGCGAACGCGACCGCCTCGCTCAGGTCGAGCAGTTCCTCGAAGGTGGCCGCGACCGGCGCACCGTAGGGCGCGGCTGTCTCCGCCGCTGCCTCCGGTCGGCGCGCCCACACACCCGCGAGGGTGGTCTCGGGCCCTGCGGCGAGGCTGCGGGCGTGCATGGCCCGCGCCCAGGGGCCGGCGCCGACGAGGCCGACTCGGACGGGAGGAGACTGCGGGGAGTGGGGCATGGTGCGCTCCTGGGTAGGGCGGGGCGGAGAGTCAGGAAGATCGCGTGGCGGCCGCGAGCCGTGCGTCGGCCTGTCCCGGCGCGTAGAGGTGCTCCACGACCATGACCGCGGCTCCGATCAGACCCGCCTGTTCACCCAGTTGGGATGTCGCAACGGTGAGATGGGCGGTGGTGCGCGGCATGGCGCGCTGGTACAGCAATTCCCGGACTCCGGTGACGAAGGGGTTGCCTGCGAGGTCGCCGGAGATGACGAGGACACCCGGGTTGAGCAAGGTGACGACGGTGACGAGGACCTCGCCGACCTGCTGACCGGCTTCGCGGGCCAGGCGTACGGCGTCCGGCTGGCCCGCCGCCAGATGGGCGCGGACATCGGAACCTGACGAGGTGGGAATGCCGATATCGGTGAGCTGTACGGCGATCGACCGGCCGCTCGCCACGGCGGCGAGACAGCCGTAGGAGCCGCACATGCACAGGGCGCCGGGGCGGTCGTGCAGCCGGATGTGCCCGATGTCGCCGGCCCCGCCGTCGATGCCACGGTACGGTTCGCCTCCCACGACGACACCGGCGCCGATGCCGGTGGACACCTTGACGAGCAGGAAGGCCGCGCAGTCGGGATAGTGCCGTCGCTGCTCGGCGTAGGCCATGAGGTTGGCGTCGTTGTCCACGAGTACGGGGACGTCGTCGCTCGCGCCCCGGACGTGATGGGCGTACGCCTCCCGCAGCCGCACGGGAATGGGGTAGCGGTCCCAGCCGGGCATGATCGGCGGCTGGACGACGGTGCCCGTGGTCCAGTCGACGGGGCCGGGCACCGACAGACCGATGCCGCACACTGCGGCCGCGTTCGCGCCTGCGGTTTCGAGCAGCCTCGGGAACCAGGAGGCGACGGTGTCGAGCACTCGCTCCGGGCTGTCGATCTCACCTATGGACGCGGCACCGACGCGGTGATCGACGCGGTCGGCATGGAAGCACATGGCGCGCCCGTCGCGAAAGCCGCGCATGGGGCCGTGGGGCTGTTGCCCGACGCTCTGGGAAAACGGCTCATGGAAACTGTGGGCGTGGACCGCTTGGCCGCTTTCAGGGCGGCGATCGACGTGGTGCGTAGGGGCGGCACCATCTCCGTGTCGGGTGTGTACGGCGGCGCGGCTGACCCCGTGCCGATGCTCACCATGTTCGACAAGCAGATTCAGCTCAGGATGGGTCAGGCCAACGTCAAACGCTGGGTCGACGACATCCTCCCGCTGCTCACCGACGAGGACCCGCTGGGCGTCGATGCCTTTGCCACGCACAGGTTGTCGCTCGAAGAGGGGCCGCAGGCGTACAAGACCTTCCAGGACAAGCAGGACGGCATGATCAAAACATTGCTGGCTCCTTGATCGGCAGCGACGCCACCGGGCGAAGCGGCATTGTGAGTACTGGCCGGGACAGGGCCTAGTACGGCATGGCAGCGCAGCCCCCTCGGTAGTCGTCGCAGCCGCTTTCCCGTTGCCCGCGAAGTTGACGTGACCGCACCGCGGGTGGGGCGCCCCCGATGTCCACCGCATTCCCTACCTGCTTCAGCCGCTGAAGACCTCCGCCGTAGTTGGTGCCCGTGCTGGCTAGGCCTGGATGCTGAATCAGCTGACGAGATCTGGGTCGCGGAGACCTTTCGAGTTCCCGTTCGTCCAGCGCAGTTGCTGCGGGGCGACGGGGTTGGTTCGAGGGGCAGCCAGAAGAGGTCGAGGTCGTTCAGTTCCCATCACCTCGTGTGCGTACTGCCGATGCGGGACGGTGGCGGGTCCGGGAGAGCGAAGGGAGTCGCAGCGGGGGCCCTGTGGTCCGAAGCCGAGACCAGCCCAGCCCGGGCCGGATGGGCGGCGCATCAGATGCCGCGCTCCTAGTGGCACTCATGCGGCTACTGGTGATGCACCCGCTATCGCAGCCGAGGCCGCACCGCGACAGCCCGAGGCCGGACCGCATCCGCAAGCCGCTGCGGGGCGGGGCAGAGGACGAGGACGGCCAGGAGCAGCCGCCTGACTTCCACCACGGAACTCGCCACCCGACCTGGCCGGCGGCCTGCTCACGCAGTTCCTCCCGTCGCAACCAGCCCGTCGGTAGACGGCTCCCCACGCCAGGGGCGCGCATTCTCGCAGGGAAGACCCGAAGGAGTACCCACGGGCAGGAAGCGCTTGCGCTCCTCCTCGGTGTAGTCACGCCCGGCCGACGAGCAGAGGTGCGGGAACCAGTTCGCGCGAAGAAGGCTGTAGGTCTGCCGCCAGCCCTTGACATAGGCGACCAAGCGGTCCTCGTAGACGATTGCTGTCCTCCTGACGTCGAGCACGGTGGGGAAGGCGCCGATATGACGGCCTGTGTCGGTCGCCCACAGGTCGTAGCCGCCAGGGGATTCGGTGATCGCTGTGCCGTCCGAGGCCAGAGAGACCAAGTTGTCCAAGTGATCCACGGCCATGGGGCGCCCCGTGAGTTTCCGCTGGTCCACCGACCACCGGTGGACGGTGCCGTCCGCACTCTGCACCAACAGACTCCGGCCGTCGGCCGAGAAGGCAAGGGCGCGGTTCATGAAGTCATCGAAGACGGGTCTGATCGCGTCACCGGACAGGACCCCGATCCGTTGACCGGCAAGGGTGTCCCAGAGCTGGATGGTGCCCCGGGTAACGCCCGCCCTGGTAACCACCGCGACCTGGTGCGGGTGGTCCGGTCGCGGCACCAGCTGTCCCGACGAGCGGAAGGGCGAGATGAGCGCATCGTCCGTGCGCTCGACTGACACGGGGCGTCCCACTTGTAGGCCGGTGACGGAGTCCACCCGCAGGAGCGACCCTCCCACCGTCAGAGCGGCAATGTCACCGCCCGCCAGAGGGGTGACCCAGTCCAACGCGCTGCGCGGATTTCCGGGGTCTGCGCCGACGTCGAGCTCGACGGCCTTCCTGCGGTTCAGGTCGTCGGCTCCGTAGACGAGCAGCTCCGTGCCGTTCGACTGCCACACGACGAGCCGACGGTTCTCCGGCGTCCAGGACACCCGCCAATTCGGCCTGCTGGAAATGCTTGCGGGAAGTTTTACGGAGTGGTCCCGACCGCTGACGGTGTCGCGGACGTACAACCGCACGTCGGTGACCCAGGCGACGGCCCGCCCGTCGGGGGACAGTGCGTCCGGCACGCTGCTCGGGTTGAACTTTTCCTCCGTCAGCGGAGCCCCGGGCTCCGTGGCCAGCACCATCAGCGTGCCAACGACTGTGGCCAGCACAGTTACCGGTTCGCCCTTTTTCCTCACAGCGGCGATCGCGGCGGTCACGTTGTCCTCGCCCTCGATGCGTGGTACCCGTGTCCTGAAGGTCTCCCCGGTGGGCAGCCGGGTGAGGGCGACCTCTGCGAAACCACCGGCTTCCTCGTCCTGCATGACGTACCCGCCCGTGGTGTCCGGCAGCAGCGCGCTGCCGGGCAGGGGCCAGGACGCGCCGGTGGTGGTGTTGTGCACGTATATGGGGGACCGGAGGTCCTTACCACGCTGCTCGACGGCGTAGTCACCGCCTCCCTGGAGTCGTAGATTCCCTCGCGGGACGCCGGTGACGATCGGCCGTACGATGTCACCGGAGCCCAGTTGCCGCAGCTCCACAACGCTGACTAGGTCGCGCAACCTGGACCAGCGGAGTACGACGGTATCGGGGTCTTCGCCGAACGCGGCCTCGTCCGGCGTCACCCCACTCGGAACGAGATCCTTGGCCACCGGCAAGGGAGCGCCGTCGGCCACAGTCCAGGCCTCAATGAATCCCTGCCGGCCATGATCCTGCGGGCGGGGTCTATCCAGCAGCCGAAGAAGCCGCGTTCCGTCTGCGCTGAAGTCGAGATCGGCCGTTTTCACAACGCGATCAGCCGTGTCGGTGGTCTTCAGACGTAGGGGATCGCGCGGTTCGCCATCGAGTCGCCACAGGAACACCCGGCCGTCCGGTGTCGCCACCGCGTAGTGCCGACCGTCGGAGCTGATCTCGGAGCTGATCTCGCCGGTGGGCGCCCCGCGCAGTGCGTAGGACCGGGGCGAGCCGCCCAATGCCCCTGTCACCACGGATACCACGGCGGGCGCGGCACTTGCCGGTTTGGACCACACCACCACAGTGCGACCGTCCGGTGTGGTGTCGAGACGCGTCGCCCGCCCAGGCCAGAGGCCGACATGGCTGTCGCGCAGGTACTCCCCCGTGACATGGCTGCGCAGCAGCGCCTCCTGTGCCTGTTGCGTGTCGTCGGCGTTCCAGGCTGCCATGGCCAGCTGGATCGAGCTCCCGGGATCATGGGAGGCCCTGTCGCCCGACGCGTCGGCGAGCGCGCGGGACGCGAGGGTACGCACCTGCCGCTCCGCCTTCTGGCTGCTGTCGCGAACCATATCGGCGAGCACGCCCGTGCCTACCAAGAGGGCCAGAAGCATTGCTACCAGCGCCTGCCAGCGCCGGAGTGCCCGCCGTGCGAACTTGCGGCTCGTACCGATGTACGCGCGCTCGAGTGCGGTGATCTCTGTCGGCCGGAGGGCGACGTGCTCGACGGCCACCTCGAGCACGCTGCCGCGCAGCAAGGCGCCCGTCTCCCTACCCGTCTGTTTCCAGCGCGTCAGGTCTTTGCGTAGATCCTCCTGCCAGGTCCGGAATTTGCGGCTCTCGTCCAGCCAGTCACCCAGCCGCTGCCAGTGGCAGGTCAGGGCCTCGTGCGCGAGGTCCACTATCTCCGTGCCCTCATCGGTGCGGCCGAAGACGATCAGCTTTCCGGGTGAGAGACGGCGTGCGAGCGCCAACGTGGCGGGGTCCATATCGGCAACCGGGGCAGGACGCCGGGTATAGCCGCCTTGGTCTGCCGGACGTGCAAGCTGAACGAAGAGCGCCTGTGCGAGGGGGAGCTCGTCCTCCCGGACCGCGGCGCGAAAGGAATCCTCCGCATACCCGGCGAGAGCGCCGGCGACTCCACCGAGGTCCTGATACACGGCGTGGGTCAGCATCGACCGCTCGCGCTGGTCCCACAGGCGGGTCAGCGCGAACTCCACGAGCGGCATGCGGCCCGGCTCGTTCGCCGCGTCGCGCACGATCCGGTCGGCGAGTCCGGGCTCCAGCCACAGTCCGGGCACCGCGTCGACGGGCCGGGTGATCGCGTTCCGCAAGTCGTCGGGGCCGAGCGGCGCGAGGAACATCACCGCGTCGCTGAGTGCAGACGAGGTCTCGGCCGTCATCAGGGCCTCGATGGAGTCCGGGCGCGCCGTGACTACTGCCCGGGGGGCGGAGCCGGACTGCCCGTCGGCGGTGCCGCATAGGTGGAACAGCAGGTGGAACAGCCTTCGTGCGGCGTCCGGTGCGGCGCCTGCGTACTCCTCCAACTGGTCTACGACGAAGAGGTGGCCGGCCCGACCGCCCTGTCTCCGTAACGCCGAGCGCAGGCCGGAGGCCGCCTCTGCCGTTGCGGTCTCGTCCGAAGCCTTGTTGAGTAAGCCGGTGAGCTCCGCCGCCCGGCGCAGCCGGTCCGTCTCCCCGTCGTCTGGTTCCAGCACGGCCGTCAGTGCCTGAGCTAGCACGGCCTCTGGCCGGAGGCCCGCGACCGGACGCATCAGAGAGACCGTCAGGCCGTCTGCCCGCACTCCGGGCAGCAACCCGGCTCGGATCAACGACGATTTGCCACACCCGGACGGCCCGGCCAGTACGGTGACCGGACGGGTCTGGACCGCGCGGCGAAGGCGTTCGACGTCTGCTCCGCGGCCGTGGAAGAACGCAGCGTCGTCCTCGTCGAAGGTGCCCAGCCCCTGGAAGGGGCACTGCGGCGCTATCACGTCCTCGTCTACCAGTTCGAAAGACGGAACTAGGTACGCGGTGCCGCTCAGCCCGCCTCGCCCGGCGGCCACCGTCATACCGATGACACCGCCCTGCGCGTCGTCCCAGACAGCCGATCCGCTGAATCCTGGCTGGATCGGCGCTCCTCCCGGGCCCGCGTCCATCTGGAGCCAGCCTGACCCCTGCACTCCCCGCAGTGAGCCGGTCGCCCATGCCCCGTGGTCGCCGCCGGTCGGGAATCCGTACGCCCGGAACTCGTGGCCCCAGACGGCAGTTCCGTCGACGAGCGGCACCGGACGCGCGCCCGCCACCGGATGGTGGAGCCGCAGCAGCGCCACGTCTCCGCTGTCGTCCTCCTCGCGGGTGGGTTGCCAGGAGACGACCGTGGCGCTGACCGCCGGAATACGACCCCCGACGTCCCGGAATAGCGGGAACTCGACGCGCACCGCGTCCGTGGGGGCGCTCTCGGTATCCCTCGGCAGGCCGAGAGCGTCAGCCACCACATGCGCACAGGTGCAGACGATGTCCGGGGCGACAAGGAAACCGGCCCCGACCACTGGGCCATAGGCACCTGAACTCGACAAACCGTCCGCCAACAGACGCGCCGATGATGCTGCCCGTAAGCGCACCAGGCCGGATTCGACCATCCCCGCCCCGCGCGCACGCGAGGGACCTTTCATGCGGAACGATCGCGATTCCACTCAAGAGTGACCGCGAAATTCGCCTCGCCCGCAGTCCTGGCCACCACCACTCCGGCCTCCGCGGACAGCTTGATTCCGAACTCGACACTCACCGTGTCGGGAGGCTGAGCCATGTCCCGCACACTCCGCGCGACCGCTTCGACGGCAGGGCGGACATGGGCCAAGGCCTCCTGAAGCGTCTCGGCGGAGGCGCGCGCCAGCTCGGAGCCGCGCCCCACTCTGCCGATCCCGCTCTCCTCGGCTCCGGGCCCCTCCAGCTCAACCCGGACGGCGGTGCCGTCCCCAAGCTGCATGTCTCCGACTCGTGCCATAGCGCCCCCCGCTAGAACCCGCCTGCCGAACCGCCGACAACTTTAAGTCTGTTGCGAGAAGGAGATCAAGTAGGTGGGTGGAGCGAAACTGCCCCCGAAAAAAGGTTTGTGATGTCGCACCCTCGAGGGACCACCGCCCAGTAAGCGGGAGGCACGGAGAGCCACAGCTAGGCGTGCGCCAAGGCGCGGTGACTCTCGCGGGTGAGGGTGAGCCATCGTGATCCACTCGGCTAGGGCGTGAGGTAGGTCGAGGCGGCAGGATCGGGAACCAACGATGCTCCTGTTCCGATGGGTTGAGACTTCAAACCTCTCCCCCAACGGCACGGGAGCTTCGGGCGTCTCGGTCCCGTGCCGCCAGCAGCCCCGGCACTCGATCGGTGACCACACTGAAAAGGCTTAGTGACGGTGAGAGGCAGCGGGGCGCTGCTCCTTCCTGTACTCATCAGCGGACCTTCCTCACTATTCGAGGTCGATTACCTCTTCGCCAGGAAGGCAGAAATCTATCTCGGCTGGAGTAGACATTGGGTGGTGGTGTGGTTATGGTTTCCCTCGTAGCCGAGATCACCAAGGCCCGGCAGAGACGAACTGCCGAGCAGCAGTACAGGTGGTTGCAGTACGCAAGACGGTGCGGTGGTGGAGTTGCGAAGCCAGTGCGGTCGCAGGACGGCGACGGGACTGACGACCGGACCGGGTGGCCCGCGGTGATCAGGGGCCACCGCCAGCGGGACCGCTTTGGCGGTACCCGTCAGCGCAGTTCGTAGGACTCAGCAGTGAAGTAGGTGAGTTGTACCTCGGTGAAGGCGTCGGCTGCGGGCGCGCGCATCGGGAGGTTCGGCAGTGGGGTTCTAAGCCAGAGAAGACGCAGGATGGGCGACGGGGCTGGCTGCCGAAGAGTGGCGCTCGGTCAGGTCACTGAGCGGTACGCGGTACCAGTAGTAGTAGGTAAGTGATGGATCCCAGAGGGATGAACGGAGGAATTCGGCGCCATCAGGATCGCCCGGGCGGAAGTTGGAGTCCGGGTACCGCAGGACATCGATAGTGAGGTGGTCTCCGGTCAAGCAACCGCGATCCCCGCACACGCTCTCACCCCCCGTGAGCTGGTGCGGAACAAGTAGGCCGGCGCAGTACCAAAGCCGGTAGATGGTGTGGCAGTTCCTTCGGGGCCCTGGTGCCATGGCACCAGGGCCCCTCCACGCGTTCACGATATGAGAGGTGCAGATGACAGCAGGCGACTCATACGTTCGGCTCGATGACGATGACTACCCCGCCTACACCATGGGCCGGGCCGCCGAGATGCTCGGCACCACCCAGGGATTTCTCCGCGCCATCGGCGACGCCCGCCTCATCACCCCACTGCGCTCCGCCGGCGGACACCGCCGCTACTCCCGCTACCAGCTCCGCATCGCCGCCCGCGCCCGCGAACTCGTCGACCACGGCACCCCCGTCGAAGCCGCCTGCCGCATCATCATCCTCGAGGACCAACTCGAAGAAGCCCAACGCATCAACGCCGAATACCGCCGCTCCGTCGGATCAGCGAACCCGGAGACCGCGGCGTGAGGTGGTGCGTGTCCGCCGGGTAGCGGCGCGCGCCTTGCGCGGGTCTGTCAAAAACGGTTTAGCAGTCCCCCTGTGCGCGGATGCCGGGGTGTGGCGCGCGGGTGGTTCTTTGTGATGACGGGGTGTGTGGGCGTGTACCGTCCAGGTCAGCTGTCGTGGTTCGGCCCCCCTTTGCCCACGCCTTCGGTGTGGGCGTTTTGCTGTGCTGTGCCGCAGGAACCAGGGTGATCACCTCCGCCTTCCGCGCGTTGTGGAGGCGTTCATCGACTGGAAGGCATCAGACATGGCTACGGGAACGGTGAAGTAGTTCAACGCGGAGAAGGGCTTCGGCTTCCTCGCTCAGGACGGCGGCCCGGACGACATCGCGGGCTACGGGCATGCCGTCGCGGAGCGGCTGTGCACCTTCGTCGACGCACTCCTGCCAAACCAGCGACTGGTCCTGAGGCTTCTCGACCTCCGCTCCGACCACGCGGCCAGCATCACCGAACTGGCCCCGGTGGTGGTAGAACCCAACCCCGAACTCGGCCTGCACGGCGCTCGCTGGCTGCTGGGTTCGACCGCCTACCGGGACGCCCTGCACACCGTGCTCGGGTCCCTGCGCAATCGGCTCGGTGAGGATGCGGACCGAGTGCGTCTTTCGGTTCCGTTCCTCAATGATGAAGAGGAGTTCGCCCAGATCAGGACGCAGCTTGAGGTGCCGTGGGACGTGTCCTTGTCCGCGTTCATCGAGACACCCGCAGCGGTGCACGCCACAGCGGCAATCTGCGCCGCAGGTGCCAGCGAACTATTCGTCGGCACGCAGGACCTGGTGCAGTTCTACCTCGCTGCGGACCGGACCAACCACCTGGTGGCCGATTCCTACCAAACCCGGCACCCCGCCGTGCTGGACGGACTGAGCAGGGTGGTGGAGTCCGCGCATGCCGCAGGTGTCCCGGTGAGAGTGTTCGCGCTGGGTGTGGATCTCGTCCACTACCTGAAACGCCTGCCGACGCCGGACGGCTACATGATGTGCACCGCCGAACTCGAGCAGGTGCTTCTTCAGGAGCGATGGCACCAGGGCGGTGTGTGTCCAGGACGAGCAGGCAGATAGCGTCGGCGAGCCGGGCTCGCGGCCGCTTTGTGCTGCTGCAAGCGTTTGTGCTGGACATGTGGAGGCGGCGGTGCAGATGGATCGTTCCGGACGGCTTGTGGGAGATCGCGAAGCCGTTGCTACCGCATCCCGGACAACCCGCCGGTTCACCGGATCTGGTGCGGGCGCGGACCGCCACCACAGCATCGGAGTCCTCGACCGTACCAACCAACTCGTCAGCCAACTGCATTAAGACACAGGCGAGTTCAAGAGAGCACGGCCACAGGCTGCCCGCTACGCCGACCGGCCGACCGTGCCACCGAGATGATCTCCGGCTACGAAAATCGGGTCTCGCCGTGGCCGCGCCCGCTCTCGTCCGCATGGTACGCGGACTACGCAACACGATAGGCTTTCCGGTGGAGTTGGCGGTGGCCTGGTCGTGGGTCACGGGCGCGGTGGCCGGCTGCCTGCTACTGGGGTTGGCGGCCAGTGTGGTCCCCGCTCGTACAGCCCTGCGCAGGCCGGGCTGAGGTCTGCTGTCCGTTGGCCACGGCGGTTGGGCCATTCCGCCTAGGGCCGTTGCTGCAAGGGCCGTTTACGCTACCAACGATGCATCGGGCGCACCACAGAGGACTCGGTCGTATCGGTCATTCTCCGCAGTGAGATCCCGAACCCACGGCGCGCCGTGGGTTGGGCTGAGACCCTTCTCTCATGTCATGGCCGCTGCCCGAGGTACCGGGCGACGGCCGCGAGAGGGGGAGCGGTTCATGGGCAGACCTGGACGGGCGCAGGGGGAACTCAAGGGGGAGACCGAGGCCGCGAATGCGCTCGCCCGGTTCCTGCGCGAGCTGACGCATCTGTGGACCCTCCGTGAACTGGAGGAACGATACGGAGGGTACGGAGGGAAGAGAACCACCTGGAGCACCTACCGGTCCGGTGAGAAGATCATCCCTCTTCACCTACTGCAACGGCTGTTGCATGATCTGACGGCCCACGACCCCCGGGCGCGTGCCCAGTTGTGGGAGCGGGCGCTCCGTCTCCACCAGGCCGCCGAAGAGGCGGCGAAGGGCGGGCTGGCCGGGGAGCCATTACCTGATGAGAGGCGTGGGAGCTCCGCC
Organism: Streptomyces albipurpureus; assembly: GCF_023701525.1. Lineage (GTDB taxonomy): Bacteria > Actinomycetota > Actinomycetes > Streptomycetales > Streptomycetaceae > Streptomyces > Streptomyces albipurpureus. The sequence goes on from NZ_JAMQAW010000011.1 coordinate 52,005, forward strand.
GGGTCGGTCGGTGCCGCGAGGGCCCCGGACAGCACCGGGGATCAGAGGCCACCAGCGGGGGACGGCGGTGCCGATCCGGGCGCGGGGAGCGCGGGCGAAGCGACCGGTCCGGTTCCGGGCGTCGGGGCGAGCGGCGTGACAGTGCCGCCCCGGACCGGCGAAACGCCAGGTGGTAGGCGACGAGTGCGGATTCTCCTCGTGGCACTGGTCAAGTCGCTACCGCAGACCCGTCGTTCCCGGTGGCTCGCGGCGGCTGCCCTCTCCGCTGCCATCGCCGCCATCGCACTGATCGCCGTGCAGCGGCCGCACGGTTCGTCCCCGCAAGCGGCTGCCCAGACGCCCAGCCCCTCCCCCGTCAGCCCGCACCGGGGCGGCGCCGCGGAGGCAGTCGTTCCCACGGTCATCTCGGCGGGGCCCGCAGACGACGTCTATGTGCTGGCCCCGGGCGGGGTGTACCGCTGGACGATCCGGGACTCGGGGTGGACGAGAATCGGCGCCCGGGCCACGAGCCTCCTGACGGGTCCCGCCGGTGTCTTCGTGACCACTCCCGATGGCCGTCTACTCGTCTACGGGGGCAAGCCGGACATCTGGCAGCCGGTGAGTGAGCCGGGCGCCGAGTTCGCGATCAGCGGCACGCATGTCTACCGACTGGCCGCGGACCGCTCCGCGATCCACCGGTGGAACGGACGGGGAAAGGCCTGGTCGCCGGTGGGTGGGCCGGCCGAGCACCTCTACGGCGGCGGAGCGGGGCTTTACGCCAGTGCCCCCGACGACGGTGGTCTGCGTGAGTACCGGGGGAAGCCGGGCGACTGGGTCTTCGCCGGTACGCCGGGCGCTCAGTTCGCGGTCGGCGACTCCCAGCTCTACGGGCTCGACCCCGAGCGAACCGCCGTCTTCGCGCGCAGCGCCCACAGTGCGAAGTGGATCTACATCGGCGGACCGTCGGACCGCATCCACGCCGACGCCGACGCGGTGTTCAGCGAGGCGCCGAAGACCGGACGGCTGTGGAAGTACACCGGCAAGCCCAACATCTGGCTCCCTTGGGGCGAGGCCGGGTCGGCGTTCGCCGCGGGTGGCGGACAGGTATACCGGGTGAGCGCCGATGGCAAGGCCGTCTTCCGTCGATCGACGGAAGGGGGCTCCTGGAGTGCGATGGGCGGCCCGCCGGGCGGAGTGCTGAGGGCCGGCTGAGGGCCGGTACCTCGATTCGGAGCGGGCACGGGGCGGCTCGCCCCCGTGCCCTACCGGAACGTGCTCGGCATCATGCCCGGAGCATCACCCCAGCCCACAGCGGTACATGGTCGGAGTGCTGTGCGCTCGTGGCGTCCGCCCACTTCACCTCGACCGAGAGGGGCACGTACAACGCGTCGATCTTGTCACCGTTGAGAGTGGCTTCACCGGACCGGCAGTAGGTGTAGGGCCACCAGAGTTCCCGGGTGGTGAAGCCGCGCTTGACCTCGTTTCCGCACGGGCTGTCCGCCTCCTTGAACTCGCCCTGCGCGCCGCGCTCATAGCCCGGGGCGTAGAAGTGATCGGCCGTGGCCGAGAGCGGATCGTCGTTGAAGTCACCCCCCAGTAGTGTGGTGTATCCCGCATAGGCATCCCGAAGGATGACCTGGGCCATGGACGCCTCGGCGATGCGCAGGTCGCGGTCGTCGTGCGTGAGATGCACCGAACACGCGGCCATCCGCCGTGCCTCCGACCTCACGCAGAGCATCTCGCGACGCTCCTTCGTGGCGTACCTACCGGCCTTCTCCCCGCCTTCGGACACGGCCTGACGCATCACCGCACTCGTCAGGGGGTGCTCCTCGACCCGCAGCTCCTGAGCCGGCCCGAACACGTCCGTACGGACGATCACGCCGTTGCCGAAGGCCACCGGCTTCTTGTCGCATGTGGCGTCGGCGAGCGCTTCATCCGGAACACCGGGGTCCCCCAACCTTCCATCGGGTCCCGAGACGCCCCTTTTCACTGGGTTGAAGAAGACCGCGTGCTCGCGGCTCCCATCCGACCCGCCCAGCCGGGCCCGCAGGTGGTCGCTCCAGTCCGCGCAGCCCTCCTGCACGGCGACAAAGGCCGGCCCGCGCTCCTGAATGCTGCGCACCAGCGCCTCAGGGGCCTCGGGTCCCTTGGACCCGTGGTGCTTGTTGCCACCAGCCATGTTGAACGTGCCGATCTGGTACTCCACTGCGGCCGGCGGCTCAGCGACGGCCGCTGTGGAATTGACCGCGTCGGTGGCCAACAGGACTGCGGCGACGACCAGCACCATTCGGGTATGCGATTTCATGAGCTTCCTCTCTCGTTTCTCGGTCACTGCGTTGCACGTCGGTGAGGTTCAGGGTCACTGCGTTGCACGGTCAGTTCGCTTCGCGGCGGTGCCTCTCGCGGCCGACTCATCGGGGTGAGTTCCTCTCGCGGTCAGCGGGGCGGGGCCAGCTCGCCGGGGTCAACTCGTCGGGGTTGCCGAGCCCTTGAGCATGAGGTGGTCGCTCAGCCAGTGCCCGTCCGACAGGTCGCCGGGGAACAAGATGCCGGCCCCGAGCGAGTCCCAGCCGTGATCGCTGAAGAAGATGTGATCGAGCTTGACGAGCGCCTTCGACCAGAAGGTCGGTGTCTTCATGGTCGAATCCGCCTCGAAGTTCCCGTCGTACAACGGTCGCAGGGGGGCGCTGTCCGGTGCAGCGTTCAGATCTCCGCCGATGACGGTCCGGTACCCCTGCTCCTGCAGAAAGAAGGACTGGTCGCGGAAGTTATGACCGCTCGCGATGCGGCTGCGACGATCCGGGTCCGCCCGCTCGTTCATGAAGTGGCTGCTACAGGCGAACAGTAGGTTGCCGGTGTCCTTGATGCAGGCAGCCCCCTGCGACGGGTCTTGGACGAAGGTCATGTTGACCGGGTGTAGCTGGCTGCCCGGCAGATTCCTCATGGCGACGAGCACTCCAGCGACATCCCGCCTTCCGCCGATCTGGGCGCGCTGGTCCCGGGTTTGCCCGCCCTGCTCGTCGCCGCCGAGCAGCGGGCTCGGCGAGTCGCCCGGAGGTAGCCCTCGCCGGTCAGCGTCGCAGGAGACCACGCCGTTCGGGCTCTCCCCCGGCCCGGTGTGCGGAGCAGCTCGGAAGCGCACCAACCAACCGTCCCCGAGCTGCTGCTGTAGTGGCTCGGCGTGCAGACCCAGGCACACTTCCTGGAGCATGATGACGGCGACGGTCGGGTCTTGGCGAACGACCTCCACCACCCGCTCGACCTTCGCCTCGGGCTCGTCCCACTCCGCACAACCCCGCCAGGCCCCGCAGACGTTCCAGGTCAGGGCCGAGACCTTGGCGGGGAGGTTCGTCGTGTCGGCTGCGGCGGCGGTGCCCTCGGCGGCGAGCGGCAGCACGGAGAGGAGCAGAACCGCCGCGCCGCGAGTGGCGCGGATGAGTGGGGGGCGGAGCCGGGTCAGTGGAGAACGGGCGGGCTGGGACGCGGAATCGCAGGAGGGAAAGCGGGAGCGAAGGGCAGACACTACGTGGCCTCCTCGGCACGTGGACGACTCGTTTCCACGGTGCGGTCCCCTACCTTTGTCCGTCTCGCGATACGGGTGAAACCGCAGGTCGACTACGGACAACTCGGTTTGTCCGCGGACATCTCAGGTCTCGCGAGCGCCGGGAGGGCAAGGCTGGGTCTCGCCACCACCAGCACCGAGGGCGTGGAGCGGGGATTCAACCGGGGACCTGGGGGCACCCTGAACTCCATGGCAGCCCCGGGGACGCAGCTTCCCCTATCTCGCCCAGGACGGTAAGGGCAGCGAGGGGCAATCGAGCAAGTTCACCATCGGAGTCGGCCTACCCGGTGTCTCCGGGGGTTTGGAGGGCGGAACGGGTGACGCCAACACCAGGCCCTCTGCGCATGGGGAGAGTGCTTCTACGGCTTGGCAAGCAGATGAGGCCAGAGATATCGAGACGTCAGCCTTGCCGGCAGCAGCGGGCTGCGGACAGTCGTATCCACGGGAACATGTTCCGATGGATTGCCAGGAGGATGCCGAAATCCGGTTGTTGCCTGAGAGAGAACGAGATGTGCCATGGACGCCAAGACGGTCTTCCTGGGGATCCCTATGGTGTTTGCGGAGGTCGGTCTCATCAGTGCCCGGAGCCTCATCGCCAGACGGGCCGAGACCTCAAAACCGGCTCACCAGCGCCGGGGCTCGCCCCTTGCCCCCATGGGTGACGAATGGGAGAAAGATCTTTCCCAGCAGGGCTAAGTAAAGCTAGAACAAGCCAACTTGGGTTAGATATCTGCAAGGCATTCCAGCAGGTAAGCCGCTGACCAGCGACTTCCTGGGTCGCACCGTTGATCCAGACGATCATTCGTACTCCAAGACAGGAAGGCCGCTGAACAGGGACAGAGCAGCATTGCGCAGGTCATCTGGGAGCGGCATGGGAAAAGGAGGCGTCCACAACCCCGCACCCACTACTTCCTTCTCCCATACGCGCTGAAGGTACTCCCCGATTCTCTCCTCCATCGCAACCGTCACCTCGCTGTACACACCCTCCACACCCGGAAGCTCATGCCCCATTCGGGCCTCCACCGCCACACGCGGAATGTCACCCGGCTCATCCAACGGCACGGCCCGGGCAGTCATGATCCGCGCCACATCATCACAGCCGCGCGGAATGGTCTTCGCTGCGCAGGAGAACGCCACCTGGGTTCCGTCCCTGCAGATCTACGGTGACCACAAGGCACCGTCCAATGACGCGGAATTCCTTGCGCTGGCCGCCACTCTTGCTCCACCCGACGTCATGCACCACCTTCAGAGCGCTCAACCGCTGGACCCAATCGCGGTGTACCGCTTTCCGTGCGGGATTCGCCGTCGCTACGACCAACTGCGACGCTTCCCCGGCAGACTTCTTGTCATCGGAGACACCCTTTGTTCGGTAAACCCCGTCTACGGTGCCGGGGTTTCCCTGGCGGCCGCTGAAGCGATCGCACTCGGCGAGTGTCTTGCCGAGGAGAGTTCCGCGCCACTGGCTCGCCGCTTCTTCCGCACAGCTCACCGCACTACCTATCCCACCTGGTGGCTGGCCAAATGCGGCGACTACAGCCTCTCTCAGGCCGGCCTCGGCGCAAGACTCCTCGGTTCCGGCTTCCGGCTTCTGTCCGCGGCCGCCGCAGAAGATCCGGCAACCGCGACAGCCATGCTCAGATCACTCGCACTCGTGGACTCTCCCTCAACACTCGTCCACCCACGCATCCTCCGTAGAATCCTCAGAAGCCGTCTCCGGAACCAGCCGGTCGAGGCACTTCGGCGGTGAGGGAAGCATTCGAGTCGGATCGAACTCCCGGACAGCGCCCATCCGGTGCACAAGCTCACGGCCTTATGCCCGCACAGCGACAGCACCTGATCTCGCGACGCCCAACCACCGTCACCATGCGCCGAGCAAGACGAACGCATCCACGGCAGCGGCAACAGAGAGGCAAAGTGGCACTGCCGTCCCTCCCACCGAGATCCGGGCCCCAGCTGCCACGCATCCCGTGGTCGGCAGCCAGAACGCCGAAAGCCGCCGCACCACCGCAGCTTGGCAAGTCGTTCCAGGGACGCCCCGACGGACAAAGACCCTCAAGGCAGCCAGTAGAGCGCCCCAGCAGCCTCTTGTGGGATCCCCACAAAGAAGACCCCGTGGGAACTGCCCCAGTACTCACACCCAAAGCCCCTCATGCGCCGACCCGCGCCCGAGGTCAGCATGCGTCGCACACCGTCGCACGAGCAAACTCAGTGCCAGCTCGCGGACCAGCCACCATGTGCCCAGTAGTCACCTGGCGAACCATCAGCAAAGTCAGCATTAGGTCAGCATCAGTCCGCCCAGAGATGCCTACAGGCGCCCACACACGGGAAAGCCGACACAGCCCGGCGGACACTCCACGGAGACCGTCCGGCACCCTCCACCCACCCCAGGAAGACCCTCGTTCGATGCCGCCGACCACACCAGCCAGCGGCATACAGTGAACGACGTAACAGCGGATCAGCGCACCCTCCCCCGCGCCTTCAGCGGCAGCGGTGGAAGCTCAGGAGCCAGCAGCGGGCCGCCGTCGTAGCCCTTCACCTCGCCGAAGCGGGTGCCCTCCATCCAGTCCTTGCGGGCCTGTTCGATCTCCGCCTGGGTACGGCCGACGAAGTTCCACCACATGAGCAGCTCCTCCTCGAAGGGTTCACCGCCCAGCAGCATCAGGCCGGCGTCCGAGCGCGCCCGTAGGGGAAGTTCGGTGCGTCCGCAGCCGAGGTAGAGCATCGAGCCCGGGAGCACCGGGACTCCATCCACCACCGCCTCTCCCGACATGGAGAGCACCGCGTACTCGAAGTCGGGGTTCAACGGCAGGTTCAGGTCCGCGCCGTGGGTGAGGGTGAGGTCAGCGCCGACGATCGGGGTGTAGGTCGTACCGGGCGAAGTCGCGCCGTCGAGGGCGCCGAGGATGACGGTGGCCGTGAGGCCTGGTGCGGTGACCGTCGGGAGAGCCGTGTGGTGCTGGAAGTGTGGTTCCACATGCCGGTGGGTGTCAGGGAGCGCCACCCACAGTTGTGCGCCGTGCAGGAAGCGGGCGTGGGATCGGGGGCTTTCCTCGGAGTGGCTGATCGCCCGGCCGGAGGTCATCAGACCGAGTTCCCGTGGGCGGATCGTCGCGAGGCTGCCGGTGCTGTCGCGGTGCAGTACCTCGCCCTCATGGAGCCAGCTGACGGTTTGGAGTCCCATATGGGGATGGGGTGGGACCTGCATTCCAGGCTCGTTCGCGATGTCATCGGGGCCGTAGTGGTCGACGAAGGCCCAGGCGCCGACCATCCGGCGGCCGAGATTGGGTAGCAGTCGACGCACCTCGGTGGATTCGCCGAGTTGGACACGGCGCGGACTGAGGAGTTCACGTACCGGCTCGGAGACGACGAACCCGCGACCGCCGCAGACGGAGGGGGCGGCCTGACGATCGAGATTGCTCATGGCGCTCAACCTATTCCTGTGCGGGTGGGAGCGGTCAGCCCCCACACCCCAAACAATAGTGGAATATTCAACTACCATTGCTCCGTTCAAGCCATCAGCAGCGGATGACACCAGACTCCAAGGAGGAGAACCAGTGAGCGAGACCTACTTCGAGTTCGGCACTGCCGCCGAGCAGTGGGACCGTGCGCAGATGTTCTTCGACGCCAAGGAGTACCAGACCTCGGCCCGGATCCTGCGCGGCCTCGTCGCCGAGGCCCCGGAGCAGATCGCCCAGCGACTGCTGCTGGCGCGCTCCTACTACCACTCCGCACAGCTCGGCCGGGCCGAGGCGGAGCTGCGAGCGATCGTGGAGCTGAACCCGGTGGAGCACTACGCCCGGCTGATGCTGGGCCGCACCCTGGAGCGCCAGGGCCGGGCCGCCGAGGCGGCTCCCCACCTGCGGATGGCCGCCGCGATGAGCGGGGAGTGAGCGTCCGCCGCCGTTGAACCCCTCAACCGGGAATCCATCGAAAGGGTCCCCGCGGAGCGGGTCGGGAGGTTAAGGAACGATCGTTCTTGACTGATTGTTCCTTAACCTCCTATGGTTGTGCCATGGGACGACCTAGGGGATTCGACGAGGCCGCAGTGGTGCAATCGGCGGCCGAGCTGTTCGCGGAACGGTCCTACGACGGCATCTCCATCGACGATCTCGTCACTCATCTGGGCCTGCACCGCAACAGTCTGTACAAGACCTTCGGCAGCAAACGCGGCCTCTATCTGGCCGCCCTGCGCTGGTCCCTGGACCAGGGTGTCACTCCCCTGGCCGATCGGATCGCCCATGCGCCGGACGCCGTCGAAGGGCTGCGCATCGCGCTGGCCGCCCCCGTCGGCGGGGCCGGTCTTGAACTGCTTCTCCTGGCCTCGGTCGAGCGGGCGCCGGTGGACACCGAGGTCGCCGAGATAGTCGACCGCGCCTTCGCGGCGCTCGACAGCGCCACCGCGGCGGCCATGGGGACCGATGGCCCCGCCCCACCACCCGGGGCGGCGGTCGCCCTCACCGCGCTCCTCCTCGGGCTTCGCCTACGGACCCGATCCGGCGATCCGGCGGCTGCTGACGCGGTCAACGACGCCTGCCCGCGCTGGCCGAGCGTCTTGCCCAGCGCGGCTAGACAGCCCTGACGAACCCTCACCCCAAGGAGCACAGATGGCCCGTGTCAGCATCGAAGCCGATCAGTTGATCGTGGAAATCGAGGGGCTCGGCAAGCTCTGGGCGCTCAAGAGCAGACTGGTCATACCGCTTGCTCATGTTCGCGGCGCGACTGCCGACCCCGGAATCGTCAAGGAGCCCAAGGGGCTGCGCTCCCCCGGTACCCATTTCCCCGGTGTGATCACCTCTGGGACCTACCGCACCAAGGAGGGACAAGTGTTCTGGGATGTCCGCGATGCCGCCAAGGTGATCGTCATCGAGCTGACCGACGAGCGGTACACCCGGCTCGTCCTTCAGGTCGCCGACCCGCGCACAACGGTCGCGCTGGTCGAAGCGGCCATCCCCACCCGGTGAGCTCCCGGGGCGGCGGCGGTCAGGGGCCCGCTGCCGGCAGCCGCGGCACGCTCGCCACCAGACGGGCCGTGTAGGGATGGCGGGGCGCGCCCAGTACCTCCGCGGTGGTTCCCTGTTCGACAATCCGGCCGTTCTCCAGAACGGCGGTCCGCTCACACAGCGAGGCCACCACCGAGAGGTCGTGCGAGACCATCACCAGGGTCAAGCCGTGTTCCTGCTTGAGCTCCTTGAGCAGGTCGACCACCTTGACGCGGGTGGTCACATCGAGGGCGCTGACCGGTTCATCGGCGAGCAGTACCCGCGGGCCGCACACCGTTGCCCGGGCGATGGCGATCCGCTGACGCTGCCCACCGGAGAACTCATGGGGGTACCGCTCCGCGGTATCGGCCGGCAGCCCGACCTGTTCCAGGGCCCTGGCCACTTTGGGAACCGCGGTCTGCCGGGTGTCCATACCGAGTGCGCGCAGCGGCTCGGAGACGATCTGTCCGACGCGTTGTCGCGGATCGAGCGATGAGTAGGGGTCCTGGAAGACGCACTGCACACTGCGCCGGAATCGCCGCATCACCTCACGGTCGCGCAGTTTCAGCTCTTCCCCGTCGAATCGGACGGCACCCGTGGTGGGCCGGGTGAGTCCAAGGAGCAGCCGCAACAGGGTTGTCTTACCCGCGCCGGACTCCCCTACGAGGGCAAGGCTCTGCCCGCTGTTGACCGTGAGGGCGATGTCCTCCACAACAGGTGCGGTACGCCCCCGGTAGGCGAAGGAGACCTGCTGCAACTCCAGTACGGGTGTCATCGCCCACTCCTTTGGACCAGCGCCGATTCCAACTGCCGCGCGCTGTCCACCAACGTCTTGGTGTACTGCTCGCGCGGGGCGTTCACGATGTCCCGTACGGCCCCCTCCTCCACCGCCCGCCCGTCCTTCAGCACCAGAACGCGCTCGGCGACCTTCGCCACCACCGCGAGGTCATGACTGACGAAGAGGACGGCCATCTCCCGTTCCCGTACCAGGGCATCGAGGAGGTCCAGTAGTTCCGACTGGACGGTGACATCGAGCGCGGTGGTCGGTTCGTCGGCGATGAGCAGCCTGGGATCGCAGGCCAGCGCCATGGCCAGCGCGACGCGCTGTCGCTGTCCACCGGAGATCTCGTGGGGGAAGGCACGGGCGATGCGTTCGGGCTCGGGCAGCCGTACCTGCTCCAGGGCAGCGGTGACCGCGCGCTTGAGTGCCGTGCCCTTCAGGCCTCGCCTTCGGCCGAGCGGTTCGGCGATCTGCCGGCCGACGCGCATCAGCGGATCGAGCGCGGTCAGCGGCTCCTGGAAGACGATGGCGGCGTCATGGCCCCGTACCCGGATGAGTTGCCGTTCGCTCGCCCCCACGATCTGGGTGTCGCCCAGTTCGATGCTGCCGCTCATGGTCATCCCCTCGGGCAGCAGACCGAGGACGGCGAGCGAGGTCAGCGACTTTCCAGAGCCTGATTCACCGATGAGGCCAAGGCGTTCGCCCGGGGCGAGACTCAGCGAGAGGTGGTCGACCAGGGTGCGCCCGTCCGCGGTGCGGATCACCAGATCACGGATGTCGAGGATGCTCATGCCCGCCTGCCTCGGGTTGTCGGGTCGAGGGTGTCCCGCAGTCCATCGGCTATCAGGTTCACACCGATGACCAGCAGAACGAGCAGGATGCCGGGTGCGAGCGCACCCGCCGGGGCCGTGGTGAAGGTGGCCTGGGCCTCTTGGAGCATCCGTCCCCATGAGGCATGGGGAGGGGGCGCGCCGAGGCCCAGATAGGAGAGTCCGGCTTCGGCGAGTACCGCGAGTCCGAACTGGAGGGCCAGATTCACCACGAGGGTCGGCCAGATGTTGGGCAGTACGTGGCCGGCCACGATCCTCGACCAGGAGGTACCCGACGTACGAGCGGCGGTGATGTAGTCCTGCGCCAGGACTCGTTTGACCAGGATGCGGACCAAGCGCCCCACCACCGCGCTCTGCGCAAGCCCGATGGCCAGCACGGCGGAGCTGAGGGTGGCTGAGCGTGCGGCGACGATCAGCATCGCGAGGAGCAGGGTCGGGAAGGCGATGAGGATGTCGAGGAACGCGGAGAGGGTGTCATCGAGCCAGCCCTGGGCGAAGGCCGCCAGTACTCCGAGCGTGACTCCGATGGTGGCCGCGATCAGGACCGACCCCAGCCCCGCCTGGACGGCGATCTGGGAGCCGTTCATCACCTGGGTGAACAGATCGCGGCCGAGTTTGTCGGTACCCAGCAGATGGTCGGCGCTGGGGGCGGTGAGCCGCCCGCCGGAGGTGTCATCGGCTGCGTACGGCAGCCAGAAGAACGAGACCAGTGCGAGCAGCCCGATCAGGCCGGCCAGCGCGCAGCCGACCAGCAGGGTGTACGAGCGCCGCCTGGATGATCGTTTCTGCGCTGTTGTGGAGCGGCCGATCGGGGCCGGTTTCCCGGTGGGTGACACCGTCGCCGCGGGGGTCTTCGTCGTCATCGGACACCTCCCGACAGTCCGGCCCGTAGCCGCGGGTCGATGATCCGTTGGATCAGGTCGGCCGCGAAGCCGATGATGAGCACGGCGAGTGTGGAGATGAAGAGCACGCCCTGGATCACCGGGTAGTCGTGCTGGGCGATGCCGGTCGCCAGCATCGAGCCGAGCCCGGGCAGGGCGAACACCGACTCCACGACCACCGCGCCCAGCAGGGTCGACGCGAGCTCGATACCGAGGATGGAGATCACCGGTACCGAGGCGTTGCGCATTCCATGGCGCCACATGGCCTGTCCGAAGGACGATCCCAGGGCCCGCGCGGTCCGCAGATAGTCGCTGTCCAGGACATCGAGCGTGGCCGATCGGACATAGCGGATCAGAGAGGCGCTCATCACCAGGGCGATGGTGACCACGGGGAGCACCAGGGAGCGGGATGCCTCACCCGGCTGTGCCCAGCCGTCCGGCGGGAAACTCCCGGCCGGGAGCCAGCGGGCGTTCAGCGCGAACACCGCGATCAAGATCATGCCGAGCCAGAACACCGGGATCGCGATGCCGAGTTGGGAGATCCCGCTGAGCAGCGCGCCGTACCAGGTACGTCGGCGGTACGCGGCCACGAAGCCGGCCGGCACGGCGATCAGGACGGCCAGCGCAAAGGCGGCGGCGGTGAGCGGAAGGGTCACATTGAGTCGTGCGCTGACCTCGGGGCCAACGGGCAGTGAGCTGATGAAGGAGGTGCCGAGGTCGCCGCGGACCAACTGCCCGATCCAGTGGGCGAACTGCTCGGGTAGTGGTTTGTCGGAGCCGATGGACTCCCGGGCAGCCGCGATCTGCTCCGCTGACGCGCCCACCGAGGTGAGCGCGTTGGCCGGGTCTCCGGGCAGCATCCTCAGCAGCACGAACAGCACGACGCTCGCCAGTGCGAGGGATACCAGCAGAAAGGCGAAGCGGCGCAGGAGATAGCGCGCCATCAGCCCTTCTTGATGTCGTAGGCGTAGAACTGCGAGTTCAGGCCGTTGAGGGGGTAGCCGGAGAGCTTGCTGCTGGCCACGACGATCTGCGGGTACAGATAGAGCCAGTCGCTGGCCGCGTCCTCGGCGGTCTTGCGGTTGACCTTCTTGAGCAGTTCCGTCTGCTCGGCCGCGGTGGAGGACTGCTCGGCCTGCTCGACCCACTGGGTGACCTGGGGGTCGTTGTAGCCCCAGTAGAAGTCGGGGTTGCCGTACCAGACCAGGTCGCGGTCGTTGACGTGCTCCTGGAGGGTGGCCTCGAAGCCGCGGTTCTTGTAGACCTTGGTGTACCACTCGTCCGGCGTGATGGTGTTGATCTTGACCGTGATGCCGACCTTGGCCAGTTGTGAGGTGATGAAGGTCGCGGCGGTCGGGTGCGGGTCGTAGTTCGGGGTGTCGAGGGTGAAACTGAAGCCCTTGGGGTACCCGGCCTCGCCGAGCAGCTTCTTGGCGCGCTCGGTGTCATAGGTGTCGATCGCCGTCAGGTCCTCGTACCACGGGTCGGTGGGCGGCACCATCGAGCCGATGAGCTTGCCGTGTCCGCCCCAGACGGACTCCAGCAGCTTCTTGTCGTCGATGGCCGCGGAGACGGCCTGACGCACCTTGGCGTCGGTGAAGGGCTTGACCTTGTCGTTGAAGGCCAGCAGGAGCTTGGTGGTGGAGTTGCCCTCGTTGACCTTGTAGTTCTGGTTGTTCTTGAACTGGTCCAGGGCGTCGGGCGACTGCTCGCTGGTGACCACGTCAACGGCGTTGGTCAGCAGCGCGTTGTTCAGTGCGTTGGCGTCCTTGAAGTAACGGAACACAACCTGCTTGTTGCTGGCCGCGTCGCCCCAGTAGCCGGAGAACCGGTCCAGGCTGAGGGCGGAGCCGCGGGTCCATTTGTTGAGCTTGTACGGGCCGGTGCCGTCCTCGCTCGTCTTGAGTTCCCTCGCCTCGGAGTTGATGATCCAGACGTAGGACAGGTTGTAGATGAAGGAGATCGACTTCTTCGACAGCTTGACCTGCACCGTGCGCGGGTCGGGCGTCGCGATGGACTGGATGACTTCGAGGTTGCTCTTGCGCGCGGACTGTGAGTCCTTGGCGATCACCTTCTCCAGGCTGTACTTGACGTCCTGGCTGGTCAGCTTCTTTCCGCTGTGGAAGGTGACCTTGTCCCGCAGGGTGAAGGTGTAGGTGAGCCCATCGGGGCTGACCTTGTGGTCCTCGGCGAGCAGCTTGTCGACCTTGCCGTCGTCGGTGAGTCGGAACAGCCCTTCGTACACATTGCCGTTGAGCGCCTCGGTGACACCCTGGCCGCCGCCGGCGGTGTTGTCGAGGTTCTGCGGCTCGTAGAGGGAGCCGATGTTGACGGTGGCGTCGGGGTCGTGGCCGCCGCCGGACGAGCTGCCGGTGGTGGTACCGCCGCCGCAGGCGCTGAGGGTCAGGGCGAGGGTGGCGGCCGTGGCGGTGGCGTACAGGGCTGACTTCTTGATGCTCATGGCAGTGAGGGCGCTTTCGTGCTGCGGTGCGGACGGGGGCTGGAGTGATCAGTACTGCTGGGGCTCGCCGCCGCGGAGGACGGGGCGCTTCTCGCCGGCCTGGATCGGCAGGTGGAAGCGGTTCTGCCGCGGCGGCATCGGACAGTTGTACTGATCGGAGAATCCGCAGGGCGGCACGAAGGCCCGGTTGAAGTCGAGACGGACGGTGCCCTCGCCGGTATGGGTGACAAAGAGGAAACGCCCGGCCCCGTAGGTGGTGTCACCGTTGGTGGGGTCGCCGAAGACCAGGAGCAGGACACCGTTGTCATCGAAGGCGTTGAGCAGGTAGTCCCGCCCGTCCACCGTGAGCGCTATGTCGCCCGGGACAACGAGGTCTCGGGTTCCCCCATTGTCTCGAATATGCTCGAATCCAACTTTGCGGGCACCGGGGATCGGGGTGTAGCGGGCATCCAGCACCCAAGCCGGGTCATAGGGGAACACATCAATGCGCTCAAAGTCCTGGATCGCCGAGGAGTGAGCGTCCCAGAAGCGCAGGGCGCGCTCGGGCTCGCCGGTGATCAGGTCGGTGCGCTCGACCGTGGTGACGCTCACGCCCCGGGGCTGTCCGCTGCGCGCCGCTTCCAGATCGGGGTGCTCCCCGCGCGGCAGCCATCGGGTCTCCACCAGTGCGAGGTTCCCGGTGGCGGAAGTGACGGAACGCCGCCGCTCGACACACCACGCCTCCCACTCCCCCACGGGGTCAAGGGTCGGCTGATCAAGAACCACGGGGTAGGACACGGCATGACTCATTCGCGTAGACGATTCGACAACCATCACGCCGAAATGTCACATGGCGTGAAGTTCAACCCAAAGCTCGCTCTTTATCTGCCATAAGTCGAACTAATGTCAAGTTATGACACATAGCGAGATGACGGCATGGATTCACTGACAGTCGGCTGAAATCGTTCATGATCAGATCGCCCGGCGCCGGCGGATCGGTCACCGCATGTCGCGGAACCACAGCGGTCCGCGAGGTCGGACTCATAGAGTGCTGGATATGAGACGGCATGTGGCATTCGACCAACTGCGCAACTTCCGCGACCTGGGCGGCTATTACACCGCTGATGGACACACCGTCCGATGGGGCCGGCTCTATCGATCCGACTCCCTGGGCAAGCTCCAGGGCAGGGATCTCGCCCGATTCCAGGAGCTCGGCATACAGACGGTGATCGATCTGCGCTACCCCTGGGAGATAGCGGGCAAGGGTCGGATACCTCACATCGACGGCCTCACGTATCTCAACCTCAGCATCGAGCACCGCCCGTATGACCAGGCGGAGATCGATCCCACTCTCGACCCCTGGCGCTACCTCGCCGATCGCTACGCCGAGGTCGCCACCGATGGGGCCGGCGAGCTGCGTCAAGCGCTGGAGACCATCGCATCCGGCCAGCACCCCCTGGTGTTCCACTGCGCCTCGGGCAAGGATCGGACCGGGCTGCTGGCCGGTCTGGTGCTGGCTCTCCTGGAGGTGTCCGAGGAACAGATCATCGAGGACTTCGCACTGACCGAGCTGGCCACCGAGCAGCTGATCACCGACTGGAAGGCCGCCCATCCGGAGCGGGCACTGAACTGGCCGGGGTACGGGAGGGCGCCGGCGGAGATCATGCGCCTCTTCCTCGCCGACCTCAACGCCGAGTACGGCTCCGTACGCGCCTACGCGACCGACCGGCTCGGAGTCGACGACACACTGATCGACGCACTGCGCGGACAACTTCTCGACTGACGGCCCTGCGGCCTGCTCCTCGCTCAGGGGGAGCAGGTCCGCTGTCCGCGGGTGCGCCGGCCGCGTACGGGCGAACGCGGCGAGACGGTACCCGGGCCGATGTCGGCGGGCGCGGTCGTCCACTGGCCGCCACGGGTCCTATGAGAGACTGCTGACGCTGGCGGCTAGCCACAGTCCGGATGTGTGGCCCGACTGACAGTCATCCACCACTCGGACGTAACCGTGTTGGGTCCTCCCAGCAGTTGACTACGGCAATTCGAGTGGGGAATTTGATGACCGCAGTGCGTCTGACCACATCCATGGGCAACATCGTGCTCGAACTTGACGATGCAAAGGCACCGAAGTCGGTCGCCAACTTCTTGAGCTACCTCGAAAGCGGCCATTACACCGGCACCATCTTCCACCGGGTGATCAGCACCTTTATGGTCCAGGGTGGCGGTCTTGACACCAAGATGCGTCAGAAGCCCGCCCCGAAGACGGTGGAGAACGAGGCGCGCAACGGGCTGAAGAACGTCAAGTACAGCGTGGCCATGGCAAGGACCTCCGCGCCCCACTCGGCCAGTGCCCAGTTCTTCATCAATGTGAAGGACAACGGCTTCCTGGACTACCCGGGCCAGGACGGCTGGGGCTATGCCGTCTTCGGCCAGGTGGTGCAGGGTGAGGAGATCGTCGACAAGATCGCCCAGATCCCGACGAACGCGCAGGACGTTCCGCTGGAGCAGATCGTCATCGAGTCCGCCGAGGTCGTGACCGAGGGCGCCTGACCGCGTCCGGGGGCCGATGCCGCGCCGAGGAAGCCGCTGACGCTGCTCCAGCCGGCTGGTGGTGGATACGGTGGCCGATCCCCGACCGCCCCGGTGTCAGCGCGGGTGACACCGGGTGTTCAGGAGCGGTAGGCCCGCTCGAACCGCTACCCGGTCCGGCGTCTGACTCCGTCAGGGCCTGGGCGCCGGGTGCAGGAGATATCGACGTCCTTGAGGGCTGCCCGCTGTTCGGGCAGCCCTCGACGCATTCCCGGGGAGCATCGGCCCCGCTTCCGGTCAGCGCGCTGACCGGAAGCACCCGATCCGGGAGTACCCCTGCCGAACAGCCCCGGACACCCCGCTGAGGCCCGGCGCACCGTGATGCGTCCCGGTAGGGGCGATGTCAGCGCCGTCGCCCCAACGGAATCACCAGAGGTGTGTGGGAAACCGGGTCCTCGATGATCTGGCACGGAAGCCCGAAGACGTCCTCGACCAGCTCAGCGGTGACGATGTCCCCGGGCCGCCCGGTGGCGATCACCCGCCCGTCCCGCATCGCGATGATGTGGTCCGCGTACCGGCAGGCATGGTTGAGGTCGTGCAACACCGCGACCAGGGTGTGTCCGTCACGCACATTGAGGTCTCGACAAAGCTCCAGCAGTTCGATCTGGTGGGCGATGTCAAGGAACGTCGTCGGTTCGTCCAGCAGCAGCAGCGGGGTCTGCTGGGCCAGCACCATGGCGACCCAGACCCGCTGGCGCTGTCCGCCGGAGAGTTCGTCGACCAGCCGCCCGGACAGATCGGTGACTCCGGTGGCCTCCATCGCGTCGAGTACCGCTTGCTCGTCCGCTTCGGACCACTGGCGGAGCAGCTTCTGGTGCGGGTGCCGGCCCCGGGCTACGAGATCGGCCACGGTGATGCCGTCCGGTGCGACGGAGGTCTGCGGGAGCAGTCCCATCCGCCGCGCGACCTCCTTGGCGGGGTATGAGGAGATCGCGCGCCCGTCCAGGTGCACCGTGCCTGCGGTGGGCTTGAGCAGCCGCGACAGAGCACGGAGCAGGGTGGACTTGCCGCAGGCGTTGGGGCCGATGATGACGGTGAAGGAACCGTCGGGGATGTGGATGGACAGATCGGTGGAGATGGTCCGGGCGTCGTAGCCGAGCGTCAGGTTCTCGGCCCACAGTCGCTCGGTGCCGGTGTGATCGGGCCCGGTTGCTCTCGGTAGGGACAGCGAGCCGGCTTCGGCCTGGTGGATGGTCATCGCTCGGGGTCCGTTTCGTGCGGAAGACGCATGGAGTCGTGTCGTGTCGTTGCGGCGCCGTGTCGTTGCGGCGCGGTGGTGGTGCGGCGCCGTGGTGGTGCGGCGCCGTGGTGGTGCGGCGCCGTGGTGGTGCGGCGCCGTGGTGGTGCGGCGCCGTGGTGGTGCGGCGCCGTGGTGGTGCGGCGCCGTGGTGGTGCGGCGCCGTGGTGGTGCGGCGGTGGGAAGGGATGGTCATTGGCGCCTGGCCTCACCGAGCAGCAGCCAGATCAGATAGACCCCGCCGATGCTGACCGTCACCACACCGACCGGCAGTTGAATCGGCGCGAACGCCCGCTGGGCCAACCAGTCGCTGGTGACCAGCAGGGCGGCTCCCATCGCGGCCGACGGCAGCACCGAGACACCGGGAGAGCGGACGAGGCGACGCGCCAGTTGGGGTGCGGCCAGCGCGATGAAGGAGATGGGACCGGCCGCCGCGGTCACCAACGCGGTCAGGGCGACACCGGTGACGACCAGCGCGAGCCTGTTGGGCTCCACCCGCACACCGAGGCTACGGGCGGTGTCGTCCCCCATTTCGAGCATCCGCATCCGGTTGGCCAGAAACAGCACCACCGGCAGCAGCAGCGCCAGTACGACGGAGACCGGGCCGAGCTGCTCCCAGCTCAGCCCGTTCAGGGAACCGGCGCCCCAGACGGCCGCCGCCATGGCGGTCTCCAGGTCGGCCTTGAGGGTCATCCAGGTGTTGAAGGAAGCGAGCAGTGCGCTGATTCCAATGCCGACGATGATCAGACGGAATCCTTGGATGCCCCGCCGGTAGGCGAGCAGATACACCACGGCCGCCGTGACGACACCGCCCGCCATCGCACCCGCCGCCACCTGGTAGTAGCCGCCGTTCGCCAGCATGATGACGGCCAGGGCGCCGGTGTTGGCACCGGTGTTGAAGCCGATGATGTCGGGGCTGCCGAGCGGATTGCGGGTCAGCGACTGGAAGATGGCACCGCTGACGCCGAGCGCCGCGCCGCACAGGACGGCCAGCAGCACCCGGGGCAGTCGCCATTCGACGACGACCATGTGCACCTTGTGGGTGGCGTCCCCGAGCAGTGCCCGGATGACATCGGCGGTGGGGACGGTGTACTCGCCGGTGCCGAGGGTGAGCACGCCGATGGCCGAGGTGGCTGTCAGAAGCAGCAGACAGAGGGCAGTGGCGCGGGTGTCCAGGCGGAGCGAGAGCCGACCGCCGCGCAGGTCCTTGAGGCGCATCACCCGGATGGGGCGTCCGAAATCGACGGTGGAGCGACCCAGCCGGGTGCGTGCTCGGGTGGGTGCCCGCGGGGTTCGCTCGGGCTTGGTGGTCACATCCGTGGTCACAGTCCGCTCGCCTTCTGCTGTCGTACCAGCACGATGAGCACCGGTACGCCGACGAACGCGGTGACGATGCCGACCTGGAGTTCGCCCGGTCGCAGCACCAGCCGTCCGATGATGTCGGAGCTGAGCAGCAGAATCGGTGACAGGACAAGGGTGTAGGGCAGTATCCAGCGCTGGTCGGGGCCGACGATCCAGCGCGCGACGTGCGGGATCATCAGTCCGACGAAGGCGATGGGTCCCGCGACGGCCGTAGCGCCACCGCAGAGCAGGGTGAGTGCGACCAGGCTCAGCAGCCGGGTCCGGCCGATGTTGACGCCCAGGGCACGGGCGGTGTCGGTACCGAGGGCGACCGCGTTGAGCGGGCGGGCCAGGGTCAGCGCGAGGAACAGTCCCACGACCAGGAACGGTGTGATCCGCACGACGGTCCCCATGTCCTGTCCCGCGATGGAGCCCGCCGCCCAGAACCGCATCCGGTCGAAGGTCTCGGGGTCCAGCAGGGTGATGCCGGAACTGATGCCGCTGAGTACGGCGCCGGTCGCGACGCCGGCGAGGGTGAGGCGGATGGGGGTCGCGCCGCCGCGTCCCCGTGATCCGATCGCATACACGGCGACGGTGGCGAGGACCGCGCCGAGGAAGGCGAACCAGATGTACTGGCGCAGATCGGTGAGCCCCAGCAGGGCGATGGCCAGCACGGCCGCGAATCCCGCGCCGGCGTTGACGCCGAGGATTCCCGGGTCGGCGAGCGGGTTGCGGCTCAGTGCCTGGATGACCGCGCCCGCGACACCGAGGGCCATGCCGACCAGCAGGCCGAGCAGGGTACGGGGCAGCCGCAGATCGCGGATGATCACATGGTCGTTGGAGCCGTTGTAGTGGAAGAGTCCGTCCCACACGGTCCCCGGCGGAAGGTACTTGGAGCCCACGCCGACGCTCAGCAGCAGCATGGCGGTGAGCGCTGCCACGGCGACCAGGAGCCAGAGCGCGCGCCGGGCCGCGGTGGGTGCGACTGAGGGCCGCGGGCTCTCGCGAGCCGCGCGCGTACGGCCCTCGGTGGTCACACTGGTCACAGCCCGGCTCTCTCCATGGTCTCTTCCACCGAGTCGAGGATCTCCTCGCTCTTCTCGATGCTCGCCTCATCGCCTTCCGCGCCGCGGATCGCGTGGTCGCGCATGGAGTCAAAGGCATCGTCGAGCCGCTGACGGACGGTGGGGTCAAGGGCCGCCCAACGGTCCTCCCACTCCTTGGACGCGTGCTGCCAGTAGCTGACCACCTTGTACATCCGCGCGGGTAGCGCCAGGTCATGCCGGAGATAGCGGCGGATACCGCGTACCGCGCGGCTCTCACCGGCGACCCAGACATAGCCGGGCGGGGTACCT
This sequence comes from Streptomyces albipurpureus, assembly GCF_023701525.1. Taxonomy (GTDB): domain Bacteria; phylum Actinomycetota; class Actinomycetes; order Streptomycetales; family Streptomycetaceae; genus Streptomyces; species Streptomyces albipurpureus. The sequence goes on from NZ_JAMQAW010000011.1 coordinate 71,976, forward strand.
GGCCTGGCCAGGGTGCGTACGGCCGCTTCCAGCCGGCTGGGCCCGATGCCGTTGCCCGCTCCGTGGAGCCAGACGTACCGCACGTCCGCCGGGGAGTGGATCACCTGTTCATGGCTGGCGTCGGCCACCTCGACGATCACGGTGGCGCGGGTGCCGGCGGGCAGTTGCTCCACCAGCCGTCCCACCGCTGGCAGACCGGTGGCGTCGGCGGCCAGGAGTTGGTGTTCGACACCCGCGGGTGGGTCGTAGAGTCCGCGCGGGGAGCCGATGCCCAGCTCATCGCCGGGCCGGGCGGCTTTCGCCCAGGAGCTGGCCGCACCGCCGTCGTGCACCACGAAGTCAAAGGTGACCTCGCCGCGCTCGGGGTCATATCGCCGCACGGTGTACCGCTCGGCGGGTGAGCGCTCCACGCCCTCGGGGTAGGACCAGTCCAGTTCGGGCCTCGGGAGGACCAGTTCGCCGGTGCCGGGGACGGGGAAGTGCAGGCGCAGATACTCGTCTCCGACGCCTGAGGTCTCGAACGCGCCCAGTCCATCGCCGCCGAAGACGATCCGGATCATGCCGGGGGTGAGGTAGTCGGTGGTGAGCACCGTTCCCCGGTGCAGCAGGTCCTTCATGCTCCGATCACCCCAGGAGTTTCGCGGCGGAGACGAGTTCGTCGAGCAGGGCCGTGGCGGTGAGGGCGAGCCCGGCGTTGCTGTAGTAGTTCAGGGGTGCGACCCGGCCGGCTCGTACGGCGGGCAGCCGCTGCCAGGTCTTGGCGCGGGTGGCCGGGTCGTCCGGGTTCTGGAGGATGATCAGGTCGGCCGGTGCGAAGGCGTCGACCTGCTCCAGGCTGTGGTACTCGTTGGACTTGCCGCTGCTGATATCGCGCTCGGGGTCGTAGAACATCACGTCCATGCCGAGTTCGTTGGCGACGCTGAGGTAGAAGCTGCGGGTCTGGGCCCAGAACTGCGGATTCTCGGCACCGGCGATGAGTACCTTCTTGCCCTTGATCAGCCGCCCGACCTCCTTCTTGGCGGTGGCCAGCCGGGTGTCGTAGGCGGTGAGTTGCTTCCTGGCCTGCTGCTCACGGCCGAGGAGGGTGAGTTGCTGCTCCGTGTGGCGGCGCCAGAACGGGCTGAAGCCGCCACCGACGACGAGTACGGGGGCGATGTCCTCGGTGAGCAGCTTCTTCTCCTGGTAGAACTTCCACCAGTCCTCGCCGATGACCAGCAGGTCCGGCTCCTGGGCCAGGACCGATTCGGCGCTGGGCTCGGTCTCGTTGCCTTCCAGCGCCTTGAAGCCCGCGGGGACCCGCGTGGCGAGGTGGTTCCCCTTCTCCAGCCGGTACCCGGCGATGATGGGATAGCCGGCCATCACGGCGAACTCCATGCCGGTACGCGGGTCAAGTGCGACGACGCGCTGGGGGTCGGCGGGGATCTTCGCGCGATAGCCCTGGTAGGAGAAGTCGATCGTGCCGCCGTCCTTGGCACCGGCACCGGTCGCGCCACCGGAGCCGTTGCCGTCACTGCCGCAGGCGACCAGCAGCCCGCCGAGGGTGAGGGCGCCCACTCCCCGGCCGAAGCCGCGCCGGGTGAGCTCGTTGCGGACGAGACGGGTGTCGGGCGTGCCGCGGTGACCGGGCAGGGTGCCGTTTCGGCAGCAGTCGCGGACCGCGGTGCGCGCGCCGCTGCCGTGGTGGGCCATCGAGGGTGTGCGTACGTCGGCTCGAGGGCTCATGCGTACAGCTCCGCTGCTTCGGCGAGGACATCGAGGAATCCGGTCGCGGTCAGGACCAGTCCGGCGCTGAAGCGGCCGTCCATGGTGACCACCTTGCGGTTGCGCGCCGCGGGAAGCTGCTTCCAGGTGGGACGGGCGTCGAGCACCTTGGCCGACCCGGCGTCCACGGCCTGGCGGATCACCAGATCCGCCCGGTCGAGCCGGTTGAACTGCTCGGTGGACAGCTCAAAGCTGTTGTTCTCGTCCTTGGGGTCGTAGAAGAGGACGTCGAGGCCCGCTTCCTTGGCGACGGACATGACCATGGTCCGGGTCCACACGCTGAACGCGTCGTCGGTGACCACACCGAAGGCGACCTTCCGGCCGCCCAGCTTCTCGGCCAGCCGGGGCCGCAGCCGGGCGAGCTTCTCGTCGAAGGTCTTGATGTGGGTGCGGATCTGCTGGTCGCGGCCGAGCAGCCGCATCTGCTCCGAGCTCGCGGCGCGCCAGTCGACCGGCTCCTCGGACACTCCGAGGACGGGGGCGATCTGCTCCAGCCGCTCGTTGCCGTACCAGTCGCTCTCATAGCCGTACTGCGGCATCACGATGAGGTCCGGTTCCAGCCCGAGGATCTGCTCGTAGTCGACCTGGGTGCCATTGCCGAGGCCGACCGTGGTGACCTTGGGCACGGTGACGCCGGTGAACTGGGAGCCCACCCGGGCGCTGGGCATCCATGCGTTGCCGGAGCCGACGACCGGATATCCGGCGAGCAGGGCCAGTTCGAGATCGACGCGGCCCTGGATGGTGACCACGCGGCGCGGGTTGCGGGGCACGGTGACATCGGCGCCGCCGTAGGTGAAGCGCAGGGTGTCGCCGGCGGAGGTTCCGGTGCCGCTTCCCGCCCCGGCTGAGGATTCGTTGCCGCAGGCGGTGAGTGCTCCGGCGGTGGTGAGGGCCCCTGCCCCGATGGCGAACCGGCGCCGGGTCACACCGCCGGGGGCCGGGCGGTGCGGGGGTCTCAGCAGTGGTGGTGCAACGGGCATCGATGCCTCCGGGGCGGTTCTCCGCAGCGGACCGCGAAGAAAGGTTATTAGGTAAGCCTTACCTATGAATAGCCGACCAGGTGAGCGGGATGCAACATGCGATATCGGGCATAGGCCAGTCCCTGTCGCAATGCGGCCACCGGGCCGGGCATTGGCCCGTTCACAACAGGAAATGGCCCGTCCCAACGAGCGCCGTCCTGGCCGCCGGTACGGTCGGCTCTCATGCCCGCCCACTTCAACTCGCCGTCCGCCACGGCGTCCCCGCCTTCGGCGTCCGCGCGTCCTCAACAACCCACCACTGCCCGCGCCGTGCTGCGTGAGGCACTCAGCGGTCAGCGGCGAGGGCGCCGTCTGGCGGCTGCCTCGGCTGGACTGACCGGCCACGATGTCGCGGAAGCGCTCATACCGGTCACCATCGGCGCCATCATCGATCGCGCGGTCGCCACCGGCGACTCGGCCGCACTCGGCCGTTGGTTGCTGGTGCTCACCGTGCTGTTCGGCGGGCTGCTGCTGTCCTGGCGATACGCGGCGCGGGCAGCGGCCCATGTGGCGGAGTACGGCGGGCACAGCGTTCGGATGTCCATCGCCGAGCGGGCGCTTGACCCGCTCGGGATGGCGAGCGGCCGCAGACCGGGCGAACTCTTCTCACTCGCCACCGCCGACGCGCAGAACGTCGCCCGCTTCACCCATACGCTCAGCACCAAGCTCGCCGCCGCTGCCGCGATCATCACCGCGGCCGTGGCCCTCCTGCTGATCTCCGTGCCGCTGGGTCTTCTGGTCCTCATCGGCACCCCGCCCGTACTGGTGGCGATGCAGTATGCGAGCCGCCCGTTGGAACGGCGCACCGAGCACGACTACGAGTCCGCCGCACAAGCCGGGGCCACCGCGACGGATCTGCTCACCGGACTGCGGGTGCTGGACGGCATCGGCGCCCAGCCCCACGCCGCACGGCGCTATCGCACGGTCAGCCGCGCGGCCCTTGCCGCGACGCTGCGCACCGAGCGGGCTCAGGCCTGGTACACAGCCGCCAACACCTTGGTCACCGGTGGATTTCTGGCCTTGATCGCCCTGGTGAGCGCGCGCATGGCGGCTCAGGGCAGCATCACCGTGGGCGAACTGGTGGCCGTCGTGGGGCTGGCACAGTTCCTCCGCGGCCCGCTCGTCGATGTGGCGTACTTCGGCTCGGGCCTCGCCCGAGCCCGCGCATCGGCACGACGGGTGGCCGCACTGCTGAACACCCCTCCCGCCGTCACCACGGCAAGGTCCACCGGTACTCCCCCAGCGCCGACGGCCGGGGCCGGCGCCCTCCGGATCGACGAGCTGACCGTCCGGTCCCCCGCGGGCGCTGCCCGCGATCTGACCGGGGTGACGTTCCACGCCGGACCCGGCGAACTCGTGGGCGTGGTCACCGATGACGCCGCACACGCCCGTGCCCTGCTGGACTGCTGCGCCCGCCGGATCGACCCCGACTCCGGAGCCGTGTACATCGACGGAGCGGCGCTCCACCACAGCGACCCGGACGAGGCCCGGCGCACCGTGGTCGCCCCACCGCACGACGCCGCCCTCTTCGCGGGCACGATCGTCGGCAACATCACCCCCCATGACCCTCCGGTCACCCCGGAGGCGATCGACGCGGCCCTGACCGCGGCCTGCGTCCACGATGTGGTCGACGCCCTCCCCGATGGGTTGCACAGCGCGGTCGGAGAGCAGGGTCTGACCCTCTCCGGCGGGCAGCGCCAGCGCATCGCCCTGGCGAGGGCGTTGGCGACGGGAGCCCCCGTGCTGGTCCTGCACGACCCGACGACCTCCATCGACAGTGTCACCGAGGCCCGGGTGGCCCTCGGCCTGCGGGAGGCGAGAGCGGGCCTCACCACGGTGCTGTTGACCACCAGTCCGACGCTGCTCGCGGTCTGCGACCGGGTGGTCGTGCTCACCCACGGCCGCAACACCGCGACCGGTACCCACACCGGACTCCTCACCTCATCCGCGTCCTATCGAGCGACGGTGCTGGCATGACCCCTACCGATCACGGCACCGCTCCCCTGGCGTCACCGACCGATGTGCTTCTCCCCGCGGCCGATACGGCAGGCACCCGCCGAGCGGCACTGCGCCTGCTGCGGCTGAACCGCGGCCGAGCCCTCTGGGCGATCGTCCCCCTGGTGGCGAACACCCTCGCCGGTCTGGCCACTCCGCTGGTGCTCGGTCGCATGGTCGACGAGGTGGTCCGCCATGGCACGGACGCCCTCCCCACGCTCCATGTGCTGGGCGCGGTCCTGGCGGGGATCGCGGTTCTCCAGGCCCTGCTGGGGGCACTCAGCCACTATCTGGTGGTCCATGTCGGCGAGAGCATGGTCGCCGATCTCCGCGAGGACGTCCTCGACCGTGCGTTGCACCTGCCGTCGAAGGAGGTGGAACGGTCAGGGCGCGGCGACCTGGTGGCCCGCATCACCGGAGACGTACGGGTCGTCACCGACGCGGCGTCCAACGCGGTGCCGATCTTTGTGACCGCGGCTCTGGGCGTCGTCCTCACCCTCGTCGGCCTCGGGACGCTCGACTGGCGTTTCGCCGTCGCGGCCCTTCTCGCGGCGCCGATCCAACTGCGCGCCCTGATCTGGTACCTCGGCCGCTCCAAGCCGGTCTACCGGGCCGAGCGCACGGTCGAGGGCGAGCGCGCACAACGGCTTCTCGACGCACTCGGGGCCGTCGACACCGTCACCGCCATGCGGCTCGGGCCCCGCCATCTGGACGCCATCGCGGACCGTTCCCATGCGGCCGTCCGGTACAGCTTGCGGGCGACCAGGCTGCGCACCCGGTTCTTCGGACGTCTCAATCTGGCCGAGTTGATCGGCCTGGCGGCCGTTCTCGCGCTCGGCTTCCACCTAGTGCGCGAGGGTGCGGTCACCATCGGTGAGGCAACGGCCGCCGCACTCTTCTTCCATCGCCTCTTCGACCCGATCGGCGCACTGCTCAGCGTCTTCGACGAACTCCAGGAGGCGGGGGCGGGATTGGCCCGCCTGGTCGGCGTGACCTTGCTGCCCCGAACTGCGGTACCGGCCGATCCACCGCGGCCCCGGGACAGTTCGCTGGCCCTCACCGAGGTCTCCTACTCCCATCGGGAGGGAGTTGAGGTGCCGTCCGGGGTGAGCCTGAGCGTCGCGCCGGGCGAGCGGGTCGCGCTCGTCGGCACCACGGGGGCGGGCAAGTCGACCCTCGCACAGCTCATCGCCGGCGGGTACGAGCCCATGGCGGGGACCGTCCGCATCGGCGGCGTAGAGCCCCGGGAGATGGGACGGGCGGCCACTCGCCGCACGGTGGCGCTGGTCACCCAGGAGGTTCATGTGTTCGTCGGCACCCTCGCCGATGATCTGCGCCTGGCCAGCCCCGGGGCCGATGACGCCGCACTGGACCGGGCGTTGCGGGCGGTCGGCGCGGACAGCTGGATCGACGCCCTGCCCGAGGGCCTGGACACCCTGGTCGGCGCGGGTGGCCACCCGCTCACCGCGCCGCAGGCCCAACAGCTGGCTCTGGCCAGGGTGCTGCTCCTCGACCCGCCGGTGGTGGTGCTCGATGAGGCGACCGCCGAGGCGGGCGGTGCGGGAGCCCGCGCCCTGGAGGCAGCGACCGAAGCGGTTCTGAAGGGGCGTACGGCGGTCCTGGTCGCCCATCGGCTGCACCAGGCCGCCACGGCCGACCGCGTCGTGGTGATGGAGGAGGGTCGGATCGTCGAAGAGGGCGGTCATCGGGAGCTGCTCGCCGCACAGGGCCGATATGCCGGCCTCTGGGAAGCCTGGACGGCACACCGCCCAACACCCGGGCACCCGACTACTGCCCCGCCGCCCCCTCGCACTCCTGAAAGCCCTCCTCAAAGCCCTCAAGGCCCTCGAAGCCCTCGAAGCCCTCGAAGCCCTCGTAACCCGAGTCCTCGATGAGGCCGAAGCACTCGCCGGGCGTCCGTCCGGTGACCCGACGGAACACCGCGACAAAGGCGCTCGGGGTGCCGTATCCCACCCGTCGGCCGACCACGGAGACCGGCAGTCCACCGGCCAGATAGGTCAGGGCCGCACGGATACGGAGCTGGGTGCGCCACTGCACGAAGCTCATTCCGGTGTCGGCGGTGAAGACCCGGGTCAGGGTCCGGACCCCGCACCCGGAGAGCCGGGCGAAATCCGTGAGGCTCCGGGGGTCGGCAGGGTCGGCGATCAGTGCCTCGGCAACGACGAGCGCCCGAGGATCGGTGGGCATGGGCACTTCCACCGCGGCGATCTCCAGTGGCTGAAGCAGGTCGAAGGCGACCTGCTCGGCCCGGTGCCGTGCGGCGAGGAGCATCCCGTACCGCCGCATGTGGAGCAGTATCTCGCGCAACGCAGCACAGACGGCGATCAGCCCCGGCCGTCCCCAGACCCCGGGTCGCGGGGATGCCGGGGTGAAGACCTCGGCCCGGAAGTAGGTGGTGTTGAAGTCCGCCCCCGGGCCGGTGGTGACCTCGTGCACCGCCCCCGCGGGAAGCCAGAGTCCCACGGTCGGTGGCACGGTCCACGAGACACCATCCACCACGGCCGTGACCGCGGACCCCGTGACACCCCACAGCAACTCATGGTCGAACGGATGGGTATGCGCTTCCCACGTTCGCCCCTGGGGATGCCGTTCACGGCGCATGCGTGATGTGGATATGCCGTACGGCGCACGGACCTCCCGCCGTGTGTCCACTCGCTCCACCTCCTCGACCGCCTGCCCGCGCAGCACTATAACGCGGCCGAGGTTAGGCATACCTCACTCGATATGCCCCGTCGCTTGGGACCTCATGGGCAGGCCGAGCGCCCGAACGATCCCCTCGCGTCGTGCCGGTCATTGCCCGATGAGTAGTGACATCGTCTCTCGATAGAGCAGGGCAGAACGCAACAATCTTCTCAATCCACCCTCCTTGCGCCGGGCTGCCCGACGGTCCGCCACCAACCGGTTGCGGACAAGGGTCTCAGCACCCCGCATCCGCCCACGGTGGACGGCGGGAACAACCAGGTGGGACGGATGGACGAACGGACGGGCCGGGTTGGCGTGGCGCCTGCGCGGCCCCGGAAGGAGGGCGGTCGCCATGCCCCCGAACAGTGGAGCGTCGCCGGATGTGCTGGTGGTGGGAGCGGGCCTCGCCGGGCTCGCCTGTGCCCATGACCTGCTCCGGGCGGGGCTTGGTGTCCGGCTGGTCGAGGCCTCGGACGGGGTGGGGGGACGGATGCGTTCCGACCGCCACGAGGGCTTTGTCATCGACCGCGGTTTCCAGGTCTTCAACACCTCCTATCCGCAGAGCAAGCAGCGACTGTCGCTGCCCGATCTGCTGCTGCGGCCCTTCACCCCAGGGGTGCTGGTCCACACCGAACAGGGCCGAATCCGGTTCAGCGACCCGACCCGAAAGCCCCGGCGGCCACTCGATCTGCTTCCAGGGCGCCTGGCGCCGGCCCGGGATCTGCTGGCGCTGGCAGTCCTCTCGGCGCGGGACATGCTCGGTCCCGTGGGAACGCTCAAACGGGCTGAGGACCACACCACCCGGACCGCGCTCTCGGCCGCGGGTTTCTCCGAGGAGTTCATCGAGCGCTTCTTCCGCCCCTTCCTCTCCGGTGTCTTCCTGGAAGACGAGTTGGAGACCTCCAGCCGGGTCTTCCATCTGGTGTGGCGCAGCATGCTGCGCGGCACGCTCTGTCTGCCCGGACAGGGAATCGGCGCCGTCCCAGGGCAACTCGCCAGTGCGCTGCCCACCGACTCGGTGCGGTTGGAGTGTCCGGTCGACCGGCTCACCGACGAGGGTGTCCTGCTGGCATCGGGACATGAGCTCGGCGCGTCGGCCGTGGTGGTGGCGACGGGCCCCGGACCGGCGGCGGCGCTACTGCCCGGGCTCCCTGTCCCGCCCTACCGCGTGGTCACGACCTACTTCCACACCAGTTCGGCCCCACCGCTGGGCGAACCGACCCTGGTGACCGACTCCCGGCGCCGATTCCTGCACACCTGTGTGCTCAGCGAGGTCGTCCCGGGATACGCACCCGCGGGTCAGTCCCTGATCGCGACCTCCGTGCTCGGCGAGGACGAGCCCGGTCGGGAGACCCGGGTGCGCGAGGCGCTGGCGGAGGTCTATGCCACCGGGACGGCTACCAGGACGGCCAAGGGAACAGCGGGTTGGGAGTTGCTGACCGTACGCACCGTGCACGATGCCCTGCCGGCGATGCCACCCCCGCAGCCGCTCAGCCGCTCGGCCCGGGTACGGCCGGGGCGCTATGTCTGCGGCGACCATCGGGCGACCGGCTCGGTCCAGGGTGCGTTGGCCTCGGGTGCCAGAGCGGCGCGGGCGGTGCTGCGCGACCTCGGACGCTGAGGGCGCGGAGGTGCGGGGGCGCCCGCCGCTGACAGAGCAGGGGAGTACCCCTCTCGCTGAGATGGGGTGGGCCCCACATCGCCCCCCGAGGGTTCCGCCCGGCTCAGGGCCTTGAGGGCCGCCCCCGGACAGCCACTTGCACCCAAGTGCATCCAGACAGCCGGTAGGGAGAGAATCCAACAGCACCGGAGGGCTCGGTTCCCTGCGGTGCTTGACGACCGGTCGAGCACAGTCGACCGGATCACCGCGGTTCTCGCTGACTCGATGACTCGCCATGACCGAGATGGGTTTCGTTGGGGCAGGTGAACGTGACGACTCGGAGAACAATGTCCACCACACCACGTCGGGTCCGCTGGCTGATCCCCATCGTCTTGCTGATCGCCTGGCTCGGCATCGGCGGAGGGCTCGGGCCGTACGCGGGGAAGCTCGGTGAGGTCGCCACCAACGACCAGGCCGCCTTCCTGCCGCGGAGCGCGGAGTCCACCAAGGTGATCACGGCGCAACGCGCCTTTCGGCAGGATGAGACGGTGCCGGCCATTGTGGTCTGGACCGCCGATGACGGCGGCCCGCTGGGGGCGGCACAACGCGGCGCGGCCGACAGGGCGCTGGCGTCCCTGGCCCAGGACCCCGGCGTGGCGGGGCGGGTGTCCCCCGCGCTGGCCTCGCAGGACGGGCGGGCGCTCCAGGCAGTGGTCCAACTCCGCCCCGACCTCGATGACGAGTTGCCGACCGCACTCGATCGGATTCGCGCCGCCGCCGAAGGTGTGCCCGGCGCCTCGGCCCAGGTGGCCGGCCCCGCCGCCGCTCAGGCTGACCTGTCCGAAGCCTTCGCCGGGATCGACGGCCTGCTCCTCGGTGTCGCCCTGATGGCCGTGCTGGTGATCCTGCTGTTGGTGTACCGCAGTGTGCTCCTGCCCCTGGTCATCATCCTGGGGTCCGTCTTCGCGCTGAGCCTCGCCTGTGCGATCGTCTATGTGCTCGCCGACCACGGTGTGGTGCGGGTCGACGGCCAGGTCCAGGGCATCCTGTCGATCCTCGTCATCGGTGCGGCGACCGACTACGCGCTGCTGCTGACCGCTCGCTACCGCGAGGAACTCGTCCTGTCCACGGACCGGTTCACGGCGGTACGGGCCGCACTGCGGCAGTCCACCGGCGCGATCGTCGCCAGTGCGGCCACCGTCGCCTTGGGCCTGCTCGCCCTGCTGATCAGCGATCTGACCAACAACCGGGCGTTGGGGCCGGTCGGCGCGATCGGCATTGTCTGCTCCGTACTGAGCACACTGACCTTTCTACCGGCTGCCCTGGTGCTGCTCGGCCGGGCCGCCTACTGGCCGGCGAAGCCTCCGTCCACCGACCGTGGGGAACGCGGCACCGGGATATGGCACCGGGTGGCGAAGCTGATCGACCAGGCACCCCGAAAGGTCTGGGCCGTCGCCCTGGTGGGCCTACTCGCCTGCGCGGCGTTCGCCCCCACGCTCACCTCGAAGGGCGTACCGCTGGACGAGATCTTCGTCAATGACGCTCCGTCCGTCGCCGCCCAGAGCACGCTTGCCCAGCACTTCCCCGGTGGATCAGGGAACCCCACCGTGGTCATCGCGGAGGCCGACCGCGCCGAGCAGGTGACCGAGGCGGCCCGGCGCACCGAAGGCGTGGCCTCGGCAGGGGCCCTGACGCGGGCCGCTCGCCCCGGCGGCGGCAAGCCCTTCGTCGTCGACGGCCGGGTCCGCATCGACGTCACGCTCCAGGACGCGGCGGACAGCGACGCGGCCAAAGCCACCGTGGCCAGGCTGCGCGACACACTGCACGCCGTGCCAGGCGCCGACGCCATCGTGGGCGGCTACACCGCCCAGCGGTACGACACCCAGAACACCGCGGAACGGGATCGTACGATCATCGTCCCCGTGGTCCTCGCCATCATCCTGGTCATCCTGACAGGGCTGTTGCGCTCCCTGGTGATGCCGGTACTCCTGGTGGCCACGGTGGCCCTGAATTTCGTGGCCACCCTCGGCGTCTCGGCGCTGGTCTTCGAGCATCTGCTCGGCTTCACCGGAACTGATCCGTCCGTGCCCCTCTACGGCTTCGTGTTCCTGGTGGCCCTCGGTGTGGACTACAACATCTTTCTGATGTCCCGCGTCCGTGAGGAGTCACTGCGCCACGGAGTGCGCCAGGGAGTCCTCCGCGGGCTTGTGGCCACCGGTGGAGTGATCACCTCAGCGGGGGTGGTTCTGGCGGCGACCTTCGCGGCGCTCGGGGTGATCCCGCTGGCCTTCCTCGTCCAGATCGCCTTCATCGTCGCCTTCGGGGTACTGCTGGACACCTTGGTGGTCCGCTCACTCCTGGTGCCGGCGCTGGTCCTGGACATCGGCCCGCCCGCCTGGTGGCCCGGGAAGCTGAGTCGGCGCCTTGAGGAAACCGACCACAGCGAGGACGAGCGCGCCCCGGCCGACTGAGTACAACGAACCGGGCATGACGTTCAGCAGGCGCCGCAGAACGCCACGGTCAGCGTTGAGCAGCGCGCCATGACGTCACAGTCGGCGTTCGGCATGGGGAGCGCCCGTCGCGCCTGTCCCACTCACCCGGGGCGGGCGTCGCCCCCGCGGTCGGCGGAGAGTGCCATCGGCCGTGAGGGGCGCGCACCTTCGCCCTGCCGCCGGGTGACGCGTCTCCCGCCCGTGAAGCGATGGCCCCCTGGTGCATCAGCCCAGCCTGGAGAGCGCCCCGCCGATCTCGCCGGCCCCTGGAGTCATGGCCGCTCGGTGGGTCAGCGCTCTGCCGGGTCGGTGGCGATGACGCTGTACGGGTACGGGAGGGGCTGGTCGCCGGCCTTGGTGAGGAGGGCTGCGTCGGCCGGGTCAAGGTCGATGCCGGCGGCGCCGAGGAGGTTTTCGAGTTGGTCGAGGGTGCGGGCGCCGACGATCGGGGCGGTGACGGTGGGGCGTCCGCCGAGCCAGGCGACGGCGACCTGGGCCGGGGTCAGCCCGCTTCGCTCCGACACCTCGAACAGGGCGTCCAGGACACGCCAGGTGCGCTCGTCCTGGTAGGCGCTCCAGGACTCGCCCCAACCGAGCCGTTCGGCGGTCTCCACCCGGCTGCCGGCTGGCGGGGCGGTGGCGCCGCGCCGGATCGAGCCGCTGAGCCAGCCGCCCCGCAGCGGGCTCCACGGAATGACTCCGAGGCCTTCGTGGCGGGCCACCTCGGTCAGTTCCCACTCGGTGGAGCGGTCCAGCAGGTTGTACAGCGGCTGGAGGGCGGCGAAGCGCTCCCAGCCGTGCAGGCGGCTGAGGTCGAGGGCCTTCTGGAGCTGCCAGCCGGTGAAGTTGCTGGCCCCCAGGTAGCGGACCTTGCCGGACTTCACCAGGGTGTCCAGAGTGGAGAGGGTCTCCTCCAGCGGCGTCGCGGGGTCCCATGCGTGCACCTGGTACAGGTCGATGTGGTCGGTGCCGAGCCGGCGCAGGCTGGCCTCCACGCCGGCTATCAGGTGGTTGCGGCCCAGGCCCCGGTCATTGGGGCTTTCGCCGGTGCCGTAGCGGACCTTGGTGGCGATCACCAGGTCGTCGCGGCGGCGCTGCTTCAGCCATCGGCCGAGGATCTCCTCGGAGGCGCCCGCCGAGTAGATGTCGGCGGTGTCGATGAAGTTGCCGCCGGCCTCCGTGAAGCGGTCCAGGATGGCGTGAGACTCCGGTTCGGCGCTCTCGCGTCCGAACGTCATTGCGCCCAGGCAGAGTTCACTGACCACCAGGCCGGTCGATCCCAGAAAGCGATGACGCATCGTAAGTCCTCTCGGTAGTTCGGGTTCGCAGCGCGCAGGAGTGCGGACCAGGAGTGGGTCAGCAGGATGGCCGGGGTGCGCCGTCCAGGGTGACGGTCACCTCCTGGACGCAGTGGTCGGACAGGTCCCCGGGGTCGCGGAACCGGTAGGTGTGCACACGCGCGCCGGGCGTGGTCAGCACCCAGTCAAGCCGCCACCACCGCATACCCGGGCGCGGCTGCCAGGAAGCAGGATACAGACGGCCTGTCATATGCACGGTGTCTGCGCCGAGTTGTGTGATGCGGCGAGCGTCTCCCATGGCCGGGGTGGTGTTGAAGTCGCCGGCGATCAGGGCCGGGTGCGGGCAGTCGGCGACGTCCGATGCCAGCCCCCGGTACTCCCGCTCGCGGTCGGCGGCCCGGGAGCGTACCGCCCGGTAGAACTCGGCCCGCAGCGGGCTGAGCAATCGCAACTGGACGGGAATGTGCACATTGAAGGTGGCGAGCACTCCCCCGCCCGGCAGCCTCAGGTCGACCCGTAGGGTGCGTTGGGCGGCGGTCCCAACGACCTCCGCGACCGGCAGTCGCGACATGGTGACCAGCCCCCGGGCGATGACGATCCCGTACTCGGGGAAAGTGGCGCGCAGCCTTGCCTCCTCGTTGATCAGCGCATAGGTGCCGTCGAACCGGTCGTGGTGGTGCTCCTGCAACAGGTAGACGTCGGCGTTGAGTTGCCGCAGAAAGGGGTAGAACCGTTCCGGATCGGTCCGCTGGCACCAGTGTTGGGTGTTCCAGGAGACCAGTCGCAGCGCCTCGCCCGGTGGGGCGGGGCGCGGCCCGCGTCGCGGCCGGGGCAGCAGCAGCCCGCTCTGGCCCACGCCGGCGACCAGGGCTACGGCGGCCAGCGCGGCGGCGCCCAGACCCGCCGACCCGCCCGCCGTGAGGCCGAGCGCGCCGAGCAGGACGGGCACCGCCACGAAGAGCGGCGGTGGCGCCAGCGAGGGGAGCAGCCAGCCCCACCACCGTCCGTTGAGGAGCAGGTGGGCGAGCAGGTAGGCGGACCACAGGACGGCTGCCCACAGGACGAGTGCGCCGATCGTCACGCGGTCACCCGGCCGGCGGCACCGATCCGCCCCAGGAGCGCGTCGTAGCTGTCCAGGCAGCCCTCGGTGCCGTACCGGGCCCGGGTGGCCCGGCCGCCCTCGGCCCGCTGCCGCGGTGAGAGGGTGGCGGCCCCCAGGAGGGCGGTGGCGAGGGCGACGATGTCACCGGGCGGGAAGAGCCGGCCGAATCCGGTGCTGGTGACCGGTACCCGCATGCCGGGGGCATCACTGGCGACCGATGGAACGCCCATCATCATCGCCTCGGTCTGCGAGATGCCAAAGGACTCCTCGGCCACCGATGGCAGCGCGAAGACGTCCAACGACGAGTAGAACGCGGCGATTTGACGCTCGGGCAGGAATCCGGTGAAGCGAATCCGCGGGTCGTCCGCGGAGCGTTCGCGCAGCGCGCCGACCACGCTGCCGCCGGCCACCTTGGAGTAGTCCCCCGCGATCAGGAGCCGGGCGGCGGGGTCCTCGATGGTGCGGAAGGCGTCGACCAGGTGGTGCAGGCCCTTCTCGGGGGCGATCCGCCCCAGGAACCCGAAGTGCGGGCCCGGCCCCTCCCGGAAGGTGGCGGGGGCCGGCTGCCGCTCGCGGCAGGGCGGGGCGATCGCGGCGAGCCGGTCACGCATGAGCGGCCAGTGACGGGAGTGCTCGGCGTGGTCAGCGTTGTTGACCACGACGGCGGCGGACCGGCGCAGCGCGGTGGCCACCGAGGCGTCCACGACGCGGACTTGGGGTCCGGCGAGGCGACCGGGCGGCAGCCAGACGTCGTCGTGGTGGGTGGTGATCACGGGCGTACGCCCCGCCAACAGGGCCAGCGGGCCCGCCTCCAGCATCGGAAGGTGGATGTTGACGGCACGGGAGGCGCGGGCCAGCCGGGCGGCCAGGGGGAGGAAGCCGGGGCTGAGCACACCCCGTCCGATCCGGGCGGCGACGGGCGCGCGGAACACGTCCACCCCGTTGACGCGCTCCCGTACGGGCGAGGACGGATCATGCCGGGAGGCGACCACCGCGACCCGCCGACCGCGTGCCGCCAGCCCCTCGGCGACCGTCCGGGCGACCTCGGTCAGCCCGCTGGTGTACGGCAGGTAGTAGGTGAGGGCGACGGTCAGGTCGTAGCGGTGGGGGCGCGCGGCCCGGACGTTGATCATGACTGGACCTTCGGTTCTTCCGCCGGGCGGCTGCCGTCCGCCCGGGTGGACGGCAGCGGTGGCAGGGAGAGTCGGAGTTGGATCAGGCGGTGGGTGGAGAGCCCCGGGGGCGGGTCGTCCAGCGACTGGCGGTGGATGTCGATGCTGGGGGAGGCGAAGGTCCAGTCGAGCCGCCACATCGCGGCGGGCCCGGCCGGGAAGGTCGCGGGGTAGGGGTCGGTGCCGGATTCGGCGGTGTCGCGCAGGCCCCGGAACCAGCGCAGGTCCGCGCTGCCCGGCAGCACGTTGAGATCGCCGCCGAGCACCACCGGGTGGCTGTTGGCGTCCAGGTCCGCGCGCAGTTCACGCAGGTGGAGCAGGCGACGGTGGGCGTGTTCGCCGACCGCGTGGTAGTAGGCCGGGGTCAGCGGGTTGCGGTCGACGTTGAGCAGGTCGGGCAGATGGGTGTTGTAGAGGGACAGGGTGCGCCCGCCGACGCTGACGTCGGTGCGCAGCGCCCGGATGTCCCAGTAGTCGGGCCAATCGGTGTCGGGGGCGGGCAGCCCGGTGGGGCGCAGCGCGCGGGTCAGGGTGATGGGGTGTCGGGAGAGGGTGATGAACCCCCCTTCGGTGGCGATCCGGTAGCCGGGGAAGGCGGCCCTGATCCGGGCGAGGTCGTCGATCGGGGCGGGTCGGTCCCCGCGAGCGTTCTGGTACTCCTGGAGCAGATAGACGTCGGCTTCGTAACCGCGCAGATAGGTGTAGAAGCGTCGGGGGTCGGTGTCCTGGTGCCAGAAGAAGGTGTTCCAACTGACCACGCGCAGGGCGTCGGCGGGCACCGGTGGCCGGTCGCGCAGCAGGGCGCCCGGGTGGACGCCCGCCTGCCCGGCGCCCAGCAGCAGGGCGAGTACGACCAGCAGCAGGTTGGGCCTGCGCAGCCTGCGGAGCAGGACCGCGGGTAGCAGCAGGACCAGTGGAACGACCAGGTAGGCGAGCGGCGGTGCGAGGTCGATGCCGTTCCAGAGCCACCATCGGCCGCTGAAGGCGGTGCGCAGCAGCGTGTTCAGCACCCAGAGGGCGGCGAGGGCGAACAGCGCGGTAGCGGCGGCGTGGGCCGCGCGGGTCCGGGGCGGCTCGGCGGGCGGTGCGGACAGCGGGTTGGGGCCGGGTTCCGGTTCGGCCGCCGGTCGACCGATGCCGGCGGGTGCGCTCACGCCGCCGCTCCGGCGGGCTTCCCGGCGCCCTGGGCCGCGGGCAGGTCGTAGAGTCGGCGGAAGCGGCCGGAGGTGAGCCACTGGAGCGCGCCGATGCCGGCGCCGAGTGCGATGGCGGCGTTGACGACGAAGTGCGCCAGGGCGAAGTAGGCGGTGAACCAGTACCCGCGGCGGCGCAGTACGAAGGCGTACAGATGGCTGTCGGCGAGCAGTGAGCCCAGTGCCAGGCCGGCCGGCAGCAGCAGCCAGAGGGCGCCGAACAGCCCGGCGGGCAGGGTGGCCAGGGCCAGTAGGGCGGCGACGCTGGCTCCGGCGCGCGGTCCGGTGGCGATGCCGCCGGGTAGGTCGCGCCGGCGGACGTAGAGCGGGATGTGCAGCCGGGTGCGGTGGAAGACCTTGCGCAGCACCACCCGCCAGGTGTCGTCGTGGTCGTGGCGTCCACGCACGGTGGTGGAGCTGTGCACCTCGTAGCGGCGGCAGATCCGGGCGGCGTAGTCACCGTCCTCGGTGTGGCGCAGCTTCGGGTTGAACGGGCCGATCTCGGCGAAGACATCGGCCGGCATCGCGCAGATGGCGGTGTGGAGGGTGCCGATCCGTCCCTCGTGCTCGGCGAGCCAGTAGTACTGGTGCAGACACCGGTACTCCTCGATGAGGCTGTCGCGGATCAGTGGTTCGGCGTCGTAGGTGCCGCAGACCGCGCCGATGCGGGGGTTCTCCTGGAGCATGGCGACCGCGTTGGCGACGGCGTCCGGCTCCATGGCCACGTCTGAGTCCACGAAGACCACGATCTCTCCGCGGGCGTGGGCGGCGCCGGTGTTGCGGGTGATGGCGACTCCGCTGTTGACCCCGGTACTGACGACCCGTACGCCGAGGGACCGCGCGACGGCCACCGAGTCATCGGTACTGGCGTCGTCCACGAGCAGGATTTCCAGCGGCCGGTAGGTCTGGTCCTGGGCTGCGCGCAGGCAGAGTTCCAGGGCGCGGCCGTAGTTGTAGTTCGGGATGACGACCGAGGCCAGGGGGTTTGCGGTGGGGCGGGTCATGTCGGGCCGTGCCTTTCGGGCGGGCGGGCATGGGCGGGGTGCGTACGGCGGTCAGGCCGGGGAGGCCTCCAGGAGCAGCGCGGTGCCGATGAGCACGGCCCACAGCGCGGAGTTGACCAGGGTGGCCCGGTCGCGCAGCAGGATGCGGACGGGGTTGCCGCCGCCCTCCTCGACCAGCAGCACCTGGAGGTAGCGGGCCAGCCCGAAGATCGCGCAGAGCGCGGAGAGCAGCGCCGTGGTGTGGGCGGCACCGGCGAACACCGGGTCCTCGCGGAGGAACAGCAGATAGGACATGGCGGTCAGTCCGGCGATCAGGACGACCAGGTGGTCGACGAAGGCGAGGGTGTAGCCGCGCAGCGCGGGGCGGTGGCCCAGCCCTGCCGCGGTGAGTTCGTGTCGCCGCTTGCCCAGCGAGAGCAGCAGGCAGAGGGAGAACACGCAGATGGCGAGCCAGTCGGGTACCGGCCTGTCCAGGGCGACGCAGCCCTGGGCGAGGCGCAGCACAAAGCCGGAGGCCACGATGAACGCGTCCAGCAGGGGCACGTGTTTGAGTCCCCGGCTGTAGCCGAGGCTGATCAGCAGGTAGACGGCGACCGGCCACCACTGGGCGAACGGGTGCACCGTGACGGCTGCGGTCAGGGCGGTTGCCAGTACGGCGGCCAGGGCGAGCGCCCCGCGGGTGCCGATCCGGCCGGCCGCGAGCGGGCGGTGCCGCTTGGTGGGGTGCAGTCGGTCGCGGTCGCGGTCGGCGAGGTCATTGACCACGTAGACGATCGCGGAGGCGAGGGTGAAGACGGCCAGCGCCCAGAGGATCCGGCCCACCCCGAAGGGCGTCCAGTGGCGGGGGTCGAGCAGTGCGAGCGGTACGACGGCCAGGTTCTTCACCCACTGGCCGGGGCGGATCAGGGCCAGCAGGTCCACCAGCGGTCGGCGGCGCGGGCCGATGGCCGGTGCCAGCGGCGCGGGCGGGGCGGGAGGGGTGAGGAGGGTGGGTGGGGCCGCCACGCGCACGGGCGCGGCGGAGGTCTGCGGGATGTCCACGGCAGGTCTCTCCACGGCTGGGGCTCCAGGGGGCTTTAGAAGAAGACCTTGGCCAGTCCGAGTGCTCCCTGTCGCCAGGGATCACGGCTGGTCCGGCCGGTGGCACTGGTCGCGGCGCGGGCGGGCGGCAGGGTGCGCCACCACTCGTAGGTGCGCAGGATGGCGTCGCGGTTGGACTGCTGCGGCCGGAAGCCGAGCCGTTCGCGGGCGCGGCTGATGTCCACGTAGCTGTCGTCGAGCAGTTTGTACAGCAGCCGGCCGTACACCGGTGAGAGCCTGCTGCGCTCCAGGCCCTTCAGCACCGCGAGGGCGGGACCGGCGGGCAGCGGGACGACCCGTTTGCCGTGGCCCGCGGCGTCCAGGACGGCCTGGAAGTCCTCGCGGATGGTGCCGAACTCGGCGGCACCGACGTTGTACACGTCGTTGGCGACCTCCGGGGGCGCCTTGAGTGCGAGCACCACCGCATCCACCAGGTCGGCCATGCCGAACATCTGGATGCGGACGTCGCCGCGCCCGAGCACCGGGAAGTTCCGCCGCTCGTCGGCCCATTCGAAGAGCATCGAGAAGAGGCCCATCCGACCGGGGCCGACGAAGGTCTTGGGGCGCAGCACCGGTAGGCACATTCCCCGGGCGCGGAACTCCTCGCAGACCACCTCGGCCTCCGCCTTGGCGCCGCTGTAGGGGTCGACTGGCTCGCGCGGGTGCTCCTCCGGGGTGGGCACCCGTTTGGGTAGCCCGTAGACGGCGGTGGAGGAGATGTGCACCACGCGGGGGATGCGGGCCTGTTCGGCGGCGGTGAGGACGCTGCGGGTGCCGTCCACCGTGATGGAGCGGATCTGGTCGACGGGGTAGCTGGGCAGGGCGGCGGCGCAGTGCACCAGTGCGTCGGCGCCGGCGAAGGCCCGGGCCAGCGCGGCGCCGTCGCGGATGTCGCAGAGCAGGTGCCGGGCGCCCTGCGGCGTGCTCTCGGCGCGGCGCAGATCGAGCCCGATCACCTCGTGCCCGTCGGCGGCCAGCCGGGTGACCAAGTGGGAGCCGAGCATGCCGGCGGCTCCGGTGACGGCGACCCTCAGGCCCATCTGGACACCGCCTTGTCCTTGACGAAGGAGGTGAGCAGCCGGGTGAGGCCCTTGGCGAGGGTCTGCTCGAAGGCGTCCAGGAATATCTCCACCTCGGCCGGCCCGGCGACCAGCGGCGGGGCGATGACCAGCGGGCTGCGGCCGTTGAGCGTGTAGTAGAGGAACACGTCGTGCTCCTGGTACATCGCGTTGATCACCGCGCAGGTGATCAACTTGGTGCGCAGCAGCGGGTCGCGGGCGAGACCGCCGGGGGCGAGTTTCGCGGCGAGGTCGAGGAGGCGTGGACCTCCGTCCAGGAACACCCCGTGCAGCGCCCCGGCGCCCCGGATGTCGGCGATGATGTCGGGGAACTGCTTGCGCAGCCGTTCAAGACCCGGGACGAGTACCCGTTCGATGTCGCGGGCCCGGGCCGGGTAGTCGTCCTCGACGGCGATGTTGACGGCCTCGATGGCGGTGGCGGTCTCCTCGCCGAAGCCGTAGTAGGTGGTGCTGGTGGATTGGAGCAGGGCGTCGCCGAGGTTGTCGTACGCCTGTTTGAAGACGGGTTCGCGGGCCACGAAGGCGGAGATGGAGGACTTGCCGCCGCCGAAGGCCTTGGAGGTGGTGACCACATCGGGTATCAGGCCCGGGTAGCGCATGAAGTGGAACAGGCTGCCGGTCTTGCCCCAGCCGGTGTAGATCTCATCGAAGATCAGCACAATGTCCTCGGCGGTGCACAACTCTCTGAGCCCGCGCAGGAACTCCTCGGAGCACTCGCTCATGGTGGAGGCCGAGAAGGGTTCGATCAGGAGGGCGTAGACGTCGCAACGGCCCCTGGTGTCGCGGGCGCGGGCGACGGCCTGGCGCACCGAGTGGAGATCGCCGTAGGCGAAGGTGGAGACCCCCGGGATGCCGGGGAACCTGAAGGCGGTGGACTGGGCACTGCCGGTCAGGCTTCCGGAGCCGAGCAGCTTGCCGTGGAAACTGATGTCGGCGTGCAGGATCCGCGAGCGGCGCCCGGCGTGGTATTTGTAGGCGAGCTTCACCGCTCCTTCGACCGCCTCCGCACCGGAGTTGGGGAAGAAGGACATCGCGAGGTCGCCGGGCAGCAGTTGGGCGAGGTTGTGGCCGAGCGCGGCGACGTACGGCGAGAAGTAGGTCTTGTGGACCTCCATCCGCTGCCGTTCCTGGAAGCGCCGGCGGGCGGCCAGGATGCGCGGGTGGTTGTGGCCGTGGTGCAACACACCGACACCGCCGGTGAAGTCCAGGATGCGGCGGCCGTCGCGGGTGTGTATCCAGGCGCCCTCGGCGTGGTCGACCAGCTCCCGGCCGAAGCCGAACGAGGTCATCAGGGCGACCTGGCTCCGGTTCACATGCGAGCGGTACAGGTCGTGGACCTGTCGTACCGTCAGCTCCTCCGCCTCTTCGAGGCTGATCAGTGGTGCGGCAACAGCGGTCATCGGACCCCTTCCGAAACGGTGGTACGGGACAGGGCGGTCGGTGCGGGACGGACGATCCGCTCCCACAGCAGGGCGGCGGCGGTGGCGGCGACCTCGCTGAGGACGCAGACCAGCCGGCTGGCGATCACGGCGGCGGTCGCGGCGGGCAGCGGCATCACCACGGCCAGTGGGGCCAGCAGCACCAACTCCCGCGCACCGACCCCGTCGGGCAGGACGAACGCCAGGCTGCCCGTCACGGTGGCCAGCGAGAACCCGCCGACCGCCAGCGCAAGCGAGCCCCAGGCAGGTGCGCCGAACAACACCACCAGCGCCCACAGATGCAGACCGGACACCGCCCAGGAGGCCAGCGCCAGCAGGATGGAGCGGCGGACGGCCTGTGGCGACCCCGGTTCGACGGCCGGGCGCCTGGCCAGCCGGAGTACCACCGCCACCAGGCGGTTCACCCAGCCGGGCCGGGCGAACGCGGCAACGGCCAGCAGCACCAGCGGCGCGAACACCCAGGCGTACACGCCCAGTACCGCGGGCGCCATCAGCATTCCGGCCCCGGCGCCGGTGGTTACACCGATCACCAGGCCGAGCCCGAAGCCGGAGAGCATCCGCTCGGCGGGGACACCGGCGTCCCGGCCCAGCTGAAGGTGGGCGAGCACACCCCAGATCCGGCCGGGGACGAACTTGCTGATCATCCCGATGAAGAAGATACGGGCGGCGGTCGGCATCGGCAGCCGGGTCTGGCCATCCACCACCAGCGCCCGCCAGGAGAGCATCGACAACGCCAGGCCCGCCGTGTTGGCCAGCACGGCGGCGAAGAGCAGCGACGCCCCGCCGGGACGGCGGGCGGCGGCCGAGATCTCGGCGCCGGCCGCCGCCAGCGAACCGCCGACCGCGAAGACCGTCGCGGTGAGCAGGACCAGGACGGCGACCGGGCGCAGGACGCGGGAGCCCAGGATCCGCCGCAGGGCCGAAGGACGCTGCTCGGTGGTGGACACGGGGTCGGGTAGGGGCGCGGGTAAGGCGGTGGCGGAC
This sequence comes from Streptomyces albipurpureus, assembly GCF_023701525.1. Lineage (GTDB taxonomy): Bacteria > Actinomycetota > Actinomycetes > Streptomycetales > Streptomycetaceae > Streptomyces > Streptomyces albipurpureus. The sequence goes on from NZ_JAMQAW010000011.1 coordinate 93,897, forward strand.
CCTGCTCCCGGGTCGGCCACGCCGGGGCTCGCGCGGGGCGGCGCTGGGGCGGGATCGTTCACTGGCCGACCGCCGCCCGGTCCTCGTCCCCGCCGCCGGCACGATGCCCACAGGCACACCGGCTGCGGATGCCCCCGGCCGGGCATCCGCAGC
>NZ_JAMQAW010000011.1:94112-147535 GCF_023701525.1 Streptomyces albipurpureus
CGTACGGTCAGCACGCCGGCGGACCGAGGGCCCAAAGCCCGGGTCCACCAGCCAGCGCACCGCCCCCACCAGGGCGCCGGACACCAGCGCCAGATGCACCAGGAAGTGGGCCAGCAGGAACCACAGCAGAAAACCCGCACCCCGGCGCCGGATGACGAACCGCACGAGCGGCGGATCGGCCAGCGCGAACAGGAGCAGAAAGCTCGCGGGCACCGCCAGCAGCCAGGGGGCCACCAGGCCGAGCGGCAGCGTGGCGGGCACCAGGGCGGCGGCCAGTACCCCGGCCGGCCGGTTGGCCTTCAGTCCGCCGCCGCGCCTGCTCTCCACCGCCGCCACCGGCACCAGCAGTTGTGAGCGCCGGAACTGCTCGGAGAGCATCGGCACCATGCGGTCCTCGTCGTCATGCCGTGCCACCACCGTCTCGGTCAGCCGAATCCGGTACGCCGCGCCGAGCCGATCGCTGTACTCCACGTCCTCCGAGTCCCGCAGGTTCTCGTCGAAGGGGCCGACCTCCTCGAACACCGCGCGTGGCATCGCCGCGAGCTCGAACACCGCCGTGCCGACCACACCGACACTGCGCCGTCGCCAGAAGTGCTGGTGCATCGCGCGGTAGCGCTCAACCGGCCCGTCGTCGAAGAGTGGTTCGGGGTCGGGGACACCGTGCACACATCCCGTGGCGGGGTCGCTCAGCAGCAGGTCGACGGCGTTGGCGAGGGCGTCGGGGGCGAGGGCGATATCGGAGTCCAGGAAGAACAGGATCTCGCCCCGGCTGCTGCGCACACCGAGGTTCCGCGCCGCCGAGACCCCCCGGTTGACCGGCGCCTCGATCAGGACACAGGGGAACTGCCGCGCGATGTCCCGGGAGTTGTCGGTGCTGCGGTCATCGACGACCACCACCTCCAGCGGGGTGAGGGTCTGCGCGAAGACCGACTCCAGGACGGCGCCCAGAGTCTTCTCGTAGTTGTAGTTGGGGATGATCACGGACACGGTGGGGCGGACCATCGGCATTTCGGTCCCCGTCCTCTCGGTTCGTTGATGTCGGGCGGCTCCGCCCGCCCGAAGGCCGCGAGCACCCACCCGACGGCTCGATGGTCGGCGAGCAACCCGGCGACAAAGTCAAAGGCGGCGCACTCCGCTTCGACCGGATCTGCCGCCTCCATGAAGAGCGCGGCATGGACCCGGTCCGGTCCCTCGACGGCGTGCAGATGCACCAGAGCACCGGTGTGCCCGGCGGTATCCGGTCGCTGGCGCGATCGCATGACCTCGGTCAATTCGCGTGGTTCCGCCAGGCGTTCGGCCCTGCTCTCGCCCCGGATCAGCAGAGCAGTCACGAGGTACATGGGGCGGCGCGCTCGGGTATCAGCGCCGGAAGAACCCGACCGGGGGCCCACCCGAGGCGGCAGCGAGCGGCCCCGACATCACGCCCCCAACAACCCGAGGGGTTCCTCGGCCCGGAATCCGACAGATCGCCGGTTGGCGCGGTGAACTCGTCATGTGACTGCTCCCTCGGCAGTGGGCCCGGATCGGATCCGGCCCTCGCGCCGATTCTGGGCAGCCCGTCGGGGGTCCGACCACCCCCCGCGGGTGGCAGGCAGTGGCCGGGCACCCGGCTGCCGCCTCCGCACGGGTCCGTGTGTCGACGCCGAGCTGGCAAGACGGCAGGGTGGCAGCGAGTTGCCCGGCACATTCCGGCCACCACTCTTTATTTGGTCTATACCATGGGCAAGCCTGGGGTTGTTCACCAGCGGCACCCGCTCGGTTCGGCCGACCGACCCGGCCGACACCCTGCGCCCGCGCCCGCACCTGCGCCCTTGACCGAAATGACGTGCGTACCCGGAGGTTTGGGCAAGTGATGTTTCACGCTCTCGGGCTGGACCCGAAGACCGAGATTGTCTACCGGCTCTTCCTGGATGAGCCCGAGCTGAGGCTCGACCAGATCGTCGCCAGGGTCGGCCTGGGCGAGCAGGAGGTGCGTGACGCCCTCGATCGCCTTGCCGACCTCTCCCTGCTGGACCAGGCAGAGGTACACGCGGCCGGCCAGCCGCTCTTCCGCGCCACCGACCCTGGAGCAGGCCTCTCCTATCTACTCTCCCGCAGGGAGGCCGAACTGGCCAAGCAGCAGAGGGGATTAGAGGCCGCGAGAACCGCCGTCTCCACCCTCACCGCATACCGCACCGCGCACGCGCCACGCGGCTACGACGTCGTCAAGCGGCTGGAGGGCCGCCACGAGATGTGCGAGCGCCTCGCGGAACTCGCCGAACTCGCCCGTATCGAGTGCCTCTCACTGCTGCCCGGGTGCGGCCAGGCCTCCGATGACATGGACGCCCACCGGGCGATCGACCAGCGGGCGCTGGCACGCGGCGTCCGAATCCGCAGCGTCTACCAGGACAGCTTCCGCAACGCCCCCGAGACGATGCGCTACGTCAACTGGCTGGGCGGCCTCGGCGGCGAGGTCCGCACCCTGCCGTCGCTGGAAGCCCCGATGGTGCTCTTCGATCGCGAAGTGGCACTGGTCTCGCTCGACCCCGGCGACGTCTGGGCCGGGGCCCTGGAGCTGCGCAGCGTCGGCACCGTCACGGTGGCCCGGCTGCTCTTCGAGGAGTACTGGCAGCGGGCCAACCCGATCGGCCCCACCCCGCCCCGAGACCACCACGACCTCAGCCCCCAGGAAAAGGAACTCCTACGGCTGCTCGCCAAGGGCCACACGGACGCCACCGTCGGACGCCGTCTCGGCGTGTCGCTGCGCACGGTACGCCGGATGAACGCCGACCTGACCGGCAGACTGGCCGCCCGTAGCCGCTTCCAGACCGGCGCGGAGGCGGTCCGCCAGGGCTGGATCTGACGGCCGTCCGCAGCGGAGGGGCCGGCGCCGGACACCGCACAGGGCCGTACGGGTATGGCGGGCACTACTGGCGGGGGTCCGGTGCCGTAACAGCGTTACCAGACAGGGGAATCGGACGGAAGGAGGGCAGGAACCCAACGCGCGCACCACCGGAGCGGAGGCGCCGAACAACACGGCCGGCACACCGTCCCATCACTGGGGACGGGCTGACGCGAGAGCTCCCGGCGTGCGCGAGCGGGCCCGGCACCCGCCCCCACAAGCACCCCCCGGGCGGGCCGCGCGCCATAGAACACCCCAGGGGCAGCCCGCCTCGCACCACCGTGGCGCACGGGTTGGGACGCCACTGCACCCATGGCTGCCGCTCCGGCAGCCATGCCGGGGCTGCTCGCGGACCGCCCTGCGGTTGGCAGCACGGCATGGGGCGCACCGCTTGCGTCAAGCGAGCGGTGCGCGTGGTTGGGCAACGCCACCGGCCGGGTGTTGGGCGGCGGTCCCTACCCCCGGTACGCCTCCAGCAGCCGCAGCCAGATCTCGCTGATCGTCGGATACGCGGGCACCGCGTGCCACAGCCGTTCGATGGGCACCTCGCCCACCACGGTCACCGTCGCCGAGTGGAGGAGTTCGCCCACGCCAGGTCCGACGAAGGTGACTCCCAGTACCACCTCGCGATCGAGGTCCACGACCATCCGGGCCCGGCCGCGGTAGCCGTCCGCGTAGAGGGCGGCGCCCGCGACGGAGCCGATGTCGTAGTCCACCGCGCGAACCCGATGACCCGCCGCCTCCGCCTCGGCGAGGGAGAGGCCGACCGCCGCCACCTCGGGATCGGTGAAGATCACCTGGGGCACGGCGATCTGGTCCGCGCTGGCGCTGTGGGCGCCCCAGCGGTCGGTCTCCAGCAGTGGTACGCCCTGGGCGCGCGCAACGATGGCCGCCGCCGCGATGCGGGCCTGGTACTTGCCCTGGTGGGTGAGGAGCGCGCGATGGTTGACATCGCCCACCGCGTACAGCCAGTCGCTGCCCGCCACCCGGCAGCTGTCGTCCACCGTCAGCCATGAGCCGGGTTCGTGGCCGACGGTCTCCAGTCCGATTTCCTGGGTCCGTGGTGCCCGACCCGTGGCGAAGAGGACCTCATCCGCCTCGATCCGTTCGCCGCTGTCCACCACCACGGTGACGGGGCCGGTGCCGCCGTCGCGTTCCACAGCGGTCACCCCGCTGTTCATCAGGACCCGGACACCGGCCTCACTGAGGGCATCGGCCACGTACTCCCCGACGAAAGCCTCCATTCTGGGGAGCAGCTGATCACCCCGCGCCACCAGCGTGACCTGGGAGCCCAGCGCCTGCCAGGCAGTCGCCATCTCCACGCCGACCACTCCCCCGCCCACGACGGCGAGCCGCCCCGGCGCCGCAGCGGCGCTGGTCGCCTCCCGGCTGGTCCATGGCTTCGCTCCCAGGAGGCCGGGCAGGTCGGGCAGTGCTGCCCGGCTACCGGTGCATACGGCCACCGCATGGCGAGCGGTCAGCACCTGGCGTTCGCCCTCGGGCCCTTCGACCACGACCTGCTTGGGGCCCTGGAGCCGTCCTCGTCCCCGGTACAGGCGGGCACCCGTCGATTCCAACCAGGAGACCTGGCCGTCGTCCTTCCAATGGGACGTTTCCTCATCGCGATGGGCGAGCACCGCCGCGGTATCCAGCTGGCCGTGCACCAGGTGGCGCAGCCCTGGTACGCGGCGGGCCTCAGCGCGGGCGATCACTGGGCGTAGCAGGGCCTTACTGGGCATGCACGCCCAGTAGGAGCATTCGCCGCCGACCAACTCGCTCTCCACCACCGCCGTGCTCAGGCCTCCGGCGCGCAGCCGGTCCGCCACGTTCTCCCCGGTGGGCCCTGCGCCCAGCACCACGACGTCATACTCCACAGGTTCGGTCGTCATAGGGACAGTCTGGTGCCGGGTGTGGCTCCTGGCCACACGGGCAGGGGGTGGAATAGCACGGCCCCGAGAACGGTTGTCGGGGGCGAGCCCACCGTATACATCGGAGAGGTAAATACATCATGAGCACTGTCGAGCTCACCAAGGAGAACTTCGACCAGGTCGTGTCTGACAACGACTTCGTCCTGATCGACTTCTGGGCTTCGTGGTGCGGCCCCTGCCGGCAGTTCGCCCCTGTGTACGAGGGGGCTGCTGAGCGTCACCCCGACCTGGTCTTCGCCAAGGTCGACACGGAGGCACAGCAGGAACTGGCCGCCGCCTTCGAGATCCAGTCGATCCCCACGCTGATGATCGTCCGCGAGAACATCGCGGTCTTCGCCCAGCCGGGCGCACTGCCCGAGGCCGCGCTGGAAGACGTGATCGGTCAGGCGCGTGGTCTGGACATGGACGAGGTGCGCAAGTCCGTGGAAGACGCGCAGGCCAAGGCGGCAGCCGCGGGCGAAGGCCCGAGCGCCACTGCATAGCGGCCCCGGTGGGCATCGGGGTGACCCAGGGGGACGATCCTGGGTCACCCCGCCCACGGGCGTTCAGGGTGTGTTCACGGCGACCGCCCGTGCGGACAGGCCGTAGTCCAACTCCGTGGCGTCGACGAGCAGCGCCTCAACCGTCCGGGTGGACGGGTCGATGTCGGCGACCATGCCGTCGCCCGCGTACCGGGGATAGCCGGAGGCTCCCAGCTCGCCGGTGGCCGTGACGACGGCGGAGCGGATCGCGGCAGTGGCGAGGGAGGCGGAGTCAAGACCGACCACGTGCCCGGGCACGATCAGGATCTCAAAACGCTGCGGAATCGCTCCGCTGTGAGCCGCATTCATGTAAGCGACGCTAAGTACCCAGGGGCGGCAGCGCACGTTGTCGGCTTCCGTTCGCACCGGCCAGTCGGCTCCGCAGCGGTTCTTCCGTGCCGGTGGCCGAGGTTCGGTGTGGTGGCAGCTCCAGGCCCGCGTGGGCAGTGCATCCCCGTAGTGGTCTAGCTGGATTCGCGATGGACGGTTCGCGCCCCCATCACCCGGTGGGTGCCGGGCTCCGCCTCGGGTTCGCGTACCGCCCGGTCGACCAGCTCGGCGAGTTGCTGCCCGGTGATCATGTCGATATGGACCGTGGTCAGCCGGGGGCGCAGCAATCTCCCCAGGAGCAGGTCGTCGGCTCCCACCACCGCGGTCTCACCCGGGATGTCAACGCCCTCGTCCTGGAGCGCCCGCATCAGCAGCATGGCGTAGTCGTCGTTGTACGCGTACACCGCGTCGAGCCCGAGTGTGCGCCAGCGGGCGGCGAGTGCGGTCGCCGATTCTTCGTCGTACGAGAGGGGCAGGGGCTCGATCCGTGCCCCGCTACCGGCCACCGCTTGGCGTGCGCCATCCATCCGGTGTTCGGCGAACATCTCCAGGCCTGGCTCGCGCGGGAGGACGACTCCGATGGCACGTCGTCCGCGTTCCACCAGATGGGTGACAGCGCAACGGCCGATGGCGCTCTGGTCGATGACCAGGGAGTGTGCGCCCTCCACACGTCTGGGCGCGAGGCTGATGACGGCCTTGGCGCCTGAGCGTCTGAGCAGACCGACGCCCTGCGGTGTGAGTCCCGCCTCACCGAGTGCCACGACCGCGACGGGCCTCAACTCGGCCCAGGCACGGACCGCCTCACCCCCGGCGAGGCCGAGGCTGCCGTGCTGGACGACGGTGTAGTCAAGTCGCCGCAGGGCCCATTGGAGTTCTTGGAGGAACTGCTGGTGCAGCGGCCCCGCCGGAAAGGCCGCGGTGGGCAGCAGCACCGTACGGGTGTGGCCGGCCCGCAGACTGCGGGCGGCGGCATGGGGCACATAGCCGAGTTCTTCGGCCGCTTCGCGGACCCGGTGACGAGTGGCCTCGCTGATGCGTACGGACGAGGCGTTGTTGAGGACGTAGGAAACGGTTGCCCGGGAGACCCCGGCTAACCGGGCGACATCGGCGCTGGTGGGAACGGAGCGCTCTGCGGACTTCTTGGGTGTCTGGCTCATCGCCCTGGGCATCTTTCCAGAACATCCTTTCAGATGTGACAGCGCATGGCTGAATCAGGCGCCCGGTGACGGCGCCGTTGCGACGATGTACGAGCGCGACTCAGCGCACCGGCCCAAGGGGAGGGCTACCGCGGGCAACTGCGGGCCGCTCCCTGGGGCGAGGGCGATCGTCTTGCCCTACTGGTCCACGGAATCATGGCCGACCATCGCGTCTGACAGCGGATCGGGCCCTCGCGGCGCGGGGATATCACGTAGTCGCCGTGGGCATCCGGGCCATGGCGGTAGCAGCCGTGGGCCTCCCACGGCGCACGGGGCCATGCGGATGATCTCGTCGATCCGCTCCCCAGGGGCGTGGGGTCGGCCCTCGGGCCCCTGTTCGGCGGTCCCGCGATCTCCTCGGACGGCGGCGCGGCTGAACCCTGCGGGGGCGGTGGAGGTGTTGCGGTCTCGGCCTGGCGACGGTTTCGGACCAGAAGTGGTCCATCCAGTAACGCATTTGACGTTGGGTCAGATGAACGGCAGTCCTCCACCGCCGAGCCGAGGACATCGAGGTGAGATCCACCGCGAGTCGGGGACCAGGACACCGCCCGCTGAGTTGGCGGGGACCGTGGATCGAGTCCCGCTTCGGGCCGCGCCCCGGTCTCCCGCTGGTCCTCCTCTCAGATCCGCGCGCGCGAACCCCGCGCGGCACGGCACCCGAGGGTGGTCGCGGCGCTCGACGGTTCGCCCTTGGTGACGACCCCTGAGTGAGCGGCGCCGTTGGCCGAGGAAGGCTTTGATGTGCATACGGTGACGGGCTCGGGGCACCCCGCGTGTACCGCGATGGCTTGGCGTCGCGGTACTGGGCGCGGGCTGCTGCCCAACAGGTCGCTGTCCGCATCGGGGGGCAGCGGCGGGCTCGTGAGCGCGGGAGCTTCTGCTCCTGGGGCCAACTCATCTGCTCTACCGAACGCATGGACCGGTACCTCCACGCGGAGACCGGTCGGCGTCGCGTGGTGGGATCGGGCGAGGACTACCGTGGCACGGTGAAGATCCTCTCGCGTATCTCGCGTATCGCCCGTTCCTTTCGCTCCGCCGGTGCCCCCACTCCGGTGGTGCCGTCGCCCGGCTCCACGGTGCCCGGTCGGGTGGGACGGTCGGCCACCACCGAAGCCGCGCCCGCTGCCGTCGGGCCCGTCCGCACGTCCTACGCACCCGCTCGCGATGGCGCTCCTGATCCCGGCGAAGTCGTCTGGACGTGGGTTCCCTACGACGAAGGCGATGGACGCGGCAAGGACCGTCCGGTACTCATCGTGGCCCGGGAGGAGTCCGGCACCCTGTTGGCCGTACAGCTCTCCAGCAAACCGCATGAGCGGGATCCTGACTGGGTGCCGATCGGGTCGGGCTCCTGGGACCGGGCGGGGCGGCCGTCCTGGGTCGGGTTGGAGCGCGTGCTCAGGGTGCATCCTGACGGGATGCGCCGAGAGGCGTGTGCGTTGGACCGATCGCGTTTCGATCTGGTGGTGGGCCGGTTGCGGGAGCGCTACGGCTGGTCGTAGCAGGCCCTCGACCGCATCGGCGGCCGCCCCTCCACAGGTCAACCCCCTGCCTGGGAAGCGGCGGGAACGCTCGCCGCCACCTGATCGGTGAAGACCCGGCGGAAGGCGCCCAGCGTGCCCTGCGACCTCGAACGGTCCAAGACCGCGAAGCTGATCCGGTCGAAGTGCCCAGCGAACCGGCCGTCGCCCGTGAGCAGCGCGTGGAAGGCGCCCGCGACGATCAGCGGATCATTGAGGAAGACCCCGCATCCCCACGCCCCCAGCACCAGTCGCCGGTATCCGGCCATGGCCGCCGTCTCCAGGACCCGTTCGGCCCGGGACGCGAGCGCGGCCGGCACCCGACGCGTCTCTTCGGGGGTGCGCATCGCGATCACCCCGGCGTTCGGTGCTGGGGAGGTGAGGAATCCGACGGTGTACGGAACATCGAGGAACCGTCCCCGGTCGTCGCGGAAGACGGGCACACCGGGCGAGTGGATGACCCGGTCGGAGTAGAACGGGCTGCGGTCCGTGCGGTGGTGCTCGTAGTAGGCGGGTGCGCGGAGCAGCGTCGCATAGAGCGCTGAGGCACGGCAGAGCGCTTCCTCCTGGGCCTGCGCCCCCTTGAGGAAGCCGCCGCCCGGGTTGCGTGCCGAGGCGAAGTTCAGCACGGCTGCCGGCGCCGGGGCGGCGGTGGCAAGTCGTCGTGCGGCCTGGGTGCTGGACTCCGCGGTCACCTCGAAGGCGGTCTCGCGGTCGAGGTCCACGACCACGGGTATCGCGTCGGGGCCATACAGCCGAGTGCCCTCTCGGGCCTGGGAGACTTCCGCCGCGATGACCACTTTTCGACCATTGCTGGCTGAATAGTAGCCACTTTCAACAATCTCCTGTGTCTGGTGGGCGATCCCCCGCAGTCGTGCGCTCATGGCGGCCATCGTGCGTGACCTGCGGAGTGCAGGGCAAAGGCTTTTCATGGCAGCGACAGTGGGGCTACAGCCGTCACACCATCCACAAAAGCACTCTTGTGCGAAGCGGCGAGGGTGGCTTTAGGTTGAGAGTGCCTTCGAAAGAGGAGCCGATCATGCATCCACCTGATGCCGGCGGTTACGGCCGGCCGATAGAGGAACAGGAAGCAGAAGATCTCCTTCGGTGTATCTGCTTCAAGAACGGCCCACCCCGCACGGTGGGCGTGGAACTGGAATGGCTCATCCATGATCAGCACGCCCCCCGGCGGCCAGTCCCCGCGGAACGCCTGTCCGCCGCCCACGACCGTGTGCGTACCCTCCCCCTGAACTCGGCTCTCACCTTTGAGCCCGGTGGCCAACTGGAGCTCAGCTCCCAACCCGCCGCCTCCCTGATGGAGTGTGTGGACTCCGTCGCCGCCGATCTGCGGACCGTGCGCACCGCGCTACGGGCAGTCGGCCTGACCCTCACCGGACTGGGGCTCGACCCCTGGGCGCCGCCGCGCAGGGTGCTGCGGGAACCCCGCTACGACGCGATGGAGGCCTATCTGGACCAGACGGGTCCGCATGGGCGGGCCATGATGTGCAGCTCGGCCTCGATCCAGGTCTGCGTGGACTCCGGCGAGGAGGAGCCGGGGCCCCTGGGACACGGCAGACGTTGGCAGCTCGCCCATCTGCTGGGTGCGGTACTCATCGCGGCGTTCGCCAACTCTCCCGCCCAGGGTGGCCGCTGGACCGGCTGGCGGTCCACCCGGCAGGCCGTCTGGGCCGGGCTCGATGCCGTGCGGCCGGTGGCGCCACCGCTCCACCGGGAGCCACGGGAGGCCTGGGCCACCCATGTGATGGATGCCCCGGTGATGTGTATGCGCGCCGAAACAGGCCCGTGGGAGCGCCCCGTCGCGCTCAGTTTCCGCGAGTGGATCCGTACCGGCACACCTCGACCGCCGACCCGGCAGGACCTCGACTACCATCTGACCACCCTCTTCCCGCCGGTACGGCCCCGCGGGCACCTCGAACTCCGGATGATCGACGCCCAGTCGGGCCCTGACGGCTGGATCGTGCCACTGGCCGTGGTCACCGCCCTCTTCGATGACCCCGAGGCCGCCGAGACCGTCTACCGCACGGTGAAGCCCTTGGCGGAGTACGCGGGTGCGCTGCCGGCGCCGATCAATCCGCTCTGGGTGAGCGCCGCGCGACGGGGACTGGCCGATCCCGAGTTGCGGAACATAGCCGTGAGCTGTTTCGACACCGCCCAGGACGCCCTGCCGCGGGTGGGTGCCTCCCGAGCGGTGTGCGATGCGGTGGCCACCTTCCAAGAGCGCTATGTCCGCCGCGGCCGATGTCCCGCGGACGATCTACGTATCCCCTCGCTCGGGCCTGCGCTGGGCACCTGTGGGAAGGAGCCGAGTCGATGACCGACACCCCTACCGATGAACTACGGCGTCGGGCGCTGGATGCCCTTCTGGAGGCCCGAACCCGTACCGCGACCCTGGTCGACTCGGTCGAGGACGACGAGCTGACGGCCCAGCACTCCCCCTTGATGTCTCCCCTGGTCTGGGATCTCGCCCACATCGGAAACCAGGAAGAGCAGTGGCTGCTGCGCAGGGTCGGCGGAGGTGAGGCCCTACGGCCCGAGATCGACTCCGTCTATGACGCCTTCGAGCATCCCCGTGCCGCCCGTCCCTCGTTGCCCCTGCTGCCGCCCGCCGAGGCCCGGGTGTACGCGGCCGATGTGCGGGGCCGGGTCCTTGACCTGCTGGAGCGCAGCCCGCTGGCGGGCGGGCCACTGACCGACGCGGCGTTCGCCTTTGGAATGATCGCCCAACACGAGCAGCAGCATGACGAAACCATGCTGATCACCCACCAACTGCGCCGAGGGCCCGCCGCGCTGACCGCACCCGCCCCGCCGCGAACCCACACTCCCGGGCTGCCCGACGAAGTCCTGGTTCCGGCGGGCCCCTTCACCATGGGTACCTCCACCGAGCCCTGGGCGCTGGACAACGAACGGCCCGCACACCGCCGTGACCTGGCCGCCTACTGGCTTGACACCACCCCGGTGACCTGCGGCGCCTATCTCGACTTCATGACGGACGGCGGATACGGGGACCCACGCTGGTGGGCGGCGGAGGGGTTCGACCAGGTACGGCGACACGCCATCACCGCGCCGCTGTTCTGGCAGCGGGACGGCGGCCGGTGGCTGCGCCGCCGCTTCGGTGTGCTGGAGCCGGTCCCGGGCGATGAGCCGGTGCTCCATGTGAGCTGGTACGAGGCCGATGCCTACGCCCGCTGGGCAGGGCGCCGGCTGCCCACCGAAGCGGAGTGGGAGAAGGCCGCCCGCCATGACCCGACGGCCGATCGTTCCCGACGGTTCCCCTGGGGCGATGCGGACCCCACCCCCGTACACGCCAATCTGGGGCAGCGGCACCTCCGTCCGGCGGCCGCCGGCAGCTACCCCGATGGCGCGTCCCCCCTCGGGGTGAGGCAGTTGATCGGCGATGTGTGGGAGTGGACGGCGAGTGATTTCCTGCCCTACCCCGGCTTCGCCGCCTTCCCCTACCGCGAGTACTCGGAGGTCTTCTTCGGCAGCGACCACAAGGTGCTACGCGGCGGCTCCTTCGCGGTGGGCACGGTCGCCTGCCGTGGGACCTTCCGCAACTGGGATCTCCCGGTACGGCGTCAGATATTCGCCGGGTTCCGTACCGCACGAGACGCTGACCTCGATGGAGGCGGCGGCTGATGTGCCGACACATCGCCTATCTCGGACCGCGACTGGCGCTGGGAGAGCTGCTTGTGCGGCCGGCCCATGGACTGGTGCGGCAATCCTGGGCACCACGTCGGCAGCGCCATGGGACCGTGAACGCGGACGGCTTCGGCGTGGGCTGGTACGCCGACGGCGATCCGGTGCCCGCCCGGTACCGGCGCTCCGTCCCCATCTGGGCCGACCCCTCATTCCCTGACCTGGCCCGGGTGGTTCGCACCGGCGCGTTCCTCGCCGCGGTGCGCGACGCCACGCAGGCCAGCGCGGACGGCGAGGCGGCGGCGGCCCCCTTCGCCTTCGGCCCCTGGCTGTTCAGCCACAACGGCGCGGCCAAGGGCTGGCCCGGCTCGCTGGCACCGCTCACGGCATCGCTCCCCGCGGTGGAGCTGCTCAGTCTGGAGGCGCGCTGTGACGCGGCCCTGCTCTGGGCGCTGGTGTCGCGTCGGCTGCGGAACGGCGATGAACCGGGTCAGGCGCTCGGTGACACCGTCACCGAGGTGGCCGAAGCGGCACCCGGGTCCCGGCTGAACTTCCTCCTCACCGACGGCGCGGTGATCGCGGCGACCTCCTGGGGCGATTCACTGTGGTACCGCACCGGGCCGCGGCAGAGCATCGCGGTGGCCTCGGAACCTTACGACGATGATCCCCACTGGTTCGAGGTGCCCGATCGCACCCTGCTGGTCGCCACCCGTGCCGATGTACTTCTCTCCCCCCTCAAGGAGCGCCCTTCGTGAGTCGGTTCCAGCTGACCCGCACCCTGCCCGAGGACGCCACCGGCGCCGCGCTGCGCGCCGATGTGCTCCACGGTCTGACCCGTACCCCCAAGGAGCTGCCACCCAAGTGGTTCTACGATGCCCGAGGCAGTGAGCTGTTCGAGGAGATCACCCGACTGCCCGAGTACTACCCCACCCGGGCCGAACGGGAGATCCTGATCGCCCGTGCTCCGGCGATCGCCGCGGCCACCGGCGCGAAGACCCTGGTGGAGCTGGGTTCGGGCTCTTCCGAGAAGACGCGCCACCTCATGAAGGCCATGCCCGAGTTGCAGAGTTACGTCCCGGTCGATGTGAGTGAGAGCGCGCTGACCGGCGCCGCCGGGGCACTGCTCGCCGAGCATCCCTCTCTCCAGGTCCATGCCCTGATCGCGGACTTCACCCGGGGTCTCGCACTGCCTGATACGCCGGGACCCCGGCTGGTGGCCTTCCTCGGGGGCACCATCGGCAATCTGCTGCCCGCCGAGCGGGCGCTGTTCCTGCGATCGGTGCGGGGCCTACTCGACCCCGGTGACACCCTGCTTCTGGGCACCGATCTGGTGAAGGACGAAGACGTTCTGGTACGGGCCTACGACGATGCGGCGGGGGTGACGGCCGCCTTCAACAAGAACGTCCTCCATGTGCTGGCCCGGGAGCTGGGGGCGGATGTCGATCCCGACGACTTCGACCATGTGGCGCTGTGGGATCGGGAGGAGGAATGGATTGAGATGCGGCTACGGGCTCGGTCCACGCTGACCGTGAAGATCCCGGAGCTCAACCTCGCGGTGCCGTTCGAAGGGGGCGAGGAGCTGCGGACCGAGGTATCGGCGAAGTTCCGGCAGGAGGGCGTGCGGTCCGAGCTGGCGACCGCGGGAATGGAACTGACCGAGTGGTGGACGGACTCGGCGGGCAGGTTCGCCCTCTCACTGGCGGCAGTGGCCCACTGAGCACCACTCATGGGGCGGGACCACCCGTGAGGCGGTTCCGCCCCACCGCTGCTGGGGACGTCTCCTTGAGCGCGCCCGAGTCGGGACGGGCGGACTCGATCAGCGCGGCGTGAGCAGCGCGGTGATCTTGTCCGAGGCATCCTTCGCGGCCTTCTGGTGATCCTCGCCCTGGAGCACAGCCGTCATATAGGCCTTGATGGGGTTTTTGGCCTCGACATCGGCCCACTGCGCAGAGTTGGGAGTGGCCTTGCTGCCCTCGGCTCGCGCTCCGGCCGCCATGGCCGCGGCGCTCTCGTGGCCGTTCGCGTCCACCGTGGCGAGGGACTTCTTGTTGGGCACGTAGTTCATCGTGCGGGCGAGGTCCTTCTGCCACCGCTCGCTGGCCAGTGCCGACACCACGTCGATAGCGGCGCTACGCTGCTTCGACCGCTCCGGAATGATCAGATCGGACCCGCCGGTGAAGACGGCGCCCGGCTTCTTGGCGGTGATGCCCGGTATGGAGAAGTAGCCGAGCTTGCCCTTCAGCTGGGGGTTGGCCTTCTCGATGACGGCCGCCGCACTGGGCGTGGAGATGATCTGGGCGACCTTGCCGCTGGCGAAGACGCCTTCCTGCGGTGGGGTGCGCTCATCGGCGTTCATGGGGCCCTTGCCGTGTGACTGGAGCTTCTTGTAGAAGTTCATGCCCCGCTTGGCCTCAGCGGTGTCGAGCGTGCCTTCCCAGGAGCCGCCCTTCTCCATGGCGAGGTTGCCGCCGTCCTCCCAGATGAACCCGGCCAGGGTGTACCAATCCTGCCCGGAGAGGTAGATGCCCTGGTTGCCGTTGCTGTTGAGCTTCTCCGACAGCTTCAGCCAGGCGGTACGGGTCTTGGGGACGTCCTTGATCCCGGCGTCCGCGAAGATGTTCTTGTTGTAGATGACCACACGGTTGGCGGCGTACCACGGGATGCCGTACTGCGAGCCGTTGATGTTCCCCGGCTGGGCCAGGCCCTCCAGCCAGTCTTCGCTACCGAGGTCGCGCACCGACTCCAAGGTGAGGTCCGTCAGCGCGTTGCTCTCCGCGTACTGGGGGACCTGGGTGTTGCCGACCTCGATGACATCGGGGGTGTCCTTGCCCTTGAGCGCGGCGTTGACCTTCTCCCCGATGCCGTTCCAGCCCTGGAAAGTGAACTTCAACTTCACCGAGGGATGGTCCTTCTTGTACTCCTTGGTGAAGCGGTCCAGGAACTCCTCCGTAACGCTGTCCTTCATCAGCCAGACCTGGACGGTGCGTGTGTCGGACCCGGTGCCCGGTATGAGCCCGCAGCCAGTGAGCGCGGCGGCGCACACAAGTGCGACGGACGGTTGGAGTGGGCGGATTTTCACAGCGTTCACCTAACGGAGGACATGGAATCGTGAACCCGATGGGGGGAAGCGTGCTCCAGGCTCGCACGGGTGTGGCTGGATTTTGGTATTCCACCAAAGAGCCGGTCAAGCCCCGAGCGATCTCTGACGTCTCGCGCGCACCCCGCAGGTGGGGCACGGTGGAGAGCGTGTAGCGAGAGTGTAGCGAGAGGAGTGTGGCGTCCATGTCGGATCACATCTATCGGGTCACCGAGATTGTCGGAACCTCGCATGAGGGCGTCGATCAGGCCATCCGCAACGGGATCAGTCGGGCGAACCAGACAGTTCGCGGGCTCGATTGGTTTGAAGTCACGCAGGTCAGAGGCCATATCGTCGAAGGCGAGATCGAGCACTACCAGGTGGGACTGAAGGTCGGATTCCGCCTCGAAGACGGCGACTGAACCTCTACCACCGACCCATGAGCGCCATTGATTCGGTGCTCAAGTGCGTCCATTCCGTAAGACAGTCGTGACATAGGCCGCGCGCCGGTGGTACGGCCGAGACGGTGCACGCGGCTTCAGCCCGGCTAGCGACCGCGCGCGAATACGGACTTCCGCAGGGGCCTTGACAACGGCCGAAAGACAGATGCTGGGGGACTGGATCCAGCGGGCGGGGCCAAGGGGCCTCACCCGGTCGGGCTCAGGGCCCCGGCCGGCCGGGAGCCGGCAGGCGCGCTCGCGCGACGCGAGGCACCGGCCTTCGCCTGTGCGCGGCTGTTCGCCGGCCTGCCTCGCGGTCAGGTACGTCCCTGGCGCTCCTGCGCGTCCCGCATGGCTGCGCCCGTGGCGTCGGCGGCCCAGGTGACGGGTACGACGGAGAAACCGGCCCGCTTGGCGTCGATACACACCAACTCGTCGTCGTCCACCAGCATCCGGACCTCCCGCCGCTGCCCCAGCCGCTTCAGGGTCTCCAACTTGGTGGTGCGGGCGGGCCTGCGGTCGTTGTTGCGGCGCATATGAATGTCCCCGCTGGGGAGTCCCTGCGCCGCCAGCCATGCCGCCGTGTCCCTGCGGCATCGCTCGGGCCGACCGGTCAGATAGATGACCTCGCACTCTTGCGCGGCGCTACGGCAGAGCTGAACGCCTTCGGCGAGCGGCGGGTCCTGGGGAGCCGCCGCGAAGAAGCCGTCCCAGTCACGGGGGCTGCGCTCCAGGAAGTGCTGGCGATGCGCGGAGTCCGCGAGCGTGCCGTCGAGGTCGAAGATGGCCAGTGGCTTGGCGTCGTGTGTCACACCATCAGCCTAGGGCTGCCGGGTAATCCCTGACGGGTGGGTGATGGAGAGGCCCCCGGGGGGCACTGCCGCCCGCCCGGCGGCACCGCGGAACGGTCCTGGGCCTGGATACGGAATGCGTACTGCCGCCACCAGGGGCTCCGGGTGGCCCACAGCAGCGCTTGAGCACGCCGAGCCCATCGCACGGTGCCAGGCTATCGCGCTCCCCCTGGATACGCGCCGCACAGATCCGCTGAGGACGGGGCGGGCGGATGGCTGCTGGTCAGACTCTGGTAGGGCCTGACCAGCGGCAACAACTAGAATGAAGCGTTATGCACAGCTCTTCGGGCGCGCCCGGGCCCACCGACCCGTATGTCCGGGTACGCGGGGCCAGCGAGCACAATCTGCGCAATGTCGATGTGGACATCCCCCGCGATGCCCTCGTCGTCTTCACCGGCGTCTCCGGTTCGGGCAAGTCCTCGCTCGCCTTCGGCACGGTCTACGCCGAGGCCCAACGGCGCTACTTCGAGTCCGTCGCGCCCTACGCCCGTCGGCTGATCCACCAGGTGGGCGCGCCGGCGGTGGGAGAGATCTCCGGACTTCCGCCGGCGGTCTCGCTGGAACAGCGCCGCTCATCGCCCACCTCCCGATCGTCGGTCGGTACGGTGACCACGCTCTCCAACTCCCTGCGGATGCTGTTCTCCCGGGCGGGCGACTATCCGGTGGGCGCCGAACGCCTCGACTCCGACGCCTTCTCCCCGAACACCGTCGCGGGGGCATGTCCCGAGTGCCAGGGCATGGGACTGGTCCATGACACCCGGGAGGAACTGCTGGTCCCCGATCCCTCGCTGTCCATCCGCGAGGGTGCGATCGCGGCGTGGCCGGGGGCGTGGCAGGGCAAGAACCTGCGCGATGTCCTGGACGCGCTCGGATACGCCGTGGACCGACCCTGGCACACACTGGACCGAAAGGACCGCGACTGGATTCTCTTCACCGAGGAGCAACCGGTGGTCACCGTGCATCCGGTACGGGAGGCCGGTCGGATCCAACGCCCTTACCAGGGTACGTATACGAGTGCGCGACGCTATGTGCTGCACACCTTCGCGGATTCCAAGAGCACGACCCTGCGCGCCCGCGCTGAACGCTTTCTGAGCAGTTCTCCCTGCCCGGTGTGCCACGGCGGTCGGCTGCGCCCCGAGTCGCTGGCCGTCACCTTCTCGGGGCGGACCATCGCGGGTCTGGCGGGTCTACCGCTCACCGAGCTGGTGGGGGTACTCGGCGCGGCCCACGGGGATGAGACCACCCGGGTGCTCACCAACGACCTCCTTGCACGGATCGATCCGGTACTGGAGTTGGGTCTGGGGTATCTCAGCCTGGACCGGGCTGCGCCCACCCTCTCCAGTGGAGAGCTCCAGCGGCTACGGCTGGCGACCCAACTGCGCTCGGGGCTCTTCGGAGTGGTCTACGTCCTGGACGAGCCGTCGGCCGGGCTCCATCCGGCGGACACCCAGGCGCTGCTGAAGGTTCTGACCCGGCTCAGGGCAGCGGGCAACTCGGTGTTCGTGGTGGAACACCACCGTGAGGTGATGCGGGGTGCGGACTGGATCGTCGATGTGGGGCCGGGGGCGGGCGAACACGGTGGGCGGGTACTGCACAGCGGGCCGCCCCGGCAGCTCGCCCAGGTGGAGGAATCGGTGACCCGCCGCTTCCTCTTCGCCCCCGCTCCCGCGCTGGGCCCCGTTCCCGGCCATCCGGTGCGCAAGCCCTCCGGATGGCTGCACATCGGTCCGGTGACACGGCACAATCTACGATCGGTCAGGGCCCGGGTCCCCCTGGGCGTTCTGACGGCGATCACCGGTGTGTCCGGGTCGGGGAAGTCCACACTGGTCGCGGCGATCACCGCCGATCTCCCCGGCGCCGACCGTCTTGTCACGGTGGACCAGAAACCCATCGGCCGTACTCCCCGCTCCAATCTGGCCACGTACACCGGACTGTTCGACGCGGTGAGAAGACTGTTCGCGGCCACGGAGGAGGCGGTGGCGCGCGGCTATCGGGCGGGACGGTTCTCCTTCAATGTGGCAGGTGGACGGTGTGAGGCCTGCCAGGGCGAGGGTTTCATCTCGGTCGAACTGCTCTTTCTGCCCAGCACCTACGCCCCGTGCCCCCACTGCCGGGGTGCCCGCTACAACCCGCAGACACTGGAGGTGCGCTACCGGGGGTTGACCATCTCCGAGGTGTTGGACCTCTCGGTGGAGTCGGCGGCGGGTTTCTTCGCGGATGTCCCCCCGGCCGCCCGCGCCCTGAACACCCTCCTGGAAGTGGGGCTCGGTCATCTGCGGCTGGGACAGCCCGCGACCGAACTGTCGGGAGGCGAGGCACAGCGGATCAAACTGGCGTCCGAGCTGCAGCGGCTACGCCGGGACCACACCCTGTATGTCCTGGACGAGCCGACGACCGGGCTGCATCCCGCCGATGTGGAGGTGCTGATGCGTCAGTTGAACGGGCTGGTGGACGCCGGACACTCGGTGGTCATCGTGGAACACGACATGGATGTGGTCGCGGGTGCGGACTGGGTCATCGATCTGGGACCGGGTGGCGGTGACGCGGGTGGGCGGATCGTTGCCGCGGGGACGCCGGAGAGGGTGGCAGCAACGGCGGGCAGCCGCACTGCCCCCTATCTGGCAGCCGGGCGACGAGGGAATCCCATCGCACCGTAACCGGCCCTGGCCGTGGCAGGCGCAGACACCTCTTGAGCGCGAGGGTCAGCACCAACCATCCGCGGCGGCGTCGGAAAGCGGACCCATCGGCCGCGCGACCAAGGTGAGCGGTGGTTATCGCCTGACTTTCCGGTTCGCCCGCAGCCATTGCCTGTTCATGGCGGCGATCGAAGGCAGTGGGATGCCCTTGGGGCAGGCGGTGGCGCACTCACCGGTCAAGGTGCAGCCGCCGAAGCCCTCCGCGTCCATGGTGGCGACCATGTCGAGCACCCGGGTCTCGCGTTCGGGGGCGCCCTGCGGGAGCACATTGAGGTGGTTCACCTTCGCTGAGGTGAACAACATCGCCGAACCATTGGGGCAGGCCGCGACACATGCCCCGCAGCCAATGCACTCGGCGTGCTCGAAGGCGAAGTCGGCGTCCGGTTTGGGCACCGGCGCGGCATGGGCTTCCGGGGCGGCGCCGGTGGGAGCACTGATGTACCCGCCGGCCTGGATGATTCGGTCGAAGGCCGACCGGTCCACCACCAGGTCCTTGATCACCGGGAAGGCGGACGCCCGCCAGGGCTCGATGTCGATGGTGTCGCCATCGGCGAAGGAACGCATATGGAGCTGGCAGGTGGTGGTGCGTTCCGGGCCGTGCGCATCGCCGTTGATGACCAGGCTGCAGGCACCGCAGATGCCTTCGCGGCAGTCGTGGTCAAAGGCGACGGGGTCCTCACCGCGCAGGATGAGTTCCTCGTTGAGGGTGTCGAGCATCTCCAGGAAGGACATGTCCGCGGAGATGTTGTCGACCTCGTAGGTCGCCATGGCGCCGGGGGCGTCGGCGCCGCGCTGGCGCCAGACGCGCAGATTGAGCTTCATGCGTAGCTCCGCTGAGTGGGGTGGACGTACTCGAAGACGAGGTCTTCCTTGTGCAGGACCGGGGGCTCTCCGCTGCCGCCGAACTCCCAGGCCGCGGCGTAGCCGAACTCGTCGTCCCGACGGGCCGCCTCGCCGTCGGGGGTCTGCGACTCCTCACGGAAGTGGCCGCCGCAGGACTCACTGCGGTGCAGGGCGTCGACGCACATCAGTTCGGCGAGCTCCAGATAGTCGACGATGCGGTTGGCCTTCTCCAGCGACTGGTTGAACTCCTCCCCCACACCGGGGACCTTGATCCGGCGCCAGAACTCCTCGCGGATCTGGGGGATGCGATCGAGGGCCTTGCGCAGCCCCTGTTCGGTGCGGGCCATTCCGCAGAACTCCCACATCAACTCGCCCAACTCCCGGTGGAAGGAGTCCGGCGTGCGGTCGCCATCGACGGAGAGCAGCAGGTTGAGTCGGTCCTCCGTGGCGGCGATGACCTCGGCGGCCTCCGGATGGGAGGCGTCCGGCTTGTCGCCCAACGGGGCACGGGCGAGATAGTCGTTGATCGTGGACGGCAGGACGAAGTAGCCGTCGCCGAGGCCCTGCATCAACGCGGAAGCGCCCAGCCGGTTGGCGCCGTGGTCGGAGAAGTTGGCTTCGCCGATGGCGAAGAGGCCCGGCACGGTGGTCTGGAGGTCGTAGTCGACCCACAGTCCGCCCATCGTGTAGTGCACGGCCGGGTAGATCCGCATCGGCACCTCGTAGGGGTTCTCCGCGGTGATCTGCGCGTACATGTCGAAGAGGTTGCCGTACTTCTCCTCGACCTTGGCCCTGCCCATCCGGGCGACCGCGTCGGCGAAGTCGAGATAGACGCCCTGTCCGCCGGGGCCTACGCCGCGGCCTTCGTCGCAGACGTTCTTCGCCGCGCGGGAGGCGATGTCCCGGGGTACGAGGTTGCCGAAGGAGGGGTAGATGCGCTCCAGGTAGTAGTCGCGCTCGTCCTCGGGAATCTCATGGGCGGGCCGCTGGTCGCCCTGCGCCTTGGGCACCCAGATGCGGCCGTCGTTGCGGAGCGACTCGCTCATCAGCGTCAGCTTGGACTGGTGCTCGCCGGTGCGCGGAATGCAGGTGGGGTGGATCTGGGTGAAGCAGGGGTTGGCGAAGTACGCACCGCGGCGATGGGCCCGCCAGATGGCGGTGGCGTTGGAGTTCATGGCGTTCGTCGACAGATAGAACACATTGCCGTAGCCACCGCTCGCTAGGACGACCGCGTCGGCGAAGTGGCTGGAGACCTCGCCCGTGACCAGATCCCTGGCGACGATGCCGCGCGCCCGTCCGTCGATGACGATGAGGTCGAGCATCTCGGTCCGCGGGTGGATGTTGACACTGCCGGCGGCGATCTGCCGGGACAGCGCCTGGTAGGCGCCGAGGAGGAGTTGCTGACCCGTTTGACCGCGGGCGTAGAAGGTGCGGGAGACCTGGACACCGCCGAAGGAACGGGTGTCGAGGAGTCCGCCGTACTCCCGGGCGAAAGGAACTCCTTGGGCCACACACTGGTCGATGATCTCCACCGAGATCTGGGCGAGCCGGTGCACATTGGATTCACGCGCCCGGAAGTCACCGCCCTTGACGGTGTCGTAGAAGAGCCGGTGTACCGAGTCGCCGTCGTTGCGGTAGTTCTTGGCGGCGTTGATACCGCCCTGGGCGGCGATGGAGTGGGCACGGCGCGGGGAGTCCTGGTAGCAGAACTGCTCTACGTGGTAACCCTGCTCGCCGAGGGTCGCGCCCGCCGCTCCGCCGGCCAGTCCCGTACCGACGACGATCACGGTGTGCTTGCGGCGATTGGCGGGGTTGACCAGCTTCGCCTCGAAGCGGCGGCGATCCCACCGCTCGGCGATCGGCCCGTCGGGAGCCTTGCTGTCGAAGAGCGGATCGCCGATCGTGTACTGGGTGTAGTCCGTGCTGCTCATCTCAGCTCACCACTCCGGTCATAACGGCTACGGGTACGGCTATGAAGCCCGCGGTCAGCACCAGCGCGAGCCCGTTGGCGATGGCCTTGAGGGCGCGATCGCGCGATGCGCTGCCGACGCCGAGGGTCTGGGCGGCGCTCCAGAAGCCATGGCGGATGTGCAGACCGATGGCGAGCATCGCCGTGATGTAGATGACGTTGCCGTACCAGGTGGAGAAGGTGGCGACCACGTTCTCGTACGGACGTCCTGGCTGTGCGTTCTCATTCACCGTGAGGGTCGTGAGGTCAAGGATGTGCCAGACGATGAAGAGGGCGACGATGATCCCGCCCCAGCGCATGGTGCGGGTGGCGTAGCTGGCGCGCTTGCGCTGGTGCACGTACTTCTTGGGCCGTGCCTTGATGTCCCGCTTGCTGAGCTGGTACGCGGAGACCGCGTGGGCCACCACCGCGGCGAGCAGCACCACCCGGACGATCCACAGGGCCCACTCCTGGTGCAGGACCGGGGCGCCCATCGTGCGCAGCCAGTGGCCGTACTCGTTGAACTCCGCGGGGCCGAAGAACACCTTGAGGTTGCCCATCACATGGGCGACGAGATAGCCCAGCATGAGCAGGCCGCTGACGGCCATGACCACTTTCTTGCCGACCGTCGATCCCCAGAAGGAGCGCTTGGGGGGCGGTTTGCGCACCGCGCTCCCGTTGTCCGTCCGTGTTGCCAGAGCCATGGGGGAAAGGTAGGGCTACCAGAGTCAAGAGGTCCAAGACATGATCCGGCTCATCTCCATAGTCATGTCCTATCGTACAAGCATGCAGCTACAACAGCTCCTCTACTTTGTGGCCGTGGCCGAGACTCGTCACTTCACCCATGCCGCCGAAAGCGTGCATGTCGCCCAGCCCTCGCTCTCCCAGCAGATTCGGGCATTGGAGACGGAGCTGGGCGCCGAACTGTTCAGTCGGGCCCGTGGCAATATCTCGCTCACGGAAGCGGGCGAGACCCTGCTACCGCTCGCTCGGCGCATCCTGGCGGACGCCGACACCGCCCGGCATGAGGTGCAGGAGCTGGTCCAGCTGCGCCGTGGCCGGGTGCGGCTGGGGGCGACCCCGAGCCTGTGCACGGGGCTGCTCCCCGATGTGCTGCGGGTCTTCCACGATCGGCATCCCGGCATTCGGCTCCTGATCGAGGAGGGCGGCTCGCACGACCTCGTACGCGAGCTGGCACGCGGCGCGCTCGACCTGGCGCTGGTCGTGCTTCCGTTGCCACCCGGGTCCCCGGCCCTGACCACGGTGGAACTGCTCCGGGAGGATCTGGTGGTGGTGTCAGCGGCCTCGGTGAAGGCTCCGCGCCGACCGGTGCGGATCGGGGATCTACGGGATCAGCCCCTGGTGATGTTCCGACACGGGTACGACCTGCGGGAGCTGACCGTGGCGGCCTGCCGGGCTGCGGGGTTCGAACCGGGTTTCACGGTGGAGGGCGGGGAGATGGACGCCGTGCTCGGGTTCGTCCGGGCCGGCCTCGGCATGGCGGTGGTGCCGAGCATGGTGGCGGGGCGTGCCGGTCCGGGGCTACGGGTCACCCCGTTGGCGCGCCCGGGGCTGCGGCGGACGATCGCGCTGGCGCATCGCAGCGATGTTGCTCCACCGCGGGCGGCGCGCGAGCTCCAGCGGGTGTTGCTGGCGTCCCCAGCGGCTGGGTGAGCCCGCCGGACTGGGCGGTCTCCCCCGCGCGCCGGCGGTGGGTGCCGCGCGGGTCTTCCACCGGGCGCCGGGCGTGAGCGCCGAACCGGTGGTGGGCAGCCCGGTGGGGGCAGAGCTCAGCCGTTGCGGCGGCATCGCGGGCACTCAGAGCGCACCGGCCCCATGGCGTCCGGCAGCTCGGCCAGGTACCTCCTCGCGGGAAGGACGGGTCCGGAGCCACCGTGGAGATGGCTCCGGACCTCAGGAGACGGAGAAGTCAGACGGCGTCGGCGAGGGAGAGCGCGTGCAGCTTCTCGGGCGGCCCTGGCCTCGCGTAGTACCAGCCCTGGGCGGTGTCACAGCCCAGCTCCCGCAGCTGGTCCGCCTGCGCCCCCGTCTCCACCCCCTCCACCGTGACCGCCAGCTCCAGACTGTGCGCGAGCGAGACGATCCCCTCGACGATCTTCAGATCGACGGGGTCCACCGGGAGGTGCTGCATTCCCTTGGTGAAGGATCGGTCCAGCTTGAGGATGCTCACGGGGAGTCTGCGAAGGTTCGCCAGGTTGGAGTAGCCGGTGCCGAAGTCGTCCAGGGCGATGTCGACGCCCAGTTCGGCGAGCTGACGCAGCGGCCTGAGCAGGCCCTCGTCCGCGCCGATCAACGCCGACTCGGTGACTTCCAGGCAGAGCGAGCCGGGCGCGAGCCCTGACCCTTCGAGGACCGCCACCGTCTCCTTGACCAGGCCGGGGTGCTGGAGCTGGGTCGGTGAGAGGTTCACATTGATCCGTACCGGCCCGAGGTCGGCGTGGTGCTCCTGCCAGTACCGCGCCTGTCGTACCGCTTCCTGGAGCACCCAGCGCCCGAGCGGAATGATCAGCCCGGTGTGCTCGGCGAGCGGAATGAACTGGTCCGGCCCGAGCACACCATGCTGGGGATGGCACCAGCGGACCAGTGCTTCAGCTCCGTGCACCTTGCCGTCGCACATGTCCACCAGGGGCTGGTACTCGATGAAGAACTCACCGCGCTCCAGCGCCGCGGGCAGTGCGGTCGTCAGTCCGTGCCGTGTGATGGCACGGGCGTCCGCCTCGGGGTCCGCGGTCTCATAGCGGTTGCCGCCCGCGGACTTCGCCCGGTACATCGTGATGTCGGCACTGCGCAGGACCTCCGCGGTGGTGCGTTCGCCCGCGGGTCCCTCCACGATGCCTATGGAGCCGCGGACGGTGAACTCCCGGCCGTCCACCCTGATGGGTGAGGCCAGGGCGGAGAGGATGCGGGCGGCCAGCTCATCGACCTCGTGCTCGGTGTCGGGCCCGGTGGTCAGGGCCACGAACTCGTCGCCGCCGAGTCGCGCCACCATCTCGCCGGGTGCCGTGGCACAGCTCTGCAGCCGGTCAGCGACCTCGACGAGCAGACGGTCGCCCGTCGCATGGCCCAGGCTGTCGTTGACGGCCTTGAACCCGTCGAGGTCCAGATAGCACAGGCCGAACCGGGAACCCTCACCGCCGGAGAGCGCTTTCTCAAGCCGCTCGAAAAACAGCGTCCTGTTGGGCAGTCCGGTCAGCGCGTCGTGGGTGGCCTCATAGCGAAGCCGCAGGTGGAGGAGCCGACGTTCGGTGGTGTCCTCCAGCAGCGCGAGTTGGTACTGGGGGCGGCCGTCGGCGTCCCGAAGCAGGGAGACCGTGAGATTGGTCCACAGCACCGTGCCGTCGTTGCGGAAGAAGGGCTTCTCGACCCGGAAGTGCTCACGCTCGCCCCGGACCAGCTCCCGGTAGAGCTGCCAGACATGCGGTCGGTCCTCGGGGTGCGACCACTCGGTGACCTTCTTCCCGCGGACATGCTGCTCCAGACCGCCGAACATCCGGGTGAGGGTCTCGTTGACCTCCAGGATGTTGCCTTCGAGATCGGCGATGGCGATGCCTATGGCAGCGCCCTCGAAGACCGCGCGCAGCCGGGTCTCGGTGGCGTGCAGCGCACTCACCGCCGCGTTGCGGGCCGCGAGGGAGGAGTGTGCGATGGCTTCCTGCTCGGCACGGGTGCGCTCGCGCAACCCGTAGGCGTACCCCGCGGCGAGTGCGTGTTGCAGTCGGGCGCAGCGGGCGCGGCTGTCCTCGGCGGCCTGGTCCGCGCCGCGGCCCTCGACGCCGGGGTCACCGCAGTAGAGCACGAGATAGGCGTCGATCACACCGAGTGTGCGGCTGAGCGCCTCGGGGTCGGTGCAGTGGGCGTCGATGAGCGCGCCCCCGATCTTCTGCACCGCGCGGGCGTCAAAGGTGTGTGCGTGCAGTGATTCGCTCAACTGGCGGGCCAGCGGGAGGAGATGCTGCTCGATCTCCACGCGGGTGAGTGAGGTCGCCGTCACGGGGAAGACGGCCCGGCTCCAGATGGTCGCGAATCGGCGGAGTCTATCCTCAAGGCCGTCCGGGTCTGCCGCGGAACCCGACACCTCCGACGGAGCCATCACGCCTTGCGCCCCACCCCGGCGAAGCCTGCGAAGGCATACGGGTCTTCCTGCTCGGTGGGGCTGTCCGGCCGCCACTGTGGCATGGACACCAGACCGGGCTCGACCATCTCGTACCCCTCGAAGAAATTTGCAATTTGCTCACGCGAACGTGATATCAGTGGACTGCGGGTCCCCCGGTAGACACCGACCACGCCCTCGGCCTGTTCCCTCGGTACCGGGACGGTGTCATACGACATATGCGTGACAGCGATCAGACTGCCAGACGGTAGGGCGTCCCGCAGTTGCCGTACCGCCTTGTACGGGTCTTCCTCGTCATCGACGAAGTGGAGCACGGCAAGGAGGAGCAGCGCCACCGGCTGGTTCAGATCCAGCACTTCGGCAACTTCGGGGCTTTCCAGGATCTGTTGGGGTCTGCGCAGGTCAGCGGCGAGGACGGTGGCTTTGGGGTCATCCCCGAGAACGGCTTGGCCATGTGCAACGGCAACCGGATCGTGATCGACGTACACGACGCATGCGTCGGGGTCGGCGTTCCGTGCCACCTCGTGCACATTCCCGAAGGTGGGAATTCCGGACCCTATGTCGAGGAACTGGGTAACGCCCCTGCCGACGGCGAAATTCACCACCCGCCGCATGAAAGCACGGTTGGCCTGCATCGCCTTGGGGAGTCCTGGCATGAACTCCAGGACCTTGCGAGCCGCCTCACGATCGACCTCGAAATTATGCGAACCGCCCAGGTAATAGTCGTACATTCGGGACACGCTCGGCACCGATATGTCGATGCCCGGCGGGGCCCAGGCGGGACGCTCCATCGATGTCTCCAACCAAGTCGCCACGGGGAACCGGCCATGTGCACGGCCAGTGTTCGAGCCGAGGCTACTGATCGCTCGCCAATTGGGCGAGTCCAAACGGAAATTCGCGGTCCGTTCTTGGTCACATGGTGGGTGCACGGCAACCGGCCCGCCGTCACGCCCAGGCGTGAGACGGGCCGGCTGAAGCCGGATGCCACCGCGTGGTGACTACTTGGGAGCTCCCACCAGCTTGCCCTGCGAGGTCACGGCGAACCAGGTACCGCCCACGCCCTGCCCGTTGATGTCACCGGGCTTGGTGTCACCCGAGAAGGTGTAGAGCGGCCAGCAGTCGATGGTCTGCTGTTTGATCCCATCGGGACGATTGAAGGTAACGAAGCCCTTCTTCAAGATTCCCTTGGTGCTGTTCTTGTCGACGGGGGCAACAACCGGCCATTTCTGGAGGCAATCGCCCGTGCACGCCGTCTTCATGGGCCAGGCCGAGTCCTTCTTGAACCGATAGACGGTCATACCGTTCTTATCAATGACGATCTCGCCCAGCTTGGGATCCTGACGAGTGGAGAGTCCGGCCGGGTCAACGGGCTGACTCGGATTGGCGGCGCCGCCGTCACCCGCTCCGGCCTGAGCCTTCTTGCCATCAGGGGCGGAGGCGAACCAGATACCGCCGACGCCCTGTCCCTTGATATCCCCGGCCTTGGTGTCCTTGGCGAAGCGGTACATCGGCCAACCGCCGATGGTCAGCTGCTTGGAGCCGTCGGTGCGGGTCACCTCACCCAGTGCTGAGGCGTCGATGCCGGGCGCCGATGAGGTGCCGGCCGCGGCGACCACGGGCCAGGCCTTCGCGCAGTCGCCATCGCAATTCGACTTCGGCGGCGACGCGGTGTCGTTGTCGAAGCGGTAGAGCGTGAAGCCCGCGCTGTCGGTGACTATCTTGCCCAGCTCCGGGCTCTGACGGACGGCGAGTTGCCCGGCCGGCTTGGCCGCCACCCCCTGGGGGCTGGCACCGGAGCCGTAGTCGTTTCCGTAGGCACCACCGTTGGCGGCGGGCTGCGCGGGACTCGCCGCCCCCACGGACTGGCTGCCGTTCTGGTCGTTGCCCTTGTCCTGACCGCACGCCGTCGTCAGCACGAGTACGGCCGCTGCAGTCACCGCGAGCGAGGCGTTACGCCAGGTGTTCATGTCCACTCCCCAAATTCCTGTGAGCCTGATGCGACGCCCGTCCGCGTCGTTCATGGCCCTAGGTACGGGCTGGAGACAGGGATGTGTTCAATGCCGGCGAAAAATTCTTCGAGAAGGTTTTCTCCTGCTTCCCCGACGCGGACCGGCCCTACGGGCCCGGCTTCCCGGGGCAACGGTGCTGAACAGCGGTTCAGCAAAATCCGCGGTGCGCTCGCTCGGACGACAGCGCACCGCCGCGACTCCCGCCCGGGCATCCGACAACCATGACGGAGGCTCCACCTCCGTTACGGCCGGGCTCTGCCGAATGCCCTCTGCCGCGTTCTCGACTGCCCCACCGACCCCGACTGCCATGCCGATCCCGACTGCCCCACCGATCCCGACCGATACGCCGGACCCGCGCACCGCCCCGATTCCGTCAGCCGATCCGAACCCGCAGCCGATCCGAACCCGCAGCCGGTCCGGTGGGGCGACCCCGCCCCGAAGGCCACCTCGGGTACGAGGACCTCAGGCCCAGGCCCACCACGGCTCGCCGCCACCTTCGAGGTCCGTGACCGCCGGACGGCGGTACCGGAGGACCCTCCGGCCGCCCTACCCGATCCGGCCAAGAGGCCGACCTACGTCAGAAAGCCGTCCCCGGAAGGGAGGACACACCCCCGAGTCCCCCTCGCGGGCTAGTGGAATGCCCCATTCGCACGACAGCGATAGCGGACATCCAGCAGCGCTCTTAGCGTTTCGGTCATCGAGGGGCAATTCCCTGCCTTCTGTGGAAATCGGTTCCGCGTCTGCTCCTCGGGGACCCGGAGGAATCACCATGCGCGCGATACGTGCTGCGTCCGCCGCACTGCTGGGCGCCACCGCACTCGGCCTGGTCGCAGCCCCCCTCGCGGCTGCCGTCGACAACCAGACGTCGCCCTACTTCACGGTCAGCCCCTCGACGGTCGCGCCGGGCGGACGGGTGGCGCTCTCCGCCAGCGGTTGCAACACCACGGCCACGGCGTCGTCCGGCCTCTTCGACGCAGTGACCATTCGGCCCGGCACCTCCGCGGTGGCCACGGTCGACCCCACTGCCCGGGCGGGCGCCCAGTACTCGGTGCAGTTCACTTGCGGAAGTCAGCGGGGCAGCTTCAATGTGACGATCGCGGGCGGGCGCTCAACACCGACCACGAGTTCCACCGCCACCACATCCGCCGCCCCCACCACGACCCCTTCGGGTGTCCAGGGTGGCCTCGGCGGCAGTGTCGAGGAGATGGATGCCAAAGCGATCGCCATGGGCGCCGCTCTGGTGCTGGCCGCGGCGACCACCACGGTCTTCGTCGTCCGAAGGCGCGTGTACGGCCACCGGCACTGACCGTCCGGTGTCCGCAGCCCGACCACCGAGGCCATCACCTGTGCCCATCCGAGCGCCGACGCCCGTTGCCCTGATCCTCACCCGGGATCAGGGCAACGGGCATGGGGCCTGCGAAGCGGTCGCAGAGGCGGAGGTACGGGTCAGACTTTGGCGCCGACCGTACGGCGGCGACGCGCGATGAACAGTGTGCCGCCGATGGCCGCGGTGGACACCAGACCGGCGCCGATCGCCATCTCGGTCGAGCTGGGGCTCATTGAGCCACCGAGGCCGCCCTGGGCCCCTCGCCCGGAGAGCACGGTGAACTGTGCGGTCGCCACGTTCCGGTTGTTGTTGCATCTGACCGCGAGGTTGTAGTGACCCGGTGAGGCGTGGTCATGGATCCGAGCAGTGGCGGTCGAGGTGTTCTCCCGGTTGTTCTCGCGATTGTCGCCCCGGTTGTCGCCCCGGTTGTCACCTCGGTTGTCGCCTCTGTTGTCACCTCGGTTGTCGCCCCTGTTGTCACCCCGTTGGGCGGAGAGGTTGACCTGGGAGAAGGCGTTGGATGCGACCGTGCCACCCCGGTTGCAGCCATGGACAGTGATCGTCAGGATGCCGCCCTGGTGAACGGCGTGCGGGTTGACGGAGACATGGACCTGGCTGTTGTCCTGGCTATCGCCGCCCGCGGCGGCCAGCGGGGCCGAGAGTCCGACCGCCGCGCAGGTGACCGCCGCCAGTGCGAGAGCGCGTGAAGCACGCATCGTGAACCTCCAGAGAAGACGCACCGAAGCGGCGCTCCGGGAATTTCGACGAGTACGCCTTCCATGACGAACACTCACTGGGTCCGCCATTCCCCGCATTTCGGCACTGGTCCACCCCGGTGAGCCCACACCCCAACGACACGCCGAGGAGATCTGACGGAGTCGCAGGTCACAGACCGTCAGAACTCCTATCTGGCTGGTTGACACGGATGGGCCACCCCAAACGGCCGTCGCCACCCGTTCGCCATCCCCTCCTCGCCGCTCCGTTCGCGCTCACTTAGCGTGCGTACACGCGCCGGGGAAATATGACAGAGGAGAATCATGGGCGAGAGGCACAACGGCTCGGAGTCGCGCAAACGCTCGCCCTGGGGTGTGCTCGCCCTGGTGATGCTCACCGGGATCGCGCTGATGAAGAACGGTGTCGATGTCGCGCTGGGTCCTCCCCAACCCGCGGCGGCCGCCTCCCTCACCAGAACCAACGGCGAGACGTTCGCCCCCCTCGTACCCCCCAGGTCACTGGTTTTCGCGCCCGCCGAGCGGGTGCGTATCGCCTCCATCAAGGTGGATGCCCCGGTCATGAATGTGGGGCTGGACCCCGACGGGTGGATCGAGGCGCCGCCACCGCAGGACCGCAATATCGCCGGGTGGTACCAGAACGGTATCGCTCCTGGTCAGCGCGGTACCGCGGTCATCGTGGGCCATGTCGACAACCTCGGGGGGCCTGCCGTCTTCTACGGTCTCGGCTCGATCACCAAGGGCGA
The DNA here is from genome assembly GCF_023701525.1 of Streptomyces albipurpureus. Taxonomy (GTDB): domain Bacteria; phylum Actinomycetota; class Actinomycetes; order Streptomycetales; family Streptomycetaceae; genus Streptomyces; species Streptomyces albipurpureus. The sequence goes on from NZ_JAMQAW010000011.1 coordinate 124,942, forward strand.
GCGGATCGAGGTTCCCCGGTTCGATGGGAAGACCGCGGTCTTCGAGGTGTACGGCGTGGAGGTCTTCGACAAGAACGACTTCCCGGCCGCCCAGGTGTACGGGGACACCGGATACGCCGAGCTGCGAGTGATCACCTGCGGCGGCGGCTACTCCAGGGCTGACGGCTACGACGGCAATGTGGTGGTCTTCGCCCGGATGGTCTCATCCCGTTGAGACACATCCCGTTGCGTCACTGACACCACCCAGCCCTGGTCCCTCCTGGGCGCTCCCCACTCGGTGGGCTCCCTGGGGAGGAGCCCACCGACGGCTCAGCGTCGCGGGACGGTGATCTGGTACCCGTCCTCCAACAGTCCGGGCAGATACCGTCGCAGCGCCTTGACGCTCTGGGAACGGTCACCGCCCGCGTCATGCGAGAGAACCACCACACCGGGCCCGGCTCCGTCCAGCACCCGGCGGACGATCGTTCCGGTGCCGGGTTCGGTCCAGTCGAGTGTGTCGACCGTCCAGGCCAGGGGCTCCATGCCCAACTCGGCGCCGATCTCGAAGGAGTGTCTGTTCCATGCGCCAAACGGGGCGCGGTACCACAACGGCGCCGACCCCAGCACTTCCTCCACCACCTCGCTGGTACTCCCCAGTTCGCTACGGATACGGGAAGGGGGCAGCCGGGGAATCAGCGGGTGCGACCAGGAGTGGTTGCCGATGACATGCCCGTCGTCAGCCATCTCCCGTAGCAGATCGCGGTTTGCCTCGGCCATCTCGCCGCAGACGAAGAACATGGCCTGTACGTCGTAGTCCCGCAGGGTCCGCAGAATGCCGGGGGTGTAGCGGGGGTCGGGCCCGTCGTCGAAGGTCAGCACCATGGTGCGGCCCGTCTCCGGGAGCTTGAGAAAGGGCTGTGTCCGTACCGGTGGCAAGGCTCGACGCAGCCGCGGCGGGCTGTACTCCGTCATGGGCTGCAACCGGTAGGACGAGGCCTTGACGGGTGGCCCCTGGGCGATCTGGGGTCCTCCCGCAGGCCTCGCCCCGGCGCCGGTCGATGTGCTGGCCCCGCTGCCAGGACGGGAGGTCACACTCCCGCCGGGAGACCTTGCCCCCTCGGTCATGAGCAGCCCTGCGGTGGCAGCCGCACCCAGGCAAGCGCCGATGCGGAGCACCGACCGGCGATCCAGTGGCGTCTGATCCTTCTTCATGACCAAACAGCTCGCACGGTCACCGGGCAAAGCCCCACTCCAACACGCCCATTCGGGGGAAAACACCCGATGGGAGCAGTCCTGTCGCGGGTCCCATCGCTTCAGCCGCGACGCACCAGTGGGAACGGCAGGGTCTCCCGAATGGTGAGGCCGGTGAGGAACATCACCAGCCGGTCCACTCCGATGCCCAGTCCCCCGGTCGGTGGCATGGCGTACTCCAGGGCATCGAGGAAGTCCTCGTCCAGCTCCATGGCCTCCGGATCGCCGCCCGCCGCGAGCAGCGACTGGGCGGTGAGCCTGCGCCGCTGTTCCAACGGGTCGGTGAGCTCCGAGTAGGCGGTGCCCAGTTCCGTACCGAAGGCGACCAGGTCCCAGCGTTCGGCGAGCCGTGGGTCGCGACGGTGTTGACGGGTGAGGGGGGAGACCTCGGTGGGGAAGTCCTTGTAGAAGGTGGGCAGCTCGGTGCGTTCCTCGACCAGACGTTCATACATTTCCAGCACCACATCGCCCCGGGTGTCATCGGCGGTGTGCGGTACGCCCGCCCGGTCGCAGAGCCGGCGCAGCGCTTCCTCTTCCGTATCGGCGTCGATCTGTTCACCGAGTGCTTCGGAGATCGCCCCGTACACCGTTCGCACCGGCCAGGGTCCGGAGATGTCGTGGGCGACCAGGGTGCCGTCGGCGTCTTCACGGTGGGCGATGGGCGAGCCGAAAGCGGCGATGGCCGCGCCCTGGATCAGCTCGCGGGTGAGGTCGAGCATGGTGTCGTAGTCGGCGAAGGCCTGATAGGCCTCCAACATGGTGAACTCGGGGTTGTGCTTGTAGGAGACGCCTTCGTTGCGGAAGGTCCGGCCCAGTTCGAAGACCTTCTCCAGTCCTCCGACGCAGAGCCGTTTGAGATAGAGCTCGGGCGCGATCCGCAGATGGAGATCGAGGTCGTAGGCGTTGATGTGGGTGGTGAAGGGACGGGCGTTGGCTCCGCCGTGGATCTGTTGCAGCATCGGCGTCTCGACTTCGAGGTAGCCGCGCTCCAGCAGCCCCTGCCGCAGGGCCTGAACGGCCGCTGACCGGTGGCGTACGACATCACGGGCGGCGGGGCTCGACACCAGGTCGAGATAGCGTCGACGGACCCGGGCCTCGGGATCGGCGAGCCCCTGTCTCTTGTCGGGGAGCGGGCGCAGGCACTTCCCGGTGAGCTGCCACTGGCGGACGAACACCGTCAGCTCGCCACGGTCGCTGGTGCCCATCTCTCCGGTGGCGTTGATGTGGTCGCCCAGGTCGACGGTGGCGGTGAAACCGGCCAGCGTCTGGGGGCCGCTGCCGTCGCGGGTGAGGGCGATCTGGAGATCGCCCGACCAGTCACGCAGCACGGCGAAGACCACACCGCCGAGATCGCGCACGGCCATCACCCGACCGGCGATGGTCTCCGTGTGGTCGGTGCGCGTTCCGCGCGCGGGTGGGGGTTGGTGGGCGGCTCGGATCTGCGCGACGGTGCCGGTGCGATGGACGATGGCGACGGGGTAGGGATCGACCCCACTGGCGCGCAGCCGCTCCACCTTCTGTCGTCGGATACGCACCTGGTCGGGGAGTCGCCGCTGATCGGCGGCTGTCTCATGGGGCCCGTCGAGGCCGAGCGACGCCATGGCCGGCAACCCCTCGGTGGTGGCCGGCCGCGGCGCGCCCGAGTGTCCCCTGCCCCAGAGTTCGCGCAGGCTCGGTACGGAGACGAAGCCCTCCACGATCGCTGACGCGAGACCGATCCGGGCGAGGGAGCCGGCGTCACCGAAGCAGAGGAATCGCGGATACCACTCGGGGCGGTACTTCACATTCGACCGGTAGAGCGCTTCCAGTTGCCACCAGCGGGAGAAGAAGAGCAGCAGCCCGCGCCACACCCGCAGTACCGGACCCGCGCCGATCCGTGCGCCCTCCTCGAAGGCCGAGCGAAAGACGGCGAAGTTGAGGGAGATCCGGCGAATGCCGAGCCGGGCGGCCTGGGCGCAGAGCCCCGCGACCATGAACTCGGTGACACCGTTGGGTGCGGTGCGGTCGCGGCGCATCAGATCGAGCGAGATCCCATCCGGGCCCCAGGGCACAAAGGACAGCAGGGCCATCAGTTGGCCGTCCGTGTCGAGGGCCTCCACCAGGAGGCAATCGCCGTCGGCGGCGTCCCCGAGACGGTCCAGTGCCATGGAGAAGCCGCGCTCGGTCTCGGTGTCCCGCCAGGCGTCGGCGCGGCCGATGACCCGTTCCATCTCCGGTCCGGTCAGGGTGGAGTGACGGCGGATGCGGACGGTGGCCCCGGTGCGCTGGACACGGTTCACGGCCTGGCGGATCAGCCGCATGTCCCGACCGTTGAGGTCGAAGCGGGCAACGTCGACGATCGCCTCGTCTCCGAGTTGGATCGCGCCGAGTCCGGCACGGGCATAGGCCCGCGCGCCCTCTTCGGACGCGCCCATGACCGCGGGGTGCCCAGGCGTGTCGACGGGCGATCAGCAGCCAGGCGGCGACGGCCTGGGGCCAATCCCCGGGGTCACCGATCGGATCGCCGCTGGCGATGACGACGCCGGCCTCGACCCGGTAGGTGATGGCGGCCTTGCCGCTGGGCGAGAAGACGACGGCCTTGTCCCGGCGGGTGGCGAAGTAGCCGAGGGAGTCCTGGGAGCCGTAGGCGGCCAGCAGCGCCCGGATGCGGGCTTCCTCGTCGTCGTGGAGCGCGGCATGCAGTCGCTGCGAGCGAAAGAGGGTGGCCGCTGCGGCGAGCAGGGCGAATGCCCCGAAGGCGCCGAGGAGGAAGTCGAGGATTCTGGGCGGTCGGCCATCGAACTGCCCGGCCGGGACCAATCCGCCGAAGACCCGGTTGGCGGCCCACCACAGCCGTTGGGAGGACACCAGCGAGCCGGGGAACAGGGCGGTGAGCCCCCAGCCGATGAGCACGCCGATGACCAGCCCGGCCAGGAGGACCAGCAGTGCCCGGCGCACCGAGCCGGGGCGGGTCCGGGCGTAGAACTCCCCTCGGGCCAGTACCAGGACCGCGACGGCGGCCAGACACACCAGGAAGCTGGGCACCCAGGTCCAGGACGGGTTGACGACCAGGTCCAGGAGATCGGCCAGGAGCAGCAGCGCCAGATACCCGGTGACCAGCCACCACGCGGTCCGCTTCCGGGCGCCGACGGCGGTGGCGAGGAGCAGCAGGAAGGCGGCGTAGGCGAGGTTGGCGCTGACGGGGACGGTGAGCAGGTCGAGGAAGCGGGTGAGGGGCCGCAGCAGGGTGCGCAGGGGTGGGATGACCGCGATGAGGGCGCAGTAGACGCCGAGGGCCGCGAAGAACGCCGCGAAGGCGGCGGGCACCCCGCTCCAGGAGAGGCCGCGGGCCAAGCGGCGGGTCCCTGGGGGCTCTTCCGCGGTGCTGCTCATGATCAGCACTGTAAGGAGGCGGGCGGATACCCGCCTGTTGGAAGCGAGCCGCGGGGCCCTGGGCACGGGGCCCTGGGCACGGGTGGTGGACGCCGTGGGTGGAGTGAAGGCCCAGGGCGTCCGGAGGTGGGGCCCGGGGTGCGTTGGCGATCAGCGCCGACCAGGGAAGTAGGCAGGTCTGCCGTACCCGGCTGCCCGAGTCGCGCGGCCGATCAGGGCCGGTTCACCTCCCCCGAGGCTCGACGCGGACGCCCCCGGGGCATGGGGTCGGCGCTCTCCGCGGGACAGGCCCTAACCTCGGGGGTGTGACGGAGCAGCGCTCTCAGCGGTTCGAACGGGGCACGGACGGCCCCAAGGTCATTGTCGCCGGAGTGGACGGTTCGGCCTCATCGCTGCGCGCGGCGGCCTATGCGAGCGGCCTGGCCCGTCGGCAGAACGCACTCCTTGCCATCGTCTACATCCAGCCGATGATGCCGGTGGGAGCAGCGCTGGGGGTGCCGATCCTCGACACCACGGAGGAGATCGCTGAGGGGTTGGTCGCGGAGATCCGCGCGGCGACCGAGCAGGTGCAGGGGATCTGGGAGGTGCGCTGGGAGTTCCACACCTTTCCGGGTGACCCCTTCGGCGGTCTGGTCGCCGCCGCGGACGACTTGAAGGCGGACGCGGTGGTGGTGGGAGCCTCCCAGTCGGCGGGGCACCGGATCGTGGGCTCGGTGGCGGTACGCCTGGTGAAGGTGGGCCGCTGGCCGGTGACGGTGGTGCCATGACCGTGGCGCGTGGAGCGGTCGGGCACGGCGCGCGGGGCTGGGGCCTCCGCGTGTCCCAGCCGCGTTGGGCGCTCGGCGTTCAGTGGCTCATGGTGAGCCCGTCGGCCGCGGCGCCGCGGCTCAGTACCGCCTCCCGGATCGATTCCCGGGCCTCGCGGTAGTCATCCCGGTCAGCGCCGTCGGCCAGCGCTTGCGGCAGGTTGATGACCCGCCCGGCAGCGGTGTCCATCATCTGGGGGATGAACTCCGCCTTGGTCACCGTCCATCGTCCACCCGGCTTCGCGGGCGGGGTGAAGGTGAAGCGTCCGAGGGAGCCCTGGTTGCCGCGGGGGTCCAACTGACCCGCGTAGTTGGTCATCGGCCCGGCGATCTGGTCGCCCATGCCGTAGATCACCCAGGTGCCGTTGACCTTCTCGTACGCCTGGGGAACATGGGCGTGGGTGCCGATGATCAGATCGATATCGGGGCGTCCCGCGGTCTGGGATGCGGTCAGGGACTTCGCCAGGGCCAGTTGTGTCTCATCGGGCTCGGTCTGCCACTCCGTGCCCCAGTGCAGGCTGATGACCACCACATCGGCGCCCGCCTTCCGGGCCGCGCGCGCATCGGCGACGATCTTCTCCTCGTCCATCAGACTGACCGCCCAGGGCTGTCCCTGCGGCAGTTCGTAGCCGTTGGTGTCGTAGGTGTAGGCCAGTTGGGCGACCTTGGCGCCGCCGGACTTCAACCAGGCGGGGGTGGCGGCTTCGGTCGCGGTGCGAGCTGATCCGGTGTGTCGTACTCCGGCCATGTCCAGGGCGTCCAGGGTGCGCCGAATGCCTCCCGAGCCATCGTCGAGCGAATGGTTGGAGGCGGTGGAGCAGGCGTCGTAGCCGGTGGCGGCCAGGCCCTTGGCGATCTGCGGGGGTGAGGTGAACGCCGGGTAGCCGGAGTAGTCGCCGTCCTCGCCGTACACCGTTTCCATATGGCAGATCGCCAGGTCGGCGGTGGAGACGACTGGTTTGACACCCGCGAGCATCGGACGGAAGTCATAGCCGTCAACGGCCGGTCCGGCGTCCGCGCCGGCCTGGCGGATGATGGAGTCATGGGGAAGCACATCTCCGCTCGCGACCAAGGTGAAGGCCCGCTGCCGTTCGGCTCCGGGGGCCTTGGCCGCGGCCGAGGGCTCCTCGACGGTCCGAGCCGGGGAGGACGGCTGCTCGTCGGGGCCCGCGCAGGCAGCCGTGGTTCCCAGGAGTACGGCCGCGAGGGCTGCCGTTCCTCGTCGTGTGCGCTGTGGCATGGGGCGGCTCCCAGGCAATCCATCGCGGAATTAATATGACAATCCGAATGCACAGCCCCAGCGCGGGATACGTCAAGTGACACGGCCGCCCCATCGCTGAATCGGCCCTCGAAGAGCACCCGTCCCGGTAGCGCCCATCAGGAGAGGGAGCCACCGACGGCCGCTCGGTGGGTGCCGAGTCCCTGCCGCACCGCCCGCCGCCCCAGGCTGGTTCGACCAGCACGGCCACGCCCGTCCGGGGGCGAGCACCCGCATACCGGCGCCCCGCGGCAGCCGCGCCCCACACCTGTGGACACCATCCGCGGGCGGGAGAGCGGCCATGGATACCGCAGCGCGTCCGGTGCGTCCGTTTCCCCGGCCGGCGGGCCCCGGCCGCCCGTTCACCGCACCACTCGCCGACCCAGGCGACCGCTCGTCGACGCCCGCCGCCCATCGTCTGTCTCTCCGTTCTGAGATGGGTTCGGATACGCCACACAGCAGTGTGACTCAGGCGACGGTGATTCCCGCAGAGAAGGGTGTTGGCCATGGCGACCGCGATCGCTTCCGCGACCACAGACGAGCGGGCCCTCGTGGAACTGCAACGTCAACACGGCCCCGCGCTGCTCACCTTTCTCCAGGGGCTGACCTACGGGGACCAGCAGCGCGCCGAGGACCTGCTCCAGGAGACGCTCGTCCGCGCGTGGCAGCACCCGGAGGCCTTCGACGGGCCCTACGAATCCATGCGGCCCTGGCTGTTCACGGTGGGGCGGCGACTGGCGATCGACGCTCGCCGCTCCCGGCTCGCGCGCCCCACCGAAATCGGCGACGGAGTCCTCGCCACCACCCCCGACCCCGCCGACCTCACCGAGACGACGGTCGCCGTCCTCGATGTCCGCGCGGCCGTCGGGTCACTGAGCCCCGAACACCGGGCCGTGCTGATACGGCTCTACTTCCAGGGACTGAACGTCAACGAGACGGCACAGTCCCTGGGCATACCCGCGGGCACCGTGAAGTCCCGCTCGTACTACGCGCTACGGGCCCTCGCCCGCTGTCTGCCCGGCTACTCCCGTCCACGCGCCGCCCTCGCACACCAGAGCGCGTAGCAGCCGCCCGCTCCGGACAGAAGCCCGGATAAAGGGCAGCGGAATCAGGGCAGTTGACCGCCAGCGATTCCCTGCCCCATCGCCACCACCCCCACCGCACGCCTCTGCGATGACCGCACGCAGTCGGATCTCGCTCCGCCTCTCCCGGATGAACGCAGTGTCGGGACCGCCCGGCACGACTTCCAGCAGTTGGTCGCGTCCGTCCCGGGAACCTCACCGGTGTCCCCCTCCCCCTGGGGTCACGACGACGCGCCACGGATATGCCAAACGTCTCGGTGAAGTTGAGTAAAGAGCCGTCCGTAACCGTGTCACTCGGTAGAGGCTCGTTTCCGAGTCGGCACACGCAGTCGTCCGGAAGAAGGTGGGAAGGGTGCAGCCAGAGAGTACGAGTGGGACCAGCGGAGGTGCGCTGGCGATTCCGATGGCGTGGCTCTGCGCCGAGTACATCGCCGACGAGATGCTCCGTACCAGTTCCCTGGTGGAGGTCGGTTCGCTGGAGTACCGCGCGGGCCGTGAAACCCTTGCTCTGACCATCTGCCTCTGCGATGGCTCCGACGAGGCGGCGGGGCTGCGCTCGCTCTCCCGGATCGAGGAGTGGCTGAACCTCACGGCTTATGGGCACCCCTGGTCCGACTGGGTGACGGAGCGGCTGGCCGGCCGTGCGGAGCGCGAGCGGGGCATCGGGGGTAGACCGGACCCGGATCTGGCACTCGCCGAAACGTCCTGGAGATGGCTGCGCAGAACCGAACTACTCGCCGCCGATCTCGGCGACAGCGAACCCTGGCATCCCTCGAACTCCATGGATGCCATCGTGGACGAATGCTCGCAAATATGGACACCGGCTTGGCAGTTGGGTCTACCGCTGAGCCATCTGGCGATCCATCTCTACTGACAGCGGGTGGGCCGCATCACCCCGTGCGGGCCTGGCGCCCTGCTTCCCATCGCGGCGGGCGCCGCGATCGGCACCTGCGGACCGGAGAGGAAGCAGCTGCCCGCGGCTGTCCCCGGCGGCCCCGATCCAGGGCCCGCGACCCTCGGCGCGCGACGGGCCGCGGCCGGACGCGTCGCCGGGCGGGTTCAACCGGTGATGCGATGGCCGGGGGACGAATGAACTCCCGCCCGGTACTTGGGAATCCGGACGGTGATCTTCATTCCCGCGCCCACCGCCGTCTCGATGACAAGCCCGTACTCGTCCCCGTAGACCTGGCGCAGCCGCTCGTCCACATTGCACAGCCCGATGCCCGCTGATCCGGTCCGCTCCCCCGCCAGAATGCGGCGCAGCTCGGCCGGGTCCATTCCGACCCCGTCGTCCTCGATCGTCACCATGGCCTCGGCCCCGGCGTCCTGAGCCGCGATGGTCACCCGGCATTCCTGGGTCGAGTCCTCGACCCCGTGCTTCACCGCGTTCTCCACGAGCGGTTGGAGACAGAGGAAGGGCAGCGCCACCGGCAGCACCTCCGGCGCCACTTGGAGGGTCACCTTCAGCCGGTCGCCGAAGCGGGCGCCGGCGAGAGCCAGATACTGCTCGATCGAGCGCAGTTCGTCGGCGAGCGTGGTGAACTCACCGTGCCGCCGGAAGGAGTACCGGGTGAAGTCGGCGAACTCCAGCAGCAGTTCGCGCGCCCGCGCCGGGTCAGTACGGACGAACGAAGCGATCGCGGCGAGCGAGTTGAAGATGAAGTGCGGGGATATCTGGGCGCGTAGGGCACGGATCTCTGCCTCGATCAGCCGGGTCCGTGAGCGGTCGAGTTCCGCGAGCTCCAGCTGTACGGAGACCCAGCGGGCGACCTCGGTGGCCGCCCGTACCAGGACGGCCGACTCGCGCGATCCATAGGCGACCAGCGCGCCGAGCACCCCTTCCTCATCCGTCAGGGGGGCGATGACGGCCCAACGCAGGGGGCAGTGCAGCTCGACGCACTCGGTGTGGACACAGCGACTGCGCCCCGAGTCGAGCATGGCCGTGACATGCCCCATCACCCGTCGCTCGTGGTGGTCACCGCCCGGCCCGTCCCAGGCCAGCACCCGCTCGCGGTCGGTGAGGCACAGCGCCTCGGTCCCCAGCAGGGAACGCAGCCGTTTGACGGCCTTGCGGGCGGTCTCCTCGGTCAGCCCCGCCCGCAGCGGGGGCGCGGCGAGCGATGCGGTGTGCAGGGTGTGGAAGGTGGCCCGTTCGACGGGTGTGCCGAGGTCGAGATCGGGTCTGGTGCTACGGCGGGGGGTGAGCCGTCCGATGACGATGCCCGCCAGGAGGAGCACGGCCCCCGCCGCCGCCAGGGCGGCCATTCCCGTACCGGTCATCGCTCTGTTCCTTCTCCTTGCGGTCGGGCGGTCAGATCGTCCGAAGTGCGGGCCGCCAGGTCCTCGGGCAGATGGAGCCGGGCGAGCATCGCGGTCGCTCCGGCGGGTATGTGCCGCGGGGTGGCCAGGGAGACGACCGTCATGGTGAGGAAGCCCAGCGGCACCGACCACACCGCGGGCCAGGCCATCAGGGTGTTGGCCCAGCCCAGGGGGGCGAGGCCCGCCCGGGTCGCCATGACGGCGGTGAGCGCGGAGCCGCCTCCGATGACCAGTCCGGCAACCGCCCCGGGTGGGGTGAGTCCGCGCCACCAGATGCCGAGGACGAGCAGGGGGCAGAAGGACGATGCCGAGACGGCGAAGGCGAGTCCCACCGCATCGGCGACGGGTACATGGGTGGTGAGCATGCTCACCACGGCCGGAACGGCGATGGCGAGCAGGGTCGCGAGCCTGAAGTGCCGTACGCCTCGGGACGGAAGTACGTCCTGTGAGATGACGCCTGCCACGGACATCGTCAGTCCGGATGCGGTGGACAGGAAGGCGGCGAAGGCTCCACCGGCCAGTAACGCGCCGAGTAGATCACCGGCCACCCCGCCGATGATGCGATCCGGTAGGACGAGGACGGCGGCGTCCGCGTCACCGGTGAGGGCGAGTTCGGGGGCGTAGATCCGGCCGAGGGCGCCATAGACCGGGGGCAGTAGGTAGAAGGCGCCGACGAGCCCGAGCACCACCAGTGTGGTGCGGCGGGCGGCGCGTCCGTCGGGGCTGGTGTAGAACCGCACGGCGACATGGGGCAGGCCCATCGTGCCGAGGAAGGTGGCGAGGATCAGGCCGTAGGTGGCGTAGAGGTGGAAGCCGTACCGCCCACCGGAGAGCGGCTGGGACCAACTGGCGGGATCGGAGCCCGATGAGACCCGCTCGGGTATCTCCGTCCCCCTGGCGAGGCTGAGTCTGGTGCCCTTCTCCATGCGGTGGGCCCCTTCGTCGAGGGTGAGGGTCCGGTTCCGATGGGATCGGCCGTCGACCTCACCGGTCACGGTGATGGTCAGGGGTTTGGCCAGTTCCATGCGTACGGTGTCGTCGAGGCGCACCACGGTGTGTTCGCGCAGCACGGCCGGGGCGTCAAAGCGGGCTCTGGGGGCGTCATCGCCGACCCAGGCCGCGAGCAGGAAGAGCGCCGGGACCAGGAGCGCGGTGAGTTTGAGCCAGTACTGAAAGGCCTGGACGAAGGTGATGCTGCGCATTCCGCCGGCCGCGACCGCGCCGGCGACGACGACGGCGACAATGAGCCCGCCGGCCCAACCGGGCGCGCCGGTGAGTATTTCCAAGGTCAGCCCCGCCCCCTGGAGTTGGGGCAGGAGATAGAGCCAGCCGATGCCGACGACAAAGAGGCTGGCGAGCCTGCGTACGGCCGCTGATTCCAGCCGGGCCTCGGCGAAGTCGGAGAGGGTGTACGCCCCGGAGCGCCGCAACGGCGCCGCGACCAGCACGAGGAGGACGAGATATCCGGCCGTGTAGCCGACCGGGTACCAGAGCATCTCCGGACCTTGCAGGAGTATCAGGCCGGCGATCCCGAGGAAGGAGGCGGCGGAGAGGTACTCGCCGCTGATGGCTGCCGCGTTGAGTCCCGGGTTGACCGTCCTGGAGGCTACGTAGAAGTCGGATGTGGTGCGGGATATCCGCAGTCCGAGGCCGCCGATCAGCAGTGTTGCGAGTACCACGACGGTGACGGCGGTCACCGCGTACGCCTGGTTCACCGGCGTTGCCCCACAGTCACGATTCACGTCCTTCGACGAGCCTGAGGAAGTCCTGCTCATTGCTTTCGGCGCGGCGCACGTACCAGCGCGCGATGAGCCACATCACCGGGTGCACCGCGATGCCCAGGGCCGCCCAGACGAAGGGGCCGGGCGAGAGCGGGTCATGGTCAAGGGCGGCGGGCAGCGCGAAGAAGAGGGGAAGGGTGCCGACGAAGAAGGCGAGCGCGCCCAACGCCATCAAGGCGGCGCGCAGTTGGCTGCGCATGAGGGAGCGTACATAGGTGGCTCCCAGGGTGGTGTGCTCGCTGATCTCGGACCGGGCGTGGGTATGGCTGGGTGCTCTTCTGGCGCTGCGGGGGACCCCGGTGACCACCTCGCGGCGGGGGCGTTGCTCTGCCGACATGGCCGTCCGCTCCAGCGTCTGTGGGTGAACTCTCTGCGGAGTTGTGGAGTCTACGCAGAGCCGATTTCGGACGGTAGACGAGCTGGCCAGAGGCGGTGGGTCCGCTTCTTCGGCAGTCAGGGGCGCGGTCGTTCGCCGGGGTCACGGGCGGGCTGCATCAGCAGATCCCGGAGTTGGCGGGCGTGTCGGCGGCTCACGGCGAGTTCGGCCGTACCGACCCGTACGGTGGTCGCGCCGGCGTCCAGGCGCAGTTCGTCGATGCGGGAGAGGGAGACGAGATGGCTGCGGTGGATGCGGACAAAGCCCCGGGATGCCCAGCGCTCCTCCAGGGTGGAGAGCGGAATGCGCACCAGATGGCTGCCGTCATCGGTGTGCAGCCGGGCGTAGTCGCCCTGGGCTTCGGCGTAGGCGATGTCATTGATCTGGATGAATCGGGTGACACCGCCCAGCTCCACCGGGATCTGGTCGGAACTGCTCTGTACGGGGGCGGGCGCAGCGAGGAGGTTGGCCGCGGGAGTGGCCTGGGTGGCCTGTTCACGGACGCGCCGCACGGCTTCGGCGAGTCGTTCCCGGCGTACCGGTTTCAGGACGTAGTCGACGGCCTTGAGGTCAAAGGCCTGGACGGCGAAGCCCTCGTGCGCGGTGACGAACACGATGAGCGGGGGGCGGGCGAAACTGGCGAGCAGTTTCGCGACATCGAGTCCGGTCAGTCCCGCCATGTGGATGTCGAGGAAGACGACGTCGATCCCCTCGCCGTCGTCGGGGCCGGCATCCAGTGCGCGGCTGATGCGGCGTAGTGCACCGGTGGCGTCGGTGGCTCCCTCGGCGCTGGTGATGTTGGGGTCCGAGCGGAGCAGGTACAGCAGCTCCTCCAGTGCTGGTCTCTCGTCGTCGACGGCCAGTGCACGCAGCATGGTCCGGAGTCTAGGGCCTTGCCCGACGGTTGGAGCAGGGGTGGTACGACCGGGCCGGAAGTCCCGGCGCGGCCCTTGGGGATCACCGGCGCCGGGGCTCACCGTGCGCAATGAGATCGTCACTGCCGTGCGAGCGGTTGAGCACGGCGGGTGTCCGATGCGTATGGAACGGTGTCCGATCGCACCACACGTACGGCAGGAATCGAGGGGCCCATGAGCATCCAGGAACGCCATCAGGATGTGGCGGCCTATGCGCTGGGCGTATTGGAACCCGGTGATGCGTACCGGTTCGAGGACCATCTCGCCGACTGCCTGTTCTGCGCCCTGGAGCTGTCCGGTTTGACGGCGGTCGCCGCCGCGATGGCGAGCATGAACGGTTCGGGTGGGCCGATGGTCGAGGTATCGCCTCGGCTCTTGAACCGGCTGACCCGGGATGTGGCACTCATCCTGCGCCGCGGCAGGCGCAGGCGGTTGGCACTGGTCGCGGCCGCGGTCGCACTGATCGTCGCGCTGCCCGCGGCCGTGGTGTCGGTCCGCGGCGGTCAGGAGCCGGCCGTCCTGGGGTTACAGGTGACGTCGACCGATGCCAGGTCGGGTGTCACCGCATCGGCGGTGGTGGAGGATCGAGCCTGGGGTACGGCGGTGGCGATGCGGGTCAGCGGGCTCGCGGGCCCCGGTTACTGCCGGCTCGTGGTGATCGGCGTCGACGGGGTGGAGCGTCCGGTGCTGAGTTGGCGGGTGCCCGCCGCAGGGCACGCGACCTTGGCGTCCGGTCGGGCGGAGCCGCTGGACATCGAAGGTGGTACGGCGCTGCCGGGCGAGCTGATCGGGCGTTGGGAGATCCGCGACCACGAGGGGGTCACCCTGGTCACGCTCGGGGGCTGAGACCGCGCCTGATCGGGGCGCCCTCGGTGACCCTGCCGTTCCGTGCTGGTTCGTCGTCTATTTGAGGAGCCGGGAGAGCCGCCGGTCGGCGAGTGGCTTGCCGCCCGTCTGACAGGTGGGGCAGTACTGGAGCGAGGAATCGCTGAAGGACACCTGCCGGATGGTGTCCCCGCAGACCGGGCAGGGCTCGCCGGTACGGCCATGGACTCTGAGCCCGCTCTTCTTCTCCGCCTTGAGCCGTCCCGCGGCAACCGGACGGGCACGCTCTACGGCGTCCCCGAGGGTGGTGCGAAGAGCCTCGTAGAGGGTGCTGATCCCGTCCTCGCCGAGCCGGTGCACCAGTTGGAAGGGAGACATCTTCGCCGCGTGCAGAATCTCGTCGCTGTAGGCGTTGCCGATACCGGCGATCAGGTTCTGATCGCGCAGGGCGCCCTTGATCTGTCGGCGCTCCCCGGCGAGCAGCGCCGCGAAGGCCGCGCGGTCGAAGTCGGCGGCGAGCGGGTCGGGGCCGAGTCGGGCGATGGCGGGCACCTCCGCGGGGTCGTGCACCAGATGGACGGCAAGGCGTTTGGTGGTGCCCGCCTCAGTGAGGTCGAAGCCGCCGCCCGCCGCCACAACAGTGCGCAGGGCCAACGGCCCCTTACCGGGGCGCGGTGGGCTCGCGGGGAACTCGTCCTGCCAGCGCAGCCAGCCGGCACGGGCCAGATGGAGGACCAGATGCAGTTGGCCCACACTGATGTCGAGCCATTTGCCGTGCCGTCCGACGGCGGTGACCTCGGCGCCCTCGATCGCGCTCAGGGGCGGGTCATAGGTTTTGAGGACATTGATGGCCAGCGGTAGGACCCGGGCGATCCGCTCTCCGGTGAGATGGTCGTCGAGAAACCCCCTGAGGGATTCCACTTCGGGAAGTTCGGGCATGGCTCCAGGGTGCCGCAGTGCGCTGAAGAGCGCAGTTCCAGGGGTTGTGGCGACCGTGCACGGCTGATGACCATGGAGCACCGCGGGCTTCCGCCTCGGGCCTGCGAGCCCCCTGGGCGGACCAGGCCCTCCTGCGGGGTTCTGGGAGCCGAACGCGCCGAGGTCCCGGGGTCTGACCGGCTGACGCGACGCCGGGCGCGGTGGCGAACGACGAGCGGGGCAGTACCGGCCGGTGATCCACACGGCTGCCCCGCCCACCGCCCGCTCAGCCGGCCGGTGACACGGGCGAAGCGGCATTCGAGGGGACCAGTTCCAGCAGCTCCGCGAGTTCCTCCCGCAAGCCTTCCGCCAGCCGGTCGAGGTCCGGGACGGCCTTCCCATCGGCGACCAGCCCCACATGGATCTTGCCACCGTAGGTGGTGAGGGCGATCGCCAACGATTGGCCGCGGGGCAGCGGGGCCATGGGATAGATCTCCTGGAGCGGGCAGCCGCCCAACGAGAGGGCTGACCGTGGCAGCGGCACACTGGTCACCAGGACGTCAAAGAGCATTCTGGCCGCTCCCTGGGCCAGCGGGGCGCCGAAGCGATGTGCCAGCGGGGGTAGTTGGTCGGCGAGTACGGCCAGTGCGCCGGCTCCCCTGGAGGGGCCCGCGGCCTTGTTGCGGTCCATGGCCGTGCGGACCGCGGCCAGCCGCAGCCGTGGATCGGGCTCGCCGACCGGCAGTTCCAGAAGGTAGGCCGAGAGCTTGTTGCCCGACCCCGGTGCACTGCCCGGGCGGCGGCGGGAGACCGGGACCAGGGCCCGCGGGCCGGTGGCGGGGAGTTGTTCGCCGCGCTGGTGCGCCCAGCGGCGTAGCCCACCGGCGACGATCGCCAGCAGTACGTCGTTCGCCGTGCCGCCCGTCTCCCGACGGATGCCGCGGACCGCTTCCAGGTCGAAGACGACGGTGCCGAGCCGCCGGGTGCCGCTGGAGCCTGCCGCGAGCGCGGACAGTCCGCGCGGGTCGAAGCGGCTCGCTCGTACGACGGAGGCGCTGACGCCCACCGCACGCCCCAGATCGTCGATGCGGTTGCGGGCGAAGTCGACCAGCCTGGCGGGATCGGCGAACCACGGCCGTACGGGGGAGGGTCCCACCTGCCGGGCACGCATTCCGCGGGCGCCGGCGATCTCATCGAAGATTCCGGCGCCGATGGCGACCGCGCGCATGCCGTCCGCGAGCGCGTGGTGGAGTTTCACCAGCACCGCGAACGGTCCATCCGGCTGCTGGGTGAGGAGGTACATCTCCCAGGGCGGAAGTCCTCGTTCCAGGGGGCGTTCCATGAGCTCACCGGCGATCGCGGTGGCCCCGGCCGCGAAGTCGCCCCCGGGCAGACGGATGTGGTGGACATGCCGTCGCACGTCGAAGTCCTTGTCCGCCGCCCAGACCGCCCCGCCCACGGGGACGAGGACGTCCTGGACCCGCATGCGCAGTCGTCTGATGGCGGCGGCCCGGGTGGCCAGCAGTTCCAGTACGGCCTCGTCGAGCGGCCCCCCGTGGCGCCGCTCGCCCTCGGCGGGGGCGAAGAGGGCGAGCGCGCCGAGGTGCATGGGGTGACCTACGGACTCAAGGTGCCAGAACGCCAGGTCGAGGGGGGCGAGAAGCTCGCTGCTCACGGTGTCCTCAATGTTCTAGAAGGAAGTCCGACGAAGCCCAGGAGCGACGGAGAGTCGCAGACATTGCCGGCCAATCAAAGTCAATCGCCTTCGCTCGGTTACGGTCAAGTACGATCAGTTCACGGACAGTTAACATCCGATTCTCCGAGTTCGCCGTCCGACCTGGTCCACCCGGCCCATCTGGCCTATCAGACCCTCCGGCCCAGCCCCCGCCGGTCCGGCAGCTCCCACCGATCGACGGATGGGGCCGGTCCGCCCGCCCCCCGGTGGGGCCTCTCGGCGACCGGGGGCGGTGAAGGCACCGGCCGCGGAGACCTCAGTCCGATCGATCCGGCACGGTGAACTCACACCACACGCATTTGCCCGTCCCGCGCGCTTCCACGCCCCAGACATCCGCCAGTTGGTCCACCAGGAGCAGTCCCCGTCCGGAGACCCCCGACATCCCGGCTTCCCGCCTCCGTGGCAGTGCGCTGGACCGGTCCTCAACCTCCACCCGCAGCCGTCGCTCCGGGCCCAGAAGCACCCGGACGGTCACGATCGCTCCCCCATCGGTGTGCATCAGCGCATTGGTGATCAACTCATCGGCGGCGAGTTCGATCTCGTCGGCGCGGCCCCGCGCACCCCACGCCCGTACCGCGGACAGGACCATATGGCGGGCTGAACGCAGTGCCTCGGGGTCGTTCTGCGCCACATGCTGGTGCAGCCGTCCGCCCGACCGCGGAGCGACCGGTCCCTTGCGGCGCAGGAGCAGGATCGCCACATCGTCCTCACCGCCGCGCTCGTCCACGACCTCGCAGAGGTGGTCGGCCAGCAGATGGAGATCGCGCGGCCCGTTGCGCACCAGGGCGGTCAGCATCTGCATCCCGTCATCGAGATCGGTCCCCGGCTGCTCGACGAGGCCGTCGGTGTAGAGGACGAGCGTCTGGCCGGGGTCCAACTCGACGGTGCTGACCGGGTACGCGAGCCGACCGAACTCGGCTGAGAGCCCCAGCGGCAGCCCGCCCTCCACGGGAAGTCTGCGGCAACTGCCGTCGGTGTCACGCAGCAGCGGATCGATATGACCGGCGCGCACCACCTGCACCACCCCCGTGGCGAGGTCCGTTTCCGCGTAGAGGCAGGTGGCGAACCGGTCCGTGTCCAGCTCATGGAGGAAGACCGAGGCGCGGGCCATCACCGTGGCCGGGGTGTGCCCTTCGGCCGCGTAGGCGCGCAGGACGATCCGCAGTTGCCCCATGACGGCGGCCGCGTCGGTGTCATGGCCCTGGACGTCGCCGATGACCGCACCGACCCTGCCGCCGGGCAGGGCGATGATGTCGTACCAGTCGCCACCGATGTCCCGGCCGATGCGGGCCGATCGATAGCGCACCGCGATCTGCGCACCGGGCACATCGGGGATCCGGCGCGGCAGCATGGCCTGCTGGAGCCCTTCGGCCAGGTCGTGTTCCTGGTCGTAGAGGACCGCGCGTTGGACGCTCTGGGCGATGCTGCTGCCGAGGGCGACCAGTACATTGCGGTCCTCGGAGCTGAAGCCGGTGCGGTCGTTGTAGAGCAGGCCGAGGGCGCCGATCGGGCGCCCTTGGGCGATCAGGGGCAGATACGCGGCGGATTCGATGCCGAGCCCGTTGAGGTGTGGCCAGAGAATCGGATAGGAGTCGGCGAAGTCCTGTTGGGATTCGATGAAGCGCGGTGTCAGGGTCCGCACCACCTCACTCATCGGGTAGGCGTCCTCCACCCGGGTCCACCGGGTGCCGGGGATGAACGCGTGCGTCGGTCCCTCGGCGACCAGATGGATCCTGCCGCCCGATTCCAGCAGCCCCAGCACCAGGCTGGCCGCGTCGAAGTGCTCCAGGCCATGGGAATCGGTGAGGACATCGATGACGTCCCGCACGGTTCTGGCGTGGGCGAGTGCCGCGGTGGTGGACTCGACGACGCTGGTCTGCCGTTTGCGCTGGGCGTCGATCCCCATCCGGGGCGATGAGTCGGCCAGTTCTTCCGTGGCGTCACGGACGATTCCGATGATCCGCTGGGGGCGACCGGTCCCGTCGCGGCGTACGCACCCCTTGCTGTGGGTCCAGCGCAGACCGCCGTCCCGACGACGGATACGGAAGTACGCGCTGTAGTGCCCGCTTCCGTTCTTGAGCGCCTGGGCCACCAGTGAGTCCAGCCGGGCGGCGTCCCCGGGCGGCATCCGGGCGGTGAGGCTCACTCGGTAGCCGTCGTACTCACCGGGCAGCAGTTCAAGCACCTGGAGCGCGGATTCGTCCAAGTGCATCAGCCCGCTGGCCAGGTCCCAGTCAAAGCTGCCCATGTCGTTGATGGACAGGCTCAGACCAGGGCCGACCGGCCAGTCGTCGGGAAGCGACAGGGCACCCGCTGCCCGATCAACCATGGAGCCACTCTGTCATCATTTATCGGATTTTTCGACCTATCGAACTATTCGGGGAACGCATCCGCTCGTCTCAACTGAACGTGTTCTGCCCGGGCGAGCCGTGGAGAAGGGTACGGGCTGGTCCGGCGGATTCCCCTCAGCCCACGAAAGTGTCCGCCGCGACCGGCTCCTCCACCGGGAGAAGCGAATCCGGATCGGCGGGATCAACACCTTCGCCGGAAGGAACGCCGGGGTCGGCGGGCGGGGGAACGGCCTCGCTCGGCTCCTCGTCGGGAATCTGGCCCGGATCGGACGGCTGCTGATCCGGGCAGTCGAGCGGGGTCTCGGGGGCCACCTGCTCCAGGGTGTCGGGAACCACCGGGCAGTCGGTGACCGTCGGTTCGCCGGGGAGCGTGTCGTCGGCGGAGGGGGTGGGGTCCCCCGGCTCTTCGGGGGACTGCGAATCCGAGGGATCGGGCGTGGGCGGATAGGTGTAGATGTCGTCCGGGGCGACAGGAGGCAGCACCTTGGGGGGCTTGTCCCACTCACCGTCGCTCCCCGTCTTCCGGTCGATCCAGGTACTGGTCACCACATCGACGATGACCAGGCTGGCGGCGGCCTGCGCGGCCGGTTTCACCACCACCACCCGATCGGGCTCATAGCCGGCCCAGGCCCGCCCCTTGTGCACCACCGCCCCCTTGGCGGCGATCGGGGGGCGCAGGGGATTACCGCAGGCGCAGCGGACGCGTGGGATGCCGTGCCGGTCGACCAGTACGGCGGTCCCCGCCTGGAGTACGGCCTGGTAGCCGACCGCAGCGCCGCCCCGGTAGCCATGGCTGGTGACCCGGGTGTCCGCCCGCAGTACCACGGGGGTGAGTTCACTCATAAAGCCCGGCAGTCGCGTCCGGGAGATCCCGGCGCCTCGGGCCCAGGACTGAGCCTTCGCCTGGTTGCCGTGCAGGAGGGTGGTCTGCCGGGCGGCATCGCAGTTGCCGATGGTGTGGATACCGCCGTAGAGACCGGGCGTGGCGCCCGAGAGAGTGCGCAGGGTCTGCCCCCTGAGCCGGGTTCCGCTGGCGCCGCCCCTGGGCGCGGGGGGCTGTGGTGCCGGCGAGGTGATCGCGCGCGCCGTCGAATCCGTATAGGGGTCGGGGCCGCGGGCGGTGGCTCCCTGGAGGAGCACTTCCTCATCGGGCTCCGCCGCGGCGATCGTGTCCCCACCACAGCCGGCCAGCAGCCCGAAAGACAAGGAAACGGACAGGGCGACGGCCACGGACCACCGACGACGCATGGGACGCACAGACATCTCCCGCCTTTTAGCCCTCAGCTGTTTCACCAGTACTGCCGGACTCCGGGCCCACGCGCTACTGGAGCGCGTCCATCGGGTGCGCGAGCCCCGCCGTCCGAGCTGATGACCGGTCAAGGAGATGCCTTCGCGCTCGCCGATGAACCGCGAAGACCGCCGCAGCTCACAGGTGGGGAAACACCGAGGTGGCCGGGCCCGTTCAGCGCGGAGGTTCGCTCATTGAGCCGATGGACCCGAGCGGCGGCCCACTCCATGGGCGCCCGGGGCCGATACTGAAGGCGATGGAGTGGTTCGTCGAGGGTGACTACTGGTGGAGCCGACTGGTCTTCCAGCGGGTACTGGCCGCTGTGTACCTGGTCGCGTTCCTCACCGCGGCCCGCCAGTTCCGGGCGCTGATCGGCGAGCGGGGGATGCTCCCGGCGGGGGCCCATATCCGGGACACTTCCTGGCGTGACGCTCCGAGTCTCTTTCGGCTCCGCTTCTCCGACCGGTTGTTCGCGCTCTGCGCCTGGACCGGTGTGGCCCTCTCCGCCGCGCTGGTCGCGGGCGCGGCGGACCGCCTTCCGCTCGCGGTGGCGATGGCCTGGTGGGCGGTGCTGTGGGCGCTGTATCTGTCGATCGTCAACGTCGGTCAGACCTGGTACGGCTTCGGTTGGGAATCCCTCCTGCTGGAGACCGGCTTCCTCGCGGTCTTCCTCGGCAATGAGCAGACCGGACCGCCCGTGCTCATCCTCTTCCTGCTGCGGTGGGTGCTGTTTCGGGTGGAGTTCGGCGCGGGGCTCATCAAGCTGCGGGGGGATCGCTGTTGGCGGGATCTGACCTGCCTCTACTACCACCATGAGACCCAGCCGATGCCCGGTCCGCTGAGCTGGTACTTCCATCGGCTACCGCGTCCCCTGCACCGGGTGGAGGTGGCGGCGAACCACCTGGCCCAGTTGCTGCTGCCCTTCCTGCTCTTCACCCCCCAGCCTCTGGCGACCATCGCCGCCCTCGCCATGGCGGCCACCCAGCTATGGCTGCTCCTGTCCGGAAACTTCGCCTGGCTGAACTGGCTGACCATCGCACTCGCGCTGATCGCGGTGGACGGCTCGCTGATCACCGGCCCGCCCGCCCCGCTGCCTGACTCCCCGCTCTGGTACGAGATCACGGTGGTCGCCGTCGCCGCGCTGCTGGTGGTCCTCAGCTACCGTCCGGCGCGCAATCTACTCTCCCGACGGCAGCAGATGAATCGGTCGTACGACCCCTTCCACCTGGTCAACGCCTATGGTGCCTTTGGCACAGTGGGGCGGGTGCGCCATGAGTTGGTGGTGGAGGGCACGGCCGATACGGAGCTTGCGCACGGCACGCTCTGGCGGGAGTACGGCTTCCGGGGCAAGCCCACTGACCCTCGGCGGCTACCGCGCCAGTTCGCCCCCTACCATCTGCGGCTCGACTGGATGCTGTGGTTCGCCGCCCTCTCCCCCGTCTACGCCCGCTCCTGGTTCGGTCCCCTGGTGGAGCGGCTGCTCGCGGGCGATCGGGACACTCTGCGGTTGCTGGGCCACAACCCCTTCCCCGACGAGCCGCCCGCATACGTCCGCGCCCGGCTCTATCGCTACCGCTTCACCACCCGGCAGGAGCGCCGGGCCACCGGTGCCTGGTGGCAACGGGACTTCGTACGGGAGTATCTGCGGCCCACCCGGCTGGGATGACCACGGAGTGAGCCCCCGAGGTGACTCAGAGCGAAACCCACGCTGTCCGCACGTCGGGTAGGTCCCTGACACACCGCTGGTGCCCCCTGCCAGCGGCAGGGGGCACCAGGAGTGCGGGGCGATCCACTCAGTCGATGCTGGGCAGGATATGCGGCTCCGCGAGGTCGTCTTCGTACCCGGCAAGCCGGATGGGGGCGGATCGGGCCCAGACTTCCAGGCTGCCGAGTTCACCGGGCCGCACTGCTCGCTCGCCTGTTCGTTCCGGCGGTCTCTTGTCGGAATTCTTCAGATCAGATGTCACCGCGCACTCCTCTGTGTCGCGTAACTGGGACGGGGGCGGTTCGGTCGCGGTGGCGCCGGCACTTGGGCGGGACCGCGGCCTGGTTGCAGACCTGTCCCAGGACGGTCAAGGGGCTTTTGTGAGCCCACTGGTGGCGTCCATGCCCATCAGAGTAACCAAATGAGCGAAACGCCGCTCGATAGGGCTCATCAAACTCCTCATTTCAGGCCAACAAACCATACGGGTAGGGAACTTGCAGTCATCTTGTCGTTCCGCACTAAAACCCGGATGGAGTAACCGAGGCCTCGCCGGCCAGTAGGGACGGCACCGCCGTCCGGCCGAACGCCCGACGGGACGGCTCGGCCAGTGGAGTGAAAAGCGGTCTGGTCCGCC